>NZ_JASNRF010000020.1:0-1431 GCF_030175875.1 Pseudomonas sp. HR1
TACCCGGGGTGGCGGAAGTCAACACCATTGGCGGCTACGCCAAGGAGTATCAGATCGCGCCCGATCCCAAGCGCCTGGCCGGCTATCGCATCACCCTGGAACAACTGGCGGTGGCGCTGGAGCGGAACAACGCCAATGTCGGCGCCGGTTTCATCGAGCGCGCCGGGGAGCAGCTGGTGATTCGGGTACCGGGGCAGCTCGCCTCCGTCGAGGATATCGCCACCATCGTGCTCGCTACCGTGGACGGTACTCCGGTACGGATCCGGGATGTGGCCACGGTCGGGGTCGGGCAGGAGTCACGGTCCGGGGCGGCTACCGAAAATGGCGAAGAGGCGGTGCTTGGCACCGTCTTCATGCGGGTGGGTGAGAACAGCCGCGAGGTGGCCCTGGCAGTGGCCGAGCGCCTGGCGCAGATCAACCGCAACCTGCCGGAAGGCGTGCAGGCGGTCGCCGTGTACGACCGCACCACGCTAGTGGACAAGGCGATCGCTACGGTACGCAAGAATCTTGTGGAGGGTGCGCTGCTGGTCATCGCCGTGCTCTTCGTCTTCCTCGGCAATCTGCGCGCGGCGCTGATCACCGCGCTGGTGATCCCGCTGTCGATGCTCTTCACCTTCAGCGGCATGGCCGCGAATCGGGTCAGCGCCAACTTGATGAGTCTGGGTGCGCTCGACTTCGGCATCATCGTCGATGGCGCCGTGGTGATCGTGGAGAATGCCATTCGCCGGCTGGCTCATGCCCAGGAACGGCACGGTCGGGCGCTCGATCGCCGGGAGCGCTTCCAGGAAGTGTTCGCCGCCGCCCGCGAGGCGCGCAGACCGCTGATCTTCGGGCAGCTGATCATCATGGTGGTCTATCTGCCGGTGTTCGCCCTGACGGGTGTGGAAGGCAAGATGTTCCATCCCATGGCCTTTACCGTGGTGATCGCCTTGGTGGGCGCCATGCTGCTGTCCATCACCTTCGTCCCTGCGGCCGTGGCGCTGTTCGTCACGGGTCGCGTGCAGGAAAAGGACAATCGACTGATGAGCGCGGCGCGGCGCGGCTATGCCGTCGCGCTGGATGCAGCCATGCGCCGGCGGCCCCTGGTGTTCGCCGGCGCTGGCCGGAGCGGGGTGCTGACGGTGCTGCTGGCGCTGCGCCTGGGCAGTGAATTCGTACCCAGCTTGAGCGAGGGTGATTTCGCGCTGCAGGCGCTAAGGGTGCCCGGTACCGGCCTGGGGCAATCGGTGGACATGCAGCAACGCCTGGAGCGCTCCATCCTGGATCAGGTACCCGAGGTGGAGCGGGTATTCGCGAGGACCGGCACCGCCGAGATCGCCGCGGATCCGATGCCGCCGAACATCTCCGACAGCTATGTGATGCTCAAGCCGCAGGCGCAGTGGCCTGATCCAGGCAAGTCTCGCGAGCAGCTGATGGCTGAGCTGGAAGCAG
>NZ_JASNRF010000021.1:0-1429 GCF_030175875.1 Pseudomonas sp. HR1
CCTAGAGGGCGAATTGCAACGTCTATTGGCGTGCTGCCACGGCGGGACCATATCGGAATGCCGGATCATCGAATCCTTGGCTGGCGTCTCGAAAGCAGAGGGTTTGGCGGTGCCCTGACGGCGGCCGACAAGCGTTGCGTTCCCAGGTGAACGCCACCGGCCACCACAGCCTTATCACCTGGCGCGCGCTGTTGTCCTCCCGCCACACCTGCGGGCTAAATGTGTCGGTTTTTCTGCACCCCTGCAGGACGAACGTTTCCACATGGGACGTGGCTTAGACTATTGTTTGATAGGCAACGAAAAACCTGCAAAACCCTGCACCACCATGGGATTTTCCGTCGCCGCTCACCAAAGCGGATTCAATCTGCACGATGATGAGCGCCTCGATGAAGCAACCGTATAGGCAGCTATCTAGGATAGACCTAACAGTTATCGAGAGGTACCAACGGCCCTAATATTGGCATAGCAAGGAATCAGAATGGGACGCATCATCGAATTCCCCTTTGAAGATAGGTTTATACCGCTAGCAGAGAAGAGCCTATTTGAAGATGAAAACTGCTTTTCAATTATTATTGGAAGAAATGGTACAGGAAAAAGCAGACTCTTAAGCGAAATCGTCTCTAATTACTCAAAAATGATTGACGAGAAAAGCACTTATTTTTTTCGTGCCAATGACTTTATTCCATCAAAGATTTTGGCCGTATCAACTAGCCCTTTTGATAAATTCCCCAGCATACCCAGGAGCAAAACTACTAGCTTCCGCTCAATATATTCTTATATTGGCATGCGCAGCTCCGGCATGTATGCGACGAATGCCATGGCCTTGATGTCATCAGCCACCAAAGGACTAATAAACAAGTATCTAGAGTCTGAGAGACACGAAAATTTAAACGAAATATTCAGACTATTGAAAATTGAGGCAAAACTAAGCTTTGTTTTCAAATTAAACATAAACAGAAAAATTGCTATAAAGGATCCCGAAAACCCGGATCAAAGATACTTTGTCGACTACGAAGATGTAGGGATATTGCTTACGGACACCCGTGGCAACGCAATAGACGATAGTTTTGAAGAAATACTTGAAGATCGCATATTTGAAAACTTTAGATCTTTACCGCAAGAGATAAAAAACGACATAGCACATGCTCTGAATTACACAATGGAAAGGCTGGACACCAAGAGAGACAGCCTATTCAAACTAGACTTTGACTATATAAGCAGATACCGAGAAGGATTTATTGACAAGCATTTCGCTATGGCTGTGCTAACTTTGCTAAATCACAACATAGTAAAACTTTTTGATTTAAAAATCTGGAAAGAACACGAGCCCGGTGACACTCGAGAATTGTCCCTAAGAAGGGCCAGCTCCGGCGAACAATGCATGCTCGTAATGACACTAGGCATTGCCGGACAGATCGAACATCGATCC
>NZ_JASNRF010000022.1:0-1413 GCF_030175875.1 Pseudomonas sp. HR1
GGAGTTTACGGCTACCGCAGGGTCCACAACGATCTGCGTGAGCTGGGGGAGTCCTGTTGCCGGCACTGTGTGGCTCGCCTGATACGGGAAGAAGGGCTGCGCTCGCAGACCGGCTATCGTCAGCGCCCCGGCTACTACGGCGGCAGGCCGACGGTGGCCTCGCCCAATCGCCTGGAGCGGCAGTTCGACGTCGGTGAACCGAACAAAGTCTGGGTCACCGACATCATCTACATCCGTACCTATGAGGGTTGGTTGTACTTGGCGGTGGTGCTGGATCTGCTTTCACGCCAGGTAATTGGCTGGTCGATGAAACCACAGATGTGCAGCGACTTGGCCATTGATGCGTTGCTAATGGCGGTGTGGCGGCGCAAGCCCAAGCAGGAAGTGATGATTCACTCTGACCTTGGCAGCCAGTTCAGCAGTTCGGACTGGCAGATTTTCCTCAAGGCCAACAGCCTGATCAGCAGCATGAGTCGACGCGGTAACTGTCACGACAACGCGGTCGCGGAAAGCTTTTTCCAGTTGCTGAAGCGGGAACGCATCCGACGGAAAACCTACGGAACCCGCGAAGAAGCCCGCAGTGATGTGTTCGATTACATCGAGATGTTCTATAACCCCAAGCGACGGCACAGCAGCGCTATGCAGCTATCGCCAGTGGAGTTTGAAAAGCGCTATTTCCAGAGCTTGGAGAATGTCTAGGAAAGCTGGGCCGATTCATTCAACAATTATCAACTTAGCCGTTAAAGAAGATTGATTTTTAACTAGCCAATATACGGTTCACCCGCTTGGTGCGGGGGTGCTAGGTAACGTTTTTAACGAGACAAGGTTCAGCGTAGCTAATACCGACTTCGTCGGTTCTAACACCTGACGTTGCAGTGCCAACACCGTGGCAGCTTCAACATTCGTAGTAGCTGCCATAGTTCAGAATCTGCGTGATCACATTTGCCGAAGGTTTCGCCTCAGCAATTAGCGTGAGCGTGCTTCGCTGAGGCTGCCTCTGAGGCTACCTCTTGGGCTTGGTCCTTCTGGTCAGCCTGATAATTAGCGATCGCTACTTGGCGAGCCTGCTCCATACGAGCAAAGGTACGATCACCACCACCTTCTGCCATTGCATAGGAAGAGCTTGCTGCGATGGCGAGTAGTACAGAAAGGGATCTGAAAAATTTCATTACTTGTTACCTCGTTCGAAGACACGGGAGACCCAGCGCAGCTCCATAAACAGAGGCTTGGGCTTGTGTCTAAGCTAACCGAGCGTACCTGTCAAAATGCTGATTTGGACATTACGGTTTCGTCAGCAATGCAGACAAGCAGTGAGCGCAAGCGGCCTTGCTTCCAGCGGTCAAAAAAAGGCGCCATTTAGGCGCCGATAGGCCAAAGGAGCGTGGAAAGGCCAAAAAGCAGAGTGTGGGAGCA
>NZ_JASNRF010000023.1:0-1319 GCF_030175875.1 Pseudomonas sp. HR1
AGGCTGACTCAGCTTCGTTCTTGCCTACGAAGGGGGATGGCGGTGATCAGGTTGTATTCGTACTTCCAGATTTCCTTGCCCCCGACTTCGATCTTCAAACTGTGATTGCCGATGGCTTTCACTACCTGATCTGGATGGCCTTGGAAGCCTTCAGCTCCTGCATCTCTCGTGCTACACGAACTCCAGTCTCTTAGTCCAGCGGGCTGCGAACATTGGCCGGTCAGCACGGAGACCGTCCGTGCTGCAGCTAAAAGAGCTACCTTTTTCGCTACCACGTCCTTTCTCTCGGTACGTGCCGCTCTCCGCGGCTTTCAGTTCTCAGCCTCATGTATAGGGGCAAGATAGGATGTTGTCGTTTCGGTAGGAGCGCTGACGACTGGCAGACGTACCGTCAGCCGGCGGAAGGATACAGGGTGCAAGCCAGTGGGCGGGTGGGGCGTTCGACCAATGCGCCTTCGGCAGCGGTAGTATCGCGCGGGTGCGGCGGCTCCAACGCGATCATGGCGTCTTAGCCGAAGACCGCGAAGTAAGGCGCGCTAGGTTGAACAGGTCATCCTTGAGGCCGACATCAAGATACCCAGGTACCGGAGCCGGACGTTGCGCTGATACGAATGAGGTTGTTTGACCTTCAGCGCAGGATAGCAGCGACATTGCGAAACGACTGGAGCGACACCACGGGCGACATGGCAGTTGGCATTGATGCCAGACCTAATTGCCTAATCGATAGGTCTGCTTGCGAACACCGCATGTGTGTCGAGCACTGCATACGGGAAGTCAGGTTGTCAGGCGAAAGGTTGATGCATACCCGCCTGCGCACACCGACCGGCACCCCTGTGTCGATGCGGTCCGCTTAGGGCATGCAGTCACAGGCCAGCACAAATGGACGCTCGATAGTAATGTTTAGCAGAGATGGCTCCGAAAGGCCCTGGTAAGGGAACCCTTTGCAGCCGGAGGTGAGCAGGCAGATCTTGGATGGCGTTAGGCAGCTGCGGATAAGAGGTGCTGAATAGCTGAATTAGTCGATCTAGGTGGTGGTCCCGTGAACGCGTTTGGGGCATAGAGGCTCGCTGCACCAGCCCTTAGGCTAGACCGTACGAGAGGGGAAAGACAGCACACATACCAATAATTACATTAGACGGGGCTATAGCTAAAAATTTTGGTCATATTTTGCTTTGCTGCCAAATTCGTGTTTTCTCGTAAATCAGGAACCAATCTCTATAGGCGCGATGTTTTAGCCTAAACTTTTGGTCACGAAGAATGGTTGCGTATACCCGTTTTTTGTATGCGAAACGGCCTTGACGATTTGGGCTCGACCAAAC
>NZ_JASNRF010000024.1:0-1307 GCF_030175875.1 Pseudomonas sp. HR1
GGAAGGGCTGGAATGCGGACTCATTCCAGCCCTTCCCATATCGGGCCATCAGAGTTAGCCCAGGAATCCCATACTGCGCACGGTTTATATCATAGCGTAAATGAACTGACTGCTCTTTCGGGGAGTTGAAGTCACTATACTGAATGGAGTTGTTAAGGTAAATTGAGTCAGATTGTCTCAGGTAGTCGAAATCGTTGTCCCCGTTGTTTTGCTGGTAGCTCATGGTTATAGAGTGCGCACCCGCTACAATGCCACTGCTAACACTCCAGATATTTGTGGAAAACTCCCCAAGAAACTTTCTACCGTCGTCGACCGATCTATAGAAGTTTAACCCCGCTGTTAGAGCTAGATTATCGTTAATAGGATAGCTGGCGATGGATCCAAAATAGTATTGGCGCCAGGAATTATCTAACTTGCTTGTATAGAGGCTGCTTGTGAGGTACTCATTTATCTTGTACTCACCGCCGAGGTAAGAAAGGTAAGACGACTTCACTTGACCAGCATAGAAGGTTACAAAATCACTTCCCGTCTCGCTTTGCTGCGGCTGGCTCATGGCGTGTAAACGCCCGCCATTAATAGTTATGGCGTCGAAGCTGTTGTTCGTTGCGGTAATGCCTTTAAAGCTTTGTGGAAGTAGGCGTGAGTCGCCAAAATGCACAACAGGTGTAGTAGGGAATACGTCGCCAAGCTTTACCTCAGTATCTAAGAATTTCAACTTTACGGCGCCAAGTAATTTGGAGTACTCGGTCGTGGGATCACCGTTCGCGTCTGCGGGAAGCAAGTTAACGCTACCGCCCTGGCCCGTTCGGCCCCTTCCGCTGTCTAAACGTAGGCCAAGAAGCCCAACTGCGTCTACCCCAACGCCTACGGTACCTTGTGTATATCCTGATCTATAAAAGGCTAATAGACCATGCGCCCAAGTTTCAGAGTAGCCGTTGCCTGCAGAGTTTGCTTGGCCCTTTCTAAAATCCCTATTGAAGTAATAGTTCCGATTCATAATTGAAAGTGAGCTATCTTCTAAGAAGCCTCCAGAGTTTTCTGAAGCTGAATTCGCACTCACTACCTGCGGTATAAAAATAAATGGAATTATTAAGGTCTTTATAACGTTGGTTTGCAAGACGGTGCTCCTTTGGGGTGAGGCAGGTCGATACTGATGTATTTTTTGTTAGTCCTGTGATTTTCAAAGAGTAATCCTTTCAGGACGATTGCTGCTAAATTACAATTTTGTAATCTTAATATCGAGTTCTCATTCATGGGGTCGTCTCAGAAAACGGAAAATAAAGCACGCTAAGGCATAGCCGAACCTG
>NZ_JASNRF010000025.1:0-1283 GCF_030175875.1 Pseudomonas sp. HR1
ACACTCACTGCCCTCGAGCTGGCCAGCCGGGCGCTGCCAGGTCTACCGACATCCCTAGGTACCGACCACCCTACCCTTAGCGCCGAGGCTAGAGCTCCCTTCGCCCCAGTGCCGGCAGATGCCATCCGCGGCACGGTCCGCCGCGCTACGCCTTCGCCCGTGGAAGGAAATGCGGCATCCGCGGTGACTCCACCCTCGAACGTCCAGCCGTCGGCAGCGTCGGACGGCAAGCAGACCGTGTACAACGACCAGAACTTCACGCCCCGCGGCGCCGATAACGTGGTGAGCTTCAGCGAAGCCCCTCGAAGCGAGGCGACAGAAGAGGCGCCCTCGCAGCTAACGAAGGTCACGGTGGTGCACCAGACACCGAGCATGAAGGACCGCGCCTGCTGGCCGTATAAGGCTGGCAGCCTGGAGCATCGCAACTGCCGATCCGCCGTGGGTCTTGAGTACCGGGATTAGCGCCACTGCGGCCGCCGGCCAGATCTGCGGGGTTCACGCCCGGGGCGTGGTCAATCCGGCGTTTGCCTAAGCAGCTGCCATGTTGTACTGACAGGGATCTCTCCTTCAGCGCCACCGGCACGCAGCGTTCGCTATTTGGGCGCGATGAGGAGATAGCTGCCACTTCGGCTTGGAGGCCTACACCTAGGCTCAACAACCGCTATCGGATTACCTTGGGCGGAGAATTCTATTCCCTGAATTCCAAACGGATCTTAAGTACGCCTCGGCTTGGAAGCACGTTTTGGCGCACGCTTACGGACGGGAGCACGGTGTGTGCGGCTGCTCTCAAAGCGTGCCAGTGCACGTCAACGAATGTCGCCTCTACGCCGTAGCCACGCACCGCTTCCGAATGCTACGGCTATGCCGTCGGCATGGTGTGAGAAATCGACGAAGGGAAAAATGAAGGTGAGGCACGCCAGGGTATTCAGCAGTAAGAATCCGGGGGGAACCTACAGATACGCCTTCCCGCCCGCTGCGACCGCCGTTGAGAAGCCGGTCGTGACCGTCCTAGGCCTGCTAAATCTTCTCTGGTCGGAAAGCCAGCTCGACACGTGGGACCCGGCAAGGGCGTCCACGCGCAACGGCGAATTGCTATCCCATCAGCTTCACGTGTGAGTCGGGCGTATGTCGGTAGCGGCACGCTTAAAGCCCGACCAAATGCTACTACTGGCCGCCAAACGGAAAATTGCAGCGAAGGCGGTCTCACGCATCTGACGGCTGAACGTAGTAGGATACCTAGACCGATACGACAGGGAACGCCACACCGAGTCGCTGGAGAAATG
>NZ_JASNRF010000026.1:0-1271 GCF_030175875.1 Pseudomonas sp. HR1
TGGCGAAACAGCGAATACAACATGGCAATCGCAGCGCCCACACGGCTGTCATAGATTGGAGAACCGGACAAATCGAGCAAGGCGTGAATCTTGGTCAGGCCAGAATCGAAACGCTCGACATTGCTAGCGTCGAGGTCATCCAGGTCATTGTCACCGTCGAGCTTCATGAGTCCGGCCATCTTTTTCAGGTAGCCCGACAATTCGCCTTTGGCCGCCAACCGCTGCAAGAACGGAATGGCGCCCCTCACGCCGCCCCAACGAAGAATCTGCAAACACGCCTGAAGCGCTTGTCGATCATCACCTGCGTTGACCGCACTCGTCAGCCACTCACGCAGTTGCCCCAAAGAGCGTTGGGTTTCCGCCCAGGTTTCAGACTCAACCACATTCTGGTTGGAGTCGTGCCAGCTCGCCTTCCAGCGATAGAGCTCAAGTATCCGCTCAATCCCCTGGACTTCAACCGTCAAACCGCCAGGTACAAAGTTGCTGGACTTGAAGCGCAGCTTGAACGTGAGCGCCGGCAAGTTGGCTGCCAGCCATGCAACGAAAGATTCCACTTCGGGTTGTGCCAGGAACTGTTCACGCTTCATGCAGGCCGCCTTGCGGGCAGTGTCGAATGGCCATACCTTAAGCAAAATGGCAGGCCACTTCCACGTTGTCTGTTCATACAGGTAAACAAATTGAGCAGGTTCTAATGCCCTGAATAGACGCTTTTCAACACCAGCGGCGATTGACCCGGCCACCTGTAAAGTTTTCAGGCACGCTACCTTTCCGCGACTTCGTGCGGTCCAGTGGCGAAAGGGGCCTTTCAACAGCAACTCCATGTCGACCTTGAGCAAGTCAACGTGGAAGATCCCCGGGGTTGAGCGAGGGACTCTACGGGTTTCATCTTGGCTACCTGCAGTTGATGCAGCCAGCATACGCATAACCGATAGAACGCAAGGTGCCAGCTTTCGACCCAATGCAGACGTTCGCTAACGCGGCTTATGACTTAGCGTATACCCGGCCCTTCACCTTATTCCTTAACGCAGGATGCCACGGATTATTTTTTTATTCATGGGAAATCCAACGCTGGCCAGCTCTTAATTCAGCAATCAAAAACCAACCTCTTTAGCTCGCTAATGCTCGGCATGGGGTCCACCCGGTGAATTATTCGATGGCAGTTTGAGCAAACTACAATCAGGTCGCTGAGCTTTGTCTCGGTATTGCGATCCGATTTGTGTAGAGGTGTAAGGTGATGGATCTCGCAAAATTTCTCACCATGTTTCCCATAG
>NZ_JASNRF010000027.1:0-1181 GCF_030175875.1 Pseudomonas sp. HR1
GCCGTTAGGCTAGCCGCCACACGTGATCGGGACATTTCTATTTGGCTGGATCGCGACATTACTAATTGGCTGTAACATTTAGACTTCGCATAATACAACTTATGTTAAATCCATGAGGGTAAACCCTCCTCTTGCGGTACTGCAGCTTGTAGGCTCAGGATGCGGCATCGGATAACGCGGGAGGAAACAAACGATGCCACGCGATGACACAGTGCGCCAGCAGGCACTCGGCGCGCCGGTCTACGTGGTCTCCGCGCTATTAGACACCCAGCAGCAGTTGCTGGCCTTGCACCCGGATGATTCTACCGCTCAACAGGTTCGTGACGCCATGCAGAGGCATCACGATAAGAAGCCCTGCCAGCCTCTCTGGCTAGGACGCCATCCCTCAATGCCGTCGCACGAAGCTTGGAACGCGTTGATCGCCAAACATCCGGTGGGAGCGGTAGCAACGCTTTGCACTGGTTTCGTTGTGCGCCGCGTTGACTGGGTAGATGTCTCGATTCGGATTGCGTCAGCGTAAGCAGCGCTTACGACGGCATTGCCCGTAGTCAGGTCAAAACGCCTTGCAGTTGATGCCGATTATTGATTTCGACCATCTCCGATAGCCAACGCAACGCTGGACATTCTGCCCGTGGACGCCGAATACATCACGTGCAGCGCTACCTCGGTGAATTTGATCCCGCTACCAATGCCCGCCATTTCCGGGGCTGCTACGTTAATCGCGACGATTTGCTATGGACGAGCCGGGTACTGCAAGGCGCTCCCGCGCTTTCCCGTTAACTCGCCTGAAGGAAGATCGACGGGCGTTGCGCATCGAACAACCTCCATTCAGGACTAAAAATCGATTCCGATGAGCGAGATGGTCACCGCAGCGCACCCTCGATCAATTCGACTTGGTATCGGTAGCGCCCGGCCATATAACGTATCAGGACAGCGCCTACCGACATGCCCAAGACTCCAGCGGCAATAAACATCAAACTCATATTGCCAGCATTGCTAAGCTGCGGCCCTGCCGCCAAGGTCTCCGAAAGCCACTTGAAGCCACCGAACTCTTTTGTAAACAGATAGCTACTCGCAAGTAGCGTGAGGATGGCGATTTTTTCGCCAAAGAAAGATGAGACCCTAGACTCGAGCCGGCTAATTTTCTGCTCGAGCCAGTATTTCGCATCCACCAATGCCTC
>NZ_JASNRF010000028.1:0-1156 GCF_030175875.1 Pseudomonas sp. HR1
ATGAGGCGTTGGCGGAAACCCAGGCGACGGCGCCTGCAACCTCTGGGGCTGTACCGAGCCAGACTAACGCAGCATCCGCAACAGCCATGCGTGCAACCGGCAATCAGTCGGTGCCCACTACAGCAGTAACGCAGGCACCTACCGCAGCCCCATCAGCCGCCCCGGTTAAAAGCGATACGATGACCATCAACCTCAAACCTGGTGAAGGGCGCGAGATAAAGCTGGAAATGGTGAAGGGCGCCAAGGTGCGCTACGGGTGGACGACGTCGGGCGGTGCGGTGAATTTCGATACCCACGGCGAACCCTATAACGGAGCGAAGGGGTACTTCCACAGCTACAGCAAGGGCAAGCAGGTTACGAGCGATACCGGAGAATTTGCCGCGCTGTTTGATGGAACACACGGCTGGTTCTGGCGTAATCGCGGCGATGCACCTGTGACCATCTCGCTTAGCTTTAATGGCGAATATTCCAATATTAAGCGATAGCCAACTGCTAACTGCTGATCCCGCTAATTCGATCTGTATAGAAGGACTTAAATGAACGCACTTCAGATAT
This sequence comes from Pseudomonas sp. HR1, assembly GCF_030175875.1. Classification (NCBI taxonomy): domain Bacteria; kingdom Pseudomonadati; phylum Pseudomonadota; class Gammaproteobacteria; order Pseudomonadales; family Pseudomonadaceae; genus Pseudomonas; species Pseudomonas sp. HR1. The sequence goes on from NZ_JASNRF010000028.1 coordinate 556, forward strand.
TTCTGCGCATCTCCCTAGCCGTTGTTTTGCTGGGGTCAGTCACTGCCTGTGGCGATAGCTCAACTAAGAGCGAAAAAGAGCACGGTCATTCCCACGAGTAAACGCTAAGCAAGGGCTGCATCTGCGGCCCTTGCTTATCAGACTGCTTCTAGCGAAAGCCATTTCGGAGCATTTACACCTCTAGCTCTCCACGCTAAATCGACGTATTCCGATGCTCTGAGCGTATCTGCTGAGAGCGTCCAATGATCGGAACACTCTCACCAATTCGCGCCGGGAGCGGAGTGGGAAGTGCCGGCTTTCTTTGCTGTAACGCACCTGTAGCTGCCATCCATGACCCTCGGGACCTGGAACGGCTCGCACATCCCATGCGGCCCCAGCAGCCACCAAAGCACTAAGTCCTTCAGCACTGATCGACTGACGCATGGCGGCTCCGCTTCGGCAGTGGGCTTTGCTGCAGGGCAGCCAGGATGTCCTCTGGCATGAACTCTTTGGCCTTCTTCTTCGGCGGTTTCTGTCGTTGCGCTTTGGTTGGCTTCGGATTGCCTGGTACCGCCTGGGAACGACGGCTATCGCGCTGCTCTTGCATTCGCTGCGCGACCTG
>NZ_JASNRF010000029.1:0-1119 GCF_030175875.1 Pseudomonas sp. HR1
GAACGTAAGCGCTGGGTCGATGCTGCACGTTACATCGCTGGCGAGGGGAGGGTGGAGCTGTCTTTCACGATCCACGTTATGCCGTACCTATCCCGACTTCACACCAAGCTCACCAGCTACGACCTCCGCCGGGTCGCTCGTCTCGACTCTACTCACTCGTTTCGGCTGTTTGAGATGCTCATGCAGTTCAAGAAAACCGGATGGGCATACATCGAGATCGAGACACTCAGGACCGCTTTAGGGCTTTCTGACGCCTACCAGCGCTTCAACAATCTCCGCCAGCGCGTGATTGATCCTGCTGTGGAAGAGCTGCGTACCAAGAGTAGATTGGATGTCACCTACGAACTGAAGCGTGAGGCGAGAAGAGTCGTTGCGATCAAATTCATGTTCAAGGATCTCGCGCAACAGTTACCGCTAAACCTAGGTGACGAGGAGCTTGTGCCCTTGACTGAAATTGATCTGCCTGAGGATCCCAGTTTACTGCTGGCGTCCGCCTTCGAAGATTTGAGTGAGGACGATCCGAACTTCACCTTTCCCATTGATGTAGATGAGTCAGGTAGCACGTAAAGCTTGTTCTCGCCCGACCGCGATCACCGTGCCGGTGAGCAGCCTGCAATCGGGCCGGAAGACGCCGCCTAGCTGATCAAGGACTGTGCGGGTGCCTAGCAGGCCGTTGGCTAGCTAGTTGGGCAGAATGGCGAACGCCCACACCGGAAAGCCAGTACCTCGGGCGATTTTGGGAAAGGTCGCTGAAATTGGGGTGCTGGCCTCGGGGACCTGGTCCTAGTTGGCCAGCACTTCAATCTGGTAATGATCGCGTCTGAGAACGTTGGACTCGACGGAATAGTCATCGCGGCTGATGGCGCTGCCCTGATCGGTATCCTTAGTCTCAGGACCGGAAGCGGCAACTCCGTGCGCTCCTTCGAGGTAGGCAGGACCTCACGACTGCAACCCGCGCAGCATGCTACGCCCTTGGCAACGAGGCTCTGAATACAAGCCCAGTCCGGCCAGCGTTGCGACCAGCCTATACGCAAGGCGACGCAGGCGCCTGCGGGAATTGGCCCAAGGTGCTTTACCCAGGCTTGTCCGTTGGCGAGCGTCACCAGATTCGGGTTTGCT
>NZ_JASNRF010000003.1:0-832296 GCF_030175875.1 Pseudomonas sp. HR1
CGCCGATGGTAGTGTGGGGCTTCCCCATGTGAGAGTAGGTCATCGTCAAGCGCCTAACACCCAGCACCCCCGCTCAGTTCACTCTGGCGGGGGTGTTGTCTTTGGGGCGGAAGAAAGTCGAACGGAGTTCGGGATGCCGTTGCTGAAACTGCTGAGTGATGGAAAATTTCATTCCGGCGTCGAGCTTGGTGAAGCCTTGGGCGTCTCCAGAAGTGCCATCTGGAAGCGGCTGAAGACGCTGGAAGATGACCTGGGCGTCGAGGTGTTCAAGGTTCCGGGACGGGGTTACCGCCTGGAGGAGCCCCTGTCGCTGCTCGATGCAGAGCGGATCGCGCAGGAGGGCGGTTGGCCGGTAACGGTCCTGGCCTCCATAGACTCCACCAATGCCGAGGCGCAACGCCGTCTGCCGCAGCAGCAACCGCCATTCGCCTTGCTGGCCGAGCATCAGCAGGCCGGTCGTGGTCGTCGTGGCCGCGCCTGGGTCAGCCCCTATGGCAAGAATCTCTATCTCACCGCCGTGGTCTCCAGCCCGGGCGGGATCCAGAAACTGCAGGCCCTGAGCCTGACCATGGGCCTGGCGGTGATCCGTACCCTGCAACAGCTGGGCGTCGAGGACGCCTGCCTGAAGTGGCCCAACGACGTCCTGGTCCGCGGGCGCAAGCTGGCCGGCATCCTCATCGAGTTGTCGGGTGATCCGCAGGACGTCTGCCAGGCCATCATCGGTATCGGCATCAACGTCAACATGCGCCTCGCCGACAACATCGATCAGCCATGGATCTCCATGGCCGAGGCCTTGGGCGGTCTGCAGGACCGCAACCAGGTCGCCAGCCTGCTGCTCCGGGAAATCGACAGTCTGTGGCAGATTCATCGCCGGTCCGGATTCGCCGCCCTGCGCAGCGAGTGGGAGCGTTATCATGGCTGGCAAGGTCGAGCGGTAACCCTTTCTTCGGGGGTTCGCTGTATCCAGGGCACAGTGGCAGGAGTTGCCGAAGATGGGGCTATTCTCATGCATGTAGACGGTCAGACGCAGGCATTCAGCGGTGGCGAATTGAGCCTGAGCCTAGATCATGATTCTTGAACTCGATTGCGGTAACAGCCTCATCAAGTGGCGCCTGCTCGCGGCCGGTGCCGAGGTGGTGGATACCGGCATCGTCGACAGCGACGATGCCCTGATCGCGGCGCTTTCCCAGTCGGACAGTCCTGCCCTGGCGGCCTGCCGGCTGGTCAGCGTGCGCAGCGACGAAGAGACCCAGCAGCTCAAGGAGCGGCTCACCGCCACCTTTGGCATCGCCTGTCACCAGGCCCTGCCGGTCGAGGTGTGGAATGGCGTGCGCAATGGCTATCGTGACCATCAGCGTCTGGGCATGGATCGCTGGCTGGTGATCCTGGCCGCGGTGCAGTTGGCCGAGGGCAAGGCCTGCGTGGTCCTGGACCTGGGGACGGCGGTCACCGCGGATCTGGTCGATGCCCAGGGCGAGCATCAGGGAGGGTTCATCTGTCCGGGGATTCCGTTGATGCGTCGGGAACTGCAGACCCATACCCGTCGGATCCGCTACGATCCACATTGGGCCAGTGGTGAACGCTACGAGGCGCCGGGACGCACGACCATCGAGGCCGTGGAGCGTGGGTGTCTGTACATGCTCAAGGGTTTCGTCCGTACCCAATACGAACTGGCTCAGGAAATGTTCGCCGAAGGTTGCGAGATCTTTCTGACCGGGGGTGACGCGGAACTGGTCAAACATGTCGTTCCGGGCGCGCGGATCGTGCCCGATATGGTGTTTGCTGGATTGGCTTTGGCGTGTCCGCTCGAGAACGAATGATGCGTTGGTTGTTTCTGCTATTGGTGGTACTGAACGTTTTCTACTACATATGGCACCAACAGCAGGTGCCGTTGCTGGGTAAGGAAATCGCCCCTCTGGCGCTGTACAAAGGCGAGCGTGAGAACATTCGCCTGTTGAACGAGACGGCATCTGGTGACGCTGCGCGGCGTCAGTGACGGCGGTACCCTTCGATGAGGAGCGAAGATGCTGACGCTAGGTAATCTCTGCCTGTTGCTGGGCGCGGTCGGCATTGGTCTGTGGTTCTGGCATGCCCATGGCATTCGCGAGCGCGCGCTGCTGCTGGCCGAGCAGGAGTGTCGCCGCCGCAAGGTGCTGCTGCTCGATGGCGCCGTGGCTTTCTCGCGCTTTCGCTGGCTGGCCGATGCCCAAGGACGCAAGCGCCTGGCGCGACTGTTTTCCTTCGAATTCACCGTGACGGGAGAGGAGCGGCTCGACGCCTCTCTGGCGCTGTTCGGCAAGACCCTGGCCAAGGTCGAATTCGCCCCCTTCGTGGTACCCGAGGTCGAACGCCCGACGGCCGATTCGGTAGTGGCTTCGGCGCCTGCCTATCAGGCCAAGCCCGAGCATGGCCAGGTGGTCTATCTGGACCAGTGGCGGCAGCGCCAGCGTACCGAGACCAATCGGCGGCAAGAGCCGGAGTAGTCCGGCATACCTGCTTTCGACAGCTTTCCCTTCCCCCATCCCGACGCTCAGCACCGCTGCTCCGCTCCGGCTTTTTCGTTTCTCTTCATGTGATCCCTGATGTTCAGCCCTCTCGTTACCTTTCCTGCGCTCTATTTCGCCACCCTCCTGATGCTGGCCGGCTCCGGTCTCTTCACCACCTATATCGGTCTGCGACTGACCGAGCAGGGGGCGGGGGACCTGTGGACCGGCGCCCTGATGGCGGCCTATTACTTCGGGCTGGTGTGCGGCGGCAAGTTCGGCCATCGACTGATCGCCAGTGTCGGCCATATCCGCTCCTATGTGGCCTGCGCCGGTGCGGCAACGGTCACCGTGCTCATCCATGCCCTGATCGATGACCTGAACGTCTGGATCGCGCTCAGATTCGTCATGGGCGTGGTGATGATGAATCAGTACATGGTGATCGAGAGCTGGCTCAACGAGCAGGCGGAAAATCACCAGCGTGGCAAGGTGTTCGCCGGCTACATGGTGGCGGTGGACCTGGGGCTGGTGATCGGCCAGGCGCTGCTGGCCTGGCATCCGCAACTCGACTACAAGCCGCTGCTGCTGGTGGCCATCTGCTTCGCCTCCTGCCTGATTCCCCTGGCCATGACCCGGCGGGTGCACCCGGCCAAGCTGGTGGCGGCACCGCTGGAGATCCGTTTCTTCTGGCAGCGGGTGCCCCAGTCGCTGGTGACCATCTTTACCGCGGGGCTGCTGGTGGGGGGCTTCTATGGCCTGGCGCCGGTGTTCGCCAGTCGCAGTGGCCTGGATACGGCGCAATCGAGCTTCTATGTGGGGCTGTGCATTGTCGCGGGGTTCTGCGCCCAGTGGCCGCTGGGCTGGCTGTCGGATCGCCTCGATCGCTGCAAGCTGATCCGCGCCAATGCGGTGTTGCTGTGCCTGGCGGCGGTACCGCTGTGGGGACTGATCACCTTGCCCTATCCCTGGCTGCTGGCCGCGGGCTTCGTCTCGGGCATGCTGCTGTTTACCCTCTATCCGCTGGCGACGGCCTTTGCCAACGACCATGTCGAACCCGAGCGGCGCGTGGAGTTGTCGGCGATGCTGCTGACCACCTATGGCGTGGGTGCCTGTATCGGACCGCTGCTGGCCGGTGCGGCCATGGAGCATTTCGGCCCGGGCACCTTCTATGTGCTGACCTCGGCCTATGCGGTGATTTTGATCGTCTTCGTGCAGCCCCGCTTCGTCAGTGGCGAACACCGGCTGGACGAGGCGCCGCTGCATCACGTGGCCATGCCGGATACGGTGAGTCCGATGGCGGCGGCACTGGATCCGCGCATCGACGAGGTGCCGCAGGAGCTGGTGGTGGAGGCGCCGGCCAGTATCGGGCCGGGTGGCGAGAAGAGCCACTGAGCGAGCCCGGCGCAAGGCCGGGCAGGAAGGGACGGCTAGGGCTCAGGCCTGGCGGGTCTGGCCGGCCTTGATCAGGCGGTCGAGGGTCTGGGCCGAACCGTTTTCGGCCAGGGCGTCATCCTGCAGGCGATGCTGCTGACGGTCGATCAGCCGACCCATGGGACGCTGGCTGGATTCTTCGGCCACCGTATCGTCACCGAGGCGCTGCTGCTGGTCTTCGATTACCTGGCCCAGGGGGCGCAGGCTGGATTCCTCGGCGATCCGGCGTTCCTGCACCTGGCGTTGCTGCTGCTTGATGACTTCACCCAGGGGACGCAGGCTGGATTCTTCGGCCAGGGTGCGCTGCTGCAGGCGCTGCTGCTGTTGCTTGATCAGCTGGCCCAGCGGGCGCTGGCTGGATTCCTCGGCGACCTGGGTGGCGGCGCTGGGGGTGAAGGCGAAGTCCTGGGCGAAGGTGTTCAGGGCCAGGGCGGTCAGGGCGAAACCGAAGGCGATACGCAGGTTCATGATGGTGTCCTCTGGGAAACTGTGCTGGAGTGAGTTCAGTATCCCGAGCAGGACCGCTCGAAAAAAATAGACTGGCGACATAGTGACTATCAGCGCCGTCGATGCCTTTCAGAAAGTCTCTAGCCTCCCGTCGATGATTGCTCCTTTTCCGCTTCACTCAGGTGCGCGCCGCCGAACAGCTCGCGCAAGGCGGCGGCATAGTCGCGCGTGCCTATCACCATGCTGTTGGAGTGGGTCCCGCCGGGGATCAGCAGCAGGCGCTTGGGCGGCCGGGCCGCCGCATAGAGGGCTTCGCTGAAGCGGGGAGGGACATAGCGATCGTCGCTGCCGTGGACGATGAGCACCGGGATATGGATGTCCGGGATCTTGTCCAGGGAATCGAATTTCTCCGACATCAGCCAGCGCAGGGGAAAGCGGGTATCGACCACCGCCGAGGCGGCATCGGCCAGGGTGGTGAAGGTGGATTCGATGATCAGACCGGCCGCGGCGGGGTAGTCGCCGGTGGGATCCCCGTCGCGGGCGATGCGCCAGGCCAGGTCCACCGCCACGGCGCCGCCCAGTGAGTGGCCATAGATGTATCTCTTGCGGGGATCGGGCTGCAGGCTCTGCAGGTGCTTCCAGGCGACCCGGGCGTCCTGGTAGACGCTGCGTTCGGAGGGCACGTCGCCAGGACTTTCGCCAAAGCCGCGATAGTCGATGGCCAGCACCGAATAGCCGAGTTGCCGAAGGGTGGCGATGCGCCGGACCTGGGCGGTGAGATTCCAGCGGGTGCCGTGCAGATAGAGCAGGGCGGGGGCGTCCGGACGGCGGGCGGGCCACCACCAGGCGTGCAGGTAGTCGGTGCCGGTCAGGCCGTCCGGCACCGGCAGGTTGAACTGGCGGACGCCTTCCGGCACGCCGGTGAACCAGCTGGCATTGCCCGGCTCGATGCTGAACACCCACTGGCGTTCGCGATAGGCCAGTTCCGAGCAGCCATAGGGGACCCCGACCCCGACCAGCAGGGTGACGAAGAGCAGCGGGATCAGGCGACGGCGGAGCAGGGTGACGAGGGACATGACTTTCTCTGAATACCGGAAGACGCAGGGTAGGGGCATTCGTCGCCTGGCGCGAACCCCCGTTTCGGTTGGACAGTCATCCTAGAGACAGCGACTGCAGTGATCCCCAACCTGAGGTGAGCCATGAGTGCGACGGCCAAGAAGAGCGATCCCGAACTCTGGGAAAAGGTGAAGAAAGAGATTACCGAGGGCGACAAGGGCGGCAAGCCCGGTCAGTGGTCGGCGCGCAAGGCGCAGCTGGCCTCCCAGGAGTACCAGAAGCGCGGTGGTGAATACCAGGGCGGCAAGGGCAAGGACAATCATCTGCAGCAGTGGACCGACGAGAAGTGGGACACCCGCTCCGGCAAGAAATCCGAGGAGACCGGCGAGCGCTATCTGCCGGAAAAGGCCCGGGACTCCCTGAGCAAGGAAGAGTACCAGCGCACCACCGCCAAGAAGCGCCGTGACACGCGCCGCGGCAAGCAGCATTCCAAGCAGCCGGCCGATGTGGCGCGCAAGACGGCGGCGGCGCGTGAGTCGGGCCTGGCCGGTCTGACCAAGGACGAGCTGATGAAGCGTGCGGCGCGCCGCGAGGTGCGGGGCCGGTCGCGCATGAAGAAAGACGAACTGGTGAAGGCGTTGCAAAAGGCAGGTGAAAAATGAGCACCAAGAAGGCTTCCAACGACGACAAGAAAGACGACAAGAAAGAGGTCCGCAGCGAGTTCAAGCAGGTGGTCAACATGACCCCGAGTCAGCTGCGCAAATGGCTCAGTGGTGACACCAGCAAGGGCGTGGGCATGACCAAGGGTGGCAAGAAGGTCAAGGCCGCCAACGACGGCAAGGCGGTCGGTCATGCCATGGGTGAGCGCATCCTCGAGCTCAAGGGCAAGCGCCAGGCCGAGCTGGAAGACGACGACTACAAGGCCATGCGCAAGGTCATCGGCTATGTGCATCGCCACCTCAAGCAGCGACCGGACGGCGACATCGAAGACTCGCGCTGGCGCAAGTCGCTGATGAACTGGGGCCATGACCCCCTGCGTGACAAGCGCAGCGCCTGATCCCGACGAACCGCAGCCCAGGCTGCGGTTTTTCTTTTCATGCAGAGTGACTGGCCGAATTTGTGTGCAACTGTGACGCCGCAGCGCGGGCGCAAAGGAGTAGGGTAGCCGCCTAACTATCTGAATGCGTTCAAGGAGTTGTCGATGGCACCCCGGGATCTGTTGCTGGCACTGGTCGTCATTCTGGCCTGGGGGGTGAACTTCGTCGTCATCAAGCTCGGCCTGCATGGCGTGCCGCCCATGCTGCTGGGCACCCTGAGATTCTGTCTGGCGGCCTTTCCGGCCATCCTCTTCGTGCGGCGTCCCCAGGTGTCCTGGCGACTGCTGCTGGCCTACGGCCTGACCATTTCCCTGGGTCAATTCGCCTTCCTGTTCTCGGCCATGTACGTGGGCATGCCGGCGGGGCTGGCCTCGCTGGTCTTGCAGGCCCAGGCCTTCTTCACCCTGGCATTCGCGGCGACCTTTCTCGGTGAGAAGGTGCGCCGGGCGAGCCTGGTCGGGCTGCTGGTGGCGGCGCTGGGCCTGCTGCTGATCGGTACCGAGCATGGCGTCACCATGACCCTGGCCGGCTTCCTGCTGACCCTGGCAGCGGCGGCCATGTGGGGACTGGGCAATATCGTCACCAAGAAGATCGGCAAGGTGGACATGCTCGGCCTGGTGGTCTGGGGCAGCCTGATTCCGCCCATTCCCTTTTTCGTCCTGTCGCTGCTACTGGAAGGTCCCGAGCAGATCGCCACGGCGCTGACCTCACTGTCGGCCGGTTCGATCTTCGCCATCGTCTACCTGGCCTTTATCGCCACCCTGGTCGGCTACGGCATCTGGAGTCGGCTGCTGTCACGCTATCCGGCCGGCCAGGTGGCGCCCTTTTCCCTGCTGGTGCCGGTGGTGGGGCTGACCTCGGCCGCCGTGTTGCTCGGTGAGCAGATGACCCTCCAGCAGGAAGTGGGTGGCGTGGCGGTCATGCTCGGCCTGCTGATCAACGTCTTTGGCGGCCGCTGGCTGGATGCCAGGAGCAAGATGTCATCCAGTGCATGATGTTGCACGTTCGTAAATGATTGTGCATGATCTGCTGATCTTCCTGGAGTATCAGCCATGACTGCCATTCACCTTCCCGAAGAACGCCAGGCCGCGATCCTGGCCCTGCTGCGCGAACAGGGCCGGGTCCTGTCCGCCGAATTGGCCGCGACCTGGGGCATTTCCGAAGACAGCGTGCGTCGCGACCTGCGTGAGCTGGCCCGCCAGGGGCTGTGCCGCCGGGTGTATGGCGGGGCGCTCTCGCTGCTGACGCCACCGGAGGCGCTGCCGGCGCGTATCGGCCAGGACGAGGCGGCCAAGCAGGCGCTGGGCCTGGCCGCGGCCAGGCTGGTGCAGCGCGGGCAACTGCTGTTGCTGGATGCCGGCTCGACCAATCTGGCCATCGCCCAGGCGCTGCCCACGGATCTCGACCTGACCGTGGCCACCAATGCGCCGGTGATCGCCGCGGCGCTGCTGCAGCGCCCGGGCATCCGGGTGCTGATGATCGGCGGCCTGGCCGCGCCGGAATCGGGCGCCTGCCTGGGCGCCCGGGCGCTGCGCGATCTGCGCGGCGTGCGCGCCGATCTGGCCTTTCTCGGGACCTGCGCCCTGGCGGTGGAAACCGGGGTGACCGGCTTCGACCTGGAAGAAGCCGAATTCAAGGTGGCCGTGGCCGAGCAGAGCGGTCAGGTCGCCGTCGCGGTGACCGCCGAAAAGCTCGACAGCGTGGCCTTCTATCACGTGCTCCGCCTCGATCAGCTGAACCACCTGGTGCTGGAACCTGGGCTGAGCGAGGAGCGTCTGCAACCCTATCGTGACGCCGGGCTGCAATTGCATTCGCTCGCCAGCGATCGCTAGCCCGCTCACCCAAGGATCGCCATGACTTCCGCCGTCTTGCATCGCCAGCGTCGCGCCACCTTTACCGTCTTTCTCGCCAACGGCTGCGGGATCGGCGGCTGGGCGGCGGCCATTCCCGAACTCAAGCGCGATCTGCTGCTGGGCGACGGCCAGCTGAGTCTGGTGCTGCTGGCGGTCGCCCTCGGCGCCTTGCTGACCATGCCCTTCGCCGGGGTGCTGGTGCCGCGCCTGGGAGGGACCGGCCGCCTGACCCGCCTGAGCATCCTGACCTTCGTGCTGGTGCTGAGCGGGCCCGGGGTGGCGCCTTCGCTGGGCTGGCTGCTGCCCTGCGCGCTATTGCTCGGCGCCTGCAACGGATTGATCGACGTGGCCATGAACGCCCATGCCAGCGATGTCGAAAGCCGCTGGAATGGTCCGCTAATGTCGTCCTTTCATGCTGCCTTCAGCCTGGGTGGCTTTCTCGGCGCCGGCCTGGGGGCCCTGGTGCTGCACCTGGGCGCCTCGGCGCTGGCGGTACTGCTGGCCGCCGCCCTGGTGGCGCTGGTGCTGGCCCTGCCCGCCGCCCTGGCCCTGGACGAAGGCGATCGCAGTCCGGTCAGTCATGCCCTGCGCCTGCCGGATCGGCGAGTGCTGGCACTGGGGCTGATCGCGCTGGGCTGCCTGATGCTGGAAGGCGCCATGACCGACTGGAGCGCCGTCTACCTAGGCCAGGTGGGCGGGGCGAGTCCGGTGGTGGCCACCCTGGGCTATGCGGCCTTTTCGCTGACCATGCTGGTGGGCCGGCTGTTCGGCGACGGCATCCGCGGCCGCTTCGGCGGTCCTCGGGTGATCGTAGGCGGTGCCCTGCTGGCGACCCTGGGCCTGGCTCTGGCGGTCCTCCTGCCGGCGCCCGGGACCGCGATCCTCGGCTTCGCGCTGGTCGGCCTGGGCCTGTCCAATGTGGTACCGGCGGCCTTCAGCGCCGCCGGCCAGGTGGCCGAGACACCGGCTGCCGGCATCGCCATGACCGCCACGGCCGGCTATCTCGGCTTTCTGCTCGGTCCGCCGCTGATCGGCGCCGTGGCGGGGCAGGTGGGCCTGCGCGGCAGCCTGCTGCTGCTGACCCTGATCGGGGTGGCGGTGGCGCTGCTGGCACTGCGTCAGCGCAAGACATGATGTCTATCCAGGGAACCCCGCTGCGCTGAGCAGACCCAAGAGGGAACGGAAATCCAAGGAGGCGGCCATGACGCGCCCACGCAAGATCCTCGCCTGGCTGCTGGGAATCATCCTGCTGCTGCTCGTAGTGCTGGTGGTGGTGCTCGCCACCTTCGACTGGAATCGGCTCAAGCCGACCATAAACGAGCAGGTGTCGAGCGCCTTGCACCGCCCCTTCGCCATCGAGGGCAACCTGGGCGTGGTCTGGCACCGCGAGCCGGATCAGGGCGGCTGGCGCGCCTGGATTCCCTGGCCGCACATCGCCGCCGAAGACCTGACCCTGGGCAATCCGGACTGGGCCAAGGAAAAGACCTTCGTTCACCTCGACCGGGTTCAGCTGCGGATCTCGCCGCTGGCGCTGTTGGCCAAGCAGATCTATATCCCGCGCATCGACCTCACGGGGCCGGTGGTCAATGCCCAGCGGCTGGCCGATGGCCGCAACAGCTGGACCTTCGAGACCGCCGAGAAGGACCCCAAGGCCGAACCCTCGGCCTGGACCGTGGACATCGGCACCATCGGCTTCGACGCCGGCCAGGTCGGCTTCGACGATGCCCAGACCGCCACTCGGCTGCGCGCGCGGATCACCTCCCTGGACGCCCCCATCGCCTATGCCGACCTGGTGGGCAAACAGGGCACCTCGCGCCAGCGCTCCCACGTCAAGCAGACCCAGCCCTTCCAGTTCGCCCTGGCGGTGGAAGGCAGCTACAAGCAGGTGCCGGTCAGTGGCCGTGGCCAGATCGGTGGACTGCTGGCGCTGCAGGACGCCGATGTGCCTTTTCCCATCCAGCTCGATGCCCGCGCCGGCGAAACCCGCGTCCAGGTCTTTGGCACCCTGACCGATCCGCGGCGCCTGGGCGCCCTGGATCTGCACCTGGTGCTGGAAGGCAAGAGCCTGGCGCAGCTCTATCCGCTGACCGGGGTCACCCTGCCGGAGACGGCGCCCTATGCCACCGACGGCCATCTCACGGTCAAGCTCAACGATCCGGCGGGCGCCCGCTTCAGCTACGAAGATTTCAATGGCCGGGTCGGCAAGAGCGACCTGCACGGCGAGGTGCTGTTCACCGGCGGCAAGCCACGGCCCAAGCTCAGTGGCACCCTGCGCTCCGATCAGCTGCTGTTCGAGGACCTGGCGCCGCTGATCGGCGCCGATACCAAGGAGCAGCAGGTGGCCAAGGGCGAGACCAGCAAGCAGCCGGCGGACAAGGCCCTGCCGGTCTCCGAATTCCGCACCGAGCGCTGGCGCGCCATGGATGCGGACGTGCGTTTCACCGGCAAGCGCATCGTGCAGAACGCGCAGCTGCCGATCACCGATCTCAACACCCACGTGCGCCTGACCGATGGCGTGCTGCTGCTCGACCCCCTGCGCTTTGGCGTGGCTGGGGGTGATCTGAACACCACGGTGCGCCTGGAAGGTGACAAGACGCCCCTGCAAGGGCGGGTCGATCTGCATGTGCGCCGGGTCAAGTTGAACCAGCTGTTCCCCACCGTGGAGACCATGAAGCGCAGCATGGGCGAACTCAATGGCGATGCCACCCTGAGTGGCACTGGCAACTCGGTGGCGGCGTTACTTGGCACCAGCAACGGCGAACTCAAGCTGCTGATGAACGACGGCCGCATCAGCCGGAGCCTGATGGAGCTCGCCGGACTCAACGTCGGCAACTATCTGGTCGATCGGCTGTTCGGCGATGACGAGGTGGAGATCAATTGCGCGGTCGCCGATCTCGATTTCAAGAAGGGCCTGGTGCAGCCCCAGGTCTTCGTGCTCGACACCGAGAACGCCCTAATCAACATCACCGGCACCATCAACCTGGCGAGCGAACGACTGGATCTCACCGTCGATCCCCACAGCAAGGGCCTGCGCATCTTCTCGCTGCGCTCGCCGCTCTATGTGCGTGGCACCCTGAAGAATCCATCGCCAGGGGTGAAGGCGCTGCCGCTGGCGGCCCGCGGCGCGGTGGCGGCACTGCTCGCCACCTTCGCGGCGCCGGCCGCTGGCCTGCTGGCACTGGTGGCGCCGAGCAACGAGCAGGGCGCCCAGTGCAGCACCCTGTTGCAGCAGATGCGCGCAGGGCGTTGAACTCTTGCGCTAGAGCGGGTTCGCGGTACTTGACAGACGACCGTTCGGCGGCGTCTGACGGGCGGAAAAGAACCGCTCTGGTTGCCCGGGCTCTATAGAAATAACCCGAGTCGGGCAGCCTTTTCGCGGAGACCCCTCATGCGTGACGACACCGATAGCCAATACGAAATCCACTACAAGTTGCTGGGCGAAAGCTATACCGACCGTATCAGCAATCTCGACGTACCCATCACCGACGTGGTCCGCGAACTGGCCTGCCGGCACCTGGATGCGATCAACGACGAGCGCTTCCACCTGGCCGATATCGAGTCCGGTCAGGCGCTGGTGGCGCTGCACGATGTGTCCATCCATCGCGTCTCGCCGGAAGCGCCATGAAGCGCCTGCTAAGCGGTGGATTGCTGGCCCTGACCCTGCTGGGGCTGACGGCCTGTTCCACCGAGACGGTGGTGACCCTGCAGGACGGTACCCAGTACATCACCGAAGATCGTCCCAACACCAAGACGGCCGACGGCTTCTATGAATTCACCGACGTGGCGGGTCGTCATGTACGGGTGAAGGCAGCCGACGTGGCCACCATCAAGGCGGAAGAATAGCCAGGAGACTGCCATGCCCCGCGGCGACAAGTCCAAGTACAGCGACAAACAGGAACGCAAGGCCGAGCACATCGAGGAGAGCTACGAGAAAAAGGGCGTCTCCAAGGAGGAAGCCGAAGCGCGGGCCTGGGCGACGGTGAACAAGCAGTCCGGCGGTGGTGAAAAGGCGGGCTCCGGCAAGAGCAAGAGCGGTACTGCCAAGCGCGCGGATCGCAAGGACTCCGCGCGGCGGGCGGTGGCCACCAAGCAGGGCCAGTCGCCCAACAGCGGGCGGGCCTCGGCACGGCGTTCGCGCAGCGGCAGCACCTCGCTCAGCGACATGACCCGCGACGAACTGGTGAAGAAGGCCGCCGAGCAGGATATTCGTGGTCGTTCGCGGATGAAGAAGGACGAGTTGATTCGTGCCTTGAGCTGACAGTCGAACACGCAAGAAAAAGCCGGACCTGGTCCGGCTTTCTTTTTGCCTGGCGCCTTAGCTGGGCAGCAGCCGGCAGGTGAGGCTTTTGATGTAGCGGGTCTCCGGGATCGCCGGGTGTACCGGGTGATCCGGGCCCTGGGCACCGCGTTCGAGGATCTGCAGGTTGCGGTCCAGATGACGGGCGCTGCCGAGCAGGATGTTCTGCAGGTCGTCTTCGGGCAGGTGCATGGAACAGGAGGCACTGACCAGGATGCCGTCCTTGTTCAGCAGCCGCATGGCCTGTTCGTTGAGGCGACGATAGGCGGCTTCGCCGTTCTTAAGGTCCTTGCGCTTCTTGATGAAGGCCGGCGGGTCGGCCACGATGACGTCGAATTTCTCTTCGCCGGCCTTGAGTTCCTTGAGCGCCTCGAAGACATCGCCTTCGACGCAGACCAGCCTTTCCGCCAGGCCGTTGAGGGTGGCATTGCGCTCCACGCCGTCGAGGGCGAAGCCCGAGGCATCCACGCACATGACCTCACTGGCGCCAAAGGCCGCGGCCTGCACGCCCCAGCCGCCGATGTAGCTGAACAGGTCGAGCACCCGCTTGCCTTGGACATAGGGCGCCAGGCGCGCCCGATTCAGGCGGTGGTCATAGAACCAGCCGGTCTTCTGGCCTTCGCGCACCGGCGCCTCGAAACGCACGCCGTTCTCTTCCAGCGCCACCCAGTCGGGGACCTCGCCATAGGCCACTTCCACGTAGCTGGAAAGGCCCTCGGCCGCGCGGGCGCTGCCGTCGTTCTTCCACAGCACGCCGTGAGGCTTGAACACCTGCAGCAGGGCGGCCAGGATGGCGTCGCGCTGGCGCTCCATGGTCGCCGAGGCGATCTGCACCACCAGGATGTCGTTGAAGCGATCCACCACCAGACCCGGCAGGAAATCCGAATCGCCATAGACCAGGCGATAGCAGTGGCTGCCGAACAGCCGCTCGCGCAGGCTCAGGGCGACCTTGAAGCGGTGCACCAGCAGCGACTTGTCCAGCAGGTAGCCGGTGTCGCGGGAGAACAGGCGGGCGCAGATCAGGTTGTTGGGCGACAGCGCCACCAGGCCCAGCGGCTTGCCGCTGGTGGTTTCCAGGGTGGCCTGATCGCCCGGCTCGAAGGCGGTCAGCGGGGTGGCGACGACGTCCACCTCGTTGCTGTACACCCAGAGGTGCCCGGCGCGCAGACGGCGGTCGGCATTGGCTTTGAGGCGCAGGCGAGGCAGGGTCATGAAGGTCTCCGGCGAAGGGGGCAAAAGCGCGGAATTATAGCGCAAAGCTACCCGCCCGGGCCGGCCGTCAGTCCCGCTGGCTGACCTCGATGTCGCTCAGCCCGGCTTCCTGGGCGCGCCGGGCGATGCTCGGCTGAGCATGGCGTTCCCAGGGCGCATCGACCACCACCTGGGGTTCCTCGACGTGCTTGATCAGCAGCTGCAGTACGGCTTCCTCTTCGGTGACCGGCTCGAAGCTCTCCAGCTCGTGAGTGAGGGGTTCGCCGTTGAAGCGGTAACTGATCTGGTAGTGGTGCAGGGTATGCATGGACTCGACCTCGGCAGCGGGGAGATAGAAAGATGGACCCCGCGAGCCCTCGGCGGTTGCGTCAGCCGCCGAGGGTATCGAGGATCGGACACTCGGGGCTGGCGTCGCCATGGCAGCAGGAGACCAGCTCGCCGAGGGTGCTGCGCAGGCGGGTCAGTTCGGCGATCTTCAGATCCAGCTCGGCGATGTGCCGCTTGGCCAGCGCCTTGACGTCGGCACTGGCGCGTTGCCGGTCCTGCCAGAGGCTGAGCAACTGGCGGATCTCTTCCAGACTGAAGCCCAGCTCCCGCGAACGGCGGACGAAGGCCAGCACCCGCAGGTCTTCGGCGCCGTACTGGCGATAGCCGCTGTCGGTCCGTCCGGCGGGGGCCAGCAGGCCGATCCGCTCGTAGTAGCGCAGCATCTTGGCGGTGAGCCCGCTGGCCTTGGCGGCCTGACCGATGTTCATGAGGGGAGGTCTCCGGACGGGCGCCAGCGGCCGAGCAGCAGGGCATTGGCCAGGACACTGACGCTGGAAAAGGCCATGGCGGCACCGGCATAGACCGGGTCGAGCAGACCCAGGGCGGCCAGCGGCAGGCCGATGACATTGTAGATGAAGGCCCAGAACAGATTCTGGCGGATCTTGCGCTGGGTACGGCGGGCGATGTCCAGCGCCGCCACCACCTGGCGCGGGTCCTCCTGCAAGAGGGTGATGCCGGCCGCGTGGCGCGCGGCAGCGGTTCCCGAGCCCATGGCGATGCCCAGTTCGGCGGCGGCCAGCGCCGGAGCGTCGTTGAGGCCGTCGCCGACCATGGCCACGCCGCCCCGGGTCGCCTGCAGCCGGGCCACCAGGGCCGCCTTGTCGGCGGGCAGCACCTCGGCCTCCCACTGGGTGATGCCCAGGGCCGCGGCCACCTGGCGGGCGCTGCCACGGTTGTCACCGGTCAGCAGCCAGCTGTCGATGCCGTCGCGGCGTAGCTGGGCGATGGCCGCGGCAGCACCCGGGCGCAGCGCATCGCCAAAGGCCAGCAGCCCCAGCACCCGCGGCTGGCCGCCGCCTTCCAGCAGCCAGGACAGGGTCAGCCCCTGGTCTTCCCAGGCGCGAGCGGCCTCAACCAGGGGGCCGGCGTCCAGCTGTCGTTCGGCCAGGAGCCGCGCATTGCCCAGCAACAAGGCGCGACCCTGCCAGCTGCCCTGGAGGCCACGACCGGGCAGGGCGCGGACGTCTTGGGCCGGTGGGGTGTCCAGGCCGCGCTCACGACAGGCCAGCAGCACCGCCGCGGCCAGGGGATGCTCGCTGCCGCGTTGCAGGCTGCCGGCCAGGCTCAGCAAGTCGGCTTCCTCGATGCCGGGGGCCGTGGCCAGCTGGCAGAGGCGCAACTGGCCGGCGGTCAGGGTGCCGGTCTTGTCGAAGACCACGGTGGTGATGCCCTGGGCACGCTCCAGGGTCTCGGCGTCCTTGATCAGAATGCCGTGACGCGCCGCCACCCCGGTACCGGCCATGAGGGCGGCGGGGGTGGCCAGTCCCAGGGCACAGGGGCAGGCGATGATCAGCACCGCTACGGCCGCGAGCAGACTGGGCTCCAGGGGGTGGCCGCTCAGCAGCCAGCCGAGCAGGGTGACCAGGGCCAGGCTCACCACCACCGGCACGAACACCCGGCTGATCCGATCCACCAGCTGCTGGATGGGCGCCTTGGTGGCCTGGGCGTCTTCCACCAGGCGGATGATGCCGGCCAGCACCGTCTCGCCACCCAGGGCGGTGACCTCGATCTGCAGATTGCCCTCGCCGTTGATGGCGCCCCCCACCACCTCGTCATCGGGGCCCTTGGCGACCGGGCGGCTTTCGCCGGTGAGCAGGGCTTCGTCCACCTGGCTTTCGCCCTGCAGGATGCGGCCGTCGGCGGGGATGCGCTCGCCCGGGCGCAGCTGCAGGCGGTCGCCCAGGCGCAGGCGATTCAGGGCGACCTCTTCTTCCTGGCCGGCCGCATCCAGGCGCCGGGCGCTTTCCGGGCGCAGGGCTTCCAGGGCGCGCAGGGCCGCGCCGGTGCGGCGCTTGGCGCGGGTCTCCAGGTATTTGCCCAGGCGCACCAGGGCGATGACCATGGCCGCCGTCTCGAAATAGAGATGGGGGCTGTCCTTGACCAGCCAGAGATAGAGGCTCAGGCCATAGGCGGCGCTGGTGCCCAGGGCGACCAGCACATCCATGTTGCCGCTGCGGGCGCGCAGGGCATGCCAGGCACCGCGATAGAAGCGCGCGCCGACGATGAACTGCACCGGCGTCGCCAGCAGGAATTGCAGCCAGGCGGGCGGCATCAGGTGCCAGCCGAAGGGCGCCAGCAGCATGGGCAGGATCAGCGGTGCGGTCAGCAGCAGCGCCAGGGTCAATTCGAGATGCTCCCAGGGCACCCCCTGACGCGCCGGGGCTGAACGCTCGTCTTCGGCGCGGCGATCCTGGGCGCCGTAGCCGGCGGCCTCCACCGCGGCGATCAGCGCCTGCGTCTCGACCGCGGCCAGGGTCCTGATCCGGGCTCTTTCGCTGGCCAGGTTGACCTCGGCGGCCAACACTCCGGGCACCGCACGCAGGGCCTTTTCGATCCGCCCGGCGCAGTTGGCGCAGCTCATGCCGGACAGCGCCAGGTCATGCTCGGCCTCGGCCACCCGGTAGCCGGCGGCGGTGACGGCTTCGGCCAGCGCCGGCGCCGCGTCGCCCGGTGCGCTGACGCGGGCCTTTTCGCTGGCCAGGTTGACGCCGGCCGCGCTGACCGCCGGGACCTTCTGCAGGGCGCGCTCGACCCGACCGGCGCAGGCCGCGCAGGTCATGCCGCTGATGGAGAGTTCGAATTCGTGCATGGGCACCTCCTGATAACAGTGTTGACCTTGACCTCGGGTCAAGGTCAACACTGGAACCCGGTCCTGGCGCTGGCGTCAGGAGAAAGAGGTCAAGACAGACAGGAGCAGACCATGCATGTCATCAAGGTGATCGGAATGAGTTGCGCCCACTGCGTGAGCGCCATCGAGGCCGCGGTCCTCAAGGTGGACAATCGCGCCCGGGTGGAGGTGGATCTGCAGGCGGGCGAGGTGCGCATCGACAGCGCCGAGGTGGCTGCGCCCTTTCGCGCGGCCATCGAGCAGGCGGGCTATACCGTCGGCGACTGAACCCAGTCGCGCACGATGGCGCGGAAGAAGGTGGTGAACACCTGATCGGCGGCCAGCAGCGGGGCGAAGGTCTGTTCGTCGCGCAGCAGGTCCGAGAGGGTGCCGAGAAACAGGCTGTGCAGCATCCGGCTGGCCAACTGCGGCGTCACGCCTGGCTGCAGGCGATGCGCCTGGGCGGTGAAGAGGGCGTCGGTGATGCGGATGAACTGCCGCAGGAACTGCAGATCGCGTTCTTCGGCCTCGCGCAGCTCCTCGGTGAATTCGCAGCGGTGCAGCATGATGGTCATCACCCGCTGCTCCCGGCCGGGCTGGGTGAATTTCGTCATGCCTTCGATGCACAGTTTGAACAGCCGTTGCAGGCTGTCTTCCTCGCCGTCGACGCGCAGGCGCTCGGTCAGTTCGTCGGCCGGGATCCTTATCTGGCTAAGCATTTCGTGGAACAGGTGGGCCTTGTTCTGGAAATGCCAGTACACTGCCCCCCGGGTGACGCCGCATTCGCGGGCGATCATTTCCAAGCTGGTACGCGCCACGCCATTGGTCAGGAACAGGGCTTCCGCCGCATCGAGAATGGCTTGGCGGGTCTGTTCGGCTTCTTCTTTCGTACGACGCATGGGCGATCTGACTGGCAGTGGGTCTGCCACGCAGTCTAGCGCGCCTCGCCGCTTTTACAAACATGATTGTATGTAACTGCGTGACACTTCCGCTTCCATCGGATCAGGCTTCATGACCTTTCGCTTATTGTTGATTCTCGGGGCCCTCTCGGCCTTCGCCCCCTTCGCCATCGACATGTACCTGCCCAGCTTCCCGTCGCTGGCCCGGTCGTTCGCCACCGATATCGAACACGTGCAGCTGAGTCTGGC
Organism: Pseudomonas sp. HR1; assembly: GCF_030175875.1. Lineage (NCBI taxonomy): Bacteria > Pseudomonadati > Pseudomonadota > Gammaproteobacteria > Pseudomonadales > Pseudomonadaceae > Pseudomonas > Pseudomonas sp. HR1. The sequence continues at coordinate 18,179 of NZ_JASNRF010000003.1, forward strand.
GGTGTATTTCGCCGGTCTCGCCAGCGGCCAGCTGTTCTATGGCCCCCTGGCGGACCGCTTCGGCCGCCGCCTGCCGCTGCTGATCGGCATCGGCCTGTTCTGCCTGGCGTCGCTGGGCTGCGCCCTGGCGCCCAGCCTGCCCTGGCTGATCGCCGCGCGTTTCGTCCAGGCCCTGGGCGGCTGCGCCGGCATGGTGATCGCGCGGGCCGTGGTACGGGATCTCTGCGAGCCGATGGCCGCGGCGCGGGCCTTTTCGCAGATCATGCTGGTGACCGGGATCGCGCCCATCATCGCGCCCTTCGCCGGCAGTCTGCTGCTCAGCACCTTTGGCTGGCAGGCGATCTTCGTCAGCCTGGCGCTGTTCGCCGCCGCCTGCGGCACCGCGGTGGCGCTGTGGCTGCCCGAATCCCTGCCGGCGCACCATCCGCGGCCGCCGCTGCGGGGTGCCCTGCGCAACTACCTGCGGCTGCTGCGCGATCGCACCTTCATCGGCCATACCCTGACCGGCGGCATCGCCATGGCCGGGATGTTCGCCTACATCTCCGGTTCGCCCTTCGTGCTGATCGAGCTCTATGGCGTCGCGCCCGAGCACTACGGCTGGGTATTCGGCCTCAACGCCGCCGGCTTCATCCTGCTCGGGCAGCTCAATGCCCGCCTGGTGGTCCGCCAGGGACCGGCCTTCTGGCTGCGCCGCGCGGTGGTCGCCTATGCCGCGGCGGGACTGGTCCTGCTGCTGGTGGGCGCCTTCCAGCCCAAGGCGCTGCCGGTGCTGATGATCCCGCTGTTCTGCGCCATCGCCCTGCTCGGCGGCATCGTGCCCAACGCCTCGGCCTGCGCCCTGGCCGGACAGGGCGCCAATGCCGGCAGTGCCTCGGCGCTGATGGGCAGTCTGCAATTCATCCTCGCGGCGCTGGCCTCCAGCAGCGTGGGCGCGCTGCACAATGGCACCGTGGTGCCCATGTGCGCGGTATTGGCGCTCTGCGCGGTGGCCACCGCGCTCATGGCGCGCTGGACCCACAGCCGCACGCCTGCCTGAAGCGGAGTGGATTTTTCCCGGTCGGGCGGGTCAGATAGGCGAACCCTCACACTTCCAGGGACGCCGATATGACCTTCGCCTACTGGTGCATCTTCCTCGTCTACCTCGTGCCCTATGGCGCGGCCTACTATGCCAAGTTCAAGGGCAGCGGCTTCACGCCCGAGGACAACCGGGATCCGCGCAGCTTTCTCGGCAAGCTGGAAGGGGCCCGGGCCCGGGCCAACGCCGCCCAGCAGAACGCCTTCGAGATCAATCCGCTGTTCGCCGCCGCGGTGATCGTCGCCCACGTCACCGGTGGCGCCGAGCAGGGCACCATCAACTTCTGGGCTTTCCTCTTCCTGCTCAGCCGTATCGCCTACACCTGGCTGTATATCCGTGACCATGCCACCCGCCGCTCGCTGGTCTGGGCCGGCGGCATGTTCTGCTGCCTCTGCCTGTTCATCGCCGCGGCCTGAGTGCACCGTCGCTGCCGGTCTTGACCGGCAGCGACGGCTGTAGCTTCATTAGCGCCCTATCTTTCTCGGCTGGCCGCCTGCATGACGTCTCCTTCGCCCCCCCAGCAGGTGCTGGCACACTTCGCTCAGCTCGCCCAAGCCCGTGGCTACACCCTGGACGCCGCGCAACAGGCCGCCATCGACCGTTTCGCCCAGCTTGCCGACGAGCTCCTGCGCCCACGGCTGTTCCGCCGCCAGGCGCCACGCAGTCTCTATCTCTGGGGGCCGGTAGGCCGTGGCAAGAGCTTTCTGCTCGACGGCTTCTTTGCCGCCCTGCCATTCGCCGAGAAGCGCCGGGTGCACTTCCATGCCTTCTTTCGCGAACTGCACGAGCGGATGTTTCGCCAGCCGCCCGGCGGTGATGCCCTGGCCGCCAGCCTGGACGAACTGCTCGACGGTTGCCGACTGCTCTGCTTCGATGAATTCCATGTGCATGACATCGGCGACGCCATGCTCATCACCCGGCTGTTCAAGGCCTTGTTCAGCCGCGGCGTGGTGCTGATCACCACCTCCAACTATCCGCCCGAGGGGTTGCTGCCCAATCCCCTCTACCACGAGCGCTTCCTGCCGGCGATCAGGCTGATCGAGACGCGCATGGACATCCTCTCGGTGGCCGGTCCCCAGGACTATCGCGGCGCCAGTCCCGCCGAGCCCGATCCCTTCGGCGTCGGCGCCTATCTCTGGCCTGGCACTCCGGCGCAGCGCCAGGCGCTGGGATTGCCGCCCCTGGCGCAGACACGCGTGGAGGTACCGGTCGGGCATCGCAGCCTGCCTGCCGTCAGCGCCGCGGATGGGCTGCTGCACTTCAGCTTCGCCGATCTCTGCGAAGGCCCCACCGCGGTCCTCGACTACCTGACCCTAAGCGAAAGCTGGCAGCGCTGGCTGCTGGACGCCGTGCCGCCGCTGCGCGACGCCAGTCCCGCCGCCCGGCAGCGGTTCATCAATCTGGTGGATGTGCTCTACGACCGTCGCCTGGCGCTGTTCCTGGTCAGCGCCGCGCCCCTCGACGAAACCCTGGCCGACAGCGATATCGCCGACATGTCACGGACGCGCAGTCGCCTCTCTCAGCTGCGGCAGATCGGACCGGACTAGCGCTCGGCCTTCAGCTGCGCACCTTCCAGATGCCAGCGACGCTGCTCGGCCGAGGCGCCGTCGACGTCGTTGACCCGGCGTAGTTGATAGTGGCCGCTGAAGGTCTGGCGGGTGCCGTCGACCAGGCGCGCCCTGACCGTCACCGGGATGCTGACATGGCTCGAACCGGCCGCCCCCTCGACCGGGCCCGGTTGGCCGAGGGTCACCTGCACGCTGCGGGTCCTGGCATAGCCCTGGCGGAATTTCTCGTAGCTGTTGCCAGGCTGGCCGTCCAGGCCCCACTGCTGCCAGGCGGTGCCGTAGTCCCGCGCATCCAGTGCCCGGTAGTAGCGCTGGACCACGGCGGCCGCCGCCTCGACGCTGCTGGGCAGCGGACCGCAACCCGGCTCCTTGGCCGCTTCGCCATCGCCGTACAGGGCGCAGCTGCGGGCGATCTCGTCCTGCATCAGGGCGCAGCTGTTGGCGGCGTTGCACGGCGGATGGGTGGCGGGGGAGAGCGCCCGGCAGCGGGTGGCCAGGGCCTGGGCCGGCTGCCGCCCGATTTCCTGGGCGCAACTGCGCGGTGAAGGCTCCGTGGCGGCCAGGGCGCCAGAGACAAGGGGCAGCAGCAAGACAGGGCAGAGCAGCCAGCGGGGGGACATCGACGCGATCCTCGGGCAAAGCCCCCAGCCTAGCAGGCCGGGTCTCTGTTGAAAAAAAAGCCCGCGGCGGTCATCCGTCGTCTGGCCATCTGGCTGACGTAAAAACGTCATGCCGGCAGCGCAGGGTGGGTGGATCCCGTGTCGGAGTTCGCCCCAATGCCTTCGTCCAGTCCAGCCGCTTCCCTGTCGCCGCTGTCCCATCCCCTGCACAGTTCACGCAAACCCGGTCCGCTGCGGATCGTGCTGTTCATCGTGCTGCTGCTGACCGGTCTGGCGGTGACCCTCGGCGGTATCCACAACGACGTCAGCGATACCCAGTCCCCGCCCACCACCTGGTTGCCCTTTGCCGGGCTGGCGCTGGCACTGGTGATCGCCCTCGGCTTCGAATTCGTCAACGGCTTCCACGACACCGCCAACGCCGTGGCCACGGTCATCTACACCCACTCGCTGCCGCCCAATGCGGCGGTGCTCTGGTCCGGCTTCTGCAACTTCCTCGGGGTGCTGTTCTCCAGTGGCGCGGTGGCCTTCAGCGTCATCGCCCTGTTGCCGGTGGACCTGGTGGTTGAGATGGGCGCGGGCAAGGGCTTCGCCATGATCTTCGCCCTGCTGATCGCCGCCATCATCTGGAATCTCGGCACCTGGTGGCTGGGCTTGCCGGCGTCCTCGTCCCATACCCTGATCGGCTCCATCATCGGTGTCGGCCTGATGCACGCCTGGCTGGGCGGCCTGGACGGCAGCAGCGGGGTGGACTGGGGCCAGGTGGCCAAGGTCGGCTATGCGCTGCTGTTCTCGCCACTGATCGGCTTCGTCTGCGCGGCGCTGTTGCTGGTGCTGCTCAAGCGGATCGTGCGCGACCAGACGCTCTACCAGGAGCCGAAAAGCGCCGAGCCGCCGCCGCCGTGGATCCGCGGCCTGCTGATCCTGACCTGCACCGGGGTGTCCTTCGCCCATGGCTCCAACGACGGCCAGAAGGGCATGGGGCTGATCATGCTGATCCTGGTCGGTGCCCTGCCGACCGCCTATGCGCTCAATCGAGCGGTACCCGCCACCGCGACGCCGGCCTTCGCCGCCGTGGCCGAGGTCACCGCCAGCGGGCTGCGCCAGGCGGCGCCCCAGGCCGCGCCGGCCGATCCCCATGGGGTGCTGCTGGAGTTCGTGCGCAAGCGGCAGAGCAATCCCGAGGTGCTGCCTGCGCTCGCGGCCATCACCGACGACATCGCCCGCGAGGTGCGCCAGTACGGCGCCCTCAACAACGTCCCGGCGCAAAGCATGCCCAACGTGCGCAACGCCATGTACCTGGCTTCGGAATCCATCCGCCTGCTGGAAAAGGAGCACCTGCCGGGGCTGGCGCCCAAGGCGCAGGAGGATCTCCGGGAATTCAAGCGGCAGATCGACCAGGCCACCCGTTTCATCCCGCTGTGGGTCAAGGTGGCGGTGGCCATCGCCCTGGGCCTGGGCACCCTGGTCGGTTGGCGGCGCATCGTCATCACGGTCGGCGAGCGTATCGGCAAGACCCACCTGACCTATGCCCAGGGCGCCTCGGCGGAGCTGGTGGCCATGGGCACCATCGGCGCGGCGGACGCTTTCGGCCTGCCGGTTTCCACCACCCATGTGCTCTCGTCCGGGGTGGCCGGGACCATGGCCGCCAACGGTTCCGGACTGCAGTGGGCGACGGTGCGCAATCTGCTGCTGGCCTGGGTGCTCACCCTGCCGGTGGCCATGGCGCTGTCCGCTTCACTGTACTGGCTGCTGGTGCAGCTGTTCTGACACGGCTTCGGTCAGGCAGCGGCGAAACAGTGCCACGGCTGGCAGATCACGCCCCGCGTGGCGTGCGATGACCTGCAATTCACGGTGAAAGGTAAGGGCGCCCAGGGACAGCTGCCGCACCCGCGGATGCTCCAGCCAGAGGCCGGCGCAGGGCACCAGGGCCACGCCCAGGCCGTGCTCGACCATCTTGACGATGGCATCGAGTTCGTCGAGTTCGAGCACCTGGCGCACCGCCAGGCGCTGCTCGCGCAGAAAGGCGCTGACCCGCCGGCCGCCAAAGGAGTGGCGGTCGTAGCGGATGAAGGGCTGGGTCTCCAGCAGCAGGCGCGGATCGTCGCCGGGCAGGTCCGGCGGGGCGATGAGCACGAAGGGTTCCTGCAGCAGGGTGGTGGCGTGCAGTTCCTTGGGCAGTTCGAAGGGCGGGCGGATGAGGATGGCCAGATCCAGTTCGCCGGCATCCACCTGGCTGAGCAGGGCCAGCGAGACGCCGGGCACCAGCCGCGGCTCCAGGCGCGGCGCCTGCTGGCGCAGCCGCACCAGGGTGCCGGGCAGCAGGCCGGTCTGGACGCTGGCGATGGCGCCGATGCGCAACTCGCCCTGGATCTCCTCGCCGGCGCCGGCCATGCGCGCATAGGTGGCGAGCATTTCCTCGGCCAGCGGCAGGGCGCGACGCCCGGCGGCATTGAGCAGGGCGCTGCGGCCATTGCGGTCGAACAGCTTCACGCCCAGGTGCTGCTCCAGGTTGCGGATCTGGGCGCTCACCGCCGAGGGCGTCAGGCCCACGTGCAGGCCGGCCGCGGCAAAGCTGCCATGGCGGGCCACGGCGAGCAGGGTCTTGAATTCGCGAAGCATGGGAGTGGCCTGCAGTCCGGGGCGGTCACTGTAGCGAGCCTGGCTGCCGAGCAACAAAATTTTTGTCGCTCGGAGGCAGGAAAATGCGCTTCATGCACAGGAAAACCTGGGGTGAGAATGGCTGCATCCCCCTCAACAGGATTTCCCACCATGGCCCTGTCGCCCTTTCACCTCGCCATTCCCGTCTACGACCTGGCCGCCGCCCGGCATTTCTACGGCGACGTCTTCGGCCTCGCCGAGGGTCGCTCCAGCGACCACTGGGTCGACTTCGACTTCTATGGCCACCAGCTGGTGATCCACGAGCACCCCAAGACCGCGTCCCAGGAGGAGGCCCATACCAACGCCGTAGACGGCCACAACGTGCCGGTGCCGCACTTCGGCATCGTGCTGGGCTGGGACGAATGGGAAGCCCTGGCCGACCGTCTGCGGGCACGTGAGACGCAGTTCGTCATCGAGCCCTATATCCGCTTCCAGGGCCAGGTCGGCGAGCAGGCCACCATGTTTCTCTTCGACCCCTGCGGCAATGCCCTGGAGTTCAAGGCCTTCAAGGACATGAGCCAGCTGTTCGCCAAATAGGGCGACTCGGCAGGTCGGATGTCGCGCAACCTAGGCAAAAGACGCGGCAGCGGCCATCCTTGAAGCCTTGCCCGTCGCCCGGTTGCCGTCATGAATGCCCGCCAGCCCTTTCTCGATCCCTATCACCAGACCATTCGCCAGCTGTCCGATCGCATCGTCGCGGCCCAGGCGCCGATCCGCATCCTCGATGCGGTGAAGTGGGACGACGGCGTGCGCCAGGGCTTCCTGGAGGGCAAGGGCAAGCGCCTGCCGGCGGTGGATCGCGCCTTCTACGAGGGGCGGCCGCTGGGCTTCGACGGCGATGCGCTCAAGGGCGAATTCCAGAGCATCGAGCGCGAGGTCACCCGCCAGCTCGGCCAGTTCAATCCGGTCGGCCAGATCATGAGGCGCATGTGCCGCGAATACCGCATGGTGATCCGCATGCTGCAGGCGCGCGGCACCCCGGACTTCGGCCTGATCTCCCAGGAACTCTATGGCGCGGCCTCGGATGCCTTCCACGCCGGCGATCCGACCCTGGCCGACCTGGGCATGATGATGTCCAGCTACTTGGACAACATCGCCCATCGCGGCGCCCTGGAAGACGAACCCAAGACCCTGACCGCCAAGGACGCCGTGCCCATCCTGCAGGCGCGGCTCAACCGGGTGTTCGGCGAGACGGAAGGCACCATCCGGGTGTTCGAATCCGACGGCATCGTCGCCGACGCCGCGGCCGGCGCCGACTACATCAAGGTGCGCGCCGACGCCCTGTTCAACGAGCGCGACGTCCGCGCCCTGGAGGTCCATGAAGGCCTGGTGCACGTCGGCACCACCCTGAATGGCCAGAACCAGCCGATCTGCACCTTTCTGGCCAAGGGCCCGCCGTCGTCCACCGTGACCCAGGAAGGCCTGGCTATCCTCATGGAGGTGATCGCCTTCGCCTCCTATCCGACCCGGCTGCGCAAGCTGACCAATCGCACCCGCGCCATCCACCTGGCCGAGGACGGCGCCGATTTCCTCGAGGTCTTCCGCTTCTTCCAGGAGCAGGGCTACGACCTGGAATCGGGCTACCAGAACGCCAGCCGGGTGTTTCGCGGCTCGACGCCGACGGGGTTGCCCTTCACCAAGGACCTGTCCTATCTGAAGGGCTTCATCCTGATCTACAACTACATCCAGCTGGCGGTGCGCAAGGGCAAGCTGGAGCAGATCCCGCTGCTGTTCTGCGGCAAGACTACCCTGGAAGACATGCGCATCCTGCGTCAGCTGGTGGACGAAGGCGTGGTGGTACCGCCCAAGTACCTGCCGGCGCAATTCCAGGACCTTAACGCCCTGGCGGCCTGGATGTGCTTCTCCAACTTCCTCAACCACCTGAGTCTGGATCGGATCGAGGCGGATTACGCCAACATCCTCTGAGGCCTGCCCAGGCGCTGACATGAAAAAGCCCCGGCGGGCCGGGGCTTTTTCGTTGCAAGGCGTCGCGGGTATCACTCGCCCTTGAAGGCGGCCGCGATGCTGCGTTCGCCGTCACCCGCGCGCGGGTCGGTCGAACGCTCCGGCACGAAGGCCAGGGCGCGATTGAGGGCGCCGCAGGCTTCCAGGCCGCTGGCGCGGGCGATGGCTTCGGCCACGGCGCTGCCGGGGATGGTCTCGTCGCGCAGCAGCTGGTCGGTGATGTCGTCCAGCGCCGGCTTGAGCTCGGTGATCAGCGCCAGGCAGCGATGATCCAGGCTGTGCAGCAGCTGATCGGCGGCGGCGATGCTGGGCGCGGCGTCGAATTCGATACCGGCATCGCGCAGGGCCTGCAGGCTCAGCAGCGAGCCGCTCGGACCCATGCCCAGCGAGGCGACCATGGATAGCGCCAGCTTGGAGGCTTCCTGCAGATCCTGGGCGGCGCCCGAGGAAACCTCGTTGAAATACAGCTGCTCGGCGCAACGACCGGCCAGCAGCATCTGGATGCGGCCTTCGAGTTCCGATTTCAGGTGCAGGCGCTTGTCTTCGGTGGGGGTGATCAGGGTCACACCCAGGGCCTGGCCGCGGGGCAGCAGGGTGACCTTTTCCACCCGACCGACATTGAGCACCGCGGCGACCAGGGCATGACCGGCTTCGTGCACGGCGATGCGAGTGCGCTCGGCCGAACCCAGCGGGGTGACGCCGACGGGTTGCTCGCCGATGCGGCAGGTCTCGATGGCCTCGACGAAGTGGGCCATGGTCACGGCGCTGGCGTTCTCGCGAGCGGCCAGCAGGGCGGCGTGGTTGCTGATGTAGGCGATGGCCGCCGGGGTCAGGCCCACGGTGCCGCGGGAGAGGGCGGCCAGATCCAGTTCGCCCTGGCAGGGCAGCTTGCCGGCATAGAGTTCGAACAGCGCGCGGCGGTCTTCCAGACTCGGCAGCGGCACGGCGATGGTGCGGTCGAAGCGACCTTCACGGCGCAGCGCCGGATCCAGGGAATCGGCGAAGTTGGTGGCACCCAGCACCAGCACGCCGCTGGTGCCGTCGAAGCCGTCCAGCTCGGTGAGGAACTGGTTGATGATGCGGTTGGCCTCGGCATCGCTGGAGCGCGACTGCTCGGCGCGGCGGCCGATGCCGTCGATCTCGTCGATGAAGATGATGCAGGGCGCCTTCTTGCGCGCGGTGCGGAACAGCGACTTGACCTTCTGGATGCCGACCCCGAAGAACATCGAGGAAAAGTCGCTGCCGGTCACCTGGATGAAGTGGGCGTTGCACTCGGTGGCCAGGGCCTTGGCCAGCTGGGTCTTGCCGGTGCCGGGTTCGCCGGTCAGCAGCACACCCTTGGGCGGACGGGCACCCAGGGCAGCGAAGGCCTTGGGATTGCGCAGGCAGGTGGTGACGTCTTCCAGCGCCCGCTTGGCTTCGGCGGCGCCGACCACGTCCTTGAAGGAGATGCCGGTGCCCTTGCGGTGCAGCTTGAAGGGGCTGGCGAAACGCAGCGCCAGGGGCACGGCGAGCAGCAGCAGGAGCAGATAGCCCGGCAGGTTGATCAGCAGGGCGTCCAGCCAGGGATGGCGCTGCCCGGATTCGCTCCAGGTGGCGACCGGGAACAGCGGCTCGGCCTGGGTGGCGTAGTCGGCCAGCAGGCGATCGGCGATGCGGCCGCCGTTGTCGGCCACGGCATAGTGTTCGCCGCGGGTGGTGTCTATGTAGAGGGTGTGATCCCCTATCACGGCGCCGCTGATGGCCTGGGCGCGCAGATCGGCCAGCAGCACGGAGAGGTCACGTGGCTGCCCGGTCCAGTGTTCGGGCGCCTGCTGCACGCTGGCGAGCATGGCGGTGGCGGTCGGGGCCGGCGTGGCGGGCTTGAGCCACAGCCAGCTGGCCAGGCCGAGGACGGTGACGAGGGCCAGAGCGCCGGCGACGAGCAGGCGCGGATACTTGGAAACGACGGACTTCTTCATTCACATACCGTTAGGGTCGGAGCGACATCGGACGCGGACTCCCGGATTATCGGCCTGTGGCGAAAAGGGTGAACCTCAGTTCCCCGGAAAACGATGAGTGGACTCACCATCCGTCGAGTAGCGTCACACTTCTGGCCTTTTTCGCGGTCCGCAAGACCCTGTTGTTTTGCCGCAGATGTCAGGAGTCAACGCATCCATGCCCGATCCCATCGATTGTCGAAACGGACTCGCCGCCTTGCCGGCGGTGTTGCTCGACCACCTGCGCCAGGCCGACGAGGTGCTGGTCCTGACCGGTGCCGGCGTGTCGGCGGAAAGCGGCATCGCCACCTTTCGCGAAGCCCTGACCGGGCTCTGGGCGCGCTTCGACCCGGCGCAACTGGCCACCGCCGAGGCCTTTATCGAGGATCCGGTGCGGGTCTGGAGCTGGTACGAGGGACGCCGCGCCCAGGTGCTGGCCGCCCAGCCCAACCCGGCCCACCGCGCCCTGGCGCAGTGGGGCGACAGGCACGGCCGCTTGCACCTGGTTACCCAGAATGTCGACGACCTGCATGAGCGCGCGGGCAGTCGCGCGGTGATCCACCTGCACGGCAGCCTGCACGCGCCGCGCTGCTTCGAGTGCGCGCGACCGCTGACGGCGCCGGCGTTGCCGGAAGCGGCGAAGCAGCTCGTGGCGCCGCCGCGCTGTCCCGCCTGCGGCGGCCTGGCCCGGCCGGGCGTGGTCTGGTTCGGCGAGTCGCTACCGGAAGAGGCCCTGGCCAGCGCTGGGCCCTGGCCGAGCGCTGCGACCTCTGCCTGGTGGTCGGCACCTCCGGCCTGGTGCAGCCGGCGGCCAGTCTGCCAGGGGTGGCGCGCCAGCAGGGCGCCACGGTGGTCCGCATCGATCCGCAGCCGGCGGTGGACTTCAGCCATGACTGGCAACTGCTGGGCGCGGCCGGGGTGATCCTGCCGGCGCTGCTGGAGCGCCTCTAGACTCTCAGTGCAGCGCCTGGCCACCGGTCCCCAGGGCATCCAGGGTGCGCTTGAGGGCGGTGTAGGCCTGGCGCTGGTCATCGTCTTCGGTTAGCAGGCCGTCGAACAGGGTGGCGACCAGCGCCGGATCCTGGGCGACGAAGCGATCGATGAGAACGTCGTTGTCCTGGCGCCCGGCGGTGATCAGCAGCACGGCGAGCTGGGCGACATAGCGCGCCGCCAGCGGATAGGCCTTGAGAAAGACCTTGAAGGGGGCATCGGCCAGCCCGGGGGCGAAGCCCTTGGCCAGGCCCTGCTGGGCGGCGGCGATGGCCTGGCGGACGGCGTCCTGCCAGTTGCCGGCGGTCACGGCACCCGCCGGCAGGGCGCGGCGCATCTGGCCGAGCAGGCTGTTGAGGAAGATGCGGCGGTTGGCCTGGTAGTCGTCATCGGTGTCGAGCAATTCGCGGCGAATGCGGGTCAGGACCCGGTCGTCCTCGGCATCGGCGGTCACCGCCTGCTTGAAGGCCAGGGTCAGTTCGCGATCCAGCAGGCCGGGCTTGCGGCCTTCCAGTTCGGCCTGCAGCAGCGGACCGCTGGAATCGGCGAAGAAGAAGCGCTCGGCGTGGGGCGCCAGGCGTTCGCGCAGGCGCGGCCAGAGCTCCGCCGCGAACAGTTGCTCGGCCGTGCCGCCGGAAACGATGACGCGGTGCTGCGGCGCCTCGGCCAGATAGTCGAACAGCGCGGGGGTATCGAGCGCGGTGCGATCGACGATGAGGTAACGGTGCTTCACGGCAACTCCTGAACGCGACGGCCGCACCTGTCGAGGTACGGCGGGGATGGCCATTAGTCTATAGGAAGGTGGGAACGCTTGGCCCGGCCTTTGGCCTAACCAGCAGGGTGCAGCCCGCGACACCCTTCCTTTCGCGGCCGGAGGACACCAAGATGCGCAAGACCCCGCTGATCCTTGCCCTGAGCGCTGCCCTGGCCCTGGTGGCCGGTCCCAGCCTGGCCGCCAGCAACAACAACGACGCCGGGGTGACCGGCAACGGCATAGGCGCGCCGGGCAGCTCCAACACCAGCAACAGGGACAGCGCGGACGACACCTCCAGCGCCACGCCCTCGACCCAGAAGAAGGTCGACAAGACCCCGGCCACCAAGGCCCAGGGCAGTCAGCAGAAGCGCGTGCTCAACGATTGAGGGTCAAGCAAAAGGCGCCTCTCGGGGCGCCTTTGGGCTGGTTGGCATCTGACCGCAGGAAGCGGCTTCAGGAGGCGCGGGTGTAGCGTACCTGCCAGTCGAGTCGCTCATGGGTTGCCCGCTCGATACGGGCGCGACTGTCGCAGATGAAGGCTTCCAGCAGGGAGTTGTCCAGCAGATCGACCCGGGCGATGCGGCGTTGCAGAAGCGCCGTGCCGTTGGGCGCATAGACCTCGACGTTGAAGGTCGCCGGATCCTGGGCGGTCATGGCGCACAGCATCGGTTGAAAAGCGCCCTTGATAATGGTGTTCGCATCCGTGAACTTCAGCGGCTCGGCCATCGCAATCACTCCTGTCAGCTATAACGCTTCGACCGATTCTTGCGGTACCCGTTCGACTTTTGCCATGACCGGCTGGCAGATTTGTGATCCAGGCGGTGGCGCTGGCCCGGCAAGGGACGGCCGGTCAGTTGATCAGGGTACCGAAGGCCTTGTCTGCCTCTATGACCTCGGGCAGCTCGCCCAGCAGCAGCTCCAGATCCACGCCTTCCAGCAGGGGATTGGCCAGGGCCGCCTTGGCCTGGTCGTTGATGCCGCCATGACGACGCAGGACAGAGGACACCAATCGCGCCTGGGCGACCATGCGCGCCTGGGTGGAATCCTCCGGCGCATCCTGGGGGTGCAGCTGGTAGGCGATGGCATGCTGGATCACCACCGGCAGCTGCCAGCGACGGGCCAGCTCGGCGCCCACCTCCGGATAGCCGAAGCCGATGGCCTGGTCGGCGGGCACCGGGGCGCGCTGCTCGGCGTCGATGCGCACGGCGATATCGGGCGCCGCCGTCCTGATCAGCAGCTCGCCGATGCTGTGCAGCATGCCGCAGGTGAAGGCGGTCTCGGCATCGGCACCGGCCTGGCGGGCGAGGACGCGGCAGATGCTGGCCACGTCGAAGCTGTGCTGCCAGAAATCCCGCGGATCGAAGCTGGGGTTGTGGCGGAAGGCGGCGGTCACCGCCGAAGCCAGGACCAGGGTGCGCAGGGCGTCGAAGCCCAGGCGGATGGCCGCGCCCTCGATGCTGGTCGAGGGGCGCACGCCGCGAAAGCGCACCGAGTTGGCCAGGCGCAGGACCTTGGCCGAAAGTACCGGATCCAGCGCCAGATTGCGGGCGACGTCTTCAATGCTGCTGTCGGGATCGTCGAACTGCTGGATCAGCTCCTGAGCCACCTTGGGAATGCTGGGAAGGGTATGCAGGTGATCGAACAGAGCATCGATTTCCATGATGGCGCCTGGTTGGTTCTTTACCGATGGTGGGAGCTGATGAGTCGTCGAAAGCATGAACGACGGCCTGGGCACTGCCAAGCCTAGTCGAAGATCCACGAGCGAAGAGCTTAGCGGGCCGGGCGAGCCGGTTTGCAGGGCGAGCTGACCGGTGGCGTCATTTCGCCGCCGTCCGTTTGCCTGGTTCGCGTGCGGCCGTGGTCCTATGCGGTCTTGTCCAAGGCGAAGCGATGATCAGACGTCTATTGTCTTTCTTGAGTCCGCTCTCCGCCGACGACGGGCCCTGAATGGGATAGCATCAGGTGATATCAGTTGGCCACTAAATTTGGCGTTCGAGTTGTGCAATGACTTACCAGACTCACATTCGCCAGATGCTGCAACTACCCAATGTGCTGGCGCAGAGCACCGGCATCCTGGGCTGGTTGATCAGCGTGCTGATCAATCCCTTCCTGACCGCCGGGGTGCCGGCCTGGGGCTGGCTGGCCTTCGCCGGCATGATCGGCTCCTGCCTGGCCATGACCACCGCCCGGCGCTTTGCCGTCTGGCGCCTGTTCGCCCTGGTGTTCGTGCTGTTCGAGGCCCTGGCCTTCCGCTTCCAGATCCTGGGCATGGGCGAGGCCGGCTATGCCTGGATGATCCCCATGGCCATCGTCATCATCCTCGGCTCTACCATTCTGTTTTCCCATGTGCTCGACTACGGCATCGCCGCCTGCGCGGTCTGGCTGCTGCTGTTCTATGGCGAACTGGACAACATCACCGCAGCGGCCCTGCCGCTGTTCTGGGTGATGCTGGGGGCCAGCCTGGCACTGGGGCTGCTGCTCAATGCCACCTTCGTACGCATCGTCGCCAGCACCCTAGAACTCAAGGAACGCTATCGGCTGCAGGCGGAAACCGATGCCCTCACCGGGATCAGCAACCGCAGGGCGCTGATGCTGGACATGGAGCAGGTCTGCCGGGATGGCTCGCCATCCTGGTATTTCGTCATGCTCGACATCGATGACTTCAAGCGGATCAACGACAGATTCGGCCACGACGTGGGGGACCAGGTACTCAAGGAGATGGCTGGTATCCTGATAAAGCACTTTCCGGATGGACGCTTCGGGCGCCTGGGCGGCGAGGAGTTCGGTGTACTGCTCAAGCCCGAGGACGAGCGCCAGCTGGCGCAGCGGCTGCAGGCGCTGCTGGACGATATCCGCAGCAACACCCGCACCGGCAGCTGTTTTTCCTTCAGCGCCGGGGTGGCGCGCCTCGCCCCGGGCTATCAGCCCTCGGATCTGCTCAAGCAGGCCGATGGCGAGCTCTATCAGGCCAAGCGCGCCGGCAAGGACCGGGTGCACCACCGCGGCGGCATGATCTGCGGTTGAAGGTGGCTAGCCTGCACCCAGTGGGCTCTAGCTGACGTCCGCCTCCGGCGGCGGATGGGAGCGATTGCGGCCCAGGTGCTTGGCCCGGTAGAGCGCGGCATCGGCGCTGGCCAGCAGGTCGGCGGGCTGGGGTGGCGGGGTCTGCCCGGGCGGCTGCACGGCGATGCCGAGACTGACGGTGATGCGGCCGAAGGGACTGGTGGCATGGGTCACTTCCAGCACCTGCAGGCGTTCCTGCACCGTGGCGGCCACGCGCTGGGCGCCGTGCTCGTCGCAGTTGGGCAGCAGCAGGACCATCTCCTCGCCGCCATAGCGCGCCGCCAGGTCGCCCGGGCGCCGCGCCGCCGAGGCCACCACGCCGGCCACCGCCTGCAGGCAGCGATCCCCCGCCGGATGGCCATAGTGGTCGTTGTAGGCCTTGAAGTGATCGATGTCGATCATCAGCAGGCTGAGCGGCTGGCCATTGCGCTGCGCGCGCGCCAGCTCCACCGGCAGCAGGTTGTCGAACTGGCGGCGATTGCCCAGCCCGGTGAGGCTGTCCTTGAGGGTCAGCAGGTGCAGCTCGTCGTGGGCCTGGCGCAGGGCTGCCGCGCTGCGCTCCCCGGCGCGGATCTCGCGGAGCAGCCGAAAGCCGAAGACCAGCATGCCGAGGATGATCAGGCCGACCACCGTCACCGATCTCAGCATGTCCTGGCGCCAGCCGGCGAGGATGTCGCGCCGGGAGATACCGGCCAGGGCCACCAGCGGATAGCCCTCCAGGTGCTGGAAGGCATAGAGGCGCTCCTGGCCATCGAGCATGGCGCGCACCAGGGCTGTACCGTTGGGCGCCTGGTTCACGTATTGGCGAAACAGCTCACCATCGGCCAGCGGGGTGCCGACGTGCTCGGGCACATAGGGACGGCGGACCATCAGGGTGCCGTCGTCCAGCGCCAGGGTGATGGCGCCCCGGGCATCCAGCTTGAAGCGCTCGTAGTAGTCGACGAAATACTGCAGGCGGATGGTGGCGAGCAGGACGCCGGCAAAGCGCCCGTCGCGGTCTTCCAGGCGCCGCGACACCGGGATGATCAGCTCGTGGGTGCTGCGGCTCTCGATCACCGCGCCGACGTGCAGCACATCGGCCGGATGCTGCCGGTGAAACTGGAAATACTCGCGATCGGCATTGTTGGCCCGCGGCGGCTCGCTGCTCTTGTCGGTCACCCGCCATTCGCCGTCGCGATCGTAGACGAACAACCCGTGCAGTTGCGGCAGGAGGGCGGCCTGGCGCGCCAGCAGGCGATGCACCCGCAGGCGGTCCAGTTGCTCGAAGGGTTGATCCTCCAGGCGATCGCGAATGCTGACCAGCAGCGAATCGGCTTCCTTGATGGCGTCATCGGCGTGCTGGGCGGCAGCCACGGCGATGTTGCCGACGTCGCTGCGGGCACTGGCGAAGGCATTCTGGTAGTTGCGCCACACCTGCCAGGATTCCAGTGCCAGGATCACCGCAACGGCGCAGACCAGCAGCCACAGCGCCCGGCGTTGGGTGGCCGGATTGCGCGGTGGAAGGGGGGTGTCGTCGGCGTCGACCATGGCGGGGCTGCTTCCTCGTCCTCGGTGTGCAGGAGACCGCGAGTCGACCGATTCACGCCACCGCACAGGGATAAAAGTCAGACAAGTCTACAGTTTCGTCGGATTCTTGCAGAGCGCGCGAATCCCTGCGCCATCGCCGTGGTCACTAGCGATACAGCCGTCTCCGGGACGGCGCCCCGTTACTGCCCCGACCAGGAGGTCACAGATGTCGCAGATCGCCGAACAGATCGTCGAAGACGCCATGCAGCGCATCGAGGAAAACGAGTCGCAGCATGCCGCCGATCCAGTGCGCAATTTCTCCCTGACCCTGACCGATCCCGCGGAGATCCGGGTCGGCGCGGAGATCTACTTTCTCTTCGAACAGCGCCTCAAGGGTTTCTACCCGGATGCCCGGGTCGTGGTGCGCGGCCATGCTGCCGAAGGCTACAACATCACCGCCCAGGTCGAGCGCCGCCGCTCGGCCTGAGTGCCAGGCCCGCACCCCGGGTCAGGTGCGGGCCAGCTTGACCAGCTGCCGGGCCAGTAGCGGCCCGGTCAGCACCACCCCGATCAGCCGCAAGGCCTGCATGGCCAGTACCAGGCCGACATCGGCGTGGGCATCCACCGCGATGATGGCCATGGAATCCAGGCCGCCCGGACTGGTCGCCAGGTAGGCGGTGAGAAAGTCCACGTGCATCAGCCGCGCCATCAGCAGCGCCGACAGGGCGCAGAGCGCGATCAGCAGCAGCGAGGCGAAGATCATCTTGGGCAGGGCGCGCCAGACATAGGCGACCGTGGCCCGATCGAATCTCAGGCCCACATAGCAGCCCATGGCGCCATAGGCCGCCGCCAGCAGCAGATGGGGCAGGGTGATGTCCAGCCAGCCATTGAGTTGCAGCAGGGTACCCAGGGCGATGGGCAGCAGCAGGGCGCCGGCGGGAAACAGCCGACCGCCCAGCCAGCTGCCGGCCAGGGCGACCGCCAGGGTCAGCGCCAGATTGACGGCGAAGTGGCCGTCCAGGCTGACCACGGTGGCCTGATGGCCGGTGCCGCTGCCTTCGGCGCCCAGTAACCGGCCGACCAGCGCACTGATCAGCACCACACAGACGACCCGCACATATTGCATGGTGGCGACGATGCGTGGATCGGCGCCGTATTCCTCGGCCATGGCCACCATGGCGGCCGCCGCGCCAGGCGTGGTGCCCCAGGCGGCGGTGCTGCCCGGCAGGCCACCGAAGCGCACCAGCAGGGCACCGGTGAGCAGGCTGAGCAACACGGTCAGGGCGGTGGCCAGCAGCATCACCGGCCAGTGCTCGGCGACGGTGAGCAGCACCGCGGCGGTCATGGCATGGGCGATCAGGCAGCCCACCACGCCCTGGCCGGTCTGGAACAGCCGGCGCGGCAGGCGGATGGTGGCGCCGCCGACGCCAAAGGCGATGGCCACCAACATGGGACCGAGAAAGAGGGCCGCGGGCACCTGCAGCCAGCTGAGTCCGCCGCCGACCAGGGCGGAGCAGAGGATCAGGGCCAGCCATTGCACCAGGGGCGGATAGGGCGAGGGGACAGAGGGGGTGGACAAAGCGGTCTCCGGACGGCGGGGAGCCGGCGCGGCGTACCGACCCCGGGGCCGGCTCGGGGCCGGCCCTGGAGGCGATTATACGACCTTTGCGGCTTTCAATGGCCTTTCAGTCGCTGAAAAAACCGCCCTGTCAGCGCACCAGATGCAGGAACTGCAGGTGGCGCTCGTACTGGTCGAGCATGTCGTTGAGGATCTGCTCGCGGTTGTAGCCCACCAGGTCATAGTCCTGGCTGCCCTCGGTCAGGTGCACCTCGGCCCGGTAGTAACGACGATTCTTCAGGTGCAGCCCGCCGATGCCGGCACGGGCGAAGGAGGGCGTGAAGTAACCCTGCATGATCACCTGGTAGATGAAGGGATGCTCCTCGCCATGGCCGATGATGAGTTGCAGGTTGGCGTTGGTGGCGTCGAACTGGGTATCCACCACCAGGCCCTTCTCCCGCGAGACCTCGACCATTTCCTCCATGGCCGGGCGCACCGTGCTGTCCATGAAGCGATAGACCTCGTCCCGCGAGGGGAAGTACACCGCCTGGGACAGCCGCTGGCGCCAGCCGCCATGGCGCGCCTTGCCGTTGGTCGCCACCGGCGCCAGGGAGTGCAGTCGCGCGCGCTGGCGCTGGGACTCCAGATGCAACGCCTTGTGCAGGCCCCACATCATCAGCAGGACCACTACCGAGAAGGGCAGCGAGGTCAGCACCACCGCCGATTTCAGGGCATCCATGCTGCCGGCGAACAGCAGGCCGCCGGTGACCACGGCCACGGCCGCGCCCCAGAACACCCGCAGCCACTTGGGACCGTCTTCATCGGCCTCGCCGCCCTTGGACGACAGGGTCGAGAGCACCACGGTGCCCGAATCGGCCGAGGTGACGAAGAAGACGCAGCTCACCAGCACGGCGACGCTGATCACCACGCGGCTGGCCGGATAGGTCTCCAGCACCTGGTAGAAGGCCATGGCCGGATCGGTGAGGGCGGTCTGCGCCAGGCCGGTCATGCCCTGGCCAAGGACCAGTTCCAGGGCGCTGTTGCCGAAGATCGACAGCCAGGCCAGGGTGAAGCCCAGCGGGATGAACAGCACGCCAAAGACGAATTCACGGATGGTGCGGCCGCGCGAGATGCGCGCGATGAACAGCCCGACGAAGGGCGCCCAGGCGATCCACCAGGCCCAGTAGAACACCGTCCAGCCGCCCAGCCAGTCGGAGGGCTCGTCATAGGCATAGAGGTCGAAGCTCTTGCCCGGCAAGGCCGAGAGGTAGTCGCCGATGTTCTGGATCAGGGTATTGAGCAGGTGCTGGGTCGGCCCGGCGAACAGCACGAACAGCAGCAGGGCGACGGCCAGCACCATGTTGATGTCGGACATGATGCGCACGCCCTTGTCGACGCCGGACACGGCGACGGCGATGGCCGCGCCCATCATCAGCACGATGAGGATCAGTTGCACCCAGTGGCTGTGGCTGATGCCGAACAGGTAGTCCAGCCCGGCATTGAGGTGCAGCACGCCGAAACCGAGGTCGGCGCCCAGGCCGAAGATGGTGGCGATGATGCCGAAGGCGTCCACGGCGTGGCCGATGGGCCCGTTGATGCGCTTGCCGATCAGCGGATAGAGCGCCGAGCGCAGGGCCAGCGGCAGATTGTGGCGGTAGGCGAAGTAGGCCAGGGCCATGGCCACCAGGGCGAACACCCCCCAGCCGTGCAGGCCCCAGTGCAGGAAGAGGATCTGCATGGCCTGGCGCGCGGCTGCCGGATTGCCCCCTTCGCCGGCCGGCGGCTGGGCGAAGTGGGTCAGGGGTTCGGAGACGCAAAAGAAGAACAGGGTGATGCTGATGCCGGCGGCGAACAGCATGCCGGCCCAGGACAGGTAGCTGAATTCGGGTTGGTCGTGGTCGGCACCGAGCTTGATCTTGCCGTAGCCGGACAGCGCGGTGACCACCACGAACACCAGATAGAGCGACATGGCCAGCAGGTAGTACCAGCCGACCGTATTGGCGGCCCAGGTCTGCGCCTGCAGCAACCAGGCGCCGGCCTGCTCTGGACGGCCGATGACGGCCAGGGAAAACAGCAGAATCACCGCGGCCGCGCAGTAGAAGGCGGGGGGATTCAGTTTTACGGTGCCGGATGAGGGCGTCGCACTCATGAGGACTCCTTGCGCACTGTCAAAGGGAAGAATGCTTTTTTAATTGATCGTTCGATTAAAAAAGAATACCACAGGCGACCCCTGAGGTGAACGCTTCGAGTCAGCGCAGCCTTGAAAGTTGCCGTCTAGAGGTCTTGCCTATGCCGGTGGTCGACTTTGGTCGAGACCAGGCCGAGCGGTCAGAACCGCGACCCCTTGGCAAAGTCTGTTGGTTATGACTCAGGCATCTTCTCCCTTCGGCTCCTATCGTCCGCTACTGCTTTTGGTAGAGGACGAGCCGTTGCTGCGTGAACTGGCCACCGAGGCGCTGGAGTCGCTGGTGGACCTGCAGGTGGTGGCCGTGCCGACCGCCGATGCGGCCCTGAGCTATCTGGAGCAGAACGGCGCCCGCATCGATGTGCTCTTCACCGACGTGCGCATGCCGGGGCGCCTCGACGGCGAGGCCCTCGCCCAGCTGGTCTCCCAGCGCTGGCCCCATATCCCGGTGATCCTCACCTCGGGTGATCGCCTGACCGTACCCCGGGGCGCCGGCCGCACCCGTTTCATGCCCAAACCCTGGCATATCGACGACATGGCCAATTGCGTCAACGAGGCGCTGGGGCAGAGTCGGGTGGCGTGAGGGGCTGGCTTCCCGACGTCGTCGCCATCAGTGCTCGAAGTTGACCGGTAGGAGCGGCCCATGGCCGCGATTGCAGCTAAGCAGGCTGCACGATGCAAACCCTGAATGACTTACTTGTGATCTTGCGGCTCTGGCCCCTCACCCCAACCTTCTCCCAGGGGGAGAGGGGGCTGCCCGAGCAGGCGTTTGGCTACCTTCGTTTGGCACCGTAGCGTGGAAAACGGCGCAGCCTTTTCCACAGTAGCTACGTACTGCACTGTGCCCTCACCCCAACCCTCTCCCAAGGGGAGAGGGGGCTATCCGAGCGGGTTTCCGGCTTTATCCGCTCCGGCAGGATTGTGATCAGCTATCGGGCTGCACCCGCAGGGGCGGCCGCATCGGCTCGCCCTACGGCTGCCACTGCGGATCCTTGCCGCTCAGCTTGCGATCCAGGAAGAAGGCGGTGCTGATCAGCGCCAGGTGCGACAGGGCCTGGGGCAGGTTGCCGAGGGGGTAGCCGCGCTTGTCCAGTTCCTCGGCATAGAGACCCAGTGGATTGGCGTAGCCCAGCAGCTTTTCGAACTCCAGGTGGGCTTCGTCGACGCGACCGGCGCGGGCCAGGCATTCGACGTACCAGAAGGAGCAGGCGACGAAGGCGCCTTCTTCGCCCTTGAGGTTGTCCGCTGGCGTGTCCGCCGGGTTGTAGCGGCGGATCATGCCGTCGTAGGCCAGGTTGGTCTTGATGGCGTCCAGGGTGGACAGCCACATGGGATCGGTGGCGCTGACGAAGCGCACCAGCGGCATCAGCAGCAGGGCGGCGTCCAGGCTCTTGCCGTGACGGGTCGAGGTGAAATGACCCAGCTCGGCGTTCCAGAAGTTATCCCAGATGTCTTCCTGGATGGCGGCGCGGGCGGCGTACCAGCGTTCGTAGGGCATCGGCAGCGAGCGCTTGACCGACAGCCGCATGGCGCGGTCGATGGCCACCCAGCACATCAGCCGCGAATGCAGGAAGTGCTCGGGATCGCCGCGCATCTCCCAGATCCCGGCGTCGGGCTGGTTCCAGTGCTCGCAGACGTGGTCGATCATCCGCACCACCTCCTTCCAGCCCTGGTGGGAGATGGCTTCGCCATACTTGTTGGACAGGTAGATGGCGTCCATCAGCTCGCCATAGATGTCCAGCTGGATCTGCTTGTAGGCCTCATTGCCGATGCGCACCGGACTCGAGTCGGCATAGCCGGCCAGGTGGTCGAGGGTTTCCTCGGGCAGGTCCAGGCCGCCGTCCAGGCGATACATGATCTGCAGCTTTTCCGGGGCGCTGTGGCTGTTTTCCACGCACTGGCCCACCCAGTGGGTGAAATCCTTGGCCTCCTGGGTGTAGCCCAGGCGCATGAAGGCATAGACGGTAAAGGAGGCGTCGCGGATCCAGGAGGCGCGATAGTCCCAGTTGCGTTCACCGCCCAGGGCTTCGGGTAGGCTGAAGGTGGCGGCCGCGGCGATGGAGCCGTGCTTGCAGGAGGTCAGCAGCTTCAGCGCCAGGGCCGAGCGGGTGACCATCTCGCGCCAGCGCCCCTGGTAGTGGCTCTTGGCGGCCCAGGAGGTCCAGTAGGTCAGGGTGTCCTCGAAGCAGAGATCGCTCTGGCCGGCGACGACCTTGTCGTCCTTCTCGCAGCCAAAGACGAAATCCAGCTGCTCGCCCTGTTCCAGTTCGAATTCGGCCAGGGCGGCGTTGCCGTCCACCTGCAGGGTGACGCTCGACGCCAGGCGCAGGGTCGGCTGGCCCGCAGCCTCGAACAGGGCGCCGCCGTCCACCAGGCGGGCGCGGGTCTCGGCGCGGGCATAGTCGTGGGCCGGGGCGCAGACCAGGCGGAAGCGGCAGCGCCCAGCCACCACCTGCACGCGGCGGACGATGCGCGGCTGGGTGTCCTCGCTGCTGCACACCGGCATCAGATCGGTGATCTCGGCGACGCCTTCCGCCGACAGCCAGCGGGTCTGCAGAATATTGGTGTCCGGCAGATAGAGCTGCTGCTCGCGGGCGTCTTCCCAGACCGGCGCCAGGCTGAAGTAGCCGGCCTTTTCCGAGTCGAGCAGGGCGGCGAATACCGAGGGGCTGTCCAGATTCGGCCAGCAGAAGTGGTCGATGGTGCCGTCGGTGGCGACCAGGGCGCAGGTGCGCAGGTCGCCGATGACACCGTGGGCGCCGATACTGCGGCGGGCGTGCACGGAGGTGGAATCAGCCATTGTCTTCGAATCCCGGATAGAGGCACATGCCACCGTCGACGAACAGGGTGGTGCCGACGATATAGTCGGCCAGGTCGCTGGCGAGAAAGACCGCCACGTTGCCGACGTCGTCGACGTGGCCGACACGCTTGTAGGGGATCAGCTTGAGCAGTTCGCGGGCCTTGGCCTCGTCACCGGTCACCTCTTCGTTGATGGCGGTGGCGATGGCGCCCGGGGCGATGCTGTTGACGCGAATGCCCTCGGCAGCGACTTCCTGGGCCAGGCTGCGCATCAGCAGATTGACCCCGCCCTTGGAGGCGGCGTAGTTGACGTGGCCAGCCCAGGGAATGACCTCGTGGACCGAGCTCATATGGATGATCTTGCCCAGGGCGCGGGAGATGCTTTCGTCGCGGCCCTGCTTGCGGAACTGGCGGATCGCCGCCCGGGCGCAAAGGAACTGCCCGGTGAGGTTGGTGTTGATCACCGTGTTCCAGTCCTTGAGCGACATGTCGGCCACGGCCGCATCCTTTTGCAGGCCGGAGTTGGCGACCAGGATGTCCAGCCGGCCGAAGGCTTCCAGGGTGCGGTCGAACAGCGCCTGGACCTCGGCCTCGTCGCCGACATCACCGCCAACGGCGATGGCGCGACCGCCGGCGTCCTGGATGCGCTTGGCCAGTTCCTCGGCCGGTTCGGCGCTGGAATGGTAGTTGATGGCGACGGCGGCACCGGCCTTGGCCAGGGCCTCGGCGACGGCGGCGCCGATCCCGGAGCTGCCGCCGGTGACCAGGGCGACCTGGCCGTTGAGGGAAAGCTGCATGTCCAGACTCCTGCACGGGAAAAGGTGTCTGACTGCTGACCGTCACGCGCGCGTCTAGGTTCAGCCCGCGAGCGTTGCCGGATATTCAGGCCGAGGCCGTGCGGAACAGGCTCATGCGGCGCTCCAGGTCCTCGGCCAATTCGGCCAGCTGGCGACTGGCGCCGGCGATCTGCTGCGAACCGCTGGCGGTTTCCAGGGTGGCCGCGTGGATGCGGTTGATGTTCTCGTTGACCTCTTCGGCCACGGCGGTCTGCTGGGCCGCGGCGGTGGCGATCTGGGCATTCATGGCGTTCACCGAGCCGACGTCCGCCTGGATGGCCGCCAGGGCCGCGACGGCGCGCTGGGTCAGTTCGGCGGTCTCGTGGGCCTGGCCGCGACTCTCTTCCATCTGCGCCGCGGCGCGTCCGGCGCCTTCCTGGAGGGTGGCGATCATGGCGCGGATCTCGCGGGTCGATTCCTGGGTGCGGGTGGCCAGGTTGCGGACCTCGTCGGCGACCACGGCGAAGCCGCGACCCTGCTCGCCGGCCCGGGCCGCCTCGATGGCGGCGTTCAGCGCCAGCAGGTTGGTCTGCTCGGCGATGCCGTTGATGACGGCGACGATGTTCTCGATGCTGGCGCTGTCGCTGGAGACTTGCTGCACGGTGACGCTGGCCTGTTCCAGGGCCTGCACCAGCTGGCCGATGGCCTGGCCGGAGCTGGCGACCAGCCGGTTGCCGGTGTCCACCTGGGCGCTGGCATTGCCGGTGGCCTGGGCGGCCTGGGCCGCGTAGCCGGCGACCTCGCCGATGGTGGCGGCCAGCTCGGTGACCGCGGCGGCCATGTGCTGGGCCTGGTTGGATTGCACATCGGTGTGGCGCTGGTTGGTCTGGGCGGTGCCTTGCAGCTGGGCCGCCGCCGCGGCGACCGAGCTGGCGGTATGGCGTACCTGGACGATGGTCTCGCCGAGGTGCGCGGTGGCGCTGCCCAGGGTGCCCATGACGCTGTCCGGATGGCGGGTGGCGGGGCGCTCGTCCAGGCGGCCCTCGGCCAGGCGGCGGATGGCGGCGGCCACGGCGTGGGGTTCGCCGCCCAGGGTGGCACCCATCTGGCGAATGATCAGGATGGAGACGGTGACGCTCAGCAGCAGGGCGAGGGCGCAGGTGACCAGCATCAGCCAGCGGAAGCCGCCGGCGATGCCGCGGACCTCGCCCAGGTGGCCGCTGGCGATGGCTTCTTCGTGATCGATGAGCGCATTGATGCGCTTGAGCCACTCGACATAGGCCGGCGAGACGCGCTCCAGCAGGAACACCCGGGCGCCTTCCAGATCGCCGGCCTGGCGCAGCTGCAGCAGGCGCTCGGTCAGCGGCAGGGCGGTGCCTTCGATGTCCTTGATGGCCGCCAGCAGGCGCTGTTCCTCGGCCGTGGCGCCCTGGCTGGCGAACAGCTGATCCATGGGCTCGGCGGACTGGCGATAGAAGGCCTTGAGCCGGTCGATGTCGGCCAGGCGACTGGCCAGGGGCGCGGCGTCGTGGATCAGCACCGTATCGCGAATGGCGATGGCGCGGTCGTGCACACTGCCGCGGAAGTTGATGGCGTAGCGCTGCTTGACGCTGGCGCCCTGGCTGACGGCGGTCAGGGTGTCATCAATGACGCCGACGCGCTGGACGCCGACGAGGGTGATCAGCAGCATCAGCACCAGGATCAGGCCGAAGCCCAGGCCCAGGCGGGCGGCCATGGAAAGAGGGGTACGCATGAAAACCTCAACGCTTCAAAGTGTGTGACATGGATCACATTTTGCGTTAAAGGTTTGCGCGATAAGTTTACTTCGGGCCGAGCGGTCATCCCCTAGGTATGAATGGCCCGTTGGCGGCAGGCCTGGATTCAACTGTCCTGGTGCGGCTCCGTCAGCCGGTCACGCCTGGCCAGACCGGGGAACAGCTTCATCCAGACCCCGGTGATCACCAGGGTACCGACACCCCCCAGCACCACCGCCGGCACCGTGCCGAAGAAGTGCGCGGTAACCCCCGACTCGAACTCGCCGAGCTGGTTGGAGGCGCCGATGAACAGGCCGTTGACCGCACTGACCCGGCCGCGCATGGCATCGGGGGTTTCCAGCTGGACGAAGGAACTGCGGATCACCACGCTGACCATGTCGGCGGCGCCCAGCACCACCAGGGTAGCCAGCGAGAACCATAGCGAGGTGGACAGCCCGAAGGCGATGGTGGCGACGCCGAACAGCGCGACCGAACCGAACATGATGCGCCCCACGTGGCGATTGAGACTGACGTAGGCGAGCAGAAAGGACATGCCCAGGGCGCCCACGGCCGGCGCCGAGCGCAACAGGCCCAGGCCCCAGGGACCGGTGAGCAGGATGTCCGCGGCGAACACCGGGAGCAGGGCGGTGGCGCCGCCCAGGAGCACGGCGAAGAGATCCAGGGAGATGGCGCCGAGCACGTCCGGGCGACTCTTGATGAAGCGGATGCCGGCCAGCAGGTTGTCCAGGGTCGGCTTTTCCTTCTGGCTGGGCGTCTGCCGCGCCGGCAGGCTGGAGACCAGCAGGATGGCGATGCCATAGAGCACCAGCGCCGGGCCATAGACCCAGGCGGCGCCCAGGGCATAGAGCAGGCCGCCCAGAGCGGGGGCGATGATGGTGGCGCCCTGCATGGCCGAGGCCGCGGCGGCGATGGCGCGGGGAAAGATCGCCGGCGGCACGATGTTGGGCAGCAGCGCCTGGGTGGTGGGCTGTTCGAAGGCGCGCGCGGTACCCAGGCAGAAGGCCAGGATGAAGATCAGTTCGCGGGTCACCGCCTGATTGAGGCTGCCCACCAGCAGCACCAGGGCGATCAGGCCCTGGCCGGTCTGGCAGAGGGCGGCGACCCGGCGGCGGTCGTAGCGATCGGCGACATGCCCGGTGTGCAGCATGAACAGTACCCGCGGCAGGAATTCCACCAGCCCCACCAGGCCGAGATCGAGCACGTTGCCGGTGAGGGAATAGAGGTGCCAGCCGATGGCGACGGTGAGCATCTGGAAACTGCCGGCGGTGCAGATGCGGGCGAACCAGAAGGCGACGAAGGGACGGTGGTGACGCAGCTGCAGGGTATCGCCGGACATGACTGGGGCTCGCAGGGACAGAGGCGGCATCTTAAGCCACCCGGGGACTGATCGTCATACAACTACGGGGTGCGACAGCCTGCCCGATGCGACATCCAACCACGTAAGCAAATGTATCGAGGAGGTCTATCCTAAAGCCTGACGTTGATCCACGTCAGCTTCCGACCTGGTCCAATGGGCTAGCGGCGGTGGCGCCTTTTTAGCGTCCCGCTAGAACCCCAGGCGACGCCGGAGGTTCGAACCTCGGTCAGCGTCAACTCGACCGGCTACCCTCGATGGCCGGCGTGCCTGAGAGGAAAAGCTATGTTCGGCCTCGAAGCCCTGGATCTCGCCCGGATCCAGTTCGCCTTCACCGTGTCCTTCCACATCGTCTTCCCGGCGCTGTCCATCGGTACCGCGAGCTTTCTCGCCGTGCTCGAAGGGCTGTGGCTGAAGACCGACAACCACGTCTACAAGGATCTGTATCACTTCTGGCTGAAGATCTTCGCGATCTTCTTTGGCATGGGCGTGGTGTCCGGTCTGGTGATGGCCTATGAGTTCGGCACCAACTGGAGCGGCTTCGCCGACTATGCCGGTGCCGTGACCGGTCCGCTGCTGACCTACGAGGTGCTCACCGCCTTCTTCATCGAAGCCGGCTTCCTCGGCGTCATGCTGTTCGGCTGGAATCGCGTGGGTCGCGGCCTGCACTTCTTCTCGACGGTGATGGTGGCCATCGGCACCCTGATGTCGACCTTCTGGATCCTGTCCTCCAATAGCTGGATGCACACCCCGAGCGGCTACGAGATCGTCGATGGGCGCATCGTCCCGGTGGACTGGCTGGCGGTGATCTTCAACCCGTCCTTCCCCTTCCGCTGGGCGCACATGACCATCGCCGCCTACCTGTCGGTGGCCTTCCTGGTCGGCGCCTCGGCGGCCTGGCACCTGCTGCGCGGCAACGACAACCCGGCGGTGCGCAAGATGTTTTCCATGGCCATGTGGATGGCCCTGCTGGTGGCCCCGGTGCAGGCCTTCGTTGGCGACGCCCACGGCCTCAACACCCTGGAGCACCAGCCGGCCAAGATCGCCGCGATGGAAGGCCACTGGGAGAACCCCCCGGGCGAAGCGACCCCGCTGATCCTGTTCGGCTGGCCGGACATGGAGCGCGAGGAAACCCGCTTCAAGGTGGAAATCCCGGTACTGGGCAGCCTGATCCTCAAGCACAGCCTCACCGAGCCGATCCCGGCGCTCAAGGACTTCCCCAAGGAAGACCGGCCGCCGGCCTATGTGGTGTTCTGGTCGTTCCGCATCATGGTCGCCCTGGGCATGCTGATGATCGCCGCCGGCCTGTGGAGCGCCTGGCTGCGCTGGCGCGGCAAGCTGTTCGAGACCCGCGCCTTCCTGCGCCTGGTCACCTGCATGGGACCGGTCGGTCTCATCGCCCTGCTGGCCGGCTGGTTCACCACCGAGGTGGGCCGCCAGCCGTGGATCGTCTACGGCCTGTTGCGCACCAAGGACGGGGTATCCAACCACAGCGTCACCCAGCTCAGCATCACCCTGGTGGCCTTCGTGGTGGTCTATTTCGCCGTGTTCGGCATCGGCACCCTCTATGCGCTGCGCATGATCGGCAAGGGTCCGCACACCGGTGAAGGCGACCTGCCCACCTCCGGCGGTCCGGGCACCGATCGCCATCCCAAGCGTCCGCTGTCCGGCGCCGATGGCGGCCTGGAAGAAGACAACCCCACCGACCAGCTGACCGGAGACCGCACATGAACGGCATCCCTGGCATCGACCTCCCGCTGATCTGGGCGATCATCATCATCTTCGGCCTCATGATGTACGTGGTCATGGACGGCTTCGACCTGGGCATCGGCATCCTCTTTCCCTTCGTCAAGGGCAAGGAAGACCGCGACGTCATGATGAACACCGTGGCGCCCATCTGGGACGGCAACGAGACCTGGCTGGTACTCGGCGGGGCGGGGCTCTATGGCGCCTTCCCGCTGGCCTACTCGATCATCCTGCCGGCGCTGTACCTGCCGCTGATCTTCATGCTGATCGGCCTGATCTTCCGCGGCGTGGCCTTCGAATTCCGCTTCAAGGTCCAGGAAGGCAAGGAAGCCCTGTGGGACAAGTCCTTCATCTTCGGCTCGCTGCTGGCCAGCTTCTGCCAGGGCGTGGCCCTGGGCGCCTTCATCGAAGGCTTCCCGGTGGAGAATCGCCAGTACGTCGGCGGTCCGCTGGACTGGCTGACGCCCTTCTCGGTGTTCTGCGGCCTGGGCGTGATCGCCGCCTATGCGCTGCTGGGCAGCACCTGGCTGATCATGAAGACCGAGGGTCCGCTGCAGGCGACCATGCGCCGCCTGACCAAGCCGCTGCTGTTCCTGCTGCTGGCCTTTACCGCCGTGGTGAGCATCTGGACCCCGCTGAGCCAGGCGGCCATTTCCGCCCGCTGGTTCAGCATGCCCAACCTGGTCTGGTTCCTGCCGGTGCCGATCCTGGTCGGCGTGGTGACCCTGGCCCTGCTGCGCGCCATCCTGCGCGAGGATTCGCACCATGCGCCCTTCCTGCTGACCCTGGCGCTGATCTTCCTCGGCTACAGCGGTCTGGGCATCAGCCTCTGGCCGAACATCATCCCGCCGGCGGTTTCCATCTGGGAGGCCTCGTCGCCGCCGCAGAGCCAGCTGTTCCTGCTCATCGGCACCCTGTTCATCATCCCCATCACCCTGATGTACACCTTCTGGGGCTACTACGTGTTCCGCGGCAAGGTACGCGCGGGGGAGGGCTACCACTGATGGTCGGCCGCTCGCGCGAACCCAATCCCGCGGACAGCAAGCCGCTCTGGCAGCGGCTGGCCTGGATGGCCGGCATCTGGGCCTGCAGCCTGGTGGCGCTGGGCGTGGTGGCCTGGGTATTGCGCCTGGTGCTGACGGCGGCGGGACTCAAGTCGCACTGACCCCTCGGGTGTTTCGGTGGATGAGGCTGCGCCGTCATCCACCCTACGCGGGGTTTGCCCTTTCGTAAGAGGCTTATCCCTCACACCGGATTACCCCCTCTCCCGCTTGCGGGGGAGGGGGCTGTCCGGCGTGACGGGATCGAACGCCGCGAATCAGCCCGGCTGCCGATCAAAACTGCAACGCGGCCCAACCCCAAACCTACAACTTTTCCCAGTTATCCCCCTCCCACCCGCCCGCTAGCCTGACTCCGTTCCCATCGAGACGAGGAAGGCATCCATGCAGGTTCAAGAAGGCTACGCCGATTTCCACGGCCATCAGACCTGGTACCGGGTCACCGGTGAGCTGGCCAGCGGGCGGTTGCCGCTGGTGGTGGCCCATGGCGGTCCCGGTTGCACCCATGACTATGTGGACAGCTTCAAGGACCTGGCCGAGCGCGGCTGGCCGGTGGTGCATTACGATCAGCTGGGCAACGGCCGCTCCACCCACTTGCGCGGAATAGACCCCGGCTTCTGGACGGTGGCGCTGTTTCTCGACGAACTGGACAACCTGCTGCGCCACCTGGGTATCCGCCAGTACGTGCTGCTCGGCCAATCCTGGGGCGGAATGCTGGCCGCCGAGCACGGGGTGCGCCAGCCTGAAGGACTGCGGGGGCTGGTCATCGCCAATTCGCCGGCGTCCATGGCGCTCTGGCGCGAGGCCGCGGCCGGGCTGCGGGCCGAATTGCCGGCCGAGGTGCAGGCCACCCTGGAGCGCCACGAGGCCGCCGGCACCACCGACTCGCTGGAGTACCGCGCTGCCAGTGAGGTCTTCTATGCCCGCCACGTATGCCGCGTGCAGCCCCTGCCGGCCGAGGTGGCGCGGACCTTTGCCGCCATCGACGCCGATCCCACCGTCTATCACGCCATGAACGGCCCCACCGAATTCCATGTGATCGGCAGTCTCAGGGACTGGAGCGTGATCGAGCGGCTCGAGCGGATCCAGGTGCCGACCCTGCTGATCTCCGGGCGTCACGACGAGGCCACCCCGGCCTGCGTGGAGCCCTTCGATAGACTCATCCCGGATGCCCGCTGGCGCATCTTCGAGCATTCCAGCCACATGCCCCACGTGGAAGAACGCGAAGCCTGCATGGCCACGGTGGCGGTCTTTCTCGCCGAGCTGGAACGCCGCTAGGCGTCCGCATCCAGGGCGGCGGCGATCTCGTCGATGCGGGTCTGGCGGTCGTCGGCCTGCAGGCGCGGGCGCGGATTGAGCGCAGACCATTCCGGATGGGCCCGGGCCACCTGCACGGCGGCGGGCAGCTTGCCCTCGCGCCAGCGCTGCTCGTCGGGGGCGGCCACCTCGATGGCGCCCTGGGCGGCATGGCCGCGGGTTTCCAGCGCCGCCAGCAATTGTCGCTGCCGGACGGCCAGCAGCCGCAGCACGGCATCGTCGATGGACAGTTCCCGTCCGCCGCGCAGCTTGCCGAACAGCCGCCGACCATAGTGGCCGCCGGTCTGCGCCAGGCCGCCGGCCAGGGCGCCCAGCACCGTGGCGGCGCCCAGGGTCAGGCCGCCGGCGAGCAGGTCCAGGCCGACCCCGGCCGCGGCGCCAGCCGCCACGCCGCCGCCCAGGCGGATGCCCAGCAGGCGCAGGGTTTCCGGATTGAAGAGATCGTCGCCCCAGCGCCCGTCGAGCAGCGGCAGGTCGCTGGCGTGGGCATCGCCCGGGCGAAAGCCGAACAGCCGCAGCAGGTCTTCCACGCAGCGCTGTTCGCGGGTGCGCAGGGCGTCGCGCAACTCGGCGGTCGCGGTATTCACCTCGGCTTCGCCAGGCGCCACGCTGCGCCGCGCGGCGGCGGCGTCCACCAGCAGTTCGGCGATCAACCGCACCCCCTGCTGATGGCGGCGGCGGGCCTGCTCGGCGTGATCGGCGATCAGTCGTTGCAGCGCCGGGCGGCCGCTTTCCAGCAGCGTTGCCAGGCTTTCGTAGAGGCGCGCCTCGCCGTCCGCCGGCGGGGCGACGCTGTCGAAGCGCACCAGGGCGTGCAGGCCGAGGCGGGCCAGGGTGGCGCGCCAATCGTCGGCGCGGTGGCCGTCGGCGGCGACGAAGTTGAGCACCGGCACCAGCGGACGACCGCAACCGGCCAGCACCGCCAGTTCGTCGCGGTACTTGGCCAGCACCGGCTCACGGGCGTCGATCACATAGAGACCGGCATCGGAGGCGCGCAGCTGGCGAATCACCTTGGCCTCCTGCTCGAATCGCTGGCGGGCTTCCACGCTGTCGAGAAAGCGGTCGAGCAGGGTGGCGGCGTCCAGGCGTTCGCCGGGGCGCTCCAGTTGCTCGAGGTAATCGCGCAGGGCGATGGCGTCTTCCAGGCCGGGAGTGTCGTAGAGCTCCAGCAGGGCTTCGCCATCCACCGACAGCCGCGCGCCCTCGACATGGCGGGTGGTGCTGGGACGATGGGAGACCTCGCCGAAGTCGACGTCGCGGGTCAGGGTGCGCAGCAGCGAGGTCTTGCCGACATTGGTGTGACCGACCAGCGCCAGGCGCAGGGGGCCGCTCATGGATTCGTCTCCAGCCAGGCCAGTTCTTCGAGATCGCCGGTGCAGTGTGCGAGGCGCAGGGCATCCAGCGCCTGGCGCCAGTCGTCCAGGCGCACCGGATCGAGCTTGCCGCCCAGGGGCGCGGGCAACAGCCAGACGCGGGTGGCCGTGGCGCAGCGCGACAATTCGGCCAGCAGGGTCAGGGTACCGCGATCCGGCGAGCGGCGGGGATCGCAGGCGATCAGCAGGCGCCGGGCCGGATAGCGGGTCAGCTGTTCGAGCAGATGGCGCCGGCCCTGGCCGTCGTCGAGCACGCCGGCGTCACGCACGCCTTCGGGCAGCGGCGGCGGCCAGGTATGGTCGGTGAGTTCGATGCCCACCAGCAGCGCCTCGTCACCGGTGCGGGCCAGGCTCCCGGCATCCTGCTGGGGCAGCTGCGCGGGGGCGGCGTCGTTCACGCCCAGGCGTTCGCTGGTGGGCAGCAGGCGTTCGCGCAGGTGCTGGTAGCCGGGGCGCTCGACGTCCAGCCGCAGCCGTTGGCGACCGCGTCGCCAGCGCCACAGGCAGAGCAGGGTGAGCAGCAGCCGGGGCAGCAGGCCATAGACCAGCACCACGCCGAGCAGCCAGCCGGCCCAGGCCTGGCGTGCCGCGGCCAGCGGGCTGGCGGCATCGCCACTGGCGGCGATGCTGGCCGGGTCGGGCAGCGGAAAGCCCAGTAGCTGGGGCAGGGCGCCGAGCGCCTGGGTCAGCAGCACGAAGGTGTCGCTGCCGAGCAGGGTGGTCTCCCAGACGAACAGATAGCTGCGTCCGGAAAGCAGCGCCAGCAGGGTCGCCAGGGCACTGCCGAGGATCAGCAGCCAGAGGCCGTGGACCAGACCGCCGAGGGCCCAGGGCAGCAGGCGGGCGCGACCGAGCAGCCCGACCAGCGCCGGACCCAGGTGCAGGGCCCGGGCGTCCCGCGCCAGGCGGCCGGAGAGCCACAGCCAGAGGCGTGCCAGCGGCGAGGCCAGCTGCCGGCCACCACCCAGCAGGCCAAGGGCCCAGACCAGCAGGCTGAGCAGGTTGAGGCCGAGCAGACTGCCCAGCGCCCAGAACACATTGACCGGACGACTACCGTCGCCCAGCGCCCCGGCGGCGAGACCCGCGCCGCAGAACAGCGCCACGATGCCCAGCAGCCAGGCGGCCAGCAGCGCACCCTGGCGCCAGCGACGCCGTGCCGCCAGCAGCCCGTCGCGCTGACCGAGCAGGCGGGCGCGCGTCACCAGTCGCGCCTCGAATGGACCGCCGGCCGCACGTGCCTGGCGATTGGCCTCGGCGTCTTCCAGCGGGCCGCTGTCTTCCTCGGTCAGGCGCAGGGCTTCGGTGAGCCAGAGATCCTCGAAGGCGGGAGAGGGGGTTGCGGTCACGCGTCGGCGCCCTTGCGGCAAAAACGCCGAGCATAGTCCCTGGCGCCCTGGCTGTTAACGCCTCTGTTATGCTCTGTCACCATGAAAACCTCTCTCCCCCTGAGCCTGATCGTCGCCGTGGCCGACAACGGCGTCATCGGCATCGACAATCGTCTCCCCTGGCACCTGCCGGCGGAGCTTAAATATTTCAAGGCCGTGACCCTCGGCAAGCCGCTGGTCATGGGTCGCAAGACCTGGGACTCCCTGGGCCGCCCGCTGCCGGGTCGGCTGAATCTGGTGGTCTCCCGTCAGACTGATCTGGTGGCCGAAGGTGCCGAGGTGCGGACGTCGCTGGCCGCTGCCGTGGAGCGTGCCGAGGCCTGGGCCCGGGAACGCGAGGCCAGCGAGATCATGCTGATCGGCGGCGCCCAGCTGTTCGCCGACGCCCTGCCGCTGGCCCAGCGGCTCTACCTGACCCGCGTCGCCCTGGCGCCGGACGGGGACGTGTTCTTTCCCGCCTGGAACGAGGCCGACTGGAAACTCGTCTCGCGGCAGCAGCATGCCGCCGAAGAAGACCGTCCCGCCTATGCCTGCGAGGTCTGGGAGCGTCGGGCCTAGGGTCGTCGCGCCGCCCTTGCCGGGTCCGTCCGCCGCTAAGCAAAGCCTAAGGTTGCCCTGGCATAAAGGAGGCTGAGGCGAGCCGCCCGGGCGGCCGGAGGGTGCAGATGTGATGGCGATCGACAGCCAGATGCAGGCGACAACGGCAGGCACCCAACCTGCCCGTCCAGGCGCGACGGGCAATCCGACTACCTCGGCGGCCGACAGTGGCCAGACTGGCGACGCGTCCAGTGGCAGCGCCGTCGCCGTGGACCTGTCGCCCGCGGCCCAGCTGATCGCCGGTCTGCTGCCGGGGCAGTCGAGCGGCAATGCCGATCTCGACGGCTTCATGCAGATCCTCCAGCAGCAGATCCGCAGCCAGGGCACCGACGCCGCCGTGCTTGGCGAGATGCCCGAGGGGGCCAGTCCCGACCGTATCCAGTTGGCGAAGCAGGCGGCCAATCACCTGCTGGTGAGCTATTACCATGACGACAGTCGCTATGCCGATGCCTCCACGCAGGATCCCTTCGCCAACCTGGACAGCAACAGCCTGGCGCGTATCGCCAGCGACGATTCCGGCACCTTCACCTCGGCTGAACGTCAGCTCGCCTATTTCGAGGGCGCGCAACGTGGCGCCGATGCGGCCAATGTGGCCTTCTCCGGGCTCTCCCCGCAGGATCAGGGTGCCGCGTCCTGGAACTGGGCACCCGCCGCCACGGAAGACGCCGGCATCCTCGGTACGCTGAATCCCGGCATGCCGGATTGGCAACCCAATCAGTTGAGCAGTCAGCTCATCGATAGCCTGAGCCCCAGCGGCGTGGCGACCGCTGCCGCTCAGGAAACCGCCCAGCTATCGGCACCGACCTTCAACGTCAGCACCGGTGCCGATGGTGCACCCCAGTGGACGGTGCTGCCTACGGACGGACAGGGCGCAGGGGCAAACACCGCGCTGAATGGCAGTATCCTCACCCAGATGACCGGCACGACAGCCGCGCCGGCGCTGTCGCTCTATCGCCAGATCGCCGCGTTCGGTTGAGTAGGGTTGTTGGGCTCAGGTCTGCCTGTTGGGCTTCGACGATGAAGCTGTCTCAGTCCACCCTCCGGGGCGGTAGGTTGGGCTGAGCGCCAGCGAAGCCCAACATCGTGGCGTCGCTCAGATCGCCCGCAGCTTCTTGGCCGGCAGGTAGTCGCGATGAACGCGCTCTTCCACCAGGTACAGCCAGCAGGGACCTTCCACCTGGGGAAAGAGGCGCACTTCCTGGATGCTGCTGGGCTTGGGTTCGCCATTGCCGACCTGCACGGCCACGCTCTGGCCGAGGCGGAAGCGCGGCACCACGCCGGCGTCCACCACGCTCTGCTCGGCCTTGGTGGCCGGGCGGCCCAGGTACTCGCCCAGGTCCACCGGACCGGAGGGGCCTTCGGCCACGGTGTCCACATGGAAACTGTAGGCAGTGGCCAGGCCTTCGTCGCCACCGTGGATCTCGCCCTGCTTGATGCGCGACACGGCCTGGTCGAGGGCGGCGTCGAGCGTCAGTTCGTTGTTCGATTGCAGGGTGATGACGATGCGGCGTTCGAAGGGGTACTGGCTCATGATTTCGACTTTTTCGGCAGAGAGGGAAAAGAAGGGACATCTTGTGCCCCCTTTGGCCGGCCGCTGTCCAGCCGGGGGCGCCCGATCGGTGATCGCGTTTGCAACCCCGGGTGTCCAGGGGCCAGGCGGTCGCTAGGTTCTGTACCAAAAAGCGCCGAGCGAAGGTCAGGCGAGGCCTAGGCGGCCCCGCGAAAAAGGCTGAGGAAGCGGATCGGACTCGCGCTCGAGTTTACGAGCGGTAAATGAGCATTCCGATCGGACTGGCGATCCAGGCCTTTTTCAACGAAGCATCACCGAGCGCAGGCATTTTTCGTACAGAACCTAGTCCTTGCGCCGCTTGAGCTGGTCCTTCAGTTGGGTCGGCACCTCGCGAATGATCAGCACATCCTGGCCTTCGTCGTATTCGATGCGCGAGCCCAGCAGGTGCGCCTCGAAGCTGATCGATAAGCCTTCGGCGCGACCGGTGAAGCGGCGGAATTGGTTGAGGGTGCGCTTGTCCGCCGGGATCTCCGGCGCCAGGCCGTAATCCTTGTTGCGGATGTAGTCGTAGAAGGCGCGTGGCGCCTCGTCGTCCATCAACTCGGAGAGGGCATCCAGGGCCATGGGCTCACCGCGCTTGGCCTGGCTGCTGGCGTAGTCCACCAGGGTGTCGGTCTTTTCCTTGGCGGCCTCTTCCGGCAGGTCCTCGCTCTCCACATAGTCGCTGAAGGCCTTGAGCAGGGTACGGGTCTCGCCCTTGGCGTCGACGCCTTCCTGGCAACCGATGAAGTCGCGGAAGTAGTCCGAGACCTTCTTGCCGCCCTTGCCACGGATAAAGGAGATGTACTGGCGCGACTGCTTGTTGTTGCGCCACTCGGACAGGTTGATGCGCGCCGCCAGGTGCAGCTGGCCCAGGTCCAGGTGCTTGGCCGGCGCCACTTCCAGCTTTTCGGTGACGGTCACCCCCTCGCTGTGGTGCAGCAGGGCGATGCTCAGGTAGTCGGTCATGCCCTGCTGGTACTGGGCGAACAGCACATGGCCGCCGGTGGAGAGGTTGCTGCTCTCCATCAGGCCCTTGAGATGCTCCACTGCCTGGCGACTGAAGGCGACGAAATCCTGTTCGCCTTCCAGATAGGCATGCAGCCAGCCACTGAAGGGATAGGCGCCGGATTCTTCGTGGAACAGGCCCCAGGCCTTGTTGGGCTTGGCGTTGTAGCTGTCGTTGAGATCGGCCAGCAGATTCTCGATGGCCTGGGAGTCGGCCAGTTCGGCGTCCCGCGCGTGCAGGGTCGCGGGCTGGCCGTCGGGCTTCTTGTCGATCAGATGGACGATGGCGTGACGGATCGGCATGGCGGACTCGGTTAGCTGAGAGCCTGTTCAACGTCTCACGAGCTAGAGACAAACAAGGCGAAAATGGCTGAGGAAGCGGAGTTTACAGGTAGTAAATGAGCATTCCGAAGCCATTTTCAACGCCGTTTGGCCGACGCGCAGTAGACGTTGGATAGGCTCTGGGAAAGTCGGCCAGTCTAACGCTCCCGCGCCCTCGCGGGCAGGCCCCTGGCGCCGCAGGCTCAGCGCGCCGGCGCCGTCTGCTTTTCCTGCAGCGCATTGCTCAGGTGTCGGGTCATGAAGACCGCGGCCTCTTCACGGCGGTCCACCAGCAGCAGATCGATCAGCTGCAAGTGCTCCTGGCAGCGGCGCTGGGCCTGCTCGCGATCCACCGACTTCTGGTATTCGATCAGCCGGCGCAGGCGATTGAGCCGGCGCAGCGCATCGAGGATGAAGGCATTGCCCGAGCAGCGGGCGATGGTCTCGTGCAGGCGGGTGTTGGCGTCGAAGATCTCCGCCGGCGAAGCCTCGAACACCCGGCCCGCGGCCAGCAGCTGCTGCTCGTCGCGGCAGCGCCGCAAGGCCTCGGCATCCAGAGTGAAGTCGGCTTCACGGATGCCGGCCGGTTCCAGCAGCAGGCGAAAGCGGTAGCTCTGGGCATAGGCATCGGGCGAGGTGAGGCCTTCGACGAAACTCCAGCCGTAGCCCGGCAGGCGCTCGGCCCAGCCTTCCTGGACGATGCGCCTCAGGATGTCGGCCAGTTGCCCGCGGGTGACCTGGTAGCGGCGGATCAGCTCGTTTTCCGTGACCTTGAGCGGCAACTCGCCCTCGATGCGATCGCGGGCGATGGTCAGGTACAGCCGCTCGCTGGCGGAGACCTCCTCGCGCGCCTGGGGCGTGGTGTCCAGGGCCGCGGCGGCCACGGCGAAGCCGCCCTCGGGATGCCGCGCCAGCAGGCTCCGGTCGGCCATCTGCTGCAGGGCGCTGCGCACCGGCGAGCGCGACACCCGCAGGCGTTCGGCCAGGGCGCGCTCGGGCAGCCGGGTGCCCACCGCCAGCTGGTGCGAGGCGATGTAGGTGAGGATGTCGGGAATCAGTTGGGAGGCGAGGGTGCCCATGGCAGCGCTGGCGAATCGACCGTAAAGGCCAGGATGCTAGCACGGGACCCGCCGGGCGCAGCCGGCGCGGCGGGTTTCGCGGAGGGTCGTTCAGTCGCCGCTCGGGCTGACGTCCATGTCCCTGAGCTTCACCAGGCGGCTGCGGTGCTTGAGGCGATAGCCGAGCCAGACGGCGAGAAACAGCGGCAGGCTGATATAGGTGGCGGCCAGACCCAGCCAGTCCACGCCGTTCGGTCCGAACAGGGCGGCATAGTTCTGCCCCAGGGTGATCACCAGGCAGAGGGCGAAGGCCAGCAGCGGTCCGAAGGGAAACAGCTTGGCGCGATAGGGCAGGTCTTCCAGGCGGCGACCCTGGGCCAGGTAGCCCTGGCGGAAGCGATAGTGGGACACGGCGATGCCCAGCCAGGCGATGAAGCCGCACATGCCCGAGGTGTTGAGCAGCCAGCCATAGAGCGCCTTGTCGCCCACCAGGGAGGTGAAGAAGCACAGGGCGCCCACCGCGGTGGTGGCGAGCAGAGCGTTGCGCGGCACGCCATTGCGCGCGACGCGGGCGAACAGGCGCGGCGCCTTGCCCTGCTCGGCCAGGCTGTGCAGCATCCGCGTCGAGGCATACATGCCCGAGGTGCCGGCGGAGAGCACCGCCGAAAGGATCACCGCGTTCATCAGGCTGGCGGCGAAGGCCAGGCCGGCGCGCTCGAACAGCAGGGTGAACGGCGAGACGGAGACGTCGGTGGCGTCGTTCTGCAGGAGTCGCGGATCGGTGTAGGGGATCAGCATGCCGATGACGAAGATCGCCAGCACATAGAACATCAGGATGCGCCAGAACACCTGGCGAATGGCGATGGGCACGTTCTTGCGCGGATTTTCCGATTCACCGGCGGCGATGCCGATCAGCTCGGTGCCCTGGAAGGAGAAGCCGGCGATCATGGCTACCCCGACCATGGCCTGCAGACCGCCGACGAAGGGCGCCTCGCCTTGGGTG
Organism: Pseudomonas sp. HR1; assembly: GCF_030175875.1. NCBI lineage: Bacteria > Pseudomonadati > Pseudomonadota > Gammaproteobacteria > Pseudomonadales > Pseudomonadaceae > Pseudomonas > Pseudomonas sp. HR1. The sequence continues at coordinate 57,219 of NZ_JASNRF010000003.1, forward strand.
AAGATGGTCAGCCCCGGCGGCTCGATGCCGCTGAAGATGCCGAGGATGGCGGCCAGGCCCAGGCCGATGAAGACCACCACGGTGGTCACCTTGATCAGCGCGAACCAGAATTCGCTCTCGCCGAAGCCGCGCACCGATACCGCATTGAGCAGGAACATCAGGCCGAGAAACAGCGCGCTCCAGAGCAGCCCCGGCACCTCGGGAAACCAGAAGCCCATCACCAGCTGCGCCGCCACCAGCTCGGCGGCGATGGTCACCGCCCAGTTGTACCAGTAGTTCCAGCCAAGGGCGAAGCCGAAGCCGTCTTCGACGAAACGACTGCCATAGATGGAGAAGGAACCCGACACCGGCTGGTAGGCGGCCATCTCGCCGAGACTGGTCATGAGGAAATAGACCATCAGGCCGATCAGCGCATAGGCCGCCAGGGCGCCGCCCGGACCGGCGGTGGCCACGGTGGCGCCGGAGGCGACGAACAGGCCGGTGCCGATGGAGCCGCCGATGGCGATCATGTTGAGGTGACGGGGCTTGAGCCGGCGCTGCAGACTCGGAGAGGCGGTGGACATGGGGTTTCCAGCTGGCAGTTGAAGGGGCCGGACGTTGGCTCTGGCGGCCATTCACGGTCATGGGGCGCAGGGCGGTGCACCCACCGGCTGCGGCGACCTGCACGGGCAGGTGGCAAAAAAGCGGCGAAGCTTAGCAGGCTAAGGGCGTCAGGTGGGATGGCGGTCGTCGGTGCGCCGCTGTCGCAGTCCGATCATCGCCGGGCCGCGCTTCGGCTAGCATGACCCAGGGTCCCAGCAGGCAGCGCAGCGTGATCGATTCCAGAACCTTTGGCAGCGGTATCCAGGGCAAGAACTACCTGCAGTTGCAGTCGATGCGACCGCGGCCGGAATTTTCCCGGCTGGTCGGCTTCATCCTGCTCGATCACTTTTCCCTGCCGTCCTTTACCCAGGCGCTGGATACCCTGGTCACCGCCAACCTGCTGGCCGCCGGCACCTTCGCCACCCGCACCTACAGCCCGACCGGCGCCGAGGTACTCAGTGACCTCGGCATCGTCATCCGCCCGGACGGCGACTACCGTGCGGCGGAGGGCGCCCGCTTCGACCTGCTGGTGGTCTGCGGCGGCCTGCGGACGCCGCTGGAACTGGATCCACGGCTCAAGGCGCTGCTGCTGCGCGTGGCCCGGCAGCAGGTAACCCTCTGCGGCCTGTGGAACGGCGCCTGGCAACTGGGCCAGGCCGGGCTGCTGGACGGCTATCGCTGCGCCATCCATCCCGAACAGCGCAGCGCCTTCAGCGAACGGGTGCGCGGGTGCAAGACCTCTGCGGAAAGCCATGTGCTGGATCGCGATCGGCTCACCGCGGCCAGTCCCAGCGGTGCCTTCCACCTCTTTCTCGAATGGATCGGCGCCCAGTGCGGGAGCGCCCTGGCCGATGGCCTGGTCAACATCCTGGCCTTCGAGGAATCGCGCTTTCGCCAGGTCAATCCGACGCTCAAGGTGCAGATGACCCCGCCGCTGCGCGAGGTGGTGACCCTGATGGAGGCCAACATCGAGGAGCCCCTCACCATCGAGCAGCTGTGCGACTATGCCGGCCGCTCGCGGCGCCAGGTCGAGCGACTGTTTCGCGAGCAGCTCGATACCGCGCCCATGCGCTACTACCTGGAGCTGCGCATCACCGAGGGGCGCCGGCTGCTGCAGCATTCCACCCTGTCGGTGCTGGAGGTAGCGGTGGCCTGCGGCTTCACCTCGGTCACCCACTTCAGCAAGAGGTATTCGGCCTACTTCGGCTATCCGCCGTCCAAGGAGCGGCGGCTCAAATACTAGGCTGCAGCAGGCCCGCATCACGCGCGCGGAGCGGCCGGAAGGGCCCGCCTCAGAGCGTTTCGTCGGCGTACCGGAACGGCTCCGCGCCGTCTCGCTCGAAACTTCACCCCGGGCATCTCGGCCTGCGTGCTGCGGCGAAGGGGGCTGACTGTCCTAACGAGCGAGGAAATGCCATGACCGATCCACGTAACGTCGCCCACGACAAGAAAGTGCAGCAGGAAAAGAAGCATCAGGGCGAGGACATCGCACCCGATGCCGAGCACGCGCCGCAACCGGGCAAGAAACCCGCGCTCAAGGACCACGACGAGCAGGCCGACGACAAGGCCTGACCGCCCGCCGGCCTCGCCACGCGAGGCCTTCGCCGATGCTGACGGCCGTCGGCATCGCACCCCAGAGAGTCACCCGCCCAGCGCCGGCTCCGGTTGCCGGGTCCGCTCCGCCGCATTCAGGCACAGCAATCCCGCCAGGGCGAACAGCAGGCCGAGCAGCATGCCCGGCGCCAGGGGTTCGTCGAAGCAGGCCCAGGCCCAGAGCAGTGCCACCGGCGGACTCAGGTAGAGCGCGCCACTCACCGCCTGCGGGCTGCCCTGACGCAGGCACAGCCAGTAGAGGCCGAAGCCGAGCAGGGTCGGGATCAGCAGCCAGAGCACCGCCAGGGCGAAGCCGAGGGTCAGCGGTGGCGTCAGCGGGCCTTCCACCCCGGCCACCCCCAGCATCACCAGACTGCTGGCCGCGAGCTGGATGAAGAGCTGCGTCCGCAGCGCCAGTCGACTCGGCGGCAGGCGACTCTGCACCAGGGTCGCCAGCGCCAGGGCCAGGGCACTGCCCAGGGGCAGGGCATAGGCCCAGGCGGGGGCCACGCCCAGTCCCAGTCCCGCGCCGGTGGCCAGCAGGACGCCCGTCAGGCCCAGGCCCAGGCCGAGCCACTGGCGGCCGTTGGTGCGCTGGCCCGGCAGCAGGCAGCAGCCCAGCGCCACCAGCAGCGGCGACAGATCCGACAGCAGCGCCGCCAGCCCGGGTGAGACGCCCAGTTCGATGGCCTTGGCCGCCGGTCCTACCGCGCCGGCAAAGGCCAGCACGCCGATGCCCGCCTGCTGACCGATGATCTTCAGCGGCAAGCGCCGCACCTCGGCCCAGGCGAAGGGCAGCAGCAGGAGGGCGGCCAGCAGCAGGCGCCAGCAGGTCACCAGCAGGGTAGGGGCCTGGTCCGCGGCATAGCGATAGCCGACGAAACCGGCGCTCCAGCAGAGCACCAGGGCGAGTTGGCGCAGCAGGGGGGAAGACAGGATGGCAGGCATGAGCGGACTCCAGCTGACGGGATGCCTTGAGCCTGGCCCAGGGTGGTAATACACTCAAACGACATTATCGGTATCTATGGTTCGATAAAAACGCATCATGTCAGCGCCCTTCGATATCGACGTCCTGCGTACCTTCCACACCATCGTGCGGCTGGGACAGTTTCGCGCCGCCTCGCTGCAGCTCAATCGCAGCCCCTCGGCGGTGAGCAGCCAGATCCGCCGGCTGGAAGAGCAGACCGGCGGCCGGCTGTTCGAGCGCGACAACCAGGCCGTGACCCTGACCCCGCTCGGGCGTCGCGTGCTGCTCGAGACCGCCGACCTGTTGCAGACCCATGACCGTATCCTCGCCGGTCTCACCGGCCAGCCGGTGGTGGGGGAGGTGCGCCTGGGCGTGGCCGAGGACTATGCCGCGCGCCTGCTCAAGGCCGTCTTGCCGCGCTTGCAGGGCGAGCATCCCGGAATCGTCCTGGAGGTGCTCACCGGCAACAGCAGCCAATTGCGGCGCTGGCTTGGCCAGGGCCTGCTGGACCTGGCGCTGCTGGTGGGACCGCCCCGCACCGACCGGGCGGACGGCCAGAGATTCGGCCATACCCAGCCGGTGTGGGTCGCCGGTCCCGGGCTGCAACTGAGCGCGGAGGCCAGCGTGCCCCTGGCGCTGCACGGCGAGGGCTGCAGCTATCGCGAACTGGGCATCGACCTGCTGATCCGCCAGGGCCGGCGCTGGCATGCGGTGGTGACCAGCGCCGCCTCTTCGGCGCTGGAAGCGGCGGTCGAACTGGGGCAGGCGGTGGCCATCACCGACCGGGCACGCATGACCCCGCCGATGCGCGAACTGACGCCGGAAGAAGGCTTTCCCGCGTTGCCGGTGCACGAGTTGCGACTGGCCTCGCCACCGGGCGAGCGCAGCCCCGCCTGCGCCTCTCTGGCCGGGCTGATCGCCGAGGATTTCCGCATCTAGCCCGGCGGCCCGGCGTTTGACCGGGCCCTGGCCCAGCCACTAAGGTGGCCGCCTTGCCGCTCGACCCCTGGGCCTGCGCTCCCACCTCCGGCATGCGCGCCCCCTGTCCGCACGTCCGGTCCGCTACCGCCGCTCCTGTCCGCTGTTCTGGAATGTTTCGCCTGTCATGACTGCCTCACCCGCCATCCCCCGTCTCATCTATCTGCTGGCCCTGACCATCTTCGCGCTGACCACCGCCGAATTCATGGTGGCCGGCATGATGCCGGCGCTGGCCGCCGATCTCGGTGTCTCCCTCGGCCAGATCGGCTATCTGATCTCCTGGTATGCCCTGGGCATGGCCCTGGGCGGCCCGCCGCTGACCCTGTTGCTGCTGGCCCTGCGCCTGGCGGAAAAGTCGGCGCTGCTGTGGCTGCTGGCGCTCTATCTGGTCGGCGCCGTGGTGGCCGCGCTGGCGGTCAGCTATCCGGTGATGGCGGCGGGGAGGGTGCTCATGGGCATCGCCAGCTCCGCCAGCATCGGCCTCTGTCTGACCCTGGGCGCCAACCTGGTCACGCCGGATCGCCGCGGCCGGGCGGCCTCGCTGATCCTGTCCGGACTCATGCTGGCGCCGGTGTTCGGGGTGCCGGGTACGGTACTGATCGAGCAACTGGCCGGCTGGCGCGCCAGCTTCTGGGCGGTCGCCCTGCTGGCGGCCTGCTGCACCCTGCTGGTCGGCCTCTGCGTGCCGCGGGCGCCAGCGCGCGCGGCCGGGCAGTTGGGCGGGGAGCTGCGGACCCTGGTCAGTGGCAGACTCTGGGCGGCCTACCTCACCAGCGGCCTGATCATCGGCGCGACCTTTGCCGGCTTCAGCTACTTCTCGCCCATCCTCATCCAGGTGACGGGTTTCGCGGCCACCACCATTCCCTGGTTGCTGATGGGGTATGGCCTCGCCAACGTGCTGGGCAATCTGCTGGTGGGGCGCCTGGCCGATCGCTACACCCTCAAGGTGCAGGGTGTCGGTCTGGCGGTGCTGGCGCTGGGCTTCGCCCTCTTCGTCAGCTGCGCCGACAGCGCCGCGGCCAGCCTGCTGGCCCTGGTGCTGATCGGCCTGACCGGGGTGGCCCTCAACCCGGCCATGGTCGCCCGGGTCATGGCCGCGGCCACGCCGGGCCCGCTGGTCAACACCCTGCACACCTCGGTGATCACCGCGGGCCTGGCGGTGGGCGCCTGGGCCGGCGGCGCGGCCATCGATGCCGGCCAGGGCCTGCGCGCACCCCTGTGGGTCGGTCTGGGCATGGCGCTGCTGGGCGTGCTGAGCCTGGTGCCCAGCCTGGTGCAGCGACTGGCGCTGGCGTCATCGCCAGCGGGTCGTTGCTAGTACCTGGCAGCTGGGGCGACCTGGTCGCGTCGGGCTGCCGCCGCGCGCGCCCGGGTTTCGTCGCTGAATGGCTCTACGGCGCACCTTTCAGAGGGATTGCGTGTGCCGCCTTCACTGTAGCCTGACTGTCATCTTTCCCTGGCATGTTGCCTTCCGAACACGGGAGGCGCGTTTTCGCGCTTTCGATTCCTGGACCTTCGACAAGGGCGGTACGGACATGCAGGCTTCGCTTCGCGGTATGACGTTGGGTGTGGTGCTCGGGCTGCTGAGCGGCGGCCCGGTTTGGGCGGCCACGCCCATTCCCTTCTGGCATTCGATGGATGCGGAGCTTGGCAAGGAGGTCGACTCCCTGGCCCAGCGCTTCAACCAGGCGCACCCGGAATTCCAGGTGCAGCCGGTGTACAAGGGCAACTACGAGCAGAATCTCGCGGCTGGCATCGCCGCCTTCCGGACCGGCAAGCCGCCGGCCATCCTGCAGGTCTACGAAGTGGGCACCGCGACCATGATGGCGTCCAACGCCATCGAGCCGGTCTACCAGGTGTTCAAGGACGCGGGCGTGAAGCTGGATGAAGCGGGCTTCGTACCCACCGTCGCCAGCTACTACAGCGACGCCAAGACCGGTCAGCTGCTGTCCATGCCGTTCAACAGTTCCACCCCGGTGCTCTACTACAACAAGGCGGCCTTCAAGCAGGCCGGCCTCGATCCGGAAGCGCCGCCCAAGACCTGGCAGGAGCTCGCCGACGACAGCGCCAAGCTGCGCGCCGCCGGCCTGAAGTGTGGCTATACCAGCGGCTGGCAGAGCTGGGTCCAGCTGGAAAACTTCAGCGCCTGGAACGGCCTGCCCTTCGCCAGCCAGGACAACGGCTACCTGGGCAGCGACGCGGTGCTGGAGTTCAACCAGGCGCCGCAGGTCAGGCACATCGCCCTGTTGCAGGCGATGGGCAAGCGCGGCGATTTCACCTACGTCGGCCGCAAGGACGAACCCACGGAGAAGTTCTACAACGGCGACTGCGCCATGCTGACCACCTCGTCCGGCTCGCTGGCCAACATCCGCCACTACGCCAAATTCGACTTCGGTGTGGCCATGATGCCCTATGACGGCGACCTCAAGAGCGCTCCCCAGAACGCCATCATCGGCGGCGCCAGCCTCTGGGTGTTCAAGGGCCAGGATGCGGCGGTGAAGCGCGGCGTGGCCGAATTCCTCGCCTTCCTGGCGCAGCCGGCGATCGCCGCCGAATGGCATCAGCTGACCGGCTACCTGCCGATCACCAAGGCGGCCTACGACCTGACCCGCGAGCAGGGCTTCTATACCAAGAATCCGGGGGCCGACATCGCCACCCGGCAGATGCTGAACAAGCCGCCGCTGGCCTTCACCAAGGGCCTGCGCCTGGGCAACATGCCGCAGATCCGCGCGGTGATCGACGAAGAGCTGGAAAGCGTCTGGACCGGCAAGCAGGCTCCGCAGCAGGCGCTGGATGCCGCCGTGCAGCGCGGCAACGTGCTGTTGCGCCGCTTCGAGAAATCCACCCAGTAAGCCTGGGATCCGCCCTGGCGGCGCCGGCCGACGACTGTCGGCGCCGCTCCTCTTTTCGCGACGATGCGTGCGCCCATGTCCACATCCCGTCAGGTCTTTCCCACCGGCTGGCTGCCCTATGCGCTGCTGGCGCCCCAACTGGCGATCACCGCCGTGTTCTTTCTCTGGCCCGCCGGCAAGACGCTCTGGTATTCGCTGCAGAGCGTCGATCCCTTCGGCCTGTCCAGCCAGTTCGTCGGCCTCGACAACTTCCGTCAGCTATTCCAGGACCCGCTGTATCTGGCCTCCTTCTGGACCACCCTGACCTTCAGCGCCCTGGTGACCGGCTGCGGCCTGCTGGTGTCCCTGGTGCTGGCGGCGCTGGTCGACCTGGTGGTGCGCGGCAGCCGGGTCTACCAGACCCTGCTGCTGCTGCCCTATGCGGTGGCGCCGGCCATCGCCGCGGTGCTGTGGATCTTTCTGTTCAACCCCGGTCTCGGTCTGCTCACCCTGCTGCTGGAGCGCTACGGCTATCACTGGAACCACGCCCAGAACGCCGGCCAGGCGATGTTCCTGGTGGTGCTCGCCTCGGTGTGGAAGCAGATCAGCTACAACTTCCTGTTCTTCTTCGCCGCGCTGCAAGCCATCCCGCGCTCGCTGCTGGAGGCTGCCGCCATCGACGGCGCCGGGCCGCTGCGCCGCTTCCTGCAGCTGTCGCTGCCGCTGATCGCGCCGGTCAGCTTCTTCCTGCTGGTGGTCAACCTGGTCTACGCCTTCTTCGACACCTTTCCGGTGATCGACGCCGCCACCGGCGGCGGCCCGGTGCAGGCCACCACCACCCTGATCTACAAGATCTACCGCGAGGGCTACACCGGGCTCGACCTCTCCGCCTCCGCCGCCCAGTCGGTGGTGCTGATGCTGCTGGTCATCGTGCTCACCGTGGTGCAGTTCCGCTACGTCGAACGCCGGGTACGCTATCAATGATCGAGAATCGCCGCGGACTGACGCTGCTGTGCCACCTGATGCTGGTGCTGGGCATCGGCGTCATCCTCTTTCCGCTCTATGTGGCCTTCGTGGCCGCCACCCTCGATGACCGGGCGGTGTTCGCCACGCCCATCAGCCTGATCCCGGGGCGCCATCTCTGGGACAACCTCAGCCTGATCTGGACCCAGGGCGTGGGCAACAGCACCGCGCCGTTCTGGCGGTTGCTGCTCAACAGCTTCCTGATGGCGCTGGGCATCACCCTGGGCAAGCTGTCGGTGTCCATCCTCTCGGCCTTCGCCATCGTCTGGTTTCGCTTTCCACTGCGCACCCTGGCCTTCTGGCTGATCTTCATCACCCTGATGCTGCCGGTGGAGGTGCGCATCTTTCCCACCGTGGACACCATCGGCCATTTGGGAATGATGGACAGCTACGCCGGCCTGACCCTGCCGCTGATGGCCTCGGCGACCGCCACCTTCCTGTTCCGCCAGTTCTTCCTGACGCTGCCCGACGAGTTGCTGGAAGCGGCGCGCATCGATGGCGCCTCGCCGTTGCGCTTCTTTCGCGACATCGTCCTGCCGCTGTCGCGGACCAACCTGGCGGCGCTGTTCGTCATCACCTTCATCTACGGCTGGAATCAGTACCTCTGGCCGCTGCTGATCGTCAGCAACCCCGATCTCGGCACCGCCGTGGCCGGCATTCGCGGCATGCTCTCGCTCGGCGAGCGGGCGCCGCAGTGGAACCAGGTGATGGCGGCCATGCTGCTCACCCTGATCCCGCCGGTGGCGGTGGTGCTGGTCATGCAACGTGCCTTCGTGCGCGGTCTGGTGGATAGCGAAAAGTAATCATGGCAAACCTCGAACTCAGAGCCGTCTCCAAGCGCTGGAACGGCAAGACCCAGGTCATCCAGCCGCTTGATCTTCAGGTGGCGGATGGCGAATTCATCGTGCTGGTGGGCCCTTCGGGCTGTGGCAAGTCCACCCTGCTGCGGCTGGTGGCCGGGCTGGAGCGGGTCAGCGCCGGCAGCATCCACATCGGCGGGCGGGACGTCACCGCGCTGGAACCCAAGGCGCGCGGCATCGCCATGGTGTTCCAGAACTATGCGCTCTATCCGCACATGAGCGTGGCCGAGAATCTGGCCTGGGGCCTCAAGATCGCCGGTCTCGGCCGCGCCGAGATCGCCACCCGGGTCAAGGAGGCGGCGCGCATCCTGGAACTGGATGGCCTGCTCGAACGGCGGCCGCGAGAGCTGTCCGGCGGCCAGCGCCAACGGGTGGCCATGGGCCGCGCCCTGGTGCGCGATCCGGCGGTGTTTTTGTTCGACGAGCCGCTGTCCAACCTGGACGCCAAGCTGCGGGTGCAGATGCGCCTGGAGTTGCAGCAGCTGCACCAGCGACTCGCGACCACCAGCCTCTATGTCACCCACGACCAGGTGGAGGCCATGACCCTGGCCCAGCGGGTGGTGGTGATGCAGGCAGGGGTGGTCGAACAGCTCGGCACTCCGGTGGAGGTCTACGAACGCCCGGCGACGCGCTTCGTCGCCAGCTTCATCGGCAGTCCGGCAATGAATCTGCTGGACGGCCAGGTCGACGCCGCGGGCAGTCACTGCGACATGCCGGGCGGTCTGCGGCTGCCCCTCGGGCCGGGCTATCGCCACCTGGCCGGACGCCCGGTCTGCCTCGGCATCCGGCCCGAGCACCTGCAACCCTGCAGCGACCCCGAGCAGGGGCTGCCGCTGGTGGTCCGCACCCTGGAGATCCTCGGCGCCGACAACCTGGCCCATGGGCGCTGGGGCGAGCAGGGGCTGGTGGTGCGCCTGCCGCATCAGCAGCGGCCGGCGCCGGGCCACGTCCTGCAGCTGCGCGTGCCGCAGGAGCACCTGCACCTGTTCGATGCCGCCTCCGGTCAGCGTCTAGAGCCGCGGTACTAGGCTTCAGGCACTGGGCACGCCGGTCCGGTCGGGGCGCGGGACGGTTTCCCTCCGGCGCCCCGGAGAGGATACTGCGCCCTTTGCCGCGCTGACCGCCGATACCCATGGAAAACCTCCCGCTGTTCGATCTGCCCGCCGCCCCCGAGGAAAAACCCAAGCCCAGGCGCGCCCGCAAGGCTTCGCCCGCCAGCGGCCTGCGCCTGCTGCACACCTCCGACTGGCACCTGGGGCAGCATTTCCTCGGGCGCACCCGCGAGGCCGAGCATCGCGCCTTTCTCGCCTGGCTGGTCGACCAGGTGGCGGAGCAGGAGGTGGACGTGGTGCTGGTGGCGGGAGACATCTTCGACACCGCCACGCCGCCGAGCTACGCCCGCGAGCTGTACAACGGCTTCATCGTCGCCCTGCGTGCTACCGGCGCCAGCCTGGTGGTGCTCGGCGGCAACCATGATTCCGCCGCGGTGCTGGCCGAGTCCCGCGAATTGCTCGCCTGCCTGGACACCCGGGTGATCCCCTGCGTCAGCGCGACGCCGGCCGATCAGCTGCTGGAATTGCGTCGTCGCGACGGCGAGCTCGGCGCGCTGCTCTGCGGCATTCCCTTCGTGCGGCCGCGTGACGTGCTGCAGAGCCAGGCCGGGCAGAGCGCCGATGACAAGCGCCAGGCGCTGCAGCAGGCCATCCAGGGCCACTACGCCGAGCTCTACGCCCTGGCCGAGGCGCGCCGCGCGGAACTGGGCGCGACGCTGCCGATCATCGCCACCGGCCACCTGACCACCGTGGGTGCCAGCGCCAGCGAGTCGGTGCGGGAGATCTATGTCGGCAGTCTCGACGCCTTTCCCACCAGCGCCTTTCCGCCGGCGGACTACATCGCCCTCGGCCATATCCACCGACCCCAGCGGGTTGGCGGCCTGGAGCAGGTGCGCTACAGCGGCTCGCCGCTGTGCCTGAGTTTCGACGAGCAGCGGGACAAGGAAGTCCTGCTGGTGGAGTTCGGCAGTGCCCTGGAGCGGGTCACGCCCCTGGCGGTGCCCTGTTTCCAGCCCCTGGCCGTGGTGCAGGGCAGCCTCGACACCCTGGGCGCGGCTCTGATCGAGGCAGCGGCCGATGGCAGTCCCGCGTGCCCGGTGTGGGCCGAGGTGGTGGTGGTCGGTGACGACTACCTGGCCGATCTGCAGCCGCGTATCTCGGCACTGGTGGCCGACCTGCCGCTGGAGGTGCTGCGGGTAAGGCGTGCGCGCAGCCTGGTAGCGCCTACCTTGCAGGGCAATCCGCGCGAGACCTTGGAGGAGCTCAGTCCGCTGGACGTCTTCAGCCAGCGCCTGGCCGCCGAGACCCTGGATGACGAGCTGCGCAGTCGTCTGGAAGGCCTTTACCGCGAGGTTCTCGGCGAGTTGCCGGCCTGATCGCAGCGAAACGCTTCCATCGGACCAGCTTTTTCGTCCGGAACAAGGCCCGTTTGCCCGGGGTCACCCTCTCTATGTAGCCCATACCGGAGGAGACCCCATGCACGACCTATCGCAACCCCTCGCTGCCACGCGCCATGAGCGCACCGACAACCAGGTACCCAATGTCCAGGGCACCGAACGCCTGGTGTCCCTGCTGGGCGGCGGCCTGCTGATCCTTGGCGGTCTGCGCCGCGGTGGTCTGACCGGCTGCGTGAAGCTGGCCCTGGGGGCCATGGCGCTCAGCCGCGGGGTCCGACAGCGGTGCGAACTCAAGGCCGCCTTGCAGCCTTCGCCCTTCGAGCAGGCCTTGGCCGAGCGCTGGGGCTGGCGCAATCCCACCGCCATCCAGCGCAGCGTCACCATCGCCAAGCCGCGTGAAGAGGTGTTCGCCTACTGCTCTGACCTGCAGCACCTGCGCGAGCTGCTGCCCTTTGTCGACCGCATCGAACTAGGCGCCGATGGCGACAGCCACTGGCATGCCTCCGGTCCCCTGGGGCGCACCCTGAGCTGGACCCTGGAGCAGAGCGAGCGTCGCGAAAACGAATTCCTGCTGTGGAGCACCGTGCCCGGCACGGTCATGGCGCACAAGGCCAGCCTGACCTTCAGCGACGCGCCCCAGGGCCGCGGCACCCTGGTCCAGGCGGTACTGGCCTGCGAAGCCCCGGCCGGCCTGCTCGGCCATGCGGTCACCGAAGGCATCAGCCGCTTCACCGGCAAGGCGGTCAACCTGGGTCTGCGGCGCCTCAAGCAGCAACTGGAGACCGGCGAGATCGCCACCCCCGAGGTCACCCGCAGCGGTCGACCCCTGGCACCCCCCCATCCGCCGGTGAGCCGTCCGGCCGACGAACCCCAGGCCGACCTCGACGCCGGCCTGGGCACCCAAGCGAGGACCGAATGATGCGCGCCCTGACCTGGCAAGCCCCCAACCGTCTGCAGGTGGAAACCGTCCCGGATCCGGAGATCCTCAACCCGCGTGACGCCATCGTGCGCGTCATCATGTCCTCGGTATGCGGCTCGGACCTGCATCTGCTGGGCGGCTACGTCCCGGCGATGAAGCCGGGCGACATCATCGGCCACGAATTCCTCGCCGAGATCGTCGAACTGGGCAGCGGCCTGCGCAATCAGGGCCTGGCCATCGGCGACCGGGTGGTGACGGTCTCCATCCTCGGCTGCGGTGACTGCGAGCACTGCCAGCGCGAAGACTACAACTGCTGCGACAACAGCAATCCCAAGCCCGAGTTGACCGAACTGGCCTATGGGCAGCCCTGCACCGGCATCTTCGGCTACAGCCACGCCTTCGGTGGCTATGCCGGCAGCCATGCCACCTATGTGCGGGTGCCCTATGCCGACGTCAATCTGTTCAAGGTGCCCGACGGGGTCAGCGACGCCCAGGCGGTGTTCGTCTCCGACGCCGTGCCCACCGGCTACTACGCCGCCGACATCGCCGACATCCAGCCCGGCGACACCGTGGCGGTCTGGGGCTGCGGCGGGGTTGGGCAGATGGCCATTCGCAGCGCCTACCTGCTGGGCGCCGAACGGGTCATCGCCATCGACCGCTTCAGCGATCGCCTGCAACTGGCGGCCGAGAAAGCCGGCGCCATCGTCCTCGACTACGAGACCACCAACATCCATGAGGCGCTGCTGGAGCTGACCGGTGGCCGCGGTCCGGATCGCTGCATCGACTGCGTCGGCATGGAGGCCCATGGCACCCAGGTCGACTACGCCTACGACAAGACCAAGCAGCTGCTGCGCCTGCACACCGAGCGCGGCTCGGCGTTGCGCCAGGCCATCCGCGCCTGTCGCAAGGGTGGCACGGTCTCGGTGATCGGGGTCTATGGCGGGGTGATCGACAAATTCCCCATGGGCGCCATCGTCAACAAGGCCCTGACCCTGAGATCGGGCCAGCAACCGGGCCAGCGCTATGTGGAGCGGCTGTTCGAACACATCCAGAAGGGTGAACTGGATCCGTCCTATCTGCTCACCCATCCGATGAGCCTGGAAGAGTCGCCCTATGGCTACGAGCTGTTCAAGTCCAAGGACAAGAACTGCATGAGGGCGGTATTCATGCCGTGAGGGGTCGCCCGGTGATCTAAGGGCTCACCGGGCTTTCAGCACCTAGACCAGCCAGGTCGCCAGCGGCTGCCACAGCGCCGCGACCTTGTGGCCGCCACTGCAGCTGACCAGCGCCAGGGTGCCCAGGCCGACCAGCAGGGGCATGCCGAGAAAATCTAAGGGAGACAGGGGCGAGCGCACGACGAATCCTCCTGGGATACGTGGTTGCAGAGCGATACCTTGCAGTTGAGAGCAGAGGCCGGAGCAAGTTCAGCGGTGGGCACGACCACAGGTCGAGTGGTCGGTTGGCATGGGCGAGCGCGCCCAACAATGCCAGAATCGGCGGTTCGCCGAGTCGTCCTGGAAAAGCCCGATGAAGATCCTCACCCTGCGCCTGAAGAACCTCAATTCCCTCAAGGGTGAGTGGAAGATCGACTTCACCGCCGAACCCTTCGCCAGTAGCGGCCTGTTCGCCATCACCGGGCCGACCGGGGCGGGCAAGACCACCTTGCTGGACGCCATCTGCCTGGCGCTCTATCACCGCACGCCGCGCATGAGCAAGGTGGGCGGAGAGAGCAACGAACTCATGACCCGTCACACCGGCGACTGCCTCGCCGAGGTGGAATTCGCCGTGCGTGGCGAGCGCTATCGGGCCTTCTGGAGCCAGAGACGCGCCCGCGACCGCGCCGATGGCGCCCTGCAGCCGCCCAAGGTGGAACTGGCCAGGCTCGACGGCAGCATCCTCGCCGAAAAGACCGGCGACAAGCTCAGACTCACCGAAGAACTCACCGGCCTCGACTTCGAGCGCTTCACCCGTTCCATGCTCTTGGCCCAGGGGGGCTTCGCCGCCTTCCTGGAAGCCAGCGCCAGCCAGCGCGCCGAATTGCTGGAAGAGCTGACCGGGACCGCGGTGTACGGGCAGATCTCCCAACGGGTGTTCGAACGCGCGCGCGAGGCCAAGGGCGTGCTGGAGGGCCTGCGCCAACGCGTCGCCGGGGTCGAGGTGCTGGATGACGAAAGCCGCCAGGCACTGGCCGCCGAAGGCACCGGCCTGGCGCAGCGCGAAGAACGCCTGGGCGCGGACCTCAAGACCTTGCAGGTCCAGCGCCAGTGGCTGAGCGCCCTGGAGCAGGCGACGGCGGGCGAGCAGCAGGCCGCCACCCGGCTGGCTGCGGCGCAGCAGGCCTGGGACGCCGCCGAGCCGCAGCGCCAACGGCTGGCCGCGGCCGAGCCGGCGGCGCGGCTGCTGCCCATCGAACAGGCCTGGCGTGAGGCCGCGGCGCGTGAACAGCGCAGCCGGGACGAACTGGCCCAGCTCGACCAGCGGATCCAGACCCTGGCCAGCCGCCGCGACGCCGCCCTGGCCCAGGCCCTGGGCGCCAGTGGCGAACAGCTGCGCCAGGCCGAGGCGGAGCAGGCGCAGGCGCTGGATGAACAACAGCGCCTGGAGCAGAGTCTGGCCGAGCGGACCCGCCATGCCGAACTCGGCGAGCGCCTGGGCGACTGGCGCAGCCAGCTGGCCCTGCGCGACGAAAGAGCCGAGGCCCTGGCGCGCCTGACGCGCCGCCAGGAAGAACAGACCCGTCAGCTGCAGCTGCTGGCCGAGGAACGCGAGGCCCAGCAGGGGGCGCTGACCCGTGCGCAGGCGCAGGCCGCCCAGGCCCAGACGGCGGAGCAGGCCCAGAACGAACGCTGGCAGGCCGCACTGGACGGCCGCGACGAAAAGGCCTGGCGCGCCCTCTGGCAGGCGGCGCTGGGACGGGTCAACGAGGTGGACCAGCTGGACCAACTGGTCGAGCGTCGGCGTCAGCTGCAGGCCCAGCTGGAGCGCCTGGCGCGCAGCCAGGGTGAACGCCAGCGCCAGCATGGCGAGCATCAGGTGCGCCTGGAGGCCCTGCGTGGACGCTATCGTGAAGTCGCCCAGCAGGTGCGCGAGCGCGAAAAGCTGCTCGAACAGGAAAGGGTCATCCGCAGCCTGGAAGCCCAGCGCGCCGAGTTGCAGCCCGACGAACCCTGTCCGCTGTGCGGCTCCCGCGAACACCCCGCGGTGGCCGACTATGCCGCCCTGGACGTCTCCGCCACCCAGACCGCCCTTCAGGACGCCAAGGCCGAGCTGGAGCGCCTGACCCAGGAAGGCAAGGACCTCAGCGAAGCCCTGGCGGCGCTCAAGGCGCAACTCGATCAGGCCTACGAGCAGCAGGCCGAGGCCAGTCAGCAGCTGGACCAGTTGGGCGAACTCTGGCGCCAGCGTTGCACGGCCCTGGGCGCCGATCCCGAGGCGCCCGGTGCCATCGCCGAATTGCGCCGCCGGCAGGATCAGGAACTGGCGCGCATCCAGCAGGTGCTCGCCACCCTCGATGGCCTGCGTCAGCAGGGCGAGGAGGGGCGCAACGAAGCCCAGCGCCTGGCGCGTCAGCAGGCCGATGCCGAACAGCGCCTGGCGCTGGCCGAGGCCGCCTGGGAGCGGGCGCGCCAGGCGCTGGCCGAAGGTGCCGAAGAGCTGCGTCAGGCCCAGGTACAACAGGCCAGGGCCGAGCGGCAGCTGGGCGAGGAACTGGCTGGCTGGGGCCATGAGGTCCCCGGTCGTGCCGGCGAATGGCTGGCCCAGCGCGACCAGGAGTGGCGGCTCTGGCAGGCCGACAGCCAGCGCGCTCAGGCCTTGCAGCAGCTGCACAAGGAGCTCGCCCAGCGCCTGGCCATCCTGGCCCCGCTGGTCGCGACCTGGCGCCAGCGCGCCGGCGAGGTCACCCCCGCCCCGGTAGCGCCGGAGGCCGCTACGGCCGTGCTCGCCGAGGCGACCGCGACCTGGGAAGACTGCCGCGAGCAGGGTGCGGCGCTGCAGGGCACGCACCAGGCGCTGCACGAGCGGCTGGCGGGTGAGGTGCAACTGGCCCGCGAAGCCGGCGAGCGCTGGCAGGCCGCCCTGGCCGCCAGTGCCTTCGCCGACGCCGAAGCCTGGCGCGCCGCGCAACTGGACGACCACCAGCACAGCGCCCTGACCGCGGAGCGCACCCGCCTCGAGACCGCCCTGACCGAAGCCCGCGCCCTGGCAGGGGCCGCGCGGGAGCGGCACGCCGCCCTGGCTGCCGAGCCGCTCACCGAGCGCAGCGCCGCCGAGCTGGATGCCGAACTGGCCGCCGCCGGCGCCGAATTGCGCGCCCTGGGTCAGCGCCAGGGCGAGGTCAATGCCGCCCTGCGCGAAGACGAACGGCGGCGGGACGGCCTGCAGGCGCTGCTCGGCGAGATCGCCGCCCAGGAGCGCGATCATGATCTCTGGCAGCATCTCAACGGCCTGATCGGCTCGGCGGATGGCGCCAAGTTCCGCAAGTTCGCCCAGGGCTTGACTCTGGATCACCTGGTGCACCTGGCCAATGGTCAGCTGATGCGCCTGCACGGTCGCTATCGACTCTTCCGGCGCCAGGCCGCCGAACTGGAGTTGCAGATCCTCGACACCTGGCAGGCCGATGCCCTGCGCGACATCCGCACCCTTTCCGGCGGCGAGAGCTTCCTGGTGAGCCTGGCCCTGGCGCTGGCCCTGTCGGATCTGGTCAGCCAGCGCACCGGCATCGATTCGCTGTTTCTCGACGAAGGCTTCGGCACCCTGGATGGCGAGACCCTGGAGGTCGCCCTGGATGCCCTCGACCAGCTCAATGCAAGTGGCAAGACCATCGGCATCATCAGCCACGTGGAGGCCCTCAAGGAGCGCATCCCGGTGCAGCTCAAGGTGCGCAAGGGCGTCGGCCTTGGCCATAGCGGCCTGGAGCGGCGCTATGCGGTGGAGAAAAACGCTACCGAGTGAGTAATTTTTCCGGTGCAGTGGTCGAAGCCCAGCGCGAAGCGAAACGTCGAAACTGTTAACGTAGACGGGTTCGCCTCGTCTGCTGGCGTTATGACATCTCCTTCTCCTACCGGCCACTAACCACCATGTCCCAGTTCCTTGCCGTCGGCCTGTTCGAATACGATCCCAGCCGCGCCAGATGGCGCGCGGATGCTGCCTGCGCGGCCATGCTGGAACGGGACGCCGAGGTACTGGCCCGGGGGCTCGCGCCCGCCGAGTTGCTGAGCGATCTGCAGAGCCGCAGCGCGCCACCCGAGGGCCTGCTGCCCGCCCCGGGGCAGGTCTGGGAGGCCTGGCGCCAGGGCGCCGATGGCCAGCTGCGCTGCCTGCAGTTCCAGCGGCGCGAGGCCGGCGGCGTACTGCTGGACGTCACCGCGCAGCGTCGCCATGAAGCCGAACTCTGGCAGGGCGAGGCCTTCAAGCGCAGCGTGATGGTCTGCAGCGTCGACTGCATCAAGCTGATCGATCTGGAAGGGCGCCTGGAGTACATGAATCCGGGCGGTCTCATGGTCATGGAGATCGACGACTTCATTCCCTTCCAGGGCCGCCTCTGGGCCGAACTCTGGCCCGAGGAGCAGCGCCATGAGGTGACCGCCGCCATCGAGGCGGCGCGGCAGGGTGGCATCGGCCGCTTCACCGGACTCGCGCCCACCGCCAAGGGCACCCGGCGCTGGTGGGACGTGGTGGTCACGCCGATCCTCGGCGATGACGGCAGCCCGCTGAAATTCCTCTCCATTTCCCGCGACGTCAGCGAAGCCGTCCACACCCGCGAGGCGCTGGACGAACTCAATCGCAACCTCGAAGAGCGCATCGAGGTGCGCAGCCAGGAACTGGTGGCCCTGGAAGAAGAGTTGCGCCAGGCGCAGAAGATGGAAGCCATCGGCCAACTCACCGGCGGCATCGCCCACGACTTCAACAACCTGCTGACCGGCATCGTCGGCTCCCTCGACCTGATGCGCCGCCGGGTGCAACAGGGCCGTATCCAGGAGCTGGAACGCTACCTGGACACCGCCACCCGCTCGGCGGAGAACGCCGCGGCCCTGACCCAGCGGCTGCTGGCCTTCGCCCGCCGCCAGGTGCTCGAACCCCGCCCGGTGGATGCCGGCCAGCTGGTGCAGGGCATGCACGAATTGCTGCGCCACAGCCTGGGCAAGAAGATCCGCAAGGACGTCCAGCTCGACACCGACCTCTGGCTGCTGCACTGCGATCCGCACCAGCTGGAAAACGCCATCCTCAACCTGGCCATCAACGCCCGCGACGCCATGCCCGAGGGCGGCAACCTGAGCATCCGGGTGGACAATGTCAGCGGACCCCTGAGCATCGGTCTGCCGATCGAGACGGTGGACGGCGATTTCGTCCGCATCCAGGTCTGCGATACCGGCACCGGCATGGACGCCGATACCCTCAAGCGCGCCTGCGAACCCTTCTTCACCACCAAACCCAGCGGGCGCGGCACCGGACTCGGGCTGTCGATGATCTACGGTTTCGTCCGCCAGTCCGGTGGCCAGGTGGAGATCCACTCGGTGGTGGGCGAGGGCACCTGCATCAGCCTCTATCTGCCGCGGCTGCTGGCCCGGCCGGCGCCGGAAAGCGCGCCCAACGACGCCGAGGGCCCGGTGCTGCCGGAAGTCTCCGGCGACTGCGCGCTGATCGTCGAAGAAGAGCGCGAAGTCCGCGTCATCATCGGCGAGGTGTTGGCGGAACTGGGCTACACGCCGTTGGCGGTGGCCGACAGCGCCACCGCTGTCGCGCTCATCGCCTCCGGCACCCTGCGCATCGACCTGCTGGTGACCAGTCTCGGTCTCGCCGGGCTGGACGGCCGGCAACTGGCCGAGCAGGCGCGAGCCACCACGCCCGGACTGCCGGTGCTCTATCTGTCCGGCCAGGCGGATCCGGCGTCCCTGCCGGAGCTGGCGGAAGAGGGCGTCGAACTTATCGGCAAACCCTTCGGCCTGGAAGAGCTGGCGCGCTGCGTGAGGCGTCTGCGTCCGGGCGGCTGAGCCGGTCGCGGCGAACTGTCGCGGCGCGCCAGGGTCGATCCTTTCGAGTCGCAACCTCCGTTGCGGCTGCTGTCGTGTCGACAAGAAAAGGAGCGCTTCATGAAACGCCTGCCACCTGCGCCACCCGCGCGGATGCTCGTCCTGTCCCTGTCCATCGCCTTTCTCGCCGCCTGCGCCCATGAGGGCAGCAAGCCGGAAACCCCGACCTGGAGTTGGCGCGACGCCAGCAACGCCCGCGCCGTGCCGCCGGACCAGGCCTATCCCGAGCTGTTCGCCGCGGTGCAGCAGGGCAAGCTGTTCAGCGACCAGAAGCAATTCGTCGATGCCCTGCCCAAGCGCAATCCAGCCGACATCCGCCAGGACTACCTGGCCCAGCGCGACAAGCCGGGCTTCGACCTCAAGGCCTTCGTCAGCGCCAACTTCGAAGAATCCGATCCGATCAAGGCCGCCCCGCCCAAGGCGGGGGCCGACCTGCCCACCCACGTCAAGGACCTCTGGCCGGTGCTGACCCGCCATTACGAAGAGGTGCCGGCCTACAGCAGCCTGCTGCCGCTGCCCAAGCCCTATGTGGTGCCGGGTGGCCGCTTCCGTGAGGTCTACTACTGGGATTCCTACTTCACCATGCTGGGGCTGGCCAAGGACGGGCGCACCGACCTGGTCCGCGACATGGTGGACAACTTCGCCCATGAGATCGACGTCTACGGTCACATCCCCAACGGCAACCGCAGCTACTACCTGAGTCGCTCGCAACCGCCGTTCTTCGCCTACATGGTCGACCTGCAGGCCAGCCTGGAAGGCGACTCCGCCTATCGTCGCTACCTACCGCAGCTGCAGAAGGAATACGCCTACTGGATGGCCGGCGCCGAAGGCCTGCAACCGGGCCAGGCCAATGCCCATGTGGTCAGACTGGCCGATGGCACCCTGCTCAATCGCTACTGGGATGCCCGCGACACCCCGCGTCAGGAGTCCTACATGGAAGACCTGGCCACCGCCGCCCAGGCCAAGGGCCGACCGGCCGGCGAGGTCTATCGCGACCTGCGCGCCGGCGCCGAGAGCGGTTGGGACTTCTCCTCGCGCTGGCTGGGCGACGGCAAGACCCTGGCGACCATCCGCACCACCGCCATCGCGCCGGTTGACCTCAACAGCCTGCTCTATCACCTGGAGCAGACCATCGCCAAGGCCTGCGAGAAGACCGGCGAGGCCAGTTGCGTCCAGGCCTACAGCCAGAAGGCCAAGACCCGTCAGCAGGCCATCGACCGCTACCTGTGGAATCCCGCCGGTTACTACACCGACTTCGACTGGCAGGCCAAGCGCCGCACCGACAAGCTCTCCGCCGCCACCCTGTTCCCGCTGTTCGTGGGCGCCGCCAGCCAGAGCAGTGCCGACCAGACCGCGGCGACCGTGGCCAACCAGCTGCTGCGTCCGGGCGGCATCGCCACCACCACGGTCAAGACCGGCCAGCAGTGGGACGAACCCAATGGCTGGGCACCGCTGCAGTGGGTGGCCGTGGACGGCCTGCGCCGCTACCAGCAGGACAAGCTGGCTGCCGACATTGGCACCCGCTTCCTGACCCAGGTGCAGAACCTCTACGCCCGGGAGCAGAAGCTGGTGGAGAAATACGATCTCACCGGCGGCCAGGGCGGTGGCGGCGGTGAATACGAGTTGCAGGACGGCTTCGGCTGGACCAATGGCGTCACGCTCAAGCTGCTCGAACTCTACAAACCGCAACCCGGCGCGAAATAGGGCAAAAGAAAAGGTCCGCTACGGCGGACCTTTTTCATGGCGTGAAATCCGTAGATTGGGCTGAGACAACTCCATCGTCGAAGCCCAACAATCTGGACGTGATGACTCACCCGTTGGGCTTCGCTGCGCTCAACCCAACCTACGGTCGGCTCTTTCCCCTCTCCCTCCGGGAGAGGGCCGGGGTGAGGGCAAACCCTACGCCAGATCCATCCGAATACTGACGCCAGATTTCACAGCGGATCCACCGGCGGCGCATCGTCCTCGTCGGCCGGCAACTCCGCCGGATGCAGCCCTTCCGGGTCTTCATCCTCGGGCAGCGGCAGGATGGCGTTCATCAGCTGTACTCCGGATTGCGCGGATTCTTCTGCGGCAGGCGCTCCTCGACCGGCTTGTCATCCGGATCTTCGCCCACGGGCTCCTCGGGATCGGGCGCGATGTCCGGATCGATGTCCAGGTCGTCGGGGTTTTCCTTGATCTGATCGTTCATGCGGCCTCCGCGAGTGGTTGTCAAACGTTGGGCAGACCCCCTGGCGCGAAGTTCGCCACCGGC
Source organism: Pseudomonas sp. HR1 (assembly GCF_030175875.1). NCBI lineage: Bacteria > Pseudomonadati > Pseudomonadota > Gammaproteobacteria > Pseudomonadales > Pseudomonadaceae > Pseudomonas > Pseudomonas sp. HR1. Next base: position 78,706 of record NZ_JASNRF010000003.1, read on the forward strand.
GATCAGCGATAGCCTCTGGCCTGCAGATCGAACAGCTGGGCATAGCGACCACCGCTGGCCAGCAACCCCTCGTGATCGCCCCGCTCGCGGATCTCCCCATCTTCCAGCACCAGGATCTGGTCGGCGTTGCGCACGCTGGAGAAGCGATGGGAGATCAGCAGGGTCATGCGTTGCTGCGCCTGGGCGCGAAAGCGCTCGAAGATCACCGCCTCGGCCGCGGCGTCCAGCGCGGCGGTGGGTTCGTCCAGCACCAGGATGTCGGCGTCCTCGCGCATGTAGGCGCGCGACAGGGCGATCTTCTGCCACTGCCCGCCAGACAGTTCCTGGCCGCCCATGAACCAGCGTCCGAGCTGGGTCTCGTAGCCCTCGCGCAGACCGGCGATGACCTCGTCGGCCAGCCCCTGCTCGGCCGCCTTGCGCCAGCGCGCCTCGTCATTGAAGGCCTGGGTGTCGCCGACGCCCAGGTTTTCACCGGCGGTGAGCTGGTAGCGGATGAAGTCCTGGAAGATGACGCCGATGCGCCTGTGCAGGGCCGCCGGCTGCCACTCCTGCAGATCGCTGCCATCGAGCAGGATACGGCCCTGGGTCGGGTTGTGCAGGCGGGTCAGCAACTTGATCAGGGTGGTCTTGCCCGAACCGTTGGCCCCCACCAGCGCCAGGCTCTGGCCCGGCGCCAGGTGAAAGCCGATGTCCTTGAGCGTTGGCGCGGGCGCGCCCGGATAGGTGAAGCCAACCCCTTCGAATCTCAGGCCGTCGCCAGGCTGGCTGCCCGCCGTGAGGCTGCCGCCTTCGGCGCTGGTCGGCTGGCCCAGGTAGTCATAGAGATTGCTCAGGTAGAGGCTGTCCTCGTAGAGGCCGCCCAGGGCGGTCAGGCTGGCGCTGACCGCGCCCTGGCCCTGGCGGAACAGGGTGAGGTAGAGGGTCATCTGGCCCAGGCTCAGGCGGCCGCGCACGGTATCGAGCACCACCCAGGCATAGGCGGCATAGAAGGCGAGGGTGCCCAGCAGGCCAAAGACGAAACCCCAGCCGTCACGTCTCAGCGTCAGGCGGCGGTCCTCGGCGTAGAGCTTGGCGAAGGTGGTGCGATAGCGCTCCAGCAGCAGCGGCGCCAGGCCGAACAGCTTGACCTCCTTGATGTAGGCCTCGTGGGAAAGCAGCGTCTCCAGATAGGTCTGGCGGCGGGTCTCGGGCGCACGCCGGCTGAACAGGCGAAAGGCATCGCCGGAAAAGCGCGCCTCGGCCAGGAACACCGGTAGGGCGCCCACCACCAGCAACAGCAGCGCCCAAGGCGAGAAATGCACCAGCAACACGGCGAAGCTGATCAGGGAAATGAGGTTCTGCAACAGGGTCAGGGACTTGGTCACCAGCGCCAGGGGCCGGATGGAGGCCTCGCGCCGGGCCCGCACCAGCTTGTCGTAGAAGTCGGCGTCCTCGAATTGCGCCAGCGACAGGGTCTGGGCCTTTTCCAGGATCAGCAGATTCACCGTCTGCCCCAGACGTACCCGCAGCAGCGATTGCTGCACCGACAGCAGCCGCTGGGCGCCCGCCAGGGCCGCCAGTACCCCGGCTTCGGCCAGCACGAACTTCAGTACCGGCCACAGCGGTGCCTGGCCCTGGTCGGCATGCAGCCGCATGGCCGCCACCACGGCATCGACGATGCGCTGCCCCAGCCAGGCGGCCAGCGCCGGCAGCAGGCCGGCGACGAGGGTCGCCAGGATCAGGCCGATCATCAGCGCGGGAGAGGTACTCCAGACCAGGCCGGCAGCGCGGCGCATCTGCTGTTGCACGATAGCGAAGGAGGTCGAGAGGGCCATGGCGGATCTTCGGCGGGGGTCAGCATTAGTCGAGGCGGCGGTCGCCATGTTCCCCAGGCTATGGCAAAAGGCTTACACCGACTGGTGTCACCTGGCCATGTTGCCACCTGCGGGGGCTGCGTAATCTACACCCATCAGCCGCGCAGGATGCGCAGCTCTGAGGTCACGGACGAAGACCAGGCCAGGATGGCGCCTGACAGGATGTTGGGATGGTCGCAACAAAGAACCCGCTTCGGCGGGTTTTTTGTTGGGCGCGATTCAGGGTTGGCGGGCGGACCGGGCGGGGTATGGCAAAAGGCTTACACGCAGTGGTGTCACCTGGCCATGTTGCCACCTGCGGGGGCTGCGTAATCTACACCCATCAGCCGCGCAGGATGCGCAGCCCTGAGGTCACGGACGAAGACCAGGCCAGGATGGCGCCTGACAGGATGTTGGGATGGTCGCAACAAAGAACCCGCTTCGGCGGGTTTTTTGTTTTGGGCGTCATTCCGGATTGGCAGGGGCTTCGGGTCCGGGTTCCGCGGCGATGCGGTTGCGGCCGGCGCCCTTGGCTGCATAGAGCGCCCGGTCGGCGCCTTCGGTGAGGGTGTAGGCATCCATCCCGGCCCTGTGGGTGGCCAGGCCGACGCTCAGGGTGATGGGACGTCGTGACCAGGCGTGGTTGGCGACGGCGGCGCGGCAGCGCTCGGCCACCAGGTGGGCCGCGGTGAGATCGGCACCCGGCAGCAGGATGGCGAATTCCTCGCCGCCGTAGCGGAAGCAGGCGTCGTTGTCGCGACAGCTCTGCAGCAGCAGCTGGCCGACGGCCTGCAAGGCGCTATCACCCGCCTGGTGACCATAGGCGTCGTTGTAGGCCTTGAAGTGATCCACGTCGATCAACAGCATGGACAGCGGCGTGCGCTGCTCCTCGGCGCGCAGCAGGTGCTCCGCCAGGCGCAGGTCGAAGGCGCGTCGATTGAACAGGCCGGTCAGGGCATCGGTGACGCTGCGCTGCTCGGCGGCCTGCATCATGCCCAGCAACTGGCGCTGCGAGGCCTCCAGCATGTGCTGTTGCTCGATGTGCTCGGTGACGTCCACCGACAGGCCCGCCAGGGCGATGCCCTGGCGGGTGACCAGGGGAAACTTGTAGGACTGCCAGAAGAGGCGGCGGCCATCGAGGGCGGTCATGCGCTCGACGAGGCGGCTCGGCTTGAGTTCGTTCATCACCTGCTCGTCGACCTGGCGAAAACGGGGCGCCGCCTCTGGCCAGATGGTGAAGTCGTCCTGGCCGATGACCTCGTCGCGGGTCAATTCAAGCTGCTGCAGGAACGGCTCGTTGACATAGCGGTAGCGCCAGTCGCGGTCCTTGATGTAGGCGATGAAGGGCCCGTTGTTCATGAAGGCGGAAAAGTTGATGTCCAGCTCTTCCAGCTGGCGCAGGGTATCGCGCTGTTGCAGCAGGATGATGACCTGTCGGGCCAGCCGTTGCAGGTTGTCGACCTGAGCCGTCTCGAAACGCCGAACCCGGTCGTCCATCACGCAGAGGGTGCCCAGGGCGACCCCGTGCCGGTCGAGCAGGGGGATGCCCAGGTAGGCGCGCATCCCTTCCAGCCCGGGAGCGGACCGGAGATGGGCGACGCGTGGGTCGCCTTGCAGGTCTTCCACCAGGAAGGGCTCACGCGGGGTACGGATCGCCAGGTGGCAGAGGGAGGCGTCGACCGGCACCTCGGCTAGCGTCAGGCCCTGACAGGCCTTGAACCAGAGACGGTGTCGATCGGCGAGGGTGATGAAGGCCACCGGCGCCCGGGTCAGCTGGCAGGCCAGGACGACGATGTCCTGGTAGGCGGCTTCGACGCCGCTATCGAGAATCTGCAACTCGCTCAGGGCGTGGAGACGCTGGGCGTCATCGGGGGCAGTCATGCGGGCTCGCGAAGGCGGGATGTCTGGCTAGAGCATAGTACCCGGGGTGGCCGAGGAAAACTGCAGCCTTGCCACAGTCCGCCGTGGTGCCGGTCGGGACCGGCACCCCGGCGTGCTCGGCTAGCGCCGGGGTTGCAGCAGCAGTGCCACCAGGGCGCTCCAGCCGGTCTGGTGGGAAGCCCCGAGTCCGCGGCCGTTTTCACCGTGGAAATACTCGTGGAACAGCACCAGGTCGCGACTGCGCGGATCGTTCTGCAATTGCGGATAGTCGACCATGCTCGGGCGCTTGCCATCGGCGTCCTTGAGGAACAGCCGGGTCAGGCGCTGGCTGAGGCCGTCGGCGACCTCTTCCAGATTGGCCAGGTAGCCCGAACCGCTGGGATATTCCACCGAGAAGCTGTCGGCGTAGTAGCGGTGGAATTCGTGCAGCGACTCGATGAGCATGTAGTTGATCGGCATCCACAGCGGTCCGCGCCAGTTGGAATTGCCGCCGTACAGGCGCGAATCCGATTCCGCCGGCTGGTAGCGGGCGCTGAGCAGATTGCCGTCGGCCTGGCGCATCTCGAAGGGTTGCTGTTCGTGGGCCTTGGACAGCGAGCGGATGCCGTATTCGGAAAGGAATTCGTTGTCATCCAGCATGCGCTTGAGCAGCAGCTTGGTGCGATGGCCGCGCAGCAGCGAGAGCAGGAATCTGTTGCCCTGGCCGGGCTCGGTCCAGCGCGAGACCAGCCGGGCGAGATCCGGACGCTGGCGCAGGAAGCCGCGCAGCCGTCCGCCGAGGCCGGGAAGGCCCTCGTGCTCGCGCTGTTCCAGCACCTGCACCGCGAACAGCGGGATGAGGCCGACGATGGACCTCAGGCGCAGCGGCTCGGCGCTGCCATCCGCCTTGTGCAGGACGTCATAGAAGAATTCGTCCTGTTCGTCCCAGAGGCCGTCTTCGCGGTCGTCGCTGTGGTTGATGGCGCCGGCGATGTGCAGGAAGTGCTCGAAGAACTTGACCCCCAGATCGACGTACACCGGATTTTCCTTGGCCAGCTCCAGGGCGATGCGCATCAGGTCCAGGGCATAGGCGGCCATCCAGGCGGTGCCGTCGGCCTGGTCCAGGTGATAGCCCTCCGGCAGGGGTGCCGAGCGATCGAAGAGGGCGATGTTGTCCAGGCCGAGGAAGCCGCCCTGGAAGATGTTGCGACCCTCGGTGTCCTTGCGGTTGATCCACCAGGAGAAATTCAGCAGGAGCTTGTGGAAGACGCGCTCGAGAAAGACCCGGTCGCCCACCCCGGTCAGGGACTTTTCCTGCAGGTAGACGTGCCAGGTGGCCCAGGCATGCACCGGCGGATTGGCGTCCTCGAAATTCCACTCGTAGGCCGGCAGCTGGCCATTGGGGTGCATGAATCTGTCCTTCACCAGCAGCAGCAACTGCTGCTTGGCGAAGCCGGGATCGATCAGGGCATAGGCCACCGCCTGGAAGGCCAGGTCCCAGGAGGCATACCAGGGGTACTCCCATTTGTCCGGCATGGAGACGATGTCGAAATTGAGCAGGTGCCGCCAGTGGCCGTTGCGGATGCGCTGGCGCTGCGCCGGCGGCGTCGGCTGGGCCGGATCGCCATCGAGCCAGCGATTGACCTCGAAATAGTAGAGCTGCTTGGACCAGAGCAGGCCGGCCAGGGCCTGGCGCTGTACCAGGCGGGCATCGGGATCGGCGATCTTTTCCTGCAGGGCGGCATAGAAGGCGTCGGCTTCGGCGATGCGCTCGGCAAAGATCGCATCGGCATCCACCGACAGCGCATTGGTGGGCGCCAGGCGCAGGTAGACCACGGTCTTGGCGCCACCCTCCAGCTCCACGGCGAAATGGGCGGCCGCCTTGCTGCCGAAGTCGCGGCGGATCGCCTCGCGGGCGCCGCGCACCACGTAGTCGTTGATGCCGTCCTTGAAGGGGCCCTCGGCAGCTTCACCGGTCAGGCGGGGCAGGTTGGTTTCGTTGTTGCAGAACAGCCACTCGGCCTCGCGCGGGCCCCAGGCGCTGACCACCAGGTCGGGCCGGTCGAAATAGCTGGCGCGGACCTGGTCGCCTTCCAGGCTGAGCATGGAGCGCGGCGGGGTACCGGTCCAGGCCCAGGTGTTGCGTGACCAGATCTGCGGCAGCACCCGCAGGCTGGCGCGCTCGGTCCCGCGATTTTCCACGGTGACCCGCATGAGGATGTCGTCGGGGGTGTGCTTGGCATATTCGACGGTGACGTCGAAATAGCGGTCCTCGGCGAAGACGCCGGTGTCGAGGATCTCGAATTCGCGATCGTTCAGCCCGCGCCGGGCGTTTTCCTCGGTGAGCTGGGCATAGGGAAAGGCGGCGTGGGGGTACTTGTAGAGCATCTTCTGGTAGGCGTGGCTCGGCACCCCGTCCAGGTAGAAGTACAGCTCCTTGACGTCCTCGCCATGGTTGCCCTCGGCGTTGGTCAGGCCGAACAGCCGTTCCTTGAGGAAGGGGTCGCGCTCGTTCCAGAGGGCGATGCCCAGGCACCATTGCTGGGCCTTGTCGCAGAAACCGGCCAGGCCATCTTCGCCCCAGCGATAGGCGCGGCTGCGCGCATGGTCGTGGGGAAAGTAGCGCCAGGCGTCGCCGTCGGCGCTGTAGTCTTCACGGACCGTGGCCCACTGGCGCTCGCTCAGGTAGGGTCCCCACTGTCGCCAGGCGGCGGCGTCGGTATCAGCCAGGCGCTGGCCTTCTCGGGTATGCAGGATGCCCGGGGCGGGATGTGCCGTCATCGTGTCTCCAGATTCAGGTAACGGTTAAGGCTCGAGGATAGATCACCATTGTGGCGTGCAAAGAGCGGCCTCGGCGTATCGCTGCAGTTTTAGTGCCTGTCTGGCGGGAAAAAATTCACGCCGTTGCGGTTTTCGTCACAGGGCTCCGGCCGCGGCAGGGGCTCTAGCCCGGGCCGGACGCGGGCGAAAAAAAGCCCCACGCCGGATCCGGGTGGGGCCTTTGGTCTTCGCGGTAAGCCCGCTGCGTACGCAGCGGGCCTGGCAGCGACTTACAGTGCCATGTCGTTGGCGGCCTTTTCGACACGCGGAGCGCTGGCGGTGGCCTTGGCGTTCTCGGTGCCGGTAGCGACCGGCGGGGTGGCCAGTTGCAGGACTTCGGCGGTGTAGTTCCACTCCTGCTGCACGCGCGCGGGGTCGCTGTTCAGCTTGGTGCCGTAGCTGGGCACGATCTGGTGCAGCTTGGCTTGCCACTCCGGGGTCGCGACCTTGTCCTTGAACACCTTCTCCAGCACGCTCAGCATGATGGGGGCGGCGGTCGAGGCACCCGGGGAGGCGCCCAGCAGGCCGGCGATGCTGCCGTCCTTGGCGGCGACGATCTCGGTGCCCAGCTTCAGCACGCCACCCTTGTCGGCGTCGCGCTTGATGATCTGCACGCGCTGACCGGCCTGCCACAGGCGCCAGTCTTCCTTCTTGGCGTTGGGGAAGTACTCGCGCAGGGCGGCCATGCGGTCGTCATCCGACAGCATCAGCTGACCGGCGAGGTATTCCACCAGCGGGTACTCGGCCACGCCCACGCGGACCATCGGCCAGGCGTTGTGGGTGTTGGTGCTGGTCAGCAGGTCCAGGTAGGAACCCTGCTTGAGGAACTTGGTGGAGAAGGTGGCGAAGGGCCCGAACAGGATCACGCGCTTGCCATCGAGCATGCGGGTGTCCAGGTGCGGAACCGACATCGGCGGTGCGCCCACCGAAGCCTTGCCGTAGGCCTTGGCCAGGTGCTGCTGGGCGATCTCGGGATTGTCGGTGACCAGGAAGGAGCCGCCCACCGGGAAGCCGGCGTAGTCGTTGGCTTCGGGGATGCCCGACTTCTGCAGCAGGTGCAGGGCACCGCCGCCGGCACCGATGAAGACGAACTTGGCGTCGGTCTCGGTCTTCTTGCCGTCCTTGAGATTCTTGTACTCCACGCGCCAGCTGCCATCGGCATTGCGGGTGATGTTCTCGACTTCGCTGGACAGATTCAGCTTGAAGTTCGGCTTGGACTGCAGGTTGGCGGCGAACTGGCGGGTGATCTCGCCGAAGTTGACGTCGGTGCCCAGCGGACTCCAGGTGGCGGCGATCTTCTGCTTGGGATCGCGGCCTTCCATCATCAGCGGAACCCACTGCTTGATCTGCACGGGATCCTCGGAGTACTGCATGCCGGAGAACAGCGGGCTGGCCTTGAGCGCCTCGTAGCGCTTCTTCAGGAAGGCGATGTTCTCGTCACCCCAGACGAAGCTCATGTGCGGGGTGCTGTTGATGAAGCTCTTCGGATCCTTGAGGACGCCGTTCTTGACCTGCCAGGACCAGAATTGACGGGAGATCTGGAAGGCTTCGTTGATCTCGATGGCCTTGGAAATGGTGACCTTGCCGTCCTTGTCTTCCGGGGTGTAGTTCAGCTCGGCCAGGGCGGAGTGGCCGGTACCGGCGTTGTTCCAGCCGTTGGAGCTCTCGTCGGCGACCTTGTCCAGGCGCTCGACCATTTCCATGGTCCAGTTCGGCTCCAGCTCGTTCAGCCAGATGCCCAGGGTGGAGCTCATGATGCCGCCGCCGATCAGCAGGACGTCGACCTTCTTGGTGTCTTCGGCCTGTGCGGTGCCCAGGGCGGAGGCGATGGCGACGCCGAGCAGCGCGCCAGTCATTTTCTTCAGCATGTGGTCTCTCGTTCGATAGAAGCTGGGTCTGCTTATCGAGTTTCGGTGCGGTGCGGCACCATGGCACATGGGTGGATGTGCAGTGGGCGAGGCAGAATGCAGCCGGAAACACGCAAGGGCAGGTTCTTGTCCCTCCACCGCCCCTCTCTCATGAGTCACCGGAGGAGTCGGAGCAAAAACGCGATGCACGGCCTTGGCAGCGGCTGGCCGGAGACGAGGTCTCGGGCGCGGCTGCATGCGCGTGGCGTTTTTGTTGCCGGACATTTTAATGGGAAGGGGTAGGGCTGCCTAGCCTTCAATTCATTGGCTTTGCCTATTAGCCTTTGGTCTAATCTCGTGTGACCCCGGTCAAAGTCCCGCCAGATGGGTCGTCGAGCGCACCGGAGCGGCTCCAGGCGCGGCCGCGCAGGCAGCCGGCAGCACCGACGAAACCGGTCAGAAAGCCGCCGAAGGGTCGTTGTTCAAGTGCGGGGCGGTCGGTCAGGCGAAGCGCCAGGCAAGAAAGCGGCTCTGCTTCTGGCCCTGGGCCATGGCGACGACGCGGACCTCGCCAGCCTGCTCGCGGCGCAACGCCACCTGCAACGGCGGCAGGTTGCTGGCCTTGGATACCAGGCAGGTGAACCAGCCGACTTGGCGTGCGCAGGCACGGCTCTCGCGGATCATCCGGTCGATGAAGGCCGCCTCGCCGCCGGGACACCAGAGTTCGGCCGCCTGGCCGCCGAAATTAAGCAGGGGTACCTGCTTGCCGGTGGTCTTGCCCAGATTCTTCCACTTGCGCTGGCTGCCGCGGACGGCATCGTCGGGGCTGGCGTGGAAGGGCGGATTGCACAGGGTGGCGGCATAGCGCTCGCCGGGTTGCAGGATGCCGGCAAAGATCGCCTGAGGCTCCGGCTGCAGACGCAACTCGATGGCGGCGGCGCAATCCGGATTGGCCGCCAGGGTGCGTCCGAAGGCATCCAGCGCCGCCGGGGCGATGTCGCTACCAACGAAGTGCCAGCCATACTCCTTGAAGCCGATCAGCGGATAGACGCCATTGGCGCCCGTACCCACGTCCAGCAAGCGGGTCGTCGCGCCCCGGGGAGTCCGGCCGCCATTGCCCTCGGCCAGCAGGTCGGCCAGGTGGTGCAGGTAATCCGCCCGGCCGGGAATCGGTGGGCAGAGAAAATCGGCGGGAATGTCCCAGTCGCGCACGTCGTGATGCAGCGCCAGCAGGGCCCGGTTGAGCGCCCGGACCGCCTGGGGATCGGTGAAATCGATGGACAGGTTGCCCCGCGGCGTCGGCGCCACGAAGGGCCTGAGCGCTGGGTTCGCGCGCATCAGGGCGGGAAAGTCGTAGCTGCCCTGGTGGCGATTGCGGGGATGCAGGGGCGCGGGGCGGCCAGGCAAGGGGCGGCGGGGCGAGGTCATGAGGGCAGGCAGGGTGGAAAAGGGGCGGCGAGCCTAGCACAGCCGCCCTTTTCACTCACGCGGGTGTCGGGGCGTCCTCCGGCAGCACGCCGATCTCGCGCAGGTTGCGCCAGAAGGCGGCGGGGATGGGCGCCCGCAGCAGCTCGGCGTTCTGTCGGGCCCGCTCCGGGGTGCTGCTGCCGGGAATGGTGGCGGCCACCGTGGGATGGGCCAGGCAGAACTGCAGGGCCGCGGCGCGGATGTCCACCCCGTGATCCTGGCAGACGCCCTCGATCAACTCGACCTTGCGGAGCAGTGCCGGCTCGGCTTCGGCATAGTTGTAGTGCTTGCCGCCCGCCAGCAGACCGGAGTTGTAGGGCCCACCCACCACGATGCCCACGCCGCGGCGTTCGCATTCGGGAAAGAGGGTGTCCAGGGCTTCGCGGTGGTCCAGCAGGGAATAGCGACCGGCCAGCAGGAAGGCGTCGGGATCGCTCTGCTCCAGTGCCAGGCGGCAGGGCTCCACCAGGTTGACGCCCAGGCCCCAGCCCATGATCAGGCCCTCTTCGCGCATCTCGGTAAGGGCCTTGGCCGCACCTTGCATGGCCTGGGCGAAGTAGTCGCGCCAGGCCGGGCCGTGCTGGTCCTCGGACAGGTCGTGGATCCAGACCAGGTCGAGGCGGTCGGTCTTTAGGCGTTCCAGGCTGGCCTCGATGGAGCGGCGGGCGCCGTCGGCGGAATAGTCGAGCACCCGCTTGAAGGGCAATTCATTGACGAACGGCGGCGCGTTTTCCGGCTGATCGGCCGGTTCCAGCAGGCGGCCGACCTTGCTGCAGAGGACGAAATCGTCGCGCGGCTTGTCGGCCAGCACCTCGGCGAAACGTCGCTCCGACAGCCCGGCGCCATAGTGGGGCGAGGTGTCATAGAGGCGGATGCCCGCGTCCCAGGCGGCTTCGAGGGTCGCCCGGGCCTCGGCGTCGCCTACCTCGCGGAACATGTTGCCCAGCGGGGCACCGCCGAATCCGAGGGAGGGGATATCGATACGCATGAGAGGTCTCCAGGGGTACGTGTCTGCATCCCGACCGGTGCCCCGCCGCTCCTGTTCCCCTAATCCGCCGGACGTAGCAGCGCCACCTCTGCGGGCGTGAGTGGACGACAGGCGCCCTCGGCCAGCGCCGGATCCAGTTCCAGGCTGCCGATGCGATCGCGGTGCAGGGCGATGACCTCGATGCCGAAGCGGCCGAACATGCGCTTGACCTGGTGATAGCGACCTTCGACCAGGGTCAGGTAGGCGGTGTGCTCGTCCAGCAGCTCCAGCCGCGCCGGTTGGGTGGTGAGGTCTTCGTAGGCGAAGTAGAGGCCCTCGGCAAAGGCCGCGACCAGGTGCTGGGGGATGACCTCGGCGGTGGTGACCTGGTAGCGCTTGGTCTGCTTGTGGCGCGGATGACTCAGGCCGCGCGACCACTGGCCGTCGTTGGTGAGCAGCAGCAGGCCGGTGGTGTTGAAGTCCAGCCGTCCGGCCAGGTGCAGATCGGCACGCTGGTCCGGGGCGAGACAGTCCAGCACCGTGGCATGGCGGGCGTCGACGGTAGCGCTCACGCAGCCGCGCGGCTTGTGCAGCATCAGGTAGCGGCCGCCGGGACCGTCCTGCAGCAGGCGCTCGTCGGCCTCGATGCGATCGAAGGCGAACACCTCCTGCGCGGCCTGCAGGGTGGTGGCGCCGTTGACCCTTACCCGGCCTTCCGCGAGCAGGCGCCGGGCGAGCTGCCGTCCCAGCTCGGGTCGGTTGCCCAGCCAGCGGTCCAGGCGCATCAGCGAGACTCGCCGGCGACGCCGGCCGCGCAGGCTGGGCAGAGGCAGCGTCGATCGCGCTCTTCCGCGGGCAGGCGTTCCAGGGCGGCGCGATCCATCGGTGTCTGCAGGCACCAGCAGTCGCGGAGCTCGCCACCGGCCGCCAGGACGCAGCTGTTGGCCTGGCCGCACAGCGGGCAGCGGGTGGGATCGAAGGGCGTGGGCGATGCGGCCATGGTGATCTCGTCGGGCGAAGCGGGCGGCAGAGTACCGGAAATTGCGACCTGGATAACGTCCGCTACGCTGGGGGTCTGCGTACTGTCGCATCCGGGGTGCAAGCTGCATCCTAGCTCCGATCGTCGGACCACCCGAGGAACCCATGACAATAACTGCTCTGCGCACCCTGATCCGTACCCTCATTCCCGGCACCCTGCTGGTCAGCCAGCTGGCGCTGGCCACCGAAGCCGATGTCGGCCAGACCCTGGCCCGGCAGGCCGGCATTCCCTGGCCGGCGGTGATCGCCCATCGCGGCGCCTCCTTCGACGCCCCCGAATCCACCGCCCCGGCCTACCTGGTGGCGCGGGAGCTGGGCGCCGACTACCTGGAACTCGACCTGCAGCGCACCAAGGACGGCCAGCTCATCGCCCTGCACGACGACACCCTGGAGCGCACCACCGACGTCGCCAAGCGTTTCCCCGAGCGCGCCAAGGCGCCGGTCAGCCAGTTCACCCTGGCCGAACTCAAGTCGCTGGACGCCGGCAGCTGGTTCAATCAGGCCCATCCCGACCGTGCCCGGCCAAAGTTCGCCGGACTCAGGATCCTCACCCTCGACGAGGTCATCGACATCGCCGAAGGCGGTCGCAACAAGCCCGGGCTGTACATCGAGACCAAGCAGCCCAAGCTGTTTCCCGGCATCGAGCGCGACCTCAAGGCCAAGCTGACCCAGCGCGGTTGGCTCGGCAAGCCCAAGGCCGGCGCCACCGGCGTCGCCGCCATGCCCGGGCGGGTGATCCTGCAGACCTTCGAGAAAGGCAGCCTGGAGCTCCTGCAGAAGGAGATGCCCGACACGCCGAAGATCCTGCTGCTGTGGCTGGGTGACGACTACATCCCGGCCAAGCCCGGGCCCACCTACGCCGAATCGGGCGAGGCCAGCAAGGCGGCCTACTATGCCAAGCAGCAGGTGCGCTCCGAGGGCGATTTCACCGCCTGGATCGAGTGGGCCAAGGCCCATGGCGCCATCGGCATCGGCCCCTCGGCGGCCCTTGAGGAGGGCGGCGACCAGAGCTATGCGGACCTGGTGAAGCCCTGGATGAACGACGTCGCCCACGAGCGGGGTCTGCTGGTGCATGCCTATACGGTGGACTCGGCGGTGGACTACGCCCGTCTCGCGCCGCGTGGGGTGGATGGCTTCTTCAGCAATCGCGCCGCCGAATTGCTGAAGTTCTATGAGCGTCCGGCCAAGCAGGCACCCGCGGCCCTGCTCAAGCAGCTGGGTTACTGAGTCCAGACGGGGAGGCCTGGCGGTCTCCCCCATCGCCACCGGAGGCCTCCGCATGTCCCGCCATGCCTTCAACGGCGCCAAGCTGGCGCTGCTCTGCGCCGAGCAGATCCTGGTCTATCAGCGCGATGACAAGCCCGACATCCCCTGGCCGGCTCTCTGGGACCTGCCGGGCGGCGGGCGCGAAGACGACGAAACGCCCGAGCGCTGCGCCCTGCGCGAGCTGGAAGAGGAATTCGGCCTGGTGCTGGATGAGGCGCGGCTGACCTGGGGACGTTGCTATCCACCGCGTCAGCCGGGCTATCTGCCCAGCTGGCTGTTCGCCGGGCAGTTGCATCCCGCCGAGATCGCCGCCATCCGCTTCGGTGACGAAGGCCAGCACTGGCAGTTGATGAGTATCGTCGACTTTCTCGCCCATCCCCAGGGCGTGCCCCATCTGCAGGCGCGGCTGCGGGACTACCTGGGCGAGCGGAAGGAAAGCGGACCGGCGTCTCTTAATCCCGGCTGAATGAACGCGCGATAATCGAGCGCGAGCGGCGGGCGCAGCTTAAGCTTTCTCCAGGCCCATCCGGGCCGTTCTGGAGATCTCCCCCATGCGCCATTTCCTCTTGGCGTCGCTCTGTGCCCTGACCTTCACCGGCTGCACCGTCTACGACACGTCCCCGCGCTATTACAGCCGTCCGGCACCCCCCGCGGCGGTCTTTTACGGCACGCCAGCCTATCCGCCGCCCGCGGTCATCGTGCGGCCCTATGGCTACGGCTACTACTATCGACCGGCCCCGCCACCACCGCCCCACTGGGGGCCGGGTCCCGGTTGGGGACCGCCGGGCTGGGGGCCGCGTCCGGGTTATGGTCCGCCCGGCTGGGGCCCGCGCTACGGTCCGCGCTGGTAGCGGGTTTGACAGGGGCAGCCGGCTTTTCTAGGGTGCTGCCCTTGTCTTGACCAGGAAGCCTCGAATCGTGGACGACGATCGCATCAAGCTCGACCCCCAATGGAAAGCCGCGCTGCGCGACGAATTCGAGCAGCCCTACATGCGTCAGCTGAGCGAGTTCTTGAGGCGCGAGAAGGCGGCGGGCAAGGTCATCTATCCGCCCGGTCCGCTGATCTTCAATGCTCTCAATACCACCCCTCTGGATCAGGTCAGGGTGGTCATTCTCGGTCAGGATCCCTACCACGGTCCGGGCCAGGCCCATGGCCTCAGCTTCTCGGTGCAACCCGGGGTGCCGGCGCCGCCGTCGCTGCAGAACATCTTCAAGGAACTCAAGCGCGACCTGAACCTGCCCATTCCCAACCACGGCTATCTGCAGCACTGGGCGGAGCAGGGCGTACTGCTGCTCAACACCTCGCTGACCGTGGAGCAGGCCAACGCCGGCTCCCATGCGAAGGCCGGCTGGCAGCGATTCACCGATCGCGTCATCGAGGTGGTCAGCGCCGAGCGCGAGAATCTGGTGTTCCTGCTCTGGGGCAGCCATGCCCAGAGCAAGCAGGCGCTCATCGATCCCCAGAAGCACCTGATCCTCAAGTCGGCGCATCCCTCGCCACTGTCGGCCCATCGCGGCTTCATCGGCAACGGCCACTTCGGTCGCACCAACGAATTCCTGCGCAACGCCGGGCTCACCCCCATCGACTGGGCCTTGCCGCCGCTGGCGTAGGAGGGGCGCAGCCGGATTCTCAGGGTCATGTCGCCGCCGCTACCGTCCGGGCCGGGCGCCGGTGGCACTGCAGGCACCAGCTCGTCCCGAGCAGGAGCAGGAGGATCGCCAGGGCTTCCAGGCGAGTCGGCCAGCGCCCGTTCCAGAGAAAGCCATAGGTCAGCGAGGCCAGGGTCTCGATGACGATGGCCTGGCCACTCAGGGTCAGGGGTAGCCGGCGGCTGGCCTGGTTCCAGCAGGCGCCACCGATCACCGAGGCGAGCAATGCCACGCCGGCAGCCACCAGCAGCGGCTGCAGCCAGTCCGCCGGTGCTCGCCACGCCAGCGCCTCGCCGAGCAACCAGGGCGCGGCCAGCAGGGCCTGGGCGCCGGTCATCCCGCCCAGCAGCAGGCCCCAATCGTGGGCGCCGATCGGCGTCCTGGCCAGGAAGCGCGTGTTGACCACCGCGAACCAGCTCCAGGCCAGCAGGGCGCCACAGGCGCACAGCAGGCCCAGGGCGGGCTGCTCGCCGACGGCGGTGGTGGTCAGCGTCTCGTAGCTGATCAGGGCCACGCCGAGCAGCGCGCAGCAGAGCGACGGCCAGAGGCGCCCGAAACTCACGGCGCCCGCGTCGCGCTGCCCGGCCAGGGCCACCAGCAGCGGGATCAGGCCGACGATCAGGGTGGTCGCCGCGATGCCGGCCTGCTTCACGCCCACGCCGACCAGGGTGTAGTAGCCCAGGTTGCCGATCAGGCTGAGCCAGAACAGGCGTCTGCCGTCGGCCCAGCTCAGTTGCGAGCGCAGTCGGCGCCAGCAGGGCAGCAGCAGCCCGAGAGACACCAGGCCGTAGCAGAGAAAGCGCAGCACGGCGAACTGGGCGCCGCTCAGGTCGGGGACCAGCGCCGGCGCCAGAAAGATCACGCCCCAGCACAGGCCTGCCGCCAGCCCATAGCCGATACCCACTGCCGATAGTTCTCGTTCCTGCATAGCACCGTCTCCACCCATTCGCCACCAGTGTGGCGACGGCGAGGGAAGCCGGTCTTGCGCGAGACTGCGCGGCTTTTTACCTGGACTGCTTAGCTGGACTGCATTACCCGGGCAGTCGCTGGCCGCGCCGCCAGGCGGCCGGGCTGATGCCCTGGCGGCGGGTCATGGCGCGGGTCAGGGCGGCCTGATCGGAAAAGCCGACGCGCAGGGCGATGTCGGCAATCGGTAGGCGGCTGTCGCCCAGCCAGCGCTGCGCCTGGCGCAGGCGTAGATCGGTCAGCCAGGCCTGGGGCGTCTGGCCGAAACGCTGGTGGAACAGCAGGTGCAACCGCGTCAGCCCCAGACCCGCCAGGCGGGCCATGGCCGCATTGTTCCAGTCACCCGCGGGCTGGGCCTCCACCTCGGCCAGCAAACGGTCGAAGGCCGAGCCGGCGGCAGTGGCGTCGAGCGAGGCGAGCAGCAGGCGGGTGAGTTCGGGCGCGTGTTGATCGAGGGTATCAGGCGAAGTCAGCTCGGCGAAGGTGATCAGCTGCCGCGTCGCGGGCTGGATCGCCAGCCCCGGCTGCCGCAGCGCGCGATCCAGAATGGGGGCAGGCAACCAGTCGGCGGCGCAATCGATCACCAGAAAGCGGCTGCCTGGCTCCGATTGCTGGGCATGACCGCAGTCGGGCGCCACCAGGGCCGCGAGCCCGGTATGCAGCCGCGTCCCGCTACGCCCGGCGAGTTCCAGCTCCATGCCGCCCTGGATGGGCAGCACCAGCTGCGCGAAGGCATGGGCATGGGGCTGGTGGTCGCCCTGATAGCGCTTGATGGCGAGGCGAGGAGTCAAGGCGCACCTCGGTGGAGAAGCGGGAGGTCGAGAGCCTTGATCCTAGCATGCCCCGCCGAGTCTCTTGGAGTTCAGCGCACCGGCTGCAGCGGCAATTCCACCTCGCCACCGCTGTTCAGATCCACGGTCACCGGCTCCTGGGTCAGGTACAGCGGACGACCGCCGAGCAGGATGCGGCCGCTGAGCAGATAGCGCTCGCCGCTCTTGACCTTGGCCGGGGCGTAGTCGAGGCGGAAGGGCACCTGGCCGGGTTGCTTGACGAACAGGGTGCGCTGGGCCAGACGACCGGCAGGGGTATCGCCGGCGCTGGCGCTGTAGAGGCTGACGGTGAGCTTGGCGGTGGGCGGTACCGGCTCGTTGGCGGTAAAGGTGGCCTGGCCGCTGAGGCTGGTCATGCTCGGCTGGGCCGGCACGCCAGGGGTGGTGGTCTGCGGCTGCTCGGTGGGCGGCAGCGGCTGGCCGGCCGGCGGCGGTGGCGTCGCGGGACCGGGGCGCAGCCCGCTACAGGCGCTGAGCAGCAGCGAGGTGGCGAGCAGGGTGGCGATTCTTTTCATGGGTAGATCCTGGACTGAAATCGACTGCTGTGACCCATGGATGCCGGCTTAGTTGCCGGCGGGCACAGGGGATTCGGCTTCCGGCAGGTCCGGGGCCTCGGGCCGATCCAGGGCAACCTGGCGGATCGACAGGCGAATCTCCGCCGGCAGCACCCGCTTGCCCGCACCCTCGGCCAGTTCTCCGAGCAGTTCATGGTGACCCAGGGTGCCGTCGTCGGCCTTGCGCAGCACCCCTTCGGCCAGCAGCGTCTGGATGAAGTGGCGGAACAGCGACTTGTCGAAGAATTCCGGCGCATTGAGGCCATGCAGCACCGACAGCCGCTGGGCCATCACCGTGCAGAGTTCCTCCAGTTGCGGCGCGGTCAGGCTGTTCTGCCCGTGGTTGAGGATCAGCGCAGTGGTCATGTAGTAGCGCTGCAGGGTCTGCAGGATGGCCCGCGCCAGCAGGGTGAGGCGGACGAATTGCCGCGAGCTGGGCGCCGCGCGCACGAAGACGTCGTCCTCGATACGCAGCAGGCCGCGCTCCACCATGGCTTCCAGCCAGCCGTCCAGCACCAGCGGCAGCTCCTCGCGCTCCCAGTGGATGAACAGTTCGGCCTGCAGATAGGGATAGAGCGCCAGGGCGAATCTATGGATCAGCTCGCGGGTCATGCGCCCGGTGTTCTGGAAGAAGCTGGCGATCAGCGCCGGGATGGCGAAGAGGTGCAGGACGTTGTTGCGGTAGTAGGTCATCAGCACCGCGTTCTGCTCGTCCAGGTAGAGGATGCGCCCCAGGGCGTCCTGCTGCTCGGAGAGGAAGCCGAGGGCGCGCACCTCTTCGATGATCGCCTGGCCGTCGCCCTCGGGCAGGGTGACGCTGGTGGAGTAGGGGACCCGTTTCAGCAGATCCAGATAGAGGTCGATGGCGCGCACCAGGGCGCCTTCGTCGAGGGCCTGGCGATGGGTCGAGAGCAGTGCCAGGGCCACCAGGTTGACCGGGGTGACGGCCGCCGCGGCATTGATGCGGCGCACCACCCGCTCGCCCAGTTCGTGGGTGACCGAATTGAACCAGGCGGGCTTCAGGTCTTCGCCCAGGGGTTCGTCGCGCCAGCCTGGACGGCGGGCATCGAGAAAGCTCTGCAGCGGGATGGGCTCGCCGAAGTTGACCCAGACCCGACCGAAGCGCTGGCGCAGGGCGCCGAAGACCTTGACCAGGTCGAAGATGGATTCCTTCTTCTTGGCCGCGCCGCGCAATTCACCGAGGTAGGTGCGACCCTCGAACACCTTTTCGTAGCCGATGTACACCGGTACGAAGACGATGGGCCGCCGGGAATCGCGCAGGAAGCTGCGCAGGGTCATGGCCAGCATGCCGGTGCGTGGCTGCAGGGTACGGCCGGTCCGCGAGCGCCCGCCCTCGACGAAGTACTCGGTGGAGAAGCCGCGGCTGAACAGGCTGTGCAGGTATTCGTTGAACACCGCGGCATAGAGGGCGTTGCCCTTGAAACTGCGCCTCATGAAGAAGGCGCCGCCGCGTCTCAGGATGTTGCCTACCACCGGCATGTCCAGGTTGATGCCGGCGGCGATGTGCGGCGGGGTCAGGCCGTTCTGGAACAGCAGGTAGGAGAGCAGCAGGTAGTCGATGTGGCTGCGGTGGCAGGGGACATAGACCACGGTATGACCGGGCGCCATCTCCTGGATCCGCTCGATATGGCTGACCGTGACGCCATCGTAGATGCTGTTCCAGAACCAGCGCAGACCGACGTCCAGGCAGCGCACCACCGGATAGGAGAAGTCCGAGGCGATCTCCCGGGCATAGTGCGCCGCCTCGTCTTCGATGCGCCCGGGAGTGGCCTTGCGCTGGGCGATCTCGTGGGCGATGGTCGCCCGCACCTGGGGTGCCCGCAGCAGGCCGCGCAGCAGGGTGCGCCGGTGCGACAGGTCCGGACCGATCACCGCCTGGCGCACGTTGCGGAAGTGGATGCGCAGCCGGCGCATCACCAGACGCTCCAGGCGTTGCGGATCGGGGCGCTGGCTGGCCAGTTCGCCCAGGGACAGCGGCTTGGAGAATTGCACTCGGGTCAGCCGGCCCAGCACCAGGATGCGCGCCAGCTTGCGCAGCCGGCCGGTCACCACCCAGTTGTCCGCCCAGAGCAGTTTCCAGGGACTGGTCTCGCGATCCGGCGACTGACCCCAGAAGACGCTGACCGGCACCAGCTGGACGTCTTCCAGCTGCTGCTCGGTTACCGCGGTGACCACCCGGCGCAGGGTGGGGGGCACAGAGCGCCGCGCCGGGCGCCCGCGCCAGTTGGCCTTGCCGGTGGCGTTGAAGTAGGCCAGTGGCTCGGTCTTGCTGCCCAGCACCAGCGGGCGCAGTGGTCGCGGCAGCCCGGCCTTACGGCACTCCCGGTCGAGCACCGCCAGATCGCTCAGCGAGGCTTCGGGGAGGACATAGAGCACCGGCTTGGCGGGATCGATGCGGCTGAGCAGACTGGCCGCCTGGGTGGTCTCGGAGCGAACCCAGAGATAGAGCAGGCGCTTGAGCAGCGAGAAGGCCAGAAGGCGCAGCGGCGAACGGGTCATGGAGGGCTACCGGAATGACGGGGCGGCAGTGTGCCGGATGGCCTGGCGGGCGTAAAACCGCCCGTGTTGTTCTGACTTCGACCCGGCAGTCGGCGCCTTGTCCCCGCTGTCGAAAAAATGCCGCTTAAATCGTCGAAAACCCGGCGCTGACGCGGCTTTCAGCCGTGATGGCACTTTGCGTAAAGAACGTTGCTTTTGCCGGGAAAGCCATGCTTTATAAGGTGTCGGCAAGTTGTTGCCAGTGGTCGGACCCGGGCTGTCAGCCTGGCGACCGATCCGATGCGCGATCCGTACCGATACCAAAAGGCAACCCGGTCGCCCAGGCTGTGGCGAGCGGGGATAGGAAATCCAGAAAGCTTCGGAGAGATGTGATGGGTGAGCAACGCGAAACCGGGACCGTCAAGTGGTTCAATGACGCCAAGGGATATGGATTCATTCAACGCGAGGGCGGTGCCGACGTGTTCGTTCACTACCGCGCCATCCGTGGTGAGGGCCACCGCTCCCTGACCGAAGGCCAGCAGGTGGAGTTCTCGGTGATCGAGGGCCAGAAGGGCCTGCAAGCCGAAGACGTGGCCCGGGTCTAGGCCCGCTGTGCGAGGAGCGCAAGGCTCCTCGCACCTTCAGTTCACTCGGTGCGCCAGACGATCTCTTCGACGCCCGCCTCCGTCACCTTCAGCCAGCGATCGGCGGCTTCTTCCTCTTCTTCCTCGCTCCAGCCACTTGGCGCGCAGCGCACCTGCACCTGCAGGGCCGCCTGGGCATCGCGGGCACAGGCCAGGTCATCCACCCAGGGCGATACATCGCTTTCCAGCAGCAGGCTGTGCCATTTGCCCACCGCCTTCGGCAGCCAGGTGACCGGAATGGACTCGCCGCCATAGCGCAGGGTGCACTTGAAGGTCTGCCCGCGCGCCTGCCAGGCGCAGGGCATGGCGAACACCTGTTCGAGCCAGGCCGAGACGGCGTCCTGGTCGACGTCCTTGAGATAGATTTCGATATCGGGCTGGCGCATGGGGCTTAGGCTCCGGATTTGACGATCCAATCGTAACGTACTGCCACCCGCACCTCGAAGGGCTCGGCGAGGACCCGCTCCCGGCGTTCGGCGTTGACGCGCCAACCGTGGGGGGTCATGGCCAGCAGGTCTTCACGGGTCTGGCGTTCGGCCAGCGGCAGCACGAATTCGAGCCCCTCGCTGTGGGCCAGTTCCAGGCCCTTCGGCAGATCCTGCAGGTGCTTGTCTTCGGCATAGTCGCGCACCTCGTCATAGAGCCGCTGGCGCAGCTCCAGCAGGTGGGCGCTGGCCGGACCCAGGCGCAGGATGCCGCCGCCGGGTGCCAGCACGCGCTGGGCTTCAGCCCAGTCGATGGGGCTGAAGACACTGGCCAGCAGCTGGCAACTGGCGTCCGGCAGCGGCAGGCGCGCCATGCTCGCCACCAGCCAGGTCAGCGCCGGGGTACGCCGGCAGGCGCGGCGCACCGCCTCGCGGGAGATGTCCAGGGCATAGCCGTCGGCCGCGGGCAGCGCCTGGGCCAGGCGCGCGGTATAGAAGCCTTCGCCGCAGCCCACGTCGATCCAGCGCTGGGGTGCGCGTTCGGTGGCCAGGTGCGCCAGGCGCTCGGCCAGGGGCACATAGTGACCGGCATCGAGAAAGCGTCGGCGGGCCTCGACCATGGCGGCGTTGTCGCCCGGGTCCAGACTCTTCTTGTGCTGCACCGGCAGGAGGTTCAGATAGCCCTGGCGGGCACGGTCGAATCTATGACCGGCGGCGCACCCGACGCCACCCTCGAGTTCGGCCAGCGGGGCTTGGCAGAGCGGACAGATCAGCTTCATGCCAGCAACCGCACCAGGGTGCCGTAGTACACCTCGGTCAGTAGATCCAGGTCGCTGGCCAGCACGTGCTCGTCCACCTGGTGGATGGTGGCGTTGACCGGACCCAGTTCCACCACCTGGGCGCCCAGGGTGGCGATGAAGCGACCGTCCGAGGTGCCGCCGCTGGTGGAGGCTTCGGGGCGGTAGCCGGTGACGGCTTCCACGCTGGCCGAGACGGCGTCGAGCAGGTCGCCCGGCTCGGTGAGGAAGGGCAGGCCGGACAGCGACCAGTCGATGTGCCAGTCCAGGCCGTGGCGATCGAGGATGGCCTCGACCCGGGCCTGCAGGCCCTCCACGGTGGATTCGGTGGAGAAGCGGAAGTTGAACAGCGCCTGCAACTCGCCCGGCACCACGTTGCCGGCGCCGGTGCCGGAATTGACGTTGGAGATCTGGAAGCTGGTGGGCGGGAAGAAGGCGTTGCCGGCGTCCCACTGTTCGGCGGCCAGATCCGCCAGCGCCTGGGCCGCCAGATGAATGGGGTTGCGCGCCAGGTGCGGATAGGCCACATGGCCCTGCTTGCCGCGCACCGTCAGGCGACCGTTGAGCGAGCCGCGACGCCCGTTCTTGACCACGTCGCCCAGCAGCCGGGTGCTGGAGGGTTCGCCGACGATGCACCAGTCCAGTCGTTCGCCGCGCTCGCGCAGGCGCTCGACTACGGCACGGGTGCCGTGCAGGGCGGGGCCTTCCTCGTCACTGGTGATGAGGAAGGCGATGGCGCCGCGATGGTCCGGGTGGTCGGCGACGAAGCGCTCCACGGCGATGATCATGCTCGCCAGGCTGCCCTTCATGTCGGCGGCGCCGCGGCCGCGCAGCATGCCGTCGGCATCCACGTGGGCATTGAATGGCGCCTGCTGCCAGGCCTCCAGGGGGCCGGTGGGCACCACGTCGGTGTGCCCGGCGAAGCACAGCACCGGACCCGCGCCGCCACGCCGCGCCCAGAAGTTGTCCACCTCTTCGATGCGCAGGGGTTCGAGGGCGAAGCCCAGGCGCTCCAGGCGCTGCATCATCAGGGCCTGGCAGCCTTCGTCCAGCGGCGTGACCGAGGCCCGGCCGATGAGGTCGCAGGCGAGTTCCAGGGTGGGGGTGAGGGCGGTGGTCATGGCGGGTCCCGGGAGGCGGCTAGGGTTCAGGGGGAGCGGTATGGTAAAGGAAAACCTATACTGTGGCTTTTGTGGAAAGCCTTCATGACGTTCGATGAACAACGCTTCGGCGGGATCGCCCGGCTCTATGGGCAGGAGGCCGTCGAGCGCCTGGCCGCCAGTCATGTCGCCGTGGTCGGCATCGGCGGGGTGGGCTCCTGGGCCGCCGAGGCCCTGGCCCGCAGCGGCGTCGGCCGCATAAGCCTGTTCGATCTGGACGACGTCTGCGTCAGCAACACCAATCGCCAGGTGCATGCGCTGGAAGGCCAGGTGGGGCGGCCCAAGGTCACGGTGATGGCCGAACGCATCCAGGCCATCAATCCGGCCTGCCAGGTCAAGGCGGTGGCGGACTTCGTCACCCGCGAGACCATGGCCGACTACATCACTGAAGAGCTCGACCTGGTGCTGGACTGCATCGACAGCGTGGCCTCCAAGGCGGCGCTGATCGCCTGGTGCAAGAGGCGCAAGATCGCCATCGTCACCACCGGCGGCGCCGGCGGCCAGATCGACCCCACCCAGATCCAGGTGGTCGACCTCAATCGCACCTACAACGACCCCCTGGCCTCGCGGGTCCGCTCGCTGCTGCGCCGCGACTACGGCTTCTCGCGCAATCCCAGTCGCCACTACAGCGTGCCCTGCGTCTTTTCCACCGAGCAACTGCGCTATCCCAAGCCGGACGGCAGCGTCTGCCAGCAGAAGAGTTTCGTCGGCGAAGGCGTCCGCCTGGACTGCGCCGGCGGCTTCGGCGCGGTGATGATGGTGACCGCCACCTTCGGCATGGTCGCCGCCGCCCGCGCCGTGGACAAGCTGATCCAGAAGCCGAAGAAATAGCGCTTTTCGTCGGTTGGGTTGAGCGCAGCGAAGCCCAACGGTGCCCCGATCGATCCGGCCATGTTGGGCGTGAAGGCGCCCGCGGGTGCGTAGGGTGGACAACGGCGCAGCCTTGTCCACGCGGGAGGTGCCGGGGTGCCAGTGGAAAACGCTGAGCGGTTTTCCACGCTACGAGGTTTCGAGCGAGTCAGCCCTCACCCCAGCCCTCTCCCCGAGGGAGAGGGGGCGGTAATGGCGCATCGGACGGACGACGGTACGTCTCTCTTTACATATCCTGCGGCGTTTCCCGGGCGGGGCGGTCGTCGGCGATGGCGGGGACGTGGAGGCCGGTCTTGGCCAGTTGCTGGCCTTCCATCTGCGGCTGGGTGGTCCAGGTGAGGATGTCGTAGTAACGGCGCACGTTCTGCACGAATTCCACCGTTTCGCCGCCGCGGGCGTAGCCGTAGCGGGTCTTGCTATACCACTGCTTCTGCGCCAGGCGCGGCAGCATCTTCTTCACGTCCAGCCAGCGATCCGGATCCAGGCCCTGGGATTCGGCCAGGCGGCGGGCGTCGAGGATGTGGGCGATGCCGATGTTGTAGGTGGCCAGGGCGAACCAGGTGCGATCCGGTTCGTTGATGCTGTCGGGCAACTCGTCGCGGATCTGGTCGAAGTACTTGGCACCGCCGGTGATGCTCTGCTCGGGATCCAGGCGATTGGACACGCCCATGGCCTGGGCGGTGTTGTTGGTCAGCATCATCAGGCCGCGCACTCCGGTCTTGGAGGTGGCGTCCGGCGTCCATAGCGATTCCTGGTAGCCCATGGCAGCGAGCAGGCGCCAGTCCAGCTGATGCTTCTGCGCCACCTTGCGAAAGTGCTTCTCGTACTTGGGCAGGCGTTCCTGCAGGTGCTGGGCGAAGGTGTAGGCGCCCACGTAGCCGAGCACGTCGACGTGGCCGTAGTAGCGCTCCTTGAGCTGCTGCAGGGTGCCGTCGCGGCGGACCTTGTCGAGGTAGGCGTTGACCGCGTCGAGCAGGCTATTGTCCTCGCCGGGTTGTAGCGCCCAGGCCTGGCCCTGGTTGTCGCCGAGGTCGAAGGCCACCCGCACGTTGGGGAAATAGACCTGGTTCATGGCCAGTTCGTTGGAATCCACCAGGGTCAGGTCGATCTGGCCTTCGTCGACCATGCGCAAGAGGTCGCTGACCTCCACCTGATCGGACTCGTCGAAGGTGAGCTCCGGCACCTGGGCCTGCAGCGCCCTGAGTTGTTGGGCCTGGCTGCTGCCCTTGAGCACCAGGATGCGCTTGCCGACCATGTCCTTGGGGGTGCTGGGGCGGACGGTGCCGTTGCGGTAGATGACCTGGGGCACCACATCCAGATAGCTGCGGGAGAATTTCAGATTCTGGCGATTGACCGAGGGCGTGAGGCCGGCGGCGGCGATCACCGGGCCGTCCGGCGCGGTCAGGCGATTGAAGAGGTCGTCGAGGTTGTCGGCGGTGCTGATTTCCAGGCGCACCTTGAGCGATTCGGCAAAGCCCTTGACCAGTTCGTATTCGAAGCCGGTCTCGCCGTTACGGTCCTGGAAATAGGTCGCCGGACTGTTGCGCGTCACCACGCGCAGGACGCCGGCCTGCTGCACCTGCTCCAGGGCGGTCGGCTTGGGCGGCGCAGGCACGTCCGCTTCCCCGCAGCTCATGAGCAAGGCGAGAAAGGGCAGGGTAAGCCAGGCGAATCGCTTGAAGGCTTTATTCAAATGGGCTAGCTCGGCCATACGGCATCAAAACGGCACTGGCGCCTTGCTGACGCGCCTCATCGGTCGGCCCCTCCGGGCACTCGTTATAGTCGGGACGCTCCGCGCCACCGGTCCGGCCAAAGGCTCTATCCTGAGCCCAATGTGGAGCCGCGTCCATGGGGCGCGGCAGGCCGTATCGGCGGGCAGTATACGCGAGAAGTGGCAAAGCGCCCATTTTATACATACAAGGGTGGTGGTAAGGCTGGATGAACCCTCGTCGCCGGAAGGTGTCCCCGGCGCGCCTTTAGGCTAGAATGCACGGCCCCAAAGTGACTTGGCCCCGAGGCTGTCCCCGATGCTGATCCTGCGCGGCGCTCCCGCTCTTTCTTCCTTCCGTCACGGCAAACTTCTCGACCAGCTGACTCGCCTGGTTCCCGGTGTCTCCGGGCTCTATGCCGAGTTCGTTCATTTCGCCGAAGTCGCCGGCACCCTGAGCGCGGAGGAAGAGGGCATCCTCGGCCGACTGCTGCAATACGGCCCCAGCGTCCCCCAGCAGGAACCCAGCGGCGCGCTGTTCCTCATCGTGCCCCGCCTGGGCACCATCTCGCCCTGGTCAAGCAAGGCCACCGACATCGCCCACAACTGTGGCCTGGCGCAGATCGAGCGCCTGGAGCGCGGCGTGGCCTACTACGTTGCCGGCGAGCTGGACGCCGCCGCCCATGCGCAACTGGCCGCGGCCCTGCATGACCGCATGACCCAGCGCGTGCTGCCGACCCTGGACGCCGCCGCCGACATCTTCAGCCATGCCACGCCCAAGCCGCTCACCGCGGTGGACGTGCTCGGCGGCGGTCGCGCGGCCCTGGAACAGGCCAACCTGGAGCTGGGCCTGGCCCTGGCCGAAGACGAGATCGACTACCTGGTGAAGAGCTTCACCACCCTGGGGCGCAACCCCCACGACGTCGAACTCATGATGTTCGCCCAGGCCAACTCCGAGCACTGCCGGCACAAGATCTTCAACGCCAGCTGGGACATCGACGGCGAGAGCCAGGAGAAGTCCCTGTTCGGCATGATCAAGAACACCTACGAGATGAACCGCACCGGCGTGCTGTCCGCCTACAAGGACAACGCCGCGGTCATGGAAGGCTTCACCGCCGGGCGCTTCTACCCCGACGCCGAGTCCCGCGAATACGGCGCGCACAGCCAGCCCGTACACATCCTGATGAAGGTGGAGACCCACAACCACCCGACCGCCATCGCTCCCTTCCCCGGCGCCTCGACCGGCTCCGGCGGCGAGATCCGCGACGAAGGCGCCACCGGTCGCGGCTCCAAGCCCAAGGCGGGCCTGACCGGCTTCACCGTCTCCAACCTGAACATCCCCGGTTTCGAGCAGCCCTGGGAACAGCCCTACGGCAAGCCCGAGCGCATCGTCACCCCGCTGGACATCATGATCGAAGGCCCGCTCGGCGGCGCCGCCTTCAACAACGAATTCGGGCGTCCGGCCCTGGCCGGCTACTTCCGTACCTTCGAACAGCAGGTCGAGACCCCCCGCGGTCCCGAGGTGCGTGGCTATCACAAGCCGATCATGCTCGCCGGCGGCCTGGGCAACATCCGCGCCGACCACGTGCAGAAGGGCGACATCTCGGTGGGCGGCAAGCTCATCGTGCTGGGCGGCCCGGCCATGCTGATCGGCCTGGGCGGTGGCGCGGCCTCGTCCATGTCCACCGGCGCCAGCTCCGCCGATCTGGATTTCGCCTCGGTGCAGCGCGAGAACCCGGAAATGGAGCGCCGCTGCCAGGAGGTCATCGACCGCTGCTGGCAGCTGGGTGAAAACAACCCCATCACCTTTATCCACGACGTGGGTGCGGGCGGTCTGTCCAACGCCTTCCCCGAGCTGGTCAACGATGCCGGTCGCGGCGGTCGTTTCGAATTGCGCAACGTGCCCAACGACGAGCCGGGCATGAGTCCGCTGGAGATCTGGTGCAACGAGTCCCAGGAGCGCTACGTGCTCTCCGTGGACGCCGAGAACTTCGAGACCTTCAAGGCCATCTGCGAACGCGAGCGCTGCCCCTTCGCCGTGGTCGGCGAGGCCACCGAGGAGCGCCAGCTGACCGTGGCCGACAGCCACTTCGGCAACAACGCCGTGGACATGCCGCTGGACGTCCTGCTCGGCAAGCCGCCGCGCATGCACCGCAGCGCGACCCGTGAAGCCGAACTGGGCGACGCCTTCGATGGCGCCGGCCTGGACCTGACCGAGTCGGTGGAGCGCGTCCTGCGTCACCCGGCCGTGGCCAGCAAGAGCTTCCTGATCACCATCGGCGATCGCACCATCACCGGCCTGGTCGCCCGCGACCAGATGGTCGGCCCCTGGCAGGTGCCGGTGGCCGACTGCGCCGTGACCGCCACCAGCTTCGACGTCCACACCGGCGAAGCCATGGCCATGGGCGAGCGCACCCCGCTGGCGCTGCTCGACGCGCCCGCTTCCGGCCGCATGGCCATCGGCGAGACCATCACCAACCTGGCCGCCGCGCGGATCGAGAAGCTCGGCGACATCAAGCTCTCCGCCAACTGGATGGCCGCTGCCGGCCACCCGGGCGAAGACGCGCGCCTATATGAAACCGTCAAGGCGGTGGGCATGGAGCTGTGCCCGCAGCTGGGCATCACCATCCCGGTCGGCAAGGACTCCATGTCCATGAAGACCCGCTGGCAGGACGGCGGCGAAGACAAGAGCGTCACCGCGCCGCTGTCGCTGGTGATCACCGGCTTCGCCCCGGTGCAGGACATCCGCCGCACCCTGACCCCCCAGCTGCGCCTGGACAAGGGCCAGACCGATCTGATCCTCATCGACCTGGGTCGCGGCCAGAATCGCCTGGGCGGCTCCATCCTCGCCCAGACCCACGGCAAGCTCGGCCAGCAGGCTCCCGACGTCGACGAAGCCGAAGACCTCAAGGCCTTCTTCGCCGTGATCCAGGGCCTCAACCAGGACGGCCTGCTGCTGGCCTACCACGACCGTTCCGACGGCGGCCTCATCACCACCCTGGTGGAAATGGCCTTCGCCGGTCACTGCGGCCTGGCCCTGCGCCTGGATGCCCTGGCCGCCGACCGTGACGAGCTGACCCGGGCGCTGTTCGCCGAAGAACTGGGCGCCGTCATCCAGGTGCCCCAGGACTTCACCCATGAAGTGCTGGCCCAGTTCAGCGCGGCCGGTCTGGAAGACTGCGTGGCGGTGATCGGCAACCCGGTCAACGGCTACGAGATCAACATCCACTACCACGACGAGCACCTCTACCGGGCCGAGCGGCGCATGCTGCAGCGCGTCTGGAGCGAGACCAGCTTCCAGATCCAGCGCCTGCGCGACAACGCCGAGTGCGCCCAGCAGGAATTCGATGCCCTGCTGGAAGAGGATCATCCGGGGCTGTCGGCCAAGCTGGCCTATGACCCCAACGAAGACATCTGCGCCCCCTACATCAAGAAGGGCGTGCGGCCGCAGGTCGCCATCCTGCGCGAGCAGGGCGTCAACGGTCAGGTGGAGATGGGTGCGGCCTTCGATCGCGCCGGTTTCGCCGCCATCGACGTGCACATGAGCGACATCCTCTCCGGGCGCATCGACCTGGCGGACTTCAAGGGTGTGGTGGCCTGTGGCGGCTTCTCCTATGGCGACGTCCTCGGCGCCGGCGGCGGCTGGGCCAAGTCCATCCTGTTCAACGCCCGTGCCCGCGACGGCTTCCAGCAGTTCTTCGAGCGCACCGATACCTTCACCCTGGGCGTGTGCAACGGCTGCCAGATGGTCGCCAACCTGCGCGAGCTGGTGCCCGGCAGCGAATTCTGGCCGCGCTTCGTGCGCAACCGCTCCGAGCAGTTCGAGGCGCGGGTGGCCATGGTCCAGGTGCAGGATTCGCCGTCGCTGTTCCTCGCCGGCATGGCCGGGTCGCGGCTGCCCATCGCCATTGCCCACGGCGAAGGCTTCGCCGAGTACCCCAATCAGCAGGCGCTGGTCGCCGCCGACGTCTCCGGTACCGTGGCGCTGCGCTATGTCGATGGTCACAGCAAGGTCACCGAGACCTATCCGGCCAACCCCAACGGCTCGCCGCTGGGCATCACCGGTCTGTCCAGCCAGGACGGTCGCGTGCTGCTGATGATGCCGCACCCCGAGCGCTGCTTCCGCGCCGTGCAGAACTCCTGGATCCCGGCCGACTGGCAGGGCGAGGACGGTGGCTGGATGCGCCTGTTCCGCAACGCGCGGGTCTGGGTGGATTGAGGGTTCGGCGCCTGGCCAGGCTTGCTCGACCTGCGGTCGGGTGAGCCTGGCTCATACGCTCTTCTTCCAAACCGACGGCGAGCCACCAGGCGTCCGCCGCTGCGCTCTTACCCCCTCTCCCTCAGGGAGAGGGCTGGGGTGAGGGCCGCCCAGCCCGAGAGCGACTTCCATGCTCAAACTCTGCTTCTACGTCCCCGACTGCCACCTGGAAACCGTCAAGCAGGCGATCTTCGCCGTGGGCGGCGGTCGCATCGGCCGCTATGACAGCTGCTGCTGGCAGGTCCAGGGCCTCGGCCAATTCCGTCCGCTAGCGGGCAGCCAGCCGCATCTGGGCGAGCAGGGCAGTCTCGAACAGCTGGAGGAATGGCGGGTGGAGCTGGTGCTGGCCGACGAGCAGCTCGCCCGCCAGGCCGTGGCGGCGCTCAAGGCGGCGCATCCCTATGAGACGCCGGCCTATGACGTGGTGCTGGTGCTGGATTTCTAGGGCTCAGGGATAGCCCAGGACCGTCTTGATCCGCGCCAGCTCACGCTCGATCCAGCGCGGATCCACCGCGCCCCAGTCGCGAATCTCGTAGCCACCTGCGTTGTTGCGGGCGCCTTCGCCCTGCACGAACTGGCAGTCGATATCCAGATCGGCCAGGGCCAGCAGGGTGTCCTGGGCCGTGCGCCGCGGCATGCCGGTGGCGGCCATCAGGGCTGGTACGCTGGTGGCGGTGCCACTGGCCACCAGCCAGGCCACATAGAGCCGGCGATAGAAGCTGGTCTTGGTCTTGCTCACGTCCATGAGAATCGTCCTGGCAATAAAAAGCCCACCGCGAGGGTGGGCTTCAGGGGCATCAGAGGGTGGCGATGCGCTGCCGCTGGTCCACCAGCTTGGCCAAGGCCTGTTCGGCCTCGGCCAGTTTGGCGCGTTCCTTTTCCAGGACCTCGGCGGGCGCCTTGGCGACGAAGCCTTCGTTGCCCAGCTTGCCGCCGACGCGCTTGACCTCGCCTTCCAGGCGGCCGATCTCCTTGTCCAGGCGCGTCAGTTCCGCGTCCTTGTCGATCAGGCCGGCCATGGGCACCAGCACTTCCATCTCGCCGACCAGGGTGGTGGCGGACATCGGCGCTTCCTCACCGGCGGCCAGCACGCGGACCGATTCCAGCTTGGCCAGCTTGTTCAGCAGCGGCTCGAAATCGGCCAGGCGGCGCTGGTCCTCGGCACTGGCGTTGGCGACGATGATGTCGATGCGCTTGGCCATGGAGATCTTCATCTCGCCGCGGATCTGCCGCACGCCCAGCATCAGCGCCTTGACCCACTCGATGTCGCCTTCGGCGGCGGCATCGATGCGCGCCTCGTTGGCCACCGGCCAGGGTTGCAGCATCAGGGTCTCGCCCTGGACGCCGGCCGGCGCCTTGAGGCGCCGCCAGATTTCCTCGGTGATGAAGGGCATGAAGGGGTGCGCCAGGCGCAGCACCACTTCCAGCACCCGCGCCAGGGTGCGGCGGGTGCCGCGCTGGCGTTCGAGGGAGGCGTTCTCGTCCCACAGCACCGGCTTGACCAGCTCCAGGTACCAGGCGCAGTACTCGTCCCAGACGAATTCGTAGAGCGCCTGGGTGGCCAGGTCGAAGCGGAAGGCGTCGAGCTGACGGGTCACCTCGGCCTCGGTGCGCTGCAGCTGGGAGATGATCCAGCGGTCCACCGAGGACAGCTCGACGGGTTCGTCGTTGACGCCGGTGTCCTGGCCCTCGACGTTCTCCATGACGAAGTTCGCCGCGTTCCACAGCTTGTTGCAGAAGTTGCGATAGCCCTCGACGCGACCCATGTCGAACTTGATGTCGCGGCCGGTGGTGGCCAGGGAGCAGAAGGTGAATCTCAGGGCGTCGGTGCCGTAGCTGGCGATGCCGTCCGGGAATTCGGCGCGGGTCTGCTTGGCGATCTTTTCGGCCAGCTTGGGCTGCATCAGGCCGCTGGTGCGCTTCTGCAGCAGAGTGTCCAGGTCGATGCCGTCGACGATGTCCAGCGGATCGAGCACGTTGCCCTTGGACTTGGACATCTTCTGGCCCTGGCCGTCGCGCACCAGGCCGTGGACGTAGACGGTCTTGAACGGGATCTGCCCGGTCAGGTGGGTGGACAGCATGATCATCCGGGCGACCCAGAAGAAGATGATGTCGAAGCCGGTGACCAGCACGTCGGTGGGGTGGAAGGTCTTGAGCGCCTCGGTGTGCTCGGGCCAGCCGAGGGTGGAGAAGGTCCACAGGCCGGAACTGAACCAGGTGTCCAGGACGTCGTCGTCCTGGCGCAGGGCGATGTCACCCAGGTCGTGCTTGGCACGCACCTCGGCCTCGTCGCGACCGACGTAGACGTTGCCGGCCTGGTCGTACCAGGCGGGAATGCGGTGGCCCCACCAGAGCTGGCGGCTGATGCACCAGTCCTGGATGTCGCGCATCCAGCTGAAGTACATGTTCTCGTACTGCTTGGGCACGAATTGCACCTCGCCGCTCTCGACCACGGCGATGGCCTTGTCGGCCAGGGGCTTGGTGGAGACGTACCACTGGTCGGTCAGCCAGGGCTCGATCACGGTGCCGGAACGGTCGCCCTTGGGCACCTTGAGCGCGTGGTCCTCGATCTTTTCCAGGCGACCGGCGGCGTCCAGGTCGGCGACGATGCGCTTGCGCGCCTCGAAGCGGTCCAGACCGGCGTAGGCGGCGGGGAGGGTGGCATCGAACATGCCGTTGACGCTGCCGTCCAGATTGAACACCTGGGCGCCGGGCAGCACCGCGGCGTCGGCGTCGAAGACGTTGATCAGTGGTAGGTTGTGTCGCTTGCCGACTTCATAGTCGTTGAAGTCGTGGGCCGGGGTGATCTTGACGCAGCCGGTGCCGAATTCGGGGTCGCAGTAGTCGTCGCCGACGATGGGGATGCGCCGGCCGACCAGGGGCAGCTCGACATACTGGCCGATCAGGTCCTTGTAGCGTGGGTCTTCCGGGTGCACGGCCACGGCGGCGTCACCCAGCAGGGTCTCGGGACGGGTGGTGGCGACCACCAGATGGTCCATGCCCTCGGCGGTACGGGCGCCATCGGCCAGCGGATAGCGCAGGTGCCAGAGGTGACCCTTCTCGTCATGGCTTTCCACTTCCAGGTCGGAAATGGCGGTGTGCAGCTTGGTGTCCCAGTTGACCAGGCGTTTGCCGCGGTAGATCAGGCCGTCCTCGTGCAGGCGTACGAAGGCTTCCTTGACCGCCTCGGAGAGGCCGTCGTCCATGGTGAAGCGCTCGCGCGACCAGTCCACCGAGGAACCCAGGCGGCGGATCTGCCGGCTGATGTTGCCGCCGGATTCGTTCTTCCATTCCCAGACCTTCTCCAGGAATTTCTCCCGGCCCAGGTCGTGGCGCGACAGGCCCTCGGCGCCGATGCGGCGCTCCACCAGCATCTGGGTGGCGATGCCGGCGTGGTCGGTGCCCGGCTGCCAGAGGGTGTTGCGACCCTGCATGCGGCGGAAGCGGATCAGGGCGTCCATGATGGCGTTGTTGAAGCCATGGCCCATGTGCAGGCTGCCGGTCACGTTCGGCGGCGGGATCATGATGGTGTAGGGCTCGCCCGACCCCTGGGGCGCGAAATAGCCCTGGCGTTCCCAGGTCTGGTACCAGGAGGTTTCGATGGCGTGCGGCTGGTAGGTCTTGTCCATGGAGGGGGCTTTTGTCGCTGGAAGAGGAAAGCCTCCGAGTATAGCGACTCCGGCCCGCCGACGGCAGGGCGCCTTGGCGCCCCGGGCTCAGGGACGCTGCAGCAATTCTTCCAGGCGCTGCTGCAGGCGGCGCTGCAGTTCGGCTTCCAGGCGCGGCAACTGTTCGTCGAGCAGCTCCTGGAGGATGGCCGGCGCCTCCTGGCGCAGACGCACCTGGGCCAGGTCTTCGTGGGGCGCGCTGGGCGTCGCGTCCTCGATGACGTCCGGCACGATCTGGTCGAGCAGCGGTGGGATGGCCTTGAGCCGCTCGGCGCTGGGGGCGATGACGTCGGAGAGGATGGGGATGCCATCGACGCTGCTCGGATGGACCGCGCTGCGGCTCTTGTCGAGCACCTGGCGGATGGCTTCGAGGTCTTGCAGGACGTGCGCGGGAGGCTTGGTGCTGGTCATGAAATCAGACACGTGACAGCTGATGGTCCTGTAGAGCATAGCCAAGCTTGCGGTAGAAGCGAAAACCTTCGCGCATCGCCTGGCGCACTTCGGGGGCTTCGACGACCACCTCGGCGATGCGGGCGAAACCCGCATGGCAGGGCGGCGGGGCGAGGCTGAGGTTGATCAGCAGCTCGCCTTGCTGCTCGGTGGGCGTGGTCAGACCCAGCACCACGGGGCTGTCGCTGGCGTTCTCCGCCAGATCGTGGGGAACGAAGCTGTCGGGACGGAACGCCCACAGCTGCTCGTCCAGGCGCTGGCGCTGCTCGACGTCGGCGCAGTGCACATAGACCGGCATGCCCTGTTTCCAGGCCTTGTCCACCAGCCGGCAGGCAAAGGCCAGCCGCGCCGCGGGATCGGTGGAAGGCAGAACATAGAAGTCGACACGGGTCATGGCGGATCACGAAGAAGGGGAGGGAAGCGGCAAGGCCGCGACGCAGGGGCGTCGCGGCCTCTATAGGCGTTAGCACGTGTTCAAAGTCTCGCGAGCTAGAGCCAAACAAGGCGAAAAGACCTGAGGAAGCGGAGTTTACAAAACGTAAATGAGCATTCCGAAGGTCTTTTCAACGCCGTTTGGCCGACGCGCAGCAGACTTTGAACAGGTGCTTAGGCCTCGGCGGTGCGGTCGAGCAGATACTGCACCAGCAGCGGGACCGGGCGACCGGTGGCGGCCTTGTCCTTGCCGCCGCTGATCCAGGCGGTGCCGGCCACGTCCAGGTGGACCCAGGGATAGGCCTTGGCATAGCGCGCCAGGAAGCAGCCGGCGGTGATGGTGCCGGCCTTGGGGCCGCCGATGTTGGCCATGTCGGCGAAGGGGCTGTCCAGCTGCTCCTGGTACTCGTCGTGCAGCGGCAGTTGCCAGACGCGGTCGTCGGCGCGATCGCCGGCCTGCTTGACCTGGTCGATCAGGGCGTCGTTATTGCCCATCAGGCCCGAGACCAGCGAACCCAGGGCGGTGATGCAGGCGCCGGTCAGGGTGGCGATGTCGATCACCGCCTTGGGCTGGAAGCGCTCGGCGTATGTGAGGGTGTCGCACAGCACCAGCCGGCCTTCGGCGTCGGTGTTGAGGATCTCGATGGTCTGGCCGCTCATGCTGGTGACGATGTCACCCGGACGGGTGGCGGTGCCGCTGGGCATGTTCTCGGCCAGGGCCAGGAGGCCGACCACGTTGATCGCCGGCTTGAGTTCCATGAGGGCGCGGAAGGTGCCCAGGACGCTGGCGGCGCCGCACATGTCGTACTTCATCTCGTCCATGCCGGCGCTGGGCTTGATGCTGATGCCGCCGGTGTCGAAGGTGATGCCCTTGCCGACCAGGGTGTAGGGCTGGGCATTCTTGGCGCCGCCCTTGTACTGCAGCACTACCAGGCGCGGCGGCTGGGCGCTGCCCTGGGCCACGGCGAGGAAGGAGCCCATGCCCAGTTCGCGCATCTTCTTCTCGTCGAGCACCTCGACGGAGAGCCCGGCGTCCTTGAACTGCTTGCCCAGGGCCTTGGCCTGATCGGCCACATATACCGGGTTGCAGACGTTCGGCGGCAGGTTGCCGAAGTCCTTGGCGTAGGCGGTGCCGTGGGTGATCGCCAGGGCATGGGCCAGGGCGCGCTCGGCTTCCGGCTGGGAGGCCTTGGTGGTGACCAGGGTCAGCTTCTTCAGCGGCCGCGGCTCGGCCTTCTTGCTCTTGAAGCGATCGAAGACGTAGTCGCCATCGGCCAGGGTCTCGGCCAGCAGGCGCAGACGGGCATAGCCGTCGCGATTCTTGACCGGCACATCGCCCAGGGCGATGGCGGCGTCGCTGCCGCCCAGGCTCTTGAGCACGCCCAGGGCGCCGCTGGCCAGCTTGCGGTACTGGCGGTCGGAAAGTCCTTCACTGGCGCCGCTACCCACCAGCAGCACGCGCTCGGCCTTGATGCCGGGCAGATTGGTCAGCAGCAGGGTCTGGCCGGCCTTGCCGGCGATGTCGCCGCGCTTGACCGCCGCGCTCAGGGCGCCGGAGGTGGCGGCGTCCACGGCGCTGGCCGCTGCGTCGAGCGCACCGCCTTCACCGACGGCCACGACCAGCGTGGCGGTTTTCAGGGTTTCCGGACGAGCGTTTTTGACGACGAATTCCATTAGGAGAAGCTCCCCAAGACAAACACATGAGTTCGCAGGATATAATGCGGGGCTTTCGCCAGGGCCTTTCCCGGCGATCGGCCTTCAACGGGTGGGCCTTGCAACGCAAGCCATGCAGCCGAGCTAGTGTGAGCGTTCGCGCCAGAGCCTGACAACCCTGGAGAATCCTGTTTGATCGTCTTCCGCTATCTGTCTCGAGAAGTTCTCACCACCCTCGGTGCGGTCAGTGCCGTGCTGCTGGTGATCATCATGAGCGGCCGCTTCATCAAGTACCTGGCCCAGGCGGCCCAGGGCCTGCTGGATCCGGGCGTGCTCCTGCTCATCATGGCCTATCGCATCCCCGGCTTCCTGCAGCTGATCCTGCCCCTGGGCCTGTTTCTCGGCTTCCTGCTGGCCTATGGCCGGCTGTACCTGGACAGCGAGATGACCGTGCTCACCGCCACCGGCATGAGTCCGCGCCGCCTGCTGGCCTACAGCATGGCCCCGGCCGCGGTGGTCGCCCTGATCGTCGCCTGGCTGAGTCTGTCGCTGGCGCCGCTGGGCGTGCAGAAGGTCACCACCATCCTCAACCAGCAGGATGCCATGACCGAGTTCGACACCCTCGAACCGGGTCGCTTCCAGTCCCTGAGGGACAACTCTCGCGTCACCTACACCGAGCGCCTGTCGGCGGATCGCAGCCAGCTGGGCGGGGTCTTCATCTCCGAGCGCAACACCTCCTCCGCCGGCGGCAAGGACCGTGGCGTGGGCGTGCTGGTGGCCGACACCGGCCGGCAGGAAATCCACCCGGACGGCAGTCGCTACCTGATCCTGCAGAACGGCTTCCGCTACGACGGCGTGCCGGGCCAGGCCGACTACCGCGCGGTGCAGTACGACACCTACGGTGTGCTCCTGCCCAAGCCCGCGGTCAGCGAGGACATCAGCGAGCGTGATGCCGTGACCACCGGCGAGCTGATGCGCAGCAACGACCTGCAGTACCGCGGCGAGCTGCAGTGGCGGCTGTCGCTGCCGATCCTGGTCTTCATCGTCACCCTCATCGCCGTGCCCCTGGCCAAGGTCAATCCGCGCCAGGGCCGCTTCCTCAAGCTGCTTCCAGCGATCCTGCTGTACATGGCCTATCTGTCGCTGCTGATCGCCGCCCGTGGCGCCCTGGACAAGGGCCGCTTGCCGCCGGCCATCGGGCTGTGGGGCGTGCACTTGCTGTTCCTGGTACTCGGCCTGCTGCTGGCCTTCTGGGAACCGCTCAAGGCGCGTCTGCGCGGTCACAAGCCGGAGGTGGCGGCATGAACAAGCTCGACTGGTACATAGGTCGCACCGTCTTCGTCAGCATCCTCGCGGTACTGGGGGTGATCGTCGGTCTGGCCCTGCTGTTCGCCTTCATCGACCAGCTCGGCGACTTCGACGACAACTACGGCGTCGCCGAGGCGCTCAAGTTCGTCCTGCTCACCACGCCGCGCCGGGCCTACGAGATGCTGCCCATGGCCGCGCTGATCGGCTGCCTGATCGGCCTGGGCACCCTGGCCAGCAGCAGCGAACTGATCGTGATGCGTGCCGCTGGCGTCTCCCTGGGGCGCATCGTCTGGGCGGTGATGAAGCCGATGTTCGTGCTGCTCATCGCCGGCATCCTGATCGGCGAGTACGTGGCGCCCTGGTCGGAAAACCTGGCGCAGAGCGGGCGGGCCCTGGCCCAGAGCGCCGGCAAGGCACAGAGTTCGCGCCACGGTCTCTGGCATCGTCAGGGACACGAATACACTCACGTCAACGCGGTGCAGCCCAATGGCCTGCTCCTGGGCGTGACGCGCTACGAATTCGACGACAATCGCCACCTGCTGCAATCCAGCTTCGCCCAGCGCGGCATCTATCGCGGCGATCACTGGGAGCTGGAAAACGTCAGCATCACCGACTTCGGCAATCGCCAGACCAGCGTGCGCCAGGAGCCCAAGGTCACCTGGAACGTCGAGCTGACCCCGCAGGTGCTCGACACCGTGATCATGGAGCCGGATGCGCTGTCGATCTCCGGGCTGTGGTGGTACATCCACTACCTGGCCGATCAGGGGCTGAGCAACAAAAGCTACTGGCTGGCGTTCTGGTCGAAGATCTTCCAGCCGCTGGTGACCGCCGCCCTGGTGCTGATGGCGATCTCCTTCATCTTCGGCCCGCTGCGCTCGGTGACCCTGGGACAGCGGATCTTCACCGGGGTGATCATCGGCTTCGCCCTGCGAATCTTCCAGGATCTGCTGGGGCCGTCCAGCCTGGTGTTCGGCTTCTCGCCGCTACTGGCCGTGCTGGCACCGGCGCTGCTCTGCGCCGTGGCCGGGGTGCTGTTGCTGCGCCGGGCCGGCTAGGGCCCGGCGGCGCCGTCCGCTAGGCGGCGCCCTTGCTCACGACCGGTTGCGGCTGCAGCCAGCCGGCGTGGGCTTCGCAGAAGCTCAGGATTCGCTGCACGCGGCGGATCTGATCCCGATGGCGGCATTCGCCCACCACGGTACGCACCAACAGATCGACGTTCTGCATGTGGATCAGGCGCAGATCCGCGCTCATGTCGGGGCAGGCTTCCATCTCGTCCATGCGCGTCTCGCAACGCGAGAGCAGGCGCTCGATGAAGGCGGTGGAGAAGCGAGCGGGGGTCTGGGCCGTTTCCAGGTCCTTGACCGCCACCTGGGAGAGAGGGGAGAGCGTTTCCATGCGCAAGATCTCGCGTCCGTATCGATGTCTTACTATTGCATGCTTTGCCCTCGGGTTTCAGCTGCCGGTTGTCAGCTGGCTATCCGGTCGTTTGCCGGGCTCGGCGCGGATGTCCGGGCGTTTTGACGCCACCTCGAGCAGCGCTGATCGCGCCTCAAGATAAGACTGCTTCTGCTGCAGATCGGCCGGATGATCGATGGTGAGTCCGGCCAGATAGCGCTGCCAGGCGATCAGGTAGGCCTTCTGCGCATTGCGCAGCAGGCGATCTTGGCCGGTGGGTAACTGGCCCGTAGCCTGCTTTTCTTCGGCAGCGGCCTGGGTCTGGCAGCTGTTCAGCCGCTGGCGAAAGTCCGCCAAGCGCCCCTGCTCGCCCGCCAGGCGGGCGTTGTTGCCGTGCAGCACCAGCAATTCGCATCCATAGAGCGCACTGTGCAACCGGGCCTGCAGGGTCCAACTAGGCGAGCGATCCAGGTCGACAGCTGCACCGGCTGGCTGGGCCGGTTGCTGTACGGCGCAGCCTTGCAGTCCAAGCAACAGGACGATCAGCAGTGGTGCGGTTCGCCTCATACCTAGCCCTCGCTAAACAGATCGAGAATGCGAGCCTACTGGTAGCGTTCCCATTCGTGATACTTGTCCATCAGGTAATTCCCGACCGGCTGCCGCTTCTGGCAGTCCTCACCGCTCAGCGGACTCGGCTCGCAGATCGGGCCGGCATCGCTGTAGTGACTGCAGCCGGACAGTAGCAGTGCGAGGCCAAGCAATATCCATTTCAACAGGCATCCTTCCTCATGATGAAAGCGGGAGTGGGGTGATCAAGAGCGTACCTGATCAACGGGGCGGCGCATTCGTAAAGGTACAGAAGGCGCAGCGAGTGGAGACCCTCCAAGGCTGCGTATCTCGCAAATTCGGCCAATCTGTATGAATTGACCGTCTTGCTGCCCGGGTACCATACCCCTCCTGTCCTGATAGAGGCCGTCATGCAACTGAGCGACATTCCATTCGGAATCACTGATTGGTCGACAATCGAACCTGTAGTCCATGCGGGAACGACCGGCTCGGCTGTTTGGCGTACCTGCCAGTTTGGGGCAATACGAGTCCGCATGGTCGAGTACAGTGAGAGTTACCTTGCCGATCACTGGTGCAGCAAGGGGCACATCCTGCTGTGCCTGGACGGTCGATTGGATACCGAGCTGGTCGATGGTCGCGTCTTCACCTTGACCGCTGGCATGAGCTACCAGGTGGCCGACAATGCCGAGGCCCACAGATCCTCTACCGCGATTGGCGCCAGATTATTCATCGTGGACTAAGGCTCGTCTCGAGGCCGCAACCCGGGCGCCCCAGGCACAAAAAAACCGCCTCAAGGGGCGGTTTCTTCGGCCTCCAGCCAACACGGAGAAGGCCTGGAAGGTACAGCTTGGTGCCCCGGGGGAGACTCGAACTCCCACTCCTTTCGGAAACGGATTTTGAATCCGCCGCGTCTACCGGTTCCGCCACCGGGGCAATGGCGGCGGAGTATAGGGACGCGGGCAGGCCCGGTCAATCCAAAGTGCGTTGGTGAAAAAGGCCGCTTCCGGTAAGCTGTGCGGCCTTTCGAGATCTACCTGCCATGCACGTCGCCGACTTCCATTTCGACCTCCCCGAATCCCTCATCGCCCGTCATCCGCTGGCCGAGCGCCGCGGCAGTCGATTGCTGGTGCTCGACGGCCCCAGCGGTGAGCTCAGTCATCGCCATTTCGCCGATCTGCTGGGCTATCTGCGGCCCGGCGACCTGATGGTGTTCAACGACACCCGGGTGATACCCGCGCGGCTGTTCGGCCAGAAGGCCAGTGGCGGCAAGCTGGAGATCCTGGTGGAGCGGGTGCTGGACGAGGAGCGGGTGCTGGCCCATGTGCGGTCCAGCAAGTCGCCCAAGCCGGGCAGCCGCATCCTCATCGACGGCGGCGCCGAAGCCGAGATGGTGGCGCGCCACGAGGCGCTGTTCGAGCTGAAATTCGCCGAGCCGGTGCTGCCGCTGCTGGAGCGGGTCGGCCACATGCCGCTGCCGCCCTATATCGACCGGCCTGACGAAGCCGAGGATCGCGAGCGCTACCAGACCGTCTATGCGCGCAATGCCGGCGCCGTGGCCGCGCCCACCGCCGGGCTGCACTTCGACGAGCCGCTGCTGGAGGCCATCCGCGCCAAGGGCGTGGCGACCGCCTTCGTCACCCTGCACGTCGGTGCCGGTACCTTCCAGCCGGTGCGGGTGGATAGGATCGAAGACCACCACATGCACCGCGAGTGGCTGCAGGTCGACCAGGCCGTGGTGGACGCCGTGGCCGCCTGCCGCGCCCAGGGTGGACGGGTGATCGCCGTCGGCACCACCAGCGTGCGTTCGCTGGAAAGCGCCGCCCGTGACGGCGAGCTCAAGGCCTTCGCCGGCGAGACGGACATCTTTCTCTATCCCGGTCGGCCCTTCCACGTGGTCGATGCGCTGGTGACCAACTTCCACCTGCCCGAGTCGACCCTGCTGATGCTGGTGTCGGCCTTTGCCGGTTACCGCGAGACCATGGCCGCCTATGCCACGGCCGTGGCCGAGGGCTATCGCTTCTTCAGTTATGGCGACGCCATGTTCATCACCCGCAATCCCGGGGCCCAGGGCCCGGAGAGCTGATATGAGTTTCATGAATTTCGAATTGCTGGCCACCGAGGGCAAGGCCCGTCGCGGTCGCCTGACCTTTCCCCGCGGCGTGGTCGAGACCCCGGCCTTCATGCCGGTCGGTACCTACGGCACGGTCAAGGGCATGCTGCCCGACAGCGTCGCCGACATCGGCGCCCAGATCATCCTCGGCAACACCTTCCACCTCTGGCTGCGCCCGGGGACCGAGGTGATCCAGCGCCACGGCGACCTGCACGACTTCATGCAGTGGCAGGGGCCGATCCTCACCGATTCCGGCGGCTTCCAGGTGTTCAGCCTGGGCGCGCTGCGCAAGATCAAGGAGGAGGGCGTCTACTTCGCCTCGCCGGTGGACGGCGCCAAGGTCTTCATGGGGCCCGAGGAATCCATGGCGGTGCAACGCGCCCTGGGCTCGGACATCGTGATGATCTTCGACGAGTGCACCCCTTATCCAGCGGACTTCGACACCGCGCGCCGCTCCATGGAGCTGTCGCTGCGCTGGGCCAAGCGCTCCCGCGAAGCCCATGGCGACAACCCCTCGGCGCTGTTCGGCATCGTCCAGGGCGGCATGCACGAAGAGCTGCGCCTGAGGTCCCTGGAGGGCCTGGAAGGCATCGGCTTCGACGGCTACGCCATCGGCGGCCTGTCGGTGGGCGAGCCCAAGGAAGAGATGATCAGGGTGCTGGACTTCCTGCCGCCGCACCTGCCGGCCGACAAGCCGCGCTACCTGATGGGCGTAGGCAAGCCGGAAGACCTGGTGGAGGGCGTGCGCCGTGGCGTCGACATGTTCGACTGCGTGATGCCCACCCGCAACGCGCGCAACGGCCATCTGTTCATCGACACCGGTGTCCTCAAGCTGCGCAATGCCGTGCACCGTCACGACGAGACGCCGCTGGATCCTACCTGTGACTGTTACACCTGCAAACATTTCTCCCGGGCCTATCTGCACCATCTGGATAAATGCGGGGAAATGCTGGGGAGTATGCTGAATACGATCCACAACCTGCGGTATTACCAGCGCGTGATGGCCGGTTTGCGCCAGGCTATCCAAGAGGGTAAATTGGCCGACTTTGTGGACGCCTTCTATGCTCGGCGCGGCCTGCCTACGCCGCCGCTCGACAGCTGAAAGCCCCTGTCCGATCGCCCTGGCGAAACGGCGCTCGCGCGTCCTTCGTCAGGGGCGTGAGCAGGGTCTCGAGGCGGTCGGAACGGCGGCGAGCGACCCCCAGCATCTCTTCTTTTTCCGTTATCCAACTCTGCAAGGAGTAGTGCAATGAGTTTTCTGATTTCCACGGCCCAGGCCCAGGAAGCTGCCGCGCCGGCCGCCAACGCTGCACCGGGGGGTGAATACATTCAGTTCATCTTCCTGATCGGCTTCGTGGTGATCTTCTATTTCCTGATCTGGCGTCCCCAGGCCAAGCGCACCAAGGATCACAAGAACCTGATCGGCGGCCTGCAGAAGGGTGACGAAGTGGTGACCACCGGTGGCATCGCCGGTCGCATCAACAAGGTCACCGACGAGTTCGTGGTGCTGGAAGTGTCCGACAACGTCGAGCTCAAGTTCCAGAAGGGCGCCATTGCCGCGACCCTGCCGAAGGGCACCCTGAAGGCCCTCTGAGTCTTCCTCAATCTAGCTAATATCGGGGCGCGCAAGGCGCCCCGCCTTTATCTCGGGCGGTGTCATGCTCAACAAATATCCCCTCTGGAAGTACCTGCTGATCCTGGCCGTACTGGTCGTGGGCGTCATCTATTCGGTTCCTAATCTGTACCCCGACGATCCGGCCCTGCAGATCAGCGCTTCCAGCACCGAACGCACGGTGACCCCTGCCGATGTGCAGCGGGTGAACGCGGCTCTGGCGCAGGCGCAACTCGCCGTGAAATCCAGCGACGTCAACGAGAGCGGCAGCCGGGTGCTGATCCGCCTGATGCGCGCCGACGATCAGCTGCCGGCCCAGGAAGTGGTCCGCCGCACCCTCGGCGACGACTTCGTGGTCGCCCTGAACCTGGCGCCCACCACCCCGCAGTGGCTGCGCAAGCTCGGTGCCAGCCCCATGAAGCTGGGTCTGGACCTGTCCGGTGGTGTGCACTTCCTGCTGGCGGTGGACATGGACAAGGCCGTGGACGCGCGCCTGAAGGTCTATGACAACGAGGTCAAGACCCTGCTGCGTCGCGAGAAGGTGCGCTATCGCAGCATGCCCGACCAGAACGGCGCCCTGCAGCTGGGCTTCACCGATGCCGCCGATCTGCAGCAGGCGCAGAGCCTGATCCGCAAGAACTACACCGATTTCGAGCTGACCACCGACACCCGTGGTGACCTGCAGGTGCTGCGTCTGCAGCTGACCGAGGCCAAGCTGCGCGAGATCCGCAACTATGCCGTCACCCAGAACCTGACCACGGTGCGCAACCGGGTCAACGAACTGGGCGTGGCCGAGCCGCTGGTGCAGCGCCAGGGCGCCGACCGCATCGTGGTCGAGCTGCCGGGCGTGCAGGACACCGCCGAAGCCAAACGCATCCTCGGCAAGACCGCCAACCTGGAATTCCGCCTGGCCGCCACCGCGGACACCCCGCGCGCCTCCACCGAGAGCTTCGAATTCCGCGAGCCCGGTCGTCCGGCGGTACCGCTGGAGCGTAACGTCATCATCACCGGTGACCAGGTCACCGACGCCTCGGCCAGCTTCGACGAGAACGGCCGGCCCCAGGTCAACATCCGCCTAGATGGCCATGGCGGCGACCTGATCAATCGCGCTACCCGCAGCAACGTCGGCCGCAGCATGGCCGTGGTGTTCATCGAGCAGCGTCCGGTCACCCGCTACACCACCCAGACCGTGGACGGCGTGCAGAAGGAAGTGGCGGTGCCCGGCTTCGAGGAAGAGCGGCGCATCATCAGCCTGGCGACCATTCAGTCGGCCCTGGGCAACAGCTTCCGCATCACCGGCCTGAACGGCTCGGGCGAGGCCTCGGAACTGGCGCTGCTGCTGCGTGCCGGTGGCCTGGCCGCACCCATGTACTTCGCCGAGGAGCGTACCCTCGGCCCGAGCCTGGGTGCCGACAACATCGAGAAGGGTATCGATGCCTCGCTGTGGGGCATGGTCTTCGTCTCGCTGTTCCTGATCGCCATCTACCGCTTCTTCGGCCTGCTGGCGACCATCGCCTTGGGCTTCAACATGGTGCTGCTGATGGCCTTGATGTCCATCCTGCATGCCACCCTGACCCTGCCGGGCATCGCCGGTATCGTCCTGACCATGGGTCAGGCGGTGGACGCCAACGTGCTGATCTTCTCGCGGATCCGCGAAGAGATCGCCAACGGCATGCCGATCCAGCGCGCCATCCATGAGGGCTTCAGTCGCGCCTTCACGGCGATCCTGGACTCCAACCTGACGACCCTGCTGGTGGGCGCCATCCTATTCGCCATGGGCACCGGGCCGGTCAAGGGCTTCGCCGTGACCATGTCGCTGGGTATCTTCACCTCCCTGTTCACCGCCATCTTCGTGACCCGTGCCATGGTCAACCTGATTTATGGCGGCCGGAACGTCAAGAAGCTGTGGATTTGAGGACGCGGCGATGAAAAAGACCATCAACTTCATGGGCGTACGCAACATCGCGTTCGCCATCACCGCGCTCCTGACCGTTCTGGCGCTGTTCAGCTGGTTCTACAAGGGGCTGAACTTCGGCCTGGACTTCACCGGCGGTACCCTGATCGAGCTGCGCTACGAGCAACCCGCCGACCTCGGCAAGATCCGTC
This sequence comes from Pseudomonas sp. HR1, assembly GCF_030175875.1. Lineage (NCBI taxonomy): Bacteria > Pseudomonadati > Pseudomonadota > Gammaproteobacteria > Pseudomonadales > Pseudomonadaceae > Pseudomonas > Pseudomonas sp. HR1. Next base: position 123,465 of record NZ_JASNRF010000003.1, read on the forward strand.
AGGAGCTGCAGGGCGCCGGCTTCGAGGAGGCGGTGGTGCAGAGCTTCGGCGCCACCACCGATGTCCTGGTCCGGATGCCGGGTGACAACCCGCAGCTGGGCCAGCAGGTGACCAGCGCGTTGCAGAAGGCGAGCACCGAGCGCTTCTCCCTGACCCGTACCGAGTTCGTCGGTCCGCAGGTGGGCGAGGAGCTGCGTGACCAGGGCGGCCTGGGCATGCTGCTGGCCCTGGGTAGCGTGCTGGTCTACGTGGCCTTCCGCTTCCAGTGGAAGTTCGCCGTGGGCGCGATCATTTCGCTGGTGCACGACGTGGTGGTGACCCTGGGCCTGCTGTCGTTCTTCCAGATCACCTTCGACCTGACGGTGCTGGCGGCGGTCCTGGCCATCATCGGCTACTCGCTCAACGACACCATCGTGGTGTTCGACCGGGTGCGGGAGAACTTCCGGGTACTGCGCAAGGCCAGTCTGATCGAGAACATCAACGTCTCGACCACCCAGACCCTGCTGCGCACCCTGGCCACCTCGATCTCGACCCTGCTGGCCGTGGCGGCGCTGCTGTTCTTTGGCGGCGACAACCTGTTCGGCTTCTCCCTGGCGCTGTTCATCGGCGTGCTGGCCGGTACCTACTCGTCGATCTATATCGCCAACGTGGTGCTGATCTGGCTGGACCTGAAGAGCGAGGACCTGATTCCCCCGCAAGCCAAGGAACTCGACGACCGTCCCTGATGTCCCAGGCATGGCAAAGGGCCAGGTGCCCGCTATGACAGAGTAGTCAGGAGGTTGTAGTGAACAAGTCGATGCTCGTAGGTACGGTTCTGGGAGCCATCGTCGCCACCGCTGGTGGCGCCGTGGCGTACAGTTTCGTCGACCGCGGGCCTCAGTACGCCGAGGTCGTCGCCGTCCAGCCGGTCAAGGAAACGGTCAAGACCCCGCGCGAGGTCTGCAAGGAGGTCGCGGTGACGCATCGGCGGCCTGTTCAGGACCAACACCAGATCGCCGGGACCGCCGTAGGCGCGGTCGTCGGCGGTCTGCTGGGCAACCAGGTCGGCAACGGCAGCGGCAAGACCCTGGCGACCATCGCCGGTGCCGTGGGCGGTGGTTACGCCGGCAACAAGGGTCAGGAATACATGCAGAACCGCGACACCTACACCACCACCCAGACGCGCTGCAGCACGGTCAACGACAGCAGCGACAAGGTGGTCGGCTATGACGTCAAGTACCTGCTGGATGGCAAGATCGGCCAGGTCCGCATGGACCACGAGCCGGGCAAGCAACTGGAAGTCAAGAACGGCCAGGTACTGGCCAGCCAGTGATTCGCGTGACCGGCTGAAGCCCCAGAGCTGCAGCCAACAAAAAACCCGCTGCCAGGTGACTGGCAGCGGGTTTTTTATTGGCTCTTGCGCGGTGATCCGAAAGCTCTGCCGCGCCGGCCAGGGCGCGCAGGGCGCCCTGGCCGGTGTCGTCATTTAGACGGCGGGGCGGGGGGTTTCTGCTTTGGGCCGAAGCCACCGCCGGGCGGAGATCCACGCCGGCGCCTCGAACAGACCGTTGATGCCGCGGGCTTCCAGCAGCTTGGCGATGGCCACCGGCACCAGGATGCCGAAGGCGCAACCGGCGACGATGTGCAGCAGGCCGTCGTTGATGTGCAGGCCCTTGCTCAGGACGATGCGAGCGCCACTACCGCTGAGCACGTGCATCACGTAGATGGGCATGGACAGCGCGCCCAGGGTGAGCACCCATTGCAGCGGCCGCTGCGCCAGCACCATGCAGAGGCTGCTGACGAAGACGATGCCGTTCAGCGCCAGCACCAGGGTGGCCAGACCACGATCGGTGTAGACCAGGCCCAGCAGGCCGTGGAACCAGTATTCGAGCACCACGAACAGCAGACCCGAACCCAGCATCACGCGACCGGCCTGTTCCTCGATGGCCTGCTTGAAGTTGTTGAACCAGACGCCGAAGGCGAAGAACACGAAGTTCTGCGCGGTAAAGGTGAAGAAGAAGTCTTCCGGGCCGGCGTTCTGGAACAGATAGACCAGGGCGCCAAAGGCGAACACGGCGAAGAAGGCCAGCGGCTTGGCCCAACGATAGGCGAGCATGGCCAGGCAGAACACCAGGAACAGCGCATAGAGGAACCAGAACTGCTGGCGTGGCTCCCAGACCGTCAGGACTTCGCTGAAGCTGACGCCGCCATTGGTGTAGCGCGACATCAGCGCCTCCACCGAACCCTGCAGCAGCGACCAGACCAGGAAGGGATAGACGATGGTGTCGATCTTGTTCACCAACAGGCCGCCGGTGCCGCGCTTGATGAAGGAGCTGTAGAAGAACAGGCCGGAGAGGAAGAAGAACAGCGGCATGTGGAAGCTGTAGATGACGCTGTCCACCAGGCCGTGGAATTCGGCGTCCTGCAGGATGCCGGCGTTGAGCAGGCCGCGGACGACATGGCCGTAGACGACCAGCACGATGCCTATGGCCTTGGCATAGTCGACCCAGAGATTGCGAGTGTTCATTGAATGATCCTTTTCAAAAGAGAACCTGTGCAGCTGAAGCCAAAGCACTGGGGCAAACGAAAGCGGGAACGCTGCGGCGCCAGGGCGCGCGTTGCGACAGGTTCGGTCATGGTAGGACTCCCGAAGGAACGACGTCCGTAAGTAGCCGGTTACAGGAAGGGGCTCCTTGCCCGCGTTCTGACCGTGGCTATCTGCCATTGTTCATGGCTTGTTTCCGGCCATACGTGAACGGGGCAACACTTTGATGGCCAAAGGCCCAATTGTCCGACGAGCTGTAACTGGATGTTTAGAGAGAATCTTTGACGAACTGCAGCTGCTTCTCCTTGAGCAGGGGCTCGTAGCGCGGCGAGGTATAGATCAGCAGGACCTGCTTCTTGCGTGCCGCCTGGGCGCTGAACTTGTAGACGACGGTGTCGTGGTCGAAGGCCAGATAGGCCTGGGCGTCGTCGTCCTGGGTCAGGCGCTCGAAGGCGGCGGCCGACGACTGGGAAGAGGGCTTGCCGTACTTCTGGGTGAGGCCTTCGGCGATCAGGAAGGACTGCGCCAGGGGCGTGACGATGGACAGGCGCAGGAAGCGACCATCGATGAAGAAGGCGCCGGCCTCGACCTTTTCACCGGCGAAGGTCAGGTCGGTGCACTCGAAATACTCGACGCCGACGACGTCGATCTTGCGCGGCTGGAAGGTGCAGAGCTTTTTCGCCAGAAAGGCTTTCTGCTCGGTGCCGAAGGCAATGCCGGCGTAGCCGTCGACGGCCTGAGCCAGCGCCGGGACAAGCGCTAGTAGCGCCAACAGGGGCGCGCGCAGAGGCGACAGGTAGGACCTGACGGTCATGGTGATCCGGATTCCCTTCACGAAGGCCCTTGGGCCCACTCAACCCGACGGATGCTAAGAGCTCCGCCGGGGCTTTGCCACCGCTGTCGACGGCTTTTGTCGAGAGGTTCAGGGTTGGCGTCAGGCGATGCCGGGCGGAATCTGGTCCTTGCCGTAATCCTTGAGCTTTTCTAGATTTTCCGGCTTCTGGTGCTCGGGGACGTCGTCGCCGTCGGCGGGGGTGTCCAGGGGTTCCTGATCGCGGGTGTCTTCGCTCATGGCAGCGCTCTCGGCAGGGGATGTCCGACTTTGAGGGGAGCGCCGACCCGGCGGTTCCGCAGCGTCAGGGGCGGCCGTCGTCGCTGAGCCAGCCTTCGCGGTGGGCCAGGCGCCAGGCGAGCAGGGCGGAGATCAGGCCGCGCAGCGCCATGAAGGCGAGAAAGGCCAGCCACAGGCCGTGGTTGCCGAGGCCGCGCAGCAGCCAGCCGAGCGGCAGCGCCAGCAACAGGGCCAGCAGCATCGAGTTGCGCATCTCCCGGGCGCGGGTGGCGCCGATGAAGAGGCCATCCAGCAGGTAGCTGACCATGGCGATCAGCGGCAGCACGGCCAGATAGGGCAGGTAGGCGTGAGCCGCCTCGCGTACCGCGGCGATGTCGCTCTGCAGGGCGACGAACAGATCGCCGCCCAGGGCGAAGGCCAGGGCGAAGCCGAGGCTGGCCAGCAGTGACCAGCCACCGGCGATCACCAGCACCCGGCGCAGGGTAGCGCCCTCGCGGGCGCCCAGGGCATGGCCGGCCAGGGCCTCCACCGCATGGGCGAGGCCGTCGAGGGCGAAGGCGGTGACCAGCAGGCCATTGAGCAGCAGGGCGTTGACCGCCACCGTGGTCTCGCCCAGCTGGGCGCCCTGGGCGGCGAACAGCAGGAACACCGCCTGCAGTGCCAGGGAGCGGATGAAGATGTCGCGATTGACCGCCAGCAGCGGCCGCCAGCTGGCGAGGCGGCGCAGCGCCGGGCGGTCGATCCGGCCAGGCCACAGCCGCAGACGGCGCAGCACCAGCCAGAGGCCGAGCAGCATGCCGCTCCATTCCGCCAGCACCGAGGCCAGGGCGATGCCCTGTACCCCGGCGCCGAGGCCGAGCACGAAGCCGGTCACCAGCAGCAGGTTCAGGGCATTGGTGGTGAGCAGCAGCACCAGCGGCGTGCGCGCATCCTGGGTACCGAGCAGCCAGCCGATCACCGCGTAGCTGAGCAGCGCCGCGGGCAGGCCGAGCAGGCGCAGGTGCAGAAAGCGCGCGGCCAGGTCTGCGAAGGCGGGATCCAGGCCGAGCCAGGCGAGCAGCGGTTCCAGCGCCAGGCTGGCGGCCAGCAGCAGGAGCAGCGACAGACCCAGCCCGAGCAGGCCGGCCTGCAGGAGGATCTGGCGCAGAGCGGCGCCGTCGCGGCGGCCGCTGGCCTGGGCGGCGAAGCCGGTGGTGCCCATGCGCAGGAAGCCGAGGATGCCCAGCAGGGCGGTGTAGAAGGCGCCGCCCATGGCCACCGCGGCGAGTTGACGGGCTTCGGGCAGATGACCGGCGATGGCGCTGTCGACCAGGGTCACCAGCGGCACGCTGAGATTGGACAGGATCATCGGCGCGGCCAGGGCCCAGACGCGGCGGTGCAGCAGGGGGTGACGCCAGTCGGCAAGCAGGGTGGACATGGGCTAATCGCAGCGGCGGCGGAGGGGGCATTGTAGGCCAGCCGGCCCGGGTGGTCCTCCGCCGCAGCGCCTGCGGGGATCAGTCCAGTTGGCCGCCGCCTTCGCGCAGGTCCGCCCGGGTGGTCGCCGCGCAGGTCAGCGCCAGGCGCAGACCGGCGATCAGGGTCTCCAGGGCCATGGACGGCGCGCCGGGCTGAGCGGCGGCCTGGGCCGGCAGGTAGGGGATATGGATGAAGCCGCCGCGTACCCCGCTGCCTTGCAGGCGATGCTGCAGGCCGTAGAAGACGTGGTTGCAGACGAAGGTACCGGCGGTCTGGGACACCGCCGCGGGAATGCCGGCGTCGCGCAGGACCCGGGTCATGGCCTTGATCGGCAGGGTGCTGAAATAGGCCGCCGGGCCACCAGCCACCACCGGCTCGTCGATGGGCTGGCGTCCGGCGTTGTCGGGGATGCGGGCGTCGTCGACGTTGATGGCGATGCGCTCCAGCGACAGCTCGGCCCGCCCGCCGGCCTGGCCGACCGCCACCACCAGGGTCGGGCGATGGCGCTCGAGCAGCTCATCCAGCACCCGGAGCGCGGTGCCGAATTCGGTCGGCAGCTGCGCCGCGACCACCGGCAGATCGCCGAGGCACTCGCCATCCAGCCGGCGCACGGCTTCCCAGGAGGGGTTGAGGGTCTCGCCGCCAAAGGGCGCGAAACCGGTGAGCAACAGGGTCATGGGATACCTCACATCAGCAGATAGAGCAGCACCACGTTGCAGGCCAGCACCGCCAGGGCGGTGGGGACCTGGGCCTTGATCACGGCATTCTTGTCGTCCAGCTCCAGCAGGGCCGCCGGGACGATGTTGAAGTTGGCCGCCATGGGCGTCATCAGGGTGCCGCAGTAGCCGGAGAACATGCCGATGGCGGCCATCACCGCCGGATCGGCGTGGTAGACGCCCACCAGCACCGGCACGCCGATGCCGCCGGTCATCACCGGGAAGGCGGCGAAGCCGTTGCCCATGATGACGGTGAAGGCGGCCATGCCCACCACATAGACCACCACCGCCACCAGGCGCAGGTCGAGGGCCACGTAGGCGGTGGCCAGGTGCGCCACCGCCTTGCCGACGCCGGCGTCGGTAAAGACCAGGCCGAGCATGGCCAGGGCCTGGGGCAGGACCAGCGACCAGCCCAGGGCATCGGTCAGGCGCCGCGATTCGCGCATCGCCTGGATCGGGGTGTCGCGGGTCAGCCAGCAGGCCAGCGCCAGGGCCACCAGGGCGCCCAGGCCGAGGGAGACGAAGGTGACGTTCTTCGGGTCGAGCAGCGGCAGACCGGCGATCTGCACATCCTTGAGCAAGACGCTGCCGATCACCGTCACCACGGGAATGGCCAGCGCCGGAATGAACAGGCGATTGCCCAGGCGGCCGGCGCTGGCACGGGTCTCGCGTTCGGGACGACTGGCGTGATGACCGCTGCCCACCGCACCGCAGCCGGCCAGCACCGCCATCAGCAGCACCCCGGCGCCCACCCAGGCGGGTGGCAGGCGATCGCCGATCAGGAAGACCAGGCTGAACAGGCCCCAGAACAGACCACTGGTCCAGCGCTTGGGGTGCTGACGATCGGCCAGGGTCATGACCGCGGTCAGCGCCAGGATGGCGCCGGCCAGCCAGAACAGGTACTGGATCGACAGGATCATGGCCGCACCTCCCGGTTGGCGGTCAGCTCGCGATAGAGCTGGCGATCGAAGCGGTGCAGGCGCAGGGCGTGGATGAAGAAGGCGCAGAGCGCCGTGGGAATGCCCCAGAGGGCGATGTGCAGGGGTTCGACATCGAGTCCGGCGCCGAGCAGGAAGGTGTGCATCAGGGCGATGGCACCAAAGGCGACGAAGATGTCCTCGCCAAAGAACAGGCCGACATTGTCGGTGGCGGCGCAAAAGGCCAGCAGCCGCTGGCGCAGGGCCTCGGGCAGACGGCCATGGCGTTTTTCGGCGGTGCCTTCGGCCATGGGCGCCAGCAGCGGGCGGACCATCTGCGGATGGCCGCCGAGGCTGGTCAGCCCCAGGGCCGCGGTGGTCTCGCGGACGAAGAGGTAGAAGATCAGCAGGCGGCCGACGGTGGCGTTGCGAAAGCGGGCGATCCAGTTCTGCGCGTGCAGGCGCAGGCCGTGGCGTTCGAGCAGGCCGATCACCGCCAGTGGCAGCAGGATGATCAGCGGCAGGGCGCGCGCCTTGATGAAGCCGGTGCCGATGGCGGCGAGCAGCGCCTCGGGGCTGAACTGGGCGGCGATCCCGGTGGCCACGGCGGCCAGGGCGACGACCAGCAGCGGATTGAACCTCAGCACGAAGCCGACCACGATGACCAGCACGCCCAGCAGCGGCCAGAGGTTGACGGTGGTTTGCATAGGTGGATGTCTCCAGCGGGTCCACCGCGCTCCGGGCAGACGGTGCGGCGGACGGTAGGAAGCCGCGGGCGGCTTCGGCTGATCCAGGCAGTGCCCGCGGCACCGCTCGTTATTGTTGTCAGACGTCACTTGGCATAACGCCGGCTGGCATCTTTCGCCGCCGGCGGAGCTGGCGTCCAGCAAATAAAACTGTTCGCCGCCGATAGGGAAAAGCGGGGCAGACAAGCTCGCCGGTGGGGGTAAAGTGGCGGGGTAGCCTTGTCGAGGTCCCCATGAATCTGCGCTTTCTCGATACCTTCGTCTGGGTCGCCCGCCTGGGCAGTTTCCGCCTGACGGCGGAAAAGCTGTCCACCACCCAGGCGGCCATTTCCAGTCGCATCGCCGTGCTGGAGAGCGAACTGGGCGTGCAACTGTTCCTGCGCGACTCCCGCGGCGTGAGCCTGACCGCCGAGGGGCATCGGGTACTGGGCTACGCCGAACGGATGCTGGCCACCCAGCGCGAGCTGCACGAGGCCCTGGGCCATGGCCAGACCCTGGAGGGCCGCCTGCGCATCGGGGTGATGGATACGGTGATCCACAGCTGGCTGGACCAACTGATCGCCGCGGTCACCCAGACCTATCCGGCCATCGAGCTGGAATTGACCGCGGACACGGCGCTGAATCTGGCCGAGCAGCTGGCGCGGGGGCAGCTCGACCTGATCTTCCAGACCGATCTCCTGCGCGCCGAGGGCATCCGCAATCTGCACCTGGCCAGCTACCCGGTGCGCTGGCTGGTGGCCAGCGACAGCCACCTGGCGCGGCCCTACGCCAATCTCGCCGAACTGGCGGGCGAACGGCTGATCACCTTTTCCCGCCATTCCCGCCCGCACCAGGACATCCTCGGCCTGCTCCAGCGCGAGGGCATCGCCGAACCGCGGGTCTGCTGCATCAACTCGGTGGCGGCCATCATCAAGCTGATGGGCGAGGGCTTCGGCATCGGCGCCCTGCCGCCGGCCCTGGTGATTGAGGAATTGGCCCGTGGCAGTCTCATGCCCCTGCCGCTGGCCGGCCCGCCGCCCTTCGATGTCCAGGCCAGCTGGCACGGTGGCGCCGGCCTGGCGCTGAGCGAGGCGGTGGTGGCCCTGAGCCAGACGGTGGTGGCCGACTGGTGCACGCGCCTGGGCCCGGAGCGCGCCTTGCCGGTGCTGGTCTAGCCCCGATGTTTCAACAGCTTCTTATCGCCAGCGCCCGGAATCTTTTGTTGGACAGCGGCGCTCCGGCTTTCCGACACTCGAGCTACCTTCTCAGAGGATCCTGTCATGCCCGCTCGCCTGCTGCTCAATTGCGATTCCGGTGAAAGCTACGGTGCCTGGTCCATGGGTGACGACGCCCATGCCATTCCCCTGGTCGATCAGGCCAACCTGGCCTGCGGCTTCCATGCCGCCGATCCCCTGACCATGCAGCAAGCCGTGACCCTGGCGGTGGCCAACGGCGTGCAGATCGGCGCCCATCCGGCCTATCCCGATCTGGTGGGCTTCGGTCGGCGACCCATGGCCTGCACCCCGCCTGAGGTGGAAGCCATGATCCTCTACCAGATCGGCGCCCTAGACGCCTTCTGCCGCGCCGCAGGCGTGCGCGTCGAGTACGTGAAGCCCCATGGCGCCCTCTACAACGCTCTGGTCAAGGACGATGCCCTGTTGAGCGCCGCGCTCTCCGCCTGCGCCCGCTATCGCCAGGGACTGCCGCTGATGGTGCTGGCCAAGGCCGACAATGATCGCGAGCGCCGGCTGGCCGAAGCCGCCGGGGTGCCGCTGCTGCTGGAAGCCTTCGCCGATCGCGCCTATCTGGCCGACGGCTCCCTGGCTCCGCGTGGCCAGGTCGGGGCTGTCCATCACGACCCCGAACGCATCCTCGCCCAGGCCGTCGCCATCGCCCGCGGCGAAGACTTTCCCGGTTTCGATGGCCAGCCCATGCGGCTGCAGGCCGACAGCCTCTGCGTGCATGGCGACAACGCCGAATCCCTGGCCGTACTGCGGCGGCTGCGCGCCGCCCTGGACGCCCTATGATCGTCTGCAAGCCCTTTGGCGTCGCGGCGCTGCTGCTCGAACTGGCCGAGCATCCCGATGCCGAGCTGCCGCCGCGCATCGCCCGCCTGGGCGAGCGGATTCGCCAGCGCTTCGGCCCGGCGGTGACCGATCTGGTGGCGGGCTGGACCAGCCTGCTGGTGCACTACGATCCCCTGCAACTGACCCTGGCCGAGCTGCAGGCCGGCCTCGACCCCCTACTGGCCGACTGGCCGGGCGCCGCGCCGGCGGGCGAGGGCGGGCGCCTGCACCAGGTGCCGACGCTCTATGCCGGCCCCGATCTGGCCGAGGTGGCCGAGCGCTGTGGCCTGAGCGAGGGCGAGGTCATCACTCTGCACAGCGGTCGTGACTATCAGGTGGGCGCCATCGGCTTCATGCCGGGCTTCGCCTTTCTTGGCGAACTGGACGAACGCCTGGCGCTGCCCCGGCGCAGCACGCCGCGGACCCACGTACCCGCCGGCAGCCTGGCCATCGCCGAGCGCCAGACCGCCGTCTATCCCCAGGCTTCGCCGGGCGGCTGGAATCTCATCGGTCGCTGCCTGTGGACGGTCTTCGATGCCCGGGCCGAGCCGCCGTGCCTGCTGGCACCCGGTGATCGGGTGCGCTTCGTACCCGTCGACGAAGCGGTCTTTCGCGCCCAGGGAGGTCTGCCATGAGCGGACTGCAGGTCATCAAACCCGGTCCCCTGACCCTGCTGCAGGATCTGGGGCGCCAGGGCTGGCAACACCTGGGGGTAGCGCCCTCGGGGCCCATGGACGGCCATGCCGCGCGCTGGGCCAATCGCCTGGTGGGCAATCCGGTCGCGGCGCCGCTGCTGGAGATCGCCCTGGGCGGCGCCGAATTCGAGATCGAGACCAATACCTGGCTGGCGCTGACCGGTGCGCCGCTGGATGCCCGCCTGGATGGCGAGCCCCTGCCGGCCTGGTCGTGTTTTCCGGCAAGGGCTGGCGCGCGCTTGCGCCTGGGCTTCGCCCAGTCCGGGCAGCGCGCCTACCTGGCCGCCGCCGGTGGCGGCTTCCAGGCGCCGGCGACCCTGGGGAGCGTGGCCAGCAACCGGCGCGAAGGCCTGGGCGGACTGGAAGGCCAGGGCGCGCCGCTGGCGGCCGGACAGCGGCTGGGCTGCGCGGCGGTGAGCGCGCTGCATGCCCACGGCTGCGGCCCGGCCGCGCGTTTCGTGCCGGACTATCGCGAGGTGCCGACCCTGCGGGTGATCCTCGGTGGCGACGCCGAGGCCTTCGGCCCGGCGCAGCAGCAGGCGCTCTGCACGCAGTCCTGGCGCATCAGCCCGCAGTCCGATCGCATGGGCATCCGCCTGGCCGGCGAGGTGCCCCTGGCGCCCCCGCGTCGCCAGTGGTCGCTGGGCGTGGTGACCGGTGCCATCCAGGTGCCGCCCGATGGCCAGCCCATCGTGCTCATGGCCGATCGCCAGACCATGGGCGGCTATCCGCTGCTGGGCTTCATCCACCCGCTGGACCTGGCGCGCCTGGCCCAGTGCCCGGCCCATCACGAGGTGCGCTTCGCCCCGGTGGAACTGGCCGAGGCCCAGGCCGAGTGGCGGCGGTTCCTGGCCTTCTTCGGCGGCTGACGATGCAACCGGTCACGGCTGAGGAATCTTGTCCGCTTCGATGAGTCGCACGCTCAGGGGCGACGCCGACTTCCCTTTCTCGGCGTCTGGCTTGAAACTTGCCTCACACGTCCCCCTGAGACGACCGACAAGAAGGAGCTGGAACCGGCGATGAAAACTCCCAAACGCATCGAGCCGCTGATCGAGGACGGCTTGGTCGATGAGGTGATACGGCCCCTGATGAGTGGCAAGGAAGCGGCGGTCTACGTGGTGCGCTGCGGCAGCCAGGTACGTTGCGCCAAGGTCTACAAGGAGGCCGACAAGCGCAGCTTCCGCCAGGCCGCCGAGTATCAGGAGGGGCGCAAGGTGCGTGGCAGTCGGGAAAACCGCGCCATGGCCAAGGGCTCCAAGTTCGGTCGCCGCGAGCGCGAGGACAACTGGCAGAACGCCGAGGTGACGGCGCTCTATCGCCTGGCCGATGCCGGGGTGCGGGTGCCCAAGCCCCACGACTTCCTCGATGGCGTGCTGCTGATGGACCTGGTCACCGACGGCAATGGCGAGGCCGCGCCGCGGCTCAACGACGTGACCCTCACCGCCGAGGAAGCGCTGCGCTACCACGAGCTGATGATCGGCCAGATCGTGCGCATGCTCTGCGCTGGCCTGGTCCACGGCGACCTCTCCGAATTCAACGTGCTGCTGGCCGAGGACGGCCCGGTGATCATCGACCTGCCCCAGGCGGTGGACGCCGCCGGCAACAACCACGCCTTCCGCCTGCTGGCGCGGGACGTGGAGAACATGGCGCTGTATTTCGGTCGCTTCGCCCCGGAATTGCGCAAGACCCGCTATGCGCCGGAGATGTGGGCGCTGTTCGAGAAGGGCGAGCTGTTCGCCAATACCCGCCTGACCGGCGAATTCGTCGAACGCGAAGGCCAGGCCGACGTCCATGCGGTGATGCGCGAGATCGAGGCCGCCCGGCGCGACGAGGAGCGTCGCCAGGCCGCACGGCGCGAGCAGGACGAGCCCAGCGTGCGCGAAGAACCGCCGCCGCCCTGGCTAAGCTGATCGTTAAGTAGAACGATTAGCGCTGCGATGAGACGAACGGCCCCAGTGGTCGGGCGATGAACGGCGTCCTCCGGGCGCCAGCGCGCTAAACTGGGCACTGAACAGCACAGGACTCTTTTCATGCAAGGCCATCCGGACGTCATCAACTACCTCAACCAGCTGCTGCGCGGCGAGCTGGCGGCGCGCGACCAGTACTTCATCCACTCGCGGATGTACGAGGACTGGGGCCTGATGCGCCTGTACGAGCGGATCGGCCACGAGATGGAAGAGGAAACCCAGCACGCCGATGCCCTGCTGCGCCGCATCCTCTTCCTCGAGGGCACGCCGGACATGCGTCCCAACGCCATCACCGTCGGCCAGACCGTACCGGAGATGCTGCGCGCGGACCTGGCGCTGGAGTACGAGGTACGCGAAGCCCTGGCCCAGGGCGTGGCCCTGTGCAACCAGCACAAGGACTTCGTGACCCGCGAGATCCTGGTGGTGCAGCTGGAAGACACCGAGGAAGACCACGCCTACTGGCTGGAGCAGCAGCTGGGCCTGATCGACAAGATCGGTCTGCAGAACTACCTGCAATCGCAGATGAAGGGCGGCACCACGCCCCATGGCGCCGGCCTCTGAGGTCGGCCGAGCGGCGCCGCTGGGCGTCGCTCAGGACGTGCGGGCGTCGTCCTCCGGCGCCCGTGGCAGATAAAGTGAGATGCAGGTCCCCACGCCCGGCGTGGTGTCGATCTGGATCTGGCCACCCGACTGGTGCACGAAGCCGTGCACCATCGACAGGCCCAGTCCGGTGCCCTGACCCGGCGGCTTGGTGGTAAAGAAGGGATCGAAGATCCGCTCCAGGATCTCCGGCGCGATGCCGGTCCCGGTGTCGCTCACCTTGACTCTCACGTAATCGCCTGCTGGCAGGTCCTCCGGCCGCTCCGGCGCATCCTCCGGCAGATTGGCCGTGGACAGCCGCAGCTGGCCGCCCTGGGGCATGGCGTCCCGGGCGTTGATCGCCAGGTTGAGCAGGGCGCTTTCCAGTTGCACGGCATCGATCACCGTCGACCAGAGCGGCTCCGCCGGCTCGGCCTGCACCTCGATCGCCGGGCCGACGCTGCGGCGGATCAGCTCTTCCATGGCCAGCATCAGCTCGTTGACGTCGGTGGGCTTGGGTTCCAGGGTCTGCCGCCGGGAAAAGGCCAGCAGCCGCTGGGTCAGGGAGGCCGCGCGTGCGGCGTAGGCCTGGGCGCCACCGAGCAGCCGGTCGAGCTGGTCGGTCCGGTGCTGCTGCAGGCGGCGCTCGATCAGCTCCAGGCTGCCGATGATACCGGCCAGCAGGTTGTTGAAGTCGTGGGCGATGCCGCCGGTCAACTGGCCGATGGCCTCCATCTTCTGCGCCTGGTGCAGCGCCTGCTGCGCCTGGGTCAGTTCGGCGGTGCGCTCGATGACACGCTGTTCGAGGGTCTCGTTGGCGGTCCGCACCGCCTGGAACAGCTGGGCCTGCTCGATGGCGATGGCCGCGCGAGCGGCCAGGGCGACCATCAGGCGTTCGTGGCGGGCGTTGAAGCGCCCCGGCTCCGGATGGCCGAAGCCCAGCCCGCCCAGCACCGCGCCACTGCGGGCCACCACCGCGACGGCCAGATAGCTGCGCACCGGCAGCCGACTCGCGCGGCCTTGCGGCGCCAGGACGTGGCCGAGCTGTGGGTCGCTCGCCAGGTCGTCACTGCGGACCACGCCCGCGCTGCCCAGGGTGGTGACGAACAGGGTGGTGGCAGCGGATTCTCCGATCTGCTCGAAAAGGTCCCGCTCGACGCCGGACAGGGTGAAGCGCTGCAGACGTCCGCCACCTTCTTCATGGCGTTGATGAAAGTAGGCGCCGAATTCCGCGCCCGTCAACTCCACCCCGGCATCGGTCACGGTCTGCACCAGGTGCGCGAGATCCAGCTGGCTGGCCAACTCCGTGTCGATGCGCTTGAGGGCTTCGAGGGTGCGGGTTTCCTCGCGCAACTCGGCCTCGGCCTGCTTGCGGTCGCTGATGTCGACCAGGAATTCGAAGGCGCTGCCATCGGGCAGGCGCTTGGCGGCCACCAGGGCCCAGCCGGTCGAGCCGTCGCGGCGCCGATAGCTGCGCTCCTCGGGCGGCACCTGAGCGTCGGGGTGGGGCAGTAGCGGTGCGGGCCAGGCGATTCGCCCGGCGGCCAGGTCCTCGCGGTCGTGGCCGCTCATGCGCAGGAAGGCGTCATTGGCATCGATCAGCCGCCCCTCGGCATCGAAGCAGAGGGCGCCCACCGTCTCGATTTCCAGGGCGGTGCGGAAGCGTCGTTCGCTGGCCTCCAGCGCGGCGCGCGCCAGATGGGCTTCGGTGACGTCCTGCCCCTGGCAGAAGATGCCGATCACCTGGCCGGTTTCGTCGGTCAGGGGTTCGTAGATGAAATCCAGGTACAGGGTGCGGACCGGTTCGCCCGCGGTTTCCAGGCGCAGGGGCTGGTGCTCGGCGACGAAGCGGCGACCGCTGCGATAGACCTGTTCGAGCCACTCGAAATAGCCCTGATTGTGCAATTCGGGAAAGACCTCGCGCACCGTCAGGCCTTCGCGGGGCCGGCCATCGAACAGGCGGCTGTAGGCGACGTTGACGAAGTCGAAGACGTGATCCGGGCCGCGCACGATGGCGACGAAGCCGGGCGCCTGCTCGAACATCCGCCGCTGGCGGGCGGCATCGGCAGCGCGACGGCGCTCGTCGAGGATGCGCTGGGTGGTCTCGTGGCCCTGGTTGAAGATCCCGGCGATCTCGCCGCCTTCGCCACGGATCGGGGTGAAGCTGTAGTTCCAGTAGGTCTCGGTGACCACCCCCTGGCGCAGCATCGGCAGCAGCTGGTCGAACACCGAAAAGCCCTGGCCGCTGCTCAGGACCTGTCCGAACTGCGGCCCCACCACCGGCCAGATGTCCTGCCAGACCTCCTGCGCCGGGCGACCCAGGGCCCAGGGATGCCGCTCTGCGGGAATCGGCGCCCAGGCATCGTTGTAGAGCAGCAGCAGGTCGGGGCCCCAGTAGATGGCGGTGGGAAAGCTGGAATTCAGGCAGATGCTCAGTGCGGACCTGAGAGATTGCGGCCACTGAGAAGGCGGGCCCAGAGGGGATTCCGACCAGTCGTGACTGCGCAGCCGGGCGCCCATCTCGCCACCGCCGGCGAGAAAGTCCAGTTCGTTCCAGTCGGCAAGCTGCGCTGCCATCTATCGTGTCTCCCCACCCACCGCCGTAGTTCCAGCCGTTCAGACCACAATCGAACCGGAACTGCAGGACCAGGCGCGGATTTTTTCGGCCGCGGCCTTACAGCCGGGGCGCATAGCGCTCGATGGCTTCGGGCAGGGCCCAGCCGGCGGCGAAGGCCAGCACCAGTACGACCAGGGGCAGCAGCACCCACCAGGTCCGCGGCGGGATCGGCTCCAGGCGATTGCCGCCGGTCTTCTGCAACAGCGCCAGGCTCAGGCCGCAGAAACCGCCGGCGAGCAGGGCGCCGGCCAGGATGTCGGTGGGCCAGTGCACGCCCAGGTAGACGCGGCTGAGGGCGATGAGCACCGCCGGCAGGGCAGCGATCACCAGCCAGGCGAGGCGCCCGCGCGGACCATAGCGGCGGCCGACGAGGATGCCCAGGGTCAGGAAGAAGGCGAAGGAGGCCGAGCTGTGGCCGCTGGGCAGGCTGTAGGTGGTCAAGGGTTCGGCGAGCACATCGGGGCGCGCGCGGGCCAGCAGATTCTTCAACTGGCCGTTGGCCAGAGCGGTCCCCAGGGTGGTGCCCAGGGCGAACAGCAGCGGGCGCCACTGGCGGAAGGCGGCCAGCACCAAGATCAGCACGGCGGCCAGGATCAGCTGGGTACGAAAATCGCCCATGCGGGTGATGACCACGGCAACCAGGTTGAGCCAGCCCTCGCGATGCTCCTGCACCAGCGCCATCAGGCCTTCGTCGAAGGCGCGCAGGTGGTGCCAGCCGAACAGCAGGGCCAGCAGCCCGGCCAGGCAGAGGGCGCCGCTGATCAGCGTGGTGCCGGCGCGCTCGCGCCAGGCACCATGGGCGATGACCGCCACCAGCGCCGCGATGCCGCCGAGGATGATGCCGGCCTGCTGCCAGAAGCCTTCCGGCAAGGGTAGGCGGAAGGCCGCGCCAGTCACCCAGCCCGGGCCGAGGTAGGCGATGGACCAGCCGGCGGCGGCCACCAGGCTGACGCTGACGAATTTGACCAGGGACATGTCCAGCATGCCGGCGATCAGCGGCAGCAGCGGGCGCAGCGGACCGATGAAGCGACCCACCAGCAGACTGGCCACGCCGTATCTGTGGATGAAGCCCTCGGCCGAGCCGATCCATTCCGGATGGGTACGCAGGCCGGGCAGGCGCCGGATGCCCTCGTGGAAGCGGCGGCCGATGAAGTAGGACACCGCATCGCCAAGGATGCCGCCCAGAAAGCCCAGCAGCAGGGTATCGAAGAGATTGAGCGCGCCATTGCCGGCGGCGACGGCCACGGCGAACAGGATCACCGTGCCCGGTACCACCAGCCCGGCCAGGGCCAGGCACTCGAGAAAGGAGATGATGAAGATGGCCACGCCCAGCCACTGGTGGTGCTGGTTGATCCACTGGGTCAGGCCGTCTAGCAGTTCCGTCATCGAAAGGCTTCCTGGGGGCTGGGGGTTGCGTCCTCAGACCCATGGGGAAAGCCTTGGTTGCCTCAAGGACGCGGATCGAGACGCAACGCCTCGGGGCTGGGGGATTGTAAATCGCGCTCGGGAATTTCCCAGACCAATAACTGTGGCGGGGTTTGTCGGAAGGCAGGACTGGCGAAATAGTCCCGTGCCGCACCGGCGAAATGCCCGCCGTCCTTGGCGAAACGCCCGACGCTGGCGCCCAGGGCCTGTTCCAGGAAGGGCAGGAAATTGGAATTGCGCGAGAAGGAGGTGCCGATGAGCGCCACATTGGGCAGGTCCCCATCGCCGAACAGGTCATCGCTGGCGCCGGCCGCGGCGCGGCTGTCGACCTGGGTCAGGCGCAGCACCTCGGGGGTCGGCTGCAAGCGCGGCGGCAGCCAGTCCAGGCCGGCCAGGCGCACCAGGTCACCGGGTCGCGGTGCCGGCGCCAGCAGCGTGCGAGTGAAGGCCCGTGCCGGGCTGGCCTGGAAGGGCAGCGCCTGGATGCGCAGCGCCAGGGCGCGGGCCGCGGCCTCGGCACCGGCCTCGTTCCAGTGGGTATCGGTGCGCAGGAAGGCGGCGCTGCCCAGGGGCGTGAGCGCCGTGGTCAGGTCGAGCACCGGTACCCGCGCGGCACTCAGCATCCGCGTCCAGTCGGCGACCCGATTGGCGAAGGCGGCCGGGCGTCGCAGTCCGCACAGCTGGTTGGCGGCGATGCGACTCTTGTCCGGCACCACGGCGACTAGCAACTGGATGTGCCGGGCGGCCAGTTGCTGGCGCAGTTCGATCACCGTCTGGGCGCGGGCCCGGGCATTGGCGGCGGCCTGGCGCGAGACCTCGAGTTCTTCGGCGAGAAACAGCCAGCCGGGGCAGCCCTGGCGCACCCGGGGTCCGCTGTCGCCCAGCAGCAGCCAGCTGGCGCCGCGTTCCAGGCGGGCGGCCGCTTCCGGCAATGGCGCCTTGGCCAGTTCCTTGGCGATGTGGTGGGTGATCTCGCCTTCGAGCAGGGCATGGCGATCCACCCTTTCCGGCCAGAGCGAGAGGCGATCGGTGAGCAGCGCCCAGGCGCAGGACAGCAGGCCGATCGCCAGGAACAGGGCGAAGACCACTCCGGCGAGCGGGGCCAGCCGCACGCTGCTGGCGCTGGGCGGTTGCGGTGCGGGTGAGGGCGGCAGGGCGGGAGCGCTCATGACGGCGGCCTCAGAACTGGAAGTAGAGGAAGGGCACGGCTTCGCGACTGGCGATCAGCGCGAAGCAGAGCAGGAAGCCGGCCACCGGCCAGGCGGCGCCGAGGATGCGCAGCAGGGCGCTGTCGGGCAGGCGCGCCTCGATGCGCGCCTGCCACAACGGGGCCAGGATGCAGGCCACGCCCAGGGCGGCGGCCAGGCCGTGCACGGGTCTCAGGGTCACGGCCAGGGCATCGCCGAGGGCGAAGCCGTGCAGACCGAACTGGCCGGCGTACAGCGACAGCGCCGTGGCGAAGTCCGGCGCGCGGAACAGCGTCCAGGCCAGGGCCACGAACAGCAGCGTCAGGCCATGGGCCAGGGGCCGCGGCAGCGGCCGGCCGCCGAGTTCGTCCCAGAGCCGGTCCAGGCACAGCGCCAGGCCGTGCAGCATGCCCCAGAGCAGGTAGTTCCAGCTGTCGCCACCGTGCCAGAGACCGGCGATGGCCATGGTCAGGAAGAGGTTGCGATAGGTGCGCCAGCGACCGCCGCGATTGCCGCCCAGGGAGATGTAGAGGTAGTCGCGCAGCCAGCTGGACAGCGACAGGTGCCAGCGCCGCCAGAAATCCTGGATGCTGCGGGCGAGATAGGGCCGGTTGAAGTTTTCCGGAAAGTGGAAGCCCAGCATCAGGCCCAGGCCGATGGCCATGGCGCTGTAGCCGGCGAAGTCGAAGAACAGTTGCAGCGAATAGGCCAGGCAACCGATCCAGGCGTCGACGAAGGAGGGCTGGTCGAGGTGGAAGGCCACGTCCACCAGCGGCGACAGGGTGTCGGCTACCAGCACCTTCATGCACAGGCCGATCATGAAGCGGCGCGCGCCGAGGGCGAAGTTCTCGCGATTGAACCAGCGCTGGTTGAGTTCGCGGCGCACCCAGTCGTAGCGGATGATCGGGCCGGCGATGGAATGGCCGAACATGGAGATGTAGGTGGCGTAGTTGACGAAGCTGCGCTCCACCGGCACCACGTGGCGATGGACGTCCACCAGGTAGGAGATGGCCTGCAGCACGATGAAGGACAGCCCGGCCGGCAAGGCCACCTTCTGCCAGTCCAGCGGCAGGGCGCCGGCGGTCACCAGCACCTGGCTCCAGGTGGCGGCGACGATGTTGGCGTACTTGTACCAGCAGAGCACCGCCAGGTTGATCACGATCAGCCCGGCGAGCAGTTGCAGCCGGGTCCTCGAGCCTTCGCGCGCGCGATCCACCAGCAACCCTCCGACCCAGGCCAGCAGCGCCAGGGCCATGTGCAGCAGCAGGAACAGCGGACTCAGCCAGCCATAGAACAGCCAGCTGCCCACCAGCAGCACCCCGTTGCGCCCGCCGGGCCGCGCCAGGGCGTAGACCAGCAGGAACAGCGGCAGGAAGAGGGTGAGGAATTCCAGCGAGGCGAAGACCATCGAGCGGCTGTCCTTAGTGGGCGATAGCGTCCTGGGTGGCGAGCAGCCGCGGACCGCTGGCGCCAGGCAGCAGCAGCACGCTGTAGCGCTCGCCGGCCTTGAGTTCGCCCAGGTCCAGCGCTGCGCCCGTGGCCTGGCCGGCGCAGGTCAGCTGCACCTTGAGCGCCACGGCGTTGAGACTGCGGCGCTGCAGGGTGCCGTCGGCCACGTCCTTGAAGATCTCGGCATTGCGCCCGGCCGCCTGCAGGCCCGGGGTCGCGCAGTGCGGATCCAGGCTGTAGAAGGCCAGCGAGGCCTTGAGCGCATTGAAGTCGTCGGGTTGCTCGCGTACCAGGCGCTGGACCAGCGGGGTGCCGGGCAGGACGACCAGGGTGGCGAATTCACCGGCGGCCACGGTCAGTTCCAGCGGAGCCTTGGCCGCGCCCTGGACCAGTTCGCCCTTGATCGCCTTGGTCGCCGGCACGGTCAGGTAGTCGGAGACCGGCTTGGCGGCCTCCAGTTGCAACCGCGCGGCGGAGCCGGAGGCCTGCAGCGCCAGGGGCTGACTGCCGGCGTTGACGAAGCGGAGGAAGGCCGAGTCTTCGCTGGGGCCGGTGGGATAGAGCGACACCTCGGCCTGGGCGACCCCGCCCACCAGCAGACCGAGCAGCAGCAGGGCCTTCACTGGGCGGCTCCCTTGAGCTTGTCGGCAGGCAGCTTGTTCAGGGCGTCGACGATGGCCGAACTCCAGGACTTGTAGCCCGGACCGGTCAGGTGCTGGCCGTCGATGGTGGCCCACTGGCCGGGCTTGGCGAAGCTCAGGGAGTCGATGTAGCTGCAGGGCGCGACGTTGCTGGCGAGGAAGCCGGACATCAGCTTGACCCGCTCGAAGGTCTTGCCGTACTTGCCGCCCTCGGTGCCCCAGGTCGGACCGACCCAGGCGCAGTGGGTCTTGGTGGCGGCGATGGCCTTGGTCAGGCTGGTGGTCTGCTGCCAGACCCAGGTCTTGGGAAAGCTGGGGTTGGTGTAGCTGGCCATGGTGTCGCCCATGACGATCAGCACCAGATCGGGCTTGTCGGCGGCGATGAGCTCGTTGATCGGCTGGGTCGCCGCCTTGCCGCCGAGCACCACGGCCTTGTCGCCGTTGCGCCGCTCGGCGCCACCGCAGGTGCCGGGGGTGACCTTGAGCCAGTCGCCGGCGTTGGTCCCGCAGATACCCAGGGTGTGCACCTTGGCGCCCTGTTGCACCAGGCTGTCCTGCAGGGTGCCGATCAGGTAGTCGGGGGTGGCCAGATGGCTGTCGCCGATCATGAGAATGGTGAGGCCGGTGAGGAGGCTGGCTGCCATGGGAGCTCCGTGAATCAGTTGTCGTAGGGGGAACGATAGGGACTGACCGGCAGGGCGAGTGCACGGTCCTGGGGTTCCAGCGCATAGCGCAGATAGACGCCGCCATTGAGCTGTTGGAAATCGCGACCGTTGTCGACGCCGAGGTTGCCGCCGACGAACAGCTGGCGACCGAGCTGGTATTCGGTGGCGCCGTAGAGGCTGTAGCCGAGACTGGTCTTGCTCTGGCCGCCATAGACCGCCGGGGCGCCGAGCGCCTGGCTCGCCGCGGCCTGCAGGCGGGCGTCGGTCGGGTAGAAGTCGGCGCCGTCCTGCTCGATGCGTTGCAGGCCCACCGCGCCGCGCAGCTGCCAGGTCCAGCGATCGGTGCGCTGCGACCAGGTCAGGGGGACGCCCAGGGCATAGAAGCGCTGCGGACTGAAGTAGCCGCCATGGCCATAGGTGAAGAAGGCCTGGTTGTTGTCGTAGGCGATGCCGGTGAACGACAGGCCCAGGGTCAGGCGACTGTCTTCGCTGTTGATCAGGTAGCGGTACAGCCCGGTGCCCAGCTCGGTACGGCTGTTGTCGGCGACATGGTTGCCCAGCAGTCGGTACCAGGAGGCATAGGCATAGGCACCGAACTGGCTGTCGTCGTAGCCGAGCTGGCCGCGCACGCCATTGGCGGTCACGCCACCCCATTGCTGGCCGGTGCGGGCGTCTTCGCTGCCGGCAAAGGAGGTCAGGCTGTCGATCACCGCCCGGCGCGAGGCCGAGAGGCTGTAGCGGCTGTGGTCGGTCAGCGGTCGCTCCAGGCTCACCCCGCCCACCGGAGTGGCATAGAGAAAGCCCAGGGGCGTGGTGCCGGCGTCGGCCTTGAGGCCGAGCTGGGGATCGCTGTAGGCCACCGCCAGGCCCACGCCGCTGTCGCTCTGGCTGCCCGGCGCGGCGTCCGGCGCGGCCTGGGTAGCGGCCGGGCCGCCACCGAAGCGACTGCGGGCGTCGCTGCCGACACTGCCGGCAGTCAGGCTGACCGGGGTGACCCGCACGGCCAGGCGCACATCGCCCAGCGGGAAGTCGATCTCCAGCGGCGCTTCCACGTCGGTGAGCTTGCCGAGGCCGCGTTCGTTGTCGTTGCTGCGCACCGTCAGGCCCTGGGTGATCCGCGCGCTGCGGGTCTGCAGCAGGTCGTCGAGGGCGCGCTCGGCGGCGCTGTCCTGCGGAGCGACTGGCGCATCCGCCAGCGGGGCGGCCTTGGCCGCCGCCAGCAACTGGTCGGCGGTCGGCGGAATGGCCTGGCTGGCCAGGGTGGCGCTGCCGCGGCGCGGGCCGAAGGGATTGGCCGGGGCGCTGGCCAGGGGCCGCGCGGTCTCGGCGTCGCGGCGCTCCACCGCCACCACCTGGCGCAGCAGCTCGGTAGCCCGACCGTCGCGACCCAGGGCGCGATAGAGGCGCGCGGCCTCGGTCAACACCCCGACGTCGTCGGCGCCCAGGGTTACGGCGCGTTCGAGGGCGCGCTCGGCATAGGCGTTGTCCCGGGCACGCACGGCGGCATCGGCCGCACCCAGTTGCAGCCGGGGGTTGTCGGGGGCGCGGCGTAGCAGGGGTTCATAGAGGCGCAGCGCCTTGTCGGCCTCGCCATTGGCCAGGTACAGCCGCGCCAGGGCGGCGTTGGCCAGGTCATCGTCCGGACGCTGGGCCAGGGCCGGCGACAGGGTGTCGTAGGCGGTGACCAGATCGCCGCGCTCGCGCAACTGGTCGGCCTGACGCACCCGGTAGCGATAGAGCAGGTCGTCATAACCCTGGCGCTGCGCGGCGGTCAGGCGCTGTCCCTGCAGATCGTGCAGCAGGGCATTGACCTCGTCGTCGGCGCCACTGCGCAGCAGCACCTCGCCGTATTGCAGGCGCAGGGCGGGATCGGGCGTGCGTTCGCGGGCCAGGACATCGCGCAGCAGGCGCAGCCCGCGTTCCGGGTCACCGGCCTCGGCATAGGCCGCCGCCAGGCCACCCAGGGCGGCGGGGCGCTCGCCGGCTTGCGGCTCCAGGGCCGCCAGCTGGCGCCGCGCGGCCTGCTGCTGGCCGCGGCGGGCCAGGTCACGGGCGGCGCTTACCCGGGCATCGAAGTCGAGATCAGCGGCCAGCCCCGTCATGGCCGGGGTGCGCTGGGCCGGCGGGATGCGCCAGAGCAGCGCGCGCGCCGCGGCGGGATCCCGCTGCTCCAGGGCGAACAGGGCGCGGACATAGAGCGCTTCCGGGCGCTGGGAGTCCTTGGCCAGACCGCTGTCCAGGGTCTGGCGGGCGGCCGCCTCCTGACCCTGGCGCAGCTGCAGGCGGGCCAGGGCCAGCAGTGTCCAGACATCGTCCGGATCGGCGCGTCGGGCGTCTTCCAGGGCGCGACGGGCCCCCTGGAGATCGCCACGGCCCTCGGCCAGCTTGGCTTCCTGCAAGGCCTGGGTGGCCTTGAGCCGATCCAGGTTGCCGAGCCTGGCACGTTCGGCCGGGGTCAGGGTGTCGAGCAGGCGCAGGGCCTCGGCCGGACGCTCGCTCTCGGCGAGCAGATCGATCAGGCCCCGACGGGCTTCGAGATTGCGCGGATCCTGCTGCAGGATCCGTCGATAAGCAGCCTCGGCGGCGTCCAGCTGACCGGTCTGGGCCTGCAGTCCGGCCAGGGCCAGCGGTGCTTCCGGGCGCTTGGCGTCCAGCCGCAACGCCTGTTCCACGCGGGCACGGGCGGTGCTGAAGTCGTTGGCCTGCTGGGCCTTGCGGGCCTGGGCGAGCAGCGCCCAGTAGCGTACCTCGGCCAGCGGCGCCTGCCAGCGCGCCCCGCCCGGCTGACGGGTGGCGCGGTTCAGCAGCGCTTCGGCTTCGTCGAAGCGTTCCTGGCGCTGACGGACGATGCCCAGGCCGCCCAGGGCGTTGGCATCCTCCGGCGCCACCTTGAGGCGCGCCTGGAAGGCGCTTTCGGCAGCGCCCAGCTCATTGCGGCGCAAGGCTTCGATACCGCGGGCCAATTGCGGATCCAGACCGCCGCTGCGACTCAGGGTACGGCCCTTTTCCAGCTGGGCGCGCAACTCGGCGTCATCCGGGTGCTGGCGCAGATAGGCCTCGAACAGCGGTGCCTCGGCCGGACCGGGCGGACCGCTCCAGACCAGGGCCTGGCGCCAATATTCGGCGGCTTCGCCACCGATGTCCTTGCGCGTGCTCAGCTCCGCCAGGGCCTGGATACCGCGGCTGCGACTGGCCGGAAAGCGCGCCAGGTGCTTGGCCTGGATCAGCATCAGCGCCGGGTCGCTGGGCTGCAGCTTGCGCAGACGCTCGATGCCCGGACCGGCTTCCTGCCAGCCATTGGGGGTGTAGGCGAGGATGTCGTAGTACTCCCGCGCCAGATCACCCTGGGGCAGGCGGCCACCAAACAGCTGACGATAGAGCGCCAGTGCCTGCACCGGCTTTTCTTCGCTGACCAGCTGGCGGGCATCCACCAGGCGCTGCGGATTGTCGCCACTGGCCAGGGCGATGTCCTGCTCCAGCTGCAGGGCCTGCTGGGGCACGGGCTTGAGCGCCTGCAGGCGGCGCAGATAGGCCTGGGCGGCCGGCAGCCGGTTGGCCTGCACCTCGATCAGTCCCAGGCCGTACAGCGCCTCGGGCTGCTGCGCATCCAGTTCGAGCAACTTGTTCCAGGTCTCCTGGGCGCGGGGCGCATTCTTGCGCGCCTGCCAGAAGTGACCCTGCTCGAGGAGCAGCGCTTCGGGGGTACCGGCCGCCTGGGCCAGCGGCGGCAGCAGCAGACCGGTCAGCAGGGTAGCCAGCAGCGGTGCACGGGTCATGGTCTAGCGCTCCAGCCGCTGACGGGCGCGGGCGCGCAGCGCCGCATGGAGCAGGCCGGCCAGCAGGGCCACGCCCAGGGCGCTCAGGCCCAGCATCAGCAGCGGATGGCGAGCCAGTTGCCAGCGAACATAGAGCAGCGGCCCGAGGCTGCCGACGTGATAGGTCTCGTCGGCCACCAGGCTTTCCACCTGCTGGCCACGCACCGTCGCCAGGCTGCCCTGCAATGCCTGGGCATAGTCTTCCCGGGTGGTCAGGGCGCGGCTGATGTCGGCCAGGCCCTCCGGGCGGGCGGCGACCAGGGCCACCACGCTGCGACCGCTCCTGAGCGGCGATTCGAAGCCGGTGACGAAGGCCGTACCGGCACCGCCACTGGCACTCAGGGCCGCGCGACTGCGCTCCAGGCTGGCCGCGTTGTCGCTGCCGAACCACTGGCGCACCTTGAACGCCAGGTCGGATACCTCGAAGCGCTGGCCGTTGCCGGTGAAGCCGGCGGGCAACTGGGCGGCCCAGCGTTGCAACAGCGGCTGGTCGGCGCCGCTGGCGATCAGCAGTAGATCCTTGTCGGCCAGGCCGTCGACCTCGCCGGCACGGGCCACGGTGACCGCGGTGGCGGGATAGCCGGTGGAGCTGCCGAAGCGGCCGAGCACGTTGAGGTAGGTGTCGATCTCCGCCGCGCTGGGCGCATCGGGCAGGATCACCGCGGTTTCGCTCAGGTCCGCCAGGCGAGTGAAGGGAAAGCCGCTGTCCTTGAACACGCCCAGGTTGGGCAGGGCGATGAAGTGCCGATAGCCGGAGAGATCCAGGGTCGAATCCGGTTCCAGGGTGCCGCGCATGTTGTCGATGATGACGTCGCGGCATTCGCCCTGCTTGAGGTAGTCGTACATGAAGCGGAATTGCAGGCGGGCCTGCAGCGCCTCGCCCTCCAGCGGCAGCCGCACCTCGGCTTCGCGCGGCAGTTCCTCGTCCTTGATCAGCCCCAGCAGGCCCTGGTCCAGGTGTTCCTGGGACGGCAGGGCGATGGACTGCACGAAGCGGTCGTTGAAACTCACCAGCAGCGAGGAATTGGTCGCCACCGGCTGTGGGGTGTAGCGGTACCTGAG
The DNA here is from genome assembly GCF_030175875.1 of Pseudomonas sp. HR1. Taxonomy (NCBI): domain Bacteria; kingdom Pseudomonadati; phylum Pseudomonadota; class Gammaproteobacteria; order Pseudomonadales; family Pseudomonadaceae; genus Pseudomonas; species Pseudomonas sp. HR1. The sequence continues at coordinate 149,045 of NZ_JASNRF010000003.1, forward strand.
GTGCAGCGGCAGCCCCTGGTTGCGCCAGAGGAACAGATCCGGCGGCAGCCGTAGCGGCACGCTCATGGTACCCGAGTCATAGCCGGAGACCGCCAGTTGCTTGGGCGTGGCCAGTTCGCCCAGGCGTACCGGTCGGTCGCTGGGCAGCCAGTTGGGCGCATCGTAGGGCTTGCGCGGTTGCAGCGCCTGCAGGGTGTCGAAGGTCATGCTCTGGCCGGAGAGGGTCTGGTGACCCAGGGCCACGGCGCTCGCGGCGCGCTTGAGTTCGTTGGCATCGCGGCCGGAGATCACCAGCAGCTGACCCTGGGGATCGAAGGGGTTGGCCAGGATGTCGACCCGCGCCGTCGCCGGTGCCGGCAGACTCAGGCCAAGGGTCTTGGCGCGCTCTTCGCTGGTGACCAGCACCACCGCATTGCCCTTGGCCGGCAGGGCGTTCTGGCTGCTGGGAAAGCGGGCGCCGCGATAGCTGGCCAGGGCGCTGAACCAGGACGACAGGGTGCCGGCGGCCTCCAGGGTGCCGTTGTCGGCCGCACCGGCGATGACGAAGGGCAGCTCCAGCTGCCGGGCATCGCGGCGATCGAAGAACGGCTGCGGCAGGCGCGCCAGGTCCGGGGCCAGGTCCAGGCGACTGACCTGGACGTCCAGGCGGCTGCCATTGCTCACCTTGGCCCAGAGGCTGGAGTGCAGCGGGTCTTCGCACTGCATGGTGTAGTGGCCGATCAGCTGGATGCTCAGCCGGTTGAATTCGGTGATCAGCCGCGGCGGGATGTCCACCACCCGGGTCTGGGGCGTGCCGGCGCCTTCCTTGGGCAGCGGAATGCTGGCGGCGACCTCGTCGTTGACCAGCACATTGAGCTGGGACAACTCCGGCAGCAGCGCCGGGGAATAGGTGTAGTTCAGCGTCACCTTGGCGGCGCTGACGATCTCGTCGGCGCGAATGTCGAAGCCGACTCCGTCCCGGCTGTCGATGCCGCGCAGATTGAAGGGATAGACCGCGCCGAGCTGCTTGAAGCTGTTGTCGTAGCCGCTGCCGGCCACCGCCACCGGCGGCGCATTCTGGGCCAGGGCGAAGGCGGGCGCGGCACCCAGGGTGGCGAGCAGCAGGGGGGCGAGACGTAGCGACACGGTCATGGGCGGTCCAGGGAGGCGGAGGAGGAGGGCGCCGTGCGCCGGGAAGGTCGGCTCAGGCGCCAGACGTTGCGATTGAGATCGGCGATGCCGCGCAGGCCGATCTGACTGACCTCGCGCAGCGAGCCCAGCAGGGAATCCGGACGGTGATTGCCCCAGGCCTCGGCCCAGAGATCGGCGCGGGAAAAGGTCATGCGCACCAGCTCGCGCTGTTCGGTCACGCTGAGTTCGGCGAAGCGGGTGCCCACGGCGCCGGCGCGGCTGAAGGCCACGGTGGCCGGAAAGCGACGGCTGCGACCGTTGCGGCTGAGTTCGACCTCTACCGCGCTGCCCTCGGGCAGATGCAGGCCCGCGGGCAACTTCAGGCCGATGCCGCTCTGGGAAAAGTCCAGGGTGCTGCATTCCAGGCGGCTGCCATCGGCGAGCACGAGTCCGGCCGGCAGCGTGGCGGCCACCCGGGGTTCGGCGCGCACCTGGCGCGTCTCGCTGGCCACGGCCACCGCGGCACTGGCGATCACCAGGTTGTAGAGGGTCCAGACCAGGTTGATGGCGACCGTGGTCACCGCCTCGGGATCGCCTAGGAACAGCCGACCGATACCCACGCCCAGGCCGAGCAGATTGAGCGCCAGCAGCACGATGTAGGGACGCGCCAGCTCCCAGTCGAAGTAGTCGCTGGCGATGATGCCGCCCTTGTCGGTGACGTTGAACTTGCCCAGCCGCGGGTTGATCAGCGCCAGCAGCGTGGGCCTGAGGATGTACCAGGCCAGTACCGTCTCGTAGACCTCGTTCCAGAAGGAGTGGCGGAATTCGCCCTGGATGCGCGAGTTGGTCAGGTTCGAGTGCAGCACATGGGGCAGCACATAGCAGGTGATCAGCAGCGCCGAGGCATGGAAGATCTGCGCGCTGAACAGCAGATAGGCCAGCGGTGCGGTAAGGAACACCAGCCGCGGCAGGCCATAGAAGAAGTGCAGCATGGCGTTGAGGTAGCAGAGCCGCTGGCCGAGGGCGAGGCCCTTGCCCAGCAGCGGATTGTCCATGCGAAAGATCTGCGCCATGCCGCGGGCCCAGCGGATGCGCTGGGCGATATGGCGCGACAGGCTCTCGGTGGCCAGGCCGGCGGCCTGGGGAATGCCCAGGTAGGCGGTGTTGTAGCCGAGCCGGTTGAGCTTGAGCGCGGTGTGGGCGTCCTCGGTCACCGTCTCGGTGGCCACGCCGCCGACCTCTTCCAGCATGGTGCGCCGGATCACCGCGCAGGAGCCGCAGAAGAAGGTGGCGTTCCACAGGTCGTTGCCATCCTGCACCAGGCCGTAGAACAGCTCGCCCTCGTTGGGCACGGTGCGAAAGGTCTTGAGGTTCTTCTCGAAGGGATCCGGGGAAAAGAAGAAGTGAGGGGTCTGCAGCATGGCCAGCTGCGGGTCCTTGAGGAACCAGCCCAGGCAGACCTGCAGGAAGGAGCGGGTCGGCACGTGGTCGGCATCGAAGATGGCGATGTACTCGCCGTCGGTCACCTTGAGCGCCGCATTGAGATTGCCGGCCTTGGCGTGCTCGTTGTTCTCGCGCACCAGGTAGGAGACGCCGGCGGTCGCGCAGAAGTGGCGGAAGTCCTCGCGACGACCGTCATCGAGTACGTGCACCCGCAGCTTGTCGCGTGGCCAGTCGATGGCCTGGGCCGCCAGGATCGACAGCTTCACGATGCTCAGGGCTTCGTTGTAGGTGGGGATGAAGACGTCCACGGTGGGCCAGGCGGCCGGGTCGGCGGGCAGCGGGACCGGCGTGCGGCGTAGCGGCCAGATGGTCTGCAGGTAGCCGAACACCAGCACCGCCAGGGCATAGAGTTCGGCGGCCACCAGCCCGTAGCCGAGCACCATTTCCAGCGGCGTCTCGAAGCCCAGGGTGCTGGTCAGGCGCCAGTAGAGATAGCGCAGCGACGCCAGCAGCGACAGCAGGATCAGCGCGATCACCGGCAGCCGTCCGGGCAGCCGACGTAGCAGCAGGGCCGCGCCGAAGCAGCCGACGGCGAACGCCGCCTGTTCTTCCAGCGCCAGGGGCACGCTCACCAGCAGGGCGCCCAGCAACGCGGCGGCCGTCCAGGCGAACAGCTGCAGCCACAGCGGCGCCGCGGGCGGCACCGGCGGGGCGTCGGCAGCGCGCGCCGCGCGGCGCTGGCGAACCTGTTCCAGGCGGTCGAGAAAGCTCATGGCTAGGCGCGCGCGGCGTGCTGCACGGGCGAGCGAAGATCGCCGAGCAAGGCCTCGCCCAGCTCGGCCAGGCCACGCGCCCAGGCGTCCTGGACGCTGGCCAGACCCTGGCCCAGGGCTAGGGCCTGCTCCAGATCGGGGCTTTCCGGCAGTACGCCCAGCAGGCGTTCGCCCCAGGATTGCGCCACGATGGCGGCGATGTCCTGGCTCAGGGGGCGGGCGGGATCGACCCGGTTGAGCAGGTGCAGCGGAGTGACCTGGCCGCTGCAGCGCTGCCACTGGCGTTCGAGGCGCGGCAGACTGGCGTAACCGGTCGCATCCGCGGTTGTCACCCCCAGAATCCGGGTGGCCAGGGCCAGGGCCTGACGACTCAGTGGCGTCGAGCCCGTGGGGCAGTCGAGGATCACCAGGGTATCGGCCGGGACGTCCAGCGCCTGCAGGCGGCGGGTCAGCCACTGGGTGTCGGTGGCCAGGGCCTGCTCCAGAGCCTGCAGATCCAGCTCGTCGGGGGCGCCAAAGGGCACCAGGCGCAAGCGCTCGTCTACCGCCAGGCAGACGGAAAGCGGCGCCCTGACCGAGCCGGTGGTGGACGACGCTTCCTGCAGTAACAGCGAAGACAGCACGTTCTGACTGTCCAGCTCCACCAGCAGCACCGGCTGGCCGCTGCGGCTCAACGCCTGGGCCAGGCCCGCGGCGATGACCGTCTTGCCGGTGCCGCCCCGGGCCGACATCAGTGCCAGCACCGGACCGGCCAACCGCGGCAGCGTGCGACTCAGCGCCTGGTCCAGGGCGGCGACCGCCTGGTTGGCCTGGCGGCTGCTGTGCAGCTGCGCCAGCTGCCGCGACAGCGGGGGCAGGGCGTCCGGTTCAGCCTGAGCGGCCGCCTCGGCCACCGCGACGACCGCTTCGACCTGGGCGCTCGGCGCAGGCTGCGGCTGAGCTGCGGCTGGCAAGAGGGCTTCGTGGGGCACCGGCTCGGGGGCTTCGAACTCATGGTAGCGCTGGGGATCACCGCCGAAGGAGCGGAACAGATTGGCAATATCCAGCGAACGGACCATGGCGACTTCCGAAAAGGTGAAGGGTCTGCGTGAATGCTTGACGTCAAAATTATGGCTAAAAGCCATCAGGTGTCATTTTTTGTGGATACTGTCACGCGGAGTTCGTGACGCACCAATTGAAAATGCGTATGCGGGCATCGAAGCGGAGCGAACGGATCGTCTCGCTTTTCAGCGCCGGCTCGCTTCAATGTTTAGATCACCTCGGGCACCCGTCAACGTCACGCCTGGCGCCGTGCGGACGAAAGGCATGACGCGGGGACGGGGCGGTCGCGGTGGCGACGAACGCGGGGACGAGCGGTCGTTTCGGCGGCGCTGGGCGGGTTGCGGCGGCTAGAAAAAAGCCCGCGGGTGCGGGCCTTTTGCTTATTCCTCGTTGCGCGAGCGGTAGGGCTGCGGCCGCGAGAGTTGCGGTCGGCCTTCCTGCTCTTCGAAGAAGTAGCGCAGATAGAGGTTGCCGTTGACGTCGCGCTCGTCCTGGGCATTGTCCAGGCCCAGGCGACCGCCCAGGGCGAATTGCCCGCTGAGGCGGTATTCGCCATTGGCGGAGAGGCTGTAGGCCACGCCGGTCTTGCTCTTGCTGCCGTACTGGCCTTGGCCTGCGGCTTCCGCAGCGGCCTGCAGGGCGGCGTCGTCCGGATAGCGATCCGCGGCGTCCTGGCGAATGGTCTGCACGCCCAGCACGCCCTGCACCTGGTAGGCCCAGAGATCGCCGCGCTGCGCCCACACCAGGGGTACGCCGATGGCGAAGTAGCGCTGCGGGCTGAAGTAGCCGCCATGGCCGTAGGTCAGGTGGTTCTGGTTGTTGTCGTAGCCGATCGCGGTGGCCGAGAGGCCCACGGTGAACAGGCTGTCCGGGCCATTGCGCAGGTAGTAGTAGACGCCGGTGCCGATCTCGAAGCGGTCGTTGTCCTTGACGTCGTGGCCGGTCAGGCGATGGGCCGCGCCATAGATGTAGGAGCCGTAACGGCCGTCGTCGTATCTCAGCCGCGCCAGGCCGCCGTTGGCGGTGACGCCGCCCCACTCCTGACCGGTGCGCGGATCGCGGATGCCGCCATAGGACGCCAGGGAGTCGGTCACCGAACGGCGCGATACGCTCAGGGCATAGAGCAGGTTCTCGCTGAGGCTGCTCAGCGGGCGCTCCAGGGTCGCGCCGCCAACCACGGTGCTGTATCTCAGGCCCACCGGCGAGACGCCGATGTCGCCCTTGAGGCCGCGGCCCGCGTCTTCCACGGCGATGGACGCCGCCACGCCGTTTTCCTTCTGGCTGCCGTCGCTGCTGCTGTCGTTGATGCGCGTCGGGGTGACGCGCACGGCCAGGCGCTGGTCGCCGGCGGGGAAGGAGATCTCCAGCGGCGCGCTGACGGTGGTCTGGCGCGAACTGCCGCTGGGGTCGTAGCTGCGTACGCTGAGGCCCTGGGTGATGCGGATGCTGCGCTCGCGCTGCAGCTGGCCGAGGATCTGCTCGGTGGCCAGGCTGCTCGACAGGCTGCTGGTGGGCACCACGGACAGGTCGCTGAAGGGGTTGTTGGCAGCCTTCTGCGCCTGCAGCGGATCGCTCCAGGCGTAGTCGGCGCTGCCGGCGTTGCCATCCGCGGCGGCCGGAACGGCGGCCAGGGCGTCAGCGCTGCGGGTCTGGCCGGGCAGGGCGGCGAAGGGGTTGTCGCTGGCGCCGGCGGCGCGGGCCGCGGATTCGCGATCCTTGCGCTCCACCTGGACCACCTGCTCCAGCAGGCCGGTGGCGGTACCGGCCATGCCGATATCGCGGTAGAGCAGGGCGGCGCGGCGCAGCACCAGGGGATCGCTCTGGCCCAGCTTGACCGCCTGGTCCAGGTACTGGCGGGCGGTGACGCTGTCCTGGGACTTGGCGGCGATCTCGGCGGCGCCCAGATAGAGTTCGGCGTCCTTCGGCTGGTCGCTGAGCACGTCGCGATAGAGCTGGCGCGCCTTCTGGGTGTCGCCGCTGGCCAGGTACATGCGCGCCAGGGCGGCCTGGGCGGCCTTGTCGTCGGGACGGGCCTTGAGCGCCGGGGCCAGGGTGTCGTAGGCGGCGGCGAGCTTGCCCTGGTCGGTGAGGCGATCGGCCTGACGGATGCGATAGCGGGCGAGGAGGTCGTCGTACTGCTGCTTCTCGCCGCTGTCGAGCACCACGCCCTGCAGGTCGCGCAGGACGTTGCCCACGGTCTGGTCCTGGTTCAGCTGCAGCTGGATGCTGGCGTAGTGCAGCTGCATGGCGGGCGCCGGGCGGGTATCGCCGGTGATCATCGGCTTGAGCAGGGCCAGGCCGTGCTCGGGGTCGCCGGCGGTGGCGAAGGCCTCGGCCAGGTCGCCGATCAGATCCGGATTGCGACCGGCGCGGGCTTCCAGGCGCTGCATCAGGCTGCGCGCTTCCTCGCGGCGACCCTGCTTGGCCAGGGCCACGGTCTCGGCCAGTTGTTCGTTGAAGGTGATGCGCGCGGCGAGGGCGTTCATATCCGGCGAACGCTGCGCCTGGGGAATGCGCATCAGGGTCTGCATGGCGCGCGGGTATTCGCCCAGCTCGTTGGACAGCAGGGCGCTGGCATAGAGCACCTCGGGGCGCTGGGCGCCATCCTTGACCAGGCTGTCCACCAGGTCGCGGGCGGCGCGCGGCCGGCCCTGGCGGACCTCCAGGCGAGCCTGGGCCAGGCGCAGCCAGGGATCCTCCGGGGACTCCTGGCGTGCCTGTTCCAGCAGGCGCGAGGCACCCTGCAGATCGCCCCGCGCCTCGGCGGCTTCGGCTTCCTGCATGGCCTGGCCGGCGCGCAGGCGATCCAGGCCCTTGACCTGATTCTTGGCGCTCGGCTGCAGATTCTTGGTGAGTTGCAGGGCTTCCTCGGTGCGGCCCAGCTCGTTGAGCGCGGCGATGCGTCCGTAGTAGGCATCGACGTTGGCCGGCTCGCGCATCAGCACCTGGCGGTAGGTGGCCTCGGCCAATTCCCATTGGCGCTTCTGGCTCTGGATGCCGGCGAGGAACAGCTGCGCCTCGACCGCTTCGGGCTTCAGGCGGATGGCTTCCACGCTGAGATCCCGCGCCTGGTCCAGCTCGCGCTTGTTCTCCGCGGCATGGGCGCGTTCCAGCAGGTGGTGGTAGCGCGCCTCGTCCAGCGCCGGCTGCCAGGTCTTGCCGCCTTTCTGCACGGCCTGGGTCAGCAACTGCTCGGCATCGGTCCAGCGCTGCTGCGCCAGGCGGGCACTGCCCAGCTTGCCCAGAGCATCCGGATCCTGGGGCGTCTTCTTCAGCTGGGCTTCCAGGGCCTGGACGGCGGCGGCGCTCGGCGCGGCGTCGGCAGCGGCGGCCCAGGTCGCGTCGGCATGAATCAGCAGGGCGAGCAGACCAAGGGACAAGGTGAGGTGCTTGGGCATGGTTCTTTCCGTGAAGACTGGTAGGCGTCGCTGCAGCACCTGGCGCAGAGCTGGGGACGATTTCGGCTATAAGGGAATAGCTGAACGCAAGCTGAACGGCAAATACAGCCGCGGATGATTCCCGACAGGCCGTGGCGAGTCAACCAAATCGAGCAGGCGAATGCCATCGCCAGGCCCCTCGGCGCTGGCCGCGCAGGGCCCGGCGACGCTATACTCTGCGGCTTTCCCACCGTCTTTCGCAGGCCGCCGACCATGACCGAGTCCGTCTCCGCCTACATGACCCGTCTTGGCCAGGCTGCCCGTGCCGCGTCGCGGGTCCTCGCGCGTACGTCCACTGGCCAGAAGAACCTGGCGCTGACCGCCATTGCCGACGCCTTGGGCGCCGATCGTGAAGGGTTGATCGCGGCCAACGCCGAGGATGTCGCGGCCGCCACGGCTGCGGGGCTCGAATCGGCGTTGCTGGATCGACTGACGCTGACGCCGGCGCGTATTGACGCGATGATCAACGGCCTCAAGCAGGTCGCCGCCTTGCCCGATCCGGTGGGTGCCGTTCGAGACCTGAGTGCCCGGCCGTCCGGGATCCAGATCGGCAAGATGCGCGTGCCGCTCGGGGTCATCGGCATCATCTATGAATCCCGGCCCAACGTGACGATCGACGCGGCCAGTCTCTGCCTGAAGTCGGGCAATGCCACCATTCTGCGCGGTGGTTCAGAAGCCATTCGCTCCAATCGCGCCATCGCCGCCTGCATTCAGCAAGGCTTGGCCAAGGTCGGCTTGCCCGCCGCTGCGGTCCAGGTGGTGGAAACCACCGACCGGGCTGCCGTCGGCGCCCTGATCACCATGCCCGAGTTCGTCGACGTCATCGTGCCGCGCGGTGGCAAGAATCTGATCGAACGCATCAGCAGCGATGCCCGCGTCCCGGTGATCAAGCACCTCGACGGTATCTGCCATGTCTATGTCGACGCGGCTGCGGATCTCGCCAAGGCTGAGTCCATCGCCTTCAACGCCAAGTGCTACCGCTATGGCATCTGTGGTGCCATGGAAACGCTGCTGGTCGATGCCCAGGTGGCCGAGGCCTTCCTGCCGGCTATGGCGCGCCGCTTCGAGGAAAAGGGCGTGGAACTTAGGGGCTGCGAGCGTACGCGCGATCTGATCCAGGCCGTGCCCGCCACCGCGGCCGACTGGTCTACCGAGTATCTCGCGCCCATTCTGTCGATTCGCATCGTCGAGGGTCTGGACCAGGCCATCGAGCACATCAACCACTACGGTTCCCATCACACCGATGCGATCGTGACGGAGAGCCTCGGTCGCTCGCGCCGCTTCCTGGCCGAAGTGGATTCCAGTTCGGTCATGGTCAACGCCCCGACCTGCTTCGCCGACGGCTTCGAATACGGCCTGGGCGCCGAGATCGGCATCTCCACTGACAAGCTGCACGCCCGCGGGCCGGTGGGCCTGGAAGGATTGACCAGCGAGAAATACGTGGTCTTCGGCGACGGTCACGTCCGCAGCTGATGAGCAGCCTGCCCACCCGCATCGGCTTGTTCGGCGGTACCTTCGATCCCGTGCACATCGGTCACCTGCGCGCGGCGCTGGAGGTGGCCGAGGCCCTGGCGCTGGACGAATTGCGGCTGATCCCCAGCGCCCGGCCGCCCCATCGCGAGGCGCCCAGCGTCTCCGCCGAGGATCGCCTGGCGATGGTGCGCCTGGCGGTGGCCGACGTCGCGACCCTGGTGGTCGATGACCGGGAACTGCGCCGGACGCGCCACTCCTATACCATAGAGACCCTGGAAAGCCTGCGCGCCGAACTCGGCGATGAGGTGCAGCTGTTGCTCATGCTGGGCTGGGACGCCTTCTGCGGCCTGCCGAGTTGGCACCGCTGGCGCGAGTTGCTGGAACTGTGCCACATCCTGGTCCTGCAACGACCCGACGCCGACAGCGAGCCCTGCCAGGAATTGCGCGATTTCCTGGCGGCGCGCAGTCAGCCCGATCCCCAGGCCCTCAAGGGGCCGGGCGGGCAGATCACCTTTATCTGGCAGAACCCGCTCGCGGTGTCCGCCACCCAGATCCGCGGCCTCTTGGCCACCGGGAAGTCCATCCGCTTCCTGGTGCCCGATGCCGTGCTTGACTACATCCGGACGCACGGCCTCTATCCGGCGTCCTCCGAACCGAGGTAAGAGCTACACCATGCAAAGCGAACAACTCGTCCAGGTGGCCATCGCCGCCCTGGAAGACATGAAGGCCCAGGACATCATCTCCCTGGACGTGCGGGAAAAGACCAGCGTGACCGACATCATGGTCATCGCCAGCGGCACCTCCAGCCGCCACGTCAAGTCGCTGGCCGACAACGTGCTGGAAAAGGTCAAGCAGCAGGGCGTGCGCCCGCTGGGCAGCGAAGGCCTGGAAGGCGGCGAATGGGCGTTGCTGGACCTGGGCGACGTGGTCGTCCACGTGATGCTGCCGACCACCCGCGAGTTCTATGACCTCGAGCGCCTCTGGCGCGGTGCCGAGCAGAGCCGCGCCGCCCACGGCGAATAAGCCCGGTGCGCCTGCGTCTCATCGCCGTCGGCTCGCGCATGCCGCGCTGGGTCGAAGAGGGCTGGCACGAGTACGTCAAGCGTCTGCCGCCGGAACTGCCGCTGGAACTCGTCGAGATCCCGCTGCAGACCCGGGGCAAGAACGCCGATGTCGCCCGGCTGATCCGCCAGGAGGGTGAGGCCATGCTGGCCAAGGTGCAGCCGGGCGAGCGCGTGGTGACCCTGGAGGTCACCGGCAAGCCCTGGAGCACCGAGCAACTGGCTGAAACACTCCAGCAGTGGCGCCTGGAAGCCCGGACCGTCAACCTCATGGTCGGCGGTCCCGAGGGTCTCGCTCCCGAGGTGCAGGCGCGCAGCGAACAGCGCTGGTCGCTCTCGCCGCTGACCCTGCCGCATCCGCTGGTGCGCATCCTCGTCGGTGAGCAGCTCTATCGCGCCTGGACCGTACTGGCCGGCCATCCGTATCACAAGTAGTCCGTACCTGCGATGTCGCAACCCATACGCCTCAAGGACCACGAGAAAGACGCCCAGCTCGTCCGCGCCCGCGTGACCGTCGGGGCGGTGCTCTTTCTCGTGCTCGCCTGCGTACTGGTGGCGCGCATGTACTACCTGCAGGTCATCCAGCACGACTACCACTCGACCCTGTCGGAAAACAACCGGGTCCATGTCCAGCCGATCCCGCCCACCCGCGGCCTGATCTACGACCGCAACGGCATCATCGTCGCCGACAACCGCCCCAGCTTCAGCCTGACCATCACCCGGGAGCGGGCCGACAACTGGCGGCAGACCCTCGATACCCTGGTGCAGGTGCTGGGGCTGACCGAGGAAGACCGCGAACTCTTCGAGAAGCGCATGAAGCAGGGGCGGCGGCCGTTCGAGCCGGTGCCGGTGCTGTTCGAGCTGACCGAGGAGCAGATCGCCAAGATCGCCGTCAACCAGTTCCGCCTGCCCGGGGTCGAGGTGACGGCGCAGCTGGTGCGGCACTATCCCATGGGCGAGCACTTCGCCCATTCGGTGGGCTATGTCGGGCGGATCAACGAACAGGAGCTCAAGCGCCTGGATCCGGTCAACTACAGCGGCACCCACCACATCGGCAAGACCGGCGTGGAGCGCTTCTACGAGCCCGAACTGCACGGCGAGGTGGGCTACGAAGAGGTCGAGACCAACGCCCGGGGCCGGGTCCTGCGGGTGCTCAATCGCACCGACCCCAAGCCGGGCAAGGACATCGTCCTGACCATCGACTCGCGGCTGCAGGCCGCCGCCGAAGCCGCCCTGGGCGGACGTCGCGGGGCCATCGTCGCCATCCAGCCCAAGACCGGCGAGGTGCTGGCCATGGTCAGCCAGCCGAGCTACGACCCCAATCCCTTCGTCACCGGGATCAGCTTCAAGGAATATTCCGAGCTGCGCGATTCCATCGATCGCCCGCTCTACAACCGGGTGCTGCGCGGCCTCTATCCGCCCGGTTCGACCATCAAGCCGGCGGTGGCCATCGCCGGTCTCGACACCGGCGCCACCACGCCCCAGGCCAGGGTCTTCGATCCAGGCTACTACGAGTTGCCCAACTACGATCACAAGTACCGCAACTGGAACCACGGCGGCGACGGCTACGTGGACATGGATACGGCGCTGATGAGGTCCAACGACACCTACTTCTATGACCTCGCCCACAAGATCGGCATCGATCGCCTCTCCGAGTACATGGGCAAGTTCGGCCTCGGCCAGAAGGTTGCCCTGGACATGTTCGAGGAAGCGCCGGGGCTGATGCCGTCGCGCCAGTGGAAGCGCGCCACCCGCCGCCAGGCCTGGTTCCCCGGCGAGACGCTGATCCTCGGGATCGGCCAGGGCTACATGCAGGTGACTCCGCTGCAACTGGCTCAGGTCACCTCGCTGATCGCCAGCCATGGCCAGTGGATCCGGCCGCACCTGGCCAAGACCCTCGACGGCCAGCCGCCGGCGGATCCCAACCCCATGCCCGACATCGACCTCAAGGATCCGAGCTACTGGGACAGGGCCATCCACGGCATGGAAATGGTGGTGCAGAATCCGCGCGGCACCGCCCACAAGCTCAACGTCGGTGCCCAATACCGCATCGCCGGCAAGAGCGGTACCGCCCAGGTGGTCGCCATTCGCCAGAACGAGAAGTACAACTCGGCCGCGCTCAAGGAGCGCCACCGCGACCACGCCCTGTTCGTCGCCTTCGCCCCAGTGGACAATCCGCAGATCGCCGTGGCGGTGATGGTCGAGAACGGTGAGTCGGGTGGCGCCGTGGCCGGACCGGTCGCGCGTCAGGTGCTCGACGCCTGGCTGCTCGATGACCAGGGCCATCTCAAGGCCGAGTACGCCAAGCCGACTACCGCCGGGGCGACCGCCGCCGCGACCAAGGTGCAGCCATGAGTCTTGCTCCCAACTTCGATCGCACCATCCCCGAAGGGGACGTGATGAAGCGGCGCGCCACCCTGCTGCAGCGCCTGCACATCGACGGACCCTTGCTGATCCTGCTGCTGATGCTGGGGGCGACCGGCCTGTTCGTCCTCTATTCCGCGGGTGGCCGCAATCTCGACCTGCTGTTCAAGCAGGCCAGCTCCTTCGGCCTCGGCCTGGTGGCCATGGCCGTCGTCGCCCAGCTCGAACCGCGCTTCATGGCGCGCTGGGTGCCCCTGGGCTACGTGATCGGCGTGGCCCTGCTGGTGGTGGTGGACGTCATGGGCCACAACGCCATGGGCGCCACCCGCTGGATCAACATTCCCGGGGTCATCCGCTTCCAGCCGTCGGAATTCATGAAGCTCCTGATGCCCATGATGATGGCCTGGTACCTGTCCAAGCGCAGCCTGCCGCCCAACTTCAAGCACAGCGTCATCAGCCTGTCGCTGGTGGTGGTGCCCTTCGTGCTGATCCTCGACCAGCCCGATCTCGGCACCGCCATGCTGGTACTGGCCTCGGGCGGCTTCGTGCTGTTCGTCGGCGGCCTGCAGTGGCGCTGGCTGATCGGCGCGGTGAGCGCCGCGGTGCCCCTGGCGGTGGCCATGTGGTTCTTTGTCCTGCACGACTACCAGAAGCGCCGGATCCTGACCTTCCTCGACCCGGAGATGGACCCCCTGGGCGCCGGCTGGAACATCATCCAGTCCAAGGCCGCCATCGGCTCGGGCGGGGTGTTCGGCAAGGGCTGGCTGCTGGGTACCCAGTCTCATCTGGATTTTTTGCCGGAAAGTCACACGGACTTTATCATTGCCGTCCTCGGCGAAGAGTTCGGCATGGTCGGCGTCTGCCTGCTGCTGGTGCTCTATCTGCTGCTCATCGGTCGCGGCCTGACCATCACGGTGCAGGCCCAGACGTTGTTCGGCAAGTTGCTCGCCGGCGGCGTGACCATGACCTTCTTCGTCTATGTCTTCGTCAACATCGGCATGGTCAGCGGCCTGCTCCCCGTGGTGGGCGTACCGCTGCCATTCATCAGCTATGGCGGCACCTCGGTGGTCACCTTGTTCACCGGGTTCGGAGTTTTGATGTCGATCCACACGCACCGCAAGTGGATCGCCCAGGTTTAACACGCAACAAAGAAGGGTTAGATGCCGACAATGGGATGGATGCGTCGCTGCCTGCTGAGCCTGGGGCTCGCGGGTGCGATGGGCGTGACGACCGGCGTCGTCGCGGGTGACTACGACGCGGCACCGCTGACGCGCGACTTCATCGCCGAGATGAGTCAGAGCTATGGCTTCGCCCCGGAACAGCTGCAGGCGCTGTTCGGCGAGGTCGAGCGCAAGCAGGCCATCCTCGACGCCATCTCGCGACCGGCCGAGCGGGTCAAGCCCTGGAGCGAATACCGCCCCATCTTCATCACCGATCGGCGCATCGCCCAGGGCGTCGACTTCTGGAAGGCCCACGAAGAGGCGCTGGCCCGCGCCGAGCGTGAATACGACGTGCCGGCCCAGTTCATCGTCGCCATCATCGGCGTGGAAACCTTCTACGGCCGCAACACCGGCAACTACCGGGTGCTGGATGCGCTATCGACCCTGGCCTTCGACTATCCGCCGCGCGCGCCCTTCTTCCGTAGCCAGCTGCGCGAATTCCTGCTGCTGGCCCGCGAGCAGCAGGTCGATCCGCTCAGCCTGACCGGTTCCTATGCCGGCGCCATGGGCCTGCCGCAATTCATGCCGGGCAGCTTCCGCGCCTATGCGGTGGACTTCGACGGCGACGGCCACATCAACATCTGGTCCGATCCCACCGACGCCATCGGCAGCGTGGCCAACTACTTCAAGCGCCACGGCTGGTCCGGGCGCGGTCCCACCGCCATTCGCGCCCAGGTCAGCGGCGAGCGGGTGGAGGAGGGCGTGGTGGCCGGCATCGAGCCGGTCAAGAGCGTCGCCGAGTTGCGCGCCCTGGGCTGGAACGCCCAAGACCCTGCCCTGCGTGACGATTTGCGTGTAACCTCGTTCCGCCTCGACGGAGACAAGGGACCGGAGTACTGGATGGGCCTGCCCAATTTCTACGCCATTACCCGATACAACCGCAGCGTCATGTACGCCATGGCGGTGACCGATCTGGCCAATGCCATCGCCGAGCGCCATGCCGCCGAGGGTGCCAAGCCGTGATGCGCCTGACTGCCCTGGCGCGCCTGGCCGGTTGCCTGGGCCTCGGCCTGCTGCTGGTGAGCTGTTCCAGCCAGGCGCCCAAGCCGACCAGCAAGGGCGTGGCCGGACCAGGCGGCTACCTGCGTCCGCACCGTGACGGCGCGCCCTGGTGGGACGTGGATGTCAGCCGCATTCCCGACGCCGTGCCCATGCCCTACAACGGGCCGCTGAAGAACAATCCCTACACCGTGCTGGGCAAGACCTATTTTCCGCTGACCGATTCGCGCAACTACCGCGTGACCGGCACCGCGTCCTGGTACGGCACCAAGTTCCATGGTCAGGCCACCGCCAACGGCGAGACCTACGACCTCTATGGCATGACCGCGGCGCACAAGACCCTGCCGCTGCCCAGCTACGTGCGGGTCACCAACCTGGACAACGGCCGCAGCGTGATCCTGCGCGTCAACGACCGCGGGCCCTTCTATTCCGATCGGGTCATCGACCTGTCCTTTGCCGCGGCCAAGAAGCTCGGCTACGCCGAGATCGGCACCGCCCGGGTCAGCGTCGAAGGCATAGATCCGCAGCAGTACTGGGCCCAGCGCGGCCAGGCGGTGCCCATGGTGCTGGCCCAGCCGCGCCAGGCGCCGGTGGCCCAGAAGACCACCGAGACCCAGACCTTCGGCGCCATCGAGACCTATACGCCACCGGTCAACCAGCACGCCGAGCCGGTGACGCCCGCGGCCGTCGACGCAAAAAAAAACGTTTCTGTCCCAGCCGCTGGGCTCTATCTGCAGGTGGCGGCCTTCGCCAATCCGGACGCTGCGGAATTGCTCAAGGACAAGCTCAGCGACCTGACCGGTGCCCCGGTGTTCATCAGTTCGACGGTGCGCAACCAGCAGACCTTGCATCGGGTCCGCCTCGGACCGGTCCAGCCGGCTGAGGTCTCCCAGCTCCAGAACAGCGTACGCGTGGCCCGCCTGGGTCAGGCGTCTCTCGTGCAACCGGATTGAAGCAGGGATGCTTCATGACGCCCAGTCGCCGGCCCCAGCCGTCGTGATCCGCCTCGCGCGGATCGCCGTGGACCGTGCGGTCTGGGTCCGCTGCTCCTGCCATACCCCAACCTTTCAGAGATTCGGATGACAATCGCAAAACTCGCTCGACGCCTGCTCCTCCTAGTAACGATCGCCTGTGTCCCGGCCGTCTGGGCGGCCGAGACAATGGTTCCGGCGGCGCCCCAGCTGGCCGCCAAGGCCTGGATTCTCATGGATGCCAACAGCGGCGCCGTGCTCACCGAATCCAACTCCGACCAGCGCCTGCCGCCGGCCAGCCTGACCAAGCTGATGACCGCCTACATCGCCACCCTGGAAATCAACCGGGGTCGCATCAAGGAATCGGACATGGTCACCGTTAGCGAGCACGCCTGGCGTACCGGCGGTTCGCGGATGTTCATCAAGGTCGGCACCCAGGTGTCGGTCGGTGACCTGCTGCACGGCATCATCATCCAGTCCGGCAACGACGCCAGCGTCGCCCTGGCCGAGCACATTGCCGGCAGCGAAGACGCCTTCGCCGACATGATGAACACCACCGCGCAGAAGCTGGGCATGCAGAACACCCACTTCATGGACGCCACCGGCCTGCCGGATCCGAATCACTATTCCTCGGCCCACGACATGGCGATCCTGGCGCGCGCCATCATCAACGCCGATGCCCAGCACTACGCCATCTACTCCCAGAAGGAATTCTTCTGGAACAACATCAAGCAGCCCAACCGCAACCTCTTGCTGTGGCGCGACAAGACCGTCGACGGCCTGAAGACCGGTCACACCGACGAAGCCGGCTACTGCCTGGTGGCCTCGGCCGTGCGCGACGGCATGCGTCTGGTCGCCGTGGTGTTCGGCACCAACAGCGAGCAGGCCCGCGCCGCCGAGACCCAGAAGCTGCTGACCTACGGTTTCCGCTTCTTCGAGACCCAGTCCTTCTACAAGAAGGGCACCGAGCTGGCCAAGGCGCCGGTATGGAAGGGTGACAGCCGCGAAGTCCAGGCCGGTCTGGCCAACGACCTGACCATGACCCTGCCGCGCGGTCAGGCCAAGAAGCTGCACGCCGAGATGGTGCTCAACCCGCAGCTGATCGCGCCCATCGCCCAGGGCCAGGTGATCGGCAAGGTCGAGGTGAAGCTGGATGACAAGGTGGTGCACACCGCCGACCTGGTCGCGCTGCAGCCGGTCGAGGAGGGTGGCCTCTTCCGTCGCCTGTGGGATAGCATTCGCCTGTTCTTCTACGGATTGTTCAACTGATCCGTCACCCTGGAAAGGCCCGCATCTGCGGGCCTTTCACCCCCTGCCGACAGAGATCGGCCTGGAAGTCCGCATGACCGAAGACGTTAAACCCCCCAAGATCGAATTTCCCTGCCCGCGCTATCCGATCAAGGTGATCGGCGATGCCGGTGCCGATTTCGCCGAGCTGGTGCTCGACACCGTCCAGCGCCACGCCCCGGATCTGGATCGCGGCACCCTGGTGACCCGCGACAGTCGCAACGGCCGCTTCCTCTCCGTGCAGGTGCTCATCACCGCCACCGGCGTGGACCAGCTGCAGGCCATCCACCAGGACCTGCGCGCCACCGGCCGCGTGCACATGGTGATCTGATGACCACTCCCGCCCCGGCCAGCCTGGGCGTGCGCCGCTGGGGCCTGAGGCCCTACGAGGCGACCCTGGAGGCCATGCGCCGCTTCACCGATGAGCGCGGCCCGGCCACCCCCGACGAACTCTGGCTGCTGCAGCACCCCGCGGTCTTCACCCAGGGCCAGGCCGGCAAGCCCGAGCACCTGCTCGCCGTGGGCGACATTCCGGTGGTGCAGGTCGATCGCGGCGGCCAGGTCACGTACCATGGTCCCGGTCAGCTCATCGCCTATGTGCTGCTGGATGTTCGCCGCAAGGGCCTGGGCGTGCGAGAATTGGTCAGCGCCATGGAAGACAGCCTGATCGCGCTGCTCGCCGACTGGGGCGTGCAGGCCGCGGCCCGAGCCGATGCGCCGGGTGTCTACGTGGACGGCGCCAAGATCGCCTCCCTCGGGCTGCGCATCCGCAATGGCCGGTCCTTCCACGGCCTGGCGCTCAACGTTGACATGGATCTGGCACCCTTCCGCCGGATCAACCCCTGCGGTTATGCCGGCCTGGCCATGACCCAGCTCCGCGATCTGGTGACCGGGCCACTAGCTTTCGACGAGGTCCGCGAGTCTCTGGTGCGTCACCTGAGTCTGCGCCTGGGCTACCCCGAACCGATCACCCTGGAATCGGATTGACATGACCACTACAGTACAAGACAGCGTCCAGACCCTTACCCCGCCCGCCCGCCCCAACAAGGTGGAAGCCGGCGTCAAGTTGCGCGGCGCCGAAAAGGTCGCGCGCATCCCGGTAAAGATCATTCCCACCGAAGAGCTGCCGCGCAAGCCGGACTGGATCCGCGTGCGCATCCCGGTCACCCCCGAGGTCGAGCGCATCAAGCAGCTGCTGCGCAAGCACAAGCTGCACAGTGTCTGCGAAGAGGCGTCCTGCCCCAATCTGGGCGAGTGCTTCTCCGGTGGCACCGCCACCTTCATGATCATGGGTGACATCTGCACCCGTCGCTGCCCCTTCTGCGACGTCGGCCATGGCCGGCCGAAGCCGCTGGACGTGGACGAGCCGAAGAACCTGGCGGTGGCCATCGCCGACCTGGGTCTGAAGTACGTGGTGATCACCTCGGTGGACCGCGACGACCTGCGTGACGGCGGTGCCCAGCACTTCGTCGACTGCCTGCGCGAGATCCGCAAGCTGACCCCCGGCATCCAGCTGGAGACCCTGGTGCCGGACTATCGCGGTCGCATGGACGTCGCCCTGGCCATCACCGAGCAGGAGCCGCCGGATGTCTTCAACCACAACCTGGAGACCGTCCCGCGCCTGTACAAGGCCGCGCGCCCGGGTTCGGACTTCGAGTGGTCGCTGGACCTGCTGCAGAACTTCAAGAAGCGCGTGCCCCATGTGCCGACCAAGTCCGGTCTGATGCTGGGCCTGGGCGAGACCGACGAGGAAGTCATCGAGGTCATGCAGCGCATGCGCGAGCACGAGATCGACATGCTGACCCTCGGCCAGTACCTGCAGCCCTCGCGCAACCACCTGCCGGTGCAGCGCTTCGTCCACCCGGATACCTTCGCCTGGTACGCCGAGG
This sequence comes from Pseudomonas sp. HR1, assembly GCF_030175875.1. Lineage (NCBI taxonomy): Bacteria > Pseudomonadati > Pseudomonadota > Gammaproteobacteria > Pseudomonadales > Pseudomonadaceae > Pseudomonas > Pseudomonas sp. HR1. The sequence continues at coordinate 168,113 of NZ_JASNRF010000003.1, forward strand.
AAGGCGCCAAGATGGGCTTCAAGAACGTCGCCTCCGGTCCCCTGGTACGTTCGTCCTACCACGCCGACCAGCAGGCGCACGGCACCAAGATCAACTGATCCTGGCGTCGTCATGAAAAAGGGCAGCCCAGTGGCTGCCCTTTTTCATGTTGGAGGCGGAATCTCTAGCCCCACTCCGATCCGCGTCTAGCCCCTCTCCCTTCGGGAGAGGGTTGGGGTGAGGGGAGAGTCCCGTTACCCGCGCAGCACGCCGTCCACCAGCGCCTTGGCTTCTTCCTGGATACGCCCCAGGTGGGCTTCGCCCTCGAAGCTCTCGGCGTAGATCTTGTAGACGTCCTCGGTACCGGAAGGACGGGCGGCGAACCAGCCGTTCTCGGTGACTACCTTGAGGCCACCGATGGCGGCGCCGTTGCCGGGGGCCTCGGTGAGGATGGCGGTGATCGGCTGGCCGGCCAGCTCCTTGGCGGTGACCTGGGCGGCGGAGAGCTTGCTCAGCCGGGCCTTCTGCTCGCGGTCGGCGGCGGCGTCGATGCGCTGGTAGACCGGAGCGCCGAAGCGCTCGGTCAGGGCCTGGTAGCGCTCGCCCGGATCCTTGCCGGTCACGGCGGTGATTTCCGCGGCCAGCAGGCCGAGGATGATGCCGTCCTTGTCGGTGGACCAGGCGCCACCGGCCTTGCGCAGGAAGGAGGCCCCGGCGGACTCCTCGCCGCCGAAGCCCAGGCTGCCGTCCAGCAGGCCGTCGACGAACCACTTGAAGCCTACCGGCACTTCCACCACCTGGCGGCCGATGCCCTGGGCCACGCGGTCGATCATCGAGGAGGACACCAGGGTCTTGCCGATGCCGGCCTGCTGGCTCCACTGCGGACGATGGGTGAAGAGGTATTCGATGGCCACCGCCAGGTAGTGGTTGGGATTGAGCAGCCCCACCGAGCGGGCGACGATGCCGTGGCGGTCATGGTCGGTGTCGCAGGCGAAGGAGACGTCGAATCTGTCCTTGTTCTCGATCAGGCCGGCCATGGCGTGGGGCGAGCTGCAGTCCATGCGGATCTTGCCGTCCCAGTCCAGACGCATGAAGCGGAAGGTCTGGTCGACGCGGGTCGACAGCACCTCCAGCGGCAGGCCATAGCGCTCGGCGATGCGCGGCCAGTAGTGCACCCCGGCGCCGCCCAGGGGATCGACGCCAAAGGTCAGGCCGGAGCCGCGGATGGCGTCCAGGTCGATGACCTGGCCCAGGCCGCTCACGTAGCTGTCGAGGAAATCGAATTTGTGGGTGGTGGCGGCCTTGAGCGCCTGGCGGTAGTCCATCCGCTTGACGCCGTCGAGACCGGCCACCAACAGGGCATTGGCGCGGTCCTGGATACTCTTGGTGACGTTGGTGTCGGCCGGGCCGCCATTGGTGGGGTTGTACTTGAAGCCGCCATCGGCCGGCGGATTGTGCGACGGGGTGATGACGATGCCGTCGGCCAGGCCCGAGCTGCGGCCGGCGTTGTATTCGAGGATGGCGTTGGACAGTGCCGGGGTAGGGGTATAGCCCGGTTCGCCGTGGGTCTCGGCGCAGCCGGCGTCGATACGGACCTCCACGCCGTTGGCGGCGAGCACTTCCAGGGCGGAGATGAAGGCCGGTTCGGACAGCGCGTGGGTGTCCATGCCCATGAACAGCGGGCCGTCGACGCCCTGGGCCTTGCGGTATTCGCAGATGGCCTGGGTGATGGCGAGGATGTGCCACTCGTTGAAGCTGCCCTTGAGCGAGGAACCGCGGTGCCCGGAGGTGCCAAAGGCGACCTGCTGACCTGGATCGCTGGGGTCGGGGCGATCGCTGTAGTAGCGCGCCACCAGGCGCGGCAGGTGGGTCAGGGTGTTCTCGTCGGGAAGGCGTCCTGCATTGGCGGCAATACTCATCTCGGGTTCCTTGGCTTGAATGGAGCCCGGGCGTTTCGAGTACCCCGGGCGACGCGACTCGCGTTCGACCTTGGCGATCGCAGTTTGCTCAGTTCGCCCGAGGGGCGATCCTCAGAATGCCGATCCGTGCACGCTGAGACCGCCGATCGGAACGGGATATCAACCGCGCAGCTTGTCCAGCAGCTGATGGTTGGGATAGCCGTCGGCAGGCCAGCCCTGGGACTGCTGGTAGGCGCGGATGGCCTTGCGGGTGTTGGCGCCGATGATGCCGTCGGCGCTGCCCGGGTCGAGCCCCAGGGCGGCCAGGCGCTGTTGCAGCTCCACACGCTCGCTGCGGCTCAGCGGCAGGTCGTCGGTGGGCCAGCTGCCGGCGATCTGGCCGGCGTCGCGATAGCGCTCCGAGAGCAACGCCACGCCCAGGGCATAGGAGCTGGAGTTGTTGTACTTGAGGATGGTGCGGAAGTTGTTGAACACCAGGAAGGCCGGACCGCGATGCCCGGCGGGCAGCAGCAGCGAGGCGCTGTCGCTCGGCTGGGCGGCCGGTTGCGGCAGGCCGAGGCCCTGGATGCCCAGGGCGTTCCACTCGGCCAGGCTCTTGCGCACGCCCATGTCGGCCAGGCTGTAGTCGAAATTAGCCGGTACCCGCACCTCGTAGCCCCAGGGCTTGCCGTCCTGCCAGCCGGAGGCCTTGAGATAGTTGGCGGTGGAGGCCAGGGCATCGGCGGTGGAGCCCCAGATGTCGCGGCGACCGTCGCCGTCGAAGTCCACCGCGTACTGGTCGTAGGTGGTGGGGATGAACTGGGTCTGGCCCATGGCGCCGGCCCAGGAGCCGATCATGCGGTCGGCGGTGACGTCGCCGTGCTGCAGGATGCCGAGGGCGGCGATGAGCTGGTCCTGGGCGAAGTCCGGGCGGCGACCTTCGTAGGCGAGGGTGGCCAGGGAGCGGATGACGCCCTTGTTGCCCATGTTGTTGCCGTAGTTGCTCTCCATGCCCCAGAAGGCCACCAGGCGCGCCGGCTCGATGCCATAGCGGGCCTCCAGCGAGGCCAGCAGCCCGGCCTGCTGGATCAGCAGGCTCTTGCCGTTGCGCACCCGCAGCGGCGACACGGCGGATTCCAGGTATTCCCAGACCGGCTTGGTGAATTCCGGCTGGCTGCGGTCGGCGGCGATCACTGCCGGATCGGGTTGCACGCCGGCAAAGGCCTGGTCGAAGGTGGCGGCCGAGATGCCCCGGCCCAGGGCCAGGGTACGAAAGCGACTGCGCCATTGCTCGAAGCTTTCATCCGGCTGCGGCATGGCCTCGGCCGCCGAGGCGGGGGCATTGGCCGCGGGCGCGGGTTTGGACGAGGAGGGTGAAGAGGGCGCCGCGGAGGGCGTCGTCTGAGTCTGGGCGCAGGCGGCCAGGGCGGCGGTCAGCAGGGTGACCAGGGTTCCGGCGAGGAGGCCGCCGGTCTTGAATCCGCGGGTTTTCCCGAATTGCATCTGTCTCCACCGGACGTCTAGGCAGGAAGACTCACCTTAGCACGGCCCGGGTGCTGGCGTCTGGACGCGGCTTTCAGGCGGCCAGAAAGACCGAAGCCTTCTCGTCTTGCAACGAGAAGGCTTCGCGGCGGTAGCTGCCTTTGCCCTTGGCAGGCTTTTCCTGGCGGGCGCGATATCGGGGATCGCTGACGAGGACCTTGGCCTTGTTGGGGCCGCGGCTGTATTTCTTGGCCATGGTGCGTGCTCCGGGGGTTGGGGACTCCCCCTTGATGGGGGCGCGCCAGTCTATTGCAAGGGCCGTGGATTGCAAGGCGCGGCCAGCGTCAGGACCTGGGCAGGGCCAGCCGCTTGCCGGCGAGCGTCAGCGCCAGGCTGGCCAGGGTCAGCCAGACCTCGCCGGGTGCCTGGCCCTTGATCTGTTCGTCGGCGACCTGGGCTTCGCGCAGCAGGGCTTCCAGGCGGCGCGCACCCTGGCGCTGCAGGGCCCGACTGACCAGCGGACGCCGCTTGTCCCACACCGGCGGTTTGACCTGGGTGAAGGCGCGCTCCAGCGGCGTGCCGCTTTCCTGCAGATGGGCGAGGTTGGCCAGCAGGCGCAGTTCCCGGGCCAGGGCCCAGAGCACCACGGCGGCTTCCACGCCTTCGCCGCGCAGGCCTTCGAGGATGCGCAGGGCATGTTCCGCATCGCCGGCCAGGGCGGCGTCCAGCAGGCCGAAGACGTCGTAGCGGGCACTGTCGGCCACCGAGGCGCGCACGGTCTCGGCATCCACCTGGGAGCCTTCGATGAGCAGGCGGAGCTTTTCGATCTCCTGGGCCGCGGCCAGCAGATTGCCTTCCACCCGTTCGGCGATCAGGTCGACCGCCTCGGGGGTGGCGGCCAGCCCGAGGCGCGACAGGCGCTGGTTGATCCACTGCGGCAGTTGCGCCAGCTCCACCGGCCAGATCTGCACGAATTGCGCCTGCGGGTGCTCCAGCAGGGCCTTGGCCCACTTGGTCTTCTGGGCGGCGGCATCCAGGCGCGGCAGGCTGATCAGCAGCAGGGTGTCTTCGGCGGGGCGGGCCAGGTAGTCGAGCAGGGCGGCGGAGCCCTTGTCGCCCGGCTTGCCGGTGGGCAGGCGCAATTCGAGGATGCGCTTCTGGGCGAACAGCGAGAGGCTGGCGCCGGCCTCATAGAGACGACCCCAGTCGAAACCGGCATCGACGTCGAAGACCTCGCGCTCGTCGAAGCCCTGGGCGCGGGCCGCGCCGCGAATGGCGTCGCTGGCTTCCTGACAGAGCAGGGGCTCGTCGCCGCTGACGGCATAGACGGCGGCCAGCGAGCCCTGGAGCTGCTTGCCGAGCTGGTTGGCGTTGAGTTTCATGCTGAACCGGAAGGGCAAACCGGAGCCTTGCGGCTCCGGATGCGGCGCTTAGCGCGCGGGGGTGGGGATGTCGATCGGCGACTGCTGCGGCGGGGCGGACTCGCGGGCGCGGCGGTCGGCTTCGGCCTTGGCGGCGGCACGGGCATCGGCGTCGCGCTGCAGCTTCTCCAGGCGCTCCGGCGTCACGGCCTGCAGGCGGGCGGCCAGCTGTTGCACCAGTTCGCGACGCATCTCGCGGCGCAACTGGTCCTTCTGCTGTTCGGAGCCGACGATGTTGTTCTGGTCGGTCACGTAGTAGCGCTGGGTTTCCAGGTAGTCGCTGACCAGCACCGCCTGGTTCTTGCCAATGATGCTGTAGGGCTGACGGGTGGTCAGCTCCACCTCGGCACTGCGGGCGCCGCTGGTATAGCTGGCGGTGCGCTCGCTCTGGGCTTCGCCGCCCAGATCCAGGGTGTAGGGCGCGCCCGAGGTGACCCGCACATGGGCGTCGTCCAGCATGTCGCGGACGTCCTTGACGGTCTGACCATAGGCGTCGCGCGCCGTCAGGTTCAGCTCGGTGAGGCTCAGGCGGGTTTCGCCGGTGCCACGCAGCTGGAAGCCGCAGGCGGTCAGCAGGGTCGCCAGGCCGACTACCGCAAGGCCGGGGAGAATCCGTTTCTTCATCTGTTGTCTGCTCCGTTCGCGTGTCTTAGTTGGCGACGATGTTGACCAGTTTACCCGGGACCACGACGACCTTGCGGATGGTCAGACCCTCGGTGAAGCGTGCCACGTTCTCGTTGGCGCGGGCGGCGGCCTCGATGGCCTCGCGGCTGGCATCGGCCGGTACTTCGATCTGGCCGCGCAGCTTGCCGTTCACCTGGATGACGATCTGCAGGCTGTCCTGCACCAGGGCGCTCTCGTCCACCTGCGGCCAGCGGGCGTCGATGACCGCGTCGCTGTGGCCCAGTTGCTGCCAGAGACCGTGGGCGATGTGCGGGGTGATGGGCGCCAGCAGCAGGGTGACGGCCTCCAGGCCTTCCTGCAGCAGACGGCGATCGGTGTCGCTGTCCTGGGCGGCCTTTTCCAGCACGTTCATCAGGGTCATGACCGCGGCGATGGCGGTGTTGAACTTGTGATGCTGACCGATATCCTGGCTGGCCTGGCGGATGGCCAGGTGGATGGCACGGCGGACGTCCTTCTGGGCGGGCGACAGCTCGCCGAGGGCGCCGGCAGTCGGCAGGCCCTGGCTCACGTGGGCCTGGGCCAGACGCCAGACGCGGCGCAGGAAGCGGCTCGCACCCTCGACGCCGGAATCGGACCACTCCAGGCTCATGTCCGGCGGCGAGGCGAACATCATGAACAGGCGGCAGGTGTCGGCGCCGTACTGGTCGATCATCGCCTGGGGATCGACGCCGTTGTTCTTCGACTTGGACATCTTCTCGACGCCACCGATTTCCACCGGCTGGCCGTCGCTCTTCAGGCGCGCCCCGATCACCTTGGCCTTGGCGTCGCGTTCCACCTCGACATCGGCCGGGTTGAACCAGTCCTTGCTGCCGTTGGGATTGGTGCGGTAGTAGGTCTCGGCCACCACCATGCCCTGGGTCAGCAGATTCTCGAAGGGCTCGTCGGAATCGATCAGGCCCTGGTCGCGCATCAGCTTGTGGAAGAAGCGCGAGTAGAGCAGGTGCAGGATGGCGTGCTCGATGCCGCCGATGTACTGGTCGACGGGCAGCCAGTAGTTGGCTTCTTCCTTGTCCAGCATGCCGCCGGTGAAATTCGGCGAGGCATAGCGGGCGAAGTACCAGGAGCTTTCGACGAAGGTGTCCATGGTGTCGGTTTCGCGACGGGCCGGCTGGCCGTTGCGCGGATCGACGGTCTCGTAGAATTCCGGCATGCGCGCCAGGGGCGAGCCGGCGCCGTCCGGCACCACGTCCTCGGGCAGCACCACCGGCAGCAGGTCGGCCGGCACCGGAATATCGACGCCATCGTCGCCGTGGATGATGGGGATCGGGCAGCCCCAGTAGCGCTGGCGGCTGATGCCCCAGTCGCGCAGGCGGAACTGGGTGCGCGGCTGGCCCAGGCCCTTGGCCTGCAGATCGGCGCCGATGGCGTCGAAGGCGGCGTCGTAGGCGAGGTTGTTGTAGGCACCGGAATTGATCAGGAAGCCTTCCTTGCTGCCGTACCAGTCCTTCCACTGCACCGGGTCGAACTGGTAGCGCTCGTATTCCTCGGGGCTGTAGTCGTCCGGATTGGCCAGCACCTGGGTGGCCTCGGCGGTATCCACCACCTGGACGATGGGCAACTGGTACTTGTTGGCGAATTCGAAGTCACGCTCGTCGTGACCGGGCACGGCCATGACCGCGCCGTCGCCGTAGTGCATCAGCACATAGTTGGCGACCCATACCGGCAGGCGGGCGTCGGTCAGCGGATGACGGACGAACAGGCCGGTGTCCAGGCCCTTCTTCTCCTGGGTGGCGATGTCGGCTTCGGCGACGCCGCCGCGCTTGCACTCGTCGATGAAGGCCTGCAGCTCGGCATTGCCCTGGGCGGCCTGGGTGGCCAGCGGGTGTTCGGCGGCCACGGCGACATAGGTGGCACCGAGCAGGGTGTCGGGGCGGGTGGTGAAGACCTTCAGGGTGCCTTCGGCGCCGATGCTGTCCTGGTCATAGGGGAATTGCACCTCCATGCCGCGGGACTTGCCGATCCAGTTGCGCTGCATGGTCTTGACCTGCTCGGGCCAGCCGGGCAGGCCGTCGAGGGAGGTCAGCAGCTCTTCCGCATAGTCGGTGATGCGGAAGTAGTACATGGGGATCTCGCGCTTCTCGATCAGCGCACCGCTGCGCCAGCCGCGGCCGTCGATGACCTGCTCGTTGGCCAGGACGGTCTGGTCCACCGGGTCCCAGTTCACCGTGCCGTTCTTGCGGTAGATGATGCCCTTCTCGAACAACTGGGTGAACAGCCACTGCTCCCAGCGATAGTAGTCGGGCTTGCAGGTAGTGACCTCGCGGGACCAGTCGATCGCCAGGCCCAGGCTCTGCAGCTGGGACTTCATGTAGGCGATGTTCTCGTAGGTCCACTTGGCGGGGGCCACGCCGTTCTTCATGGCGGCGTTTTCCGCGGGCATGCCGAAGGCGTCCCAGCCCATGGGCTGCAGGACGTTCTTGCCCAGCATCCGCTGGTAGCGGGCGATGACGTCGCCGATGGTGTAGTTGCGCACGTGCCCCATGTGCAGCTTGCCGCTGGGGTAGGGGAACATCGACAGGCAGTAGAACTTCTCCTGGCCCGGGCGCATGGTGGCCTTGAAGGACAGATTCTGGTCCCAGAAGGACTGGGCGGCGGCTTCTATTTCGCGGGGCTGATAGTGTTCGTGCATGGGCGTGTCGAGGGCTGCAGAGGCGTTTGATCGAGCCGCCAAGCATACATGACCCCCCGAGCGCGGGGAAATGTCCCGGTCCGCCGCTTGTTTCGCACTCCGGAGGAGGCAGGGTTGGAAGGGCCGTACTAGGCTGTTCAAACGTCCGTTCAATTATTCGGGAGGATGATCGCCATCATGGGAAAGTTTCGACGCGAGTCCGAAAAGCTGCCCGTCGACGTGCGCCTGCAACGGCGCCTGGCGCTGGCGCTGGATGAGGCGGCTACCCAGGAGCGCCTCTATGACAAAGCCGATGAGGAAGTCGAGGTGCAGGGCCTGAGTCCGGCCGAATACGCCCTGGTCAAGCGCTGGCTGGCGCGCCATCAGGCGGCCGACGCCGCCATGGCCTGCTGCCTGGGCTGTGGCCGGGTCCAGCCGGCGGGTGCCTTCTGCCCGCGGTGTCAGGGTCGACGACTGCTGGTCGAGAGTCCTTCTGCCCCGGTCGGCGCTCCCCTACACTAGGCGCCGCCGCGACCCGGAGGTCGCCCCCGACCGGAGGGACCATGGGTCTGCGCTATTTCTTCAAGCAACTGCTGCTGCCACCGGGCGGCCTGCTGCTGCTCCTGTTGCTGGGCTGGTGGTTGCGTCGTCGCTATCCGCGCCTGGGGCTGGTCTGCTTCCTGGGCGGTCTGCTGGGCCTCTGGGCCAGTACCCTGCCGGTCGTGGTGGAGACCGGCGGGCGCCTGCTGGAGCGCGATGCCGCCCTGCCCGAGGCGCGCTGGGCGACGCTTGCGCAGCAGGCCGATGCCATCGTGGTGCTGGGCGCCGGTCGCGAAGTGGAGGATCCGGGCTGGGCGGGCGATGCCGCCAGCCACCTGGCGGTGGAGCGGCTGCGCTATGCGGCGCGGCTGGCCAAGGCCAGCGGCCTGCCGGTGCTGATCACCGGGGGCTCGCCCCATGACCGTCCACTGAGCGAGGCGGCGCTGATGACCGAGGTGATGGAACGCGACCTGGGGGTGCCGGTGCGCTGGCAGGAAGGGGGCAGTCGCACCACCTGGGAAAACGCCACCCTGAGTGCGCCGCTGCTGCGCGAGGCCGGGGTCAAGCGGGTGGTGCTGGTGACCCAGGCCTATCACATGGCCCGTTCGCGCTGGTGTTTCGAACGGCAGGGCTTCGCCGTGGTGGCCGCGCCCATGGGCTTCATCGGTGTCGCCAATGCCCGGCCCTTCGGTGGCTGGCTGCCAGAAGCCAAGGCGGTCGAGCAGACCGCCCAGTTGCTCAACGAGGCTGCCGGACTACTTCTCTATCCGCTCGCCTATCGCTGACGCGCGCCTAGCTCTGGGTGACCACCAGCGGCGTCTCTTCTGGGCGATCCTGCCGACGCATTAGCAGACCCCAGAGCAGCACCAGGGCGGAAAAGATCCCCAGCGGCCAGAGGCGGTAGTGCAGATAGGGCGTCAGGCCGTCCATGGGCACCACGGTGCCCTGCAGCACGCCGACCTCGAAGGCCGGGATCTGCCGGCTGATGCGACCGAAGGGATCGACCAGGGCGGTAATGCCGTCGTTGGTGACCCGTACCAGCCAGCGCCCGCTTTCCAGGGCGCGCATCTGCGCCATCTGCAGGTGCTGTTGCGGTCCGATGGACTTGCCGAACCAGGTGTCGTTGCTGATGGTGAGCAGCAGCTGACTCTGGGCCGCCATGCTGGCGACGAATTCCGGATAGACCACCTCGTAGCAGATGTAGGGCGCCACGCGATAGCCCTTCACCAGCAGCGGTTCCTGCTGCTCGGGACCACGGACGAAGTCGGACATGGGCAGGTCGAAGAAGCCGATCAGGCCGCGCAGGTAGTCCTGCAGCGGCACGTATTCGCCAAAGGGCACCAGCTTCTGCTTGTAGTAGGTGCCCGAGCCGTTGCCGACCGCGGTGATGCTGTTGAAATAGCGCGAATCGCCGTCGGCGTCGCGTTCCCGCGCCGGCAGGCCGGTCACCAGGGCGCCGCCATGGGCCGCCACCTGGGCGCCTTCGGCGGCGAGGAAGTCACTGACGTATTCGCGCAGCACGGGAATGGCGTTTTCTGGCCAGACCACGAGGTCGGCATCGGTCTGCTCGGCGGTGCGGTCACGATAGAGCGCCAGGGTGGCGCGGGCGTGGTCGGGATTCCACTTGAGTTCCTGGGCGATGTTGCCCTGGACCCCGGCGACCTTGAGCGGCGCGCCGGCGGGTTGCGTCCAGACCTGGCCCTTGAAGACGTCGCCGGCCGCCCAGGGCAGGGCCACCAGCACCAGGCCCGCGACCAGGGCGAGCGGCCGCATGATCAGGCGCGGGGCGTTGACCAGCAGCGCCGCGGTAAAGGCCAGCGCGGCGGAGATCAGCCAGACGCCACCCAGCGGCGCCAGGCCCTGCAGGGGGCCGTTGAGCTGGCTGTAGCCGAGCAGCAGCCAGGGAAAGCCGGTCAGCGCCCAGCTGCGGAACAGTTCCAGGGCGAACCAGAGGCCGGCAAAGGTGAGGGCGTCGCCCAGGGGCGCCTGGTTGCGTCTCAGGCACAGCGCCCAGAGCGCGGCCGGCAGGGCGAAGAACAGCGCGATACCGGCGCAGAAGCCCACGGTGAGAAACAGCGCCAGGGGTACCGGCGCGGCGCCATAGGTGTGGATGCTGACGTAGATCCAGCTGGTGCCGGCGAGAAAGGCGCCGAAGCCGTAGCACCAGCCACGCAGCAGGGCGCGCCAGACACCGAGACCCTTGAGGCCCAGGTAGAAGAGGGCGGCGGACAGCAGCGCCAGCGGCCAGATGTTGAAGGGGGCCAGCGCCAGGGGCGTGAGGGCACCAGCGAAGAGCGCCAGAAGGTTGCCCTTCCAGCCGGGTTGAGAGATCCAGCGCATCGAAAATCCTTGGTCCGATCGAGGCTGCGCAAGCTTACTCGCCGCCGCGGGGGAGTGCCAAAGGCGTGTGCGGGGGAGAGCGAGGCAGGTCGCAGTCGGGAGAGGGGAGAAGCTATCGCGGCCATGGCAGTCCATTGCTACGGCCGCCCTGACTTGGGCTATCGCGGCCATGGGCCGCTCCTACGGGATGGTAGGAGCGTCCGCATCGGCGGACCGCCATGGCCGCGATTGAATGGATAGAGCGCTTGGCCCTCACCCCAGCCCTCTCCCAGAGGGAGAGGGGGTAAAGGCGCTACCGGTTGACCGGGGTGACGCGCAGCAGGTGGATGCGGCGGCCGTCGGCGTTGAGCACGCGGAAGCGGAAGTCGTCGATCACCGTTTCCTCGTTGCGCTTGGGCAGGTGACCCAGGCGATTCATCACCAGGCCACCGGCGGTGTCGGCCTCGGCATCGGCGAAACGGGTTTCCAGGGTTTCGTTGAGGGTCTCGATGGGGGTGAGCGCCTTGACCACGAAGTCGCCATTGGGCAGCGACTTGATGAAGCTCTCTTCCTCCACGTCGTGCTCGTCCTCGATCTCGCCGACGATCTGCTCGAGCACGTCCTCGATGGTGACCAGGCCGGCGACGCCGCCGTATTCGTCCACCACGATGGCCATGTGGCTGTGGGTCGAACGGAATTCCCGCAGCAGCACGTTGAGCCGCTTGGACTCGGGCACGAAGGTGGCCGGGCGCAGCACCGCCTTGAGGTCGAAGGTGCGCTCGTGGTCGAGCAGCAGCGGCAGCAGGTCCTTGGCCAGCAGCAGGCCGAGGACGTCGTCGGGGCCGTCGCCGATCACCGGATAGCGGGAGTGGGCGGCCTCGATCACCGCCGGCAGGAATTCCGCCGGGGTCTGGTGGGCGCGGATGCTGATGATCTGCGAGCGCGGCACCATGATGTCGCGTACCTGCAGGTCGGCCACCGAGATGGCGCCCTCGACGATGGACAGGGCTTCGCTGTCGAGCACCTTGTTCTCATGCGCCTCGCGCAGCAGTTCCAGCAGTTCCTGGCGACTCTTGGGTTCATGGGCAAAGGCCTGGACGATGCGTTCCAGCCAGGAACGATGCCCAGTGCCTGATCGATCTTCGTTCATGTGTGTGTCATTCACCGTAGGGATCGGGGTAGCCCAGTTCAGCGAGCAATTGGCGTTCCAGTTCTTCCATCTCCTCGGCTTCGTCATCTTCCAGATGATCGTAGCCGAGCAGGTGCAGGCAGCCATGGATGACCAGATGCGCCCAGTGCGCCTTGGCGGGCTTGCCTTGCTCGGCGGCTTCGCGCGCCACCACGGGGGCGCAGATCACCAGATCGCCGAGCAGGGGGATATCGAGGAATTCGTCCGGCACGTCGGCCGGAAAGGACAGCACGTTGGTGGCGTAGTCCTTGTGCCGCCAGGTGCGGTTGAGCTCGCGGCCTTCGTCTTCGTCCACCAGGCGGATGGTGAGTTCCGAATCGCCCTGGCGGGCGCGCAGGGCCAGTTCACACCAGCGACGTAAGTCCGGCTCCTCGGGGAGGTCGGCCGCCTCGCTGGCGACCTGGACGTCCAGCTCAATCGCCATGGCGATCCTCTCCATGAGCGCGCGGCTTGTCCTGCAGCGCCTCGAAGCGATCGTAGGCCTCGACGATGCGCTGCACCAGCGGGTGGCGCACCACGTCCTTGGACTCGAAGTGGGTGAAGCCGATGCCGGGCACGTCGCGCAGGACCTCGATGACGTGCTTGAGACCCGACTTGGTGCCGCGAGGCAGGTCGACCTGGGTGACGTCACCGGTGATCACCGCGGTGGAGCCGAAACCGATCCGGGTCAGGAACATCTTCATCTGCTCGAGGGTGGTGTTCTGACTTTCGTCGAGAATGATGAAGCTATTGTTGAGGGTGCGGCCACGCATGTAGGCCAGCGGCGCGACCTCGATGACCTGGCGCTCGATGAGCTTGGCCACCTGCTCGAAGCCGAGCATCTCGTAGAGGGCGTCGTACAGCGGGCGCAGATAGGGGTCGATCTTCTGCGCCAGGTCGCCGGGCAGGAAGCCGAGCTTCTCGCCGGCTTCCACCGCCGGGCGCACCAGCAGGATGCGGCGGATCTGCTCGCGCTCCAGGGCGTCCACGGCGCAGGCCACGGCCAGATAGGTCTTGCCGGTACCGGCCGGGCCTATGCCGAAGTTGATGTCGTGATCGAGGATCGACTTGACGTAGCGCTGCTGGTTGGCGCCGCGCGGGCGGATCATGCCCTTCTTGGTGCGCAGGGCCACGCTGGTGTCGCCGCCGCGGTGCTCTTGCTGCAGAGCTTCCAGACCGGATTCCTGCAGATAGAGGTGCACCAGTTCCGGGGCCACCGCGGTGCCGCTGGCGGTCTCGCGGTAGAGGCGCTGCAGGAGGTTCTGGGCCGCGCGGGTGCGCTCGGGATCGCCGACCAGTTCGAACTGGTTGCCGCGATTGCGGATCTCGATGCCGAGACGGCCTTCGATCTGGCGCAGATTTTCATCGAGCTGGCCGCACAGGTTGGCGAAACGGTCGGCATCGAAGGGTTCGAGGGTGAAATGCTGGAGCGTCTGGGGGGTATTCAAGGTGTGCTGGGAAACCCTTTGGATTGGCTTTACGAAAACTTGACGTAGCTTGAGAGTAACCTGCGTCGCGCCCTTGGCAAAGGGCGCGTGCGACCATCCATCAGGCCAGCGCGACGGCGACGGGCGGGCGCGCACCGCTGGCGACGGGGGCCAGCAGGGTGCCGCGCAGGGAGTGCGGCAGGGCCTCGTCGATGTGCACCTGGACGAACTGGCCGATCAGGCTGGCGTCGCTGCAGCGGAAGTTGACGATGCGGTTGTTCTCGGTGCGGCCCTGCAGCATGCCGGGATCGCGCTTGGAGAAGTCGCTCACCAGGATGGTCTGGACGCTGCCAGCCATGCGCCGGCTGATCTCGAAGCCCTGCTGGTGGATGCGCGTCTGCAGGATCTGCAGGCGCTGCTTCTTGAGTTCGTCGGGGGTGTCGTCGACCAGGTCCGCCGCCGGGGTGCCGGGGCGGGCGCTGTAGATGAAGGAGAAGGAGAAGTCGAAACCGACGTCCTCGATCAGTTTCATGGTCTGCTCGAAGTCCTTCTCGGTCTCGCCGGGGAAGCCGACGATGAAGTCCGAGCTGATGCAGATGTCGGGCACCGCCGCCTTGAGCTTGCGGATGCGCGACTTGTACTCCAGCGCCGTGTGGTTGCGCTTCATGGCCGCCAGGATGCGATCGGAACCGGCCTGCACCGGCAGGTGGACGAATTTCACCAGTTCCGGGATCTCGGCGTGGGCCTGGATCAGGGCGTCGGAGAATTCCAGCGGGTGCGAGGTGGTGTAGCGGATGCGGTCGATGCCGTCCACCGCCGCCACCACATAGAGCAGCTCGGCGAAGTCGGCGATGCGGCCGTCGCCGGTAGCGCCGCGATAGCCGTTGACGTTCTGGCCCAGCAGGGTCACCTCGCGCACGCCGTGTTCGGCGAGGTGGATGATCTCGGCAAGGACGTCGTCCAGCGGCCGGCTGACCTCTTCACCGCGGGTATAGGGGACCACGCAGAAGGTGCAGTACTTGCTGCAGCCTTCCATGATGGAGACGAAGGCGCTGGGGCCGTCGATGCGCGGCTCGGGCAGGCGGTCGAACTTCTCGATCTCGGGGAAGGAGATGTCCACCTGGGGCGCCCGGGTGGTGCGTGCGGCGTCGATCATTTCCGGCAGGCGATGCAGGGTCTGCGGCCCGAAGACCACGTCGACATAGGGCGCGCGATCACGGATGGCGGCGCCTTCCTGGCTGGCCACGCAACCGCCGACGCCGATCACCAGGTCGGGATTCTCCAGCTTGAGTTCGCGCCAGCGACCGAGCTGGGAAAACACCTTTTCCTGCGCCTTCTCGCGGATCGAGCAGGTGTTGAGCAGGATGACGTCGGCCTCGGCCGGATTCTGGGTGACTTCCAGCGGCTCCCGTTCGCCGAGCAGGTCGACCATGCGCGACGAATCGTATTCGTTCATCTGGCAGCCATGGGTTTCGATATAGAGCTTCTTGGACATGCGCGGCAGGGAGTCGGTGGCGAGTGGACCGCGCATTATAATGATGGCCTTCCGGACGGGGAAGAGCCGCCCGGAAGGCGGTCGGTCTAGGCCTGGGCAGCGCCCTCCGGCAACCGGGCGATGACCTTGATCTCGAAGCGAAAGCCGGCCAGCCAGGTGGCGCCGACCGCGGTCACCGTGGGGTAGGGCGCCGTGCCCCAGTGCTCCAGCAGTACCGGCCAGATGCGTGCGAAGCTGGCTTCGGCATCGACCATGAACAGGGTGACGTCCACCACGTCGGCAAAGGAAGCGCCGGCCGCGGCGAGGACGGCGTCGAGATTGGCGAAGGCCAGGCGGACCTGATCTTCCAGCTCCGGCTCGGGCGAGCCATCGGCGCGGCTGCCGACCTGCCCGGACACGAAGAGAAAGCCGTTGGAACGGATGGCCGGCGAATAGCGGTGCTGTTCGTAGAGGGCGTGGCGCTGGGCGGGAAAGACGACGTCGCGGGTCATGGTGGGGCTCCGGTGGGGATGGGTGGGGCCACCTTAGGCGTCGTCCGCCAGGGGATAAACCCGGCCCGGCGGTCAGCATTGTTTGTACAATCCAAACAATCTCCTGGTGAGGAATCGGCATGGATCTGTTCGCCGCGATGCAGACCTTCGTGCGGGTGGTGGAAGCCGGCAGCTTCACCCGCGCGGCCGAGACCCTCGGCAGCAGCCGCACCCGCGTCACCCAGCAGGTGCAGCAGCTGGAAGCGCACCTGCAGGTGCGCCTGCTCAATCGCACCACCCGGCAGGTGCAGGTCACCGCCGACGGCGCCGCCTACTACGACCGCTGCCTGGGCGTGCTGGCGGCGGTGGACGATGCCGAGACGGGGCTTTCGGTGGCCACCCGCACGCCCCGTGGCCGCCTGCGGGTAGACGTGCCCAGTCCGTTGGCGCGGCTGATCCTGATCCCGGCCCTGCCGGACTTCTTCCAGCGCTATCCGGACATCCAGCTCGAACTGGGCGTCAGCGATCGCCAGGTGGATCTGATCGGCGACAACGTCGATTGCGTGATCCGCGGCGGGCGCATCCGCGAGCAGTATCTGGTGGCCCGACCGCTCGGGGCGCTGCAACTGGGGTGCTATGCCGCGCCGGCCTATCTCGCCGCCCAGGGTGTGCCGCTTCATCCCGCCGAACTGGCCGAGGCGCCGCACCGGGTGGTGCGGTTCCTCTGGGGGGCGGGCAAGGGCTTTCCCTATGCCCTGCGGCGCGGGGACGAGCGCCTGGAATTGCAGAGCCGGCACCGTCTGGAAGTGGACGACGGCAATGCCTGCCTGGCCGCGGGGCAGGCCGGGCTCGGCGTGGTCTGCCTGCCGCACTATCTGGCGGCGGAGTCTGTCGCCCGCGGCGAACTGGTCAGGCTGTTCGCGGACTGGCGGGTGGCCCCCATGCCGCTGTATCTGGCCTTCGCGCCCAACCGTCACGTCAGCGCCAAGTTGCGGGTCTTCATCGACTGGGTGACGGCCCTGGTGGCCGAGCGGGCCTGGCTGGAAACCCCGGGCGAGCCCTGACGGCAGCCGGGGGCGACATGCTATGCTCGCTGCCCCCTTTTTTCTCGGCGAACCCCGCGTCCACCATGAGCTCATCCCCCAGCAAGCCGGCCATCTACAAGGTCATCTTCGTCAACCAGGGTCAGGTCTTCGAGATCTACGCCAAGCAGATCTTCCAGAGCGATCTCTGGGGCTTCCTGGAGATCGAGGAACTGGTGTTCGGCGAGCGCACCCAGGTGGTGGTGGATCCGAGCGAGGAAAAGCTCAAGGCGCAATTCGAAGGCGTGGTGCGCAGCTTCGTGCCCATGCACTCGATCATCCGCATCGACGAGGTGGAGCGCCTGGGCCAGCCCAAGATCAGCGAAGCCAAGGGCGGCACCAATGTCATGCCGTTCCCCATGCCCATGCCCGACAAGCCCTGACCGGGCTCGCGGTCAGTTCTGCGGCGGCTGGAAGGGATTGAGGTTGCCCGCGGTCTGCATGTCCTGCAGATAGTCGCGGAAGATCTGGCCCAGCACCTGGGTGGCCATCTCCAGCTCGTCCCGGCGCATTTGGGCGCTGACCAGGTCGGCGGTGTCCATGGCTTCGTCGTTGCCATTGATGGCGGCCATCTTCAGCACGATGTAGGCCTGGATGTTGTTTGGCGGTACGCCCTCGCCGCGAAAGAACATGTTGCCGAGGCGATTCTGCGCATCGGCATTGCCCTTGAGCGAGGCCTGCTCGAACCACTGACGCGCCTGGTTCAGGTCCTTGGGCGTCTGCTTGCCTTCGTAGTAGAAGTCACCGAGTTCGTACTGCGCCTGGGAATCGCCGTCGTGGGCGATCTGCTGACAACGGGCGATCGCCTGCGCCAGGGCTTCGTTGGCCAGATTCAGGTTGCAACGGCTGGTGCTGGGGACGAGCAGCGAATTGCCTCCGGCCAGGGCGACCAGGGGCATCAGGATTAGGGCTGCGCACAGGGTACGACCAGCGCGGTGCATGAAGCGCCTCCACAAGCGAGGCAGGTTCGGAGAACCCGGTCGGCGAAACGCGCCGACGTCTCATTATGGGTCAAGCCGACGCACGCTTTCAAAACCTTTACGCGCAACGGCGGAACTTTTTTACCTGTGACGCCGGCCACTCAACTAGGTGTGAGGCCGGCAGGGCAGAGAGGTTCCGCAAGCGAGACGAATGACACCTAGTCCTTGAAGGTGGCGAAGGCGCGCTCGGCGGCGTCCAGGGTGATGCGCAATTCCTCGTCGCCATGGGCGATGGAGGTGAAGCCGGCCTCGAAGGCGCTGGGTGCCAGGTAGACGCCACCGTCCAGCATCAGGTGGAAGAAGCGCTTGAATCTCTCGCTGTCGCTGGCCATGACATCGCTGAAGGTGACGATGTCTTCGGCGCCGCTGAAGTAGAGACCGAACATGCCGCCCGCCTGAGTGGTGACGAAGGGCACGCCGGCGGCATCGGCGCGGTCCTGCAGGCCCTGCAGCATGCGCGTGGTGTAGTCGGTCAGCTCGGCATGGAAGCCGGGGCGGCGGATCAGCTGCAGGGTGGTGAGGCCGGCGGCCATGGCCAGCGGATTGCCCGAGAGGGTGCCGGCCTGGTAGACCGGGCCGAGCGGGGCGATCTTTTCCATGATCTCGCGCTTGCCGCCAAAGCAGCCCACCGGCATGCCGCCGCCGACGATCTTGCCGAAGGTGGTGAGGTCGGGGCGGATGCCGTAGTGCGCCTGGGCGCCGCCCAGGGCGACGCGGAAGCCGGTCATGACCTCATCGAAGATCAGCACCACGCCGTACTGGTCGCAGAGGCTACGCAGTCCTTCCAGGAAGCCCGGCGCCGGCGGCACGCAATTCATGTTGCCGGCCACCGGCTCGACGATGATGCAGGCGATCTGGTCGCCGACCTTGGCCAGGGTTTCTTCCACTTCGCCCAGGTCGTTGTAGGCCAGGGTCAGGGTGTGCTGGGCGAAGGCCGCCGGCACGCCGGGGGAGCTGGGCACGCCCAGGGTCAGGGCGCCGGAGCCGGCCTTGACCAGCAGGCTGTCGGAGTGGCCGTGGTAGCAGCCCTCGAACTTGATGATGGTGTCGCGCCCGGTGTAGCCGCGCGCCAGGCGGATGGCGCTCATGGTGGCTTCGGTGCCGGAGCTGACCATGCGCACCATTTCCATGGACGGCACGAGCTCGCAGATGAGGTCGGCCATGGTGGTTTCCAGGGCGGTCGGGGCGCCATAGGAGAGGCCGTGTTCCAGCTGGCGGCGCACCGCGTCGAGCACGTCCGGATGGCTGTGGCCGAGAATCATCGGACCCCAGGAACCGACGTAGTCGACATAGCGCTTGTCATCCTCGTCGACGATGTAGGCGCCCTGGGCGTGCTTGAAGAACAGCGGCGTGCCGCCGACGCTCTTGAAGGCGCGGACCGGCGAGTTGACGCCGCCGGGGATGTGGCGCTGGGCCTGGTCGAAGAGTTGCGCGGAGCGGGACATAGGGGTCTCCTTGAATGAGATCAGGCCGCGAACAGCTGGGCGAAGGCGCGCGCGCGGCGCTCCACCTCGCCCGCGCTGGCGGCGGAAAACAGGCTGTGGACGACGGCGAGCAGATCGACGCCGTGGTCGAGCAGAAGCGGGGCATTGTCCAGGGTGACACCGCCGATGGCGCAGACCGGCAAGGCGAAGCGGCTGCGGGCCTGGTCGAGCAAATCCAGGGGCGCCGGCGGGGCATCCGGCTTGGTACTGGAGGCGAAGAAGCGGCCAAAGGCCAGGTAGCTGACGCCGGCTTGGGCCGCGGCCTCGGCCAGTTCCAGGCTGGCGTGGCAGGTACCGCCAAGAACAGCGTCCGCCCCCAGGTCGGCGCGGGCCGCGGCCAGGGAGCCGTCTTCCTGGCCCAGGTGCAGGCCGACGCCCAGCCGGCGGGCCAGGGCGAGGTCGTCATTGATGATCAGCTGGGCACCGTGCTGGCGGCAGAGGTCGGCCAGGGCGGCGGCTTCGTCCTGGCGGCGACTGGCGTCCCCGGACTTGTCGCGGTACTGCACCAGCCGGGCCCCGCCTTGCAAGGCTGCCTCCACATAGGGCAGCAGGCGACCTTCGGCGAGCAGGGCGCTGTCGGTGATGGCATAGAGGCCGCGCAAGGGGCTCATGAGCAGAAGTCCAGTGGCAGGCGGCGCGGCACGTACTGGCCGCGACCGGGGCGCTCGGCGTCCCTCAGGGTGCGCCAGGTGTAGTCCAGGGCGCTGCGCACCGCGCTGGGCAAGGCTTCGCCCAGAGCCAGGCGCCCGGCCAGGGTACTGGCCAGGGTGCAGCCGGAGCCGTGGTAGCTGCCGGGCAGGCGCTGGCAGACGTGGGTCTCGCAGCCACCGGCACGGTCATAAAGGCGGTTGTGCACCTCGTGTTCCTCGCCATGGCCGCCGGTGATCAGCAGGTGGGCGCAGAAGGGCAGCAGGCGCTCGGCGCACTGCTCCGGGGTGCCTTCGGGCAACTCGGCGAGGATGCGTGCCTCGGGCAGGTTGGGGGTGGCGATGGTGGCGCGCGGCAGCAGCCGTTCGCGGATGGCATAGCCGACCTCGTCCTTGCCCAGGGCGCCGCCGCCACCGGCGCGCAGCACCGGATCGCAGACCAGGGGTACGCCGGGCAGGGCTTCCATGATCTCCAGCACCGTCTCGACCATCTCCACCGAACCGAGCATGCCCAGCTTGACCGCCGCCACCGGCAGGTCGGCGATGATCGCCCGGGCCTGGGCCAGCACCCACTCGCGATCCAGCACCCGGAAGTCGCGCACGTCGACGGTGTCCTGCACGGTCAGGGCAGTGACCGCCGGGGCGGCATGGCAACCCTGGGCGAGCAGGGCTTCGATGTCGGCCTGCAGGCCGGCGCCGCCACTCGGATCGTGGCCGGACAGGCAGAGGACGACGGGACGTTGGGGTTCGAGGGTCATGGACGTCAGCCTAGCAAAGGAAAAAGGGGCGCAGCGGCCGGGCGCCGCAGGGAGTGGCACCCTACAACGACCTCGCGCCCCGCGCCACCCGTTGACATGGGACCCGCATCGGGACGAAGGAACTCCGCTGCCGGTTGGGTAGCCGATATACTGCACCTTTGCTCGGGTAAGGCGGTTCTATGGCGTTGTGGCGGTTGTTGCGTGATTTCTTCCTGCGCCAACGGCGTGCCTACGGGACTGCCATCCTCTGCCTGCTGGGTGTCGGCCTGCTCAACCTGACCCTGCCCTGGTGGATCGGCAAGGCCATCGACGCCCTGCGCGCCGGCGAGCTGGATCAGACCGGGCTGCTCTGGCGCGTCGCCCTGATCGTGGCGGTCGGCTGTGGCCTCTATGTGCTCCGCTATCAGTGGCGGGTGCGGCTGTTCGGCACCTCCTACCAGGTCGGGGTGGAATTGCGCGACGCCTTCTTCGCCAAGCTGGCGCGGCTGGATCCCGGGTTCTTCCAGTCCAGTCGCACCGGTGATCTGCTGGCCCGCGCCACCCAGGACATCGACGCCGTGGAGACGGCCGCCGGCGAAGGGGTGCTGGCCAGTTTCGACGGCATGCTGACCCTGCTGCTGGTGCTGCTGGCCATGTTCATCGGCATCGACGCGCCCCTGGCCGCCCTGGCGCTGTTGCCCTTTCCCTTCATGGCCTGGGGCTTCTATCGCGTGGCGCGGCGGGTGCAGCAGCGCTTCGGCCTGGCGCTGGCCGGCTTTTCCGCCCTCAACGACCGTACCCAGGAAGCCTTGAGCGGTCTGCGCATGCTGCGCCAGCACGCCCTGATCGAAGCCGAGCTGGACGACTTCGACGCCCGCGCCCGCAGCGTGGCCAAGGCCGACTACCAGGTGCAGCGCACCGAGGCGCGCTACGAGCCGATCATCTTCGTCGCCCTGAGTCTCGCCACCCTGCTGACCCTGGTCATGGGCAGCTGGCGCTATCTCGACGGCCATATCACCCTCGGCCAGCTAACCAGCTTCAGCCTCTATCTGGTGCAGCTGATCTGGCCGATGTTCGCCATTGGCTGGTGCTTCAACCTCTTGCAGCGTGGTGAGGCTGGAGCGCGTAGGCTGGAAGAGGTGTTCGCCGTCACCGAGCGCATCCGCGACGAGGGCACCCAGACGCCACCGGACCAGGCCGATCTGTCGGTCTACATCCCGGCCTTCACCTATCCCCAGGCGCGCCAGCCGGCCTTGCAGGACGTGGTCATCGACCTGCCCGCTGGCGATACCCTGGGCATCGTCGGCGCCACCGGCAGCGGCAAGAGCACCCTGCTGCGCCTGCTCTTGCGCCAATTCCCGCTGGAGCAGGGCTGCATCCGCCTGGGCGGGGTGCCGCTGGAGGAGTATCGCCTGGGCGATCTGCGCGCCCAGTTCGCCTATGTGCCCCAGGATCCCTTCCTGTTCGCCCGCACCCTGGGCGAGAACGTCGCCCTCAGTCGTCCCGACGCCACCGCCGGGGAGATCCGCGAAGCCCTGGACGCCGCTGCCTTCGGCACCGACCTGGCGGCCTTGCCGCAAGGCCTGGACACCCCGGTGGGCGAGCGCGGCCTGACCCTTTCCGGTGGCCAGCGCCAGCGGGTGGCCCTGGCCCGGGCGCTGCTCTCGCCGGCGCCCATCCTGCTGCTGGACGACACCCTTTCGGCGGTGGATACCGCCACCGAAGCCCGCCTGCTGAAGACGCTGGCCGGGCTGCAGGGGCGTACCACCCTGATCGTCAGCCACCGGCTCTCCGCCGTGCAGCAGGCCGACGAGATCATAGTGCTCGACCAGGGCAGCCTGGTGGAGCGGGGCCGGCACGCCGAGTTGCTCGCCGCGGGCGGGCTCTATGCCCGACTCTGGACGCTGCAGCAGGCGGAGGAGGCCAGCCAATGACCAAGACGCGCGTGCTCTCGCTGCTGCTCAAGCCGGTACTGGCCAATCCGCGCAAGCTGGCCGGCACCCTGGCGATCCTGGTCATGGCGACCCTGTTCGATGTCCTGGGACCCTGGCTGACCAAGCACTACCTGGACAACTACCTGGTGCCCCACGACCTGCGGCTCTGGCCGCTGGTGGGCCTGGTGGCGGCCTATGTGGTCTCCCAGGGCCTGGCCGCCTACGGTCGCTACCTGCAATCGCTCAGATTCGCCGAGATCGCCATGGACGTGGTGCTCCTGCAGCGGCGCCGGCTGTTCCGCCACGTGCTGAGCCTGCCGCAGAGCTTCCACGACCGCACCGCCACCGGCGAACTGGTGGCGCGGGTCACCAACGACACCGACGCCCTGCGTGAACTCTATGTGGCCTTTCTCGGCAACATGGTCGGCAACATCGTGCTGCTGATCGGCATCCTGGTAGCCATGGCCCTGCTCGACGTACGGCTGATGGCCATCGCCGTGCTGCTGATCCCGGCGGCCATGCTGATCGTCTGGGCCTATCAGCGATACAGCGGGGCGGCGGCCATGGAGGTCAGGATGCTGCGCGCCGAGCAGAGCGCCCGCCTGGGCGAGGCCATCGGCGGTATGGGCCTGTTGCAGGCCTTCAACCAGACCGAGCGCTTCCGCCAGGATTTCCAGCGGCTCAATCAGGCGCAGTACGGCGCCCGCATGCGCACCATCCGCGTCTCCGGGCTCCTGCTGCGTTCGGCCCTGGACCTGGTCAGCGTGGCGGTGCTGGCGGTGCTGCTGCTGGTCTACGGGATGGGCCATCTGCAGGGCGGCGCCGAGATTGGCGTGCTCTATGCCTTCGTCACCTACCTGGGGCGGGTGACCGAGCCGCTGATGGACATCACCCAGAGATTCAACCTGTTCCAGCAGGCCACGGTGGCCGGTACCCGCCTGCTGCACCTGCTGGAAGAGAAGCCGGCGCTGAGCGGCGAAGACGACCGGCCCATCGCGACCGCGCACTTCCACCTCGACGGGGTGCGCTTCCGCCATGCCGGCGCCGGGCACGACACCCTGCACGGCATCGATCTGGACATCCCTCCGGGCACCTTTCTCGGTATCGTCGGGCCCACCGGCAGCGGCAAGTCGACCCTGCTCGACCTGCTCGCCGGGCTGCAGCCGGTCACCGGCGGCCACCTCTGCCTTGACGGCCGCGAGCTAGGCAGCCTGACCCCGGAGGTGCTGGGCGCGGCCCTGGCCAGCGTGCCCCAGGAACCCTTCATCCGCTCCAGCAGCCTGAGGGACAACCTCTTGCTCGGCAGCCAGGTGCCGGACGCGCGACTGCGCGAAGCCCTGGCCGCCGCCCACTTGGACGACCTGGTGGCGCGTCTGCCGGAGGGCCTGGATACCCTGCTGGGCGAGCGTGGCTTCACCCTGTCCACCGGCGAGCGGCAGCTGCTGGCGCTGGCGCGGGCGCTCTTGCGCGAACCCAAGGTGCTCTTGCTCGACGAGGCCACCGCCAGCATCGACAGCGCCACCGAGGCACGGCTGCAGGGGGCGCTGGACGAGTTGCGCGGTCAGGTCACCCTGATCGTGGTGGCGCACCGGCTCTCCACCATCCGCCATGCCGATCGCATCCTGGTGCTGCGCGATGGGCGCAAGGTGGAGGAGGGCAGTCACGAGGCCTTGCTGCAGCGGCCTGACGGCCACTATCGGCGCCTGTGGGAGCAGCACGCCCAGGGGGAAAAGACGCTTTAGCGGGGGAAGCCGTTGTCATGCAGGGGTGTTAGGGTGTCAGCTATAGCAGTGCCCCAACAAGGAAACTTGCATGACCTCCGTACCCGAGGATTTCACCGTCGTTGCCACCGCCAGCGAGGCGGTGGACCGTCTCGCGGCGCTGCATCAGGAGGCCACCCAGGCCCTGGATGCCGCCCTCAAGCGCTATCTCAAGGATCGCGTCGAGCCCAGCGCTGCCGAACGCGAGTTGTTCCGCTATCCCGAGATCCGCATCCGCTATCGCGCCCCCGGCGTGCCGCCGGCCACCACCCGCGCCTACGCCAAGATCCAGCTGCCCGGCACCTATGTGGCCACCGTGACCCATCCGGCCGCCTTTCGCGGCTATCTGCTGGAACAGCTCGAACCGCTGATGCGCGACTATGACGTCCAGGTCGAGATCGGTCGCAGTCGCCAGGACATCCCCTATCCCTATGTGGTGGAGCAGGGCGACGAACTGGCCGGCAGTGGCGTGACCGCCGCCGAGCTGGCGCGGGTCTTTCCCAGCACCGATCTCTCCGCCGCCCACGACGACATCGCCGACGGCCACTACGACTGGGAGCGCATCGATCCGCTGCCATTGGCGCTGTTCGACGCCGCCCGTACCGACTTCTCGCTGCGTCGCATCGTCCACTACACCGGCAGCGACTGGCGCCACGTGCAGCCCTGGATCCTGCTGACCAACTACCATCGCTACGTCGACCAGTTCATCCAGCACGGCCTCGAACAGCTGCGCAGCGATCCGCGCTTCGAGCGCCTGGTGCTGCCGGGCAACGTCATCATCGAACGCGACATGGACCCGACCGAGGCCCAGGCGGTCATCGCCGCCATCGCCTGGCATCGCTTCCAGATGCCGGCCTACCACCTGATAGCCAGCGACGGCCATGGCGTCACCCTGGTCAACATCGGCGTCGGCCCGTCCAACGCCAAGAACATCACCGACCACCTGGCGGTGCTGCGTCCGCACTGCTGGCTGATGATCGGCCACTGTGGCGGCCTGCGGCAGTCGCAGACCATCGGCGACTATGTGCTGGCCCACGCCTACATGAGACGCGACGGCATCCTCGACCGCGTGGTGCCGCCGCACATCCCCATCCCGGCGCTGGCCGAGGTGCAGGTGGCGCTGCAGGAAGCCGCCGCCAGCGTCACCGGCGAACGCGGCGAGGCGCTCAAGCGCCGCCTGCGCACCGGCACCGTGCTGACCTACGACGACCGCAACTGGGAGCTGCGCTGGGCCCAGGAACGCCCGCTGATCAACCTGGCGCGCGCCGTGGCGGTGGACATGGAGAGCGGCACCATCGCCGCCCAGGGCTATCGCCTGCGGGTGCCCTACGGCACCCTGCTGTGCGTCTCCGACAAGCCCCTGCACAGCGAGATCAAGCTGCCGGGCTCGGCCAACGCCTTCTATGCCCGCGCGGTGAGCCAGCACCTGGCGATCGGCATCGCTGCCCTGGACCAGCTGCGCACTCAGCTCGACTCCCTGCACTCGCGTAAGCTGCGCAGCTTCGACGAGCCGCCGTTCCGGTAAGGGTTGGGGTTGGGCCTGTTGGGCTTCGCTGCGCTCAACCCAACCTACGAAGGCGATAAGACCCAGCTCGATTGGTCCAGAGTCGCGCGGATGGCCCCCTCTCCCTCTGGGAGAGGGCTGGGGTGAGGGCACGCCTCGGCACCGAAAGTCTCGGTGGAAAAGGCTGCGCCGTTTTCCACGCTACGGTGCTGACCAGGCCAGAGAGTCGTTCGGACGACCCCTTCTCCCCCTGGGAGAGAGCTGGGGTGAGGGCACGCTTCGGCACGGAAAGTCTCAGTGGAAAAGGCTGCGCCGTTTTCCGCGCTACGGTGCCATGGCCGCGATCGCCCAGCTCCACCGTCAAAGCCCGACGATGGCGCTATCCGGCCTCCTGATTACCCGCGGGGAAACCTCCTGTCATCGCCCCCCAGGAACATCTCGGCGCCCGCTCCGGTCGGTTGCAGGAGAGGGGTGAGTCCGTGCGCGTCACCGTTCGGTAAAGATCATGGATTTAACATTGATCTCTGAGGCGTCTGGCCCTAAAGTTCGCGCCCGAACGTCCATGCTGGAAACGATCCATCCGGCTCAAGTACCGACGACGAGACAGCGAGGTCAACGCCAGTACGCGTTGACCTTTTTGCTTTCGGCGATGTGCCTTGGGAAGTAGGCGAACCAAAGTGGGGAAACGGATTAGGCGTTCAGAACACCCCCTCCTTCAATTTGTTCTGCCCATCGGGAGTCCGACGCATGTCCATCAAGGTCGAAGATTACTATTCTCGCGAAACCTTCCAGAAGATGAAGGCCTTCGCCGACCAGCATGAAACCCCCTTCGTCGTCATCGACACCGCCACCATCGGCCGGGCCTATGACGATCTCGTTGGCAACTTCCCGTTCGCCAAGATCTATTATGCGGTCAAGGCCAACCCGGCCATCGAGATCACCGAGTTGCTGCGCGACAAGGGCTCGAATTTCGACATCGCCTCCATCTACGAGCTGGACAAGGTGTTGTCCACCGGGGTCGAGCCGGAGCGCATCAGCTACGGCAACACCATCAAGAAATCCAAGGACATCCGCTACTTCTACGAGAAGGGCGTGCGCATGTTCGCCACCGACTCCGAGGCCGACCTGCGCAACATCGCCAAGGCCGCCCCGGGCTCGCGCATCTATGTGCGGATCCTCACCGAAGGCTCCAACTCCGCCGACTGGCCGCTGTCGCGCAAGTTCGGCTGCCAGCCCGACATGGCCCTGGACCTGCTGATCCTGGCCCGCCAGCTGGGCCTGGAGCCCTACGGCATCTCCTTCCACGTCGGCAGCCAGCAGCGCGACATCGACGTCTGGGACGCCGCCATCGCCAAGGTCAAGGTGATCTTCGAGCGCCTCAAGGAAGAAGACGGCATCACCCTGAAGATGATCAACATGGGCGGTGGCTTCCCGGCCAACTACATCCAGCGCACCAACAGCCTGGAGACCTATGCCGAGGAGATCATCCGCTTCCTCAAGGAAGACTTCGGCGACGAACTGCCGGAAATCATCCTGGAGCCGGGTCGTTCGCTGATCTCCAACGCCGGCATCCTGGTCAGCGAAGTGGTGCTGGTGGCGCGCAAGTCGCGTACCGCCGTCGAGCGCTGGGTCTACACCGACGTGGGCAAGTTCTCCGGCCTGATCGAAACCATGGACGAATCCATCAAGTTCCCGATCTGGACCGAGAAGAAGGGCGAGATGGAAGAAGTCGTCATCGCCGGGCCGACCTGCGACAGCGCCGACATCATGTACGAACACTACAAGTACGGCCTGCCGCTGAACCTGGCCAGCGGTGACCGCCTGTACTGGCTGTCCACCGGTGCCTACACCACCAGCTACAGCGCGGTGGAATTCAACGGCTTCCCGCCGCTGAAGGCCTTCTACCTCTAAGGTCTTCCCGCGGTAGTCGAGCCCGCGTCCCATCAGGGACGCGGGCTTTTTCATGCCTGTGGAAAAGCCCTGTGTCAGGCGGTTTTCCGGATTGTTAAGAATAATTTACATTCGCTATGGATTTGATAATCGTTTGCAAATAGAATCGCGCCGCATTCACATAAGGAGGCGGCCCGCCATCATGTCCAAGGAAATGTCCTCGCTGTCCCAGCGCCGTTTGCTGGTTTCTACCTTCAGTGTCGCCGTCGCTTCGCTGTCCCTCGGGACTCAGGCCCAGGACGCCAAGGAGCCGGTGACCCGATTGGAAAGTCTGACCATCGAAGGTCAGGCGCAGCAGGAAGGCTTCAAGGCCGAGCAGTCCGCCTCGCGCAAGTACACCGCGCCCCTGCTGGACACCCCCCAGACCGTCACCGTGGTGCCGGCGCAGGTCATCCAGGACCAGCAGGCCCTGAGTCTGAGATCGGTGCTGTCCAACGTGTCCGGCATCACCTTCAACGCCGGCGAGGGCGGTGGTGGCTCCGGCGACAGCATCAATATCCGCGGCTTCAGCGCCAACTCGAACATCCAGATCGATGGCCTGCGCGACAGCACCCAGACCAACCGCACCGACACCTTCAACCTGGAGTCGGTCGAGGTCATCAAGGGCCCCAACTCGGTGTTCGGCGGCGCCGGCACCACCGGTGGCTCCATCAACCTGATCAGCAAGAAGCCCCAGGAGCGCCAGTTCACCCGCATCGGCGCGGGCCTGGGCACCGACAGCTATCGCCGCCTGACCCTGGACACCAACCAGCCGTTGCAGGGCGTGGGTACCGACAGCGCCTTCCGCCTGAATCTGATGGCTCACGAGAACGACGTGCCCGGCCGCGACCAGATCGATCGCGAGCGCTGGGGCATCGCGCCGTCGCTGGCCCTGGGCCTGTCGGACGACACCCGCCTGACCCTTAGCTACTTCCATCAGACCGACAACAACCAGCCCGACTACGGGGTGCCGGCGCTCAACGGCAAGCGCCTGGGCGGGGTGGATCGCGATGCCTATTTCGGCTTCAAGAACATCGACAAGGAAGACATCAACAACAATGTCTTCACCGTGGAGCTGGAGCACCGCTTCAACGACAACCTGAGTCTGCAGAACCTGACCCGCTACAGCCGCATCGAGCGCGACGTGGTGATCTCGGCGTCCCACGTCAACCTGGGTGGCGTGGCCGCGGGTCGCTATCGCCCGGCCGGTCCCCAGGGCTATGGCCGCGACGTGACCTCGGAGATGTGGATCAACCAGACCAACCTGACCGGCAATGTCGATACCTTCGGCCTGGGTCATTCCTTCGTGCTGGGCGCCGAGTTCTCCCGCGAGGACTACGACCGCGACACCTACAGCTATGGCCTGACCTTCCCGGCCGCCGGCTATTCCCTGGCCGCGCCGCCGGAGCGCTACGACGGCGCGACCGACAAGCAGACCTCGGCCATCGCCAACAACGTGCTGACCGACAAGGCGCTCTATGCCTTCGACACCATTGCCCTCAACGACTACTGGGATCTGAACCTGGGCCTGCGCTACGACTGGTTCGACGGCGACAGCGACACCACCCCGGTCGCCAACGGCGTGCGCGGCGCCAAGACCAAGCTGAGTTCCGATGACGCCAAGTTGAGCGGGCGCGCCGGCCTGGTGTTCAAGCCGGCTCCGAACGGCCGGGTCTACGTGGCCTATGGCACCTCCTTCAATCCCTCGGCGGAAAGCCTGACCTCCACCGGCGCCGGGCTGAGCGCGGCCAACCAGGATCTGGGTCCGGAAAAGAACAAGACCTGGGAGCTGGGCACCAAGTGGGAATTCCTCGACAAGCGCCTGGAGCTGGACGGCGCGCTGTTCCGCGTCGAGAAGAGCAATGCGCGGGAAACCCTGGCCGACGGCAGCACCGCCCTGGCCGGCAAGCAGCGCGTGCAGGGCATCGAGCTGGGCGCCACCGGACGGATCACCCCGCAGTGGAACGTCTACGCCAACTTCACCTTCCTCGACAGCGAGACGCTCAAGGCCGCCGACACCCTGGACGGCCGCAATCGTGAAGGCCAGGCGCTGGCCAACACCCCGCCGCGTTCGCTCAATCTCTGGACCACCTATGAACTGCCGGCCGGCTGGCGGATGGGCTATGGCGCCCGCTACGTCAGCGAGCGCAACGTCACCTCCAGCAACGACGGCGCCAAGCTCGACGACTACTGGCTGCACAACGCCATGGTCGGCTATCGCGTCAATCGCAACGTCGACCTGCAACTCAACGTCAACAACGTCTTCGACAAGGACTATGTGGAGCGGGTGCGCTCGCAACTGGGGGTGAGCACCCGGTCGTCGGCCATCGAATACGGCGATGCCCGTTCCGCCATCCTGACCGCGACCTACAGCTTCTGAGGTCGCCTGCAGCAACCGAAGCCCTGCCTGCGCAGGGCTTTCGGCGTTAGAGGGGAATCACCATGATGATCAGCGTTCCGGGCGTGCTGACGCCCGAGCAGGTAAGGGAATGCCGGGAGCGGCTGGAGGCGGCCGCCTGGGCCGATGGCCGGCACACGGCCGGTTTTCAGTCGGCCATGGCCAAGGACAATCTGCAGCTGCCGGCGGACGAGCCGGCGGCGCGCGCGGTGGGCGAGCTGATCCAGCAGGCGCTGGCACGGCATCCGCTGTTCGTCGCCGCGGCGCTGCCGGCACGGGTGTTTCCGCCGCTGTTCAATCGCTACCAGGGCGGCCAGTCCTTTGGCCTGCACGTGGACAATGCCCTGCGGCCGCTACCGGATGGCAGCGGCTACCTGCGCACCGATCTGTCGGCCACGCTGTTCTTCTCCGAGCCGGACGAATACGACGGTGGCGAGCTGGTGGTGGAAGACACCTATGGCGCCCACAGCGTCAAGCTGGCGGCGGGCGATCTGATCCTCTATCCGGCCAGCAGCCTGCACCGGGTGCTGCCGGTCACCCGCGGTACCCGGCTGTGTTCCTTTTTCTGGATCCAGAGCCTGGTGCGCGATGCCGGCCAGCGCGGCCAGCTGTTCGAACTCGACCAGGGTATCCAGCGGGCGGCGGCCGAGCTGGGGCAGGGCCACGAGGCCTGCCTGCAGCTGACCGGTGTCTATCACAACCTCCTGCGGCTGTGGGCCCAGCCCTGATCCGCGCGAGTCTGTTCCAGCTGCACAGCCTGCTCGGGCTGGCGGCGGGGCTGGTGCTGGTGGTGCTGGGGGTGACGGGGGCGCTCTACAGCTTTCAGCTGGAGTTGCTGGAACTGCTCAATCCGCCGCCGACCGCCGCGACGCCGGACCAGCGTCCGCTGACACTGCCGGAAGTGCGGCAGCGCCTCGTGCCGCCGGACCGGGAGCTGAGCTTCGTCTCCAGCATGGCGGGGGAGGGCTACGGCCTGCTCGGCCTGGCGCCGGCGAGCGGCCAGGGCCGTGGCGAGGTGCTGCTGTTCGATCGCTACACCGGCGAGGTGCTGAAGGCGCCGCGCGGCCAGGGATTCTTTCGCCTGGTCCTGGACCTGCACCGCTCCCTGGCCCTGGGACCGGTAGGCAAGGCCCTGACCGGCGCCGCCACCCTGATCCTGCTGGTGCTCTGCCTGTCCGGCCTCTATCTGCGCTGGCCGCGCCAGATAAGGCGCTGGCGCACCTGGCTGACCCTCGACTGGGCGCGTCGGGGGCGGAGTTTCTACTGGGATCTGCACGCCGTGGCGGGCACCTGGTGCCTGCTGCTCTATCTGCTGGCGGCCATGACCGGTCTGTACTGGTCCTATGACTGGTATCGCCAGGCCAGCGAGCGATTGCTGGGGGCGGCGCCGGAGCCCCGGATCAGCGGCGTGGTGGCGCGCCAGGACGTGGACCTGGATGCGCTCTGGCAGAGCTTTCGGCAGGAAACCGGCGGACAGGTCGAGGGCTATGGCCTGCTGCTGCCCAATCCGGCGCGCAAGGTCAGTCAGCCGACCCTCTGGTACCTGCCCGACGAGGCCGAGCATGTCCGTGCCCTCAATCGGATCGTCTTCGATGGCGCGGGACGGGTGCTCGATCACCGCCGCTACAGCGAACAGCCGCTCGGCGCTCGGCTGCTGCTCAGCGTCTATGCGCTGCATTCGGGCGAGTATTTCGGCCTGGCGGGACGGGTAGCCCTGGCGCTCGCCAGCCTGGCCATGCCGCTGTTCATGGTGACTGGCCTCTGGCTCTATCTGGACCGCCGCCGCAAGCGTCGCCAGGCGCACCAGGCCCGGCGCGGCCTGCTGCCGGCCACGCCGGGCGCCGCCGACTGGCTGATCGGCTATGCCAGCCAGAGCGGCCAGGGCGAGGCGCTGGCCTGGCAGGCCGCCGGCCAGTTGCAGGCGGCGGGACTCAGCGCCGAAGTGGTCGCACTCGGACGGCTTTCGGTCGAGCGCCTGCAGCAGGCTACCCAGGCGCTGTTCGTCGTCGCCACCCACGGCGACGGCGAGGCACCGGACGCCGCCCGTGGCTTCGAACGACGGATGCTGACCCAGACCGCGCTGCCGAATCTGAACTTTGGGGTGCTGGCCCTGGGCGACCGCCGCTACCCGGCCTATTGCGCCTTCGCCGGGCGGCTGGATGCCTGGCTCACCGGGCAGGGCGCTCGGTCGCTGTTCGCTCCGGTGGAGGTGGACAATGGCGACGCTCGGGCGCTCGCGCTCTGGCAGGGTCGACTCCAGGCCCTGGGCGCCGTGGCCATCGAGCCAGCGGTCGAGCGGCCACTGCAGGCCTGGCCGCTGCTAGCGGTGCAGCCGCTCAATGCCGGCAGCCCCGGTGGAGCCGTCTTCGAGCTGCAGCTGTTGCCGCCGCCCGAGAGCAGTTGGGCACCCGGCGATATCCTCGAAATTGCGCCGCGCCAGGGCGCCGAGCGCGTGGCGGCCTGGTTGTCGCCCCTGGGGCTGGCCGCGGATAGCGTGGTGGTGGGCGACGGCGTCAGCCAGACCCTCGCCGCGGCCCTGGACACCCGCCTGCTGCCGGAAGACCAGGCCGCGCTGGCGGGCCTGGACCCCCAGGCGCTACTCGACGCTCTGCTACCGCTCGCCGTGCGCCAGTACTCCATCGCCTCGCTGCCCGACGAAGGTGCGCTGCGATTGCTGGTGCGCCAGCACCGTAAGGCGGACGGTCGCCTGGGCATCGCTTCCGGCTGGCTGACCTCAGGGCTGCGGCCGGGCGCTCAGGTGCAGGCGCGACTCCGCGCCCATCCGGGCTTCAGACCGCCGCTGGACCAGCGCCCGCTGATCCTGATCGCTGCCGGGACCGGACTGGCCGGGGTGCGCCCGCTGTTGGCTGCCCGTATCGCCGCCGGGTACCGGCGCAACTGGCTACTGTTCGGCGAACGCACGGCGGCCCACGACGATTTCTATGGGGCGGAGCTGGATGCCTGGCAGGCGCGGGGTGAACTGGAACGGCTGGACCGGGTGTTCTCGCGGGACGGCGATGGCTATGTGCAGGACCGCCTGCGAGCGCAACAGGAACTGCTGCTGGACTGGCTGGCGGCGGATGCCGTGATCATGGTCTGCGGCAGCCTGCCGGGCCTGGGGCGCAGCATCCAGGCCACCCTGGCGGCGCTGCTCGGCGAGGCCGAGGTCCAGCGGCTGATCGACGAACAACGCTACCGTCGCGACCTCTACTAGGCCTAGGCCCGGGCGATGCACCAGACGCCAGCGCCGATCAGCACCACGCCGGCCAGCTTGCCGAGGGTGACCGGATCCTGGCGAAAGCCGGCCCAGCCGAAGTGATCCAGGCTCAGCGACATGGCCAGCTGTCCGGCGATCACCAGCGCCATGAACAGGGTGGCGCCGATGCGCGGACCGGCGAAGGCGGCCATGGCGATAAAGAACATGCCCAGCAGGCCGCCGCACCAGTGCCACCAGTGTAGGTCGCGCAGGACACCCAGGGTAGGGACGCCACGCTGCCAGAGGGTCAGGCCCAGCAGGGCGACGAGACCGACCATGAAGGAAATGGACGCCGCGGCGAAGACGCTGCCGAGGTGCCGGGCGAGTTGACCGTTGATGCCGGCCTGCAGCGGCAGGCCGGCACCGGCGATGAAGGGCAGGACGAGCAGCCACCAGACGGGCATCGACAGGACTCCAGGAAAAAAGGGGCGCGCAGTATGCCCCAGTGGGTGGGCGAAGCGGTCGAACCGGCGACCTCCGGTCGGGCTCCAAGCTCTATCGAATTCCGGAGCGACCGTAATGACGCCACGGGTGGAAAAGCCTCTGCCGATCCGCGAGGAGCCGGGCCTGCAACGCTGGATCTGGCGCTGCGAGCGGCTGGGCTGGGTGCTGCTGGGCCTGTTTGTCGCCCTGGCCCTGGCCGGCCTGTTCGCCAGCGGCGGGCCCTGGGCCACGGCGACCCGGGTCAGCGCGGATGGCCAGCTCAGTGTCGAATACGAGCGCTTCCAGCGCCGCGGTGCGCCTACGACCCTGACCCTGGAACTGGCACCCGGGCTCGACCGCATCGGCCTGGATGAGCGCCTGGTGGCCGACTGGACGGTGGAAGCCCTCTATCCCCAGCCGCTGCGCATGACCAGCAGCGACGGGGTACTCTGGCTCGATCTGGCGCCGGGAACGGGGTCGAGTCGACTGCACCTCGCCTTGCGCCCGGACCGCCTGGGCACCGTCGACTGGCGCATTCTGCGACCCGGCCAGCCACCGCTGGCACTCTCCGCCTTCATCTATTTCTAGGGAATTGCCATGGAATCCGTCCTGCGCGCCGCCGCCCTCTACGCCTTTCTGCTGGTGCTGTTTCGCATCACCGGACGGCGGGCGCTGTCGGAGATCACCACCTTCGATTTCGTCCTGTTGCTGGTGATCGGCGAGGCGACCCAGCAGGCGCTGCTGGGGGATGATTTTTCGGTGATCAATGCCTTCGTGGTGATCGCCACCCTGGTGCTGATCGACATCCTGCTGTCGCTGTTCAAGGAAAGTTCGCCCCGGGTCGGGCGCTTTCTCGACGGGGTGCCGCTGATCGTGGTGGAGTACGGCAAGCCGCTGACGGAGCGACTGCGCAAGGCCCGCCTCACCGAGGAAGACATCCTCGAGGCGGCGCGGCAGAGTCAGGGGCTGGAACGGCTGGAGCAGATCCGCTTCGCGGTGCTGGAAAAGAATGGCCAGATCTCGGTGATACCCGAGCCGGGAGAAAAGTGAACGGACGTGAAAGCAGGAAGGGCAGGATGAGCCTGCCCTTCGTCATGGCCTGGATCAGGCCGGATTACTGCTGGCCGCCACCGCCGCTGTTCTGACCGCCCTTGCGGCCGGCCTCGGACGCCTTCTCGCGGTCATTGGCGAAGTTGCCGCCACTGTTCTCGCCGCCCTTGCGGCCGGCTTCGGCGGCGCGCTCGGGGTCATTGGCGAAGTTGCCACCACTGTTCTGTCCGCCCTTGCTGCCCGCCTCGGCGGCGCGCTCGGGATCGTTGGCGAAGTTGCCCCCGCTGTTCTGCCCACCTTTGCTGCCGGCTTCGGCGGCCTTTTCGCGATCGTTGGCGAAGTTGCCGGGATTGGAGTTGTTGGTGCTCATCGTGAATTCCTCTTGATCGTGGGACGAAGGAGCCGGGTCCACCCGGACGTGGCTCCGCTACAAGGAGGGAAGCGCCTAGCGGCTACCACCCTTGCGTCCGGCTTCGGAGGCTTTCTCGCGATCGTTGGCAAAGTTGCCCCCGCTGTTCTGGCCGCCCTTGCGCCCGGCCTCGGCAGCCTTCTCGCGATCATTGGCGAAGTTGCCGGGATTGGAGTTCGAATTCTTGGTGGTCATGGTCGCTCTACCTCTGGTGGGAATGTAGTGCAGAACACATTGCCTGCCCTGGTATTGAGGAGCGGACGCGGCGAGGTTTCCCGGCCAGGGGATGGGTGGTCGCAGGCCATGGGCCACTACCAGGTCTGTATCTAAATTCGGCCGAGGCGCTGTCCAACCTTGCCGCTGGGTTGGACGGAGCAGAGACGCTGTGCGAACTGGAAAAGCCTGGACGCAGCGGCGCCGCTGCGTCCAATACCTGTGGCTCTTACCTTGTACGACGGGTGGCGGCGGGTCTAGAAGCCGTCGATGGGAATTTTCAGGTAACGACGGCCATTCGCCTCGGCCGGCGGCAGGGTGCCGGCGCGGATGTTTACCTGGATCGCCGGCAGGATCAGCGTTGGCATGGACAGGGTGGCATCACGGCGGGTGCGCAGGGCGACGAAGGCATCCTCGTCCACGCCATCGCGGACATGGACGTTGAGGGCGCGCTCTTCACCCACGGTGGTCTCGTGGCGCGCTTCGCGGCCGGCGGGCGGATAGTCGTGGCACAGATAGAGGCGCGTGGCCTCGGGCAGGGTCAGCAGCCGGCGGATCGAACGATAGAGGTCGCGAGCGCTGCCGCCGGGGAAGTCGCAGCGCGCCGAGCCGACATCGGGCATGAACAGGGTGTCGCCGACGAAGACATGCTCCTCTTCCACCTGGTAGGCCATGTCGGCCGGAGTGTGGCCGGGCACGTGCAAGGCGCGGGCGGTCAGGGCGCCGATGTGGAAGACCTCGTCGGGCTGGAACAGGTGATCGAACTGGGAGCCGTCGAGGCGGAATTCCGGCTCCAAGTTGAAGACGTCCTTGAAGGCGCCCTGGACCCGGCGGATGCCCTCGCCGATGGCGATGCGCCCGCCCAGTTGCCGCCGCAGATAGGGCGCGGCGGAGAGGTGGTCGGCGTGGGCATGGGTCTCCAGCAGCCACTCCACCGTCAGCCCCTGATCGCGCACGAAGCGGGCGACGCGATCCGCCGACAGGGTGGCAGTGCGGCCCGAATGCGGATCGTAGTCCAGCACCGAATCGACGATGGCGCAGCGACTGCCGGGGGCTTCGTAGATCACATAGGTGAAGGTGGACGTGGTGGCGTCGAAGAAGGGTTCGATGCGCGGAGTCATGACCGGGCCTCGTCAAGCTGTGGGATGTCCCACCTTACCACGGGGCTCCGCCGCTCCGCGGCGTGCCTCGTCGCCGCAGTCCCTAAGGAGTACCGCAGACCGTTCGTCGCCCGGCGACGGAATTGCAACGGATGCAACAGGATGTTTCGATACCTCCGAGGTAACGTTCGCCGGTCAATCGCCGCTGCATCGAGGTCAAGCGTGTCTACATCCGGATCCCTGGCCAAGTCGGCGGCGCGGCCCCTGCGATTCGCCCTCGTCGGTGCTGCGGCCACTGGAGTACACATGGCCGTCGCTGCCCTGCTGTTGGGGAGGTGGAGTTGGCCAGCCTATCTCGCCAACCTGGGCGCCTTTCTGGTCGCTTTCGGCGTTTCCTATCTGGGTCATCGCTATCTGACCTTCGCCCGTGCCGGCTCGCCGTGGCGCTTCCTGCTGCTGGCGCTGGCCGGCTTCGGCCTCAACAACCTGCTGCTGACCGGCTTGCTCGCCTGCGGTGTGCCGGCCCTCTATGCGCTCCTTGCCGCCACCGCCCTGGTGCCGGTGTTCAGCTATCTGCTGTCGTCCCTGTGGGTGTTCCGATGAGCGATGCCGTGAAGCTTTCCCTGGTGGTGCCGGTCTTCAACGAAGAGCTGGCTATCGCGCTCTTT
Organism: Pseudomonas sp. HR1; assembly: GCF_030175875.1. Classification (NCBI taxonomy): domain Bacteria; kingdom Pseudomonadati; phylum Pseudomonadota; class Gammaproteobacteria; order Pseudomonadales; family Pseudomonadaceae; genus Pseudomonas; species Pseudomonas sp. HR1. The sequence continues at coordinate 205,178 of NZ_JASNRF010000003.1, forward strand.
TACCAGGCGGTCTGCATCCATCCCGAGCTGTCGCGGCACGATCTGGAGCTGTTGTTCGTCGACGATGGCAGCCGCGACGGCAGCGCCCGAGTGCTGGAGCGCCTGCAACGAGAAGATCCGCGCGTGGTGCTGCTGCAGCTGTCGCGCAATTTCGGCAAGGAGGCGGCGCTGTTCGCCGGCATCGAGCACGCCACGGGTGACGTGGTGATACCGCTGGACGTGGATCTGCAGGACCCTCTGGACGTCATCCCGCGGTTGCTCGAACAGTGGCAGCAGGGCGCCGACGTGGTGCTGGCCAAGCGCGTCAATCGCAGCAGCGACAGCCCGCTCAAGCGGCTGACCGCCGAGGGCTTCTATCGCCTGCACAATCGCATCGCGCAGACGCCCATCGAAGAGAACGTCGGCGATTTCCGGCTGATGAGTCGCGAGGTGGTGGACGCCATTCGCGAACTGCCCGAACGCAACCTGTTCATGAAGGGCATTCTCTCCTGGGTGGGTTTCGACACCCGGGTGGTGGAATATGAGCGCGCGCCGCGCAGTGCCGGCTCGAGCAAGTTCAACGGCTGGAAACTGTGGAACCTGGCGCTGGAGGGCTTCACATCCTTCAGCACCGTGCCGCTGCGACTCTGGACCTACTTGGGTGGTTTCGTCGCCCTGGTGTCCCTGGCCTACGCCGGCTATCTGATCTTCGAGAAACTGGCCTTTGGCAACCGGGTACCCGGCTATCCCTCGTTGATGACCGCCATCCTGTTCTTTGGTGGCGTCCAACTGATCGGCATCGGTGTACTGGGTGAATACATCGGTCGCATCTATATCGAGACCAAGCGGCGACCGCGTTATGTGCTCAAGCGCGGGGCAAAGCGCGATGCCTAGTACCGGGCCTGTTGCATCTCCTTCAAGCGACTCAGGGTGCGGCGGAAGGGGAATTCCAGAAAGCCGCGGGTGTACAGCTGATCCAGGGGCACGGCGGCGTCCAGGTAGAGCGGGCGGCGGCGATCGTAGGCTTCGTCGACCAGGGCGATGAAGCGGCGCACGGCGTCGTCCTGGGGCGCCAGGCGGGGCAGTTCGCGGTCGCCGGCCAGGACCCGCGTCGCGCCGTCTTCGGTGCCGCGGGCGATGCGGCCCGCACGGGGATCGCCGGACAGGCAGGGCACGCCGCTCAGCAACAGGGCGGGGAAGCGGGTGCAGAGATCCATGTAGTCGGTGGTGGCCCAGGCGCCCTGGCAGAGCACGGCGAAATCCAGCCAGATCGCGCTGGAGGCCCGCTGCACCACGGGCAGCGGGCGCTCGCCGAGGATCAGGGGCGCGGTCGTCACGGCTTCCCCCGCGGTGAGGCGGGCAAAGGTCGTGGCGAGGGCGGTGGGATCGTCCACCCAGAAGCGCGGTTCGGCTTGGCCTTGGTGCAGGCGGTGGTCCTGGCCGCCGTCCACCTCCAGCACGTCCAGGTGTGCCTGCAGCGCGGCGATGGCGGGCAGCAGGCGCTCGCGATTGAAGCCGCCGGCATAGAGCTGCTCCGGCGGCTGGTTGGAGGTGACCACCAGCACCAGACCCTGGTCCAGCAGGGCGCGCAGCAGGCCGCCCACCAGGATGGCGTCGCCGATGTCGCTGACGAAGAGTTCGTCGAAGCACAGCACCCGCACCTCGGCGGCCAGCTCCCGGGCCAGCAGCTGCAGGGGATCGCGGGTGCCGGCAAGCTGGAACTGACGCTGGTGCACCCAACGCATGAAGTGGTGGAAGTGCTGCCGGCGGGCGGGCACCGGCAGGCTGGCGTGGAACAGATCCAGCAGCCAGGTCTTGCCACGGCCGACCGGCCCCCAGAGATAGAGACCGCGCGCCGGTTGGTCCGCCAGCAGCGCCGCGTGGCAGGCCTCCAGGCGCAGGGCGGCGGCCTCCTGGGCGGCATCGGGCAGGCGATCGCCTTGGGCCAGGGCGTGGTGGTAGGCGGCGAGGGGGGAGGGTGCGGTGGTCATGGTCGCCACTCTAGCCTCCGTGTTGACGCCAGACCATGCCCCGGCGGAATGACGTGAGTCCTTTATAGCGTTTGAAGGCAAGCGGCCGCGGTTCGATAGTGCGAGACGATCCCTGCCGGACGCTTCCGGCACCTCTTTTCGTCCTGCCTGGAGCCCTGTCATGGCCGCCGATTCGACCCTGCACCTCGCCCACTGCCTCGCCTCCGTGGGCGTCTCCGAGATCCTCAAGATCACCGAGCGCGCCAATGCCCTGCGCCGCCAGGGCGCCGATCTGCTGGTGCTGGGGGCGGGCGAGCCGGACTTCGATACCCCGGAGCACATCAAGGAGGCGGCGATCCAGGCCATCCGCGCCGGCCAGACCAAATACACGGTGCTCGACGGCAGCCCGGCTCTCAAGGAGGCCATTCGCCGCAAGTTCGCCCGGGAGAACGACCTGGTGTTCGCCCAGGACGAGGTGACCGCCTCGGCCGGGGCCAAGCAGGTGATCTTCAACGCCATGATGGCGACCCTGGACCCGGGCGACGAGGTGATCATCCCCGCGCCCTTCTGGGTGACCTATGCCGACATCGTCACCATCCTCGGCGGCACGCCGGTGGTGCTGCCGTGCCGTGAGGAGGATGGCTTCCGCCTGACCGCCGAGGCCCTGGAAGCGGCCATCACCCCGCGCACCCGCTGGGTGATGCTCAACTCGCCCTCCAACCCCTCCGGGGCGGCCTATGGCGAGGAACACTATCGCCCGCTGCTGGAGGTGCTGCTGCGCCATCCGCAGGTCTGGCTGATGGTCGACGACATGTACGAGCACATCCTCTACGACGGCTTTCTCTTCGTCACTCCGGCCGCGCTGGAGCCACGGCTGCGCGAGCGGACCCTAACCATCAACGGCGTCTCCAAGGCCTATGCCATGACCGGTTGGCGCCTGGGCTATGCCGGCGGACCCAAGGCGCTGATCCAGGCCATGGCCAGTGTGCAGAGCCAGGTGACCTCCTGCCCCTGCTCGGTCAGCCAGGCCGCGGCCATCGCCGCCCTGGATGGGCCGCAGGACATCGTGCGCGAGCGCTGCGAGCTGTTTCGCCAGCGGCGGGATCTGGTGGTGGACGCGCTGAACGCGGTGCCGGGCCTGTCGGCGCGGCGGCCCGAGGGGGCCTTCTATGTCTATGCCAGTTGCGCGGGGGTTTTGGGTCGGCGGACGCCGGGCGGGGAGCTGATCGACAGCGATACGGCCTTTGCCCGCTACCTCATGGACGAGGGCGGGGTGGCGGTGGTGCCAGGCTCGGCCTTTGGCCTGGCGCCTTACTTCCGGGTTTCCTACGCCACCTCGCACGAGGTGCTGGAGGAAGCCTGCCGCCGGATCGCCGAAGCGACCCGGCGGCTGCTGGCCTGATCAGCCGGCCGGCGGTGCCGGGGGTGCCGGCGGTTGGGCGCCCGGGGCGACCGGCTGGACGCCGGGGGGCGGGGGCGGCGGCAGACGACCGGGACCGCGGGGTGCCGGCGGGGTATCCAGGGTCTGCAGCGAGTTGGCATCGGCGCCGAGGGCGCTGACCCGGAAGGCACGGCCCTGGGCATTGGCCATCAGCTCGCCGCGGACGGCTACGGTCTGACCGGGCTTGAGCAGCGCTTGCAGGCGCAGGGCTTCATGGGGCGGCAGGCGCAGGGCGGTACCGTCCTGCAGCAGGGCGCCGTTCACGTCGCCACGGGGACCGTGCAGCAACTGGACGATCTGGCCCTGGAGGCTGTCGCCATCGCGCTCGGTGCCCGGTGCCGGGGGGGCCGGCGGACGGCGACCAGCCACGCGATCGGGGCCTTCGTCGGTGACCGTCTTGCCGGTCTGGACGTTGGTCAGGGACACCGCCTGGACCAGCGGCAGGCTGGCGGCGCGCAGGCCGGCGACGTTGATGCTGTCACCCGGCTTGAAGGTGGCGGCCAGTTGCTCGGACAGGTGCGGCGGGGTGTTGACCTCGGTGCCGTCGGCCAGGATCAGGCCGTCGATATCGCCACGGGGATTGAGCAGGAACTGCTTGAGCTGGCCCTGCTGGGTAGGGATCTGGGCGCTGGCCGCGGTGGTGGAGGCGGCGCTGCCGGCGGGTGCGGTTTGTGCCAGGACGAGGCCGCTGACGGACAGCAGGGCGAAGGTCCCGATCACGAGGGTTTGGGTCTTGGTAGGCATGGATGACTCCTGCGGTGGTTGACGATCAGGATATTGCAGGGCCTGTGCCAACTTTTATTTTCTATATAAATCAATACTTTGCGATTTATTGGGACCGTCCGAGCCAGGCATTGCGTCCGGTTGGCGGACAGGCCTGTCGGCAAAGCGGACAGCCTAAGAGCCTGTCCAAAGTCTGCTGCGCGTCGGCCAAACGGCGTTGAAAATGGCTTCGGAATGCTCATTTACCACTCGTAAACTCCGCTTCCTCAGTCATTTTCGCCTTGTTTGTCTCTAGCTCGCGAGACTTTGAATAGGCTCTAAGCGGGACTGTCGTCTGCGCCGACACCCAGGCCCAGCCGACTCAGCTTGGTGTAGAGCAGCTGGCGATGGATGCCCAGGCGGCGGGCCGCTTCGGCGCGATTGCCGCCGCTGCGCTGCAGGGCGCGCTCGATCAGCAGGCGTTCCAGGCGTGCGGTGGCTTCGGCCAGGGTCTCCTCGGGCCAGCTGGCGTCGATGGCCACCTCATCCGGGGTCTCGCTCTGCAGGAAGGCCAGGTCGGTGGCGACGATGCGCTCGCCCTGGGCCAGGGTCGCGGCGCGCTGGATGGCGTTGCGCAATTCGCGAACGTTGCCCGGCCAGGGGTGGCGCAAGAGCAGGGCGGCAGCATCGTCCGCCAGGACGCGGCCGCTGGGGGCGAGGAAGTGTTCGGCCAGCGGCAGGATATCGGCCCGCCGCTCGCGCAGCGCCGGCAGGTGGATGGGTACCACGTGCAGGCGATAGAAGAGGTCCTCGCGGAAGTCGCCGCTGGCGACCCGCTGGGCCAGGTCGCGGTGGGTGGCCGCTACCAGACGCACGTCCAGGCGCACCGGCGCGCCACCCACCGGCGTCACCTCGCGTTCCTGCAGGGCGCGCAGGATCTTGGCCTGCATCGGCAGCGGCATGTCGCCGATCTCGTCGAGAAAGAGGGTGCCGCCCTGGGCTTCGCGAAAGGCGCCGAGGCGATTGGCGGTGGCCCCGCTGAAGGCGCCGCGCACATGGCCGAAGAGTTCGCTTTCCAGCAGATCCGGCGGGATGGCCGCACAGTTGACCGCGACGAAGGGCGCCCCGCGTCTTTTGCCATGCTCGTGGATGGCCCGGGCCACCAGTTCCTTGCCGGTGCCGGTCTCGCCGGTGACCAGCACCGTGGCCTCGCTGTCCACCAGGCGGCCGATGGTCTTCTGCACCTGGCGCAGGGCGTCGCTGCCGCCCACCAGGGTATGGCCCTCGACCGCCGCCGGTGGCGCGCTGGCCGGACCGCGCTGGGCGGTCATGCCGGCCAGTACCCGGATCAGCTCGTCACGGCCGATGGGCTTGGTGAGATGATCGAAGGCGCCCAGGCGCATGGCCTCGATGGTGTTGCCGGCACTGGCGAAGGCGGTCAGCACAGTGACCGCGGGCGGCTCGGGGAGGGCGCGGATGCGCGCCAGCACCTCCAGGCCATCCAGCCCGGGCATGCGCAGGTCGAGCAGCACGGCGTCCACCGCCTCCTGCGTCAGGAGCTGCAAGCCCGCTTCACCCCCGTCGGCCTGCAGCACCCGGTAGCCCTGGTCCGCGGCGGTTTCCGCCAGGGCGTCGCGCAGACCGGCGTCGTCATCGATGATCAGCAGGGTTGGCATGGCAGGAGGATCTCGAAGCGCGTGGGAAGGGAGGGATCGATCAGTCGCGCCTCGCCGCCGTGGGCGCGGGCGGTCTCGCGGACCAGGGCCAGGCCCAGGCCGGTGCCCTCCGGGCGACCGGTGACGAAGGGCTCGAAGAGCTGGGCGCGCAACTCGGCAGGCGGCCCCTGGCCTTCGTCTTCCACCGCCAGCACCAGCCAGTCGCCGCGCCGGCTGGCATCGAGACGGATCTCGCTGTCTGCCGGGGCGGCCTGGAGGGCGTTGAGCAGCAGGTTGTCCAGGGCGCGGGCCAGGGCGTCGCGATCGAACCAGCCCTCATCGACGGCCACCCGGGCGGTCAGGCGGATGCCGCGCTGGGCGGCCTGGTCTTCGTGTCCGGCCAGCACCTCGCGGCAAAAGGCCGGCAGCGCGATGACAGTGGGTTGCAGGTGCAGCGGCTGGGTGAGGTCGAGCAGGCGGCGCAACAGGCGGTCCAGCCGGGTGACCTGGGTGAGGATGGCGTCCAGCGCCTTCTGCTGCCGGCCGCTGTCGCCGGCCAGGGCGTTCTCGGCCTTGAGGCGCATGGCGGCCAGGGGGTTGCGGATCTCGTGGGCGACCCCGGCGGCCACCCGACCGAGGGCGGCCAGCCGTTCACTGGCGTGGACCTGGGTGGTCAGTCGCTGGGCCTCGTCCCGGGCCTGGGTCAGGCGCTGCCCGGCCTGGTTGAGCGCCGCCAGCACCCGGTCCAGCTCGCGTTCGCCAGTCAGGGCGAGGGTGGGCAGGTCATGGCTGGCATTGGCGCCCAGATCGCGCTCGACCCGCGCGACATGGCGCGACCACTGCCAGGTGAGTCGGCCGAGCAGCAGGGTGGCGGCGAGCATGGCCAGCAGCAGCAGGCCCAGGCCCAGTTTCAGCTGGCGCTGCCCGCTGCCCTCGGCGAAGGTCAGGCGAGTCAGGGTCCAGGCGGCGAGATCGGCAATGGGCCCGGACAGCGGGCAGGCGGCCACCAGCACCGTGGCGCCGTCCGCGCTGAAGCTGTCGCTCAGGCTGCGTGCCTCGGCCAGGGTTGCGGCGGAGAGATCGGCCAGGTGCTGGCGTTCGGCAGCGGTCAGGGGGAAGGGACTGGCATCGGCCAGCAGTCCCGCCTGTTCCTGCCAGAGGCCGCCGGCCATGCCGCGATAACGCAGCAGGGCGACACTGGCCACGCCGCCGAGACTGCGCTGCAGCGCCGGGTCGGCGAGGCCCGCGGTAGGGCCGGACCAGCCATTGCTGTAGAAGCGATAGCTGCTGGCGATGGCCTGGCAGGCCTGCTCGGCTTCCACCGTGGCCTGGCCGAGCTGGGCGCTTTCCGACTGGCGCAAGAGCAGGATCATCAGCCAGCCGACCCCGACGGCCATGCCGCCGAGCATCAGCAGCAGGGCAATCAGACGACTGCGCAGCGATCCGAACATGGGCTTTCTCTTCCAGGCCTTGGCCTGGATAGAGTGCCACACCCGTGTGGAGTTCGAGTGCCAGGGCGGGTGGCTCATCTCAGCCACAGACGTACAAGCCAGACCCCGGGCGCGCTGGCTAGCCTGGGCTTCCTTCTCGCAGCCTGGCAGGTGCCCCTTGGAAATCGTCCTCTATGCCTTCAGCGTCATCTACAGCCCTGGCCCGGTAAACGCCCTGGGCCTCAATGCCGGTCTGCGCGGCCAGGCCCGCCGGGCGCTGGGCTTCTATGCCGGGGTGGGCTGCGCCATGCTGGTGCTCTTTCTGGCGCTGGGCTATGCCGGGGCGGTCGTGGTCTCGGGGGCGCTGCTGCCATGGCTGGCGCTCCTCGGCGGTGGCTATTGCCTGTACCTCGGCTATCGCATCGCCCGGGCCGCGCCGCCGACGGCCGAGGGGGAAGGCGCCGCCACGCGGCTGACCTTTGCCAGCGGCCTGCTGATCCAGGGCCTCAATCCCAAGGCGTGGCTGGCGGTGCTGCCCATCGCCACGGTGATGTTTCCGGCGGCCCAGGTGACCGGGGGCAAGATCGCCCTCTGGTCGCTGCCCCTGGCGCTGTCGGCCTGCGGCGCCCCGGCGAGCTACGCCTTGCTCGGGGCGCTGCTCGGGCGCTACCTGGTGCGGGGACGCGGCTTTCGCGCGGTGAATCGGCTGCTGGGCCTGAGTCTGGTTGGCTGCGCCCTGCTGTTGTTCCACGACGCCTGGCGCGGTCTGCTAGGCTGAGCGCCGGAGGAGTCGCCATGAGCAGCCAGATCGAATTGCCCGGTGCCACGGATTGGGTGAGGCACGCCCCAGCCCATGCCGAGCTGGAGTCCATCGAGGCCTTCTTCAGTGGCCATGCCTTCGACCCCCATCGCCATGCCACCTATGCCATCGGCCGTACCCTGGCCGGTGTGCAGAGCTTTTCCTATCGCGGCGCCCGGACCAACAGCCTGCCCGGCGAGACCATGATCCTGCATCCGGACGAGGTCCATGACGGGCGTGCCGGCGCTGCCGATGGCTTTCGCTATCGCATGGTCTATCTGCCGCCGACCCTGGTGCAGGACATCCTGGGTGGACGGCCCTTGCCCTTCCACCGGGAGGGCGTTTCCCTTGACCCGCGCCTGGCACAGGCCACCGAGGCGGTGTTCGCCGCCCTCGACGCGCAATCCGATGTCCTAGCTCGCGACGACGCCCTCTATGGCCTGGTCGCGACCCTGGCCGAGGTCTGCCAGGCCTGGCCCAGTCGCGGACGGGTGGACTTCGCCGCCGCGCTGCGTGCGCGGGAATACCTGGAGGATCATCTGGACCAGGCGGTCACCCTCGACGACCTGGCCCGTTGCGCCGGTCGGGATCGCTGGAGTCTGACCCGGGATTTCCGTGCCTACTTCGGCACCAGTCCCCATCGCTACCTGACCTTGCGCCGTCTCGACCAGGTACGGCTGCAGGTGCGCCTCGGTCGGGGGCTGGCCGAGGCGGCCGTTGCTGCCGGCTTCTATGACCAGAGTCATATGACGAAACATTTCCGCCAGACCTTCGGCGTGGCGCCGGCGCGCTGGTTTCGCGGGCTGGCGGGAGCACCCGGCGCCACTGTGCTGGCTGGCGTATCCGACCCTTAGCGCCCCAGCGATTGGTGCGGTAGCACACAGCGGCATGCGCCCTTCCCGCAGCGTCGCCAGCGAAACGATCACGGGCGAGGGCAGTCAACCTGTGCGCACTTCATGAACAGGAGCCCTTTTATGACCGGCCAGGGAGAATCCGCCGCTCGTCCCACCTTCAGTCCTCCGGTCTTCTGGACCTCGACCCTGCTGCTACTCGTGCTGGTGCTCTATGCCAGCCTGTTCCAGGCCAACGCCCAGTGGCTGTTCGCCGCCATCCAGGGCTGGATCATCACCAACCTCAGCTGGTTCTACATCCTCGCCGTGGCCATCATCCTCGGCACCGTGGTGTTTCTCGGCATGAGTCGCTATGGCGACATCAAGCTCGGCCCGGACCACAGCGAGCCGGACTACGCCAACACCACCTGGTTCGCCATGCTGTTTTCCGCCGGCATGGGCATCGGTCTTATGTTCTTTGGCGTCGCCGAGCCGGTGATGCACTTTCTCAACCCGCCCTATGCCGATGGCCAGACGGTGGACGCCGCGCGCCAGGCCATGCGCATCACCTTCTTCCACTGGGGCCTGCACGCCTGGTCGATCTATGCCATCGTCGCCCTGATCCTGGCCTACTTCAGCTATCGCCACGGCCTGCCGCTGACCCTGAGATCGGCGCTCTATCCGCTGATCGGCGAGCGCATCCATGGGCCCATCGGCCATGCCGTGGACATCTTCGCCATCATCGGTACGGTGCTGGGCGTCGCCACCTCCCTGGGCTTCGGCGTCTCGCAGATCAACACCGGGCTCAACGTGCTGTTCGGCGTGCCGGTGTCCACCCCGGTGCAGATCGGCCTGATCGTCGTCACCACGGCGCTGGCCACCCTCTCGGTGGTCTCGGGGCTGGACAAGGGCGTCCGGCGGCTGTCGGAGCTCAATCTGGGCCTGGCGGTGCTGCTGATGCTGACCGTGGTCATCCTCGGCCCCACGGTGCTGATCCTGCAGACCTTCGTCGAGAACACCGGGGGCTATCTCAGCGAGATCGTCAGCCGCACCCTCAACCTCAACGCCTATCGACCCACCGACTGGATCGGCGGCTGGACGCTGTTCTACTGGGGCTGGTGGCTGGCCTGGTCGCCCTTCGTCGGGCTGTTCATCGCGCGCATCTCGCGCGGGCGGACCATCCGCGAATTCGTCTCCGGCGTGCTGCTGGTGCCGGCCGGTTTCACCCTGCTGTGGATGACGGTGTTCGGCAACACGGCGATCCACATGATCCTCACCGAGGGCATCACCGATCTGGCCGCCGCGGTATCCCAGGACAGCTCCCTGGCGCTGTTCGCCTTCCTCGAGCACTTCCCCTTCGCCAGCGTGATCTCGCTGATCGCCATCGTCATGGTGGTGGTGTTCTTTGTCACCTCCGCCGATTCCGGCGCCATGGTGGTGGACATGCTGGCCTCCGGCGGTCAGGACCAGACGCCGGTCTGGCAGCGCGTCTTCTGGGGCGCCAGCATGGGGCTGGTGGCCATCGCGCTGCTGCTGGCCGATGGTCTCAAGGCCTTGCAGACCGCCACCATCGCCAGTGCCCTGCCGTTCACCCTCGCCCTGCTGTTCAGCATGCATGGCCTGCTCAAGGCCCTGAAGCTGGACGCCACTAAGCGCGGCCTGCGCCATCAGTCGCTGAGTCTCACCCCGCCCACCAGCCGTACGCCGGGCGGCTGGCAGCGCCGCCTGCGCGGTCTGGCGATGTTTCCGCGGCGCAGCCACGTGGTGCGCTTCATCGGCGAGGTGGCCAAGCCGGCTTGCCTGGCGGTGGCCGAGGAATGGCGCAAGCAGGGCTATGTCTGTGGCGTGGAAGACCGCGAGGATGGCGGGGTGCGGCTGTATGTCGGTCCGGCCGAGCAGCCCGAGTTCGTCTACCAGGTCAGACCCCACGCCTACGCCATGCCCAGTTTCGTCATGGGCAGCGAGCCGGGGGAGGAGCGCAAGTACTTCCGCGCCCAGGTCTATCTGCGTGAAGGTGGTCAGGACCATGACGTCATGGGCTGGTCCCGCGAAGACGTCATCGGCGACATCCTCGACCAGTACGAGCGCCATATGCATTTTCTGCATCTGGTGGGCTGAGAACCTATCCACGATCTGCTGCGCGTCGGCCAAACTGCGTTAAAAACGCCTTCGGAATGCTCATTTACCACTTGTAAACTCCGCTTCCTCAGGCGTTTTTGCCTTGTTTGTCTCTAGCTCGCGAGATCGTGAACAGGTTCTGAAACGAAAGAGCCGGGCGCAGTGCCCGGCTTTTTCATGTCGCGGCGCTCGGGTCACCTCACCCGGAAGCGCCGGACCACCGCGATCAGCTGCTCGTTGGACGATTGCACCGCCGCGGTACTCTCGGCGGTGCGCTGACCGCTGGTGACCAGGTCGTCGACGATATGGCGCACGGCAACCATGTTCTGGTTGATCTCGCCGGCCACCACGCTCTGCTCTTCGGCCGCTGCGGCGATCTGAGTCGAGAGATCGCTGATGCGCACCACCGAACCGCTCATCTCGTCCAGGCCTTCGGTGACCTCGCGGGTGCGCTCGGCAGTGCTCTGGCAACTGGCCTTGGTCATTTCCATGGCCGCGACCGCGGAACTCACCCCCTGCTGCAACCGGTTGAGCATCTCGTTGATCTCGGCGGTGCTCTGCTGGGTACGGCCGGCCAGGGCGCGGACCTCGTCGGCCACCACCGCGAAGCCGCGACCCTGTTCGCCGGCCCGGGCCGCCTCGATGGCCGCGTTGAGCGCCAGCAGGTTGGTCTGACCGGCAATCCCGCCGATCACCCCGAGCACGTCGTTGATGCGCTGGGCATCGCTCTGCATGGCCTGCACCTTGAGGGTGGCGTCTTCCACCTGATCCACCAGGGCCAGCACGCTGGCCGAGGCCTGCTGGACCACCGCGCGGGAACGCTCGGCCTGGCCGTTGGCGGCCTGGGTGAGGGTGGCGGTGTCGCTGGCACTGCGGGCCACGGAGTCGGAGGTGGCGCTCATCTCGGTGATGGCGGTCACCGCCTGGTCGGTCTCGCTGGCATGCCGGGCCAGGATGGCACCGTTCTGCTGGGCCTGGCCGTGCAGTTGCTTGAGACCGGTGTCGATGCGGTCGGTGGCATCGCCCACCTCGCCGATCAGCCGCTGCAGATAGCCGATGAAGCCGTTGACCGCGCCGGCCACCGCATCCACCTCGTCCTGGCCGTGCACCGGGATGCGCCGGGTCAGGTCGGCGTCGCCGGCGGACAGGGATTCGATGTTGCGTTGCAGCAGGCCCAGGCGACCCATCAGCTTGCCGAGCGCCAGCACCATGATGCCTACCAGCAGCAGGACCAGCGGCAGCTGGATCGCCGCCAGGGTCTTGAGGATGCCGGTGTTGGTCGCCGCGATGAGCGAGGTGGGCAGCGCCGTGGCCAGCAGCCAGGGGGTGCCGGCCAGCGGCCGCAGGAAGAAGGTATGCGGCGTACCGTGCTCGTCGACGTAGGTGTCGCGCACCACGGCCTCGCCCTTGAGCTTGCCGAGGTTCTGCTGGATGGCGGCGACGAAGGGTGAGCGGGCGGCATAGGCCGAGACGTTGTTCAGGATCTGCGAATCCCCGAGTTCGCTGAGGTTGCTGAGGATCTTGCCGTCGGCCTCGACGATCATCATGTCGGTGTCGTCGAGTTCCTTGCGCAGGCTGTCCACCAGGGGGTTGAAGAAGCCCAGGGTGAGGTCGATGGTCGAGACGCCAAAGGCCTTGCCGTCGCGCTGGATGGCCATGGCGCAGTTGGTGCGCGGCTCGGCGCTGGCGGCGTCCTTGTAGGCGGCGGCCCAGACGCACTGGCCGGCGGGAGCCTTGAGGCCAGCCTGGAACCAGGGTTGCTCCCAGTAGTTGAGCGACTCGGGGGAGTTCCAGTGGGTGTTGACGATCAGCTTTCCGCCGGCATCGCGGTGATAGAAGGTGCTGAACTTGTCGCGACCCTGCTCGCGCTGGTTGGGCAGCGGCCAGATGCCGCCGCCGAACACCTTGGCATCGCCGTACTGGTCCACCAGGCCGGGCAGCACCCGGTCGATGGCGGCGCTGTCCAGCAGCGGCACGGTCTGGGTGATGGATCGCTGCTGCGCCTGGATCTGGTTGAGTTCGCGATAGATGCGGGTGCCCACCTCGTTGACGCGGGTGAGCACGGCGGATTCACCGGCGGCGACCAGGTCCGGCGTCACCCACAGGCGAATGCCGATGACGGTGGCCGCGAGGGTCGCGCCGATGAAGCCGAGGAAGATCAGGGTGTAGCGGGTCCGAATGGTGTTCAAGGCCATGGTGTCGCTCCTGCGGTTACAGCGTCGTTCACGCTGCGAAAGGCATCCTTGGCGGTGTTCTGAACGAGGATGTCAGAGCCTTATCGGCGTCTGACGTGTGACCTTTAGTCGCAGGAGGCGCGGGATATCGGGACGCGAATCCAGTCGCGCCGTGACCTGGCAGCCGCTTTCCGGTCAGAGGATTGCGCCGTGCGGCGATCAAGGTCGCACGGTGCGGATTTCGCCCTGCCAGACGCCCGCGTGCAGGCGGACGATCACCAGGCAAGGGCCGTCGCCTGGCGCCGCGACCAGGCACCCGCCATCGGCCTGCCAGAAGGCACTGCGACCCACGCAGGCATAGCCGCCGGTGGGCGCGCCGTGATTGGCCAGGAGCACCGGCATGCCCAGGCGTCGGGCATGGCCGGCGAGGCGCGCGCTGTCGGCGGGATAGCCGGTCGGACCTATCACCGCCGAAGCCAGATAGAGATCGGCGCCGCGGGCACGGGCAGCATCGGCATGGGCCTCGTGATTGCTGTCGGCGCAGATGGCCAGGGCGGCCTTCAGCCCGCGCACCTCTAGCAAGTCCCCGCCATCGCCGGACACGAAGGGCGGCGCCTCGCCCGGATGCAGGTACTCCTTGGTATGGACATGGCAGCGGCCATCGGCGCCCAGGATCAGCGCGCCGATCTGCAATCCCGCCACGCCCCGCACGGGCGCTCCGACCACGGCCGTCAGCCCGGCCGCGCGGCAGGCTTCGCGCAGCGGCAGCAGGCGGGCATCGCTGCTTTCCAGCGTCAGCCCTGCCGCCAGGGTCGGCTCATAGCCGGTCAGGGACAGTTCCGGAAACAGCAGGAGCTCCACCCCGACGTCGGCAGCCGCGGCGATGAAATCGAGATGGGTGCGCAGATTGGCGGCGAGGTCGCCGGCGAGCGAAACGGATTGGGCGGCGGCCAGGGTAGGGGTGGGCATCGGGACTCCGGGGAAAGCGGCAGCGCCCGGGAGAGCGGGCCCGGCCATCGCTATGGGGAACGCGTCCAGCAGGGGAGTCAGGCTGGGTTGCCTCCTGGTTATACCGCTATCGCTACCTCTCAGTATTTGGCCGGGAGGCGCCTCGCTATAGTCGGGCCGTCTATCAATTTCAAGAATAACAGGACGGGTCATGGCGATAATCAACTATGTAACGGAGATCCGCTTCGGCGCCGGCTGTGCGGCCGAACTGGCCGACGTCAACGCCCGGCTGGGCTTCCAGCGGCCACTGATCGTCACCGATCGGGGCGTGGTGGCCGCCGGTCTCATCGAGCAACTGGTGGAGCAGAATCCCCTGGCCGCCTACCAGGTGTTCGACGCCACCCCGGCCAATCCCACCGAGGCCGCCACCCGCGAGGGCGTCGCCTGTTTCCGGGATGCGGACTGCGACGGCATCATCGCCGTCGGCGGGGGTTCGCCCATCGACCTGGCCAAGGCCATCGCCGTGTCCGCGCGCCATCCCGGACCGCTGAAGCAGTTCGCCGTCATCGAGGGCGGCCTGACGCGGATCACCGCGGCGACGGTGCCCATCGTGGCCATTCCGACCACGGCCGGCACCGGCAGCGAGGTGGGACGCGGCGCCATCATCATCCTCGACGATGGCCGCAAGGTCGGCATCCTCTCGCCCCATGTCATCCCGCGGGTGGCCATCTGCGATCCGCTGCTGACGCTCAGCCTGCCGCCGCACCTGACCGCCGCCACGGGCATGGACGCGGTGGCCCACTGCATCGAGACCTTTCTCGCGCCCGGCTTCAATCCGCCGGCCGAGGGCATCGCCCTGGACGGCCTGCGCCGGGCCTGGCGCCATCTGGAACTGGCGTTCAACGAGCCCACCAACCTGGAAGCCCGTACCCAGATGCTCAGCGCCTCGCTGCAGGGGGCGCTGGCCTTCCAGAAGGGGCTGGGCTGCGTGCACAGCCTGAGTCACTCACTGGGCGGCATCGATCCGCGGCTGCACCATGGCACCCTCAACGCGGTCCTGCTGCCGGCCGTGGTGGCCTTCAACCGGAGCGCCGAATCGGTGGTCCGCGACGAGAAACTCGAACGCCTCGCCCAGGCCATGGAACTGCCGCCGCAGCTGTCGGTGGAGCAAGCGCTGGCGCACAAGGCCGAAGCCCTGCGGCTGCCGACGGGGCTGGCGCAGATGGGGGTCGACAGGGGGCTCATCCCGCGCATCGTCACCGGCGCCCTGGCCGATCACAGCCACCGGACCAATCCCCGGGAAGCCTCGGCGGAGGACTATGCCGACCTGATCCAGGCCTCGTTCTGAGGCCCCGACTTCCCTAGCGGCAAGCCCTTCCGCTGCAGCGTCATCCGCCATCCTGCCCTGCGCCTCGACTCGTTCCGGGCGGGTAGTGGGCTGCGGATGACCGTCAGCCGTTCTGCAAGACCCTCGCGACAATCACAACAATTAAAGGACGCGAAACATCATGGCCCATCCCAGTACCGCCGCATCCCCGGTGCAATTCGATCCGCTCTATCGCAAGGTGGCCTGGCGCGTGTTGCCGCTGCTGCTGCTTGGTTACATCATCGCCTATCTCGATCGGGTCAACGTCGGCTTCGCCAAGCTCGCCATGCTCAGCGACCTCGGCATATCCGACGCGGCCTATGGCCTGGGCGCCGGCATCTTCTTCATCGGCTACTTCCTCTTCGAGGTCCCCAGCAACCTGATACTGCATCGCGTCGGCGCCAAGCTGTGGATCGCCCGCATCATGATCACCTGGGGCCTGGTCTCGTCGCTGATGGCCTTCACCGGGCCCATCGCCCAGTTGCTGGGCATCAGCCACGAACTGACCTTCTATGGCCTGAGATTCCTGCTCGGCGTCTGCGAGGCGGGCTTCTTTCCCGGAGTCATCCTCTACCTGACCTACTGGTTTCCCGCGGCGCTGCACAGCCGCATGATGGCCATCGTCATCCTCGGCAATCCGGTGTCCTTCATC
Source organism: Pseudomonas sp. HR1 (assembly GCF_030175875.1). Lineage (NCBI taxonomy): Bacteria > Pseudomonadati > Pseudomonadota > Gammaproteobacteria > Pseudomonadales > Pseudomonadaceae > Pseudomonas > Pseudomonas sp. HR1. Next base: position 221,242 of record NZ_JASNRF010000003.1, read on the forward strand.
TTTGGCGGTCCGCTCAGCGGCGCCATCATGTACTACATGGGCAGCAACGGCCTGCTGGCGGGCTGGCAGTGGATGTTCGTCATCGAGGCGGTGCCGGCCGTGGTGGTCGGGGTGGTGGTGCTCTGGCTGCTGGACAACGGCATCCAGGACGCCCGGTGGCTGAACCAGCAGGAAAAGGCCGAACTCACCCGGCGTCTGGCCCTGGAGGCCGCGGAAAAGCCGCGCATCGCCCTCAAGCGGCTGTATGCCCTGCCCATCATCTGGCTGCTCACGGTCATCTACGTCCTGCTGATGCTCGGCAACTACGGCATCAACTTCTGGGTGCCGACCATCATCAAGAACGCCGGGGTGGCTTCGGTCCTGGACATCGGGCTCATCACCGCCATCCCCTATGTGTTCGGCGCGGCGACCATGGTCTGGGTCACCCGCCAGGCCCAGCGCACGGGTAACCAGCGCGCCTATGGCGCCCTGATGTCGGTGCTGGCCGGGATCGGCCTGATCCTCTGCGCGGCCTTTCCCCAGCACCTGCTGCTGATGATCCTCGGTGTCGCCTTCGCCGTGGGTGGCAGCCTGAGCGCCATCGCCCTGTTCTGGGGGCTGCCCGGGGCCTTTCTGCAGGGCGCCGCCGCCGCGGCCGGCATCGCCATCATCAACTCCTTCGGCAATCTCGGCGGCTTCGCCGGGCCCTATCTGCTGGGGTTGCTGACCACGCTGTTCGGCTCGGCGCAGGTCGGGCTGATGCTGCTCGGGGGTTGCCTGCTGGGGTGCGCGGCGCTGATGCTGTGGGTGACCCGCCGGCCCGCGCCGTCGACTACCGGGCTGCTGGCCGAGTAGCCACGCCGCGCCAGCCGCGCCTTTCGAGCGGAAGCGACTATCCTTCGCTGCCGCTATCCCTGTCAGTGAAGAGGACGTCATGGATCTGGTCAGCGAGTTGCACACCATCGTCGGGCGGCGCCATGTCCTGCAGGGCGACGCGGCGACCCGACGCTTCCGCCTGGGCATCCGCTATGGTGGCGGGGCGGTGCTCGCCGTGGTGCGGCCCGGCAGCCTGCTGGAGATGTGGCGCGTGCTGCAGCGCTGCCACAGCGCCGGCACCATCATCATCTGCCAGGCGGCCAACACCGGCCTGACCGGCGGCTCCACCCCGGTGGCCGAGGGCTACGACCGGCCGGTGGTGCTGATCAACACCCTGCGCCTGACCCGCCTGGCCCTGCTGCGCCAGGGCGAGCAGGTGCTGTCCCAGCCGGGTGTGACCCTGAGCCAGCTGGAGACGACGCTGAAACCCCTGGGGCGCGAGCCGCACTCGGTGATCGGCTCGACCTGCATCGGCGCCTCCGTCACCGGTGGCGTCTGCAACAACTCCGGCGGCTCGCTGATCCGCCGCGGACCGGCCTTCACCCAGCTGTCGCTGTTCGCCCGCATCGACGAAGCCGGGCAGCTGCAACTGGTCAACCACCTGGGCCTGGCCTTGGGCGACACCCCCGAGGAGATCCTCAGCCGACTCGACGAGGGCCGCTTCGACGACAGCGTCGTGCAGGATCCGGCCGGGGCCATGGCCTCCGATCGCGAATACGCCCGCCATGTCCGCGACGTGGCCTCGGCCACCCCGGCGCGCTACAACGCCGATCCGCGGCGGCTGTACGAAGCCTCGGGTTCGGCGGGCAAGATCGCCGTGTTCGCCCTGCGCCTGGACACCTTCGCCGCCGATCGCAACACCCGAGTGTTCTACATCGGCTCCAATCGGGCCGCCGATCTGGAAGCCATTCGCCGGCACATCCTGGTCAACTTCGCCCAGCTGCCCATCGCCGGCGAATACATGCACCGCACGGCCTACGAACTCAGTCGTACCTACGGCAAGGACCTGTTCCTGTTCATCCAGCGCTGTGGTGCGCAACGGGTGCCCCAGGCCTTTGCCTGGAAGACCCGCTTCGATGCCCTGAGCGAACGCCTGGGCCTGGGTGCCCAGCTTGGCGATCGCCTGCTGCAACGTCTGGCGGCGCCCTTGCCGGAGCACCTGCCGGCGCGCCTCAACGCCTTTGCCTCGCGCTTCGAGCATCATCTGCTGCTGAAGATGGGCGAAGACGGCATCGACGAGGCCCGCGCCTATCTGCAGTCCTGGCTGCCCAGCGCCGACGCGGACTTCATCGAGTGCGACGCGGAGGAGGGCAACGCCGCCTTCCTCAATCGCTTCGCGGTCGGCAATGCCATGAATCGCTACCGGGCGGTGCACCGGGACACCGTGGAGGACATCCTCGCCCTGGACATCGCCCTGCCGCGCAACATCCAGGACTGGTTCGAGACCCTGCCGCCGGAGCTGGCGGAGCAGATCGAGGTGACCATGTATTGCGGGCACTTCTTCTGCCACGTGCTGCACCAGGAATACCTGGTGAAGAAGGGCCGGGACTGCGCGGCGCTCAAGCGTCGCCTGCTGGCCCTGCTGGAGGCCCGCGGCGCCCGTTATCCCGCCGAGCACAATGTCGGTCACCTCTACGCCGCGGCGCCGGAACTGGAGCGGCACTATCGCCAGCTCGATCCGACCAACGCCTTCAATCCGGGCATCGGGCAGCTGACGCGGCGCCATCGCTGGCAGGAGGACTGCTGCGCCACGCATGCCGGCGATGCCATCGCCGCGGTGGCGAAGGCGGCCCGGGCGGAGGCCGCGGAGACGAGTCGCACGTCCTGAGCTGCGGGACGGCTCAGTCTTCCCGCTGGATGGCGTAGAGCGATTCCACCAGCAGCGCGAACGCCGGATTCTGCTGGGCGCTGCGCCGCGAGACCAGCTCATAGGGCTCGCTGTGCGACCTCAGCTCCAGCGGCAGGCGGCTGACCAGGCCATGCTGGCAGACATAGTCCGCCACCTCGACCGACACCAGGGCCACCAGCCGGGGATTGCGGCTCAACAGCGAAAGGGTGGTCAGCGCCGAGGTGGTCTCGATCAGGTGCAGCGGAAAAGGCAGCTGCGCCTCGAAGAATTCGTGTTCCAGGGTGCGTCTCATGGGCATGTTGGCTCGATAGACCACCCAGCGACTGTCCGAGAGATCCCGCAACTCGACCCGCTCTCGCTGGGCGGCCGGATGGGCGGCGTGGGCGATGACCGCCAGGGACTCGTCCTTGATGACCAGGGCGTCGTAGCTTTCCGGCCGCTCGCTGACCGACAGGCGACAGATGGCCGCGTCCAGCCGCCCCTGGTCGATCAGGCCGAGCAGGGTCGTGCTGGTGTCTTCCACCACCTCGATGGACAGCCGTGACTGCAACTCCAGCAGCCGCGAGATGGCATGGGTGAGCAGGGGCACGGCGCCCATGATGGTGCCTATGGCCAGCTTGCCGCCGGAGCCGCTGGCGATGGCGTGGAGTTCGAGGCGCAGATTGTCCAGGTCGGCCTGAATCAGCCGGGCGAAGCGAATAGCGCAGGTGCCCGCCGGGGTCGGCAGCAGGCCGCGATTGGTGCGCAGGAACAACTCGACTCCCAGGGCGGACTCCAGCTCCTTGAGCGCCTTGCTGGCGCCCGGCTGGGTGAGCCCCAGGCCTTCCGCGGCATTGAGCAGCGAACCCTTTTCCGCCAGGGCGATGAGCAGGCGCAGCTGCTTGGCGTGCAGGCGCGACATGATGGCGTTGAGGCTGGCGAGCTGCTTCATTGACCGACCGTTATACCGCGGTTGCTTATGGTTGATCCCGAGGGCTCTAGCCTAGAGCAAGTCGTTGCCCGCGTATAACAGGCTGTAATAAATGCCGGGGCTTGATCGGCCGCGAGCCTGCCGCTACGAGGTGTGGTTCGATTCGTTGGGCTTCGGCGATGGAGTCGCCTCAATCCAACCTACGGGTCCTGCAGGTTGGGTTGAGCGCCAGCGAAGCCCAACGGGTCGGACTCAGGGCGCGCATCCTGTCCCTCACCCCAACCCTCTCCCGGAGGGAGAGGGGGCGGCTGGGGCATGAAGGGATGCGGCGGCATCAAGGTGCAGGATTTTTACCCCCTCTCCCCTTGGGAGAGGGTTGGGGTGAGGGCCCGCAGGAAGGCAAGGCGTCATCGAGCTGCGCGCTTTTACCCCCTCTCCCTTTGGGAGAGGGCTGGGGTGAGGGCTGAAACCCTAGAGCAGCGTGAAACTCCCCTCGCGCACCCGCTCCGAATCCAGGCCGACCATCACCTTGAACTCGCCCGGCTCCGAGACCAGCTTGAGGTCGTTGTTGTAGAAGCGCAGGTCCGCCTCGGTAATGGGGAAGTCCAGCTCGCGACTCTCGCCCGGTTGCAGCATCACCTTCTGGAAGCCCTTGAGCTCCTTGACCGGTCGCGCCAGGGAGGCGGTCACGTCGTGCAGATAGAGCTGCACCACGGTGGCGCCGGCGCGGCTGCCGGTGTTCTTGACCGTGACCCTGGCGGTCAGGGTGTCGCCCTTCTTCAGGGTGGCGCTGGACAGCTGCGGCGCCGAGACCTCGAAGGAGGTGTAGCTCAGGCCGTAGCCGAAGGGGTAGAGCGGACCGTTGACGATGTCGAAGTAGCGCGAGGTGTACTTGTTCGGCTTGGCCGCATCGAAGGGGCGACCGCTGCTCAGGTGGTTGTAGTACAGCGGCACCTGGCCCACTTCCCGGGGAAAGGTCATGGTCAGCTTGCCGGAGGGGTTGTGGTCGCCGAACAGCACATCGGCCACGGCGTTGCCGCCTTCGGTGCCGGGGAACCAGGCTTCCAGCAGGGCGTTGGCCTGTTCCTGCTCCCATTCCAGCGCCAGCGGGCGGCCGTTCATCAGCACCAGCACCAGCGGCTTGCCGGTGGCCTTGAGTGCCTTGATCAGCTCGCGCTGGGTATCGGGCACGCTGATGCGGGCGCGGCTAGAGGCCTCGTGGGCCATGCCCTGGGACTCGCCGACCACGGCCACCACCACCTCGGCCTGGCGCGCGGTGGCCACGGCTTCGGCGATCAGTTCGCTGGCGCTGCGCGGATCCACGGCGACCGCCGGTTCGTAGGAGTTGAGGTAGGCCAGCACATCGCGGTCGTCCAGCAGGTTGGCGCCCTTGGCATAGAGCACCTTGCCCTGACCGGCCACGGCGTTCTCCAGGCCGCGGCGGATGGAGACGGCCTGGGCGGCCACGCCGGCGGCGGACCAGTTGCCCATGACGTCGCGCGGACTGTCGGCCAGCGGGCCGACCACCGCCAGGGTGGCGCCCTTGCGCAGTGGCAGCACGGCCTTTTCGTTCTTCAGCAGCACCAGGCTCTCGCGGGCCACCTGACGCGCCTCGGCGCGGTGCAGCCGCGATTCGGCATTGGTGTCGGCCGGATCCTGGCCCTGCAGGCGGCGATAGGGATCGTCGAACAGGCCCATGCGGTACTTGGTCAAGAGCATGTCGCGCACGGCCTGGTCGATCTCGGCCTGGGTCACCTTGCCGGCGGCCAGCAGGGCGGGCAGCTGCTTGCCGTAGACGTCGTCGTGCATGTTCAGCTCGACGCCGGCCTTGAGCGCCTGTTCGGCGGCGTCGCGGGTGTCCTTGGCCACCCCGTGCAGCACCAGCTCGTTGATGGCGCCGTGGTCGCTGATCAGCAGGCCCTGGTAGTTCCAGTCTTTGCGCAGCAGGTCCTGCAGCAGCCAGCGATTGGCCGTGGCCGGGACGCCGTTGATGCTGTTGAGCGCCACCATCACCGCCCCGGCACCGGCCTCGGCGGCGGCGCGATAGGGCGGCAGGTAGTCCTGCATGAGTCGCTGCGGACTCATGTCGACGTTGCTGTAGTCACGGCCGGCTTCCACGGCGCCGTAGCCACCGAAGTGCTTGATGCTGGCCATGAGGCTGTCGGGGGCGCGCAGGTCCCTGCCCTGGTAGGCGTGCACCAGGGTGGCGCCGATGCGCGAGGTCAGCCAGGTGTCTTCGCCAAAGGTTTCCGAGGCACGGCCCCAGCGCGGCTCGCGGGTGACGTCGACGGTGGGGGAAAAGGTCAGGTTGAGGCCATCGGCCGCCGCTTCCAGGGCGGAGATGCGCCCGCTGGTGGCGATGGCGTCGAGATTCCAGGTGCTGGCCAGGCCCAGGTTGATGGGGAAGATGGTGCGCATGCCGTGGATGACGTCATAGGCATAGAACAGCGGGATCTTCAGCCGGCTGTGGGCGACCTGGTCCTGCATCTGGCGGATATCGGGGCGGGTCACGGTGTTGAACATGGCGCCCACCTTGCCGGCGCGGATGTCCGCCATGATGGCTTCCTTGGGATAGTCCGGCCCGACGCTCACCAGATTGAGCTGGCCGATCTTTTCCTCCAGGGTCATCTTCGCCAGCAGGGCGTCGACGTAGGCGCGTGCCGGATCCCTGTCCTGCGCCGGGGCGAGGGTGGCGCTGACCGCCAGTCCCAGGCCGAGCATGAGTGCGGTGAGGCGTGGTGCGTTCAACATCGTCCCCCAATTCCCTGTGCGTACTTTCTCGTTGTTCTTGGGCACCCTTGTGCCGAGGGGATTGTACAACCGCGACGCCGGGAAGCGGAGCCGTTGACGGCCGGCGGGCGAGCCGGTCGTCAGGGGCCTGGGAGAGGGGGGCGAAGATCTAGAAACGCGGCTTGCGGGTTTCCCAGTCCGGCTGGTACTTGCGCATCTGGCGCACGTCGTCGCGGCTGCGGATGTCGATGGCGAGGAACTGCTCGTGCAGCTTGGCGAGCTGATCCTGGTCCAGCTCCACGCCCAGGCCGGGCGCATCGGTGATCGCCACGCAGCCATTGCGGATCGGCAGCTTGCCGCCCCGGATGACCTCTTCGTCCTCTTCCTGCCAGGGATAGTGGGTGTCGCAGGCATAGGCCAGGTTGGGCACCGCGGCGGCCACGTGGGTCATGGCCATGAGGCTGATGCCCAGGTGCGAGTTGGAGTGCATGGAGACGCCCAGGCCAAAGGTGTCGCACAGCCGCGCGAGGATCTGGGTGTCCCGGAGGCCGCCCCAGTAGTGGTGGTCGGCGAGCACGATCTGCACGCTGTTCTGGGCCACGCTGCGGCGGAATTCGTCGAAATCGGTGACCACCATGTTGGTGGCCAGGGGTATGCCGGTGCGCCGATGCAGTTCGGCCATGCCGTCCAGGCCCGGGGTCGGATCCTCGTAGTACTGCAGGTCGTCCTTCAGCACCTCGGCGATGCGCAGCGACGTTTCCAGCGACCAGTTGCCGTTGGGGTCGATGCGCAGCGGCGCCTGCGGGAAGGCCTGGCGCAGGGCCTTGATGCAGGCCGCCTCGTGATCCGGACCGAGCAGGGTGCCCGCCTTGAGCTTGATGCTCTGGAAGCCGTTCTCCTCGATCATCCGCGCCGCCTGGGCCACCACCTGCTCCGGGCTGATGGCCTCGCCCCAGCGATCGGGCGGGTAGGGCGCATCGATATGCTCGGCGTACTTCAAGAACAGATAGGCGCTGAAGGGCACCTCGCGGCGCACCGCACCGCCCAGCAATTCGACCAGGGGAATGCCCAGGGAGCGCGCCTGCAGATCGAGGAAGGCCACCTCGAAGGCGGAATAGGCGTTGGCTACCTGCTTGCTCGGATGGGAGCCGGGCGCCAGTTCGGCACCGGCCACCACGCCGCCGGCGAGGCCGGCGACGGTCTCCACCACCCGGGCGCGCAGGCCGTTGAGGTCCCAGGCGGAGAGGCCGACCAGGCTGCTTTCCATGGCCTTCAACACCGCCAGCACCGGGGCGTCGCCATAGCTCTCGCCGAGGCCGATGTGGCCGTTGTCGCCTTCCACCTCGATGATGGATCTCAGCGCATAGGGTTCGTGGATGCCGCTGGCGTTGAGCAGCGGGGCATCGCGAAAGGCGATGGGGGTGACGGTGATCCGTTTGATCTTCACGCTCAGACTCCTGGACTTGTAGTTGTGGTGGTCTTTGTCAGTCATCGTATGACTACTGATCGGGATCTTCAACCGAAAGAAGTGCCATGACCCCGGCGGGATGACCGCATATCGCATCGGGGTTGCCCGCTCCGGTCGGGGCTGGATAAATAGCCAGCCGCCACCCTATTCGCACCTTTCGCATGAAAGCTCCGCTCGAAGATCCCCTCTACTATCTGCACAACTTCCAGCGGGTACTGGACTGGGTCGCCCTGCGCTATCCCGATCTGCTCGACGACCGCGAGCAGGCCTTCATCACCGCCTTCGCCGAGCTGCCGCAGCCCTCGCGGGCTCTGCTGGTGCGCCTGGTGATGCGCAAGGGCGAGGTGTTCCGTGCCAGCAAGCTGGTGTATGGCGAGATCGGCTGCCCCCGCGCCGCGGCGAGTCCGCTGGTGGAGCTCGGCTGGCTGCTGGCCGATCCGGAATTGCACCTGATCGAACTCTTCGCCCTGCTGCGCAAGGAAGAGCTGCTCGGCTGCTTTGGCAATCGCCTACCCAAGGCCGGGCGCAAGGAAGACTGGCTGGCGCGGCTGGAGGCCGAGCAGGCCACGCCCCTGGCCTTCAGCGGCTGGACCGGCAGCGTGCCCGAGCTGGTGGCGGAGGGCGTCTGGCGGCTGACGCTGATGGACCTCTGCGATCGCCTGCGTCTGCTGTTCTTTGGCAACCTGCACCAGGACTGGACCGACTTCGTGCTGGCCGATCTGGGTATCTTCCAGTACGAGACGGTGGCCTTCAGCGCCGAATCCCGCGCCTTCGGCCAGCGCCACGAGGTGGACGCCTACCTCCACATCCAGCGCTGCCGCCAGGCGCTGCGCGATGGGCTGCCGGCCGCCGAGCTGCTGCCGCTGCTGCCCGCCGAACGCTTCGCCAACACCTGGCTGGAATTGCGCCGTGGCAAGTTGCTGCATGAACTGGCGCAGCACCACGAACGCCTCGGCGAGCTGGCCCAGGCCCAGGCGCTCTATGCCGCCTCGGCGCACCCCGAATCGCGCATCCGCGCCCTGCGCATGCTCGAACGGCTGGAGGACTGGCCCGCCGCCCAGGCGCTGGCGGAAGCCATCGTCGCCGCCCCGGCCCATGACGCCGAACGCCAGCAGGTGGCGCGCATCCTGCCGCGGCTGGTGCGCAAGCAGGGCGGCCCGCCCAACAGGCGCCGTCCGGCCAGCCCGGTGGAGCGCCTCGACTTCGAACTGGTCAACGACGGCCTGCGCCGGGTCGAGTGGCTGGTGCGCGAGCACCTGGGTTGCGACGAGGCGCCGGTGCACTACGTGGAAAACACCCTGCTCACCAGCCTGTTCGGGCTGCTGTGCTGGGACGCCATCTTCCTCGCCATCCCCGGCGCCTTCTTCCACCCCTATCAGCGCGAACCGGCCGACCTGCGTCTGCCGGGCTTTCGCGAGCGGCGGGCCGAGGCCTTCGCCGCCTGCCTGGCGCGCCTGGACGACGGCTCCTATCCCGCGGTGATCCGCGAGCGCTTCGCCAGCAAGCGCGGCCTGGCATCGCCCTTCGTCGCCTGGGGCATCCTCGGCAGCGAACTGCTGGACCAGGCCCTTGCCTGCCTGCCGGCGCGGCACCTGCGGCTGTGCTTCGAACGGCTGCTGGAGGATCCGGAAAACAACCGCACCGGCTTGCCGGATCTGATCCAGTTCTGGCCGGCGGAAGGCCGCTACCGGATGATCGAGGTCAAGGGCCCGGGCGACCGTCTGCAGGACAACCAGCGCCGCTGGCTGGACTTCTTCGCTGCCCATGACATCCCGGTCAGCGTCTGCCACGTGCAGTGGCAGGTGGCCGCGACCTCCGCATGAGCTATCGCATCGCCGTTCGCGCCCTCTGCGAATTCACCGCCAAGGCCGGCGATCTGGATCTCAGATTCACCCCGTCGCCCACCGCCCTGGAAGGCATCGAGGGCCACCAGCGGGTAGCCGCCCGGCGCGGCCCCGGCTATGAGCGCGAGGTCAGTCTGCAGGGCGACTTCGAAGACCTGCAGGTGCGCGGCCGTGCCGACGGCTTCGACGCCGCAGCCCAGCGCCTGGAAGAGATCAAGACCCACAGGGGCAGTCTGGAGCGCCAGCCGGGCAACCACCGCCACCTGCACTGGGCCCAGGCCAAGGTCTATGGCCATCTGCTCTGCCAGAGCCGCGAGCTGCCTGAGCTGACCCTGGCGCTGGTCTATTTCGACATCGGCACGGGTGCCGAGACCGTCTTCACCGAGCAGTGGACGGCGGCGGACCTGGCCGCGCATTTCGAACTCCAGTGTTCGCGCTTTCTCGCCTGGGCGCGCCAGGAGCTGGCCCATCGCGCCACGCGGGATGCGGCGCTGGCGACCCTGGCCTTTCCCCATCCCGACTTTCGCCACGGCCAGCGGCCCCTGGCGGAAGCCGTCTACAAGGCCGCCAGCGTCGGCTGCTGCCTGCTGGCCCAGGCGCCTACCGGCATCGGCAAGACGGTGGGCACCCTGTTCCCGCTGCTCAAGGCCATGCCGCGGCAGAACCTGGACCGACTGTTCTTCCTCGCCGCCAAGACCCCTGGCCGCGCCCTGGCCCTGCATGGCCTGGAGTCCCTGGCCGCGCCGGTGCGGGTGCTGGAACTGGTGGCGCGGGACAAGGCCTGCGAGCACCCGGAACTGGCCTGCCACGGCGAGTCCTGCCCGCTGGCGCGGGGGTTCTACGACCGCCTGCCGGCCGCCCGCGCCGCCGCCCTGGCCGAGCCCACCCAGCTGACCCGGGCGCGGGTGCGGGAAACCGCCCTGGCCCACGAGGTCTGCCCCTATTACTTGGCCCAGGAACTGGCGCGCTGGAGCGACGTGGTGGTGGGCGACTACAACTACTACTTCGACGGCAGCGCCATGCTCCACGCCCTGGCCCAGACCCAGGAGTGGCGGGTCGGGGTGCTGGTGGACGAGGCCCACAACCTACTCGACCGCGCCCGCGGCATGTACAGCGCCAGCCTCGACCAGCGTCGCCTGGCCGCCGGCAAGGCCGTGGCGCCCCCGGCCATCGCCAAAGGCCTGCAGGCGCTCAATCGCGAGTGGAATCGCCTGCACAAGGAGCAGCAGGTCGACTACCAGGTACAGCCGGAATTGCCCGCCGCCTTCCTGACCGCCCTGCAACGGGTGGTGGGTCTGCTCACCGAGCACTTCGGCGAATCAGGGCAGCCGCCGGCGCCGGAGTTGCAGACGCTGTTCTTCGACCTGTTGCAGTTCATGCGCCTGGGCGAGACCTTCGGCGATCACTCGCTGTTCGATGTCACCCTGCTCAAGGGTCGCGGCAAGACGCAGTCGCAACTCAACCTGCGCAACCTGGTGCCGGCGCCCTTCGTCGGTCCGCGGCTGGCGGCGGCGCACAGCTGCACCCTGTTCTCCGCCACTCTGATTCCCCAGCATTTCCACCGCGACCTGCTCGGGGTCCCGGCCGGCAGCGCCTGGGTCGACGTCGCCTCGCCCTTCGCCGCCGAGCAGCTGGAGGTGCGCCTGGTGCGGCTGTCCACCCGCTACGCCGACCGCGCCGCCTCCCGCGCGCCCATCGCCGCCCTGATCGCCAGTCGCTATCTCCAGCGCCCGGGCAACTACCTGGCCTTCTTCAGCAGCTTCGACTACCTCGACCAGGTGGCCGAGGCGCTGGCCGAGCTGGCGCCCGACGTGCCCCAGTGGCGCCAGTCCCGCGGCATGGACGAAGCCGCCCGCCAGGCGTTTCTCGAGCGTTTCCAGGCCGACGGCCGCGGCATCGGCTTCGCCGTGCTCGGCGGCAGCTTTGGCGAGGGCATCGACCTGCCCGGCGACCGCCTGATCGGCGCCTTCGTCGCCACCCTGGGCCTGCCCCAGCTCAATCCGGTCAACGAACAGCTGCGCCAGCGCCTGCAGCGGCGCTTCGGCGACGGCTATCGCTATGCCTATCTCTATCCGGGCCTGCAAAAGGTCATCCAGGCCGCCGGCCGGGTGATCCGCACCGTGCAGGACCGCGGCTGCCTCTATCTCATCGACGACAGATTCACCCAGCCCGAGGTCAAGGCGCTGCTGCCGACCTGGTGGCAGGTGGAGGAGGGCGCGGTGCCCACGGGCGAACCAGCGCCGGCTTGAAGACTATCGCGGCCATGGGCCGCTCCTACGATTACATCGGGACTGTAGGAGCCACTGTCTTAGCCGTTATAGGGGTGCACCAGGTGTAGAGCCGTAGCGTGGAAAACGGCGCAGCCTTTTCCACTGGGGACTTCGTGGCGAGGACGCCCTCACCCCAACGCTCTCCCGAGGGGAGAGGGAGCCATCCGCGCAGGCGGTCATCTCCATCATCGAGCCGTAGGAGCGGCCCATGGCCGCGATCACCGTCCAGCCGTTGCTTAGGCCTCCGGCGTCTCCTCGCAAAACCTCAGCCTGTTACCGAAGGGGTCGGCGATCTCCATCACCAGGCCCCAGGGCAATTCCTCGATCCCCGGGCGGGCGAAGCCGTAGTCCCTGGCCAGCAATTCGGCCTGGAAGGCGCGGATGCCGGTCAGGCGGACGAAGACCGTCGAGCCGGGGCAGGCATCGCCGTGGTGGCCGGAGAGGTGCAGGCGCAGGCCGGCGCGCTCGACTTCCGCGTACAGCGGCAGCCCCGGTTCGAAGCGGTGTTCCCAGACCAGGCGGAAACCCAGGAAGTGGCAGTAGAATTCACGTGCCTTTTCGTCATCGAAGATGCGCAGGATGGGGCTGGGTTGCCCGAAGGCGATGGCGGCAGCGGCCATGAGGGTCTCCAGGGAAGCGGCAAGGGAAGGTCGATGATGCGCTTTCCGGGAGGCCCGGCAACCGGAACTGTGATCCGGAAAGCTTTGGTAACCCCTCTGGCAGGCCAGAGCGTGCGCTAGGCTGCAGTTCACCGGTGCGATGGCGAACCTATCCGGGTATCGTGCATTCTTTTTCCTTTCTGGCGGTTCGGCTGGGCCGAATCTTTCATCCTTAGTGACCAAGGTTGATCCATGCAGCGTAGACACCTGCTCAAAGCGTCCCTGGCCCTGGCGGCCTACACCGGCATTCCCTCCACCGGGCTGTTTGCCCTCCAGGCCTTTGCCAATCCGGCCAACGGCGATGGCCAGGCCTTCGATTTCGACTGGCTCAAGCAGCACGCCAAGGAGCTGGCCGGCCAGGCCTACCAGCCCACCGCCCAGAAACTGCCCGACACCCTGGCGAACATGACGCCGCAGCAGTTCAACGCCATCGGCTACGATGCCAAGCATTCGCTCTGGCACGACCTCAAGGGCCAGCTGGACGTGCAGTTCTTCCACGTCGGCATGGGCTTCAAGACCCCGGTGCGGATGTTTTCGGTGGACCCCAAGACCAACGAGGCCAAGGAAGTCCACTTCCGCCCCGAGCTGTTCAACTACAACGACAGCGGCGTCGACAAGAGCCAGCTCAAGGGCGACCTGGGCTTCGCCGGCTTCAAGCTGTTCAAGGCGCCGCACCTGGCCCAGTACGACATCGTCTCCTTCCTTGGCGCCAGCTACTTCCGCGCCGTGGACAAGACCCGCCAGTACGGCCTCTCGGCCCGCGGTCTGGCCATCGACACCTATGCCGATCGCCCCGAGGAATTCCCCGACTTCACCAAGTTCTGGTTCGTCACCCCGAACAAGAACAGCACCCGCTTCGTGGTCTATGCGCTGCTGGATTCGCCCAGCGCCACCGGCGCCTATCGCTTCGATATCGACTGCCTGAACGACCGCGTGGTGATGGACGTGGACGCCAACGTCAACGCCCGCCGCGACATCAAGCAACTGGGCATCGCGCCCATGACCAGCATGTTCGGCTGCGGCACCCACGAGCGCCAGACCTGCAACACCTACCACCCGCAGATCCACGACTCCGATCGCCTGGCCATGTGGAAGGGCAACGGCGAGTGGATCTGCCGTCCGCTGAACAATCCGCCCAAGCTGCAGTTCAACGCCTTCAAGGACGACAGTCCCAAGGGCTTCGGCCTGGTGCAGACCGATCACGAATTCGAAAGCTACCAGGACGTCATGGTCCGCTACGACCGCCGGCCGAGTCTGTGGGTCGAGCCCACCTCCGCCTGGGGCGAGGGTGCCATCCAGTTGCTGGAGATCCCCACCACCGGCGAGACCCTGGACAACATCGTGGCCTTCTGGGCGCCGGCCGAGACCATCACCGCCGGCAAGTCGCTACACTATGGCTACAAGCTGCACTGGAGTGCGCTGCCGCCGGTGAGCACGCCGCTGGCGCGGGTCTATGCCACCCGTTCCGGCATCGGCGGCTTCCCCGAGGGCTGGGCGCCCGGTGAGCACTGGCCCAAGGTCTGGGCGCGGCGCTTCGCCATCGATTTCAACGGCGGCGGCCTGTCGTTCCTACCCGAGGGTACCGGCATCGAGCCGGTGGTCACCGTCACCGACGGCAAGGTGCAGGATTTCCACGTGCTCAAGATCGACGAGATCGGCGGCTACCGGGTGATCTTCGACTGGTACCCCACCAGCGACAAGGCCGATCCGGTGCAGATGCGTGCCTTCATCCGCACCCAGGATCGCGCCCTGAGTGAAACTTGGCTGTACCAGTACTTCCCGCCAGCCGCCGATAAGCGCCGCTATCCGGACTGGAAACAGTCCTAAGCGGTCAGCAAAAAGCCGCTGTGCCTCCCCGGCGCAGCGGCTTTTTTGTGCCCGGAAGAAGGGCGTGGGGCTGACTGATCGCGGTGGTCAGTCGGCCAGCACCACCTGGTTGCGCCCCGCGCGCTTGGCCCGGTAGAGCGCCGCGTCGGCCAGGCCGTAGGCGAGCTCGAAGTCGGTGCCCGGCAGGTTGAGGCTGAGGCCGAAGCTGGCCGTCACCGGCGCTGTACCGGTCGCCTCCCGGGCGATGCGCAGACGCAGGCGTTCGGTCATGGCCAGGGCCTCGTCCCGCGCCAGGGTCGGCAGCAGCACGGTGAATTCCTCGCCACCCACCCGACCGACGATGGCCGGCGCCTGGACCAGCTCCTGCAGGCAGCGGGCGATGGCCTGGATCACCCGATCGCCGGCGGGATGGCCGAACTCGTCGTTGATGCGTTTGAAGTGGTCGATGTCCAGCACGATCATGGCCCCACCCCGTTGCCGCAGGGCCTGGCCGGCCTGGTCGATCACCGCGCCGCGATTGAGCATCCCGGTGAGGGCGTCGTGGGTGGCGCGATACTCCAGCTGCTGGCTGAGGGTCTGCAGTTGCTGGTTGAGGGCGTTCATCTCGCGTTCGGCGCGATCGCTGCGGGCGATCAGCCGACGGGTCTCGCGCATCAGGCGTTCAAAATGCAGCGTCAGGTCGCCCAGGGCGGCTCGGTAGCGCTCGGCATCGGCGTCGTCGGCCCCATAGAGGGCGCGCGCCGCCTGCAGCACCCCGGCTTCCTGCTCGAACAGGTCGGGGCCCGCCTCGGCCGGGCTGCAGCGCCTGACGCTGGCGGTCATGCCGGCAGCTCGGGATGTTCGATGAACGTCAGCGCCTGGAAGTCCAGTCGCAGTTCTTCGCCAAATTCCTGGATGGTCTCGTCCTCGGCATCGTAGTACCAGTGCAGCTCCACCCGGTTGCCGGCCTGGGCCGCCTGGTCCAGGGCGTCGAACAGGGTGAACAGCATCTTGGTGCTGGAGCTGTTGAAGTAGGCCAGGGCCACGTGCACCCGGATGCGGGCGTCCCGGCGCTGGTCGAGGTAGGCCCGCAGCGACTCGATAACCGGCAGGTAGAAGGCCGCGGCGTTTTCCGGAAAGGATTCGCCCTTGAGCCAGAGTTCGTCCTCGGCGAAACGGAAGTCCACCTCCGGAGAGGTGGCGGTGGGAGCGATGAACATGGTGTCCATACGAGGTGGAGGTCCCTGTCAGATGATGGCTTTCAGGCAGAACAGGGTGGTGCCCGGCGTCTGCGTCGAGGGATGGAAGGCAAATTCCAGAGGCGCGCTGGCGTCGCGCGCCATGGTCAGGAAGCCGAGACCGGCGCCCTTGCTGTCGGCCGGGGTCTCGGCGCGCAGGGATTCGCGATAGGCCTGCTTGATCTGTTCCAGCGACATGCTGCACAGCGGCTCGAGCCGCTCGCGCAGGGCGTCGACCTTGTCGCTGGCGATGGGGTTGGCGCAGAGCATCTGGTAGTTGCCGTCCTGGCGGGTGATACAGACCGAGCCCTGGCCCAGCTTGGTGTCCGCCAGGGCGTCCGGCGGCAGCGCATCGGCGGAATAATGCAGGACGTTCTGTGACAATTCGATGAAGGAAGAAAACAGCTTGCGCCGGGTGGCGCCGCTGATGCCTTCGAACTCCAGTTGCAGCTTCACCACCTCGGCCATGGCGGCGACGATGCCATGGGAGAAATAACCGCGGTGATAGAAGATCACGTGCTGCTGCTGGGCGATGTCGAGAAAAGCGCCGTTCGCGGGAAAGGAGGCGGTCATGTCGTTCAGGCCACGCGGATGCAAAGGAAGGTGAGGTCGTCGCGACGCAGTTCGTCGCCTTGCCAGTGGGCGAGGTCCGCGCTGAGTTGCTCACAGAAGGCGGCGGTGGGCAGCGCACGCGATTCGCTCAGCCGGCTCAGGGCGCGGCGCTTGCCAAAGGAGGTGCGCCGCGGGCCGCCGATCTGGTCGATCAGGCCATCGGTGGTGGCGAACAGCAGGCTGCCCGGCGGCAACGGCAGGGTGGTGGCCGGCCAGCACTGGTCGAGCGGGCTGTCGGCGTAGCCGATCCCCAGGCGCAGCGGCGCCAGGGTCAGGACGTCCGCGGCGTCGGGCGCCAGCAGGTGGAGCGGCATGCGGGCGCCGGCGTAGGTCAGGCTGTGACTGCCTCTGTCCACCCAGAAGCAGGCCAGGTCCAGGCCGTCGTTGGATTCGGAGATGCCGCCGGACTGCCCCAGCATGGCCTTGACGCTGGCGTTGATCGCCGCGAGCAACGCCGAGGGATCGCGCGGTCCCAGCTGTTGCAGGGCCTGGGTCAGGGACGCCGAGGCGATCAGGGTCATGAAGGCGCCGGGCACACCGTGGCCGGTGCAGTCGGCGATGGCACCGAACCAGCCGTCTGCGTGCTGGGCGAAGTGATAGAAGTCGCCACCGACCACGTCGCGCGGCTGCCAGACCAGGGTGGCGTCCTGTTCCATCACCGCCAGGGCCTCGCGCGAGCTGCGCAGCATGGCGCGCTGGATGACGCTGGCGTATTCGATGCTGTGCATGATCTGGCGATTCTTCTCGGCCTGCAGGTCTGAGACGATGCGCATCAGCTGCACGCCCAGGCCGAGCCCGGCGAAGCGCCCTTCGCGGGTGACGATGAAGCCATCGGCCAGGGCCTTTTCGCCCACCTCGACGGTGCGCCGGGTCAGCTCCTCGATGGACAGACCGGCATCCACCACCAGCGGCTCCTTGTCCATGAAAGCGATGCAGCTCTTGCGATCGTAGACTTCACGGTGATACGGCTTGCTCATCTGCGAGAGAAAGATGTCGCGGTTGATCAGGCCGATCGGGCGGTCGTGCTCGACTACCGCGAGACTGGTGATCTCGCGGCGTTCGTTGAACAGGTCCATGACCATGGCGTTGGTGTGCTCGGCCTCGACGGCGGGCCACTGGGTGCAGAGGTCGAGGGCGCAGCGTTGGCTGGGGCGGGAGGCGGCACGCGCGGAGGGCAGGGGAGCGGACGACATCGATACGAATCCGTTCTCGGGAGGTCGATGCAGCCTAGGGGCTCCGTGTTGAGCTTTGATGACAGGAGCTGGCCAGGCGCCAGCATAGTGCCGGGCCTGGCCAGGTGGGCGTCAGCCGGTCAGGACCCCCAGGGCGGCGCGGGTGAACGGCGGGGGCGGCACGGCGTTGAGCACCGCACCCTGGAGCACCAGACCGCTGTAGGCGAACTGGCGCTGGGTGGCCTCGATTTCCTTGGCGGTGTTGCAGCCATGGCGCGACACCAGCAGACAGGTGCCGGCCTGGGCGGCCAGCAGCACGGCATCGGTCACCGCCAGCACCGGCGGGGTGTCGAGGATGATCAGTTCGTAGTCCTGCTGCAGGCCGCGCAGCAACTCGGTACAGCGCGCGCTCATCAGCAATTCGGCCGGATTGGGCGGGCGGACGCCGCCCACCAGGCAATCCAGGCCGGGGATCGCCGAGGGCTGGATCGCCTGCTCGGGCGTCGCCAGCCCCGCCAGCACCTCGGCCAGACCCGGGCGGCGGGCCAGTTGCAGGCGCCGGTGCAGGCGTCCGCGCCGCAGGTCGGCATCCACCAGCAGCACCCGCGTCCCGCCTTCGGCCAGCACCCGCGCCAGTTGCATGGCCACCGAGGACTTGCCGGCGCCGGGGCTGGCGCTGGTGATCAGCAGCAGGTCATTGCGCGCCTCGGTGCGGGCGAAGGCCAGGCTGGTGCGCAGGATCCGCAGGGCCTCTTGGTAGCCGCTGTCGAGTGAGGTCTGCAGCGGGCCGCCGAGTTGGCGGCTCGGCGCCAGTGGCAATTGCGCCAGCACCGGCAGGCCCAGATTTTCCAGGCCCTCGGCGTCTTCGATGCCGCGCTCCAGGCTGGCGCGCAGATAGACCCAGGCCATCCCGGCCAGGCAGCCGAAGAGCAGGGCGCTGAGGATCAGCAGGGGCTTCTTGGGATAGACCGGGGCGATCTGGGTATAGGCGCTGTCGATGATGCGCACATCGCTCACCGTGCCGGCGCGCACCACCGACAATTCCTGGATGCGCTTGCTCATCAGCGCATAGAGCTTGTCCGCCGCCTCGACGTCGCGCTGCAGGCGCAGGACCTCCTGCTGGGTCTGGGGCAGCTTGGCCAGGCGCTGCTGTACGGCCTGGCGCTCGCCGTTGAGCACCTGGCGGCGCGCCAGCAGGGTCTGGTACAGCGGGTGGGTGGTGGTGAAGCGCAGGGCCAGTCCGAGACGCTCCATCTCCAGGGCCGACAGCTGGCCATCGAGGTCCACCGCCTGGCGCAGCAGGCTGCGTCCCTCTTCGCCGATGGCGATGGAGCCCTGGCGGCGCTGATAGCGGTCCAGCGCCTGGCGGCCGTCGGCCAGGCGCTGATTCACCCGCGGCAACTCCTGGCGCAGGAAGGCCAGTTGCTGGGTGGATTCGTCGGCGTTGCGGGTCACGTCCTGGCGCACATAGGCCTCGGTGATGCCGCGCAGGATGCGTTGCGCCCGCTGCGGATCGGTGTCCTGCAGCTGGATCGAGAGGATGCCCGAGCGCTTGCCGCGCTCGCTGACCATCAGCCGCTCCTGCAGCGCCTGGATGGCCACACCGCGGCGTTGCTTGACGAGGATGAATTCGGTGCCCGGATAGGCGTGCAGCTGGGCGATGTCCAGCTGCAGCTCGCCGGCGCTGGCCGGCTGGCCCAGCCGACCTTCCAGCAGGCGCTTGCCCTGGGCATCGCTCAGCAGGAAGCGATCCGGGGCCTCGGCGGTGAGGGTCAGCGGCTGGCCATAGAGGGCGTCGGGCACGCTCAGCCTGGCGATGGTCAGCTGTTCGCCGCCCCAGGCGAAGCGCGCGAGGCCGAACAGCGGCGGGGCCACCCCGGTGCCCGCGCGTTCGTGGCGGCGCGCCAGCCAGTCGCCCAGCAGCGGCAGGCGCCGTGGGGTGACGCTCAGGTCCAGGCCCTCGGCGTCCACCACCTCGCCGACCACCCGCCGCGAGGTGAGCAGCTGCATCTCGGTGATGGCTTCCGGCGGCGGCAGCGGTCGGCCGTTGTCGGCTTCGTCCAGCCGCACGATGCCGCGCTGGTATTCGATCTGCACCGTCGCCACCGCCTGATAGCGCGGCGCGGCCAGTTGCGCATAGGCCACGCCCAGCAGGGTGCAGAGGACGATGCAGACGAGCAGGCTGCGGCGATGGCGCCAGAGCGCGGCGCAGTAACGGGCGAAACCTATGTCCGCGGCCTGGGTGGCGGCGGGGAGCGTCTGATGCGACTTGTCCATGCAGGAGCGGGCCTTTGGGGCAGGTACGAGAAAGGACAGCCGTCGCAGCCGCACGCTGGCGAGAGGGCAGCGCGCGGCGAACCGGGGGTCGAAATCGTCACACCAGGCAGGGCACAGCTGGGAACGCCAGGCGCTGGATCGGGGATCCGCGCCTTGTCGGCTGGAGTGCTGCGTCGACTCTAAGCGAAAGCAAAAGCCAAAAATGTGACACTCCGTGCAGAACGCGACGGATGCCCGCTTGGCAGCGTCAAGGTGCTAAGGCAGTCTTCTTCGCGACCTGTCGTGTCTCCGGACGACAAGCCCTGGCTCGCGCCGGGTTTTCCGGAGCCGCTGGTGCCCTGCCGAAGCTGGCGGATGCACCCGGGTATCAGATGCAAACGCCGCTGCCTCCCGGCAACGGCGTGTTCCTGACGGCTTCTTGAATGTAGTCAGCGGTTGAAGCCCGGTTACCCACCCACGCGCCTCTTGGCCTGCGTGGGCGGTCTTGCACCGGTTGTACCAGGCCTGCGGAAGATGGCGCCTGGTTCTTCACTGCCCTGGACGGCGTTCTCGACTGCATGGCTGTCAGGAGACAGGACAATGAGCGTGGTATCTGACGTTACCCATCCCGGGGTCCGGGTGGGACGGTGGCCGTTCTGGCTGGGCGGTCTGGTGGTCGGTCTGCTGTTGCTGCTGGCGCTGCTCTGGCGCCTGCCGGATTTTCGCGACGGCACCGGGGCGCAGAATCTCGAAGCCAGCTATCACGTCCTGCTCAGTCTCAATGCCCTGGACGAATCCGGCGTGACCCGCCACTGGTGGCTGCCCACGGTGACCCTGGGCGGCAGTCACGACAAGCAGGTGTCCTGGGGTGCGACCATCCCCACCCACAGTGGCGACTACGTCTACACCAGCTTCAGCAGCTACGGCTTCCTCGCGCCCTATCTCGGCCTCAAGGCCGCAGGGCTGACGCCTTCGCTGCACAGCCTCGCGCTGTTCAACGCCGCCCTCGGCGCCCTCACGGCGCTGCTGCTGTTCCGCCTGCTCTACCTGGTGCTGCGCAGTCACGGCGCCAGCCGCGGCCTGGCCGCCACGAGCGCGGTGCTGGGCTGCCTGATCGCAGTGTTCAGCCGCGAGGCGCTGCTGTCCCAGGGCCTGCTCTACTGGGTGCAGAGTTTCTACCAGGTGCTGCTGCTGGCCAGTCTGCTGACGCTCTTCCACTACCTGCAGGCGCCTGCCGGCCAGCGCCAGCGGCTGGGCTGGCTGCTGGCCGGCCTGGTCTGCTTCGGCGCCCTGACCGAATGGACCGGCTACGTCTTCGGCGGCGGGCTGGTCGCGCTGTTCTGGCTGCAGCGCCGGCAATTGCCGGAAGGCCAGCGCATGGCCTGGCGCCTGGCCTTCGCCACGGCGCTGGCCGGATTGCTGGTGCTGCTGCACTACAGCCTGGCGGCGGGCCTGTTGCCGACGCTCAAGGCCTTTGCCCGGCGCTTTCTCGCCCGCAGTCCGAACAATGCCCACCTGACCGACTTCTTCGCTGGCTACGGACTGTCCTTCGGCCTGTTCTTGGCCGCGGTGGCCATCGCCCTGGGGGTACTGGTCTGGAAGCGCAAGAGCCTGAACTGGCCGCGCAGCACCACGCTGCTGCTGGTCGCCGCCAGCGTGCCACTGCTGGAAAATCTGCTGCTGCTGCAGCATGCCACCCAGTTTTCCTTTGATCGCCTCAAGTTCATCTTTCCCGCCGCGCTGCTGCTCGGCCTGGCCTTTCTGGCCCTGAAGACCCCGGGGCGCGCCGTGCTCGCCGTGGTGCTGGTGGCCGCGGCCCTGCAGAACGGCCAGACCTATCGCCAGGACCTCGCCGGCTATGCCGGCTGGGGCGCCATCGACCGGCAGAACCAGGTCCTGGTCGGGCTGGTGAAAGGCCAGGTCGCGCTGGACTGCACCCTCATCTCCACCGACATGACGGTGCGCGGCTACGCCAACCTGCTGTTCCACCGCAGCATCCACGAATTGCAGCGCCAGCCGCTGGACTACCACGGCGAGCCGGGGGCCTGTGGCGGACTCTATCTGGAAGGCCGGGATTTCCGCGTCGACCTGCCCGAATACACCCGCGCCCGCCTGAGTCTGGCGGACGGTCGCCAACTGACCTACGCCAAGGTCGAGGGTGACTGGCGCCTGCAATGAACGCCCCATCCATGAACGTGCTGCGAGGAAACCGGGTATGCCGGGTACGCTGATCAATCGACTGAGTTTTCTGGCCCTGGGTGGCCTGATGGTCCTGCAGTTCGGCGTCTTCGAACAGAGCCCGACCAATCCGGTGGGCATCCGCTACGTGGGCGAGCTGTACCTGGCGATCTGCCTGGGTTTCTTCGCGCTCTTCACCCTGAGCACCTGGCATCGGCCGCAGCGCGACTATCGGCTGCTGATGGGCTTCTGCCTGTTTTCCACGGCGGTGTTCGTCGGCCTGCCGGCGGTGTTCGCCCAGCTGTTCTGGGGCCAGCCGCTGGTCTACGGCCTCATCGAGGAGCGGCGCGTGCTTTACTGCTTCAGCGCCTTCCTGGTGCTCTACCTGGCCAAGCGGCTGAATGCCGTGCAGTTCGAGAATCTGATCATCCTGGTCGGGCTGCTCTCGGCGCTGCTGTGCTGGCTGTCCTACTTCAAGATGCTGCCGGACCTGCGCGAGGAGGTGAAGGACCTCAGCCGTCCCGGACGGGCCTCCACGGGGGCGGGCGCCATCTTCTTCGGCTACTTCATCTGCATCTACT
Organism: Pseudomonas sp. HR1; assembly: GCF_030175875.1. Taxonomy (NCBI): domain Bacteria; kingdom Pseudomonadati; phylum Pseudomonadota; class Gammaproteobacteria; order Pseudomonadales; family Pseudomonadaceae; genus Pseudomonas; species Pseudomonas sp. HR1. Next base: position 243,670 of record NZ_JASNRF010000003.1, read on the forward strand.
TCGCCGGTCGCGGGCGTTCCTTCATCGACGGCCAGTTGCGGCCCAAGCTGAGGCACGGCCTGCTGGCGCTGTTCTTTCTGGCGACCATCGTGGTGGTGTTGCAGACCCGCCAGCTGATCGTGGTCTGCCTGGTGTTCACCATCCTCGCCCTGCGCGCGCGTCTGGTCGGCCCGGCGCTGTTCGGCGCTATCATCATCGCACCGCTGATCCTCTATCCGCACCTCCTGGAAACCCTCGGCTTCAACCTGGATTTCTATGCGCGCTCGGTGCAGGAAGGCCCCACCGACAACGTCCGGGAAAACACCATTTCCCAGATCATCAACCACCTGCAGCTGTACAACGGCCTGCCCAGCGGCAGCCTCAGCCTGATGTGGAACGACGGCTTCAAGCCGATCTTCGGCGACTACTTCTTCCTTTCCGACGTCGGCATCTTCGGCACCGTGTTCCGCTTCGGTTTCCTGTCGATCCTGGTGATTCCCATCGGCCTGGCGGTCCACTACCTGGTGGCGCGCAAGCTGAGCCGGGACCTGGAATTCACCCTGGCGGTATTCCTCGCCTTCATGACCATCTGGCCGCTGCAGGGACTGTTCGAATACCAGGGCACCGCGGCCCTGCTCTTCGTCATGCAGGCGCTGAAGACCTACCACGGCGCGCCCCAGTACGGGGTCATCAGCCTGCCGGAGCGACCGGGAGCGCTGCCGCCCGGTCGCCAGGTCCTGCCGGTCTAGCAGCCGGTCAGGCGTTCGACGCGGCGTTCGCCGGGAAAGAAGAAGGGGCGCAGGCGCACGCCCAGGCTGTTGCCGAAGAAGGCGGCCACCAGCCACAGCCAGCCGTGCAGGCTGCCCGAGGCGATGCCGCTGAAGTAGGCGCCGATGTTGCAGCCATAGGCCAGCCGCGCGCCGTAGCCCAGCAGCAGGCCGCCAAGCACCGCCGCCACCAGCGACCGCGCGGGAATGCGCAGGCTGGGGGCGAAGCGGCCGGCGAGACCGGCGGCAGCCAGGGCGCCCAGCATGATGCCGAGATTCATCACGCTGGTGACGTCAAACCAGAAGGGCTCGGCCAGCGCCCGGGCATTGGCCGGTTGCTGCCAGAAGGCCCAGCCGGAGACGTCCAGCCCGAGCAGACCGGCGCCCTTGGCGCCCCAGAGGGCGAAGGCCGAGGTGACGCCCCAGGGGCGACCGGCCAGGGCCAGGGTGACGAAGTTCAGTATGGCCAGGGCGATGGCGCCCCAGACCAGTGGCCAGTTGCCGCGCAGCAGGCGCGCCGCGCCCTGGTGTTCACCGGGCACCGTGACTTCCAGCGAGCCGTGGCGACGGCGCTCCAGTACCACCGAGACCCCGGCGATCAGGGCGAAGGCCGCCAGGCTGACCAGGATGCCGGGCAGCACGCCCAGGCTGGTCACCAGGGAGGTCGGCGGCAGACTGGGCAGGGCGAACCACCAGCCCAGGTGCTGGGTGGCGATCAGCGAGCCGATGACGAAGAACAGCAGGGTCACCAGCATCCGCGCATTGCCGCCGCCGGCGGTGAACAGGGTGCCCGAGGCGCAGCCGCCGCCCAGTTGCATGCCGATGCCGAACAGGAAGGCGCCGACCACCACCGAGGTGGACAGCGGCGAGACGTTGCCGCGCACCGCCTCGCCGAACAGGCTGCCGGCGCCCAGGGCGGGAAAGAACAGCAGCACCGCCAGGGCCAGCATCACCATCTGGGCGCGCAGGCCGGCGCCGCGGCGGTCGAGGATGAACACCCGCCAGGCCGAGGTGAAGCCGAAGGCGGCGTGGTAGAGGGTCAGGCCGAGGGCGCCGCCGAGCAGCAGCAGGAGCGCCTGACGGCCGCCCACGGCCTGGCCTAGAAAGACCATGCCCAGGGCGAGCAGGCAGGTCGCCCACAGGGCCGCCCAGGGCAGGCGAGGAGAGGAAAGCGTAGAGGTCTGCTGCATCATGGTTCCGGTAGCTTCGAACTAAAGTCCGACTATTTTAGTAGGACTTGCCCGGGAATCCCAGCCAACCGTCAGCTCTGGTTGAATGAAAGGGTTACATCGATATAGCCAGAAGTTATCTAGCGTTCAGGACAGCCGTTTGGCCGAGGGCGTGGTCAAAGCGGCCAAAGGAATCCCCTGGAGTCGCCGTGTCCGCTGCTGCCGTGCCGTCTGTTCCCGCCTTGCCTACCCTGCCGCGATTGCGCGGCTGGACCGCCCTGGCCGCTGCCCTGGTGCTGGCCGGTTGCAGCCTGACGCCCAGCTCCCAGGGTCCAACCCGTTCGCCGGCCGAGGTGCGCGCCGAGCTCCTGCGGCTGCTGCCGGCCAGCGTCGCGGATCGGCAGGGCTGGGCCAGCGATATCCAGACCGCCTTCAGCGCCCAGGGCCTCGAGCCCTCGACGGACAACCTCTGCGCCGTGCTGGCGGTGGCGGAGCAGGAATCCACCTACCAGGTCGATCCGCCGGTGCCGGGGCTGGGGCGGATCGCCCGGGAAGAGATCGACAGACGTGCGGCGCGGGCCTATGTGCCTCAACTGCTGGTGCGCACCGCGCTCAACCTCAGGTCGCCCACCGGCAAGACCTACGCCCAGCGCCTGGACAGTGCCCGAACCGAGCGCGAGCTGAGTCTGATCTTCGAGGACTTCATCGCCATGGTGCCCCTGGGAGGCCAGTTGTTCGGGCGCTTCAATCCGGTGCGCACCGGCGGCCCCATGCAGGTCAGCATCGACTTCGCCGAGGCTCATGCCCGCGGCTATCCCTATGAGCGCGAGGGTTCCATCCGCCACGAGGTGTTCAGCCGACGGGGCGGTCTCTATTTCGGCACCGCGCACCTGCTGGGCTATCCGGCGGACTATGCCACGCCGCTGTATCGCTTCGCCGATTTCAACGCCGGCTGGTACGCCAGTCGCAATGCCGCCTTCCAGAGCGCGGTAAGCCGGGCCACGGGGATGAAGCTGGCGCTGGACGGCGATCTGGTGGTGCCCGGTTCGCGGACCCAGGGCGAGACCGAGCGGGCGGTCAATCGCCTGGCGCCGGCCCTGGGCATGAGCGACATCGCCATCCGCCACGACCTGGAGGCGGGGGAGTCCGAGGACTTCGCCAAGACCGATCTCTATGCCAAGGTCTATGCCCTGGCCGAGCGCAAGGCCGGTCGCAGCCTGCCGCGCGCCATCCTGCCGGGCATCACCCTGGAAAGTCCCAAGATCACCCGCACCCTCACCACCGCCTGGTTCGCCCAGCGGGTTGAGGAACGCTGGCAGCGCTGCCGGGGCCGCGCCGCGCGCTGAGGGGAGCAGGGGGCCGAACGGCGTTTTCCAGGTGACGAGGGTCGGGCCCGGGGATGGCAATTGGCCAGACTATTCGCCTAACATGGGGCGATGAAGCGGCCTCGCGCCGTACGGTTCTGGTGTAGTCCCTAGAGGTCCAGATGACCGATACCCCCGGCTCCCGGTTGACGCTGATCGTCGACCAGCCCACCCCTACGGCCCGCCATCGGCTGCCACCCCGCGAACAGGCCAAGGCCCTGCGACTGCTGCGCACCCTGGGCCTCGAAGCCGATACCCCGCCGGAACTGGTGCTGGCCTGGCTGGAACGCCGCGATGGCGGTTGTTCGCTGCCGGAAGCGGCGCGCCAGATCGGCCTGGGCAACTGGCTGGGGATCACCACCAGCCTGGCCGACCTCACCCAGAATCTGGCGCGCTTCGAAGCGGCCTACGCCCTGGACAGCGTGCTCGACTCCCTGACCGTCCTGGCCGAGCAGTCGCCGCCCGAGTCCCGCTAGCGGCTAGAGGCCGGCACCACGGATGTTGACGTAGAGGCTGTACAGCGAGTGGGAACCGGCCATGAACAGCCGGTTGCCTTCCGGGCCGCCAAAGCAGAGGTTGGGGCAGCGTTCCGGCAGGTGGATGTGCCCCAGCGCCTTGCCGCTGGGATCGAAGACCCGCACGCCATCGAGCGCCTCGGGCTTGGCCGCCGGCGCGCCACTGCTGCCCCAGCCGCACCAGAGATTGCCCGCCACGTCGCACTTGATGCCGTCCAGGGCGCCGTATTCCAGCGCCTCGATGTGCTTGCGGCGCTCGCCCAGGCTGCCGTCGTCCCTGACCGTATAGGCCCACACCAGGCGATTGGGCTTGGCGCGGCCCTCGACCACATAGAGCAGCTTTTCGTCCGGCGAGAAGGCCAGGCCGTTGGGGCCGTTGAGATCACCGATCACCCGGGTCACCGCCAGGCTCTCGCCGTCGATGCGATAGACCCCATCGGGTTGCTCGGTCTTGACCCTATGACCCTCGTAGTCGCTGTTGGCCTGGAACGGCGGGTCGCTGAACCAGATGGAGCCGTCACGCTTGACCACCACGTCATTGGGCGAATTGAACGGCTTGCCGTCGAAGCTATCGGCCAGCACCGTGATACGCCCATCGTGCTCGGTGCGGGTGACCCGCCGCCCGAGGCCGTGAGTGGTGGAGCCTTCACAGGCGATCAGCCGACCCTGGCGATCACGGGTCAGGCCGTTGGCGAAATTCGACTGGGCACGGTAGGTGTCCAGCCGGCCGCTGACCTCATCCCAGCGCACGATGCGGTTGTTGGGGATGTCGCTCATCAGCAGGTAGTTGCCATCGCCGATCCACACCGGGCCTTCGGCCCAGCGCAGGCCGGTGGCCAGGCGTTCGACACTGGCGTTGAACAGCCGCAACTCGAGGAAGCGGTCGTCGAGGATCTCGATCAGCGGATCGGGATAGCGTTGGCTCAGGGGTTCCCCGGCGCGGGCGAGACCGGGCAGGGCGAGGGCGGCGCCGCAGACCAGGCCGCTCTGGAGCAACTGGCGACGTGACAATGGCCGGGCGAGGCCCGGGAGGGAGTCATGCATGGTGCAGGTCCTTGATTGTTATTGTTCAGACGAGGCAATGCGGATCAACCTGTATCGGCAGGTCAATTGTATGACATCATATGTCTTGTGATGGATGGCGCCAACCGGGGCACGGGCCTAGTCGGCCTCGAGCACCAGGCAGGTCCGACCGCGGCCCTGGCGTTTGGCCTGATAGAGGCGCCGGTCGGCTTCGTGGAGGAAGCCTTCGAGGTCGTCGGCGAGGCCGCTGAAGACGCCGGCGCTGAACGACAGCGGCGGGGCGCCGGGGGCATAGCTCTGGGCGTGGCAGTAGCGGCGCAGCAGGTCCAGCGCCTGCAGCAGCTGCTCCGGTGGCATCCGGCTGACCAAGGCGAATTCCTCGCCACCCAGGCGACCGGTGAGATCCTGGGGCAGGGTCCGGGCCAAGGCCTGGGCGAAGACCACCAAGGCACTGTCACCGCTGGCATGGCCGTGTTCGTCGTTGATGCGCTTGAAGTGATCCAGGTCCAGCATGGCCACGCTCAGGGCGTGGCCCTCGCGTTCGGCCTGGCGGAACAGCTCCTGGGCCTGATCCTGGAAGGCGCGCCTGTTGCGCAGCCCGGTGAGGGAATCGTACTGGGCGGCGTGGGTGAGGGCGCGCATGAGATCCCGCCGTTCCAGGGTCGAGACCACTCGGCAATTGAGCTCCTCGGGGCAGAAGGGCTTGCGCAGGAAGTCGTCGGCCCCCTGCTTGATGAACTTGGCGCTGAGCGAACCCTTTTCGTCGGCCGACAGGCCGATGATGCTGAGGTCGTGGCGGCGCAGCTTCTGCCGCAACATCTGCACCAGTTCGAAGCCGCTGAGGCCGGGCATGCTGTGGTCCACCACCAGCAGGTCGATGTCCGGCTGCTCCTGCAGCAGGCGCAGGGCCTCGTTGCCGTCGCAGGCGTCCAGCAGCTGGTAGCGGTGGGGCGTCAGCACATGGCGGATGTAGTTGCGGGTGGCGTCGGAGTCCTCGGCGATGAGGATCTTGACCGCGGTATTGCTGTCCAGCCGCCGCAGCAGCCGGAAGGCGAATTCGTAGGAGTACTGGCTTTCCTTGAGCACATAGTCGACCACGCCCTTGGTGAGCAGGTCGTCGCGCCGGCGCTCGTCGTAGGAACCGCTGAGGACGATGCAGGGCAGACGATAGCGCAGCACCAGATCGACGCTTTCGCCATTGGGCGCATCGGGCAGGTTGAGGTCCACCAGGGCGGCGAAGAACAGATTGGCCGAGGTTTCCAGCATCAGCTCGGCTTCGGCCAGGGTGGCGCAGAATACCGGCTCGAAGTCGCGCTGCTGACGAAAGAGGTGCGCCAGAATCTTGAGGACCATGGGGCTGTCTTCGATGACCAGGATGGAGCGCACCGGTAACTCCTGCAGGGCAAAGATCGGCCGAGAATAGTTCTGGCGTCAGAGGAAGGGATCATTCGCCTCTGCGTATCGGCCAAAGGATCGACGACTTGAATGGCCGCCGATCCTTCCCGGTTCAGCGGTCCGCCTGGCCTTCCAGCTGGCGCCGCCGGGGCAGGCGCAGGGCGTCGTCGCGCGGCAGCGGGCGACTCAGCAGGTTGCCCTGCACCTTGTCCACCTGCAGCGCCTTGAGCGCTTCCAGCTCGGCGAGGGTTTCCACCCCCTCGGCGATCACCTCCTTGTGGGTCTCGCGGGCGAAGGCGATGATCGCCGAGGCCAGCGCCCGGCGTTCGGCGTCGCGATCGATGTCGCGCACCAGGCTCATGTCCAGCTTGATCATGTCCGGCCGCAGTCGAAGGATGTGCCTCAGACTCGAATAGCCGGCGCCGGCATCGTCGATGGCCAGGCGCACGCCCTGGGCCCGCAGCGGTTGCAGCTGGGCATGCAGGGCGTCGTAGTCGTCGACCTCGGCATGTTCGGTGATCTCCAGCACCAGGCGTCCGGGAGGATTGCCGGCCAGCAGCGCTGGCAGGCGCCCGCCCAGGATGGTCTGCGGCGAACAGTTCATGGTCAGGTAGCTGTCGTCGGGCAGACTCTGCAGCCCCTGCAGGGCGAAGCGCATGGCGCATTCTTCGAGCTCGTCCCCCAGACCGATGGCGCTGGCTTCGGAAAACCACAGGTCCGGGCTGCGCTGCGGCGGGCAGTGGAAGCGCGACAGCGACTCCCAGCCAGCGATGCGCAGATCCGCCAGGTGATAGATCGGCTGGTAGACGATGCTCGGCTGGTGGGCGGCCACCGCGCCCTGGATGCGCTCGCGCATCTCCACCTGGCCGCGGCGACTGGAGACGTCCAGGCTGAGGCGATCGGCCACCAGTTCGGCAAAGGTCCGCACCAACTCCAGGTCACGGGGACTCAGGGTCGGATCGGGCTGGTACTTGAAGCAGCAGAAGGTGCCATAGAGTTCGCCATCGCTGAGCCGCACCGGCACGCTGACGTGAGCGCCGATGGGCACGCTGCGGGTTTCCGGGATCAGCCGGGTAGCGCCGACGGCGCGGGTGTCGGGGATGAGTTCGGGCAGGTGGCCGGTCACCACCTGCTGACAATAGCCCTGGCTGAGCGGCAGGGCATCGCCGGCCTTGAGCGGCGCATCGGGCGCCGCATCGACGTTGCGAAAGACCCGATCCTGCTGGCGAAATTCGGCAAGAAAGGCCACGTCCATGTCCAGGTGGATGCGCAGCGCGTGCAGCACCTTGTCGATGCAGCCCTGGCTGCTCAGGTTGCCGGTATCCAGGCCAACCACCTCCAACAACTCGGTACCTGATTCCCTCATGTCCTCACTCCCGGGAAACTACGACCTGAACCAGTGTAGAGCCTGGAATGAATTTGTCAGTCAAATGACCTCATCCATTCGGCTTAACCCCGTTCGGCGTACCAGGCCTCGAAAGCGGGCAGGGCCATGGGCCGGGCCAGCAGATAGCCCTGGACCTCGTCGCAGCCGGCTTCCTGCAGGAAGGCCAGCACCTCGGGCGTCTCTATGCCCTCGGCGACGCTGCGATAGCCGAGCTTGCCGATCAGCGCCAGCAGCGCCCTGACCACCTCCTGCTTGCGTGGATCCTCGGGCAGGTCATGGATCAGCGAGCGGTCGAGCTTGACGCTGGTGACCGGCAATTCGTAGAGATAGGCGAAGTTGCTGTAGCCACTGCCGAAGTCGTCGATGGCAATCTCCAGGCCCAGCTCGCGCAGGGCATGCAGCTGAGCGATGGCCTCGGGATTGCGTTTCAGCCATTCGCCTTCGGTGATCTCCACTTCCAGCCGCCGCGGATCGACACCCTGGCGCTGGCAGGTCTCGCGCAGCAGGTCGACCAGATCGCCTTCGTCGAAATCCCGTGGCGACAGGTTGAGCGACAGTCGCCCCTGATAGCGATTGTCCCAGTGCGCCAGCTGGCTGACGGCGGTACGGATCACCCAGCGGGTGACGCTGTGGATCAGCGCGGTCTTCTCGATCGCCGGAATGAAGTCGCCGGGCGCGATGGGACCGAGTTGCGGATGGGTCCAGCGCAACAGGGCTTCGGCGCTGCACAGTCGACGTCCGGGCAGAGCCAGGCGTGGCTGGAAGGCCAGGCTGAAGTCGCCGCGCTCCAGGGCTTCGGGAATCTGCCGGACCAGCTGGAAGATCCGCTGGAAGGCCTCGTCCCGGGGGCGTTCGTAGACGACCCAGTGACGACTGCTCAGCGCCGCCTGATCGACCGCCACCATGGCCTTGCGCAGCAGGTCGCGGACTTCGCCCGCGTCGAGCAGGAAGGGCACCACACCGGCCTTGACCGGCGGATCGATGGGAATGCGGTCGGCCTGGACCGGCATCCGCAACTGGGCGATGAGCGCGTCGAGCAGCGGCGGATAATCGCAGTCCTCCGGCAGCAGGAAGGCGAATCTCTTGGTGTCCACGTGATAGACCTTGGCCCGCTCGCTCAGGGCGTCGCACAGGCGCAAGGCCAGGCTGCGCAGAAAGGTCTCGAAGGGCCACATGCCCTGGGCCAGAATCAGTTGCTCCTTCCAGTGGGTCTCCAGGGGATCCACCAGCACCAGCAGGCGCCCCTCGTCGGGCTGGAGTTCGGCCAGTTGGGCGACATCGGCGTGGAACTGCTGGCGATTGGGCAGGCCGCTGACCGGATCACGGCGGCGCAGGTGCTGGCGCAGGCCTATGAGGCTCATCACCTGGGCGGCGAAATCGTCCAGGCGCTTGCGTTCCGCGGCCGTCAGTTCGCGCGGCTGGCTGTCGAGGATGCACAGACTTCCGATGGCATAGCCGCCCTCGGTGACCAGGGTCGAGCCGGCATAGAAACGCACATGGGGGGCGCGTACCACCAGGGGGTTATGGCTGAAGCGGGTATCGCAGCAGGCATCGTTGATCTCCATCCGGCCATCCTCGGCCTGGATGGTGTGGGCGCAGAAGGCGTCCTCGATGGGCATCTGCGCCAGGTCGAAGCCGACGCGGGCCTTGAACCACTGGCGATCGCGATCCACCAGGCTGATCAGCGCGGTCGGCACATTGAAGCTGCTGGCGACCAGTTCGCAGAGGCGATCGAATTCCTCCGCCGGCGCCGAATCCAGCAACTCCAGGGCGTGCAGGGCGTTGAGGCGGTCATCTTCGTACTTCAGTGAATCGGCCATCAGGCTATCTCGGGAATATCGATGAGCCTTGCTCGAGCAACAAGCCCATCCTGGAAGAACTGCCGCGACCCGAGCCAGGCGAGTGCAGCAAACGAGAGGCAGGTCTGCGGAAGTATCGGCGAGAAATCATAAGACTTTAGCCGTTTCGTCTCGCCTGCCAGTCTGGAACCTTAGCGCGGCTGCACGTCAATCGCGAGCCCTGGTCGAAGGGATATCCCCTGCCGAGTAGCGACCATGACCCTGACCTGCCTGTTCGACATCAACGAGACCGTGCTGGACCTGTCCGCGCTGGATGGCCTGTTCACCGACCTGTTCGGTGACCCTCAGAGCCGCACGCTATGGTTCGCCCAGACCTTGCAGAACGCCATGAGCGCCGAGCTCTGTGGCCGGCACGCCCCCTTCGAGACCCAGGGTCAGGCGGCGCTGGAGATGATCGGCGCACGGTTCGGGCGAACGCTCACCGCCGCCGACCGGCAGCGCGTCGCGGACGCCCTCAAACGGCTGCCCGCCCATGCCGATGTCCGCGCGGGCCTCGATTTCGCCCGGGCACAGGGCGTGCGCTGCATCGCCTTTTCCAACAATGCGCGCGCCGCGACCCGGGCGCAGCTGGAATACGCCGGCCTGAGCGACGCCTTCGCCGATATCCTCTCGGCCGAGGACGCCGACGCCAGCAAGCCGGTTACGGCCACCTATCGCAAGGCCGCCAGCAGCCTGGGTCAACCCGCCGAAGACCTGTGGCTGATCGCCGTCCATGCCTGGGACATCGCCGGCGCCCAGGCCGCCGGGTTCAAGGGTGCCCTGCTGCAGCGGCGTCCCGACCAGGTGGCCAATCCCCTGGCGCCGCCCCAGGTGACCGCCGGCACGCTGCAAGAGGCAGTGGCGCGCATTCTGGCGCACGAGGGCCGCGGCTAGTTGCCCCGGCGTGCTAACGTCCGCGCCATCACCGGCGGGTGCCGGTTTTTCCAGACAGTGAGAGTCGCTTTCCCATGACGGATACCCTTGCCCGGCTGCGTGCCGGCGAACTGGCCGGGGCCACGCGCCTGACCCTGCGCGCCGATCTGACCGAATTTCCCGAAGAGATCTATAACCTGGCCGACAGCCTGGAAATCCTCGACCTGTCGGGCAATCGGCTGACCCGCTTGCCCGCCGACCTGGGTCGGTTGCACCAGCTGCGCATTCTCTTCTGCTCGGGCAATCCCTTCACTGAACTGCCCGAGGTGCTGGGCACGCTGCCCAGGCTGGAGATGATCGGCTTCAAGGCCTGCCAGCTGGAGCGGGTAGGCGCCGCGGCCCTGCCGCCACGCCTGCGCTGGCTGATCCTTACCGACAACCGCATCGCCGAGGTGCCCGCCGCCCTGGGCGAACGTCCCGCCCTGCAAAAGCTGATGCTGGCCGGTAACCGCTTGCAGCATCTGCCGGCGTCCATGGCCGACCTGCACCAGCTGGAACTGCTGCGGCTGTCGGCGAATCGCTTCGCCGCGCTGCCGCCGGCCATCCTGGAGTTGCCACGGCTGACCTGGCTGGCTTATGGCGACAATCCCCTGGGCGCCGAGCGCGAGCGCGCGGTGCGAGCTCAGGCCGCCCGCCAGCAGCGCATCGCCTGGGGTGATCTGCAGCTTGGCGAGCGGCTGGGGGAGGGCGCCTCCGGCATCATCCATCAGGCGCGCTGGCAATCGCCCACCGGGTCGCGCGAGGTTGCCGTCAAGCTGTTCAAGGGCAGCATGACCAGCGATGGCACCCCGGAAAGCGAAAGCGCCGCCAGCCTCAGCGCCGGCACCCATCCCTGGCTGATCGGTGCTCTCGGTGATCTGGCCGAGCATCCCGAGCAGCGCAGCGGCCTGGTGCTGGAGCTGGTGGAGCCGGCCTTCGGCAACCTGGCCGGTCCGCCCAGCTTCACCACCTGCAGCCGCGACGTCTATCCCGAGGACACCCGCTTCACCGCCAGCGCCGTGCGCAGCATGGCTGGCGGCATGGCCAGTGCCCTGGCGCACCTGCACGGGCACGGCCTGGTCCACGGTGATTTCTATGCCCACAACATCCTCTGGGACGGTGGCGCCCGCTGCCTGCTGGGGGATTTTGGCGGTGCCTCGCTGCTGCCCGAGGACGAGATTCAGGCGGCGCGCCTGCAACGCTTCGAGAGTCGCGCCTTCGGCATCCTGCTGGAGGAGTGGCTGGCGCGGTGCAGCGAGCCGGTCGATCCGGCACTGGCGGCCCTGGCCGCGGAGTGCCAGCAGCCCGCGCTCGATGCCCGTCCGCTGCTGGCCGAGGTGGCGCAGCGACTGCAGGGTTAGTCCCGGGGCTCGTCCAAGGCCCAGTCCACGGCGGCCAGGGCGTGCAGTCGCGTGGTGTCGAACAGCGGCACCGCACTGTCGCTCTGGTCCACCAGCAGCATGATCTCGGTGCAGCCGAGCACGATGCCCTCGGCGCCCCGGGCGACCAGTTCGGCGATGATGGCGCGATAGGCGGCCCGCGATTCGGCGCGCACCTCGCCGCGCACCAGCTCTTCATAGATGATGCGGTGCACGGTCTGGCGCGCGGTCGCTTCAGGCACCAGCACCTCCAGGCCGAAGCGCGCCGTCAGCCGCTCGCGATAGAAGGCCTGCTCCATGGTGAAGGCGGTGCCCAGCAGGCCGACGGTCCGCAGGCCCTTCGCCTGGATCGCCGTCCCGGTGGGATCGGCGATCTGCAACAGCGGCAGGGCCGTGGCCGCCTCGATCTCCGCCGCCAGGCAATGCATGGTGTTGGTACAGAGCACCAGCGCCTCGGCACCGCCGGCCGCCAGTTGTCGCGCATGCGCCTGCAGACGTAGACCCAGCGTCGCCCAGTCGCCGGCATGCTGCAGGGCAGCGATCTCGGCGAAGTCCACCGACAGCAGCAGGCAGGCCGCCGAATGACTGCCACCCAGTCGCCGCCGGACCTCTTCGTTGAGGATGCGATAGTAGTGAGCCGAACTCTCCCAGCTCATGCCGCCCAGCAGGCCCAGGGTGCGCATGGTCGTTCCCATGGTGATTGGCGAATGGGCATCTTGGCGCCTGTTCCCGCGGTGCGCGAGGATCAGTGAGGCAGAGATCGGGCGGTACAGTGAGCAGCCTGGTCGGCCGCAAGAACGTCGAGGGGAATCGGCGGATGCTGCCCTAGGCCTCTAGCGGCAGGTCTGGATAGCGCGACTCCTGATTTATCCAGCTTGGAGATGGACGCCCAGTGTCAGGGCAAGGCGGAGCACGATCAGGACGGCGAATGCGTTTTCAGCCAGTCCTTGAGCGCGGCATCCATGCGGGTTTGCCAGCCTGAACCCGTCGCGCGGAAGGCGTCGACAACGTCCGGGGAAAGCCGAATGGTGATGCGCTCCTTGGTGACGCTCGCTTGGGGTCGGCCGCGACGCAGCTTGGCTTGCAAGGTCACCGGCAACGCACCGATACGCACCGATTGCTCGACCTTCTCGTCGGTCCACTCAGGGTTTTCCGCGTCGATCAATTCAGGGTTGAGTGGCTTGCTCATAGCGTTTTACCTCGCGATTGTTTGCCTTGCGGAAGCTGATGACCCGAATGCCGGTAGCGGTTTCGGTGAACACCACGGCATGCACTCGGCCCGCAACCAGGCCCAGGGCCGAATACCGTACTTCCGGATAGATCCTGCGGTCGTCGACCCAGATCAGCGCCGTTTCGAAATCGAAGTTGGCAACCCCTTCGAAGCTCAATCCGCGAGCAGCGATGTTGAGGGCGTTCTTGGCCGGGTCGAAGGTGATGTCCATGGATTTATCGTATGTACATTAATTGGGGGCGGCAAGACTTTCTCGTCCATACGAGCCTGCGGATGACGTCAACGAGCGTTGGGGAGCGGCCTCGACACACATCGAGCAAGCCTCACGGTCTTCCCTCCAGTGCCTGGATACGAGCTTTTGTGTCGCTAGCTAGCGCCCGTGGCAGCGCCCTGGCATGCAAGCTACGCTTCGAGAGGCCACTCCCGGCCCTGGAGGTGATCGTCATGCTCAAAGCACTGTTCGCCGCGCTAGCCCTGACCCTTTTCGCATCCGCCAGCGTCCAGGCGGCGCCCTGCCGGGATGCCCACGGCAAGTTCGTCAAATGCGACACGACCAAGACCAAGGCGGTGCAATGCAAGGATGCCAAGGGCAAGTTCGCCAAGTGCGGCACGCCCGGGGCCACGCCGGTCAACTAGAGGCTGTCGGGCGGACGTCAGGCAGGGGCCTGACACCTCGCCTGGCGTAAGCGCAGCTAGTCCTTTTTTTCCGCCGATCCCGGCTCCGACCAGGCGCGGTGCCGTTCGGCCTTCTGAGCCTCGCTTTCCACCCGATTGAGCACCTCGCCCTCGTGCTGGACCTCGGGACCGCCGCCATAGACATGGTCGAGGCCCTGCATCAGGGCGGCATAACCCTGGGCGGCCACCTGTACCGGATCGTGCTTGGGCCCGGCGCCGACGCTGGTGTCGTCTTCGCCGGCGCGGTGGAAGAAGTTGGTGTCGGTCTGGCCGGGCATGAGCACCGTCAGGGTCACGCCGCTGTCCTTCAGCTCGTTGCGCAGGGCGAAGGCGAAGGAATTGATGAAGGCCTTGGAGGCGCCGTAGACGGCCTCGAAGGGAATCGGCGCGGTGGCCGAGATGGAGGAGGTGAAGAGCACCCGGCCGCGGCCGGCGGCGACCATCTCCGGCAACACCAGCTTGGCCAGGTGCACGGTGGCCATCACATTGAGCTGGATCAATGCCATCTCGTCTTCCAGGCGCGTCTGGCCGACGAAGGCGCCGCCCAGGCCGACGCCGGCGTTGAGCACCACGACGTCCAGCGGGCGGCCCTGGCGACGCAGGAATCTAAAGGTCTCTTCCACTCCCACGGCGGTGCGCAGGTCGGCCGCATGGCTCCAGACCTTGACCCCCAGGGCACGCAATTCGCGCTCGGCGGCGTCCAGCCCATCGCCGCGGGAGACCAGCAGCAGATCATGGCCGTGGCGGGCCAGCTGCTTGGCCAGTTCGAAGCCGATGCCGCTGGAGGCACCGGTGACGGCGGCCAGCGGCCGGGAAACGTTGCTCATGCTGAAATCCTCTGCAGACCTGGTGTAGCTGGGATCGTCGCGGACGGCTGGCGCTCCCCGCGGCCGACGGTTGGCCCCTGAGGGCATGGCATAATCGCCAGGCCGTGTAGAGGAGACAAGAGATGCAACCCGCGGATCTGGAAGCCCTGGTGACCTGGACCATGCCCTATGGCAAGTACGCCGGCCGCCTGCTGGCCGACCTGCCGGGCCACTACCTCAACTGGTTCGCCCGCAGCGGCTTTCCGCCTGGCGAGCTGGGCCGCTTGCTGGCGCTGATGCAGGAGATCGACCACAACGGCCTCAAGCCGCTGCTCGATCCGCTGCGCCGCCGTTAGTCGGCCAGGCGACGCATGTCGATATGGGCAATGCCGTCTTCGTCATAGACCGCTGAGCAGGGTGTGAAGCCATAGCGGCCATAGTAGGCCTGCAAATGGGCCTGGGCGGAGAGGAACAGCGGGCGCCCGGACCAGCGCTCGGCGCAGACGCGCAGGGCTTCCGCCAGCAGCAGATGCCCCAGGCCGCTGCCGCGGCCCTCGGGGGCGACGATCACCCGGCCGATCACCACTTCCTCGCGTACCGCGCCGAGCAGGCGCAGGTAGGCGTGCAACTGGTCGTCGCGCCAGCCGAACAGGTGCCAGACGTCTTCCGCCAGGTCCAGGCCATCGGCGTCGGGATAGATGCACTGCTGCTCCACCACGAAGACCCGGGCGCGCAGCACCAGGGCGGCATAAAGCTCGGCGGTGGTCAGCGCCGGTGCGGCGCGGCAGCTCCACTGGAGGGTCATGGTCAGTCCTTGCGCCGGCCGGACAGCATGCGGAAGCGATTGCGGTTGAGCAGCACGTAGCCGGTCAGCTGCAAGCCTGCCGCGAACAGCAGGCTGCGCATGGCGCCGGGTTCGGAGGGACGCGGACCCTGGTAGAGGCCATAGAGGGCGAAGGCCACGCCCAGCAGGCCGAGGATGAAGAAGACCAGACCGATCTTGGTCAGGCGGGGGAGGGTGCGCAGATTCATGGCTATGTCGTCACAGGCAAAGGCCGCCACGCTAACCGCCCGGACCGGGCTTGTCGAGCCGATAGGCAGCCGCAGCAGACTGGTCTAACGTGGCCTGATGGCCCCTGGCAAGCGGGAGAGAGCCCATGTTCAGCCATGTACAGGTAGGCGCGCGTGATCTGGAGCGCCTGATCGATTTTTACGACGGCGTGTTGCACGAGCTCGGCCTGGTGCGGATGCCGGCCGAAGACGATGGTGGCCCGCCCGGGTGTGGCTGGCAGCGCCCGGGGCGAGCGTGGCCGCAATTCTATGTACAGCTGCCCTTCAATGGCCTGCCGGCCTCCTGGGGCAATGGCGTCCAGGTGAGCTTCGCCGCGCCTTCGCCGGCGGCCGTCGAGGCGGCCTGGCACCGCGCCCTGCAACTGGGCGGCAATGACGAGGGCGCTCCCGGCATCCGGCCGGACTATGGCGCGGACTTCTACGCCGCCTACTGCCGGGATCCGGAAGGCAACAAGCTGTGCTTCGTGCATGCCGAGGGACTCGCCGCCGCCTGCGACTAGCGTGCGGCCGGCGGTCCGGCGCTCAGACGTTGGCCGCCAGGGCGACCGCATCGGTACGGGCGGCCATGATGAAGTCGTTGCGGTGCAGGCCGCCGATGTTGTGGGTCCACCAGCTCACCGTCACCGCGCCCCATTCGGTGAGCAGGGCCGGGTGGTGATCCTCATCCTGCGCCTCGCGGCCGACGCGGTTGGTGAAGTCCAGCGCTTCCAGAAAGTTGCCGAAGGCATAGCGGCGTTCCAGCCGTGGAATTCCTTCGCGCTCGACCAGCGTCCACCCCGGGACGGCCTTGAGTAATTCGTTGCTGGCGGCCTCGCTCAGGGCAGGCTCGCTGGAGCGGCAGGGGACGCAATGGGAGTGGGCGAGATCGGCCATGGGGCGCTCCTTGGGGAAAGAAAGTCACGAAAGGGCAGGGTAACAGACCCGCCGGTCAGCTCCCGGCGTCCCGTCCGACCATGGTCGAATGGTCCGAAACCGGTGCGCGCCGTACAACGGAACACAACAAGAACAACAGTTTCCCGCCGAGGAGATCGTCCCATGAGTGCCGCTTTCTACCCGGTCCGCGCGGAAGTCGCTTCCCAGACCCTGACCGATGAAGTCACCTATCGCCGGCTGTACCAGCAGTCCATCCTCAACCCCGATGGCTTCTGGCGCGAGCAGGCCCAGCGCCTGGACTGGATCAAGCCCTTCAGCCGGGTCAAGCAGACCTCTTTCGACGATCATCGCGTCGACATCCAGTGGTTCGCCGATGGCACCCTGAACGCCTCCTACAACTGCCTGGATCGCCACCTGGAAACCCGCGGCGACCAGACCGCCATCATCTGGGAAGGCGACGATCCGGCCGACAGCCGCCACATCACCTACCGCGAGCTGCATCGCGAGGTCTGCCAGCTGGCCAACGCCCTGCGCGGCCAGGACATCCACCGCGGCGACGTGGTAACCATCTACATGCCGATGATCCCCGAGGCCGTGGTGGCCATGCTGGCCTGCGCCCGTATCGGCGCGGTGCACTCGGTGGTGTTCGGCGGCTTCTCTCCCGAATCCCTGGCCGGCCGCATCAGCGACTGCCAGTCCAAGCTGGTGATCACCGCCGACGAAGGCGTGCGCGGCGGGCGCAAGATCCCGCTCAAGGCCAACGTCGACGAGGCCCTGACCAACCCGGCCACCTATTCGGTGCGCAAGGTGATCGTCTGCAAGCGCACCGGCGCCGACATCGCCTGGCACCGCCACCGCGACGTCTGGTACGAGGACATCACCTCGGTGGCTCCGGAACACTGCGAGCCCAAGGAGATGTCCGCCGAGGCGCCGCTGTTCATCCTCTATACCTCCGGTTCCACCGGCAAGCCCAAGGGCATCCTGCACACCACCGGTGGCTACCTGACCTATGCCGCCCTGACCCACGAGCGGGTCTTCGACTATCGCCCGGGCGAGGTCTACTGGTGCACCGCCGACGTCGGCTGGATCACCGGCCACAGCTACATCGTCTATGGCCCCCTGGCCAATGGCGCCACCACCCTGCTGTTCGAGGGCGTGCCCAACTACCCGGACGTCACCCGCATGGGCCAGGTGGTGGACAAGCACCAGGTCAACGTCCTCTACACCGCGCCCACCGCCATCCGCGCCATGATGGCCCAGGGCGACGCGGCCATGCGCGGCGTCGACGGCAGCAGCCTGCGCCTGCTCGGTTCGGTGGGCGAGCCGATCAACCCCGAGGCCTGGCACTGGTACTACAAGACCGTGGGCCAGGAGCGCTGCCCCATCGTCGACACCTGGTGGCAGACCGAGACCGGCGGCATCCTCATCAGCCCGCTGCCCGGCGCCATCGGCCAGAAACCCGGTTCGGCGACCCGTCCGTTCTTTGGCATCCAGCCGGCGCTGGTGGACAACGAAGGCAACCTGCTCGACGGCGCCGTGGAAGGCAACCTGGTGATCCTCGATTCCTGGCCGGGCCAGTCGCGCTCCATCTATGGCGACCACGACCGCTTCGTCGACACCTACTTCAAGACCTTCAAGGGCATGTACTTCACCGGTGACGGCGCCCGCCGCGACGAAGACGGCTACTACTGGATCACCGGGCGAGTCGACGACGTGCTCAACGTCTCCGGCCACCGCATGGGCACCGCCGAGATCGAGAGCGCCCTGGTGGCCCATCCCAAGGTGGCCGAGGCCGCGGTGGTGGGCATGCCCCATGACCTCAAGGGCCAGGGCATCTATGTCTACGTGACCCTCAACCAGGGCGAGGAGGGCAACGAAGCCCTGCGCCAGGAGCTCAAGCAGTGGGTGCGCAAGGAGATCGGCCCGATCGCCACGCCCGATGTCATCCAGTGGGCGCCGGGGCTGCCCAAGACCCGCTCCGGCAAGATCATGCGGCGGATCCTGCGCAAGATCGCCGTGGGTGAGTACGACGCCCTTGGCGACATCTCCACCCTGGCCGATCCGGGGGTGGTGCAGCATCTGGTCGGCACCCACCAGCAGATGAGCCAGGCCGTCGCCTGATTCGACGGCTTCGCCAACCGCCCGCTATCGTCCCGGTAGCGGGCGGTTTGTTTTTGGCGGTCCTGTAAGGAGTTGTCGCCAGGGTAAAAGCCCTGGCCGTTGCGCTGGCGCTAGAATCGCGCCAACCGGCGGACCGGAGGGCACACCGGTCCGCTACCCCGGGCAAAGGCCGGGACAGGGGCAGCGCTCCGGCGTACCATGCGTGCCACCCCACAAGGGTTTCATGGCGCGCGGGCCCCGGATCGGTCGCCCCCGCCGCTCTCGACAGGAAGCCAGACGTTAGATGACCATCCGCATCGCCTTTCTGCTGTGGCCCGACGTTCGTCCGCTGACCGTGGGCCTGGTCGAGGAAGCGCTGGAACTCGCCGCTCGCCATTCAAGCGATACGCCCTACGAGGTGCGCTTTCTGCAGGCCGGCAGCGAGTTGCAGCCGCGCCTGCCGGGTGGCCACTGGGAAGGGCAGCTGGAACGCCTGGATCGCCTCTTCGTGCTGGCCGACGAACCCTCGCCCGCGCTGCCGCCGCCCCTGGCCGCGGCCCTGCGCCAGACCGCCCGGGCCGGGGTGGTGATGGGAGGCTTTTCCGCCGGGGTGCACATCCTCGCCCAGCTCGGTCTGCTCGACGGGCATCGCGCCGCCGTGCACTGGCGCTGGCTGGAGGAATTCAGCGAGCAGTTTCCCAAGGTCATCGCCACCCACCACCTCTACGAGTGGGACCGCGATCGCCTGACCGCCTGTGGCGGCCTGGCCATCCTCGATCTGCTGCTGGCCATGATCGGCCGTGACCGCGACGCCGAGCAGGCGGGCACCATCGCCGAGGAGCTGATCGTCGAGCGGCTGCGCGAAGGCAGTGAGCGGCAGCGCATTCCGCTGAAGAATCGCCTGGGCTCGAGTCATCCCAAGCTGACCCAGGCGGTGATGCTGATGGAGGCCAATATCGAAGAGCCTCTCACCACCGACGAGATCGCCCAGCACGTCTGCGTCTCCCGCCGGCAACTGGAGCGGATCTTCAAGCAGTACCTGGCGCGGGTGCCCAGCCAGTACTACCTGGAGCTACGGCTGAATCGGGCGCGCAAGATGCTGACCCAGACCAGCAAGTCGATCATCCAGATCGGCCTGTCCTGCGGCTTCTCGTCGGGGCCGCACTTCTCCAGCGCCTATCGCAACTTCTTTGGCGTCACTCCTCGCGACGACCGCAACCAGCGACGTGGTGCGGCGGGCGAGGGCAGCATGGTGGCCGAGCGCTAGGCGCCCGGCGCACCCCTTCAGCTCAACGGCTCCGCCACCCCTTCGTCCAGCCAGGCGCCCAGCCGATCGGCCGGTAGCGGCGCGCCGCAGTGGAAGCCCTGGATCTCGTCCGCCGGCAGGTGCTGCAGCTGGCGCAGGTGCTCGGCGTCTTCCACGCCCTTGAGGGTCACCCTCAGCCCCAGCGAGCGGCCGAGATCGATCATGGCCCGCACCAGGGCGCTGTCTTCCGGCGCTTGCCGGTGCCGGGCGATGAGGCTGCGGTCGAGGCGGATGCCGTCCAGCGGATAGCGGCGCAGGTAGGCCAGGGAGCACAGGCCGGAACCGAAGTCGTCCAGGCACAGGCGCACGCCCAGGCCCTTGAGCGCGCCCAGGGTGTTGGCCACATCGGCGGCGGGATCCAGCAGGGTGCGCTCGGTGAGTTCCAGCTCCAGGCGCGAGGCCGCCAGGCCGCTCTGGTAGAGCGCCTCGGCCACGGTCTGCACCGGATCTTCGTTGGCGTGGAATTGCTGCGGCGACAGATTGACCGACACCGAGAGGCGTTCCGGCCAGCCCTGGGCGTCGTGACAGGCGGTCTCCAGCACCCAGCGCCCCAGGCGCTGCCCGAGGCCGGCGTCTTCGGCCAGGGCCAGGAAATCCAGCGGCTCCAGCAGGCCCTGGGTCGGGTGCTCCCAGCGCACCAGCGCCTCGAAGCCGCACAGGCTGCCATCGGCCAGGCAACGGCGTGGCTGGTAGTAGAGACTGAGCCGATCATCGCGCAGGGCCTGGCGCAGATCCTGTTCCAGCTGCCGGCGCAGGAGCACCTGCTCGTTCATGGCCGGTTCGTGGAAGCGCCAGGTGCCGCGGCCAGCAGACTTGGCCTGGTACAGGGCGATGTCGGCCAGGCGCAGCAATTCCGCCGGGATGCCGGTATCCCGCGGCGCCAGGGCCACGCCCAGGCTGCTGCCGATGAAGACCCGCTGCTCGCCGAGGCGGAAGGGTTGGCGCAACTGCTCCACCAGGCGCCGACAGAGGTCGGCGATGGCAGCGGGGTCGCGATCGCCGCTGAGCACCACACAGAATTCGTCGCCGCCCAGGCGCGCCACCAGGTCGGTGGCGGTCACGTTCTGCCGCAGGCGCTGCGCCGCTTCCTGCAGGACCTGATCGCCGGCGGCATGGCCGAGGGCGTCGTTGACCGTCTTGAATCTATCCAGGTCCAGGCTGATCAGCGCCAGGGGGCGGGGCTCCGGGCCTTCCAGATGGGTGGCGAGAAACTGGTGCAGGCGATGGCGGTTGGGCAGGCCGGTCAGGGGATCGTGCCAGGACAGGTGCTGGACCTGGGCCAGGGCCTCGATCTCGTCGGTGAGATCGGTGACGGTGCCGCGATAGCCGCCTTCGGGAATGGCCCGGGCGGCCACCCGGCAGGTGCGTTCGCGCCCGTTGCCGTCCAGGTAGTGGCAGACCAGCGGCTGTCGTGGCTTGCGGTCGTGGGCCTGGCCGGCGAGCCAGTGCGCCAGGGTGTCGGCATGGGGGGTGAGCAATTCGGCGAGCGGCCGGCCGAGCCAGCGCTCGGTGGCTTCCCCGGTGACCTCGGCGAAGCGATCCGAGACATAGACCAGGCGCAGCGTGGCGTCGACCTCCCACAGCCAGTCCGAGGTGGCCTCGGCGATGTCGCGGAAGCGCCGCTCGCCGATGGCCAGTTCGCTGCGGCTGGCCAGCAGGTCATCGTACTGGGCATCCAGCTGGCGCATCGAGATCAGCGCCTGGCGAAACAGCCAGATCAGCCCCAGCAGCAGGATCAGCACCCCGCCGCCGAACAGCGGCAGGGTCTGTTGCATCAGCCACAGCCCCGGACGCGGTGGGCGCCAGGTCAGCTGATAGCTGGAACCCGGCAGTTGCCAGCTGGCGCGGCTGCCGGCGCCGTTGGCGCTGATGCTCAGCGGCGGCAGGTTGTTGGCTTCGCTCAGGGCCGCCAGCCGCGCCGGACTGAGCACATTGACGAAGACCAGTACCGAGGCCGGCGCGTCCTGGGGGCGAACGCCGGCCTGGTCGCCCGGGGTGATGGCGGCGGCGGCCACCAGCGCCGGCATCCCGGCCACGGTCAGCACGCCGGACACGCTGCCGGCGCGGGCGTCGGCGCTGCGCGCCGCGGCCAGCAGGCCGGCGATGTCGCCCTGCAGCCAGGGGGCGGCGGGATCGGCGAGCTGGCCGTCGAGCAGGCGATAGCGGGGCCGATCCTGACCGTCGAACACCAGCACTCCCTCATAGCCATAGACCTGGAACAGGGATTCGCCCAGATTGCCCTGTTCGAAGGCCCAGTCGCTGTCCAGTGTCTGGTGCAGGCGGCGATAGGCTTCGTCCCATTTGCTGTAGTCGATCAGGTTGCGGGCGACCTCTTCGTCGAGGCGCGTGAAGGTGCGGCCAACGGCGCGCTCGGTATGCTGGGCGACGGTGGCATCCTGGCGCACGGCATTGTCGACCAGCAGATAGCAACCCAGGCCGATGAGACCCAGGAGCAGCACGCAGAGCGCGGGGAACAGCCGCAGGAGAACGGTATGGCCCCGTCGGCGCGGAGGCGCGCTACGAGACGCTGGGAATGTTGGCATGCCTGGACCCTGGCTGGATGAGCGTTCCTGTGCCTTCGCCTGGTGGAACCCGGAAGTGACCAAGCGAAGCGGATGAAACCTTGCCGTCGCTAGACTAGCCCCTTGGGGCGCGCGACGCTAAACGTAAAGCGGGAGATGCCAAGGGGATCGCGCTAAGCATCGCGCGAACGCCCGAGTTAGGTGGGGTTGCCGGCTCCGCCATAGAAGGCGCAGCCCTGCCAGGTCTGGCCATTGATGCGCAGTTCGGCCTGCAGTGACTGCACGGTGCCGGTGCGACCGTCCACGCAGCGCCGCGGATTGATCCACAGCTCGACCTTCTCGCCATTGGCTTCGCTGGACAGGGCGCGCATGCCGCCCGGCAATTCTTCCTGCACGAAGGGCAGGGCGCGGCGCTGCTGGCCGGCGGTGCTGACCAGCATGCCCTGGTTGCTGACCTGGACGCTCCAGTCCGGTCCATGGCCACCGGCGTTCATGGCGGTGCGCTTGAAGTTGGGATCGCTGCAACCCGGTCCGCTGTATTGCACGCGGTAGACATCGGTGACGGCGAACACGCCCTGGGCACCATCGCGGCCGCCGGACTTGAGCTTGCCGCGCAGGTCGGCGAACAGCGAAGCGGCGCCGCTGTCGGCGGCCAGTTCATGGGCATCGCGCAGGATGGCGGTGTTGTTGGCGTCGGTGACGTCGAAGAAACGCTGTTCCTGGCAGGGGCGGAACAGCAGCTGGTCACCGCTCCAGCGCAGATCGCCCTGCAGGCGCTCGCCGCCCGGTGCACGCGGGGTGTCGTCGCTCTGGAACAGGCTGCAGCCGCCGAGGAGGCCGAGCAGGGCTAGGGGAAAGATGGCACGCGGCGCTGGCATCGCAGGACTCCGACTGAGGTGGGCACACGTTACTCAGACAGCGCCGCGAGCTCAAGGACTTACCAGACGCGATACGTCTTGCCGGTTTCTCGTCCTTCCACACTGCGTTCGTAGGCCAGGGCGGCCTCGGCGCCGCTGACCGCCTTGAAACCGCGGAAGAAATCACCGTAGTGGCCCAGGGACTCCTGCAGCACCGTCGGGCTGACCGCGTTGAGGCGCTGACCGTGGGGCAATTCGATGGCCGCACCGCGCACGAAGCCTTCCAGCGCCGCGTTGACCATAGCCGCCGAGCTACCCTGGGCGATGGGCTGTTCGCTGAGGATGCCGGTGGTCAGGGTAAAGGAGGCGCCCTCGGCGGCCTGCTGCTGGCCGAGCAGCACCAGATTGACCTGGCCCATGAGCTTGTCCTGCAGGCCTTTCTGGTACGCCTCGGGCGTCATCTCGGTGAAGGGGGCGAAGGTCACCGAACCCACCGCGCTGACCAGGGCGTCGAAACGACCCACCTGGGCGAAGAGGGCGCGGATGGACTCGGGTTGGGTGATGTCGACCTGCAGGTCGCCGGATCGGCGACCGACGCGGATCAGGTCATGGCGGCTGCCCAGGCGTTCGGCGATGGCGCTGCCCAGGGTCCCGCTGGCACCGACGAGGATGATTTTCATGGGGGTGGCTCCGTGAAGGGAAGGGAGTCCTCAGCCTAGAATGGCCCATTGCCCGGATAAATCACCTGAATGGCAATCCAGTGTTTCCAGGAGGAAACGATGCAGGATGACTTCGCCGATTTCGCCGCCTTCGCCATCCTCTGTGACAGCGGCAGCTTCACCCGCGCGGCCGAGCGCCTGGGCTGCAGCAAGGGCCAGCTGTCCAAGCGCATCCGGGCGCTGGAGATGCGCCTGGAGACCCAGCTGCTGCACCGTACCACCCGACGCCTCGATCCCACCCCCGCCGGTCGTGCCCTGCTCCCGGAGGCCCAGGCCCTGGTGCGCCAGCGCGAGCGGGCCCTGCAGAGCGTGGCCCGGCTGCAGGAGCAAGCCGTCGGCCCGGTGCGCCTGACCGTGCCCGTGTCCCTGGGCTACACCTTTTTCGAGGTGCTGCTGGCCTGTCGCGCCGCCCATCCCGCCATACAGCTGGACCTGGTGCTGGACAACGGCTACCGCGACCTGGTGGCCGAGGGCTTCGACCTGGCGATCCGCGCCCGGCTGGAGCCGGACGAACGCCTGGTCGCCCGCCCGCTGTTCGCCATGCAGGAGGTGACCTGCGCGGCACCCGCCTATCTGGCCGGAGTCGAGGTTCCCCGGGTGCCCGAGGATCTGCTCGGCCATCGCTGCCTGGTGAACAGTCACTATGCCGAGGGCGACGTCTGGCTCTATCACCGCGAGCATCAGCTCAGCCGTGTCCAGGTGGAGCCCAGTCTTTCCTGCAACCACTACAGCCTGCTCAAGCAGGCCGCCCTGGCCGGGCAAGGCATCGCCCGGCTGCCCTCGTTCATGGTGCACGAAGAATTGGCCAGTGGCGCCCTGATCTGGCTGCTCCGGGAATGGCGCACCCCCAGCCAGCCGCTGTTTCTGGTGCATCCCTACCAAGGTGGGTTGCCGAAGCGCACCAGAGTGGTAGCGGAAGCCCTGAGCGACTGGTTCGAGCGCAGTCGGCAGCGGTTGGAGGCGTTGGGGTAGCGAGGTTGATGGAGCTCAACGCCTGCGCGGAAAGCCCCTCTCCCTGCGGGAGAGGGCTGGGGTGAGGGCACCCTTCACCGCGAAACCCCGTTGGAAAAGGCTGCGCCGTTTTCCACGCTACGGTGCTATTGGGCTTCGACGATGGAGCCGTCTCAACCCAACCTACGCATTGAAAGCCCCCTCTCCCTGCGGGAGAGGACTGGGGTGAGGGCGCGCTTCGCTGTGAAGCCCCCAGTGGAAAAGGCTGCGTCGTTTTCCACGCTACGGCACCGTTGGGCTTCGACGGTGGAGCCGTCTCAACCCAACCTACGCGTTGAAAGCCCCCTCTCCCTGCGGGAGAGGACTGGGGTGAGGGCGCGCTTCGCCGCGAAACCCCAGTGGAAAAGGCTGCGCCGTTTTCCACGCTACGGTGCTGTTGGGCTTCGACGGTGGAGGCGTCTCAACCCAACCTACGCGCTGCTTGGATCGCCCCCTCTCCCTGCGGGAGAGGGCTGGGGTGAGAGCGCGCTTCGCCGCGAAACCCCAGTGGAAAAGGCTGCGCCGTTTTCCACGCTACGGTGCTATTGGGCTTCGACGATGGAGCCGTCTCAACCCAACCTACGCACTGAAAGCCCTCTCCCCCTGCGGGAGAGGGCTGGGGTGAGAGCACCCTTCACCGCGAAACCCCCGTTGGAAAAGGCTACGCCGTTTTCCACGCTACGGCATCGTTGGGCTTCGCCGCGCCGAGGTTGAAGCGTGTCGGGCAGCGACGGCATGCTCAACCGCCCAGATAGGCCTTGCGCACGTCCGGGTTGGCCAGCAGTTCGGCGCCGCTGTCCTGCATGACGATGCGGCCGTTCTCCAGCACATAGCCGCGGTCGGCCAGCTTGAGCGCCTGGTTGGCGTTCTGCTCGACCAGGAACACCGTCACCCCATCCTGGCGCAGTTGCTCGATGATCTCGAAGATCTGCTGGATGATGATGGGCGCCAGGCCCAGGGAGGGCTCGTCGAGCAGCAGCAGGCGCGGCTCGCTCATCATCGCCCGGCCGATGGCGAGCATCTGCTGCTCGCCGCCGGACATGGTGCCGGCGCGCTGGGCATAGCGCTCCTTGAGGCGCGGGAAGAGGCCGAGGACCTTCTCCAGCTGGCGGTCATAGGCGTGCTTGTCGGTGAAGAAGCCGCCCATGGCCAGGTTCTCTTCCACGGTCAGGCGGGCGAACACCCGGCGGCCTTCCGGTACGACGGCGATGCCCTTGCGCATGATCTGCGCGGTTTCCTGGCCGACCAGTTCCTCGCCTTCGTAGCGGATGCTGCCGCCATGGGCGCGCGGGGTACCGCAGAGGGTCATCAGCAGGGTGGACTTGCCGGCGCCGTTGGCGCCGATCAGGGTGACGATCTCGCCCCGGTTCACCTGCACGCTGACGCCATGCAGCGCCTGGATCTTGCCGTAGAAGGTGGAGACGTTGTCGAACTGCAGCATGGAGGTCTCCATCAGGATTCGCCCAGGTAGGCCTTGATCACGTCGGGGTTGTTGCGGATCTGCTCCGGCGTCCCGTCGGCCAGGGGGGTACCCTGGTTGATCACCACGATGTGGTCGGAAATGCTCATTACCAGGTGCATGTCGTGCTCGATCAAGAGCACGGTGACGCCGTGCTCGGCGCGCAGCAGGGCGATGAGCGCCTTGAGGTCCTCGGTCTCGCGCGGGTTGAGGCCGGCGGCCGGCTCGTCGAGCATGAGGATCTGCGGGCGGGTCATCATGCAGCGGGCGATTTCCAGGCGGCGCTGCTGACCGTAGGCGAGATTGCCGGCGTTACGGTTGGCGAACTCGGTGAGATTGACCTGCTCCAGCCAGAAACGCGCGTAGTCCATGGCCTCGGCTTCGCTCTTGCGAAAGGCCGGGGTCTTGAACAGCCCGGCCAGGAAGCCGGTATTGAGGTGGCGATGCTGGGCCACCAGCAGGTTCTCCACCGCAGTCATTTCCTTGAACAGGCGGACGTTCTGGAAGGTGCGCACCACGCCCTTGCGGGCGATCTTGTGCCCGGGCAGGCCCTGGATGGCCTCGCCGCGCAGGAGGATCTCGCCGCCACTGGGCCGGTAGAAGCCGGTCAGGCAGTTGAACACCGTGGTCTTGCCGGCGCCGTTGGGACCGATCAGCGAGACCACCTGGCCCTGTTCCACACGGATGTTGACGCCGTTGACGGCCAGCAGGCCGCCGAACCTCATGGACAGGCCGGAGACATCGAGAAGGGCTTGGCTCATTTGCGCAACTCCAGGTGCGGGCGTTGCATCGGGAGCAGGCCTTGCGGACGCCAGATCATCATCACGACCATCAGCAGGCCGAACATCAACATGCGGTATTCGCTGAATTCGCGCATCAGCTCCGGCAAGAGGATCATCACGATGGCCGCGAGGATCACGCCGAGCTGGGAACCCATGCCGCCCAGCACCACGATGGCCAGGATGATGGCCGATTCGATGAAGGTGAACGATTCCGGCGACACCAGGCCCTGGCGGGCGGCGAAGAAGCTGCCGGCGAAACCGGCGAAGCAGGCGCCCAGGGTAAAGGCCGAGAGCTTGATCAGCGTGGGATTCAGCCCCAGGGCGCGGCAGGCGATCTCGTCTTCGCGCAGGGCTTCCCAGGCGCGACCGATGGGCATGCGCAGGAGGCGATTGATCACGAACAGGGTCAGCAGCACCAGCAGCAGGGCGATCAGGTAGAGGAAGATCACCTTGTATTCGGAGTTGTAGGGGATGCCGAAGTACTCGTGGAAGGGCGTCATGCCCTCGGGTGCGCGGCGTTCGAAGGTCAGGCCGAACAGGGTCGGCTTGTCGATGCCGCTGATGCCGTTGGGACCGCCGGTCCATTCGGTGAGGTTGCGCAAGAGGATGCGGATGATCTCGCCGAAGCCCAGGGTGACGATGGCCAGGTAGTCGCCGCGCAGGCGCAGCACCGGGAAGCCGAGCAGGAAGCCAAACAGCGCCGCCATCAGCCCCGCCAGCGGCAGGCACACCCAGAAGCCCAGGCCATAGTAGTGGGAGAGCATGGCGTAGGTGTAGGCGCCGACGGCATAGAAGCCGACGTAGCCCAGGTCGAGCAGACCGGCCAGGCCCACCACGATGTTCAGGCCGAGGCCGAGCATCACGTAGATCAGGATCAGGGTGGCGATGTCCACCGCGCCGCGCGAGCCATAGAAAGGCCACACCAGGGCGACCAGCACCAGGCCGAGGATCACCCAGCGCTGGGTCTTGGGTTCGGTCAGCTTGGTGCCCAGGCCGGTGGCCGGCAACGGCAGGCCGCCGCTGCGGCGCCAGCCGGCGGTGACCTGGTCGCGCACCAGTTGCCAGACGAACATCAGCACCGCGGCCAGGGCCACGATCCAGAGGGTGCGCGGCGTGGCGCCGTGCACTTCGAGGTTGACGCCCACCGTCTCCAGCTTGAGGCCGAGGATGGGATAGGCGACGGCCAGCACCAGCAGGGCGCTGAAGAAGGCGGTTCGCAGACGGGCACTCATACCTTTTCCACCTCCGGACGACCGAGGATGCCGGTGGGGCGGAACAGCAGCACCAGCACCAGCAGGCTGAAGGCCACCACGTCCTTGTACTGGTCACCGAAGACATCGGCGCCAAAGGCCTCGGCCACGCCCAGCACCAGGCCGCCGAGCATGGCGCCGGGGATGCTGCCGATGCCGCCGAGCACGGCGGCGGTAAAGGCCTTGATGCCGGCCAGGAAACCCAGGCTCGGGTTGATCACGCCGTACTGGATGCCCAGCAGCACCGCGGCCACGGCGGCCAGGGTGGCGCCGATGACGAAGGTCAGGGCGATGATGCCGTTGGTGTTGATGCCCAGCAGGTTGGCCATCTTGATGTCCTCGGCGCAGGCGCGGCAGGCGCGGCCCAGGCGGGAGCGGGAGATGAACCAGGTCAGGCCGAACATGGTGAGCAGGGTGACGATGAAGATCAGCACCTGCACATAGGAGATCACCACGCCGTTCATGGCGTCGGTGCCGATGATGAAGTTGCCCGGCAGCAGGTTGGGGATCGACTTGTCCTTGGAGTCCTGGGCCAGCAGCACCCAGTTCTGCAGGAAGATCGACATGCCGATCGCCGAGATCAGCGGGATCAGCCGGTTACCGCCGCGCAGGGGGCGATAGGCGATGCGTTCGATGCTGTAGCCGTAGGCACTGGCGATGATGATGCTGGCGCCGAAGGCGGCGAGCATGACGATGGGCAGGCTGTGGATGCCCAGCATGGCGAGGCCGGCGATGGCGATGAAAGCCACGTAGGAGCCGATCATGTACACCTCGCCATGGGCGAAGTTGATCATGCCGATGATGCCGTAGACCATGGTGTAGCCGATGGCGATCAGGGCATAGGTGCTGCCGACCGTGAGGCCGTTCACCAGCTGTTGCAGGTAGTGGTAGAACTCGGGCATGGGTGTCTCCAGGGGACCCAAGTGCACTTCTGGTGCAGGTCCCAGGCCTCGGATGGAGGCGGATAAACGAAGCCCACCGCCGTGGGCGGTGGGCTCCGGTGTTACAGGCAGGGCTTACTTGGCTTCAGTCTTGGTGCCGTCGGCGTGCCATTCGTAGACCACGAACTCGAAGTTCTTCAGGTCGCCTTTTTCGTCGAACGCCAGCTCGCCGGTGGGGGTGTTGAAGGTGTTGCTGCGCAGCGCCTTGGCCACATCCTCGGGCTTCTCGTCGCCCGCCTTGGCGATGCCTTCGGCGATGACCTGAACGGCGGCGTAGGAGGGGAACACGAAGGGACCGCTCGGATCCTGCTTCTTGTCCTTGAACGCCTGCACCAGGGCCTGGTTCTTGGGATCCTGGTCGAAGGAGCGCGGCAGGGTGACCAGCAGGCCTTCGGAGGCCTTGCCGGCGATGGCGGAGATGGAGCTGTTGCCCACGCCTTCCGGACCCATGAACTTGGCGGTCAGGCCCTTCTCGGCCGCCTGACGCAGGATCAGGCCCAGCTCGGGGTGGTAGCCGCCGTAGTAGACGAAGTCGACGTTGGCCTGCTTGAGCTTGGCGATCAGCGAGGAGAAGTCCTTGTCGCCGGAGTTGATGCCCTCGAACACGGCGACCTTGACGCCGGCCTTGTCCAGGGTCTGCTTGACCGCGGTGGCGATGCCTTCGCCGTACTGCTGCTTGTCGTGGATGACCGCGACGATCTTCGGCTTGACGTGCTCGACGATGAACTTGCCGGCGGTCGGGCCCTGCATGTTGTCCAGGCCGATGGTGCGGAAGATCAGCTTGTAGCCACGGTTGGTGATGTCGGGGCTGGTGGCCGCCGGGGTCACCATCAGGATGCCTTCGTCCTCATAGATGTCGGAGGCCGGCTGGGTGGAGCTGGAGCAGAGGTGGCCGACGACGAACTTGACGCCATCGTTGACGATCTTGTTGGCAACCGCCACGGCCTGCTTGGGATCGCAGGCGTCGTCGTAGATCACGCCTTCGAGCTGCTTGCCCTTGACGCCGCCGGCCTTGTTGATCTGCTCGATGGCCATCTGGGCACCAATGAACTCCATGTCACCGTACTGGGCGACCGGACCGGTCTTGGGGCCGGCCAGACCGATCTTCAGGGTGTCGGCTGCCAGGGTGTGGCTGGCCATGCCGGCCAGGGCCAGGGCCGCGACCAAGCGGGAGAAACGCAGAGTTGCCTTTTTCATGAGTGCTCCACTCGGAATGCTTTTATTAATGAGGCAGTTGGAAGCGAAAATGTGCCAATTTTGTTCTTTATGACGCGCCGCGCAGTTTAATCACCGTCTGTTCGTCTTGGAAAGCTGGCGACGACAACTTGTCGGACTTGTCGACCGTGCGTCCGGGCGCTCGGCAAGCGGGGAGGGCGACGGTAGAATCCGCCCTTTTCGCGAGGCCCGCACCATGACCGATCACGCAACGCGCTACGCCACCCTGCTCGGGCAGACCGCCGCCATCGGCTGGGAAGAATTGCAACCGCATTTTGCGCGGGGCGTGCTGTTGGAAGTGGCGCCCGAGCTGGATCTGATCGAGGCGGCCATCGCCGTGACCCAGGACGATGCCGCCCGAGTGGGACAGTGGCTGCAGCAGGGTCAGCTGGCCAAGGTCGACGAAGAGCGCGCGCGGCGCCGGCTGGAGGCGCCCGAGGTGGCGCTGTGGGCGGTGGTGGTGGCGCCCTGGGTGCTGATGCAGGAGCGTCCGGCCGAGCGCTGAAACGCAAAGGCCCGCGCAAGGCGGGCTTTTGCTAACGGGCGTGGCTCAGCGTTCGCTGTCGAGATCGCGCAGCTGGTGTTCGCCGTAGCGATCGCCGGCCACCGCGCCTGGCGGCAGCAGGCGTTCCAGTTCGGCGCGATCCGCATCGCTCAGCGTCACCTCCAGCGCACCGAGGGATTCGTCGAGCTGAGCGCGGCGGCGGGCTCCGATTAAAGGCACGATGTCCTCGCCCTGAGCGGCGACCCAGGCCACCGCCAGCCGGGCCGGGGTGGTGCCGCGGCGTTCAGCGAATTGCT
Organism: Pseudomonas sp. HR1; assembly: GCF_030175875.1. Lineage (NCBI taxonomy): Bacteria > Pseudomonadati > Pseudomonadota > Gammaproteobacteria > Pseudomonadales > Pseudomonadaceae > Pseudomonas > Pseudomonas sp. HR1. The sequence goes on from NZ_JASNRF010000003.1 coordinate 274,996, forward strand.
TCAGGCCTTCTACCAGCGCCAGATTGCGCTCCACGTTACCCGGCTGGAAGCGCGGACTGAGGGCGCGGAAGTCGCCGCTGCCCGAGGGTTGGCGCCAGTGACCGCTGAGCAGACCGCGGGAGAGCACGCCATAGGCGGTGATGCCGATGCCCAGGTCGCGGCAGGTCGGCAGGATCTCGGCCTCGATGCCGCGCGAGACCAGCGAATACTCGATCTGCAGGTCGCAGACCGGGTGCACCGCGGCCGCTCGCCGCAGGGTCTGGGCGCCCACCTCCGAAAGGCCGATGTGGCGGATGTAGCCCGCCTGGACCAGCTCGGCGAGGGCGCCCATGGTGTCCTCGATGGGCACCTGGCGATCCAGCCGCGCCGGGCGATAGATGTCGATGTGGTCCACGCCCAGGCGCTTGAGGCTGTAGGCGACGAAATTCTTGATCGCCACCGGCCGGGCGTCGTAGCCCAGCCACTCGCCACCCGGACCACGCAAGGCGCCGAACTTGACGCTGATCAGCGCCTGCTCCCGCCGACCGCGCAGGGCTTCGCCCAGGAGCAGTTCGTTGTGGCCCATGCCATAGAAGTCACCGGTGTCGAACAGGGTGACGCCGCGTTCGAGGGCGGCCTGGACGGTGGCGATGGCCTCGCCACGGTCGGCGGCGCCATAGAGATCGGACATGCCCATGCAGCCCAGACCGAGCGTGGATACCAGAGGGCCCTGCTGGCCCAAGCGACGCTGTTGCATAAGGGATTCCTCGTCAGATGGATGAGGCTTCACTCTAGTCGCCAGGGTGCCGTGCGATAATCCGGTCCTGACACAACGACCTGTTCGCCTAGCCGTACAATGGAGGCGCCTTGAATCTGGATGACCTGGCGGCCTTCGCCGCCGTGGCCGAGGCCCGCAGCTTTCGCGGCGCCGCCTATGTGCGTGGCGTGGCCGCCTCTTCGCTGAGCGATGCGGTGCGGCGGCTGGAGCGGGAACTGGATGTGCGGCTGCTGCACCGCACCACCCGCAGCGTGACGCCCACCGCGGCCGGCCAGCGCCTGCTGGAACGCCTTACCCCGGCCCTGTGCGAGGTGCGCGGCGCGCTGGACGCCATCAATGCCGAGGGCGAAAGTCCGGTGGGCAGCCTGAGACTCAATGTGCCCACCATCGTCGCCCGGGTGCTGCTGCCGCCGCTGATCGGCCCCTTCCTGGCTCGGCATCCGGGCATTCGCCTGGAGGTGGTGGCCGAGGACCGGCTGATCGACGTGCTCGCCGCTGGTTTCGATGCCGGTGTGCGCTACGACGAGCACCTGGAAGCCGACATGATCAGCGTGCGGCTGGGCCCGGCCACCCAGAGATTCGCCGTGGCCGGAACCCCGGCCTACCTGGAACAGCATGGCGTACCGGCGCATCCCGCCGACCTGGTCCGGCATTCCTGCATCGGGCATCGCTTCGCCAGCGGCCTGGTGGCGCAATGGAGTTTCGAGCGCGGCAGCGAGGTCATCAACATCGCGCCGGGCAGTCGCCTGCTGGCTTCGGCACTCGACCTGGAACTGCAGGCCGCCCTCGACGGCGTCGGCCTCATCTATTCCTTCGCCGACTACCTGGCCGTGCCCCTGGCCGACGGCCGCCTGGTGGAAGTGCTGGCGGACTGGTCCCCGTCCTTTCCCGGTCCGCGGCTCTACTACGCGGATCGCCGCCAGCTGCCAGCCCCGCTGCGCGCCTTCGTGGCCTTCCTGCGCGAGCATCACGGCTAGGCGGGCGCGCGGGGCGCCGCTACCCTGAGCGCCAGTCCGCCGCCTGGAGCCCCCATGACGCCCCTGTTCTCCCGCCTGGTACCGTCCCCATGATCATCGGCACCGCCGGCCACATCGACCATGGCAAGACCGCGCTGATCCAGGCCCTCACCGGAGTCGCCGGTGACCGCCGCCGTGAAGAGCAGGCGCGTGGCATCACCATCGACCTGGGCTATGTCTATGCCGATCTGGGCGACGGCGGCCTCACCGGCTTCATCGACGTGCCCGGCCACGAACGCTTCGTGCACAACATGCTGGCCGGTGCCAGCGGCCTGGATCTGGCCCTGCTGGTGGTGGCGGCCGACGACGGCGTCATGCCGCAGACCCGCGAGCACCTGGCGATCCTCGAATTGCTTGGCATTCCCCGGCTGCTGGTGGCCCTGACCAAGGCCGATCGGGTGGACGCCGAGCGGCTGGCGCAGGTGGGTCAGGAGGTCAGTGCGCTGCTGGCTGCCGGGCCCTTCGCCGGGGCGCCGCTGTATCCGTTGGCCAGCCCCAGCGGCGCCGGTATCCCCGCGTTGCGCGCCGCCTTGCTCGCGGCCCTGGACCAGGTGCGCCAGCGCAACGTCCGCGGTGGCTTTCGCCTGGCGGTGGACCGGGTGTTCAGCGTCGCCGGGGCCGGGGTGGTGGTCACCGGCACCGCCTTCGCCGGCCAGGTGGCCGTTGGCGACGAGCTCATCCTTACCCCGCGCGGCCAGCGCCTGCGGGTGCGGGGGCTGCATGCGCAGAATCGCGCGGCAGAAGCCGCCCAGGCCGGTCAGCGCGTATCGCTCAATCTGGCGGGCGAGCGCCTGAGCACCGACAGCCTCGCCCGCGGCGACTGGCTGGTGGCCGAGGCGCTGCACGCGCCCACCACCCGCATCGACGTGGAGCTGCGCCTGTTGCCGGGCGAGGCGCGCAACCTGGCGCACTGGACGCCGGTGCACGTGCACCTCGGCGCCCAGGATCTCACCGGGCGCGTCGCCCTGCTGGAAGGGGACAGCCTCGCCCCGGGTGCCACGGCCCTGGCGCAACTGGTGCTCAATGCGCCTTTGCACGGGGTGCACGGTGATCGCCTGGTGCTGCGCGACCAGTCCGCCCAGCGCACCCTGGGCGGTGCGCGGCTGCTCGATCCCTTCGCCCCGGCCCGCCATCGCCGCACCCCGCAGCGCCTGGCGCAACTCCAGGCGCTGCGTCAGGGCGGCCTGGAGGAAGCCCTGCCCGAACTCCTGGCCCAGGCCGCGGGCGGTCTCGATCCGCGACTGCTGGCCCGGCAATTCAACCGCCCCGAAGGCGACTGGCAGTTGCCCGCCGACACCCTGAGGGTGGACACGCGGGTCGGTCCGCGGCTGTTCGCGGCGGCTCTGTGGCAGGCGGCACTCGAGCGCCTGGGCGTGGCGCTGGCTACCTTTCACCAGGAGCAACCCGACGAACTGGGACCGGATCGCGATCGCCTGCGCCGCATCGCCGCGCCGGAACTGGAGCGGCCCGTCTATCTGGCGCTGCTGGAGACGGCCCTGGCCGAGGGACACTTGCAGAGCAGCGGTCCCTGGCTGCACCTGCCCGATCACCGGGTACGCCTCACCGAAGCGGAGGAGGGGCTCAAGGCCCGGCTCTGGCCGCTGCTGGAGGCCCAGCGCTTCGATCCGCCCTGGACCCGCGATCTCGCCAAGAGCCTGGGTCAGCCCGAGGCCGAGGTGCGCCTGTTGCTGCGCAAACTGGCCCGGCTGGGGGAACTGACCCAGGTGGTCAAGGATCTCTTCTATCCCCAGGCCAGTCTGGAAGCCGCGGCCAGTGAGGCATTGCGCCTGGAGCGCGAAGCAGGGATCATTCGCGCCGCGGCCTTTCGCGATGCCCTCGGCATCGGTCGCAAGCGCAGCATCCAGATCCTCGAATGCCTGGATCGCATCGGTTTCACCCGTCGCTTCGGCGACGAGCGCCGGGTCCGCCCGGACAGCGCCTGGGCCCGCGCCGCCGAGGGCTAGCGCAACAGAGGAAGGCAATCACGCCCGGTGGCGTGGCCGGGCTTCAAACCCGGTTGGGGACGGCAGCCGTTCCCGGGTGGGTTCGACTCCCACTGCCTTCCGCCATTTCCTGAGCTCAGTACCCGTCCACCGGGTGATGCAGCACCGCGCCCTCCCGCTGCAACTCCTGCAGAAACCAGTCGGCCGCCCAGAGCTGTTCGGGCATATAGAGACCTGCCGGCAGCGGTCTACCGCCCACCAGGCCCAGCGCCCGCTCCAGCGACAGCACCAGCCCGAGGGCAGTCAGCGAGGCCTGCCCCTGGCTGAATTCCAGCACGGACCGTGCGGTGGTGGTCTGGCCGTCCCTTTCGCCGGTCACCTTGACCGCGATCTCGGCCGCCGTTTCCGCGCCCCGCCGCCGGCTGGAGGACTCGCCCATGGCGATGTCGAAGCGGAGCTCCGGCGCGGCGGTGGTGGCCCAGAGGCTCAACAGATCGATGGAGCCAAAGGCCGTGGCGGCCAGCGTGCGACCGTCCAGCGCCGTGACGCTGCCCTGCAGGTCGGCACCGCTCAGCCAGTGGCGGCGCCCATGCCGAAACGCCAGGGCCGCGGGCGCCGCGCTGTGCACCCGCGCCATATCCTCCCAGGCCAGGGGACCGGCCGGGTCTTCCTCATCCAGCAAGACCTCTACTCCAATGGCCGCGACCCGGGTGAAGCGGCGGGCGAGATCGAGCGCCAGCGCCAGGGCGGCGCCCGAAGCCCAGTGACTGGACAGCACCAGGGCGTGGGCGCCGGGGTGGTGCATGAACTGGGCGACTTCCGGCCCCAGTTCGGTGACGCCGGTGTTGGCATTGAGATAGGGGATGCCCAGGCGCTGGGCGAGGCTCAGGCCGTGCAGGGCCTGATCCGGTGCCAGCATGATGATGGCTGCCGGGGTGAGGGCGGGATCCAGTCCCAGCCCCGGCTGGTCGAGATCCAGGCCCACCGCTCGGGCCTGGCCGGCGGCCTGGGCGACGTCCTCGGCCGTGGCGAGGTTGCGGCCCCCCACCAGCAGCGGCCAGTCAGGCTGGCGCTGGCGGAACCAGTGGACGGCCTGGCGGCCTACCGTGCCCGAACCGCCGGCAAAGAGTATGGGTTGCAGTGGCATGATGCTGTCCTCGTGGCTGCAGTGCTGAGATCGCGGAGACCGCACCGCCAGCTGGCCAGCAGCTGCTCCCCGCGTTAACCTACCAAGAGTAGGTTATAAATCAGGATTAACCTACCTTTAGTAGGTTTGCAAGAAGACGTGACCAATGGCAGAGCGATCCACCCCTGAAAAACCGATCTCCGATGGTGCCGGGCGGCGTCTTTCTAAGGCGGCGCGGCGTCAGCAATTGCTGGAAACAGCGCGGCTCATCGTCCGGGAAGAGGGCGCGGATCGCCTGACCCTGGGCTATCTGGCCGTACAGGCAGGCGTTTCCAAACCGGTCGTCTACGAGCATTTCGGTACCCGCTCGGGGCTGCTCATCGAACTCTATCGCTGGCTCGATCTGGCGCAGATGGATGCCTTTCGCCAGGCCATGACGGCCCGGCAGCAGAGCGCCGAAGAGGCTACCGCGGCGCTGGCCGAGGGCTACATCCGCTGCGTGACCGACATGCAGGGCGAGGTCGGCGTGCTGGCGGCGGCCCTGGCGGGGAGTGAGGAAAAGACCGCGGTGTATCAGGAGTTGCTGGAGCACGGCACCCGGATGGTGGCGGCGGTGCTCACGCCGCACAGCAAGAGGTCCGCCGCGGAGTTGCAGGTGTCCTGCATCGGCCTGGTCGGCGCCGGCGAGGCCCTGGCCGCGGCCGTGGTGCGCGGGGCGCTGGGCGAGCGCGAGGCCATCGAGGCCTTTACCCGCCTGGTGCGCGCGGTGCTGTAGCGACTGGCGCTAGTAGACGTCCTTCAGATAGCGCTTCTGCTCGCTCATCTCGCGCACATAGTCGGCGGCGGCCTCGTCGCTGAGGTGGCCATGGGTCGCCACCACCTGGCGCAGGGCCTGGTCGACGTCCCTGGCCATGCGGCTGGCATCACCGCAGACATAGACGCGGGCGCCGTCCTGCAGCCAGCGCCAGACCTCGGCGCCGCGTTCGCGCAGCCGATCCTGCACATAGATTTTCTCGGTCTGGTCGCGGGAGAAGGCCAGGCTCAGTTCGCTCAGCAGGCCATCGCGCTGGAAGCCTTCCAGTTCGTCGCGGTAGTAGAAGTCATGGGCGGCGTGCTGTTCGCCAAAGAACAGCCAGTTGCGGCCCTGGTCGCCCCGGGCGCGGCGCTCATGGAGAAAGCCGCGGAAGGGCGCGATGCCGGTGCCGGGGCCGATCATGATCAGCGGGACGTCGCCCTGGTCCGGTAGGCGGAAGTGACGTGAAGGCTGGACATGCACCTCGGTGGTGGCGTCCTGCAGACGGTCGGCGAGAAAGGTGGAGGCCACGCCCTTGCGCTGACCGTAGCGCACCGCCGAGACCGTGAGGTGCACCTGGCCGGCATGGGCCAGGGGGCTGGAGGCGATGGAGTAGAGGCGCGGTTGCAGGCGCTTGAGGCTGCCGAGCAATTCGCCGGCATCGTGGCGGGCGGGATAGCGCGCCAGCACATCGGCCAGTTGCCGGCCCCAGAGCCAGGTCTTGAGTTCATCCCGGTTGCCCAGCAGGGCGTGGCACTCGGCAGCGCCACTGCGCTCGGCGATCAGCGCCAAGGTCTCGGGGTTGGGACGGGCGATCTCATAGTGTTCGCTCAGCGCCTGGCGCAGCGACAGCTCGCCGACCTTGGCCACCGCGACTGCTTGTTCGCCGTCCAGGCCGGCGAGGGCGAGCACCTCCTCGACCAGTTCCGGGCAGTTGCGCGCCTTCACGCTCAAGGCGTCGCCGGCCTGGTAGGTCAGGGGCTGCGCGGATTCGAAACCGAACAGCCGCACCTCCTTGTTCGATCCGGCACCGTTGAGTCTTTGGTTGATGACCAGCCGCGCGGGCACCGCCGTCGGGCGACCGCTCGTGGTCGGAGGGGCGACGGGCACCTGGGCGGCCTGGGGCGCCATCTGCCCTTGCAGGGCGGTCAGCCAGGCGTCGGCGGCGTCGAGGCCATCGGCGTCGCAGTCAAGGCGCGGGCAGAGGCGGCGGGCGCCGAGTTCGGCCAGGCGGGCGTCGAGGCGCTGGCCGTGGCCGCAGAATTGCTCGTAGGTGGAATCGCCCAGGGCCAGCACGGCGTAGTCCAGCTCGGCGAGGGAGGCATCGAGGCGACCGAGGCCCTGCCAGAAGGCCTGGCCATTGTCCGGGGCCTCGCCGTCGCCAAAGGTGCTGCTCACCAGCAGGACGCGGCGGGCACCGCTCAGGCGTTCCACGGCATAGGCGGCCATGTCGTGCAATTCGACGGTGAGACCGGCCTGGCACAGGCGGGCGACGCAGCGCTCGGCCAGGGCTTCGGCGTTGCCGGTCTGGGACGCCCAGAGCACCACCAGATCGGCCGGCGCGGTAGCGGCCTGGGGCAGGCTGGCACTCTGGCTTTGCGGCAGGCGGCTGAACAGCCCGGCGAGCAGGCCGTCGAGCCAGAGCCGGGTGTCGGCGGCCAGCGGCGCCTGGGCCGGCAGGCAGGGCACGCCCTGGGCGCCACCGTCGCGCAGGCCGTCCATGAAGCCGGCCAGGTAGGTGCGCTCGGCCGCGCTGAGCTGGGGCCGTACCGCGGTGGCGACCCCGGTGAGATCGGCCAGCCGCGCCAGGGCGGGTTGCTGGACGCTCTCGGTGACCGGCTCGTCGGCCGGCAGCTGGCGGTGGGGGATGGTGGCGACCCGGGTCAGGCGCACCGCGCAGACCTTGAGTTCCGGTTGCAGCGAGAGCGGATCGACGGCGTCGCTGGTGACGGCATTGATGGCCAGGTCGCTGCCCTGGACGTCGGCCCAGTGGAAGGGGGCGAAGCAGTTGCCGGGCTGGACCCGGTCGCTGACGGTCACCGGCAGCACCGCGCGACCGCGCCGCGAGGTGATTTCCAGGCGATCGCCCGTACTGAGCCCCAGCGTCTGGGCGTCCTGGGGATGTACCTCGACGAAGGGCGCCGGATTGAGGCGATTCAGCGCGGCGATCTTGCCGGTCTTGGTGAGCGTATGCCACTGGTGCTGCAGACGCCCGGTGTTGAGCACGAAGGGGTAGTCGGCATCGGGCAGCTCCGCCGGGTCCAGGTGCGGGCGAGCGAAGAATTGCGCCTTGCCGCTGGGGGTGGCGAAGTTGAGCGCGGTGGGTTCGCCGGTCTCATCCAGGCGCAGGGTCTGGCTGCGGCCGTCGTTGCGATAGCGGATCGGCTGGCGCGGATCGCTCGCTGCGCTGGGGCAGGGCCATTGCAGCGGCGTCTCGCGCAACCGGGCATGGCTGGCGCCACGGATGTCGTAGCCGGTCTGGGGGTTGTGGAACTGCCTGATCTCGTCGAACACCTCGGCGGCCGAGGCGTAGGTGAAGTGTTCGCCATAGCCCAGGGCGCAGGCCACGTCGGCGATGATTTGCCAGTCGGCGCGGGCCGCGCCGGGCGGGGTGACGGCCTGGGGGGCCAGGGTCAGGTTGCGCTCGGAGTTGATCATCACTCCGTCGGCCTCGGCCCAGAGCGCGCCGGGCAGGAGGATGTCGGCGTATCTGTTGGTCTCGGTGTCGAGATAGGCGTCCTGGGTGATCACCAGTTCGGCGGCCTGCAGCCCGCGGATGACCGTGTCGCGATTGGCCACGCTGGCCACCGGATTGGTGCAGATGATCCAGCAGGCCTTCACGGTGCCGGCGGCCAGGTCCTCGAATAGGGCGACGGTGCCCTGGCCCAGGCGGGTGTGCAGGGTGCCTTCCGGAATCTTCCAGGCACGCTCGACGAAGTCGCGGTCGGCGGCGGACAGCAGGCTGCGCTGGCCGGGCAGGCCGGGCCCCATGTACCCCATCTCGCGTCCGCCCATGGCATTGGGCTGGCCGGTCAGGGAGAAGGGGCCGCTGCCGGGGCGGCAGATCTTGCCGGTGGCCAGGTGCAGGTTGCACAGGGCGTTGGTGCTCCAGGTGCCGTGGGTGCTCTGGTTCAGGCCCATGGTCCAGAGACTGGTCCATTCACCGGCCTCGCCGATCCAGCGCGCCGCGGTGCGGATGTCCGTCTCGGCCAGCCCCGTCCCGGCGGCCACGCGCGCCGGGCTGTAGTCGGCGAGAAAGGCCGGCATGGCCGCCCAGCCCTCGGTATGGGCGGCGATGAAGGCTTCGTCCAGATAGCCCTCGGCGTGCAGCAGATGCAAGAGGCCATTGAGCAGCAGCAGATCGGTGCCCGGACGCAGTTGCAGGAAGAGATCGGCCTTCTCGGCGGTGGCGGTGCGCCGGGGATCGACGACGATCAGCCGGGCGCCGCGCTTGATCCGGTCCAGCAGCCGCAGGAAGAGGATGGGGTGGCAGTCGGCCATGTTGGCGCCGCTGACCAGGAAGAGGTCGGCGCGGTCGAGGTCGTCATAGGAACCGGGCGGACCGTCGGCGCCGAGGGACAGCTTGTAGCCGGTGCCGGCACTGGCCATGCACAGGCGGGAATTGGATTCGAGCTGGTTGGTGCCGATGAAGCCCCGCGCCAGCTTGCTCGCCAGGTACTGGGCCTCCAGTGACATCTGCCCGGACACATAGAAGGCGATGGCGTCGGGTCCGTCGCGGTCGAGGATGGCGCGCAGGCGCTCGGCGGTGACGGCGACGGCCTGCTCCAGCCCGGTCTGCACCGGTTCGTGGGAGCGGTCGTGGCGGACATAGGCCTGCTCCATGCGTCCGCTGTCCACCAGCGCCTGGTGGCTGGTGCTGCCCTTGGTGCAGAGGCGGCCGCGGTTGGCGGGGTGGTCGCGATCGCCGCTGACCTTGGTGACCCGACCGTCTTCCACCTGCATGACGATCCCGCAGCCGACGCCGCAGTAGGGGCAGACGCTCTTGAGGTGGGTAGTGGTCATGGCAAGGATCCTTCGAAAACCAGAAAGCGAAAAGGCGCCGGTCGCGCTCCCCGGAGGGAGGCGAACACGGCGCCTTTGTCGTGAAGGGGGCGATCGACGTTGACCGCTCCATGCCAGGGAATTAGCAAGGCTCGCGCCAGCTTGGTCCGGTGCGCGCGGGGAGCGCATGACTGTTGGCCTGGCGGGGTGGCGGTGGCGCCTGGCGGGGTCGCTGCCCTGGCGGTCGAGATGCGCCGGGACAGGGCAGGCCGACCCTGCCTTGCACCGTTGTGGTTCCAGTCGGCAGCCGTCCGGACCGGCGCCGGCAAGCCGCTTGGCGGGCTGCAGCCCGCGCCAGTGGCCGATCTGCGGGCGAGCCGATGAAACTGGCACAACCGATGCAAAAGCTCTGGCAGACCCGCCCATTCGGGTCGCCCGGTCGATCAACGGCGATCGACAGCCACTGCAGGCGACGGGCACGGAGCAGAGCCAAGGGCTCCTCCCTACTAGAACAGGCAAAGGCGCCTGAGACCGCAAGGTTTCAGGCGCCTTTTTATTTGCCGCGAATCAACCTGATTGGCCTCGGCCGGGGGATAGCCTCCATGAACAGCATCGTGACCCGCAAAGAACGCCTGATCGTCGTCGGCAACGGCATGGTCGGCCATCACCTCGTCGAGCAGCTGCTGGCGGCCGGCGCCCTGGACCACTACGAGATCCATGTCTTCGGCGAAGAGCGCCAGCGCGCCTATGACCGGGTCCATCTCTCCGAGTACTTCGCCGGTCGCGATGCCGAATCCCTGGCCATGAGCGAAGCCGGTCTCTATGCCGTGCCCGGCCTGGTGCTGCACCTGGGCTGCGCGGTGACCGCCATCGACCGCGAACAGCGCGAGGTGCTGACACCCGAGGGCGCCTTTGGCTACGACCGCCTGGTGCTGGCCACCGGTTCCTATCCCTTCGTGCCGCCCATCGAGGGTGCCGAAGGGGATTCGCGCCTGGTCTATCGCACCCTGGACGACCTGGACACCATCCGCCTGGCCGCCGCCCGGGCGCGCCGCGGCGTGGTGGTGGGCGGTGGCCTGCTCGGCCTGGAGGCGGCCAATGCGCTGAAATCCCTCGGCCTGGAAGCCCACGTGGTGGAATTCGCCCCGCGGCTGATGCCGGTACAGCTGGACGACCTCGGCGGCGCCGCCTTGCGCCAGCGCATCGAGGACCTGGGCGTGGGCGTGCACCTGTCCAAGGCCACCCAGAACATCACCGCCGGCAGCGAGTATCGCTACCGCATGAACTTCGCCGGCGAGGATTTCCTCGAGACCGACCTGATCCTGTTTTCCGCCGGCATCCGCCCTCAGGACGCCCTGGCCCGCGGCTGCGGCCTGGAACTCGGCGCCCGCGGCGGGGTGGCCGTGGACAACGGCTGCCTGACCAGCGACCCCTTCATCCATGCCATCGGCGAGTGCGCCGCCTGGAGCGGCAGCATCTTCGGCCTGGTCGCCCCGGGCTACCAGATGGCGCGCCTGGTGGCCGCCACCCTCTGCCACGGTCAGGCCACGCCCTTCACCGGCGCCGACATGTCCACCAAGCTCAAGCTGCTGGGCGTGGACGTGGGCTCCATCGGTGATGCCCACGGCGCCACGCCCGGCGCGCGCAGCTATCGCTACATCGACGAAGCCAGCGCCAGCTACCGCCGCCTGGTGGTGTCCGCCGATGGCAAGCACGTCCTCGGCGCCGTGCTGGTGGGCGACAACAGCTACTACGACACCCTGCTGCAATACGCCCAGAATGGCATCCCGCTGCCCCAGGATCCGGCCAGCCTGATCATGCCGGTGGGCGATGGCGCCCCGACCCTGGGCGCCGATGCCTTGCCGGCCACCGCCACCCTCTGCTCCTGCCACAACGTCACCAAGGCCGCGGTCTGCGCCGCCATCGACGCCGGTTGCACGGACCTGGCCGGCATCAAGAGCTGCACCAAGGCCGGCACCGGTTGCGGCGGCTGCGCGGCGCTGGTCAAGCAGGTCTTCGAGCACGAGCTGATCGCCCGGGGCGTCGAGGTCGACAAGAGTCTCTGCGAACACTTCGCCCATACCCGCCAGGAGCTCTATCACCTGGTGCGGGTGGAGGGTATCGAGAGCTTCGAAGAGCTCCTGGCGCGGCATGGGCGCGGGCACCATGGCTGCGACATCTGCAAGCCGGCGGTAGGCTCCATCCTGGCGTCCTGCTGGAATGGCTCCATCACCGATCCGCACCTGGTGCCGCTGCAGGACACCAACGATACCTTCATGGCCAACATGCAGAAGAACGGCACCTACTCGGTGGTGCCGCGCATCCCGGGTGGCGAGATCAGTCCGGAAGGCCTGATCGCCATCGGCCAGGTGGCGAAGAAATACGACCTCTACACCAAGATCACCGGCGGCCAGCGCATCGACCTCTTCGGCGCCCAGCTACACGAGCTGCCGGACATCTGGGGGGAGCTGATCGCCGCCGGCTTCGAGACCGGCCATGCCTACGGCAAGTCGACCCGCACGGTGAAGAGCTGCGTCGGCAGTACCTGGTGCCGCTACGGGGTGCAGGACAGCGTCAAGATGGCGCTGGACATCGAGCACCGCTACAAGGGCCTGCGCGCCCCGCACAAGCTCAAGTTCGCGGTCAGCGGCTGCACCCGCGAGTGCGCCGAGGCCCAGAGCAAGGACATCGGCGTGATCGCCACCGAGAACGGTTGGAACCTCTATGTCTGCGGCAATGGCGGCATGCGCCCGCGCCACGCCGAGCTGTTCGCCACCGACCTCGACGACGAGACGCTGATCCGCTACATCGACCGCCTGCTGATGTTCTACATCCGCACCGCCGACCGCCTGCAGCGCACCTCGGTGTGGCGCGAGTCCCTGGAAGGCGGGCTGGACTACCTCAAGCAGGTGATCATCGACGACAGCCTGGGCCTGAGCGCCGAGTTGGAAGCCCAGATGCAGCTGGTGGTGGATCGCTACGAATGCGAATGGGCCAACGCCCTGAACGACCCGGACAAGCTCAAGCGCTTCCGTACCTTCGTCAACCAGCGCGGCAGCGACCCGGACATCCATTTCGTCAAGGAGCGTGGCCAGCGTCGGCCGGCGCGCCACGGCGAACTGCACCTGATCAACCTGACCGAGGAGGCCTGACCATGACCCAGACCACTACCGCGCGTGCCCTGGAACCCCGCTGGCAACCCCTGTGCAGCCTGGCCGACCTGGTGCCCCAGTCCGGCGTGGTGGCCCTGCACGAGGGCGAGCAGGTGGCGCTGTTCTACCTGCCCAACACCGAGCAGAAGGTCTTCGCCGTGGGCAACCGCGACCCCAAGTCCGGCGCCAACGTCATCGGCCGCGGCATCGTCGGCCAGCTGGGCCCGGATCTGGTGATCGCCTCGCCGCTGTACAAGCAGCACTTCCGCCTGGCGGACGGTGGCTGCCTGGAGTACCCCGAGCAGGCCCTGCCCACCTGGGCGGTGCGGCTGAACGGCGAGCAGGTGGAGATCGCCTGACGCGGCTCGACCCTCACCCCAACCCTCTCCCGGCGGGAGAGGGGGCGGTCTAGAGTGGGGCGGGGCTTGGCGCGTAGCCTGGACAACGGCGCAGCCTTGTCCGGGATCTCCACCCTTCGCCCTAGCCCACTGTTGCACCCACCGCAGTGCAGCTTTGCGCAATCGGGAGCTGCGCGGGGCGGCGAAATGACTTCCAAGGGTCGATACTCAAGGAGCGGGGACGCTGTCTGCCGATCCTGGCAATCGCCTCGCGGGAGGTCACCATGCGCCTGACAAGAACAATTCGCTCCGCGCTGTTCATCGCCCTGCTTCTGGCCCTGGCCGCCATCGCCCTGCTGGAGGGCTGGCGCGCGCAACCGGTGGGCGAACCCACGCTGCGCGCCGATCCGGTCTGTACCCATGGCTATGCGCCCTATGGCTGCTATCCGGTACCGGCCCGCGGGGGCGATCTGGGGTGGCTGGAGCGCCTCTAGGTCGTCATCCCGGCCGCTGTTCGGTAGCCAGTAGCAACGCCAGGTCGTTGACCGCCAGGACCGGGCCGAACAGCGGGCCCTGGACCTCGTCGCAGTGCTGCGCCCGCAGCCAGTCCAGCTGGACCGGCGTCTCCACGCCCGTCGCCGCCACCCGCAGGCCCAGGGTCCGTCCGAGGCCGATCAGGGCCTGGGCGATGGCGGCATCGGCAGGCTGGTCTTCCAGACGAGCGACGAGACGGCTATCCAGACTGATGCCATCCAGCACGGACTGGCGCAGCGCCTCGAGGCCGCCGGAGCCGCTGCCGAAGTCGGCCAGGCTCAGGCGCACGCCCAGGGCCTTGAGCGCCTGCAGCTGAGTGAGAGACACGTCTTCCGCCTGCAACAAGGCCTCGGGCACTTGCAGCTCCAGGCGTCCCGCTGCCAGACCACTCGTCTGCAGGGCGCTGGCGACCGCCTCCACCAGGGCCTCGGCATCGGCGCACTGACGCGCCGACAGACTGATGACCAGCCGCAGCGGCACGGGCCAGGCCGCGGCGGTGCGACAGGCGTCGTCCAGCAGCCACAGGCCTAGGGCAACGCTGAGTCCGGTCTCCTCGGCCAGCGGCAGGAAGGCGGCGGGCGGCAGCAGACCGCGCAGTGGATGGGCCCAGTGCAGCTGGACCTCGACGCCGCTCAGGTCACCCGTGGAGATGCCTCGGCGCGGTAGGTAGCCCAGGCGCAATTGGTCGAGCGCCAGCGCCTGGCGCAATTCCTGCTCCAGATCGCGCCGCTGGCTGAGCTGGGCGTCCATCGCCGGCGCATGAAAGCACCAGCCGTTGCGACCCGCGGCCTTGGCCTGGTAGAGCGCGATATCCGCCAGACGCAGCAGGTCCTCGACCTGGGTGGCCTGGCCCGGGGCCTGGGCGATGCCAATGCTGGTGCCGACGCTGACCGACTGCTCCTCCAGCAGAATCGGCCGGCCGATGGCGTTTACCAGGCGGGCACAGATCTGGTCGACCGTCGCCACGTCCAGGTGACCGAGCAACACCACGATGAATTCGTCGCCACCCAGGCGCGCCACCAGGCCGCCGGGCCTCAGACTGGCCTGCAGGCGCCGGGCGATTTCCTGCAGCACCCGATCGCCGGCGGCATGGCCGAGGCTGTCGTTGACCGGCTTGAAGCGATCCAGGTCCAGGCTGAGCAGCGTCAGCGGCGTTCTGGATTGCGCCAGTTTGCGTGCCAGGTAGTGCTGCAATTGCAGCCGATTGGCCAGGCCGGTCAGGCTGTCGTGTTGCGACAGGTGTTCGATTTCCGCCTGGGCATTGACCGCGGCGGTGATGTCGCTGGCGGTACCGCGAAAGCCGGCGCCCTCGGGCAGCGGCCGGGCGGTGATCTCGCAGACCCGGGCGTGACCCTGGCGGTCGCGGTAGTGGCAGCGCAGCACCTGACGCTCGTCGCGCTGGTGAACGTTGTTCTGGAGCCAGTTGGCCAGGCGGGTGGTCTCGCTGCTGAACAGCTCCGTGAGCGGCCGGCCGAGCCAGCTGCCGGGCGCATGGCCGGTGATGCGGGCGAAGCGTTCGGAGAGATAGGTGATACGGCCTGCGGCGTCGCTTTCCCAGAGCCAGTCGGAGGCGGCCTCGGCGAGTTCGCGAAAGCGGCTTTCGCTGCGGCTCAGTTCGGCCTGGCTGGCGACCAAGGCATCGAATTGCCGGTCGAGCTGGCGGGCCGAATTCAGCGCATGACGGATCAGCAGGGCCAGCACCAGCCCGAGCAGCAGCACCCCGGCCAGAAAGATCGGCAGGGTGCGGCGCAGGAGCTGGGCACCGGGTTGCGGCGGTTGCCAGTTGAGCAGCAGCGGCGAATCCAGAAACTGCAGGTATTGGTGATCGGCGAGGGGTGCCCGCGACGCCTCGAGTCGCGGCAGGCCATAGGTGTCGCTGAGATGGGCCAGGGTGTCCGGATCGAGCACGTTGACGAACAGCATCACCGAGGGCGCGCCGGGGCCAGGGGCCACGCTGTAGCTCGCGCCCGGCGTTATGGTGGCCGCGGCGACCAGCGCCGGGACGCCGCCCACGCTCAGCACCCGGACCAGGCTTTCGGTCTCGCCGGGGCGCTGGCGGGTCTCCGCCAGCAGACCGGCCAGATCGCCTTCGAGCCATTGCGCCGCCGCGCGCTCGGTCGGCCGGCCATCGATCACCGCGTAGACGGTCCGGTCCTGCGGATCCAGTACGAAGACCCCGTTGTAGCCGTAGAGCTCATAGGGGATGTCGCCGACGTTGCGCTCGTCGTTGGCCCAGAACAGATCGACCGTCAGGTGCAGGTGCTTGTAGGCCTCGCCCCACTTGGCGTAGTTGATGATGTTGTGGCCGATTTCGTTTTCCACCTGCACCAGGGTGCGCTCGATATAGGTGCGGGCGCGTTGCTGGACGTCGGCGTCCTGGCTGGTGGCGGTCCTGATCAGCAGGTAGCAGCCGAGGCCGAGCAGGATCGGCAGGGCGCAGATGACCGGAAAGAGGCGCAGCAGCAGATTGTGGCTGCGGCGGGTGGCGATGGGCGTGGACGTCATGATCAACCTGGGCGGCGCTGGAGACAGTCAGGTTCCCCGCAAGCGGGCTACAGACGACGCGCGGGGTACCTGGCCAGACGCCATTATCCGTTACCGCCCAGCGGCCGTCTGCTCAGCGTCGGACCGGGGGCAGCCAAGAGCCGCCCGGACGGTCAACCGCTCAAGGCCGCGGCGGATAGCTGACGAGCAGGTCGCCGATCAGCCGGCTGAAGGCGGCGCTGCGCTGGGCCGGGGTGGCGTTCTGGTCGTCCAGCAGGCGCTCTTCGCTGGCGCGCCAGACCAGTTTGCCGTCACGGCCATCGAGCATGTCGAGTTGCACCGTCATCACCGGGTAGGTGACGGTCTGGGTGCGCACATAGCTCGGCCCCCAGGGACCGGGACCCCAGGCGGAGCCCCAGGGGCCACCCCAGCCCGGGCCCCAGTATGGATCGGCATAGCTGAAGCTCTGCTGGCGCTGATCGAGGATCACATAGAGCTTGATCTTCAGGTCCGGGCGCGCGCCGGTCGGTGAGGGACGCAGCCCGCGCTGGTCGAGCCCGCTGCTGACCGAATCGCGCAGGCGCTGTTCGGTGAGATCGCTACGTACCCGCGGATCGTTGGGGCGGTACTCGATGGCGGGATCGGCCCAACCCCAGCTGCGATAGGCGGCGAAGTCGCGGCTGGCGTCATAGTCCAGGTTGCGCGGGCCGCGCTCGGCGCAGGCCGCCAGCAAGAGGACCGCAAGCAGCAGGAGGCAACGTTTCATGGGCGATCCTCTGGGTCAGGAGACTAGTCTGCTTGGACTGGCTTAAGGGCGACTTATCGCGTCAGTTGGGCGGATAGTTGGCCAGCAGGCGGCGGGTGGTATCCCTCAGGGTACGCGCGCGTTCGCCGCTATTGCCGCCGCTGGCCTGTTCGGCGGCCGAATGCCAGAGCACGCGGCCGGTGGCGGGATCGAGCAATTCCACCTCCAGCACGTCGACCAGAAAGGTCCGGGTGCGGGTCCGCGCCTGGCCGACGCTGGCGCCATAGCCCGGGCCGTAGCCATAGGGCCCGTAGCCGCCGTAGCCATAGCCCGTGTCGTAGTAGTCGGTGTACTGCTCGCTGCGCTGCTGCTGGGTAAGGCGGGCCCGCACCTGCAGATCGGCGCGGGCACCGCCAAGGGCCGGTCGCAGCCCACGCTGGTCAAGACCGTCGGCCACCGCCTGCTGCACGGTCTGGCCATCCAGGCCGCCGCTGACCACGGCGGCGCCGGGGGCCCAGCGCCAGGTGCGATAGCGACTCCAGTCACGCGGTGCCGGCGGATAGGCCGCCGGATCCTGCTGCGGCAGCACCGGCACCGAGGCTTCGGGCAGGCTGCTGGCGACATAGGGATTGGGCGTCTGGCAACCGGCCAGGGCGAGCAGCGTGAGCGACAGGCAGAGCAGGGGGCGACGCATGACCGGTTCCTCGAAGGAATGCTGGCCAGAGCATACCGCGCCCGGGGTCATCCTGCCTTAGCTTGGCAGAGCCAATGCAGATAGCGGCCGAGACCGGCGAAGGCCGGGTGCCGTCGATGGGCCAGTTCCATGGCCACCAGCTCCTCGCCCGCAGCGCGCGCCTGGAATTCCGGCGGCATGTAGTCATGGAAGACCCGTACGCCACTGCGCGCCTGGATCCGCCAGTCCGGCGCCAGCCAGGCCTCGACCTCGCGCGGGTCCAGCGGTTGTTGCGGGGTGAGGCCGCGTTGGCCCGCGCCGGCGTATTCACCCTGCCGGAGTTTGCGAAAGTGCCCCTTGAGCAGATTGCGATAGATCAGGGCGTCGCGGTTGTAGAAGGCCAGCGACAGCCAGCCGTCCGGCGCCAGGCAGCGTTGCAGGGTCGGCAGGATCGCCGTGGGCGTCTCCAGCCATTCCAGCACCGCGTGGCAGAGCACCAGATCGAAGGGTTCGGCGAAGAAGGGCAGCTCCTGCCAGGGCAGCGCCAGCCAGGCGGCGTCGAGGCCGGCGGCGGCGAAGGCCTCCTGGGCCCCCGCCAGCATGGGCGCCGAGGGTTCGGCCAGGGTCACCGCATGGCCCTGTTGCGCCAGCCAGAGACTCATGTGGCCGAGCCCGGCGCCGATGTCCAGCACCCGCAGCGGGCGTTGCGGCAGCACCTCGGTCAGATCCGCCTGCAATACGGCCAGGCGGATGGCGCCCTTGGTGCCGCCATAGATGTTGGCGGCGAAGCGGGTGGCGCGGTCGTCGAAGAAGGTATCGCTCACGGCAGGAAGCGCCTCTCGTTATCGGCCAGCTTGGCCAGCACCGCCTGTTCCACATCCAGCTCCAGTTCGCTGCCCAGTTGCAGCAGATAGAGCAGCACATCGGCGATTTCCTGGCCGGCGTGTTCGCGCTCGGCGGCGCTCAGGGCGCGGGCTTCGACATCGCTCTTCCACTGGAAGATCTCCACCAGTTCGGCCATCTCGACGCTGGCGGCCATCGCCAGATTCTTGGGGTTGTGATAGCGCCGCCAGGCGTTGGCATCGCGGATCGCGTGCAGGCGGGTGAGCAGGGCGGGGAGGTCCATGGGCGTCCGGGGGTCGAAAAAACGCCATTCTCCCATGGCTGAACGCGCAGGCGGCAGTGGCTCGTCCGCCGACCCGCGAGACAGTCTCGCGCCGCTGCTCTACCCTGGGCGCAACACCGATTCGCTGGCTGCGGGAGCCCTGATGAAAGCTTGTCTGTCCGGACTGGGGTTGGCCCTGCTGCTGACCACCGGCGTCGCCCATGCGGAAAAGCTGCTGCTGGAAGGCACCCTGGGCCAGGCCCGGGTGGTGGTGGAGCTCGATCCCACCGCCAATGACGAAGCCTATGGGCGCTATTTCTACGACCGCTATCGCCGCGACCTGCGCCTGAGCGGTCCGGCCCAGCCGGGCGACCGGCTGGAGCTGGAGGAGGGCGCGCCCTGGCAGGAGGGCGCCAAGGCCAGCTGGTCGCTGACGCGCGGCACCGACGGTCGCTGGACCGGCAGCTGGAGCGGGGCCGGCAAGACCCTGCCCCTCGCCCTGGCCCCGCTGCACCTGGCGCAGCCCGCCGCGGACGATCGCTATCGGCAGCAACTGCGCCGGGACGACCCCTACGAATATCGCCGTCTGCAGGGACTCCAGCTGGAACCGGGCGAGCGCCAGACCTTCATGGGGCGTGAGCTGCGCGGGTGGCGCGAGCCGGTCTCGGGCATGCAGCTGTTTACCGTGGAGGGCGCCAGCGAGGCGGCCAATGCCGTGCTGCGCGACCGCCTCTGGGCGGAGGTGGACGCTCATCTGAGCTGCATCGGTCCTGACGGCGAGCACAGCCTGCAGGTGACCCCGCAGTTGCTCACCGAGCGGGTGCTCAGCGTCAATCTGTTCAGCCAGTACAGCTGCAGCGGCGCGGCCCACCCGGATTTCGGCAGCGCGCCCCTGACCCTGGATCTTCAGACCGGCCAGGAGCTGGCGCTGGAAGACGTTCTCTGGCTGGGTCACGGCCTCCCAATCCGCCCGCAGCCGGAGGATCGTTATTCCCAGGCCTTGGCGGACTATCGGGAACAGACCCTGGCGCCCTGGGTGATCGGGCTGTTCACCCGCCTGTATCCAGAGCTGATGCAGGCGCCGGCCGATGGCGACGGCTGCGATTATCGCAGCGCCGACGTCTGGCAATTCGCGCCCTGGTACCTGACGCCCAAGGGTCTCTACCTCGGTCCGACCTTCTTCCGCGCCGCCCGCAACTGCGACGAACCCGGCGGCACCCTGGTGCCCTACGCCGAGGTCCGCAAGCATCCGGGGCCGTTGGTGGGGCTGCTGCCACGCTAAACGCAGGTTGGGTTGAGCCCAGCGAAGCCCGACAGCAAGGAAAAGGTCTGGGATGTTGGGCTTCGACGATGAAGCCGTCTCAGCCCAACCTACGGCAGCGGGTGGCACGCTCGTGGGTTGGCGCTGAGCCTGTTGAAGTCCAGGATCGCCACCTGGCTCGGTAGTCCGATGGCCGGATGGCCGCGCTATGGCCCGAGGCCGCGGGGAGGTGGGTGCCGATCGCCGGCCTTTGCTACTTGCGTAGCAGCTTTTGCAGCCGGGCGTGCTGCCAGAGGGCGATTCGGTCGCGCAGGAAGAAGGTCTGGATGCCGCGGCCCAGCAGCAGAACTCCCCAGATGGCGGCGACCCACCAGGACCAGTGGCTGTCGGGCGAGGTCTCCCGATTGAGCACATAGAGAAAGATGCAGATGACCAGGCCTCGCAGCACCTGCCAATAGAAGCCGATCTCGGCGGCCACCTGTTCACGAGCATTGGCGATCCGCTCGTCTGCGGCGGATCCTGCTTCCTGGGAGGTTTGCTCGGTCAGATCGCTCACCCTGATCTCCAGGACGGCGGCCAGGGCGCTCAGCGTCTCCAGACTGGCCTGTTCGCCATTTTCGAGGCGTTGCACCGTACGGGTGCTGATGCCCGCGAGTTCGGCCAGCTGCTCTTGCGACCAGGCTCGCGCCAGGCGGTGTTCCTTGATCCTGTTGGGCAGTTGCATCTCGATTTCTCCAGCGATGAGGGACGAGGGAAAGCCTAGCCGCAGACCCCTCTGTCCGACACGACGGCAACCCGACAGCAGCCTGACAGGGAGACGACAGGGACCTGACGGCCTCGCCGGCAGGGGGATTCGGAAGCCCGTCTCCTCAGAGGATCCGTCCACTCTACACCGGCTATACCTGGTGGAAACCGTCCAGGGTTTCCACAACAGGTTCGGCTGCGCGTGGGTAAGGCTGCGCCGTTACCCACCCTGCAGTCAGCTGTCAGTCCGTAGCGTGGAAAACCGCGAAGCGTTTTCCATTGGGCATTGAGTATCGGCAGCGGACAGGGCTTCGCCGCCTTCCACTCTAGTCGTCGGCGATCAGCCGTTTGCCCAGGGTGACGACCTCGGCCTCCACATAACCCAAGGCCGCATAGAAGCCGAGGATCGCCGCATTGTCCCGGCGCACCATCAGCTGCAGCTTGGGGCAGCCGCGCTCGGTGAGCAGCTGTTCGGCGGTCGCCACCAGTCGCCGGGCATGACCGCGCCGCTGGTGGGCGGGAGCCACCGCGAGGTAGTAGAGCCAGCCGCGATGGCCATCGGTGCCGACCATGGCGCTGGCCATGAGGACACCGTCCACGTCGCCCACCAAAAACAACTCGGGTTGCTCGGCGAGCTTGCGCTGGATGTCGCGGTAGGGATCGTTCCAGGGACGGGTCAGACCGCAAGCCTGCCAGAGGCTGACCACGGCCTCGGTGTCGGCGGGCTGGAAGGGGCGGATGTACATTGGGAGTCTGGCAGCGGGATGAAGCCCAAAGATAACAGGTGCGTTCGAGGATGCTGCTGGCTTTAACGGCTCTATCGCGGCCATGGGCCGCTCCTACGGGTTCTGATCACCATGTAGGAGCGGCCCATGGCCGCGATAAGAGAGTTGCTGCTACGTACCAGCGTCAGTGAGTAGGTTGGATTGAGCGCCAGTGAAGCCCAACGGCGCCGTTGGCCTACAGAAAATTCTCCGCATAGTGGCAGGCCACCTGGCGGGCTTCCACGTTACGCAGCGCCGGGACCTCGGTCTTGCACTTTTCCGTCGCATAGGGGCAGCGGCGGTGGAAGACGCAACCGGGTGGCGGATCCAGCGGATTGGGCAGTTCGCCCTGGATGCGGATGCGCGGCTTGCTCGGGTCCGGGTGCAGACTCGGGGTGGCCGACAGCAGCATCTGGGTATAGGGATGCAGGGGCCGCTCGAACAGCAGGTCGCGACTGGTCTTTTCGACGATGCAGCCCAGGTACATCACCATCACCTCGTCGGCGATGTGGCGCACCACCGAGAGATTGTGGGAGATGAACACATAGGCCGTGCGGTACTGCTGCTGCAGATCCATGAACAGGTTGAGCACCTGCGCCTGGATGGACACGTCCAGCGCCGAGGTCGGCTCGTCCGCCACCAGCACCTTGGGCTGCAGCATCATGGCGCGGGCCACGGCGATGCGCTGGCGCTGGCCGCCGGAGAACATGTGCGGATAGCGCTGGTAGTGCTCGGGCCGCAAGCCCACCTGCTGCATCATCGCCTGCACCTTCTCGCGCCTTTCGGTGCGCGACAGGCTGGTGTTGATCTGCAGCGGCTCGGCCAGCTGGTCGCCGATCTTGCGCCGCGGATTGAGCGAGGCGTAGGGATTCTGGAACACCATCTGCACCTCGCGGCGCAGCTCCTTGCGGCGGGCGGCGTCGGCCTGGGCCACGTCCTGGCCGCCGATGACCAGGCTGCCGGCGGTGGGCTGCTCGATCAGCGTCAGGGCACGGGCCAGGGTGGACTTGCCACAGCCCGACTCGCCCACCACGGCCAGGGTGCGCCCGGCCTGGAGGTCGAAGGAGACGCCGTTGAGCGCCTTGACCGTGGCGCTGTCCTTGAACAGCCCGCGGGAGATTTGATAGTGCTGGGTCAGGCCCTTGGCTTCGAGCACGAGGTGCTCGGGCGCCTGCTCCGGGGTGGTGGAGCGGGCGAGGACGGTGGCTTCAGACGGCTCCATGGCGATCCTCCGGCAACTGGCTGGGGCGTTGATGTTCGGGCAGCACCTGGGGGGCTTCGCCCGGGGCGACGTTGCGCGGGAAGAAGCAGCGCACCGCGCCGCGGTCATAGGGCTCCAGCGCCGGGCGCTCCTGGCAGCGCGGCTGCACATAGGGGCAGCGCGGACTGAGCAGGCAGCCGGCCGGCCGGTCATAGCGACCGGGGACGATGCCGGGCAGGGTGTGCAGGCGATCCGTCTGGCTGTGCTCGGGGATGGCCGCCAGCAGGGCTTCGGTATAGGGGTGGGCGGGGGCGTCGAACAGCGTCGGCACCACGCCTTTCTCCACCGCCTGGCCGGCGTACATCACCACCACGCGCTGGGCGGTCTCGGCCACCACGGCGAGGTCGTGGGTGATGAGGATCAGGCCCATGCCCTCGTCGCGCTGCAGATTGACCAAGAGCTCCATGATCTGCGCCTGGATGGTCACGTCCAGGGCGGTGGTGGGTTCGTCGGCGATCAGCAGGCGCGGCTCGGCGGCGATGGCCATGGCGATGGCGACGCGCTGGCTCATGCCCCCGGACAGCTGGTGCGGATAGGCGCCGAGGCGACTGGCCGCGGCCGGGATCTCGACCTTTTCCAGCAATTCCAGAGCGCGCTGGCGAGCGGCGCGACCCTTGAGGCCCAGATGCTGGCGGATCACCTCTTCCAGCTGGAAGCCCACGGTGTAGCTGGGGTTGAGCGCCGTCATCGGGTCCTGGAAGACCATCGACAGCTCCTTGCCGATCAGGTGGCGCCGGCGGCGACCCTTGAGGCTGAGCAGGTCCTGGCCGTCGAAGGCCAGGCGGTCGGCGGTGATGCGGCCGGGGTGATCGATCAGGCCCATCACGGCCATCATGGTCACCGACTTGCCGGAGCCGGACTCACCGACGATGGCGACGATTTCGCCCTGATCCACCGTGAGATCGAGGCCTTCCACCACCGGCGGGGCGTCGGCGCCGCCGAAGCGCACCGAGAGGTTCTGGATTTCGAGGAGGCTCATGACTGCACCTTCAGACGCGGATCGAGGGCATCGCGCAGGCCGTCGCCCATCAGGTTGATGGCCAGCACGGTGAAGAGGATGGCGAGACCCGGCAGGGTCACCACCCACCAGGCGCGCTCGATGTAGTCACGGGCCGAGGCCAGCATGGTGCCCCACTCGGGAGTGGGCGGCTGCACGCCGAGGCCGAGGAAGCCCAGGGCGGCGGCATCGAGGATCGCCGAAGAAAAGCTCAGGGTGGCCTGGACGATCAGCGGCGCCATGCAGTTGGGCAGCACGCTGACGAACATCAGCCGCAGGGTGCCGGCGCCGGCCAGCCGCGAGGCGGTGACGTAGTCGCGGTGCAGTTCGCCCATCACCGCGGCGCGGGTCAGGCGCACATAGGACGGCAGCGAGACGATGGCGATGGCCACCACGGTGTTGATCAGGCCTGGGCCGAGGATGGCGACGATGGCCACGGCCAGCAGCAGCGAGGGCAGCGCCAGCATGATGTCCATCAGGCGCATGATCACCGGACCGGCGCGATTGGGCGAGAAGCCGGCGACCAGGCCGAGCAGGATGCCGGGGATCAGCGAGAAGACCACCGAGGCCAGGCCGATCAGCAGCGACAGCCGGGCGCCGTGGATCAGTCGGCTGAGCAGGTCACGCCCCAGCTCGTCGGTGCCCAGCGGGAACTGGCTGTTGCCGCCATCCAGCCATAGTGGCGGGGTGAGCATGAAGTCGCGGAATTGCTCGCTGGGCGCATGGGGGGCGACCCAGGGCGCGAAGAGCGCGCAGAACACCACGATGACCATGAAGATCAGCCCGCCGAGGGCGCCCTTGTTGCGGGCGAAGGCGTGCCAGAACTCCTTGAAGGGGGAGGGGTAGAGGGCGCTCGGGTCTTGAGCGGCCGGGGTATTTACCGTTGTCATAGGCTCTGTCCGTATGGGCGCATCAACGCTGGTGGCGGATGCGCGGATTGACCAGGCCGTAGAGGATGTCCACGACGAAATTGACCAGGATGACCAGGGTGGCGATCAGCAGGATGCCGTTCTGCACCACCGGGTAGTCCCGGGCGCCGATGGCCTCGATCAGCCACTTGCCGATGCCGGGCCAGGAAAAGATGGTCTCGGTGAGCACCGCGCCGGAGAGCAGGCTACCGACCTGCAGGCCGAGCACGGTCAGCACCGGGATCAGGGCGTTGCGCAGGGCGTGGACGAAGACCACCCGCTTGGGCGACAGGCCCTTGGCGCGAGCGGTGCGCACATAGTCTTCGCGCAGCACTTCGAGCATGGCCGAGCGGGTCATGCGCGCGATCACCGCCAGGGGAATGGTGCCCACCACGATGGCCGGCAGGATCAGGTGCTTGAGGGCATCAACGAAGGCGCCGGGCTCGTCGGAGAGCAGGGTGTCGATGAGCATGAAGCCGGTGCGCGGCGGGATGTCGTAGAGCAGGTCCAGACGACCGGAGACCGGGGTCCAGCCGAGCTGCACCGAGAACAGCATGATCAGCAGCAGGCCCCACCAGAAGATCGGCATGGAGTAGCCGGTTAGGGCCACGCCCATCACCCCGTGGTCGACCGTGGAGCCGCGCCTGAGGGCGGCGATGATGCCGGCCAGCACGCCGAACACCGTGGCGAACAGCATGGCCGCCACCGAGAGTTCCAGGGTGGCCGGGAACAGGGTCAGGAATTCGTCCCAGACCCCGACGCGGCTGCGCAGGGATTCGCCGAGGTTGCCCTGGGCGAGATTGCCGATGTAGTCGAAATACTGCTGGTACAGGGGCTTGTCGAGGCCCAGGCGGTGCATGGCTTCGGCGTGCATCTGCGGATCGACGCGGCGTTCGCCCATCATGACTTCCACCGGATCGCCGGGGATGAGGCGGATCAGGGCGAAGGTCAGCAGGGTGACGCCAAAGAACGTCGGTATCAGCAGCCCGAAGCGACGGGCGATGAAGGCGAGCATCGGAGGGGGTATCTCCTCTTGAGGCTGATCAAGACGGCGCGAGTACGTGCCCGGCCGCGTTTTTAAGTGAAAGCCCGCTCAAAAGCCCGCAGGCTTTTGATCTGACTCTCAGACCTTGTGGGTCCGGATTCATCCCTGCGCGGACCGTCCTGGTCCGCGACGAACGCGGCCTGCCAGCGGCAGGCTCGTTCGGTCCTACGAATAGGTTCGAAGAGCGCTCTGGGCCAGCGCTCCAAACCCGGCAGACTACCACGTTGCCACGGCCGTCGATATCCTCGACATGGCCAGGGCTTCGCCGGTGTTCGCGACGCGATCCCGGCGAGATGCCGGGCGCTGCACGAAATCCGCCGGGTTTCGTCATCACAGCAGGTTGAACGGCAGGGTGGAGACCAGACGCAGCTCCTTGACGTTGCCGTCGACCTGGTTCTGGCTGGCGCGGTGATCGGTCAGCAACAGGCGGAAGCGACTGTCCTTGAGCGTGCCCTGCTGCACCTTGTAGGTGGTGACCAGGCCGATCTCGTGGTGCTTCTCGCCATCCTGCTGCAGGACCTCGGCATAGTTGGCGTACTTGCCGGCGCCGGCGTCGTAGTGGGTGCCGTCGATGTCCCAACCCTTGGCGTACCAGACGCCGGTGCTCAGGCCGGGCACGCCGAAGTAGCTCCAGTCGGTTTCGTAGCGGATCTGCAGCGACTTCTCGTTGGGGCCGTTGTAGTCCGAGACCAGGGAGTTGGCCAGGTAGATGGCCGCGGTTTCGTGGGCGTAATCGAAGTACTCGTTGCCGTCGATCTGCTGGTAGGCCAGGGTCAGGCTGTGGGCCTGGTGGCTGCCGGTGAACGCCAGGCTCCAGGCGGTGTTGTCGATGTCGCCGGCCTTGGCGCTGCCGGCGTCGACGGTGCGATAGGCGTTGGCCACCGCCTTCCAGGCAAAGGTGTCGAGCGAGCCGCCGGCCTGGGTCACGCTCAGGAAGTACTGGTTCCAGACGTCTTCGAAGTTGGCGCCGTAGACGCTGACTTCCCAGCCCTGGGGCAGCTTGTAGTTGCCACCGAGAAAGCTCAGGCGGTCGGCGGTGACCTCGCGGGTGCCGTACTCGGTGGTCCACTTCTCGTCGCCGGCACCGGTCCGCGGACTGACCCGGGTAAAGCTGCCACCCTGCAGCGAGAGGTTGTCCCATTCATCGCTGGTCAGGGCGAAGCCGTCGAAGCCGGAGGGGAAGGGCCGGTTGTCGTTGTAGCTGATCACCGGGGTGTCGAGCATGAAACGACCGATCTTGAGTTCGGTGTTGGAGACGCGGAAGCGCGCGTCGGCGATGCCCAGCTTGGACCACTCTGCATGGCCCTCGCCCTCGGCGTTGGCCAGGGTGCGGTTGCCGCCGCCACCGATCTGACCCTTGCCCCGCTCCAGGTTGGTGGCCTGATAGCCGGCCACGTCGATGCCGAAACCCACCGGGCCCTGGGTGTAGCCGGAGCTGTACTTGAGCGCCGTGGCCTGGACCCAGGTATTGCGCGAGTGGGTGCGCACCCGGGTACCGTTCTTGGTGTAGCTGAAGATCGGATCGGAGCTGGTCTCGCGGGCGAAGAAGTTGCGCGTGGCCAGGGTCAGGCTGTCGTCGGCGAAGAAGCCCTTGGCGCCTTCCTGGCCCTTCACCGGCTTCTGCACGTTGGGCAGGGTCTGGACCTCGTTGGCGTAGCTGGGATCTTCCGGCGCCGGGGACTGGGCGTGGGCGGTCAGGGCCAGGGTGAGTAGCGAGAGGGCGAGGCCTCCACGGTGGACGTTGGTCATCGGCTGTGCTCCAAAGCGGTCGTTTTTCTGTTTTTTTGGGCGTTTCCGGCACGACCGAACCCGTCGCGCCGAAACACGGCGCGAGGTGGGATAGGTCGAGGGGCGGGCCGCCCGGGCCCGGTCGCTTACGGCATCAGGTGCCGATCAGTCGAGGGTCACCGTGGAGAAGTCGTAGACCCCCAGCGGACTCTGCACATAGCCCTGCACCTTGGGTTGCAGGACGTCGGTGAACAGCGGATGCGCCAGCGGAATCCAGGGCATCTGCTGGTGGAAGATCTGCTGGGCCTGTTCGTAGAGGGCGGTACGCTGAGCCGGGTCGTTGATGCGCTTGGCCTTTTCGATGGCGTCGTTGAAGGCCTTGTCGCACCAGAAGGCGCGGTTCTCGCCGCCCTGCACCGCGGCGCAGCTCAGGTTGTTGGTGAGGAAGTTGTCCGGGTCCCCGTTGTCGCCGGTCCAGCTCATCATCATCAGGTCGTGCTCGCCGGCCTTGGTGCGCTTGACGAATTCGCCCCACTCGAACTGGGTGATCTCGGCCTTGATGCCGATCTTGGCGAGGTCGCCCTGGATCAGCTGGGCCACCAGCGCCGGACTGCCGCCCGGGCCGGTGCCGGTGCTGATGTAGTACTTGAGGGTGAAGCCATCGGGATAGCCGGCTTCCTTGAGCAGCGCCTTGGCCTTCTCCACGTCATGGGGCCAGGGCTTGATGTCCTTGGCGTAGCCCAGCAGCGAAGAGGGATAGGGATTGATCGCCGCCTTGGCGCCGCCTTCGCCGAACACCGTCTTCAGGTAGTTCTGCTGATCGAAGGCCATGGCGATGGCCTGGCGCACCCGCACGTCGCTCAGCGCCTTGTGCTTGGTGTTCATCGCCAGGTAGGAGGTGGTCTGGCTTTCCACCTGGGCCAGCTTGAGGCTCTTGTCCTGCTTGAGCATCGGCACGTCCTGCGGCTTGACCGTCAGGCCGATCTGGCACTCGTTGTTGCGCACCCGCTGGATGCGCACATTGGGATCCAGGGTCACCGCCAGCACCAGGCCGTCCATCTGCGGCTTCTTGCCGAAGTAGTCCGGATTGACCTTGTAGCGGGTGTTGGAATCCTTGGCATAACGCTGGAAGACGAAGGGACCGGTGCCGATGGGCTTCTGGTTGATGTCGTCGGTCTTCTTGCTGGCCAGCAGGCTGTCGGCGTATTCCTTGGACAGGATCGAGCCGAAGGCCATGGCCAGGTCGGCGAGGAAGGGCGCCTCGGGCTGGTTGAGGGTGAAGCGCACGTGGCTGTCGTCCACCTTGTCGATGGACTTGATCAGGGTGCCCATCTCCATGGCGGCGGCATAGGGATAGCCGCTCGGGGAGAGGTTGTACCAGGGATTGTTCTTGTCGAGCATGCGCTCGAAGCTGAACACCACGTCGTCGGCGTTGAAATCGCGCGTGGGCTTGAAGTAGTCGGTGGTGTGGAATTTCACCCCCTGGCGCAGGGTGAAGGTGTACTGCAGGCCATCGGGGGAGACCTCCCAGCTTTCGGCCAGGCCCGGCTCCAGCTCGGCGGTGCCCTGCTTGAATTCCACCAGGCGGTTGTACAGCGGGGTGGCCGAGGCGTTGAAGGTATAGCCGGAAGTGTAGCGACCCGGATCGAAGCCTTCCGGATTGGCCTCGGTGCAGACCACCAGGGGGCGTGCCAGGGCGGCATTGGCCGTCAGGCAGAGGAGGGCGGCGAGAGACAGCGAGAATAGCGGTTTGGACACGGAAGGCTCCTCGTGAAGGCCCGCGAGGCGGGCCGGACAGGGTCAGCGGTCGAGGCTTACGCCATAGAAACCGGTGACGCCGAAGGGGTTGATCTTGAAGCCCTGCACTTCTTTGCGCATGGGCTGGGACACCACCGAGTGGGCCATGGGGCTCACCGGCATCTGCTGGCGAATGAGCTGTTGCGCCTGCTCGTAGAGACGGGTGCGTTCGGCGCGATCGTTGCTGGTCTTGGCCTTCTGGATGAGGGCGTCGTAGCTCTTGTCGCACCAGCGCGCATAGTTGCTGCCGCCGATGGCGCTGCAGCCATAGAGCACGCCCAGCCAGTTGTCGGGATCGCCGTTGTCGCCGGTCCAGCCATAGGTCAGCACATCGTGTTCGCCAGCCTTGGCTCTCTTGATGTACTCACCCCATTCGTAGCTGACGATCTTGGCCTTGATGCCGACCTTGGCCCAATCCTGCTGGATCATCTGCGCCGACTGGCGGGCGTTGGGGTTGGAGGCGCGCTGCACCGTCATGGCCCAGAGCGCGATCTCGGTGCCGTCCTTGATCCCAGCCTGCTTGAGCAGGGCCTTGGCCTTTTCCGGGTCGTAGGGCGCGCCCTTGATGTTCTTGTCGTAGGACCACTGATTCGGCGGGATCACGTTCTGCGCGACCTGGCCGGCGCCCTGGAACACGGTGTCGACGATGGCCTGCTTGTTGATGGCCATGTCCAGGGCACGCCGCACCTCGGGCTTGTCCAGCGGCGGATGCTGGACGTTGTAGGCGAGGAAGCCGACGTTGAAGCCCGGCTGCTGCAGCACCTTGAGCTGCGGATCCTGCTTCATCTCCACCAGGTCCGCCGGACGCGCATAGCCGCTCACCTGGCATTCGTTGGCCTTGAGCTTCTGCAGGCGGGTGGCGGCATCGGGGGTGATGGCGAAGATCAGGTTGTCGAGCTTGACGTCCTCGGGCTTCCAGTAGTCCGGATTGCCCTTGAAGCGGATCACCGCATCCTTCTGGTAGCGGCTGAAGACGAAGGGGCCGGTGCCGATGGGCTGCTGGTTGAGCAGCTCGGGCTTGCCCGCCTTGAGCAATTGCGCGGCGTACTCCGCCGACTGGATGGAGGCGAAGCTCATGGCCAGGTCGGCGGCAAAGGCGGCGTCGACGTTGTTCAGGGTGAAGACCACGGTGTGGTCGTCGACCTTGGCCACCTTGGCGATGTTCTGGTCCAGCCCCATGTCGGTTAAGTAGGGGAATTCCGTGGGATAGGCGTTACGGAACGGCTGCTCCTTGTCGAGCATGCGCTGGAAGGTGAAGACCACGTCGTCGGCGTTGAAGTCGCGCGTGGGCTTGAAGTAGTCGGTGGTATGGAATTTCACGCCCTGGCGCAGGTGGAAGGTATAGGTCTTGCCATCCGCGCTCACGTCCCATTGGGTCGCCAGGCCCGGCTCGAGAGTGGTGCCGCCACGCTGGAACTGCACCAGGCGGTTGAAGACCGTTTCGGCCGAGGCATCGAATTCGGTGCCCGAGGTGTATTGCGCCGGATCGAAACCGGCCGGGCTGGCTTCCGAGCAATAGACGAGGTTGCTCGCCGCCTGGGCGAGCGGAGCACAGGCGAGCAGGCTCGCCGCCAGCAACGAGTAGGCGTAGGGAAGGCGCATGGGTCTCACTCCATCAGTCAAATGAACGGCCAGGGTCGGGAGTCTAGCTCCCGACCCTGGCCAAGAGGCTTCACTTGCTGACGCTGACGCCGTAGAACTCGTTCAACCCGAAGGGGCTGATCTTGTAGTCCTGGACTTCCTTGCGCATCGGCATGTAGACCGTGGAGTGCGCGATGGGCGTCATGGGTACCTGCTGCTTGAGCACCTGCTGGGCCTGTTCGTAGAGCTTGGTGCGCTCGCCCTGGTCGGTCACGCGCTTGGCCTTGACCACCAGGTCCTCGAACGGCTGGTAGCACCAGCGGGAGAAGTTGTTACCACCGATGGCCTTGCAGCCGAAGAGGGTCGCCAGCCAGTTGTCCGGGTCGCCGTTGTCGCCGCTCCAGCCGATCAGCATGATGTCCTGCTCGCCACTCTTGGAACGCTTGATGTACTCGCCCCATTCGTAGCTGACGATCTTGGTCTTGACGCCGATCTTGGCCCAGTCCTGCTGCAGCATCTCCGCCATCAGGCGCGCATTGGGGTTGTAGGGACGCTGCACCGGCATGGCCCAGAGGGTGAGCTCGGTGCCTTCCTTGAAGCCGGCTTCCTTGAGCAGGGCCTTGGCCTTTTCCGGATCGTAGGGCGCGTCCTTGATGGATTTGTCATAGGACCACTGGGTCGGCGGCATGCTGTTGACGGCTACCTGGCCGGCGCCCTGGTAGACGGCGTTGATGATGGCTTCCTTGTTGACCGCCATGTCCATCGCCTGGCGTACCTTGAGCTTGGCCAGCTCGCCGTGCTCGACGTTGTAGGAGATGTAGCCCAGGTTGAAGCCCGGCTGCGACGGCAGCTTGAGATTCGGGTCCTTCTTCAGCCCGTCCAGGTCCGCCGGACGCGGATAGACGGTGATCTGGCACTCGCCGGCCTTGAGCTTCTGCATCCGCACCGAAGGATCGGTGTTGATGGAGAAGATCAGGTTGTCCACCTTGGGTCCATCGACCTTGTCCCAGTAGTCCGGGTTGGCCTTGTAGCGGATCACCGCATCCTTCTGGTAGCGGCTGAAGACGAAGGGACCGGTGCCGATCGGCTTCTGGTTGATCTCGGCCGCCTTGCCGGCCTTGAGCAGCTTGTCGGCGTATTCGGCCGACTGGATCGACGGGAAGGGCATCGCCAGATTCTGCAGGAAGGCGGCGTCCACTTCGTTGAGGGTCATGCGCACCGTGTAGTCGTCGACCTTTTCCACCTTGGCGATGTTCTGGTCGAGGCCCATGTCGGTGAAGTAGGGGAATTCGGTGGGGTAGGCCTTCCGGAACGGATTGTTCTTGTCCAGCATGCGCTGGAAGGTGAACAGGACGTCATCGGCATTGAATTCGCGGGTCGGCTTGAAGTAGTCCGTGGTGTGGAATTTCACGCCCTTGCGCAGGTGGAAGGTGTAGACCTTGCCGTCTTCGCTGATGTCCCAGCTTTCCGCCAGACCCGGCTTGACCTGGGTACCGCCGCGCTCGAACTGGGTCAGCTTGTTGAAGATGGTTTCCGCCGACGCATCGAAGTCGGTGCCGGTGGTGTATTGCGCCGGATCGAAGCCGGCCGGGCTGCCTTCGGAGCAGAACACCAGGTTGGTCGCCTGGGCCAGGGGTGCGCCGGCCAGCAGACCGGAAGCGAAGAGGGCAGCGAGTACGTTCTTGTGCATGGAGACCTCATGTCGGGGACGGCGCAACACGATGTGGCGTTGCGAAACAGAATGCCGATGTCTTGTGGACAGATGAGCCCACATGCACAGCCTGTGCCCATGTCCATAGCTCAGGCGAGCTATTGACCCCAGGCGACCCAAACACAAAACAGATGTCGCAAAGATGTAAGACAAGGTGTCGCGGCAGGAAGTCGGTGCGCACCAAAAGTGCGCACCGAAACAGCGTTGTTACTTTTCTGCACTAGATCAGGGCATCTGTACTTCGATGGTACCGCCCGCGGTCACTTCGACGGTGGTGGTGCCGGGGGCGACATCCGGGGTCACGGCATCGCTGGCGGCCTTCATCGCCGACATGCGCAGCATCGGCAGCGGCTGGGGTACGCCGCTGGTGCCCAGGTCCAGGCTGACGATGCGATAGCCCGAGCCACCCAGGGCTTCGGTGGCCAGCTGGGCGCGCGCCTTGAAGGCGGCCACGGCGTCCTTGAACAGGGCATCCTCCTGCTGCTTGCGGGTACCATCGGCGATGGTGAATTGCAGGTTGCCCATCTTCAGGCTGCCCAGCAGTTCGCCGGTCAGCTTGGACAGGGCGGCGAAGTCGGCGCTTTCCAGGCGCAGTTCACCGCGCTCGCGCCAGGCGTTGATGGCGCGGCCCTGGTCTTCATAGACCGGATAGGTGTTGCGATTGCCCAGGGAAACGTCCACCCCCTTGACCTTGCGCGCCTGCTCCAGGGCGGCGTTGAGGGTCTTGGTGGTGTCGCTGGCCAGGGCCGCCGGATCCTGGCCCTGGCTTTCGGTGTAGAGCATGACCTGCATGCGGTCGCGCGGGACCTCGCGGCTGACCTCGGCCCTCAGGCTGATCTGGTTGTAGCGCGGCTCATCGGCCTGGACGCCGGTGGCGAGCAGGGTGCTGAACAGCGCGGCGCCCAGCACGAGCGGGCGTAGGGGAAAGGTCATGGTGTTCTCCTGATTGGCAGTCCGAAAGCGGTGTGACCGCGGACCTGGCGGATGGTGCGTCGCTTTGCCGCGTCGGCGGCTGCGGGCGGATACCCATCGCTATAATGCCAAGTCTGCTCTGACCGGCAGCCCCGCGGGGCTGTCGTCTCGATCGTTTCTTGCGCCTGGAACCTCGCATGTTCTCCTTGCCTGTTCAATGGTTGTCCGCCAATCGCCAGAATCTCGGGCGCCTGGTCATCATCCGCGTGCTGGTGCTGGCCGCGCAGGCCGGCTCGGTGGGCATCGCCCGGCTGTCGGGCATCGTCCAGCTGCCCTGGACGGCCCTGGCCATCACCCTGGGCGTCTCGGCCGTACTCTGCCTGTTCGCCGCCCTGCGGCTGACCCGCCCCTGGCCGGTCACCGAGCAGGAATACGCCGCCCATCTGGGCTGCGACCTGGCCATCCACAGTGCCCTGCTGTATTTCGCCGGCGGTCCGACCAACCCCTTCGCCTCCTATTACCTGGTGCCCCTGACCATCGCCGCGGCCACGCTGCCCTGGCTCTATACCCTGATCCTGGCGGCCCTGACCCTGGCGGTCTTCTCGCTGATGCTGCTGTCCTACGAGCCGCTGCACCTGCTGGTGGCCAACGACGGCGCGGTGCTCAGCTACGGCATGTGGCTGAGCTTCGCCCTGTCCGCCGCGGTCATCACCCTGTTCGTCGCGCGCATGGCCACCGCCCTGCGCGAGCAGGAGAGCCTGCAGGCCCAGCGCCGCGAACAGGCCATGCGCGATCAGCAGCTGCTGGCCGTGGCCACCCAGGCCGCCGGCGCGGCCCACGAGTTGAGCACGCCGCTGTCCACCATGAGCGTGCTGCTCAAGGAGCTGCAGCAGGAGTACGCCGGTCAGCCGACCCTGAGCGAGGACCTGGCGCTGTTGCAGGCCCAGGTCGGCCAGTGCAAGCAGACCCTGCAGCAACTGGTGCGCGCGGCCGAGGCGGACCGCCGCCAGACGGTGCAGGAGCAGACCGCCGTGGAGTGGCTGGAGGCGACCATGGATCGCTGGC
Organism: Pseudomonas sp. HR1; assembly: GCF_030175875.1. NCBI lineage: Bacteria > Pseudomonadati > Pseudomonadota > Gammaproteobacteria > Pseudomonadales > Pseudomonadaceae > Pseudomonas > Pseudomonas sp. HR1. The sequence goes on from NZ_JASNRF010000003.1 coordinate 309,438, forward strand.
ACCTGATGCGACCGGAAGCCACCTACAGCTTCGAGGTGGTCAGTCTGGGCACGCCACCGCGCCTGACCCCGCCGGTCGAACTTACCCAGGCACTGCTGAATCTACTCAACAATGCCGCCGATGCCTGCCCGGAAAACCTGGCCATCCGTCTGCACTGGGATGCGCGCGAGCTGTGCCTGTCGATCCGCGATCACGGTGCCGGCGTACCCCTGGCCATCGCCGAACAGCTCGGCAAGCCCTTCTTCACCACCAAGGGCAAGGGCTTCGGACTGGGCCTGTTTCTCAGCCAGGCCAGCGTCACCCGCGCCGGCGGCACGGTGAAGCTCTACAATCACGGAGAAGGCGGCACCCTGACCGAATTGCGCCTGCCGCGGCACTACGCCCTGGCGTGAATGCCTGGAGAATTCTATGACTGACGACCTCAACAGCGGTTTCGACGACCAGCCCCACATCCTGCTGGTCGACGACGATCCCACCTTTACCCGGGTGATGGCACGCGCCATGGATCGCCGCGGCTTGCGCGTGTCCATCGCCGACAGCGCCGAGGAAGGCCTGCAACTGGCCAAGGAAGACCTGCCGGACTACGCCGTGCTCGACCTCAAGATGGAAGGGGACTCGGGGCTGGTGCTGCTGCCCCAGCTGCTGGAGCTGCACCCGGAGATGCGCGTGGTGATCCTCACCGGCTATTCCAGCATCGCCACCGCGGTGGAGGCCATCAAGCGCGGCGCCACCAACTACCTGTGCAAGCCGGCGGATGCCGACGACGTCCTGGCCGGTCTGCTCGCCCAGCACGCCGATCTCGACACCCTGGTGCCGGACAATCCCATGTCGGTGGATCGCCTGCAGTGGGAGCACATCCAGCGGGTACTGTCCGAGCACGAAGGCAACATCTCGGCGACCGCGCGGGCGCTGGGCATGCACCGCCGTACCCTGCAGCGCAAGCTGCAGAAGCGCCCGGTGCGCCGCTGAGGCTGGCATCGCCCACGATCGCCGTGGGCGACAAACTGTTACATTGTTTCAGTCAGAATTCGTTCAGGCTTTCCGGCATAGGCTGTGCAGGCGTCTCGTTGAGCAGTCCTTGAGAGTCCGAGCATGTCCGAATCCGCCGTACCCGTGCCCTCCGTCTACGGGGCTTCCCGTGGGCATTTCCTGGCCCGCGTCTGGGCCCTGATCACCCCCTACTGGCGCAGTGAAGAGAAAGGCAAGGCCTGGCTCCTGCTGTCCGTGGTCATCGCCCTGTCGCTGGCCGGGGTCGGCCTGTCGGTGGCCCTGAACACCTGGTATCGCTACTTCTACGACGCCCTGCAGAATCGCGATCTGGCCGCCTTCATCCGGCTGATGCTGTATTTCTGCGGGCTGGCCGCCACCGCCATCCTGCTGGCCGTTTACCGGCTGTACCTGACCCAGGCGCTGACCATCAACTGGCGGCGCTGGCTGACCGAAAAGCACTTCGGTCTCTGGCTGTCCGACCGCAACTACTATCAGCTGGAACGCGAAGGCGGTGCCGACAACCCCGACCAGCGCCTCACCGAAGACATCCGCGACTTCGCCGAAACCACCCTGAGCCTCGGGCTGGGCTTCATCCGCACCGTGGTCAGCCTGGTGTCCTTCAGCGTCATCCTGTTCGGCATCTCCGGCGACATCACCCTGTTCGGCATCACCATCCCGGCCTACATGTTCTGGGCGGCCCTGATCTACGCCACCGTCGGCACCTGGCTGACCCATCTGATCGGCCGTCGGCTGATCGGTCTCTACAACCAGCAGCAACGCTATGAAGCCGACCTGCGCTTCGGCCTGATCCGCGTCCGCGAGAAGGCCGAGAGCGTGGCGCTGTTCCGCGGTGAGGCCAACGAGCACCGCCGTCTGCTGGATCGCTTCGGCTATGTCTGGGGCAACTACCACCTGGTGATGAACTACACCAAGCGGCTGACGTTCTTCACCGCTGGCTACAGCCAGATCGCCATCATCGCCGGCTTCGTCCTGGCGGCGCCGCGCTATTTTTCCGGCAAGATCCAGCTCGGCGATCTGATGCAGATCAACTCGGCCTTCGGCAATGTCCAGGAAAGTCTCAGCTGGTTCGTCGACGCCTACGTCAGCCTGGCCGGCTGGCGCGCCGTGTCCGATCGTCTGCTGACCTTTCGCGAGACCATGGCCGAATTCAGCCAGGAGACCGACATCCTGGTGCCCCATGCCAGTAGCAGCGACCTGGTCCTGGAAGGTCTTTCCCTGGGTGCCGCCGGCCGGTTGCTGCTGCATCCCACCGATCTGCGTATCGCCCGTGGCGAACACCTGCTGATCGAAGGCGCCTCGGGCAGTGGCAAGAGCACCCTGCTGCGGGCCCTGGCCGGACTCTGGCGGCAAGGGCAGGGCGGGATCGGCGTTCCGCCGGGGCGTCAGCTGTTCCTGCCGCAACAACCCTATCTGCCCATCGGCACCCTGCGCGAAGCCCTGGCCTATCCGCAGCCAGCGGATGCCTATTCCAACGAGCGGCTGGCCGAGGTGCTGCAGCAGTGCCGTCTCGATCACCTGCGCGAGCACCTGGATGAAGCCCGCCACTGGGAACGCACCCTGTCGCCCGGCGAGCAGCAGCGGGTAGCCCTGGCGCGGGCGCTGCTCTATGCCCCCGACTGGCTGTTTCTCGACGAAGCCAGCTCGGCGCTCAGCGAAGCGGACGAGCGTGCGCTCTATGAGCGTCTGCTGGCGGAAAATCCGGGTCTCACCCTGGTCAGTGTCGGCCATCGTCCGAGCCTGCGCGCCTACCATCGCCGCCACCTGCTGCTGGAGGGCCAAGAACTGCGTCCTAGAGCGGTTGGCGAGGGTCTCTGATATGGACTAAGCGGTCTAAATCGGGCGTTTTCGGGAAGGGGGGTGCTATGATTCCAGAGTCCCTTCAATCGGTACGAGAATCCATGTCAGCAGCTACCGTATCCCGCCCCCGAAAAAGACCCCGCAGCCTGGCAGAAGAGGTCGTCGGAGTGCTTATTCAGCAGATCGGCGACGGCCAATTCCAGCCTGGCGACAAGCTCCCCACCGAGTCGGCCATCATGCAGGCCCAGGGCGTGAGTCGCACCGTGGTGCGCGAGGCCATTTCCCGGCTGCAGGCCGGGGGTTACGTGGAAACGCGCCACGGCATCGGCACCTTCGTGCTGGAGCGGCGCCCCGAGTCGCCATTGCCGATCGATCCGGCCACCATCACCACCCTCAAGGACGTCCTGGCGATGCTCGAATTGCGCATCAGCCTGGAAGTCGAGGCCGCCGGCCTGGCCGCCCAGCGCCGCTCGGCCGAGCAACTGCAGGCCATGTGGGCGCTGCTGGAAGCCATGCGCACCGGCGTCGAGCAGCCCGATCGCGCGGTGAGCGCGGATCTGGAATTGCACTTGCTGATCGCCAGTTCCACCGGCAATCGCTATTTCAGCGACATCATGAGCTACCTGGGCACGGTGCTGATTCCGCGCACCCGGCTCAATTCCGCCTATCTCGCCCACGACGACCAGCAGCTCTATCAGAAGCGGTTGGATGCCGAGCACGAAGCCATTGTCCAGGCCATCGAAGACGGCAACCTCGAGGCGGCTCGTTCGGCCATGCGCCTGCACCTGAGCAACAGTCGCGAGCGGCTCAGACGCGCCCATGAAGAAATGGAACGCCAGGCGGAAGAGGTCTGAAGCAGGGCTTTGACGTCGCGATAGGCATTTTTCTGGTTGGGGCTTGCCCCTTCCACAAAGGAGGTTGTACGATGACTTACAACGGGTAGCGGACCTGCCGCACCCCAGTCCAACCTATGCCGAGGCACTCAAGATGACTCCACAAGAACTCAAACACGTCCTCTCTTCCGGTCTGCTGTCCTTTCCGCTGACCGACTTCGATGCCAACGGCGACTTCCGCCCCGACACCTATGCCAAGCGCCTGGAGTGGCTGGCCCCCTACGGTGCGACCGCACTGTTCGCCGCTGGCGGCACCGGTGAATTCTTCTCGCTGGAAGCCAGCGAATACAGCGGCATCATCAAGACCGCGGTGGACACTTGCCAGGGCAGTGTGCCGATTCTCGCCGGTGTCGGTGGCTCCACCCGCCAGGCCATCGCCTATGCCCAGGAGGCCGAACGGCTGGGCGCCAAGGGTCTGCTGCTGCTGCCGCACTACCTGACCGAAGCCAGCCAGGACGGCGTGGCCGCCCATGTCGAAGCCGTCTGCAAGTCGGTCAAGATCGGCGTGGTGGTCTACAACCGCAACGTCTGCCGCCTGCAGCCCCATCACCTGGAGCAACTGGCCGAGCGCTGCCCGAACCTGATCGGCTACAAGGACGGCCTGGGTGACATCGAACTCATGGTCGCCATTCGCCGTCGCCTGGGCGATCGCTTCAGCTACCTGGGTGGCCTGCCCACCGCGGAAGTCTATGCCGCCGCCTACAAGGCGCTGGGCGTGCCGGTCTATTCCTCGGCCGTGTTCAACTTCATTCCCAAGACCGCCGTGCAGTTCTACGAAGCCATCGCCCGTGACGATCACCAGGCGGTCGGCAAGCTGATCGACGACTTCTTCCTGCCGTACCTGGAAATCCGCAACCGTTGCGCCGGCTACGCCGTCAGCATCGTCAAGGCGGGCGCCCGTATCGCCGGCTACGACGCCGGCCCCGTGCGCACCCCGCTGACGGATCTCAAGCAGGACGAGTACGAAAAGCTCGCCGCCCTGATGGACAAGCTCGGTCCCCAGTAAGATCCGCTTTTCGAGAGGGGCTCCGGCGCCTCTCCCCCGTTGCACAACCCGCGGCCAGTCGCTTGGTCGCGGGCTTTTTTTTGGCTGGTTTTCCTGGCGGCTGGCAGGACGCCAGCGTCAGAGGGCTACCCTGGGCGGCTGACTTAAGGCGTTGCTAAGGCGCGGGTGCCAGGCTGGGGGGATACCAGCCCAGTCGTGCTACCGCTAGCCAGGGGATTCCCGCCATGAGCGCTGCCTTGCTGTATCTCGCCCTGGCCGCAGCACCCGGGCATTCGACCTGCCTGGCCGCGACGCCACCCTCGGCCGCGGCGCTGGCACTGGCGGTCAGCCGGCCTCCGGCGCCGGAGCCCCAGGCGCTGCCGGTGATCCATACCGCGGGGACCCTGCCGCACACCGGCATCCACGATCAATCCGCCGCGGCGGTGCGCGACTTCGGCTACATGCTCGATCTGGCGCTGGCCTGGCGGGACAGTCGCGATGCCGCGGCCCTGGCACGTCTGGCCCGCTATCTCGATGCCTGGCTGCCAGGGTATCGGCCCAGCTTCCAGCCCATCGACGAAACCAACCTGGGCGGTCTCATCCTCGCCTATCGGCTGACCGCGGCGGACCTGCCCCTGGCCACGGCCCAGCGCACCCGCGCGTTCATCGAGACCCTGGCCGAGGGCTATCTGCAGCAGATGGAAGCGCATCGTGGGGATGCCCGTGGCGTCTGGAGCAACAACTGGCAGAGTCACAGGATCAAGCTGGCGACCCTGGCGGCGGGTGCCCTGGATGACCCGGCGCTGTTCGCCCGGGCGCGGGCGGCCTTCGTGGCGCAGCTGTCGGTCAATCTCAAGCCCGATGGCGAGGTGCTGGACTTCGGCGAGCGCGATGCCCTGCACTATGTCGTCTACGACCTCGAACCCCTGGTGCTGGCGGCGGCGGTGGCCCAGGGGCGCGGCGAGGACTGGCTGCACTTGCGGGGTCGAGACGGTCAGACCCTGGCCAGGGCGCTCGACTGGCTGCTGCCCTATGCGCAAGGCCAGCGCAGTCATGAGGAATTCCGCAAGACGACAGTACATTTCGATGTGCAACGCGCCGAGGCCGGTCTGCCCGGCTATGCGGGGCGCTGGGATCCGCAGAACGCCAGAAACCTGTACTGGTCGGCCAGTCTGCTCGATCCGCGCTATGCCTCCATCGCCCGACAGCTCGCCGCGGCGCCGCCACGGCTGCTGTGGGCCTTTGCCCCGGCCTGTCAGGGCTAGCGCCCGTATCAGTCGAGGCTGCGGATGCTGACCCGGGAGGTCCCGTCGGCCACCATGTCGAGACGATCGGCCGCACTGCGCGACAGGTCGATCAGCCGGCGGCGGACCGTCGGCCCCCGATCGTTGATGCGCACCACCACGCTGCGACCGTTGGCCAGGTTGGTGACCTGGACCCGGGTGCCGAAGGGCAGGGTGCGATGGGCCGCGGTCAGGGCCCCGGGATCGTATTTCTCGCCGCTGGCGGTGCGGCGCCCGGCGTGCCACTTGGAGTAGAAGGACGCCATGCCGGTGTCCTGATAGTCATGGGCAGCACTGGAGGACAGCGTGGGCGGGAAGCTTTCATGACTGGCGCAACCGGCGAACAGCAGGACCAGCGACAGCAGTCCGGCACGGTGGATCCGATGCATCTCGATGCCTCCTGGCAAAACGACCGGCAGCAGCTTAAGGGGTCGGAGCGGGACTGTCAGCCCCGCTCCGTTACCCCGTGCGACCGCCGTCAGCCTTCCAGTTTCTGCTTGAGCAGCTGGTTGACCTGGCCGGGGTTGGCCTTGCCCTTGGAGGCCTTCATGGCCTGGCCGACGAAGAAGCCGAACATCTTGCCGCGCTTGGCTTCGTCGCTGGCGCGGTATTGCTCGACCTGGGCGGCGTTGGCCGCCAGGACCTCGTCCAGCATGGCCTCGATGGCGCCGCTGTCGGTAACCTGCTTGAGGCCCTTGGCTTCGATGATGGCGTCGGCGCTCGCGCCTTCGCCGGCGGCCAGCGCCTCGAACACCATCTTGGCGATCTTGCCGGAGATGGTGTCGTCCTTGATGCGCAGAATCAGGCCGCCCAGTTGGGCCGCGCTCACCGGCGCCTGGGCGATGTCCAGGTCCTGCTTGTTGAGCAGGCTCGACAGTTCGCCCATCACCCAGTTGGCGGCCAGCTTGGCGTCGCCGCTCACCCGCTGGACTTCCTCGAAGTAGTCGGCCTGTTCGCGGCTGGCGGACAGCACGCTGGCGTCGTAGACCGACAGCCCGTACTCGCTCTGGAAGCGATCGCGCTTCTCGGTCGGCAGCTCGGGCAGCTGGCTGCGCACCTCGGCCAGGAAGGCCGGCTCGATCACTACCGGCAAGAGGTCGGGGCAGGGGAAGTAACGGTAGTCGTTGGCTTCTTCCTTGCTCCGCATGGAGCGGGTCTCGTCCTTGTTGGGATCGTACAGGCGGGTTTCCTGCACCACGGTGCCGCCGTCCTCGATCAATTCGATCTGGCGCTGGACCTCGTGGTTGATGGCCTTCTCGATGAAGCGGAAGGAGTTGACGTTCTTGATCTCGGCGCGGGTGCCGAAGGCTTCCTGGCCCTTGGGGCGCACCGAGACGTTGCAGTCGCAACGCAGCGAACCCTCGGCCATGTTGCCGTCGCAGATGCCCAGGTAGCGCACCAGGGCATGGATGGCCTTCACATAGGCCACGGCTTCCTTGGCGCTGCGGATGTCCGGCTCGGAGACGATCTCCAGCAGCGGCGTGCCGGCGCGGTTCAGGTCGATGCCGCTCATGCCGTGGAAGTCTTCGTGCAGGCTCTTGCCGGCGTCTTCTTCCAGGTGCGCGCGGGTGATGCCGATGCGCTTGACGGTGCCGTCTTCGAGGGTGATGTCCAGGTGGCCCTTGCCGACGATGGGATGATCCATCTGGCTGGTCTGGTAGCCCTTGGGCAGGTCCGGATAGAAGTAGTTCTTGCGCGCGAAGACGTTGCGTTCGGCGATCTCGGCGTCGATGGCCAGGCCGAACTTGCAGGCCATGCGCACCGCCTCGGCGTTGAGCACCGGCAGGGTGCCGGGCATGCCCAGGTCGACCAGGCTGGCGTGGGCATTGGGCTCGGCGCCGAAACTGGTGGCGCTGCCGGAGAAAATCTTCGATTGGGTGCTGAGCTGAGCGTGGATCTCAAGCCCGATCACGGTTTCCCATTGCATGTCTCTATCCTTCCTCAGAAGCCGCTCGGCGCCTGGCGATGCCAGTCGCTGACCTGCTGGTACTGGTGGGCGACGTTGAGTAGCCGGCCTTCCTGGAAATAGTTGCCGAGCAGCTGCACGCCCACTGGCAGGCCGTCGACGAAGCCGGCCGGCATCGACAGGCCGGGGATGCCGGCGAGGTTGGCGGCGATGGTGTAGAGGTCTTCGAGATAGGCGGAGACCGGGTCGTTGCTCTTCTCGCCGAGTTTCCATGCCAGGTTCGGCGTGGTCGGGCCGAGAATGACGTCGACCTCGGCGAAGGCCGCGACGAAGTCGTTCTTGATCAGCCGGCGGATGCGCTGGGCCTTGAGGTAGTAGGCGTCGTAGTAGCCGGCCGACAGGGCATAGGTGCCGACCATGATGCGGCGCTTCACTTCCGCACCGAAGCCTTCGCCACGGGATCTCTTGTAGAGATCTTCCAGGTTGACCGGATTCTCGCAGCGATAGCCGAAGCGTACGCCGTCGAAGCGCGACAGGTTGGAGCTGGCTTCGGCCGGGGCGATGACGTAATAGGCCGGAATCGCGTGCTGCAGGGTGGGCAGCGAGATGTCCTTGACGGTGGCGCCGAGCTTCTTCAGCTCCTCGACCACGGCCAGCACCTTGTCGCCGATGCGGGCGTCCAGGCCGGCACCGAAGTATTCCCGCGGCAGGCCGATGCGCAGGCCACTCAACGGCTGCTGCAGGGCGGCGCGATAGTCGTCCACCGGCTGGTCGACGCTGGTGGAGTCCTTGGGGTCGAAACCGGCCATGGCCTGCAGCAGCAGGGCGCAGTCCTCGGCGGTGCGCGCCAGGGGGCCGCCCTGGTCGAGGCTGGAAGCGTAGGCGATCATGCCCCAGCGCGAGACGCGGCCGTAGGTGGGCTTGATGCCGGTGAGGTTGGTCAGGGCCGCCGGCTGGCGAATCGAGCCGCCGGTGTCGGTGCCGGTGGCGGCCGGCAGCAGGCGCGCGGCCACGGCCGCGGCGGAACCGCCGGAGGAGCCGCCCGGGACCCGGGTGAGGTCCCAGGGATTCTTCACCGGGCCGTAGTGGCTGGACTCGTTGGCCGAACCCATGGCGAATTCGTCCATGTTCAGCTTGCCCAGGGAGACGGTACCGGCCGCGGCCAGGCGCTCCACCACGGTGGCGTCATAGGGTGCCTTAAAGCCGGTGAGGATCTTCGAACCGCAGCTGGTGAGCACCCCCTGGGTGCAGAACAGGTCCTTGTGGGCGAGGGGCGCACCGAGCAGGGCGCCATTCTCGCCAGCGGCGCGTCGGGCGTCGGCGGCCCGCGCCTGGGCCAGGGCCGCGTCGGCGGTCACGGTGATGAAGCTGTTGAGCTGCGGGTCGAGCTGCTCGATACGCTGCAGCAGGCCGCGGGTCAGTTCCTCGGCGGAAAAATCCTTCGCGGCCAGGGCGGCGGCGATTTCGGTCAGGGTCAGCTGATGCATGTCGTGTCTCACTCGATCACCTTGGGGACCAGGTACAGGCCGGCTTCCACGGCCGGGGCGATGGCCTGGTAGGCCTCGCGCCGGTCGCCTTCGGTGGCCTGGTCGGGGCGCAGACGCTGGGTGGCTTCCAGCGGGTGGGCGAGGGGATCGATACCCGTGGTGTCCACGGCCTGCATCTGGTCGACGAGGCCGAGGATGTCGTTGAGGGTGGCGGTGGTAGCGGCGAGATCCGCTTCATCGAGACCCAGGCGGGCCAGGTGAGCGATCTTTTCGACGTCGGTGCGTTCGAGCGCCATCGGCTTCTCCAAGCAGGAAGGCGGCGTGACCCGGTCGGTGGCCGCGTATGCTGGAGACGGGCTGGGCGGGTCGGGCGCCGCGTTGAACAGGGGCTTAACGGCCCGGAAAAGCTCTCAATCTAGCATATCGGCGCCTTGCCCTAAATCCCTGCGATTGATAGAGTCTGCCGCACTTTTTTACCCGCACGTTTGTCCTGTCGCGTGCCTGCTTGTCACCGCCTAGGGTCACCTCATGTTCAAGAAATTGCGTGGCATGTTCTCCAGCGATCTGTCGATCGACCTGGGAACCGCCAACACCCTTATTTATGTCCGCGAGCGTGGCATCGTGCTCAACGAGCCGTCGGTCGTCGCCATCCGTACCCACGGCAACCAGAAGAGCGTCGTCGCCGTCGGTACCGACGCCAAGCGCATGCTCGGCCGGACGCCGGGCAACATCTCCGCCATTCGCCCGATGAAGGACGGCGTCATCGCCGACTTCAGCGTCTGCGAAAAGATGTTGCAATACTTCATCAACAAGGTGCACGAGAACAGCTTCCTGCAGCCCAGTCCGCGGGTGCTGATCTGCGTGCCCTGCAAGTCGACCCAGGTCGAGCGTCGCGCCATTCGCGAATCCGCGCTGGGCGCGGGTGCCCGTGAGGTGTTCCTGATCGAGGAGCCGATGGCCGCGGCCATCGGCGCCGGTCTGCCGGTCGAGGAAGCCCATGGCTCCATGGTCGTCGACATCGGTGGCGGCACCACCGAGATCGCCCTGATCTCGCTGAATGGCGTGGTCTATGCCGAATCCGTCCGCGTCGGCGGCGATCGCTTCGACGAAGCCATCGTCACCTATGTGCGCCGCAACTACGGCAGCCTGATCGGCGAATCCACCGCCGAGCGCATCAAGCAGGAAATCGGCACCGCCTACCCGGGCGGCGAGGTCCGCGAGATCGACGTCCGTGGCCGCAACCTGGCCGAAGGCGTACCGCGCAGCTTCACCCTCAATTCCAACGAGGTGCTCGAAGCCATGCAGGAATCCCTGGCGACCATCGTCCAGGCGGTCAAGAGTTGCCTGGAGCAGTCGCCGCCGGAGCTGGCTTCCGACATCGCCGAGCGCGGCCTGGTGCTGACCGGTGGTGGCGCCCTGCTGCGCGATCTGGACAAGCTGCTGTCGCTGGAAACCGGGCTGCCGGTGATCGTCGCCGAAGACCCGCTGACCTGCGTGGCCCGTGGCGGCGGCAAGGCGCTGGACATGATGGATCGCCACGCCATGGACCTGCTGTCCACCGAATAAGGCAGTTCCAGGCTACAGGCCCCGCTCCGGCTGCCCCTGGCGGCCGGAGCGCCGGGCGCGTTCTGCGAGGAACTCACCATCAAGCCGATTTTCAGCAAAAGCCCGGCGCTGGGCATTCGTCTGCTGATCCTGGCCGCCCTTTCGGTGGGTGTCATGGTCACCGACGCGCGCTTCGACTACCTGAAACCGGTACGCAGCGAACTGGCGCTGGTCCTCTCGCCCCTCTATGAGGTGGCGGGCTTTCCCCTGCGCGCCTGGGAAGGCGTCAGCGATCAGTTTTCCAGCCGCACCGAGCTGATGGCGGAAAACGAGCGACTCAAGGCCGAGCAGCTGCTGCTGCAGCGCCGTCTGCAGAAACTCGCCGCCCTCACCGAACAGAACGTGCGCCTGCGCGAACTGCTCAATTCCGCCGCCCTGGTGGACGACAAGGTGCTGGTCGGCGAGCTGATCGGCGTCGACCCCAATCCCTATACCCATCGCATCATCATCGACAAGGGCGCGAAGGACGGCGTCTTCGTCGGCCAGCCGGTGCTCGACGCCAGCGGCCTGATGGGGCAGGTGGTGGAGGTGATGCCCTATTCGGCGCGGGTGCTGCTGCTCACCGACGTGACCCACAGCATTCCGGTGCAGGTCAATCGCAACGGCCTGCGCGCCATCGCCGTGGGCACCGGCAATCCCGAGCGCCTGGAATTGCGCTATGTGGCCGACACCGCCGACATCAAGGAAGGCGACCTGCTGGTGAGCTCCGGCCTGGGGCAGCGCTTCCCGGCCGGCTACCCGGTGGCGACCGTGTCCAAGGTGATCCACGACTCGGGGCAACCCTTCGCCGTGGTGCGCGCCATTCCCACCGCCAAGCTCAATCGCAGTCGCTACATGCTGCTGGTGTTCAGCGACACCCGCACGCCCGAACAGCGCGCCAATGACGCCGCCGAGGCCCAGGAAGCCGCCGATCGCCACGCGGCCCAGCGCCCGGCTGCCCCGGCGAATCCGCCGCCGGCCGGCGCCTCGGCCGCTCAACCGGCGGCCGCCAACGCCACCCCGGCGCCCGCGGCCAGCAGCGGCAGTCGCAGCGCGACCCCGACCAAGCCACCGGCGGGGCAGGGCGGCAGTTCGGCTCATCCCGCCACGCCGACCAAGCCGCCCGCCAACGGCAGCTCGGCGCATCCGGCGACGCCGGCCAGGCCGGCGGCCCAGGGCGCGACTGCCACGCCCGCTCAGCCAGCGCCAGGCGCTAGCCAGTCGCAGCGCCGGCTCCAGCAACCCGCGCCGGAATTGCCCGACGAGGGTGATCGTTGATGGCGCTGCGCATCGGCCACAACGGGTGGGTGATCTGGCTCACCCTGTTGGTCGGGTTGCTGCTGTCCGTGGTGCCCATGCCCGAGTTCATGGAGATCGGTCGGCCGCTGTGGCTGGCCATGCTGCTGACCTTCTGGACCCTGACCCTGCCGCACCGCGTCGGCCTGCTCACCGCCTGGGTGATGGGCATCGCCGAAGACGTGCTCTACGGCAGTCTGCTCGGCCAGACCGCCCTGGTGCTGAGCCTGGTGGTCTTTCTCGTGCGTTCCCTGGCGCAGCGGTTGCGGGCCTTTCCCATCTGGCAGCAGAGCTTCGTGCTGCTGGTGGTCTATGGCATCGCCCAGTTGCTGGCGCTGTGGCTCAACGCCCTGGCCGGCAGCCGGCCGCCGACCCTGGTGTTTCTCACGCCCTCGCTGGTCAGCGCGCTGCTCTGGCCGTGGATCTATCTGCTGCTCCGCGGGCTGCGCCTCAGATTCGGCGTCAACTAAGCTGGTTTCACCTGCGACAGGCTGGCATTCTCCCGTCATCCCCTGTCGTCTGGTTGTTGTCGATGCCACAGCTCTACCTTGCCTCCGCTTCGCCCCGCCGCGCCGAACTGCTCGAACAGATCGGCGTGGGCTTCCAGAAGGTCGCCGCAACCGTGGACGAAACCCCGCATCCGGGGGAAGCCGCAGACGCCTATGTCGAGCGCCTGGCGCGGGCCAAGGCGGCGATGGGCTGGCAGGTGCTGGCCGGTGCCTCCAGTGGCTGCGTGCTGGGCGCCGACACCTGCGTGGTGCTCGATGACCGGCTGCTCGGCAAGCCCCGGGATCGCGCCGACGCCCTGGCCATGCTCGCGGCGCTCAGCGGGCGCCGGCATCGGGTGGTGACCGGCGTCGCCGTCGCCGATGGCGAGCGCTGCCTGAGTCGCGTGGTGTCCGCCGAGGTGGAATTCCGCCCCCTGGCGCCCGGCGAGGCCGAGCGCTACTGGGACACCGGCGAGCCGGCGGACAAGGCCGGCAGCTACGCCATCCAGGGCGCCGGCGCAGTCTTCGTGCGCAGCCTGCACGGCAGCTACAGCGCCGTCGTAGGGCTGCCGCTGTGCGAGACCGCGGAACTGCTGAGCGCTTTCGCCATCCCTTGTTGGCGGTCTGTCGGACGGCCGACCGCCCAGTCCTGAGGCGCCCGGCGCCTCGGCCTCCCTTCCGCCCTTCCACGTCGTCCAAGAGTCCTCCATGAGCGAAGAGATCCTCATCAACATCACTCCCATGGAGTCCCGTGTCGCCGTCGTGGAAAACGGTGTGCTGCAGGAGGTGCACGTCGAGCGCACCCTCAGGCGCGGCATCGTCGGCAACATCTATCGCGGGCGGGTGGTGCGGGTGCTGCCGGGCATGCAGGCGGCCTTCGTCGACATCGGCCTGGCCCGCGCGGCCTTCATCCATGCCGCCGAGATCTCTCAGCGCGAAGGCGCGGCGGTGGAAAGCATCAACGCCCTGGTGCGCGAAGGCCAGACGCTGGTGGTCCAGGTCACCAAGGACCCCATAGGCACCAAGGGCGCCCGCCTCACCACCCATCTGTCGATCCCCTCGCGCTACCTGGTCTATATGCCGCGCACCTCCCACGTCGGCATCTCGCTGAAGATCGAGGACGAAGCCGAGCGCGAGCGGCTCAAGGCGATCATGGCGCGCTGCGTGGAGAGCGAGGGCATCGAGCACGAGGGCGGCTTCATCCTGCGCACCGCTGCCGAGGCGGCGCGCGAAGAAGACATCCTCGCCGACATCCGCTACCTGCGGCGGCTCTGGCAGCAGATCTCCGGCAATCTCCAGGGACCCACGCCGGTGCCCATCTACGAAGACCTGACCCTGGCCCTGCGCGCCCTGCGCGATCTGGTCGGGCCGCGCACGGAAAAGATCCGCGTCGACAGTCGCGAGAATTTCCAGCGCATCGGCCAGTTCGTCGAAGAGCTGATGCCCGAGGTGGCGGCGCGGCTGGAGCACTATCCAGGGGAGCGGCCGATCTTCGACCTCTATGGCGTGGAAGACGAGATCCAGAAGGCCCTGGAGCGCAAGGTGCTGCTCAAGTCCGGGGGCTATCTGGTGATCGATCCCACCGAGGCGATGACCACCATCGACGTCAACACCGGCGCCTTCGTCGGCCATCGCAATCTGGAAGAGACCATCTTCAAGACCAATCTGGAGGCGGCCACCGCCATCGCCCGCCAGCTGCGGCTGCGCAATCTCGGCGGCATCATCATCATCGACTTCATCGACATGGAAGACGAAGAGCACCAGCGCCAGGTGATCCGCACCCTGGAAAAGCAGCTCGAACGCGACCATGCCAAGACCAACATCATCGGCATCACCGAACTGGGCCTGCTGCAGATGACCCGCAAGCGCACCCGCGAGAGCCTGTCCCAGGTCCTCTGCGAGCCCTGCGCCAACTGCCAGGGCCGCGGCATCCTGCGCACCGCGGAAACCATCTGCTACGAGATCTTCCGCGAGATCCTGCGCGAGGCGCGGGCCTACCAGGCCAATTCCTATCTGGTGCTGGCCAACCAGAAAGTGGTGGATCGACTGCTGGACGAGGAGTCGGGCAACGTCGCCGACCTCGAAGCCTTCATCGGCCGCACCGTCAAATTCCAGGTGGAGACCATGTATTCCCAGGAGCAGTACGATGTCGTGCTGCTCTAGGTCCGCGTCTTGATGGCCTTGCTCAAACGCGGCGCGCTGGGTCTGGCGCTGCTGGCGCTCGTTCTGGTGACGCTCTACCTGGGCCTGGGTCGGCTGCTCATGCCCTGGGTCAGCGAATACCGCAACGAGGTCGAGGCGCGCGCCGCGGCGGCGCTCGGCGAACCGGTGCGCCTGGGCCGGCTCGAAGGGCGCTGGGCCCGCTGGAATCCGGTGCTGATCCTGCGCGACCTGTCCCTGGGTCGCGGCGAAGGCACGGTGCAGCTGGATCATCTCCAGGTGGTGCCGGATGTCTTCGGCAGCCTCTGGCACCGCCAGCTGCGACTCAAGTCCGTGCAGGTCGATGGCGTCCATCTGGTGTTGCAGGAAAACCCTCAGGGACACTGGCAACTGCGCGGCCTGCCGCCCCGGGCACCGGAGGCCAAGCCCTTCGATCCGGGTCCGCTGCTCGATGGCCTGGCGCGTCTGGGCCATGCCAGTCTGCTGGACAGCCAGCTCAGCCTGATTCCCCAGCAGGGTTCGCCGGTGACCCTGAGGTACGCCGAGGCCAGTCTGTCCCGGCAGCTCGGTGGCGCCCTGGAACTGGCGACCCGATTCCGGCTGCCCGATGGCGGCACGGTCGCGGCGCACTTCACCGCCACGCCCCGTCCCGATGACTGGCGCGCCAGCACCCTCGAAGGCTATCTCAGCCTGCCCGCCAGCGACTGGTCCCGCTGGGTGCCGGCGGCCCTGACCCGGCAGTGGCAACTGCGGCGTGCCCAGGCGGAAGGCGAGCTGTGGTTCGCCTGGGGCGAAGGGCGGCTGCAGCGTTCCCACCTGCGGCTGAAGGCGGATGACCTGACGCTCGCCTATGCCGACCATCCTCCGGTGCGCCTGCAGGCCCTGACCCTGGACGCCGACCAGCAGGCCGGCGACGCCAGCCAGTACCAGGGGTCCCTGGCGCTCAAGGCCCAGCTCGATGGCAAGCCGCTGGAGGCCCGCTATGGCCTGGGCTATGACAGCGCCGCCCAGCACCTGCAGGTGCGCGGCGACCAGCTGGATCTCAGGCAGGCTGCCCGGCTGGCTCGGGATCTGGCGCCCCTGCCGGCACCCGTCGCCCAGGCGCTCCAGGCCCTGGCGCCCCATGGCCAGTTGCGCAATCTCAACGCCGACTTCTATCCGCAGAAGCCGTTGCGCGAGCGCCTTTCCTATGCGGCCAACCTGGAGCGGGTGGGCTTCGCCGCCTATCACGGTGCGCCGGCCGCCGAGGGCGTTACCGGCAGCCTGAGCGGCAGCCTGGGCGGCGGCGAGCTGCGCCTGGACACTACCGATTTCATGCTGCACCTGAACGATCTCTTTCCCGAACCCTGGCGCTATCGCACCGCCAGGGCACGGCTGACCTGGAGTCTCGACGACCAGCGCTTCACCCTGGGCAGTGCCCTGATGCAGGTCACCGGGCCGGAAGGCGCCGCCAGTGGCGACATGCATATCCAGCTTGGCCTGCATCCGGAGGTGGACAGCTACATGGACCTGCGCGTCGGCCTCAAGGATGGCGACGCCAGCTACACCCGCAAGTACCTGCCGACCAAGCTGCCGGCCACGGATTTCAGTCCGGAGCTGGCCCAGTGGCTGACCACTGCCATCGTCGGTGGTCGCATCGACGAGGGGATCTACCAGTACCAGGGCTCGCTGCGCCACGGCTCGCCGGCGCATTCGCGCACCATGAGCCTGTTCTTCCGGGTGCACGACGCACAACTGGCCTATCAGCCCGGCTGGCCCGCCCTGCGCGAGGCCCGCGGCGATGTCTTTATCGAAAGCGACGGGGTCAAGGTGCAGGTTCCCGAAGGACGCATCCTCGACACCCGGGTCCGGGACGTCGAGGCGCGCATCCCGCTGCTGCACGATGGCAGCGCGCCGCACCTGCGGCTCGGCGCGCGACTCGACAGCAGCGTGCGCGATGGCTTGAAGATCCTCCAGGACACGCCACTGCCGACCGCCAAGGTGTTCGCCGGCTGGAAGGGCGAGGGTGCGCTCGCCAACAGCAGCCTGAATCTGGACATTCCCCTGGCCAAGGGACAGCCACCGGTGGTGGTGGTCGAGCTGACACCGGACAAGGCGCGTCTGGATCTGGCCGATCCCCAGCTGACCCTCACCGACCTGCGCGGCAGCTTTCGCTACGACACCCGCAGCGGCCTCAGCGCCCCCGACATCCAGGCGCGGGTCTTCGACCAGCCCATCCGCGGCCAGGCCCTGGCCGAAGGCAAACCCGACGATCCCCGCACGCGGCTGGTAGTGGATGGCCGCGTCGACGTCGACCAGTTGGCACGCTGGCTGGGCAGCGAAGGCCGACCCATCCCGGCGCGCGGCCTGCTCGGCTATCGCCTCGGTCTGATCCTGGCCGAGCACAGTGAGCTGGCGGTCACATCGGATCTGCGCGGAGTGACCGTCGACCTGCCGGCCCCCTTCGGCAAGAAGGCCGACGAGTCGCGCGAAGGCTTCTTCAGCCTGGCGCTCAACGACGGCGAGCGGCGGGTGGAGGCGACCTACAAGGGCCTCGCGGATGCCGTGCTGATGCTCGACCCCAAGGCCATCGCCAAGGGCCGCGGCGAGATCGTGCTGGGCGGCGGCACCGCCAATCTGCCCACGGCGGCCGGCTACGACCTGCGCGGCCAACTGGCGGAATTCGACCTGGCGGCCTGGCAGGACGTCTATCAGCGCTATGGCAAGGCCAGTGGCGGTGGCAGTGCTGGCGCAGGGCAGGGCGGTGGCAACACCCTGGACATCTCCAGCCTCGGGCGGGGCGATCTCGGCTTCGGTCGTTTCCTGGCGTTCGGTCAGCAGATCGACAACCTGCGCCTCACCTATGAACCCCAGGGCAATGCCTGGCAACTCGGCCTGGCCAGTCAGACCATCGCCGGCCAGGTACGCATTCCGCGCCAGACCGGCCAGCCGATCGACATCAACCTGCAGCACCTGCGCATTCCCCAGACGCCGGCGGATCCCTCGGTGGAAAGCGCTGCGCCGCGTCCCGATCCCCTGGCCGACGTCGATCCGCGCGCCCTGCCGGCGCTGAATCTGGCCATCGACCGTCTGGAGCTGGGCGGCAGGCTGGTCGGCGCCCAGCGCCTGCAGCTCAGGCCCTCGCCGTCAGGCGCCAATTTCAACGCCCTGGATCTCGACCTGCGCGGCCTCAAGGTGCAGGGCGCCCTGCGCTGGGAAGGGGCGCCGGGGACGACCCACAGCTACTACCAGGGGCGTCTCGCGGGCGGCAACATCGCCGATATCCTGCTGGGCTGGAATTTCGCCTCCAGCGTCACCAGTCGCGATTTCCGCCTGGATGCCCGGGTCGACTGGCCCGGCTCGCCGGCCTATGTCGCCCTGGCCCGCCTCAATGGCAGCCTCGATGCCCGCTTCAACGACGGCCAGTTGCGCCAGGTGGAGGGCACGGCTTCGGCGCTGCGCATCTTCGGCCTGCTCAACTTCGAATCCATCCGCCGCCGCCTGCGACTGGATTTCTCCGATCTGTTCGGCAAGGGCCTGAGCTACGACAGCATCACCGGCGTGCTCGACGCCCAGCAGGGCGCCTTCCGTACCCGCAAGCCCATCAGCCTCAGCGGGCCGGGTGCCGAGATGAGTCTGCAGGGCCTGCTGGACATGGCCAGCAACCGCGTCGACGCCAATCTCAAGGTCGGCTTGCCGGTCAGCAACTCCCTGCCGCTGGCCGCGCTGATCGCCGGGGCCCCGGCCATCGGTGGCGCGCTGTTCATCGTCGATCGGCTGATCGGTGATCGCATCACCCGCATGGCCAGCATCAACTATCACATCGAAGGCCCCTGGCAGAATCCGACCATGACCACGGGCAAGCGCGATTGAGCATTGCCCTGCGACCGCCCCGCTGCTTAGGATGGACGCTCCCTTCTGGAGTGCCTGCATGTCCATAGCCATCCTGCAGATGGTCAGCGGCCCCGCGGTGACGGCCAATCTGCGCGCCGCCGAGCGCCTGCTCGAACGCGCTGCCGGGGCGGGCGCGCGCCTGGTGGTGCTGCCGGAAAACTTCGTCGCCATCGGCCATCCGGCGCCCGCCGAGCTGGCGCGGGCCGAGGCGCTCGGTCAGGGCGAGATCCTGCCCTGGCTGTCCAGCCGGGCGCGCGAGCTGGGGCTCTGGGTGCTCGCCGGGACCCTGCCGCTGCTGCCTGACGGCGCCACCGAGGGCAAGCCCTGCGCCTGTTCGCTGCTGTATGACGACCAGGGCCGCCGCGTCGCCCGCTACGACAAGCTGCACCTCTTCGATGCCGACGTCAGCGACAGCCAGGGCAGCTATCGCGAATCCGACCACTATGCCGCCGGCGAGACCCTCACGGTGGTGGACACCCCGGTCGGCCGCCTGGGCCTGAGCGTCTGCTACGACCTGCGCTTTCCCGAACTCTACGGCGCCCTGCGCGCCGCCGGGGCGGAGCTGATCAGCGCGCCCTCGGCCTTTACCGTGCCCACCGGCCAGGCCCACTGGGAGCTGCTGCTGCGCGCCCGGGCGGTGGAGACTCAGAGTTATCTGCTGGGCGCCGCCCAGGGCGGGGTCCATGCCAATGGCCGCAGCACCTGGGGGCACGCCATGGCAGTGGATCCCTGGGGCGAGGTGCTCGCCGTCCAGGCCAGCGGCGAGGCGGTGCTGCTCATCGAGCGCGATGCCGAGCGCCAGGCGGCGTTGCGTCAGCGGATGCCGGTGACCCGGCACCGCCGCTTCCTGCCGGCGCGCCTGGCCGAACGGCAATGACCACCATTGGTCTTTTGCATCAGGGCACCGAGACTTCCGCGAGTAGGCTAGAGGCCAGGTCGCGACCCTTTCATCGTTCCGACGCCCACTGTGGCGTCGTCTGGAGTTTCCATGAGTGATTACTTGAATAGCGTCGGCTCGGCCCTGCTGGGTCCCGGCGGACTCGCGGTGGACGATCTGCAACCCGTGCTGCAGCGTCTGGCCGGTCCCGGCATTGACGCCGCCGACCTGTATTTCCAGAGCATCGTCTCCGAATCCTGGCTGCTGGAAGACGGCATCGTCAAGGAAGGCGGCTTCCACCTCGACCAGGGCGTTGGCGTGCGCGCACTGTCCGGCGAGAAGACCGGCTTCGCCTATAGCAACGCCATCACCGGCGAGGCCCTGGATCTGGCCGCCCAGGCCGCGCGGTCCATTTCCCGCAGCGGCGCCGAGGGTCAGGTCCAGGCGTTTCGCGCGGTGGAGCCGGCGCAGCGTCTCTATGGCCAGGACAATCCGCTGGACGTGCTGGATCGCGCCACCAAGGTCGCCTTCCTGAAGCAGCTGGACGAGGCGACCCGTGCCCTGGATCCGCGTATCCAGCAGGTCACCATCAGCCTGGCCGGGGTCTGGGAGCGCACCCTGGTGGCCGCGGTCGACGGCACCCTGGCAGCCGATGTGCGCCCACTGGTGCGCCTGGGCGTCAGCGTCATCGTCGAGCAGAACGGCCGCCGCGAGCGCGGCAATAGCGGCGGCGGCGGTCGCTGCGACTACCGTTATTTCCAGCGTGATGACCGTGCCCTGGGCTACGCCCGCGAGGCGGTGCGCCAGGCGCTGGTCAACCTCGAAGCCACCGCGGCCCCGGCGGGCACCCTGCCGGTGGTGCTGGGCGCCGGCTGGTCCGGCGTGCTGCTGCACGAGGCGGTCGGCCATGGCCTGGAAGGCGATTTCAACCGCAAGGGCAGCTCCAACTACAGCGGCCAGCTCGGTCGCCAGGTGGCGTCCTCGCTGTGCACCATCGTCGACGACGGCACCCTGCCGGATCGCCGCGGCTCGCTATCCATCGACGACGAGGGCACGCCCAGCGGCTACAACGTGCTGATCGAGAACGGCATCCTCAAGGGCTACATGCAGGACAAGCTCAATGCTCGGCTGATGGGCGTGGCGCCCACCGGCAATGGCCGCCGTGAATCCTACGCCCACCTGCCGATGCCGCGCATGACCAACACCTACATGCTGGCCGGCCAGAGCGATCCGGCCGAGATCATCGCCTCGGTGGAGAAGGGCATCTATTGCGCCAGCCTGGGCGGCGGTCAGGTGGACATCACCAGCGGCAAGTTCGTCTTCACCACCAACGAGGCCTACCTCATCGAGAACGGCAAGCTCGGACGCCCGGTGAAGGGCGCCACCCTGATCGGCAACGGCCCCGAGGTCATGAACCGGGTGTCCATGGTCGGCAACGACCTGGCGCTGGATGCGGGGGTAGGGACCTGTGGCAAGGACGGCCAGTCACTACCGGTGGGTGTGGGGCAGCCGACGCTGAAGATCGATGCCATCACCGTGGGCGGCACCGGCGCCTGATGCGGGCGCCGGCCGTGGCCATCGCGGACGGAAACCTAGCGCAGACCGCGCTGGGTTTCGTCGAGGGTGCGGATGTACTTGAAGACCTTGCGCGCCGCCGCCGGCGGCTTGTTGTGCGCCGCTTCGTGCTGGGCATGCCGCACCAGGCCGCGCAGGTGCTGGCGGTCGGTCTCCGGGTAAAGCGCCACGAAGGCCTCCAACGCCTGGTCGCCTTCGGCGATCAGCCGGTCGCGCCAGCGCTCCAGGGCGTGGAAGCGCTCGTTGTACTGCCGTGTCGAGGTGTCCATCTGGTCGACCAGCACCAGGATGGCTTCCAGGTCCTGGTCGCGCATCAGCTTGCCCAGGTACTGGACATGCCTTTTGCGCGCGATGTGCGTCTTGTGCTTGGGCGCCTCGGCCAGGGCCTTGCGCAGCGGATCGGTCAGCGGCAGGCGGTCCAGCTGCTCGGCTGGCAGCCCGGCCAGGCGTTCGCCCAGATCCTGCAGCGCATGCAGCTCGCGCTTGACCTGTGTCTTGCTCTTTTCGCCCAGCGGCGCGTCGTCGTCGTAAGAATCAACCATGAACTATGGGGTCCAGCTAAGAATGGGCGCCATCATAACGAGTTGCCGCACGGTTGTCCGGCCTGGCCGGCGCCGTCCGTAAGGAGAACGTCATGAATCGCAACGCCGCCGTGGGTCCCGCTGCGCTCCCCGAATTGCGCGAACAGGTCGAGGCCATCCTGGCCGAGGCCCGGCGCCAGGGCGCCAGTGCCGGTGAAGTGGCCGTCTCGGTCGACCAGGGTCTGTCCACCTCGGTCCGCAAGGGCGAGGTGGAAACCGTCGAATTCAATCGCGACCAGGGCTTCGGCATCACCCTCTATGCCGGTCAGCGCAAGGGCTCGGCCAGTACCTCCGCCACCGGTCCCGAGGCGATCCGCGAAACCGTGGCCGCGGCCCTGGCCATCGCCAAGCACACCTCCGAGGATCCCTGCGCGGGTCTGGCCGACGCCGAACTGATGGCGCGCGGCGAACTGCCCGATCTCGACCTCTATCATCCCTGGGACATCACCCCCGAGCAGGCCATCGAGCAGGCGCTGGCCTGCGAAGCCGCGGCCTACGCCGCCGACAGCCGCATCGGCAATGCCGACGGCACCACCCTCAACACCCACCAGAGCTGCCGGGTGTACGGCAACAGCCACGGCTTCGTCGGCGGCTATGCCAGCACCCGGCACAGCCTGAGCTGCGTGATGATCGCCGGCAGCGGCGAGGCCATGCAGCGCGACTACTACTACGACGTCAATCGGATCGGTCACGAGCTGATGAGCGCCGAGGAGATCGGTCGCCGCGCCGCCGAGCGCGCCGTGAGTCGCCTGGGGGCCAGGCCGGTGCCCACCGCCAAGGTCCCGGTGTTGTTTTCGCCGGAAATGGCCGCCGGCCTGTTCGGTACCTTTCTCGCCGCCATTTCCGGCGGCAACCTCTATCGCAAGTCGTCCTTCCTCGAAGGCGCCCTGGGCCAGCAGGTGTTTCCCGACTGGCTGACCCTGGACGAGCGGCCGCACCTGCCACGCGCCTTGGGCAGCGCCGCCTTCGACGGCGAAGGCCTGGCCACCTACGCCAAGCCCTTCGTCGAGAACGGCCAACTGGTGTCCTATATGCTCGGCAGCTATTCCGCGCGCAAGCTGGGCCTGCAAAGCACCGCCAATGCCGGCGGCGTGCACAACCTGCACGTCAGCCATGGCACGGCCGACCAGGCCGAGCTGATCCGGCAGATGGGCACGGGCTTTTTGGTCACGGAAATGATGGGGCAGGGCACCAACCTGGTCACCGGTGACTATTCCCGGGGCGCCGGCGGCTTCTGGATCGAGAATGGCGAGATCCAGTTTCCGGTCCAGGAGGTCACCATCGCCGGGCGGCTGGGCGACATGTTCCGCCAGATCCTGGCGGTGGGCAGCGACGTGGAACGCCGCGGCAGTCTGCGCACCGGTTCGGTCCTGATCGATGGCATGACCCTGGCGGGCAGCTAGAAGCGCGGTGGAAGCCGTCGCGATGAGGAAAATCCTGTCGAACGGGAGACAGCCCACCCCGTTACTCGTTAGTATCCTAGCAATGCACTAGGACATAGCCGTGCGGTCGAATCCGCTGACCGGACGGCCAAGGCTTCAGACGGTGCGCCGTGGCGCACCAGCCGTACACCCCATCGCCCAAGGGCGGTGGGTCCATACCAAAGCCACCATGGAGACAATCCGCATGCCGCATACTCTGCCTCAGCTGCCCTACGCCTACGACGCGCTGGAACCGCACGTCGATGCCCAGACCATGGAAATCCACCATACTAAGCACCACCAGACCTACATCAACAACCTGAACGCGGCGCTGGAAGGCACCGAGTTCGCCAACCTGTCCGCCGAAGACGTGGTTCGCCAGCTGGACAAGCTGCCCCAGGACAAGCGCGGCGCCGTGCAGAACAACGGTGGCGGCCATGCCAACCACAGCCTGTTCTGGACCGTGATGGCCCCCAATGCCGGCGGCAAGCCCGAAGGCGCCCTGGCCGAAGCCATCGAGTCCCAGCTGGGCGGCTTCGACGCCTTCAAGGAAGCCTTCACCAAGGCTGCCCTGACCCGCTTCGGCAGCGGCTGGGCCTGGCTGAGCGTCACCCCCGAGAAGAAGCTGGTGGTCGAGAGCACCGGCAACCAGGACAGCCCGCTGATGACCGGCAACACCCCGATCCTCGGCCTGGACGTCTGGGAGCACGCCTACTACCTGCGCTACCAGAACCGTCGTCCCGAGTACATCGGTGCCTTCTTCAACGTCATCAACTGGCCGGAAGTGTCCCGTCGCTACGAAGCGGCGCTGAACGCCTGAGTCGACGCCCAATGAAAAAGCCGCCCTCGGGCGGCTTTTTTTATCGGAGCTGCGACGGGCGCAGGGGGCCTGTCACTCGCCCTCGTCGAAGTAGTTGTTGATCAGCTCGACCAGGGCGCGCATGGCCTCGTCGCTCTGCTCACCCTCGGTTTCCAGCTGCAGGACCGTGCCCTTGCCGGCGGCCAGCATCATGACCGCCATGATGCTCTTGCCATCGACCGGCGATTCGCCACTGCGGCCGACGCGGACGCTGGCGGGATAGCGGCCGGCCACGCCGACGAATTTGGCCGCCGCACGGGCGTGCAGGCCCAGCTTGTTGATGATGGTGATCTGTTGGGCAGGCATTGAGTCTGTCCTTGTCGAAACAAAACGGGCGTCAGAGATCGCGGTGACGGATCTGGACGTTCTTGAGCAGGTTCTTGAGTTCGCGACCCAGGCGATCGGCCAGATAGACCGAGCGGTGATGACCACCGGTACAACCAATGGCCACGGTCACATAGGACCTGTTGTTGGCGGCAAAACGCGGCAACCACTTCACCAGGTAATCGCGGATGTCATTGTACAGGGTCTCTACCTCGGGCTGTTGCTCGAGATAGTCCCGCACCGGGGCATCCAGTCCGGAAAAGTCGCGCAGGTCCGGTTTCCAGTAGGGATTGGGCAGAAAGCGCACGTCGAACACCATGTCCGCGTCCACCGGCAGGCCCCGCTTGAAGCCGAAGGATTCCACCAGATAGGCGGTGCCGGGCTCTGGGGCGTTCAGCAGGCGCAACTTGAGGATGTCGCGCAGCTGATAGAGATTCAGGTGAGTGGTGTCGATCTTCAGGTCGGAGAGGTCGGCGATGGGCGACAGCAGCACCTGCTCGTCGTGAATGGCCTCGGCCAGGGATCTTTCCTGGTTGGACAGCGGATGCCGGCGACGCGTCTCGGAAAAGCGCTTGAGCAGCGTCTGGTCATCGGCGTCCAGATAGAGGATGTCGCAGCGGATGTTGCGGCTGCGTACCTGTTCGAGCAATTCGGGAAAGCGTTGCAACTGGCTGGGCAGATTGCGGGCATCGATGGACAGAGCGACCTTGGGCTGGGGCCGCTCCATGTCGGTCAGGGCATGCTGGGCCAGATCGGGCAGCAGACTGGCCGGCAGGTTGTCGATGCAATAGAAGCCATTGTCCTCAAGCACGTTGAGCGCAGTACTCTTGCCCGACCCGGAACGTCCGCTCACGATGATGAGGTGCATGTCAGTGTCCGCTCTGGGCCTCGACGACGATCTGATAGAGCGCCTGGCTATCCTTGGCCTTGCGCAGCCGCTCGCGGATGTCGGCGCGATCCAGGATGCCGGCGATCTGGCGCAGCAGGGTGAGGTGCTGTTCGGTGGCGGCTTCCGGGACCAGCAGGACGAACACCAGGTCTACCGGCGCGCCGTCGAGGGAATCGAAGTCCACTGGTTGCTGCAGGTGGAAGAGCACGCACAGCGGTTGCTGCAGACCCGCCAGGCGGCAGTGGGGAATGGCGATGCCATTGCCGAAACCAGTGGAGCCCAAACGCTCGCGCGCCATCAGGCATTCGTGGATGTGCGCGGCGTCGTGGCCGGGCAGTTCCTGCGCGGCCAGCTCGGCGATGCGTTCCAGTACAGCGGCTTTGCTGCCGCCCGGCGCACCCGTCTGGGTGCGGCCGGGGGTCAGGATGTTTTCGAGTCTGATCATAAAGCGGCGATCGAAACCTCAGCGGACGCCGACGCCCTGCTGGCGTTCGATCGATTTTTCCTTGTGTTTAATCAGTTGGCGGTCGAGCTTGTCGGCCAGGAGATCAATGGCGGCATACATGTCGTCGTGCTCGGCATTGGCGACCACTGCGGCGCCGGCGACGTGCAGGGTGGCTTCGGCTTTCTGCTTGAGCTTGTCCACTTCCAGGATCACCTGGACGTTGGTAATACGGTCGAAGTGCCGTTCGAGGCGGGCGAGTTTCTCGCCGATGTAGTCACGCAGGGCTTCTGTCACTTCAAGCTGATGGCCACTGATGTTGACTTGCATACCGCTTCTCCTTATTGCCGGGCTACGATCGGCGAAGCTGCTCGCCGACATGACAAGGGTCGATCGAGGCACGGTCACATCAGGACGCGTCAGATGAGACGCTTGCGTTCGCTGGACGGAGCGATACCCAGGGATTCCCGATACTTAGCCACCGTGCGACGAGCGACTTGTATACCTTGCGATTCCAGTAAACCAGCGATCTTGCTGTCACTCAACGGCTTTTTCGCGTTTTCCGCCGCCACCAATTTCTTGATGATCGCGCGGATCGCGGTGGAGGAACATTCGCCCCCCTCGGCGGTGCTGACGTGGCTGGAGAAGAAGTACTTGAGTTCGTAGATGCCACGCGGGGTGTGCATGAACTTCTGGGTGGTCACCCGGGAGATGGTCGACTCGTGCATGCCCACCGCCTCGGCGATGTCGTGCAGGACCAGCGGCTTCATGGCCTCTTCACCGTATTCGAGAAAGCCCCGCTGGTGCTCGACGATCTGGGTCGCCACCTTCATCAGGGTCTCGTTGCGGCTTTGCAAGCTCTTGATGAACCAGCGCGCTTCCTGCAGCTGGTTGCGCATGTAGGTGTTGTCGGCGCTGCTGTCGGCGCGCTTGACGAAGCCGGCGTACTGGGGATTGACCCGCAGGCGCGGCACGGCTTCCTGGTTGAGCTCCACCAGCCAGCGCTCGTTGTGCTTGCGCACGATGACGTCCGGTACCACGTATTCGGCCTCGCCGGACTCGATCTGCGAGCCGGGGCGCGGGTGCAGGGTCTGGATCAGTTCGATGACGGGCTTAAGTTCGTCTTCCTTGATCTTCATGCGGCGCATCAGCTGCGCATAGTCGCGACTGCCGAGCAGATCCAGGTAGTCGCCCACCAGGCGCTTGGCCTCGCCGAGCAGGGGGAGGTTAGCCGGCAGCTGGGCCAGCTGGATCAGCAGGCACTCGCGCAGATTGCGCGCGGCGACGCCGGCCGGCTCGAATTGCTGGACGCGTCGGAGCACCACCTCGACTTCGTCGAGATCGACTTCCAGCTCGGGATCGAGAGAGGCATGGATGTCTTCCAGGCTTTCCTGCAGATAGCCATCGGTGTCGATGCCGTCGATGATCGCCAGGGCGATCAGGCGGTCGAGATCCGACATGGGCGCCAGGTTGAGCTGCCAGAGCAGGTGGGTCTGCAGGCTTTCGCCGGCCGAGGTGCGGGTGGTGAAGTCCCACTCGTCGTCGTCGTTGCTGGGCAGGCTGCTGGCGCTGGTCTGGTAGATGTCTTCCCAGGCGGTATCCACCGGCAGCTCACTGTCGCTGGGGATGCGTTCGCTCCACTCGGACTCGTCGGCCATCTCGTTGGTGGCGACCGAGGTTTCCTTGAAGTTGATTTCGGTACCGCCGGGATTCGCCAGCTCGTCGCCTTCGCCCGAGGCGTCGCTCTGGTCGAAGTCTTCACCTTCTTCCTGGCGTTCCAGCATCGGATTGGATTCCAGGGCTTCCTGGATCTCCTGCTGCAGGTCGAGCGTCGAGAGCTGGAGCAGACGTATGGCTTGTTGCAGCTGCGGCGTCATCGTCAGCTGCTGGCCCATCTTGAGGACTAGCGATGGTTTCATGGCTGCGGAAATACACCTTGTCTACCGACGCGAACAGCGCCACCGAACCTCGCGAACCCTGCGAGCGTTAGCAAATTATATGCCTTGTTTCCCCGGGTTTGCCTAGAGGCGGAATTCGTGGCCCAGATAGACTTCCTTCACCAGCTCGTTGGCGAGGACTTCCTCGGCGGTACCCTCGGCGATGAGCTGGCCATCGTTGACGATATAGGCCGTCTCGCAGATGGTCAGGGTTTCCCGGACATTGTGGTCGGTGATGAGGACACCGATGCCCTTGGCCTTGAGGTGACGAATGATCTGCTTGATGTCGCCCACCGAGATGGGGTCCACGCCGGCGAAGGGTTCGTCCAGCAGGATGAACTTGGGCGCGGTGGCCAGGGCGCGGGCGATCTCGACACGGCGCCGCTCGCCACCCGACAGGCTCATGCCGCGGTTGTCGCGGATGTGGGTGATGTGGAATTCCTGCAGCAGGCTCTCCAGTTCGCGTAGGCGGCCGGCCTTGTCTAGGTCCTTGCGGGTTTCCAGGATGCCGAGGATGTTGTCGGCCACGGTCAGCTTGCGAAAGATCGAGGCTTCCTGGGGCAGGTAGCCGATCCCGGCACGGGCACGGCCATGCATGGGCAGGGCGGTGACGTCCTGGTCGTCGATCAGCACGCGACCCTGATCGGCCTTGACCAGGCCGACGATCATGTAGAAGCAGGTGGTCTTGCCGGCGCCGTTCGGACCGAGCAGGCCGACGATCTGCCCGCTGTCGATGCTGACGCTGACGTCGCGAACGACCTGACGACCCTTGTAGCTCTTGGCCAGATGCTGGGCTTTGAGCGTAACCGTCATTGTCCCTGCCCCGACTGCTGCTGATCCTTGGGCTGGATGACCATGTCGATCCGCGGCCGCGGCGTGGTGACCTTGCTGCCGTTGGCACGCCCGGCGTTGACGATCTGGCGCTGGGTGTCGTAGACGATCTTCTCGCCTTCGAAGGTGTTGCCCTGTTGGACCACCTTGGCCTGATCGATCAGGATGATGCGATTTTCCTGGGCGAAATACTGGATCGTCAGACCATAGGCCTTGACGATGTCCTTGTCCGCCGAGGGCTTCTGCTCGTAGTAGGCCGGTTTGCCCACTGCGGTGGCGACCTTGATGTTGCCCTGGTTGTCCTGGGTCAGGGTCACCGTGTTGCCGGTGATCTTCATGCTGCCCTGGGTGATGACCACGTCTCCGCGGTACACGGCCACGCCCTGCTTGTCATCGAGCTCGGCGCTATCGGCCTGCACGCGGATCGGCTGGGTGCGATCGGTCGGCAGGGCCCAAGCCGCGGCACTGCCAAAGGTGGCGCCGAGGGTGAACAGGAAGGGGAGGGTTTTAACGAACCTCATGCTGGCCTCTTACGTTGGACAGCAGGAGCATTCTGCCGTCTTCTAGATACGCTTTCATGCCATTGGCCGTGGTCACCCCATTGGCGGCCTCGATTCTAACGGCTTGCTCGGTTTGCGCATATTGTTTGTCAGGAAAGACGGTCATGCGGGTGGTGGTCAACACCACCGGGCGGCCTTTCTCATCGGTACGCTCGACGCGCACGTCATCGATCAGCTCCGCCTGACTGCCACCGGGGGCGACCTCGGCGCGGGCACTGCGAATGTGCCAGGGATAGTCGGTACCGCGAAAGGCCAGCATGTCGGGGCGGGTCACCAGGGTGACGTCGGTCGCCTTGACGTGTTCGCTGCGCTCGGCCTTGAGTTCGTACTGGATCTTGCCGTCCAGGCGATACTGAATCGTCCGGGTATTGAGGGCATAGCCGTCGATGGCGCTGTCTTGCGGGGTCGACGAGGCCGGGGCATCGACGAAGCGCTGCGGCAGGATGTTCCAGTAGCCGATCGCGATGAGCGCGGCGGCGATCAGGACCAACAGCACGGGGCGGCGCAAGCTGCGAAACATGAGGGTACCTGTGGTGGGCCGCACCAGGGGGCGGCGGGTTGAACACGAGATGTCGGCGCATTTAGTCGAGCAGTATAACCCGGCCTACAGCACCCCGGCGCGTAGCAGGTCACCCATGTTGAGGGCGCCGATCGGGCGGCGCTCGTCATCGATCACCACCAGGGCGTTGATCTTGTGCTCCTCCATGATCTTCAGCGCCTCGGCGGCGAGCATCTGCGCCCTGGCGGTTCGACCGCCGCGGGTCATCACGGTTGCGATCGCCGTGGTGCGCACGTCGATGCCACGATCCAGGGCGCGACGCAGGTCGCCGTCGGTGAAGATGCCGGCGAGACGGCCATCGGCGGCCAGCACGCTGGTCATGCCCAGGCCCTTGCGCGACATCTCCAGCAGGGCGTCGGAGACCAGGGTGTCCTCGCCGACCTGCGGCAGGTCGGCGCCGGCATGCATGACGTTCTCCACCTTGAGCAGCAGGCGCCGGCCGAGGGCGCCACCCGGGTGGGAAAAGGCGAAATCCTCGGCGGTGAAGCCGCGCGCCTCGAGCAGCGCGATGGCCAGGGCATCGCCCAGTACCAGGGCGACGGTGGTGGAGGAGGTGGGTGCCAGATTGAGCGGGCAGGCCTCGGTGGCGACGCTGGTGTCCAGATTGACGTCCGCGGCCTTGGCCAGGGGCGAGGCGGGATTGCCGGCAAAGCTGATCAGCGGGACGCCCAGGCGCTTGATCAGCGGCAGCAGGGTCAGGATCTCGCTGGAGGTGCCCGATTGGGAGATGGCGATGATGACGTCATCGCGGGTGATCATGCCCATGTCGCCATGGCTGGCTTCCGCCGGGTGCACGAAGAAGGCCGGGCTGCCGGTGCTGGCCAGGGTCGCGGCGATCTTGTTGCCGACATGCCCGGATTTGCCCATGCCCAGGACCACGATGCGCCCGCGGCAGGCCAGCAGCCGGCGACAGGCAGCGGCGAAGCTGTCGTCGATGCGTTCGCCCAGGGCGGCCACTGCCGCTCGCTCTACATCTATGGTGCGCTTGGCGGAGGCGATGAAATCTATTGAGTCGGACATGGGTCAGAAGGCAGGTGACGGGACAATCGGAAATTATATGCGCAAAGCCGCGACACTCAGCAACGCCGCCCGTGGCTCAGGAGTCTCATCGGCAACGAATGCTATAGTGCCGCCCTTTTGCCGGGGCCGCCGAACGCGAGTGTCGCGTGCCCTGAAGCGGCGGAGCGGCGTCTCCCTGCACAGAGTTGAACCTTAGGAGTCCTGATGACCGTCGATAGCCCGTACGCCGTGGAGCTGAAGGGCGTTTCCTTCAAGCGCGGCACGCGTCTGATCTACGACCGGGTCGATATCCGCATCCCGCGGGGCAAGGTCACCGGGATCATGGGACCGTCCGGCAGTGGCAAGACCACCCTGTTGCGCCTCATCGCCGCCCAGTTGCGACCGAGCAGTGGCGAGATCTGGGTCAATGGCGCCAACCTGCCGCAGCTGTCCCGCGGCGAGCTGTTCGAGATGCGCCGGCAGATGGGCGTGCTGTTCCAGAGCGGCGCGCTGTTCACCGATCTCGATGTCTTCGAGAACGTGGCCTTTCCCTTGCGTGTGCACACCAAGCTGCCCGAGGAGATGATCCGTGACATCGTCCTGCTCAAGCTGCAGGCAGTGGGACTGCGCGGCGCCATCGAACTGATGCCGGATGAACTGTCGGGTGGGATGAAGCGCCGGGTCGCCCTGGCGCGGGCCATCGCCCTGGATCCGCAGATCCTCATGTACGACGAGCCCTTCGTCGGCCAGGACCCCATCGCCATGGGCGTGCTGGTGCGCCTCATCCGCCTGCTCAACCAGGCGCTGGGACTGACCAGCATCGTGGTTTCCCACGACCTGGCCGAGACCGCCAGCATCGCCGACTACCTCTATGTGGTGGGCGATACCAAGGTGCTGGGGCAGGGCACGCCGAAGGAATTGCGCGAATCGCCGGATCCGCGGGTTCGCCAGTTCATGCAGGGCATCCCCGATGGCCCGGTACCCTTCCACTTCGCCGCGCCGGATCTGCGCGATGCCTTGCTGGGGAAACACTGATGCGTAAGGTCTCCGCCGTGGAGCGGATTCGTCGACTGGGCCGCGCCGGGCTGGATGTCGTGGCGGCCATCGGCCGCTCGGTCATCGTCCTGCTGCTGGCGGTGTTCGGTCGCGGTGGCGTGGGCAGCGGTCTGCAGCTGCTGGGCAAGCAACTCTATTCGGTAGGGGTGATGTCGCTGCCGATCATCGTGGTGTCGGGCTTCTTCATCGGCATGGTGATCGCCCTGCAGGGCTACAACATCCTGGTCAAGTACGGCTCCGAGCAGGCGGTGGGGCAGATGGTCGCCCTCACCTTGCTGCGTGAACTCGGCCCGGTGGTGACGGCCCTGCTGTTCGCCGGCCGGGCAGGCTCCGCCCTGACCGCCGAGATCGGCAACATGAAATCCACTGAGCAGCTGTCCAGTCTGGAAATGATCGGCGTGGACCCGCTCAAGTACATCGTCGCGCCGCGTTTCTGGGCCGGCTTCATTTCCATGCCGCTGCTGGCCGCCATGTTCAACGTGGTGGGCATCTGGGGCGCGGCCATGGTCGCCATCGACTGGCTCGGCGTCTATGACGGTTCCTTCTGGGCCACCATGCAGAACAGCGTGATGCTCAGCGACGTGCTCAACGGTGTGATCAAGAGCCTGGTGTTCGCCTTCGTGGTGACCTGGGTCGCCGTCTTCCAGGGGTATGACTGCGAGCCCACCTCCGAAGGCATCGGCCGCGCCACTACCCGTACCGTCGTCTATGCGTCGCTTGCCGTGCTCGGCCTCGACTTCATTCTTACCGCCCTGATGTTTGGAGATCTCTGATGCAAACCCGCACCCAGGAAATCGGTGTCGGACTCTTCCTGCTGGCCGGCGTGCTCGCACTGCTGCTGCTGGCGCTGCGGGTAAGCGGTCTGACGATGAGCGACCATCACGATACCTACAAGGTCTACGCCTACTTCGACAACATCGCCGGTCTCACCGTGAGATCGCGGGTGACCATGTCGGGCGTGACCATCGGCAAGGTCACCGCCATCGATCTCGACCGCAACAGCTACCGCGGCCGGGTCACCATGCAGATCGACAAGCAGGTGGACAACCTGCCGACCGACTCCATCGCCTCGATCCTGACTGCCGGCCTGCTCGGCGAGAAGTACATCGGCATCAGCGTGGGCGGTGACGAGCAGGTGCTCAAGGAAGGCTCGACCATTCGAGATACACAATCCTCGCTGGTTCTCGAAGACCTGATTGGCAAATTCCTGCTCAATTCGGTCAATAAAGACTCTTCCGCCAATAAATGATGAGAGGCTTTTCCATGCTCAAGCTACTTCGTCACGGAGTGATCGCGATCCTGGCCCTGCTGCCCCTGGTGTCCCAGGCGGCGCCCTCGGCCCACGACGTGATCCAGCAGACCACCACCACCCTGCTCAGCGACCTCGAGGCCAACCGCGACAAGTATCGCAGCAGCCCGGAAGCCTTCTACGAGTCGCTCAACAATATCCTCGGCCCGGTGGTGGATGCCGAAGGCATCTCGCGCAGCATCATGACCGTGCGCTACAGCCGCAGCGCCTCGCCCGAGCAGATGGCGCGCTTCCAGGAAAACTTCAAGCGCAGCCTGATGCAGTTCTATGGCAATGCGCTGCTGGAGTACAACAACCAAGGCATCCGGGTGCTGCCCGAAGGGCCGTCCGACGGTCCCGATCGCACCAGCGTGGGCATGGAGGTCAAGGGCAACAACGGCGCCGTGTACCCCGTGCAGTACAGCATGGTCAAGCAGGGCAACGAGTGGAAGGTGCGCAACGTCATCATCAATGGCCTGAACCTCGGCAAGCTGTTCCGTGACCAGTTCGCCCAGGCGATGCAGGAAAACGGCAACGACCTGGACAAGACCATCAACAACTGGGCGGGCACCGTGGCCAAGGCCAAGGATTCTCCAGAGGCCCAGAAGGCCAAGGTCGGTTCGTGAGTCGCGCCGCCATCACCGGCGAAGGCGCCCGACTGCAGCTGTCGGGCGTGCTCGATCACGCCAATGTGCCCACCCTGCGTGAGCAGGGCAGGGCGCTGATCGGCCAGGGCAGTGGTCCGCTGGTGCTCGATTGCGCCGGTGTCGAACGCTCCAACAGCGCCGGCCTCGCGCTGTTGCTGGCCTGGTTGCGCGATGCCCAGGCCGCGGGGCGCACGCTGACCATCGCCAGCCTGCCTTCCGAGTTGCGGCAGATCGCCGACGTCTCGGATGCCCTCGCCCTGCTGCCCCTGGCGGAAGACGCGCACGGGTAGCGGTCATCGCAGTCGCCGTACAGCCGGTTTTTTTGTATGATCGCCGGCTGTACTAGATTGCCGAGGTGCCGCCATGCAGGCCCAAGAAGTCAAAAGCCTCCTGGAGGCAAAACTGGCCGATACCCAGGTCGAAGTGGAAGGCGAGGGCTGCAACTTCCAGCTCTACCTGATCAGCGACGAGCTCCAGGCACTCAGCCCGGTCAAGCGTCAGCAGCAGGTCTACTCCCATCTCCAGCCGCAGATCGCCGATGGCAGCATTCACGCTGTCACCATGAAATTCTTCACCCGTGCTGCCTGGGCCGAACGCGCCTGATTCGCAGCGCCGAGAACTCGCTATGGACAAACTGATCATTACCGGCGGCAACAGCCTGAACGGTGAAATTCGCATTTCCGGGGCCAAGAACTCCGCCCTGCCGATCCTGGCCGCGACCCTGCTCGCCGACACCCCGGTGACCATCGCCAACCTGCCGCACCTGCACGACATCACCACCATGATCGAGCTGTTCGGTCGCATGGGCGTCCAGCCGGTGATCGGTGAAAAGCTCAACGTCGAGGTCGATGCCTCCAGCATCAAGACCCTGGTCGCGCCCTATGAGCTGGTCAAGACCATGCGCGCCTCGATCCTGGTGCTGGGCCCGATGGTCGCCCGCTTCGGCGAAGCGGAAGTCGCCCTGCCCGGCGGTTGCGCCATCGGTTCGCGGCCGGTCGATCTGCACCTGCGCGGCCTGGAAGCCATGGGCGCCAAGATCACCGTCGAAGGCGGCTACATCAAGGCCAAGGCGCCGGCCGGCGGCCTGCGCGGCGCCCACTACTATTTCGACACCGTCAGCGTGACCGGTACCGAGAACGTGCTGATGGCCGCCACCCTGGCCAAGGGTCGCAGCGTCATCCAGAACGCTGCCCGCGAGCCCGAGGTCGTCGACCTGGCCAACTGCCTGATCGCCATGGGTGCCAACATCCAGGGCGCCGGTACCGACACCATCACCGTGGAAGGCGTCGAGCGCCTGGGTGGCGCCACCTATTCGGTGCTGCCGGACCGCATCGAAACCGGCAGCTACCTGGTCGCCGCCGCCGCCACCCGCGGTCGCGTGAAGCTCAAGGACACCGATCCGACCATCCTCGAGGCCGTGCTGGCCAAGCTGGAAGAGGCCGGTGCCCACATCGCCACCGGTAGCAACTGGATCGAGCTGGACATGAAGGGCAATCGCCCCCGCGCGGTCAACATCCGCACGGCGCCCTACCCGGCGTTCCCCACCGACATGCAGGCCCAGTTCATCTCCATGAACGCCGTCGCCGAAGGCACCGGTACCGTGGTCGAGACCATCTTCGAGAACCGCTTCATGCACGTTCACGAGATGGTGCGCATGGGCGCCAACATCGCCATCGAAGGCAATGCCGCCATCGTCACCGGCGTGCCCAGCCTGAAGGCCGCCCCGGTCATGGCGACCGACCTGCGCGCCTCGGCGAGCCTGGTCATCGCCGCCCTGGTGGCCGAAGGCGATACCCTGATCGATCGCATCTACCACATCGACCGCGGCTACGAATGCATCGAGGAGAAATTCCAGCTGCTCGGCGCCAAGATCCGTCGCACGCCCAAGTAAGGACCTCCGATGCTGACCATCGCCCTGTCCAAGGGCCGTATCCTCGACGACACCCTGCCGCTGCTGGCGGCGGCGGGGATCGCTCCGACCGAGAATCCGGACAAGAGCCGCAAGCTCATCATCCCGACCACCCAGGACGATGTACGGCTGCTCATCGTCCGCGCCACCGATGTGCCCACCTATGTGGAACATGGCGCCGCGGACCTGGGCGTGGCCGGCAAGGACGTGCTGATGGAATACGGCGGCGACGGTCTCTATGAGCCGCTGGACCTGCGCATCGCCCGCTGCAAGCTGATGACCGCGGGCGCCGTGGGCGCTCCGGCGCCGCGTGGCCGGCTGCGGGTGGCGACCAAGTTCGTCAATGTCGCCAAGCGCTACTATGCCGAGCAGGGTCGGCAGGTCGACATCATCAAGCTGTACGGCTCCATGGAGCTGGCACCGCTCGTAGGCCTGGCTGACAAGATCATCGACGTGGTCGACACCGGCAATACCCTCAAGGCCAACGGACTCGAACCCCAGGAGCTGATCGCCCATATCAGCTCGCGCTTGATCGTCAACAAGGCCTCGATGAAGATGCAGCATGGCCGCATTCAGGCCCTCATCGAGACCCTGAGACACGCCGTCGAGGCGCGCGGCGCCTGAGAACCTGTTCAAAGCCTGCTACGCGTCGGCCAAACTGCGTTAAAAATGGCTTCGGAATGCTCATTTACCACTCGTAAACTCCGCTTCCTCAGCCATTTTTGCCTTGTTTGTCTCTAGCTCGCGAGACTTTGAACAGGCTCTACGTCCTGGTCGGCATGCCGAATGCCGGCTCAGACTGCTTGCATCCCTCCAGCTTCGCCTATCCGTGCCATAGCCAAATTGTCGGGCGCCCACACGGAACCGGCTGTTACTCTCGGGCGCCCCTTTCGCTCTCCTGAAGAGGATCCGCCATGACCGCTCCGCTCGCCATCCGCCGACTCGCCGCCGCCGCTCCGGATTTCGCCGAGCATCTGGATCATCTGCTGAGCTGGGAAGGGGTGTCGGATGCCGACATCAACCAGCGGGTCCTGGCGATCATCGCCGACGTGCGCCACCAGGGCGACGCCGCGCTGCTGGAATACACCCGGCGCTTCGATGCCGTCGAAGCGACCGCCATGAGCGATCTCATCCTGCCGCGGGCGCGTCTGGAAGAAGCCCTGACCCGCATTACGCCGGAGCAGCGCACCGCGCTGGAAGCCGCTGCCGAGCGCGTCCGTCGTTATCACGAAAAGCAGCGCCAGGATTCCTGGCAGTACCAGGAGGCCGACGGCACCGTGCTCGGCCAGCAGGTCACCCCGCTGGATCGTGCCGGGCTCTATGTGCCGGGGGGCAAGGCCTCCTATCCCTCCTCGGTGCTGATGAACGCCATCCCCGCCAAGGTCGCCGGCGTAAAAGAAGTGGTCATGGTGGTGCCCACGCCCCGCGGCGAGGTCAACGAACTGGTGCTGGCCGCCGCAGCCTTGGCCGGTGTCGATCGCGTCTTCACCATCGGCGGCGCCCAGGCCGTTGCCGCCCTGGCCTATGGCACCGAAAGCGTACCGCCGGTGGACAAGATCGTCGGCCCCGGCAACATCTATGTCGCCACCGCCAAGCGCCACGTATTCGGCAAGGTCGGCATCGACATGATCGCCGGCCCGTCGGAGATCCTGGTGGTCTGCGACGGCCAGACCGATCCCGACTGGATCGCCATGGACCTGTTCTCCCAGGCCGAGCACGACGAAGACGCCCAGGCCATCCTGGTCAGTCCCGACGCCGCCTTCCTCGACGCCGTGGCGGAAAGCATCGCCCGTCTGCTGCCGGAGATGGAGCGCGCCGAGATCATCCGCGCCTCCCTGGAAGGCCGCGGCGCCCTGATCCAGGTCACCGACATGGCCCAGGCCATCGAGGTGGCCAACCGCATCGCCCCCGAACACCTGGAATTGTCGGTCGCCGAACCCGAGCAGTGGCTGCCCAGCATCCGCCACGCCGGCGCCATCTTCATGGGTCGCTACACCGCCGAGGCCCTGGGCGACTACTGCGCCGGTCCCAACCATGTGCTGCCGACCTCGGGCACCGCGCGCTTCTCCTCGCCGCTGGGCGTGTACGACTTCCAGAAGCGTTCCTCGATCATCCACTGCTCGGCTACGGGCGCTTCCGTGCTGGGCCGGGTCGCCTCGGTGCTGGCGCGTGGCGAGTCCCTGACCGCCCACGCCCGCAGCGCCGAATACCGTATTCAGGAGGAGCAGGCATGAGCGAGCTCTGGAGTCCCTTCGTCAAGAACCTGGTGCCCTATGTGCCGGGTGAGCAGCCCAAGCTGACCAACCTGGTCAAGCTCAATACCAACGAGAATCCCTACGGTCCGTCACCGCGGGCGCTGGAAGCCATTCGCGCCGCGGCCACCGACGACCTGCGCCTCTATCCCGACCCCAACGGTCAGGCGCTGAAGGACGCCGTCGCCCGCTACTACGGCCTCCAGAGCGACCAGGTGTTTGTCGGCAACGGCTCGGACGAGGTGCTGGCGCACATCTTCCTGGGCCTGTTCGGCCATGGCCGCCCGATCCTGTTTCCGGACATCAGCTACAGCTTCTATCCGGTCTATTGCGGCCTCTACGACATCGCCTTCGAGACGCCGGAGCTGGACGAGGATTTCCAGATCGTCCCCGAGGACTATCTGCGCCCCAATGGCGGGATCATCTTCCCCAACCCCAATGCGCCGACCGGCAGCGCCCTGGCGCTGGACGCCATCGAGCGTATCGTCGCCGGCAATCCGACCTCGGTGGTGGTGGTGGACGAGGCCTATGTCGACTTCGGGGCGGAGTCGGCGGTCGCCCTGATCGAGCGCCATCCCAACCTGGTGGTGACCCAGACGCTGTCCAAGTCCCGTTCGCTGGCCGGTCTGCGGGTAGGGCTGGCCCTGGGACAGGCGCCGCTGATGGAAGCCCTGGAGCGGATCAAGAACAGCTTCAACTCCTATCCACTGGATCGCCTGGCCCTGGCCGGCGCGACCGCGGCCTTCGAGGATCGCGCCTATTTCGACGAGACCTGTCGGCAGGTGATCGAGAGTCGCGAAGCGCTGGTGGGCCAGTTGCTGGAGCGCGGCTTCGAGGTCCTGCCCTCCGCCGCCAACTTCATCTTCGCCCGTCATGTGCAGAAGGGCGGCGCGGCGCTGGCCGCGGGCTTGCGCGAGCACGGCGTCATCGTGCGCCACTTCAGCCGCCCCGAGCGCATCGCCGACTTCCTGCGCATCACGATCGGCACGCCGACGCAGAATCAGGCGCTGATCACGGCCCTCGACACCCTCTGAGCCTAGCGCGCCTTCTCCATCAGGGGGCGCATCCCGACGGTCACCTTGACCTGCACGGTCTTGTCCTGGCGCAGCACCTCGATGGGGATGCTGTCGCCAGGCTGCTTGCGGGCGATCTGGTTCATCGCCAGCCGGCCGTCCCTGATCGGTTGGCCAGCCAGCTTGACCAGCACGTCGCCCGCGCGCAGACCGCCCTTGTGCGCGGGTCCATCGGGATCGATGTCGGTCACCACGATGCCCTGGTCGACCTTGAGGCCATAGGTCTTGACCAGCTCCGGGGTGATCACCTCCACCGCCACGCCCAGCCAACCACGGATGACCTGGCCGTGCTGGATGATCGAGCGCATGACCTCCATGGCCAGCTTGATCGGGATGGCGAAGCCGATGCCCTGGGAGCCGCCGGAGAGGATGGCGGTGTTGATGCCGATCAGATTGCCGCTGGCATCCACCAGCGCCCCGCCGGAATTGCCCAGGTTGATCGCCGCATCGGTCTGGATGAAGTCCTCGTAGGTATTGAGACCCAGCTGGTTGCGACCGGTGGCACTGATGATGCCCATGGTCACCGTCTGGCCGACGCCAAAGGGGTTGCCGATGGCCAGCACCACGTCGCCGATGCGGATGGCGGTCGAATCGCCCACCGAGATGGCCGGCAGGTTGGGCAGGTCGATCTTGAGCACGGCCAGGTCCGTGGCCGGATCGTTGCCGATGAGCTTGGCCAGGGTCTGGCGCCCGTCGGCGAGGGCCACCACGATGGATTCGGCGTCCAGGGTCACGTGGTTGTTGGTCAGCAGATAGCCGTCATGGCTCATCAGCACGGCGGAACCCAGGCTGAGTTCTTCCACCGGCTTGGTCGCGCCCTTGCGGTCGCTGGCCGTATCCCCGGCCTTGCCCGGCTTGGCGGCCTTGGTCGAGCGCAACGACACCACCGCGGGCGCGGCGCGACTGGCCGCGTCGGCATAGGAAACCGGTCCCTCCTGGCGCGAATTGGCGGGCGCTTGGGCGGCCTCGAACAGCGGCGGCTGGGCGGGCAGGCCGAGCCACTGGGGATAGCGCTGCATGATCAGGGCTGCAACGAGCAGACCGCACAGCACGGGCCAGCCGAGATAACGCAAAGCCTTGTACATCGATCACATCCTTAAATTTGTCCACCCGGGGTGCGCCGGATAAGCTGGCGGCCATTATAAGGAGCGGCGCCAGCCGAAGACACGCTGGCGCCGCCAACGAGGAGGTAAGCCGCACGTGACCCTGTCCCTTGAGCAACTGGTAGAGACCGCCGACCGCTACCTGGAATCGGCCCGGATCCAGGATTACTGCCCCAACGGCCTGCAGGTCCAGGGCCGTGAGCAGGTGCGCCTGCTGGTCAGTGGCGTCACGGCTTCCCAGCAGCTGCTGGACGCCGCCGTCGCCGCTGGTGCCGATGCCATCCTGGTGCACCATGGCTATTTCTGGAAGAACGAGGATGCCCGCCTCATCGGCATGAAGCACCGGCGGATCAAGACGCTGCTGAGCCATGACATCAGCCTGCTGGCCTACCACCTGCCCCTGGATGTCCATCCCGAGGTGGGCAACAACGTCCAGCTGGGACGCCGCCTGGGGCTGCAGGATATCCGGCCGCTGCCAGGCGATGCCAAGGGGCTGATCTGGCAGGGGGAGTTGCCGCAGGCGCAATCCGCCGCGGACTTCGGTCGGCAGGTGGCGGACGTGCTGCAGCGCGAGCCGCTGGTGGTCGACGGCGGGCGCTCGATCCGACGCCTGGCCTGGTGCACCGGTGGCGCCCAGGGCTATATCGACCAGGCCATCGCCGGCGGAGTGGATGCCTACCTGACCGGAGAGGTGTCCGAGCAGACGGTGCACAGCGCTCGCGAGAACAGCGTGAGTTTCTTCGCCGCCGGCCACCATGCCACCGAGCGCTACGGGGTGCAGGCGCTGGGCGACCATCTGGCCGCGCAGTTGGGGATCCAGCACCTCTTCATCGACTGCGACAATCCCGCCTGAGCGTCATAAGCATAGAACTTCTGGTTCTAAATAGCCTGGCGGGCCATAACCGTTGCCTATGGTAAGGTTGAGGTTCGTCCACGGCCCGCTCTGTCCGGTGTGTCCAGTCGACTGGATGCCGCAACGGACATCTCCTAGGCCACCTTTCTGCAATCGTGAGTAGCCATGCTCGACAAACAGACGCACCTCAAACAGCTTGAGGCGGAAAGCATCCACATCATCCGTGAAGTGGCCGCCGAGTTCGACAATCCGGTCATGCTGTATTCCATCGGCAAGGATTCGGCCGTGATGCTGCACCTGGCCCGCAAGGCCTTCTTTCCCGGCAAGCTGCCGTTCCCGGTACTCCACGTGGACACCGGCTGGAAATTCCAGGCCATGTACGAATTCCGCGATCGCATGGTCGCCGACATGGGCCTCGACCTGCTGGTGCACAAGAATCCGGAAGGGGTCGCCCAGGGCATCAACCCCTTCACCCATGGCAGTGCCAAGCACACCGACATCATGAAGACCCAGGGCCTCAAGCAGGCGCTGGACAAGTACGGCTTCGACGCCGCCTTCGGCGGTGCCCGCCGCGACGAGGAGAAGTCCCGCGCCAAGGAGCGCGTCTACTCCTTCCGGGACAGCAAGCACCGCTGGGATCCCAAGAACCAGCGTCCCGAGTTGTGGAACATCTACAACGGCAAGACCAACAAGGGCGAGTCGATCCGCGTCTTCCCGCTGTCGAACTGGACTGAGCTGGACATCTGGCAGTACATCTACCTCGAAGGCATCCCGATCGTGCCGCTGTACTTCGCCGCCGAGCGCGAGGTGATCGAGAAGAACGGCACCCTGCTCATGATCGACGACGACCGTATCCTCGAGCACCTCTCGCCCGAGGAGAAGGCCCGCATCCACAAGCGCCAGGTGCGCTTCCGTACCCTTGGCTGCTACCCCCTGACCGGCGCGGTGGAGTCCCAGGCGACCACGCTGACGGACATCATCCAGGAGATGCTGCTCACCCGCACCTCCGAACGCCAGGGCCGGGTCATCGACCACGATGGCGCCGGATCCATGGAAGAGAAGAAACGTCAGGGGTATTTCTAAGATGTCGCACCAATCCGATCTGATCGGCCAGGACATCCTGGCCTACCTCGCACAGCACGAACGCAAGGAGCTGCTGCGCTTCCTCACCTGCGGCAACGTCGACGACGGCAAGAGCACCCTGATCGGGCGCCTGCTGCACGATTCCAAGATGATCTACGAGGATCACCTGGAAGCCATCACCCGCGATTCCAAGAAGGTCGGCACCACCGGCGAAGAGGTCGATCTGGCGCTGCTGGTGGACGGCCTGCAGGCCGAGCGCGAGCAGGGCATCACCATCGACGTGGCCTACCGCTACTTCTCCACCGCCAAGCGCAAGTTCATCATCGCCGATACCCCCGGCCATGAGCAGTACACCCGCAACATGGCCACCGGGGCTTCCACCTGCGACCTGGCGATCATCCTGGTCGACGCCCGTCACGGCATCCAGACCCAGACCCGCCGGCACAGCTACATCGCTTCGCTGCTGGGCATCAAGCACATCGTGGTCGCCATCAACAAGATGGACCTGCTGGGCTTCGACGAGGCGGTGTTCGAGCGCATCAAGGACGATTACCTGGCTTTCGCCCAGCGCATCGACCTCAACGCCAAGGACATCCACTTCGTGCCCATGTCGGCGCTCAAGGGCGACAACGTGGTGAATCGCAGCGAGCAGACGCCCTGGTACAGCGGCAAGCCGCTGATGGAAATCCTCGAGACCGTGGAGATCGCCGCGGATCGCAATCTCGACGATCTGCGCTTCCCGGTGCAGTACGTCAACCGGCCCAACCTCAACTTCCGCGGCTTCGCCGGAACCCTGGCTTCGGGCGTGGTCACCAAGGGCGATGCCGTGGTGGTCCTGCCGTCGGGCAAGGGCAGCCGCATCAAGTCCATCGTCACCTACGAAGGCGAGCTGGAGCAGGCCGGACCTGGCCAGGCGGTGACCCTGACCATGGAAGACGAGATCGACATCTCCCGGGGCGACGTCCTGGTGCATGCCGACAACCGTCCCCAGGTCACCGACAGCTTCGAGGCCATGCTGGTGTGGATGGCCGAAGAACCCATGCGGCCCGGCAAGAAGTACGACATCAAGCGCGCCACCAGCTACGTGCCCGGCTCGCTGCCGAGCATCGTGCACACGGTTGACGTCAATACCCTGGAACGTGGCGCCGCCAGCGAGCTCAAGCTCAACGAGATCGCCCGGGTCAAGGTGGCTCTCGATGCGTCCATCGCCCTGGATGGCTATGGCGTCAACCGCACCACCGGCGCCTTCATCGTCATCGATCGCCTGACCAATGGCACCGTCGGTGCCGGCATGATCATCGCCGACCCGGTGGGCAGGGGCGGTCATGGCCAGGGCGCGCACCAGCTGCACGTCGGCACCAGCGAGCGGGCCGCGCGCTTCGGTCAGCAGCCCAGCACCGTGCTCTTCACCGGCCTTTCCGGCGCCGGCAAGACCACCCTGGCCTATGCCCTGGAGCGTCGCCTGTTCGATGCCGGTCGTGCGGTCTTCGTGCTGGACGGTCAGAATCTGCGCCACGACCTGAATAAGGGTCTGCCACAGGATCGCGCCGGGCGTCGCGAGAATTGGTTGCGTGCCGCCCAGGTAGCCCGCCAGTTCAACGAAGCGGGTCTGATCGCCCTGGCAGCCTTTGTCGCGCCGGATGCCGAGGGCCGTGCCCAGGCCCAGGCGCTGATCGGTGCCGAGCGTCTGCTGACCGTGCACGTCAAGGCGTCGCCCAAGGCCTGCGCCGAGCGTGATCCCCAGGGTCTCTATGCCGCCGGTGGCGACAACATCCCGGGTATCTCCTTCGCCTACGATGCACCGGAAGATGCCGATCTGGTGATCGACACCGAGCAGCTGTCGGTGGAGGAGGGGGTCCAGCAGATCCTCGACGTCCTGCGTCGGCGCCAGGTGGTCTAGGGCGTCCAGCCATGAAAAAACCCGCCGAGAGGCGGGTTTTTTCATGGGCCTTACCAGCGCGGTGGCGGGCCGTAGTAGTAGGCGCCGGGCGGCGGGCCGTAGTACACCGGGCGGGGTTCCACCACGCGATATTCGTAGACCGGTGCCGGCTCGTAATAGACCACGCGCGGCGGCGGAGGCGGCGGGGGGGCTTCGACGTAGACTGGCTCGCGGGCGTAGGAATGGGAGACGATGGCTCCGCCGACCACAGCGCCCACCACGGCACCGAGAAAGGCCGGACCGGGGCCACGACCGTGGGCGGACGCCTGAC
Organism: Pseudomonas sp. HR1; assembly: GCF_030175875.1. NCBI lineage: Bacteria > Pseudomonadati > Pseudomonadota > Gammaproteobacteria > Pseudomonadales > Pseudomonadaceae > Pseudomonas > Pseudomonas sp. HR1. The sequence goes on from NZ_JASNRF010000003.1 coordinate 353,529, forward strand.
CGGCGATGGCGAGGCAACCGGCAAGCACCACGACTTGAGTGATGCGACGTAGCATGATCTTTCTCCTGCGACCCGGGGAAATGAAACCGGGTATGTCTATCAGACCGCAACGGTGGCCAGTCGCCTAGATCGCCTCGGGTAAAGTTTGGGTAAAACCAAATCCGGGGACATCAGTCCCAACAACTCGAGGTCGACGTGTCCCCACTCCCGCGGGATGCATCTCCTGTATCTGGCACCGCGACCGGTGCCCTGACCACGAGACCACCGTGCAGATTCTCTATACCGCTCTGATCCTCTTGCTGATGGTGGGTGCCACCCGACTCAGCGCCCATCTGATTCCCATCCCGCTGCCGCTGATCCAGGTAGTGGTCGGCGCCTTGCTCGCCTGGCCCACCCTGGGGCTGCACGTGGCCCTGGACCCGGAACTCTTCCTGCTGCTGTTCATCCCGGCGCTGCTGTTCTCCGATGGCTGGCGCATGCCCAAGCGCGAATTCTGGCGGCTGCGCCGACCGATCTTCGTCCTGGCCTTCGGCCTGGTGTTCCTCACGGTGCTGGGTGCCGGCTGGTTCCTGCACTGGATGCTGCACCTGCCCTGGGCGGTGGCCTTCGCCCTGGCGGCGGTGCTGTCGCCCACCGATGCCGTGGCGGTGTCCAGCATCGTCCGTGGCCGGCTGCCCAGCGCCCTGCTGCATGTGATCCAGGGCGAGGCCCTGCTCAACGACGCCTCGGGTCTGGTGACCTTCAAGTTCGCCGTGGCGGCGGCCCTGACCGGCGCCTTTTCGCTGAGCCAGGCCAGTCTGGAATTCGTCATCGTCGCGGTGGGCGGCGTGCTGGTCGGTGGGGTGCTGAGCTGGCTGGTCGGGCGGGCGCGCGCCTGGATGGTGGTGAAGCGCGGCTGGAGCGACGCCGCGCCCCATGTGGTCTTCATGCTGTTGCTGCCCTTCGCCGCCTATGTCCTGGCCGAGCGACTGGGCGTTTCCGGCATCCTGTCCGCCGTGGCCGCCGGGATGATGCAGAGCCGGGTCGACATGCTGCCCCGTCAGACCGCCACCCGGTTGCTCAACCACAGCGTCTGGGGACTGGTGGAATTCGCCTTCAACGGCCTGGTGTTTCTGATCCTGGGGCTGCAACTGCCGGACATCCTGGCGGCCGCGCTGCCGGCCTCCCAGGCGCTCTGGCCGGCCGCGGGCTGGCTGACGCTCTATGTGCTGGGTGCCTATCTGGTGATCATGGCCATCCGCTTCGGGGTCATCCTCGGCTATTGGCACCTGACCCAGCCTGGCAGCGGACCCATGACCATCGCGGGCGATCCGCGCCTGATCGCCGCCATCGCCTCCCTCAGCGGGGTGCGCGGCGCCGTGACCCTGGCCGGTGTGCTGTCGCTGCCGCTGCTGCTCTCGGATGGCACGCCCTTTCCCCTGCGTGACGTCCTGGTGTTCATCGCCGCCGGGGTGATTCTGCTGTCCCTGGTGGTGGCGAGCATCGGTATTCCGCTGCTGCTGGCGCGGCTGCCGGAGCAATCCAACGACCTGCTGGAGCGGGAACGCTGCGAGGTGCGGATCAACGCCGCCCGCGCCGCCATCACGGCACTGGAAGACGTGGAGTCCAGCGATGCCGACGAGCCGGCGCGGGCGGCGCTGCAGGCGGAGATCAAGGCAGGCATCATCGCCGAATTCCGTGACGAGCTGAGTTCCGCCGATGACAGCGAGGATGCCCGTTCGCTGGCGCGTCTGCGGGACACCCTGGATGGCGAGCTGCGCCTGCTCGCCATCCGTGCCCAGCGCCGTGAACTCTATCGGCTGCGTATCGCCGGCGTGATCGATGACCTGGTGGTCACCGAATTCCTCCGGGAGCTGGACATCCAGGAGACCGCGCTGATGCGCGATCAGGGCAACCGCTAGCCCTGGCAGAAGCGGCGGATGCGCTCCGCCGCTTCCACGCATTCGGCCAGAGGGGCGACCAGGGCCATGCGGATCCGTCCGGCACCCGGATTGACGCCCGCGACTTCCCGCGACAGGTAGGAACCCGGCACCACGGTCACATGTTCGCGGGCGAACAGATCGCGAGCGAAGGCTTCGTCATCGCCCGGCGTCCTGGCCCAGAGATAGAAACCACCGTCCGGCAGTGACACCTCCAGGCTGCCCTGCAGGATGTCCAGCACGGCGGCGAACTTCTGCCTATAGAGTTCGCGGTTCTCGCGGACATGGGCTTCATCGCGCCAGGCCACGGCGCTTGCCTTCTGCACCTGCACCGGCATGGCGCAACCGTGGTAGGTGCGATAGAGCAGGAAGCGCTTGAGGATGGCGGCATCGCCGGCGACGAAGCCGGATCTCATGCCCGGCAGGTTGGAGCGCTTGGACAGGCTGTGGAACACCACGCAACGGGCGAAGTCGCTGCGCCCCAGTTCGGCGCAGGCGGTCAGCAGCCCGGGCGGCGGACTGGCTTCGTCGAAATAGAGTTCGCTGTAGCACTCGTCGGCGGCGATCACGAAGTCGTGGCGATCGGCCAGGGCGATGAGCCTTTTCAGCGTGGCCACCGGCAGCAGGGCGCCGGTGGGATTGCCGGGCGAACAGAGGAACAGCAGCTGGCAGCGCTGCCAGACCTCGTCCGGCACGCTGTCGAAATCGGGATTGAAACCCTTGTCCGCCAGGCACGGCAGGTAGTGCGGCTCGGCGCCGGCCAGCAGGGCCGCGCCTTCGTAGATCTGGTAGAAGGGGTTGGGGCTCAGCACCAGGCCGGCCTGGCTGCGATCCACCACCGCCTGGGTAAAGGAAAACAGCGCCTCCCGGGTGCCGGTCACCGGCAGCACATGACGCGCCGGATCCAGCCAGCCGGCCGGTACGCCAAAGCGCTGGCCAGCCCAGCTGGCGATGGCCTCGCGCAGCTCGGCGATGCCAAGGGTGGTCGGATAGACCGCCAGCTGATCCAAATTCGCCGTCAGCGCCTCGGCGACGAAGGCGGGGGACGGATGCTTGGGCTCGCCGATCGACAGCGGAATCGGCTTGAGGGCCGTCGGCGGGGTCACGCCGGCGAGGAGGGCGCGCAGCTTCTCGAACGGGTAGGGCTGCAGCAGGTCGAGGGTGGGATTCATCGTCGGGTGGTCCTTCGTTCGAGGCGTTAGATCAGGGAGCTAGATGCTGATGCGACTGAGTGGCGTCTGGCTGTCCGGCTCGCCCAGCTGTTTGATCAGGGCTTGCTGCAGGGCGCTGCACAGACCGGGATCCGCCAGCGGACGGCCATCGGCGTCGGTGACGTAGAAGACGTCTTCCACGCGCTCGCCGAGGGTGGCGATCTTGGCGTTGAGCACGGACAGGTCGAAGTCGAGGAAGATGCGGCCCACCCGTGCCAGCAGACCGGGGCGGTCCGGCGCCGTCAGCTCGATCAGGCTCGCCGAGCGCATGGTGTCGGTATAGATGTTCACCTGGGGCGAGAAGGCGAAATGCTTGAGCTGGCGGGTCACGCGCCGGTTGATGATGCTCGGGTATTCCTCGGGATGCTTGAGCGCCTCGATCAGGCCGCCGCGGATCTGGGCGATGCGCGCGGGATTGTTGCCAATCGAGCCACCATCGGTATCCAGCACGATGTAGGTGTCCAGGGTGAACTGGCTGGTGGAGGTGATGATGCGCGCGTCCTGAATGTTCAGGTTGAGCTGGTCCATCACCGCCACGGTCACCGCGAAGAAATCGTGCTGGTCCGCGGCATAGATGAAGATCTGGGTGCCGCCTTCGGAGTCACGCTGGGTGGTCTCGCGGATCAGCACCAGGGGCTCGGCGGTATCGCCGTGGCCGAGGATGGCCTCGGTGTGCCAGGCGACATCCAGCGCGGTATGCCGCAGGAAGTAGGTGTCACCCAGCTGCGACCACAGCTGCTCGGCGTCATCGGCATCGATGCCGCGACGCATCAGGGTGTCGAGGGCCGATTGCTGGGTGCTGCGGATCTGCTCTTCGCGATTGACCGGATTCTCCAGGCCACGACGCAGGGCGCGCTTGGTCTCGGTGTACAGCTGCCGCAGCAGGGTGGCGCGCCAGGAATTCCACAGCGACGGATTGGTCGCGGTGATGTCGGCCACGGTGAGGACGTACAGGTAGTCGAGATGGGTGTGGTCGCCCACCGTCAGGGCGAAGTCGTGGATCACCTGGGGATCGGAGAGGTCCTTGCGCTGGGCGGTGGTGGACATCACCAGATGATTGCGCACCAGCCAGCTGACCAGGCGGGTGTCCCACTCCGGCAGCTGGTGGCGGCGACCGAAGGCTTCCACGTCTTCCGCTCCCAGTTCCGAGTGATCGCCGCCACGGCCCTTGGCGATGTCGTGGTAGAGACCGGCGATGTAGATCAGCTCCGGCTTGGGCAGCTTGTGGATCACCCGCGTCGCCAGCGGATACTTTTCCGCCAGGACGTCGTAGCTCATCTTGCGCAGGTGTTTGATGAGATTGAGGGTGTGGGCGTCCACCGTATAGATGTGGAAGAGGTCATGCTGCATCTGGCCGACGATCTGGCCGAATTCGGGCAGGTAGAGTCCCAGCAGTCCGTAGCGATTCATCCGCCGCAGATTGCGATGAATGCCGGATTCGCTCTTGAGCAGTTCGATGAACAGGCTGGTGTTGCGAATGTCCTGGCGGAAGGCGTCGTCGATCAGGTGGCGGCTGTCGCGCAACAGGCGGATGGTGCCGGCGCTGGGCCCCTTGATCGCCGGATTCTGCGCCAGCAGGACGAACAGCTCCATCAGGGCGAAGGGGGTGCGCAGGAACACCTGCGGATGCACCACCTCCAGATAGCCGTTGCGGATCTGGAATCTGTTGTTGAGCGGCGTCACCGCGGCGGGCAGTTGCTCGTCGCGCAGATTCACTTCCTCGAAGTGCTGCATCACCACGTCGCTGAGCTGGGAGACGTCCATCACCACCCGGTAGTACTTCTGCATGAAGCGCTCGACCGCCAGCTTGGCGTCGTTGTCCTCGTAGCCGAGCAGGTTGGCGATGCGCCGCTGATGGTCGAACAGCAGGCGATCCTCCGGGCGACCGGCCAACATGTGCAGGGCGTAGCGGACCTTCCACAGGTATTCCTGGGCCGAGATCAGCAGGCTGCACTCGCTCTCGGTGAGAAAGCCCTGGCCCACCAGGGCCTGCAGATTGAGGGTGCCGAATTGCCGCCGGGCGATCCACAGCAGCGTCTGGATGTCGCGCAGGCCGCCGGGGGAACCCTTGACGTTGGGTTCCAGGTTGTACTCGGTGTCGTTGTACTTGGCGTGCCGGGCGCTCTGCTCGGCACGCTTGGCCAGGTAGAAGGCCCGTCCCGGCCAGAGGTGCTCGACGCTGGTGGCCGCCAGCATCGCCTGGCGCAGGTGCTCGGGGCCGGCCAGGGTACGGCTTTCCATGAGGTTGGTGATCACCGTCAGGTCGGCCAGCGCCTCGGTGGTGCATTCGCGCAGGGATCTGACGCTCTGCCCCACGGCCAGGCCCACGTCCCACAGCAGGGTCAGGAAGCCTTCGATGGAGTCACGGAAGCGCTCCTGCTCTTCTTCGGCGAGCAGGATGAGCAGGTCGATGTCCGAGTGCGGATGCAGTTCGCCACGGCCATAGCCGCCCACCGCGAGCAGGGCGATGCCGTCGTCCGGCCAACTGAAGCGACTCCAGGCCGCGATCAGCATCTGGTCGATGAACCAGGCGCGATCCTCGACCAGCCGGCGCACGCTGCGCCCGGCCAGGAAGCGGGCATCGAGGGTGGCGTTCGCGGCCCGGATGAATTTCTTGAAGGCCGCGATGGGGCTGGCTTTCAGCGAAAGCTCAGCCTGGAACTGGCCGGCGTCGAACAACTCCGAATCGACCTGGGGCATGGGCGCTCACTCACGCAGAAACGCGGGGAAAGGTTTCGTCCTTTCTGAGGGTCAGGATCTCGTAACCCTGTTCGGTGACCAGCACCGTGTGCTCCCACTGCGCGGACAGCTTGCGGTCCTTGGTGATGGCGGTCCAGCCATCGCCCAGCAGGCGGGTCTCGTAGCGGCCCTGGTTGATCATCGGCTCGATGGTGAAGATCATCCCGGCCTGCAGCTCGAGGCCGGTGCCGGCGCGACCGTAGTGCACCACCTGCGGCTCTTCGTGGAAGCCCTTGCCGATGCCGTGGCCGCAGTATTCGCGAACCACCGAGAAGCCGTTCTTCTCGGCGTGCTTCTGGATGACCTCGCCGATATCGCCCAGGCGCGCCCCGGGGCGGACCAGGTCGATGCCCTTGTAGAGGCATTCCTGGGTGATCTGGCAGAGGCGCTCGGCCCACTCGGGCACGTCGCCCACCAGGTACATCTTGCTGGTGTCGCCGTGGTAGCCGTCTTTGATCACGGTGATGTCCACGTTCATGATGTCGCCGCTCTTGAGCGGCTTGTCATTGGGAATGCCGTGGCAGACCACGTGGTTGAGCGAGGTGCAGATGGATTTGGGATAGCCCTTGTAGTTCAGCGGGGCGGGGATGGCCTGCTGCACGTTGACGATATAGTCGTGGGCCAGTCGATCCAGTTCTTCGGTGGTGATGCCGGGACGCACGTGCTCGTCCAGCATTTCAAGCACCTCGGCGGCCAGTTGGCCGGCGATGCGCATCTTGGCGATGTCTTCAGGGGTCTTGAGGATGACGGTCATCGGAAATCTCTAGGTATCACGCCGGGTGTCAGCTTTCGATCCGCTATTCTATCAGAGCCGGCGCCCGCACTGTGGTCACCGGCGCGGCCCCGGATCTCCGGTGTCCGGCAATCGCCGCTGGTGGTATCCGGCAAGGCGTGATATAAAGTCGCGCGCTTTTTCGGGGCTCCGCCCTTTAGCGCTCCTAACCCCACACACGCATCGACACGATGACCTGGGTGCTTCCCGATGGGAAGTTGGTCATTGGGATGCGTGGAGGCCCAACCCGACTACGAGGAACATCTAAATGTCTCAAGTCTCCATGCGTGACATGCTGAAAGCCGGCGTGCATTTCGGCCACCAAACCCGTTACTGGAACCCGAAGATGGGCAAGTACATCTTCGGCGCGCGCAACAAGATCCACATCATCAACCTCGAAAAGACCCTGCCGATGTTCAACGAGGCCCTGACCTTCGTTGAGCGCCTGGCTTCCGGCAAGAACAAGATCCTGTTCGTCGGCACCAAGCGTTCCGCCGGCAAGATCGTTCGCGAAGAAGCCGCTCGTTGCGGTCAGCCCTTCGTCGACCATCGCTGGTTGGGCGGCATGCTCACCAACTACAAGACCATCCGTGCCTCGATCAAGCGTCTGCGCGATCTGGAAGTCCAGTCCCAGGACGGTACTTTCGACAAGCTGACCAAGAAAGAAGCCCTGATGCGCACCCGCGACCTCGAGAAGCTCGAGCGCAGCCTGGGCGGTATCAAGGACATGGGCGGTCTGCCGGATGCCCTGTTCGTCGTCGACGTCGACCACGAGCGCATCGCCATCACCGAAGCCAACAAGCTGGGTATCCCGGTCATCGGCGTAGTCGATACCAACAGCAGCCCGGAAGGCGTTGACTACGTCATCCCCGGCAACGACGACGCCTTCCGCGCCGTTCAGCTGTACCTGAGCAGCGTTGCTGATGCCGTGATCCGTGGCGGCAACAACGGCGGTGCCAACGAGCAATTCGTCGAAGAAACCGCTGCCGAAGCCGTCGAGGGCTGAGCAGGTCGACCCTAGGGTCGAGCGGTTCGACGTGCGAGAAGGGGGCCTAGCCCCCTTTTTGCCTACTGGCGTTTCATTGGCTCCGTCTCCGTGCGGAGTGACCTCGAAACCGATTCAAGAGGATTTCAAACATGGCAGAAATCACTGCAGCCCTGGTCAAAGAACTGCGCGAGCGCACCGGCCAAGGCATGATGGATTGCAAGAAGGCCCTGGCCGCTGCCGGTGGCGACATCGAGAAAGCCATCGACGACATGCGTGCCGCTGGCGCCATCAAGGCCGCCAAGAAAGCCGGTAACGTGGCTGCCGAAGGCTCCATCGCGGTCAAGGTCGCTGACGATCACAAGGCTGCCGTCATCATCGAAGTCAACTCCCAGACCGATTTCCTGGCTCTGCAGGACGACTTCAAGGGCTTCGTCGCCGCTAGCCTGGACAAGGCCTTCGCCGAGAAGATGAGCGATGCCGCTCCGCTGATCGCCGCTCAGGAAGCCGCCCGTGAGGCCCTGGTCGCCAAGTGCGGCGAGAACGTCAACATCCGTCGTCTGACCCGTGTCGAAGGCGATGTCGTTGGCGCCTACCTCCACGGTCACCGCATCGGTGTAGTCGTTACCCTGCAGGGTGGCACCGCCGAGCTGGCCAAGGAAATCGCCATGCACGTTGCGGCGAGCAATCCCCAGTTCCTGAATCCCTCCCAGGTTTCCGAAGAAGCTGTCGCCAAGGAAAAGGAAATCTTCCTGGCGCTGAACGCCGACAAGATCGCCGGTAAGCCGGAAAACATCGTGGAGAACATGGTCAAGGGTCGTATCAACAAGTTCCTGGCCGAAGCCAGCCTGGTTGAGCAGCCCTTCATCAAGGATCCGGAAGTCAAGGTCGGTGAACTGGCCAAGAAAGCCGGCGCCGAAATCGTCTCCTTCGTGCGTTACGAAGTGGGCGAAGGCATCGAGAAGGCCGAAGTCGACTTCGCTGCCGAAGTGGCTGCCCAGCTGGCTGCCAGTAAGCAGTAAGCCCGGCATCTGCCGTTGACCAGGAGGCCGCCCGCTTCGAGCGCGCGGCCTCTTTGTCAAATTGGAAGGCAGGTCTGATTTCTGCTCTTCCAAGGAGTTTTTTGCCGATTGGAGTGAACGCAACTGCGGTTGCGCTTTCCTATCGCTGGATCAAAATCCCCCGCACATGTTCATCGCCACAGGAGAGAGTGAATGGCACAGCAGATGAGTGGTCGCCAACCCCGTTACAAGCGTATTCTGCTGAAGCTCAGTGGCGAAGCCCTGATGGGAAGTGAAGACTTCGGGATCGACCCGAAGGTGCTGGATCGCATGTCGCTGGAGATCGGCCAGCTGGTGGGTATCGGTGTCCAGGTCGGTCTGGTGATCGGCGGTGGCAACCTGTTCCGCGGCGCGGCCTTGTCCGCTGCCGGTATGGATCGGGTGACCGGTGACCACATGGGCATGCTGGCCACGGTGATGAACGCCCTGGCCATGCGCGACGCCCTGGAGCGTTCCAACATTCCCGCCACGGTGATGTCCGCCATCTCCATGGTCGGCGTGACCGATCAGTACGATCGGCGCAAGGCCCTGCGTCAGCTGAAGGATGGCGAAGTCGTCATCTTCTCCGCCGGTACCGGCAACCCCTTCTTCACCACCGATTCCGCCGCCTGCCTGCGCGCCATCGAGGTCGAAGCCGACCTGGTGCTCAAGGCCACCAAGGTGGATGGTGTATACACGGCCGATCCCTTCAAGGATCCCAATGCCGAAAAATTCGAGCGCCTGACCTACGACGAAGTGCTCGACCGCAAGCTGGGTGTCATGGATCTCACGGCCATCTGTCTCTGCCGTGACCACAGCATGCCCCTGCGGGTTTTCAACATGAACAAGCCCGGCGCCCTGCTCAATATCGTGGTGGGCGGTGGTGAGGGCACCCTGATCGAGGAGGGAGCAGCATGATCAACGAGATCAAGAAGGATGCGCAGACGCGCATGACCAAGACCCTGGAAGCCCTGGGCCACGCCTTTGCCAAGATCCGTACCGGACGCGCTCATCCGAGCATCCTGGATAGCGTCATGGTGTCCTACTACGGCAGCGACACCCCGCTGCGTCAGGTGGCCAACGTCACCGTCGAGGATTCGCGGACCCTGGCCCTGAGCGTGTTCGACAAGAGCATGATCCAGGCGGTCGAGAAGGCCATCATGACCTCCGACCTGGGCCTCAATCCGGCCACCGCCGGTACCACCATTCGCGTACCGATGCCGGCGCTGACCGAAGAAACCCGCAAGGGCTTCACCAAGCAGGCGCGTGCCGAGGCCGAGCAGGCGCGGGTTTCCGTGCGCAACATCCGTCGCGATGCCCTGGCTCAGCTCAAGGATCTGCTCAAGGAAAAGGAAATCAGTGAAGACGAGGATCGTCGCGCCCAGGACGAAGTCCAGAAGCTGACTGATAAATTCGTCGCCGAGGTGGACAAGGCTCTGGAGGCCAAGGAAGCCGACTTGATGGCTGTTTGACAACGGTTGGGACGTAACATGGGCATGAGCAAGCCAGGCAAGGTGGTGCCACGTCACGTGGCGATCATCATGGATGGGAACAATCGCTGGGCGCGCCGTCGGCTGCTGCCGGGCGTCGCCGGTCACAAGGCCGGAGTGGACGCCGTGCGCGCGGTCATCGAGGTGTGCGGCGATGCGGGCGTCGAGGTGCTGACGCTGTTCGCCTTTTCCAGCGAGAACTGGCGGCGTCCGGCCGACGAGGTCGGCGCCCTGATGGAGCTCTTCCTGTCCGCCCTGCGGCGGGAGGCGAAGAAGCTGCACCAGAATGGCATCCGGCTGCGCATCATCGGCGATCGTTCGCTGTTCCATCCGGAACTGCAGGCGGCCATGGCGGAAGTCGAGGCGCTCACTGCCCATCACACCCGGTTCGTGCTGCAGATCGCCGCCAACTACGGGGGGCAGTGGGATATCACCCAGGCCGCCCAGCAACTGGCGGCGCGGGTCCAGCAGGGTTCGCTGCAGCCGGGTGAGATCACGCCGGAGTTGCTGCAAGGCTGTCTGGCGACCGCCGACCTGCCGCTGCCCGACCTGTGCATCCGCACCGGCGGCGAGCGCCGGGTCAGCAACTTCCTGCTCTGGCAGATCGCCTATGCCGAGCTGTATTTCTCCGACCTGTTCTGGCCGGACTTCAAGCACGAGGCCATGCACGCCGCCCTGGCGGACTTTGCCACCCGCCAGCGGCGGTTTGGCCGGACCTGCGAACAGGTGGAAGCGGAGCTACGCGCCTAATGCTGAAGCAGCGAGTTATCACGGCGATGGTGCTCCTGCCCATCGCCCTGGCCGGATTTTTCTGGCTGGAAGGGGCGGCTTTCGCCCTGTTCATCGGTGCGGTCGTGGTCCTGGGCGCCTGGGAATGGGCGCGGCTGGCGGGTCTGGAAGCCCAGCCGCTGCGTTGCGCCTATGCCGCCGTGGTCGCGCTGGCGCTGCTGCTCTGCTGGTGGCTCCCCGCCGGTGCCCATGGCCTGCTGTTCATCAGCCTGGCCTGGTGGCTTTATGCGACTGTGCTGGTGCTTACCTATCCCGACAGCGCTCGCGCCTGGCAGGCCTCCTGGCGGCGCCTGCTGATCGGTCTGGTGGTGCTGGTTCCGGCCTGGCAGGGGCTGATGCTGCTCAAGGCGGCACCGGGTGGCAATCTGCTGATTCTCGAAGTGATGATGCTGGTGTGGCTGGCCGACATCTTTGCCTATTTTTCCGGACGGGCCTTCGGCAAGCGCAAGCTGGCGCCGGCCGTGAGTCCGGGCAAGAGCTGGGAAGGTCTCTATGGCGGCCTGGCCGCCGCGCTGGTGGCTACGCTGGTACTTGGTCTGGTCCGTGGCTGGGGCCTGGGCGACCTCCTGCAGGCACTCATCGGCGCCGCCTGCGTGGTGCTGATCTCGGTGGTGGGTGATCTCACCGAAAGCATGTTCAAGCGTCAGGCCGGGCTCAAGGACAGCAGCCAGTTGCTGCCGGGGCACGGTGGTGTGCTGGATCGCATCGACAGCCTCACGGCCGCCGTACCGCTGTTCGCCCTGTTGCTCTGGTGGGCCGGCTGGGGTGTCCAGTGAGTCTCCAGCAGCTTTGTGTCCTGGGTGCGACAGGCTCCATCGGCGCCAGCACCCTGGATGTCGTGGCCCGGCATCCCGATCGCTATCGCATCTTCGCCCTCAGCGGGCATCGTCGGCTGAGCGAGCTGGCAGACCTCTGCCGGCGTTTCCAGCCGGTCTATGCAGCCGTGCCGGATCAGGCGTCCGCCGATCAGCTGGCCGCTTTGCTGCGAGGGGCTGAAGCCTGCCCCGAGATCCTGGTGGGTGAGGGTGGCCTGGAGGCCATCGCGGCCCATCCCCGGGTGGATACCGTCATGGCGGCCATCGTCGGCGCGGCGGGTCTGAAGCCCACCCTGGCGGCGGTCAAGGCCGGCAAGCGCGTACTGCTGGCCAACAAGGAAGCCCTGGTCATGAGCGGCGCGCTCTTCATCGAGGCCGTGCAGGCCAGTGGCGCGACCCTGCTGCCCATCGACAGTGAGCACAATGCCATCTTCCAATGCCTGGCCGATCCGGCGACACCCGGCCTGGCCCGCAAGGGCGTAAGACGCATCCTGCTCACCGCCTCGGGCGGCCCGTTCCGCGAGACACCGGCCGAACAACTGACTGGGGTGACGCCGGATCAGGCCTGTGCCCATCCCAAGTGGTCCATGGGGCGCAAGATTTCGGTGGACTCCGCGACCCTGATGAACAAGGGGCTGGAGCTGATCGAGGCCTGCTGGCTGTTCGAGGCGACGCCGGAGCAGGTCGAGGTGGTCATCCATCCCCAGAGCGTGATTCATTCGCTGGTGGACTACGTGGATGGCTCGGTGCTGGCCCAGCTGGGCAATCCCGATATGCGCACCCCTATCGCCCACGCCCTGGCCTGGCCCGAGCGCATCGACTCCGGCGTCGCAGCGCTGGACCTGTTCGAGATCGGCCGGCTCGACTTCGAGCGGCCCGACGAAGAACGCTTTCCCTGCCTGCGGCTGGCGCGGGAGGCGGCTCAGGCGGGTGGTTGCATGCCGGCTACGCTGAATGCGGCCAACGAGGTCGCCGTCGAGGCCTTTCTCGAGGGGCGACTGGGCTTTACCGAGATCCCGCAGCTGATCGAAGCGGTGCTCAAGGCTGTCGAGCCCTGTCCGGCCAGCGATCTCGACACGGTCTTCGCGGCCGACAGCACCGCTCGGCGGCTGGCTCGGGAGTGGCTGTCGAGACGCTGATCCCGCGCCTCGACACCTGGCCTGCGAGTCCGCAGAATCTGCACACTGAGGTAGCGGAGGCAGCCAATGTCCATCCTTTATACGATTCTGGGAACCCTGATCGCCCTGGGCGTGCTGGTGACCATCCACGAGTATGGCCATTTCTGGACGGCGCGCCGTTGCGGCGTCAAGGTCCTGCGCTTCTCCGTTGGCTTCGGCAAACCGCTGCTGCGCTGGCACGATCGCCAGGGCACCGAATTCGTGGTGGCCGCGATCCCGCTGGGCGGCTACGTGAAGATGCTGGACGAGCGCGAAGCGCCGGTGGCGCCTGAAGAACAGCATGCCGCCTTCAATCGCAAGACGGTACGCCAGCGCATCGCCATCGTCGCCGCCGGTCCGATCGCCAACTTCCTGCTCGCCATCCTGTTCTTCTGGATGCTGGCCATGCTCGGCTCCCAGCAGCCGCGTCCGGTGGTGGGATCGGTCACGCCTGATACCCTGGCTGCCACCGCGGGTATCCCGGCGGGCGCCGAACTGACCGCGGTCGATGACGCGGCGGTAGACAGCTGGTCGGCGGTCAATCTGCGCCTGGTCGATCGCCTGGGTGAAAGCGGTCCGCTACGCCTGAGCTACCGGGTCCCGGGCACCACTGCCGAGCAGAACGCGGTCATCCAGCTCGACGACTGGCTGCGCGGCGCGGAAGATCCGGACCCGATCCAGGCGCTGGGTCTCAAGCCCTGGCGGCCGCAGATTCCGGCCATCTTCGCCGAGCTGGATCCGGCCGGTCCGGCGAAAGCCGCCGGCCTCCAGGCGGGTGATCGCCTCATCGCCCTGAACGATACGCCCATCGGTGACTGGCAGCAGGCCGTGGACTGGGTGCGGGCGCACCCGGATCAGCAGGTCAAGGTGAGCTATGAGCGGGAGGGTCAGCGACGCGAGCTGTCCCTGCGCCTGGGCGCGCGGCGCGTCGATAGCGCCGAGACCGGTTACCTCGGTGCGGGTGTGGCGCCGGTCAAGTGGCCAGCGGAAATGGTTCGCGAAATCAGCTACGGACCCGTGGCGGCCGTGGGCGAAGGTATCAGCCGAACCTGGCAGATGAGCGTGCTGACACTGGTTTCCCTGAAGAAGATGCTCTTGGGAGAGCTGTCGGTAAAAAACTTGAGCGGGCCGATAACCATTGCTAAAGTGGCGGGCGCTTCAGCTCAGTCAGGCCTGGGGGATTTCCTCAATTTTCTGGCGTACCTGAGCATAAGCCTGGGGGTTCTGAATCTGTTGCCTATCCCTGTGCTCGACGGCGGTCATCTGGTCTTCTACTTCGTCGAGTGGATTCGCGGGCGGCCCTTGTCCGAGCGTGTACAGACATGGGGCATGCAGATCGGTATTAGCCTCGTCGTGGGTGTGATGCTGCTGGCCTTGGTCAATGACCTCGGTCGCCTCTGACACGCTGCTGATTGCCTAATCTGCCGCCCCGTGCGGCAGATTCTTTATTTGCCAGTTGGAATAAAAGGGACTCATGAAACGCCTGCTGCTACCTGCGGTAATAGCCGCGCTGATGATCGGCGAGGTACACGCCGAGTCCTTCACCATCTCCGATATCCGCGTCAACGGACTGCAACGAGTATCGTCCGGCAGCGTCTTCGGTGCCCTGCCGCTCAACGTCGGCGAATCCGTCGACGACAACAAGTTGGCCGAAGCCTCCCGCTCGCTCTTCCGTACCGGATTCTTCCAGGACATCCAGCTGGGTCGTGACGGCAACGTCCTGGTCGTGAACCTGGTCGAGCGTCCCTCCATTTCCAGCATCACCCTGGAAGGCAACAAGGCGATCTCCAGTGACGACCTGATGAAGGGGCTCAAGCAGGCCGGTCTCGCCGAAGGCGAGATCTTCCAGCGCGCGACGCTGGAAGGCGTGCGCAACGAACTGCTGCGCCAGTACGTCGCCCAGGGTCGCTACTCCGCCAGCATCGACGCCGAGGTGGTGCCGCAGCCCCGTAACCGGGTGCAGCTGAAGATCACCATCAACGAAGGCGAGGTGGCGACCATCTCCCACGTCAACGTGGTGGGCAACACGGTCTTCGCCGAGGATGACCTGACCTCCCTGTTCGAGCTCAAGCCGAGCAACTGGCTGTCGTTCTTCCGCAACGATGACAAGTACTCCCGGGAAAAGTTGGCGGGTGACCTCGAGCGCCTGCGCTCCTATTACTTGGACCGCGGCTACATCAACATGGACATCACCTCGACCCAGGTGTCCATCACGCCCGACAAGAAGCACGTCTACATCACGGTCAATGTCAACGAAGGGCAGAAGTACACCGTTCGTGAAGTCAAGCTGTCGGGCGACCTCAAGGTGCCGGAGGAAGAGCTGCGCAAACTGATGCTGGTCCAGCCGGGCCAGGTCTTCTCGCGCAAGGTCATGACCAGCACCTCGGACCTGATCACCCGCCGGCTGGGCAACGAAGGCTATACCTTCGCCAACGTTAACGGCCTGCCCGAGCCCCATGACGACGACCACAGCGTGTCCCTGACCTATGTGGTCGATCCGGGCAAGCGTGCCTACGTCAACCGCATCAACTTCCGCGGCAACACCAAGACCGAGGACGAGGTGCTGCGTCGTGAGATGCGCCAGATGGAAGGCGGTTGGGCCTCCACCTATCTCATCGACCAGTCCAAGACCCGCCTCGAGCGCCTGGGCTACTTCAAGGAAGTCAAGGTCGAGACGCCCCAGGTACCTGGCACCGACGACATGGTCGACGTCAACTACAACGTCGAAGAGCAGCCGTCGGGCTCCATTACCGCCAGCATCGGCTTCGCCCAGAGCGCCGGTCTGATACTGGGTGGCTCCATCAGCCAGAACAACTTCCTGGGTACCGGCAACCAGGTCAGCATCGGTCTGACCCGTTCCCAGTACCAGAGCCGCTACAACTTCAGCTTCACCGATCCCTATTTCACGCCGGACGGCGTGAGCCTGGGTTACAACATCTTCTATCGCAGCACCGACTACAGCAAACTGTACGACAGTGATGTCTCCTACTATTCGATCAACAGCCTGGGTACCGGTGTCACCCTGGGCTATCCGATCAGCGAGACCTCGCGCCTGACCTATGGTCTGAGCGTGCAGAAAGACGAGATCAATCCGGGTACCTACAGCGCCGACGAGATCTATGATTTCGTCCAGCGCGAGGGGGACAATTTCACCAACTTCAAGGCCAGCATCGGCTGGTCGAGCTCGACGCTGAACCGTGGCGTCCTGCCGACCCGCGGGGCCTCCCAGAGCCTGACCGGCCAGATCACCATCCCGGGCAGCGACCTGAGCTTCTACAAGCTCGACTATCGCGGCCAGCTGTTCACCCCGCTGACCGACAATACGGCGCTGCGCTTCCATACCGAGCTGGGTTACGGCGACGGCTATGGCAGCACCGATGGCCTGCCGTTCTACGAGAACTACTACGCCGGTGGCTTCAACTCGGTACGGGGTTTCGAGGATAGCAGCCTGGGTCCGCGGACTACGCCGCCCAGTCCGAATCCGAGATATGCCGATCAAGGCCAGGGCTATCGTGATCGTGACAACGACGAAGCCTTCGGTGGCAATGTCCTGATTACCGGCGGTGTGGAATACCTGTTCCCCTTGCCCTTCGTGAAGGACCAGAAGTCCCTGCGTACCGTGCTGTTCTGGGACGTGGGCAATGTGTTCAGCACCAAGTGCTACCTGAGCAGCACGCAGAATTGCGGCGACGTCAGCTTCTCCAATATGGCCAGTTCCGTCGGCGTCGGTGTGACCTGGGTTACCGCCCTCGGTCCGCTGAGCTTCAGCCTGGGCGTGCCGGTCAAGAAGCCGAGCAACTCCGATCCGCAGGTCTTCCAGTTCTCGCTGGGTCAGACGTTCTGACCCAGGCTACACCTTTGCGCTTTACGCAGGAGTCAACTGTGCACAAGTACACCCGTTACGCTCTGTTCGCTGCCGTTCTCGTCGCCGCTCCGGTGTTCGCCGATACCAAGATCGCTGTCCTGAACTACCAGATGGCCCTGCTGGAGTCCGACGCCGCCAAGAAGTACGCGGTGGATTCCGAGAAGAAGTTCGGTCCCCAGCTGAACAAGCTCAAGGGTCTGGAAAGCTCCGCCAAGGACATCCAGGACAAGCTCAACAAGGGCGGTGACAAGATGGCCCAGGCCGAGCGCACCCGCCTGGAGAACGACTTCCGCCAGAAGGCCCGTGACTTCCAGTTCCAGTCCAAGGAACTCAACGACGCCAAGGCGGCCTCGGATCGCGACATGCTCAAGCTGCTCAAGCCGCGCCTGGACAAGGCCGTGGAGGAGGTGCTGAAGAAGGGTGATTACGATCTGGTGCTCGAGCGTGGCGCCGTGGTGGACGTGAAGCCGCAGTACGACATCACGCGCCAGGTCATCGAGCGCATGAACGCGGGTCGTTGATGAGCCATAGCACCTTTACGCTGGGCGAACTGGCGCAGTGGTTGGAAAGCCGCCAGTTGACCGTGGAGTTACGCGGTTCCTCCGAGCGCCTGGTGACCGGTCTGGCTACCCTGCCCGAGGCCGGTCCTGAGCAGTTGAGTTTTCTCGCCAATCCGCAGTACCGCCGCTACCTGGCCGACACCCAGGCCGGGGCCGTGCTGCTGACGGAAAAGGACGCCGACGGCTACGCCGGTGACGCCCTGATCCTGGCGAATCCCTATCTGGCCTATGCGCGCCTTTCCCATCTGTTCGATCTCAAGCCGCGCAGCGCAGCCGGTATCCATCCCACCGCGCTGGTCGCGGCGGATGCCCAGGTCGATCCGACGGCGGCCATCGGTCCCTATGTGGTGATCGAGGCGCAGGCGCGTATCGGCGCCGGTGTCAGTCTGGGCGCCCACTGCGTGGTGGGTGCGCGCAGCGTCATCGGTGCCGACAGCTGGCTGGCGCCGCGGGTCACGCTCTATCACGACGTGACCATTGGCGAGCGTGCCGTGGTGCAGTCGGGTGCCGTGATCGGCGCCGAGGGATTCGGCTTCGCCAACGAGCGCGGTCAGTGGCAGAAGATCGCCCAGCTGGGTGGCGTACTGATCGGCGACGATGTCGAGATCGGTGCCAACACCACCATCGACCGCGGCGCCCTGGCGAACACGGTCATCAGCAATGGCGTGAAGCTCGACAACCAGATCATGATCGCGCACAACGTCCAGGTCGGTGAGCACACCGCCATGGCCGCCTGCGTCGGCATCTCTGGCAGTACCAAGATCGGCAAACACTGCACCATCGCCGGCGGCGTGGGCATGGTCGGTCATATCGAGGTGTGCGACCACGTGTTCGTCACCGGTATGACCATGGTGACCCGCTCGATTACCGAGCCTGGCGCCTATTCCTCCGGTACGGCCATGCAGCCGGCCGGCGAATGGAAGAAGAGCGCCGCGCGGATTCGTCACCTCGACGACATGGCCCGCCGTCTGCAACATCTGGAAAAAATCGTTGCTACCGTGACCTCGCGGGATGACGCTGCTTCTGATGCTTGATTCTGCATCGGATGTTTCCCCTTTCTGAACAGGCCTTCCCCGACCATGATGGACATCAACGAGATCCGTGAATATCTCCCGCATCGCTATCCCTTTCTATTGGTGGATCGCGTGCTGGAGCTGGATATCGAAGCCAAGCGCATTCGTGCCTACAAGAACGTCAGCATCAACGAGCCCTTCTTCACTGGCCACTTCCCCCAGCATCCGATCATGCCGGGCGTGCTGATCGTCGAGGCCATGGCCCAGGCTGCCGGCGTGCTCGGTTTCAAGATGATGAATTCCTCGCCGGCCGATGGCACCCTGTACTACTTCGTCGGATCGGATAAGCTGCGGTTTCGCCAGCCGGTGACGCCGGGCGATCAGCTGATGCTCGACGCTCGCTTCATCAGCACCAAGCGCGGCATCTGGAAATTCGAATGCCACGCCAGTGTGGACGACAAGCCAGTCTGCTCGGCTGAAATCATCTGTGCGGAACGCAAGCTATGACGTTGATTGACCCCAGGGCTATCGTCGACCCCAAGGCACGGCTCGCCGCCGATGTCCAGGTCGGCCCCTGGTCGATCATCGGACCGGATGTCGAGATTGGCGAGGGGACCGTCATCGGGCCTCACGTCATCCTCAAGGGTCCGACCGTGATCGGGCGTCACAATCGTATCTTCCAGTTCTCGTCGATCGGCGAGGATACGCCCGACCTCAAGTATCAGGGCGAACCGACCCGGCTGCGGATCGGCGATCACAACACCATCCGCGAAGGGGTCACCATCCATCGCGGTACCGTGCAGGATCGGGAAGAGACGACCCTTGGCGATCACAACCTGCTGATGGCCTATGTGCACATCGGCCATGACAGCGTGATCGGCAATCACTGCATCCTGGTCAACAACACGGCCCTCGCCGGGCACGTGCACGTCGATGACTGGGCGATCCTGTCCGGCTATACCCTGGTGCATCAGTTCTGCCGCATCGGCGCCCACAGCTTTTCCGGCATGGGCACGGCCATCGGCAAGGACGTACCGGCCTATGTCACGGTGTTCGGCAATCCGGCCGAAGCCCGCAGCATGAACTTCGAAGGCATGCGCCGCCGGGGTTTCTCGGCCGAAGCCATCAAGGAATTGCGCCGCGCCTACAAGGTGGTCTACCGCCAGGGCCTCACCGTCGATGACGCCCTGCGCGAGCTGGAGCCGGTGGCTCAGCAGTTTCCCGAAGTGGCGGTGTTCCGCGATTCCATCCTGAGTGCGACGCGTGGCATCACCCGCTGAGTTCGCCCAGCGCCCGCTACGCGTGGCGCTGGTGGCAGGGGAGGCGTCGGGTGATCTGCTCGGCGCCGGTCTGATGCAGGCGCTGCGTGCGCAGCATCCGAATATCTCCTTCATGGGCGTGGGCGGTCCGCGGATGGAAGCCGAAGGGCTGGTGTCCGAATTTCCCATGGAGCGTCTGGCGGTCATGGGGCTGGTCGAGGTACTCGGTCGCCTGCGGGAACTCCTGGGTCGGCGCAAGGCGCTGATCAGTCAGTTGCTCGACGCCCGTCCCGATGTCTTCATCGGCATCGACGCCCCGGATTTCGTCCTCGAGATCGAAGCCCAGCTGCATCGCGCGGGCATTCCGGCCGTGCACTATGTCAGTCCCTCGGTCTGGGCCTGGCGACAGAAGCGGGTGCTGAAGATCCGCGACGGCTGCGACCTGATGCTGACCCTGTTTCCTTTCGAAGCGCGTTTCTACGAAGAACAGCAGGTGCCGGTGCGCTTCGTCGGCCATCCACTGGCCGATACCATCCCTCTGGACAGCGACCGCCTGGCCGCCCGGCAGGCCCTGGGCTTGCCGGAAGAGGGGCAGGTCGTCGCCCTGTTGCCGGGCAGTCGCGGTGGTGAAGTAGGGCGTCTCGGTGCGCTTTTCCTCGACGCCGCCGCCCAGCTGCTGGCCGTACGTCCTGGTGTGCGCTTCGTTCTGCCCTGTGCCAATGCCGCGCGGCGGGCGCAGGTGGAGCAGCTGCTGGAAGGCCGGCCGCCGCTGCCGCTGCTGCTGACCGATGGGCGATCCCATGAGGTGCTGGCCGCCTGTGATGGCGTGCTGATCGCCTCGGGCACCGCGACCCTGGAGACGCTGCTGTTCAAGAGACCCATGGTGGTGGCCTATCGGGTGGCCCCGCTGACCTATCTGATCCTCAAGCAGCTGGTGAAGAGTCCCTACATCTCGCTGCCCAACCTCCTGGCCGGGCGCAAGCTGGTGCCCGAGCTGATCCAGCACGAGGCGACGCCGGAGCGGCTGGTGGCCGAACTCCTGCCGCTGCTGGAGCAGCCGCAGCAGCAGACCGACAGCTTCGCCGCCATCCATCACAGCCTGAGGCGCGATGCCTCGGTCCAGGCGGCCGCTGCCGTGCTGAATCTCCTGCGGCAGCGTGGCTGATGCAGCTGGGCCTGGATTTCAATCTGGTCGAGGCGCTGGTCGCCGGCGTCGACGAAGTCGGTCGCGGTCCGCTGTGCGGCGCCGTGGTCACCGCCGCAGTGATCCTCGATCCGGGCAAGCCCATCCTCGGCCTGAACGATTCGAAGAAGCTGTCGCTGGCGCGCCGCGAAGCCCTGTTCGACGAGATCCAGGAAAAGGCCCTGGCCTGGTGCGTGGCCCGCGCCGAGGTCGCCGAGATCGACCGGCTGAACATCCTGCACGCCACCATGCTGGCCATGCAGCGCGCGGTGGAAGGCCTCCAGGTGCAGCCGCGGCTGGCCCTGATCGATGGCAATCGCTGTCCCAAGCTGGCGGTGCCCAGTGCGCCGGTGGTGAAGGGAGACAGCCAGGTCCCGGCGATCGCCGCGGCGTCCATCCTGGCCAAGGTGACCCGCGATCGCGAGATGCAGGTGCTGGATGCCCTCTATCCGGGCTATGGCCTGGCCGGGCACAAGGGCTATCCCACCGCCGAACATCTCGACGCGCTCCGGCGCCTGGGGCCCACGCCCATCCACCGGCGCTCCTTCGCGCCGGTGCGCGATGCCTGGCACGCCCTCGAGACCCAGGCCTCCACCCAGATCATCGCGACCTACTGACGGCCGTCGCGGCGTTCTGACCCCGGGTCGACAATCCAGTACAATCTCGCGCCTCATGCATCAAGGGGTCTCTGCCATGTCCGCATCCTTCGTCCACCTGCGTCTCCACACGGAATACTCCCTGGTCGACGGGATCGTGCGGGTGAAGGGGCTGGTCAAGGCTGCCGAAGCCGCCGGGATGCCGGCCGTGGCGGTGACCGACCAGGGCAACCTCTGTTCGCTGGTCAAGTTCTACAAGGCGGCCATGGGCGCCGGGATCAAGCCCATCGCCGGCGCCGACATCTGGCTGGCCGGCCGCGAAGGCGACGCGCCCCTGAGCCGCATGACCCTGCTGGTCATGAACGCCAAGGGCTATCGCAACCTCACCGAGTTGCTGTCCCGTGGATTCCAGGAAGGCCAGCAGGACGGTCAGATCGTCATCCAGCGCGACTGGGTGAAGGACGCCAGCGAAGGCCTGATCGCCCTGTCCGGTTCCAAGGAGGGTGAGATCGGCCTGGCGCTGCTCGAAGGCGACCTGGCGCTGGCCGATCAGCTGTTCGAGGAATGGCAGCAGGTCTTTCAGGATCGCTTCTATCTGGAGGTGCAGCGCACCGAGCGAGTCGGTGACGAAGAGCACCTGCATGCCGCCGTGGCCCTGGCCGATCGCTGCGGGGGCGCCCTGGTGGCGACCAACGATGTGCGCTTTCTCAAGGCCGAGGACTTCGAGGCCCACGAGACCCGCGTCTGCATCGGCGAGGGCCGGCCGCTCGACGATCCCCGGCGCGAGCGCAAGTACAGCGACCAGCAGTACCTGAAGTCGGCGGCCGAGATGGCCGAGCTGTTCAGCGACCTGCCCGAGGCGCTGGAAAACACCGTCGAGATCGCCAAGCGCTGCAACATCGAGATCCAGCTGGGCAAGTACTTCCTGCCCAACTTCCCGATCCCCAACGGGATGACCATCAACGACTACCTGCGCCATGTGTCCTTCGAGGGCCTGGAAGAGCGCCTGGCCGTGCTCTGGCCGCGCGAGACCACGCCGAACTACGAGGAAAAGCGCCAGGAGTACGTCGACCGACTCAACTTCGAGCTCGACATCATCATCCAGATGGGCTTCCCCGGTTACTTCCTCATCGTGATGGACTTCATCAAGTGGGCGAAGAACAACGGCGTGCCGGTCGGCCCCGGCCGGGGCTCG
Source organism: Pseudomonas sp. HR1 (assembly GCF_030175875.1). Taxonomy (NCBI): domain Bacteria; kingdom Pseudomonadati; phylum Pseudomonadota; class Gammaproteobacteria; order Pseudomonadales; family Pseudomonadaceae; genus Pseudomonas; species Pseudomonas sp. HR1. The sequence goes on from NZ_JASNRF010000003.1 coordinate 376,117, forward strand.
GGTGCCGGCTCCCTGGTTGCCTACGTACTCAAGATCACCGACCTCGATCCGCTGGCCTATGACCTGCTGTTCGAGCGCTTCCTTAATCCCGAACGGATTTCCATGCCCGACTTTGACGTCGACTTCTGCATGGACGGTCGCGACCGGGTGATCGAATACGTGGCCGACCTGTACGGCCGCGAGGCGGTGAGCCAGATCATCACCTTCGGCACCATGGCCGCCAAGGCGGTGGTGCGCGACGTGGCGCGGGTGCAGGGCAAGTCCTATGGCCTGGCCGACCGCCTGTCGAAGATGATCCCCTTCGAAGTGGGCATGACCCTGCAGAAGGCCTTCGAGCAGGAGGAGCCGCTGCGCGACTTCCTGGCGACCGACGAGGACGCCAAGGAAATCTGGGACATGGCCTTGAAATTGGAAGGCATCACCCGCGGCACCGGCAAGCACGCCGGGGGCGTGGTGATCGCGCCGACCAAGCTGACCGATTTCTCGCCCATCGCCTGCGACGAAGACGGCAATGGCCTGGTGACCCAGTTCGACAAGGACGACGTCGAGCAGGCCGGTCTGGTCAAGTTCGACTTCCTCGGTCTGCGCACCCTGACCATCATCAAGTGGGCGTTGGAGACCATCAACCGCACGGAAGTGGAGGAGGGGCGCGAGCCGCTCAACATCGACTTCATCCCGCTGGACGACAAGCCGACCTATGCCTTGCTGCAGAAGGCCGAGACCACCGCCGTCTTCCAGCTGGAATCCCGCGGCATGAAGGAGCTGATCAAGAAGCTCAAGCCTGACTGCCTGGAAGACCTCATCGCCCTGGTGGCGCTGTTCCGCCCGGGTCCGTTGCAGTCGGGCATGGTGGACGACTTCATCAACCGCAAGCACGGCCGCGCCGAGCTGGCCTATCCGCATCCGGACTACCAGTACGAAGGCCTGCAGCCGGTGCTGGCGCCCACCTACGGCATCATCCTCTACCAGGAACAGGTGATGCAGATCGCCCAGGTCATGGGCGGCTACACCCTGGGCCAGGCGGACATGCTGCGCCGCGCCATGGGCAAGAAGAAGCCCGAGGAGATGGCCAAGCAGCGCGGCGGCTTCATCGAAGGCTGCGCCAACAACGGCATCGATGCGGACCTGGCCGGCAACATCTTCGACCTGGTGGAAAAATTCGCCGGCTACGGCTTCAACAAGTCGCACTCGGCGGCCTATGGCCTGGTGTCCTACCAGACCGCCTGGCTGAAGACCCACTATCCGGCGCCCTTCATGGCCGCGGTGCTGTCGGCGGACATGCACAACACCGACAAGGTGGTGATCCTCATCGAGGAATGCCGCCACATGAAGCTGCGCATCGACACGCCGGACGTGAACATTTCCGAGTTCAAGTTCACCGTCAACGACGGCGGGCGCATCGTCTACGGCCTGGGGGCGATCAAGGGTGTCGGTGAGGGCCCGGTGGAGGCCATCGTCGAGGCGCGTGCCGAGGGACCGTTCAAGGATCTCTTCGACTTCTGTGCCCGGGTCGACCTCAAGCGCATCAACAAGCGCACCCTGGAAGCCCTGATCCGCTCCGGTGCCCTGGACCGCCTGGGTCCGCACTACCATGACGAGCTCAAGGCCTATCAGGCGACCATCGACCAGAATCGCGCCGTGCTGCTGGCGGCCATGGAAGAGGCCATCGCCTCGGCCGAACAGACCGCCCGCAGCCACAACAGCGGCCATGTCGATCTCTTCGGTGGCGTCTTCGCCGAACCCGAGGCCGACGTCTATGCCAATCATCGTCGCGCCCGCGAGCTCAATCTCAAGGAGCGCCTGCGCGGGGAAAAGGAAACCCTGGGGCTGTACCTGACCGGTCACCCCATCGAGGAATACGAAGGCGAGGTGCGCCGGCTGGCGCGCCAGCGCATCGTCGACCTCAAGCCGTCGCGCGAAACCCAGACCGTGGCCGGGCTGATCGTCAATCTGCGGGTGATGAAGAACAAGCGCGGCGACAAGATGGGCTTCGTCACCCTGGACGACAGGTCCGGGCGCATCGAGGCCTCGCTGTTCGCCGAAGCCTTCAACGCCGCCCAGGCGCTCTTGCAGACCGATGCCCTGGTGATCGTCGAGGGCGAGGTCAGCCAGGACGATTTCTCCGGTGGCCTGCGTCTGCGCGCCAAGCGCGTGCTGGGGCTGGAAGAAGCCCGGACCGCCCTGGCGGAAAGCCTCAGGATCGCGGTGCGCAGCGAGGCGCTGGCCGGCGACCGGCTGCGCTGGCTGGGCGAGTTGTGCGGTCGTCATCGCGGCGCCTGTCCGGTGACAATCGACTACCAGGGCCCCACCGCGCGGGCGCTGCTGCAGTTTGGCGAGAACTACCGGATCGACCCGGCCGATGGCCTGATTCAAACCCTGCGTGACCAGTTCGGCAGGGAGAACGTCTTTCTGAACTATCGTTAAGTCCGAGCGCCTCGTGCGCTTCGTCCCAACCCTCGCCAGCGGCGGGTGCCGGTGACGTGGCAGGAGTCTCGACCTGTCCCGTCCGATCCCTTAAGGTAGGCGCCCCGGCCCTTGGCTCTAGATTGCACTAACGGATGCCCATGAACCCGAACTATCTCGATTTCGAACAGCCCATCGCCGATCTCCAGGCCAAGATCGAAGAACTTCGACTGGTCGGTAACGACAATGCGCTGAACATCAGTGACGAGATCGCCCGGTTGCAGGAGAAGAGCCAGGCGCTCACCAAGAGCATCTTCAGCGACCTGTCCAGTTGGCAGGTGGCTCGTCTGGCGCGTCATCCGCTGCGTCCCTACACCCTCGACTACATCAACTACCTGTTCAGCGATTTCGAAGAGCTGCACGGCGACCGCCACTTCGCCGACGATCCGGCCATCGTCGGTGGCATCGCCCGTCTGGAAGGCCGTCCGGTGATGATCATCGGTCACCAGAAGGGTCGTGAAGTCCGCGAGAAGGTCCGCCGCAATTTCGGCATGCCGCGTCCGGAAGGCTATCGCAAGGCCTGCCGCCTGATGGAAATGGCCGAGCGCTTCAAGATGCCGATCCTGACCTTCATCGATACCCCCGGCGCCTACCCGGGCATCGACGCCGAAGAGCGTGGCCAGAGCGAGGCCATCGCCTGGAACCTGCGCGTCATGGCGCGCCTGAAGACCCCCATCATCGCCACCGTGATCGGCGAGGGTGGTTCCGGTGGCGCCCTGGCCATCGGCGTCTGCGACCAGCTCAACATGCTGCAGCACTCCACCTACTCGGTGATCTCGCCGGAAGGTTGCGCCTCCATTCTCTGGAAGACCGCCGAGAAGGCGCCCGATGCCGCCGAGGCCATGGGCATCACCGCCGAGCGACTGAAGAGCCTGAACATCGTCGACCAGGTGATCGACGAGCCCCTGGGTGGTGCGCACCGCGATCCCCAGGCCATGGCCAACAGCCTGCGCACCGCGCTGCTGGAACAGCTGGACGAACTCAAGGGCTACGACATGCCGGCGCTGCTGGAACGTCGCTACGAGCGCCTGATGAGCTACGGCATCGCCTGATCCCGCCCCTATGAGTCTGCTGGATCGGCTGCGCGCCCGCCTGGAGCGGCAGCCGCCTACCCGTCACTGGCGGGTGGGCTTTTCCGGCGGACTCGATTCCACCGTTCTCCTGCACCTCTTCGCGCGACTGCGCGAGCGCGGCCTGTTCGCCGATCTGCAGGCGGTGCATGTGCACCATGGTCTGCAAGCCGCGGCGGATGCCTGGGTCTCGCACTGCACCCGGGTCTGCCAAGCGCTGGCCATTCCTCTCGATATCCTGCACGTCCACATCGATGGCGCCGCCAGTCTCGAACGGGCTGCCCGCGAGGCGCGCTATGCCGCCTTCGCCCGGGTGCTGCCCAGGGAGGGCTGCCTGGTGCTGGGCCAGCATCGCGACGATCAGCTGGAGACCCTGCTGCAGCGGCTGGTGCGCGGCGCGGGGGTCAAGGGCCTGGCCGGCATGCCCGAGACCCGTTCCTTGGCCGCCGGTCGGCTCTGGCGACCGCTGCTGGACGAGCCGCGGCGCGCGCTGCTGGCCTATGCCGAAGCTGAGGGGCTGGACTGGATCGAGGATCCCAGCAATGCCGATACCCGGCTGGATCGCAATTACCTGAGGCACCAGGTGCTGCCGCGGCTACGCGACCGCTGGCCGGGCGTCGATCAGGTCATGGCGCGCAGTGCCCGGCATCTGGCCGAAGCCGACGAATTGCTCGGCGAACTGGCCAGCCTGGATCTGCAGCAGGCCCGGCGGGCCGAACAGCCTTTCCCCTGGATCCCCTTGCCCAGTCTGGCCCTGGCGCCCTTGCAGTCCCTGAGCGAGGCACGCCAGCGCAATGCCCTGCGGGTCTGGCTGGACAGCTTCACCCGCCAGCCCGACAGCGCCCACTGGGCCGGTTGGCAGGCATTGCGCGAGGCGGGCGAGGCCGGCGATCCGGTCTGGCGTCTCGAAGGTGGCAGTCTGCGCCGGGGGGCAGGGCGGATCTGGTGGGTGCCTGCGGCCTGGCAGGTCACGCCGTCACCCCAGGTCATTAACGGGCAGGAAACCACCCTGGAACTCCAAGGGAATGGTCGCCTGCGATTCAGCGTACCGGTCGTCGTATCCGGCTGGCGAATCGGCTATCGCCAGGGCGGCGAGCGGCTGGTCGTACCGGGTCGCGGCAGTCGCGATCTCAAGCGTCTGCTCAACGAACAGGGGGTGCCGCCGTTCCTGCGCGGCCGATTGCCGCTGCTCTGGGGCGGCGACGAACTGCTGGCGGTGGCCAACCTGCCCGGTCTGGATGGCCTGCCGGGGGGAGGGCGGCTTGAGTGGCAGCCCGCAGACGGCATGGGCGGGTTTGAGCTGGGATGACCTTTAGGCTAGACTACGCTCCCGTCTTATATCGCATTTTCCGCTCGCCCCGAGTGGACGGTGTGCATTGGTCCGGCGCCAGGCCGACCGCTCTCGCTTTCATCGGCGGCTCTCCGCCTCAACGCAGATTCTAGGAATTTTCATGACGCGCTTTATTTTCGTCACGGGCGGTGTTGTTTCTTCTTTGGGGAAAGGCATCGCCTCGGCCTCCCTGGGCGCCATTCTGGAAGCGAGAGGGCTGAAGGTCACCATGCTCAAGCTGGATCCCTACATCAACGTGGATCCCGGCACCATGAGCCCCTTCCAGCACGGCGAGGTGTTCGTCACCCATGACGGCGCCGAGACCGATCTGGACCTGGGTCACTACGAGCGCTTCATCCGCACCACCGTGACCCAGAACAACAACTTCACCACCGGTCGCATCTACATGGACGTCCTGCGCAAGGAGCGTCGTGGCGACTACCTGGGCGCCACCGTGCAGGTGATCCCGCACATCACCGACGAGATCAAGCGACGCATCATCAAGGGCGCCGGCGATGCCGACGTGGCCCTGGTGGAGATCGGCGGCACCGTCGGTGACATCGAGTCGCAGCCCTTCCTCGAAGCCATCCGCCAGCTGCGGGTGGAGATCGGCGCGCGCCGTGCCATGCTGATGCACCTGACCCTGGTGCCCTACATCGCCACCGCCGGCGAGACCAAGACCAAGCCGACCCAGCATTCGGTCAAGGAACTGCGCTCCATCGGCCTGCAGCCCGATGTGCTGATCTGCCGTTCCGACCACACCGTCGACAGCTCTTCCCGCCGCAAGATCGCCCTCTTCACCAACGTCGAAGAGCGCGCGGTCATCTCCCTGGAAGACGTCGACACCATCTACCGCATTCCCTCCGTGCTGCACGCCCAGGGCCTGGACGAATTCGTCGTCGAGCGCTTCGGCCTGGAGTGCAAACCGGCCGATCTGTCCGAGTGGGATCGCGTGGTGGACGCCAAGCTCAACCCCGAGCAGGAAGTCACCATCGCCATGGTCGGCAAGTACATGGAGCTGCTCGACGCCTACAAGTCGCTGATCGAGGCCATGACCCACGCTGGTATCCAGAGCCGCACCAAGGTCAACCTGCGCTACATCGACTCCGAGCACATCGAGCAGCAGGGCACCCATCTGCTCAAGGGCGTGGACGCCATCCTGGTGCCGGGCGGCTTCGGCCTGCGCGGCGTGGAAGGCAAGATCGCCACCGTGCAGTACGCCCGCGAGAACAAGATCCCCTACCTGGGCATCTGCCTGGGCATGCAGGTGGCGGTCATCGAATTTGCCCGTAACGTGCTGGGCTGGAAAGACGCCAACTCCACCGAATTCGACAAGGCCAGTGGCCACCCGGTAGTCGGCCTGATCACCGAATGGCAGGATTCCACCGGCGCGACCGAGATCCGTACCGAAGGCTCCGACCTGGGCGGCACCATGCGCCTGGGCGCCCAGGAGTGCCAGCTGATCGGTGGTACCCAGGTGCACGACTGCTACGGCCAGGACGTCATCGTCGAGCGCCATCGTCACCGCTACGAGGTCAACAACAACCTCCTGCCGCAGATCGAGGCCGCCGGCCTGAAGATCTCCGGTCGCTCGGGCGACGGCGCCCTGGTCGAAGTGGTGGAAGCCCCGGATCATCCCTGGTTCGTCGCCTGCCAGTTCCACCCGGAGTTCACCTCCACCCCGCGTGACGGCCATCCGCTGTTCAGCGGCTTCGTCAACGCCGCCCTGCGTTACGCCAAGAAGGATTGATCATGACCGTGCAGAAGATCGTCCGCGTCGGCAACATCGAGATCGCCAACGACAAGCCCTTCGTGCTGTTCGGCGGCATGAACGTGCTCGAATCCCGTGACCTGGCCATGCAGGTGTGCGAGCAATACGTCAAGGTGACCGAGAAGCTGGGCATTCCCTATGTCTTCAAGGCCAGCTTCGACAAGGCCAACCGCTCCTCCGTGACCAGCTATCGCGGTCCGGGCATGGAAGCCGGCCTGCGCATCTTCGAAGAGCTCAAGGCCACCTTCGGCATGCCGGTGATTACCGACGTCCACGAGCCCTACCAAGCGGCGCCAGTGGCGGCGGTGTGCGACATCATCCAGCTGCCGGCCTTCCTCTCGCGGCAGACCGATCTGGTGGTGGCCATGGCCAAGACCGACGCCGTGATCAACATCAAGAAGGCGCAATTCCTCGCGCCCCAGGAGATGAAGCACATCCTCGCCAAGTGCGAAGAAGCCGGCAACGACCAGCTGATCCTCTGCGAGCGGGGCTCCTCCTTCGGCTACAACAACCTGGTGGTCGACATGCTCGGCTTCGGCATCATGAAGAGCTTCGGCTACCCGGTGTTCTTCGATGTCACCCATGCCCTGCAGATGCCGGGCGGGCGTGCCGATTCCGCCGGCGGCCGCCGCGCCCAGGTCACCGACCTGGCCAAGGCCGGCATGAGCCAGGGCCTGGCCGGTCTGTTCCTCGAAGCCCATCCGGATCCCGAACATGCCAAGTGCGACGGCCCCTGTGCCCTGCGCCTGGACAAGCTGGAGCCCTTCCTGGCCCAGCTCAAGGCGCTGGACGAGCTGGTGAAGTCGTTCACGCCGATCGAAACTGCCTAAGCGGCGGCTGAACCAAAAGGCCCAGGCGCAGCCGAAGGCTGATCCGTCAATGACCGGTAACATGGAGATCGATACAAAAATGGCTAACATCGTCGACATCAAGGGACGTGAGGTCCTGGATTCCCGCGGCAACCCCACCGTTGAAGCGGACGTGATCCTGGACAATGGTATCGTCGGTCGCGCCACCGCGCCGTCCGGCGCGTCCACCGGTTCGCGCGAGGCACTGGAGCTGCGCGACGGCGACAAGAGCCGTTACCTGGGCAAGGGCGTCCTGAAGGCCGTGGGCAACATCAACGGCCCGATCCGTGACCTGCTGCTGGGCAAGGATCCGAGCGACCAGAAGGCCCTGGACCGCGCCATGATCGAGCTGGACGGTACCGACAACAAGGCCAAGCTGGGCGCCAACGCCATCCTGGCCGTGTCCCTGGCGGCCGCCAAGGCCGCTGCCGAAGACCAGGACCTGCCGCTCTACGCCCACATCGCCAACCTGAACGGCACCCCCGGTCAGTACTCCATGCCGGTGCCGATGATGAACATCATCAACGGTGGCGAGCATGCCGACAACAACGTCGACATCCAGGAATTCATGGTCCAGCCGGTTGGCGCCAAGAGCTTTGCCGATGCCCTGCGCGTGGGTGCCGAGATCTTCCATCACCTCAAAGCCGTGCTCAAGGCCCGTGGCTTGAGCACCTCCGTGGGTGACGAAGGCGGCTTCGCGCCCAACCTGGCCTCCAACGCCGACGCCCTGGCTGCCATCGCCGAAGCGGTTAAGAACGCCGGTTACGAGCTGGGCACCGACGTGACCCTGGCCCTGGACTGCGCCTCCAGCGAGTTCTACAAGGACGGCCAGTACGACCTGTCCGGCGAGGGCAAGGCCTTCGACGCCAACGGTTTCGCCGACTACCTGGCCGGGCTGACCGAGCAGTTCCCGATCATCTCCATCGAAGACGGCATGGACGAGTCCGACTGGGCTGGCTGGAAGGCCCTGACCGACAAGATCGGCAGCAAGGTGCAGCTGGTGGGCGACGACCTGTTCGTCACCAACACCAAGATCCTCAAGGAGGGCATCGAGAAGGGCATCGGTAACTCGATCCTGATCAAGTTCAACCAGATCGGCTCCCTGACCGAGACCCTGGAAGCCATCCAGATGGCCAAGGCCGCCGGCTACACCGCGGTGATCTCCCACCGCAGCGGCGAGACCGAAGACTCCACCATCGCCGACCTGGCAGTGGGCACCGCCGCCGGTCAGATCAAGACCGGTTCGCTGTGCCGTTCCGATCGCGTCTCCAAGTACAACCAGCTGCTGCGCATCGAAGAGCAGCTGGGTGCCAAGGCGCCTTACCGCGGTCGTGCCGAATTCCGCAGCTAAGGGTTTGCGCGACCGGGGAGGCGATGACAGAGATCGTCGCCTTCCGCCACGTCCGACGGACCACAGGATAGATGCCCAGTTTACAAGCGTAGAGCCGGGCTTCTATCCTGTTTTCGTCTCTGCCGCCGCCTTTGCGGCATCCGCCGTCCGCGAATCCGTTATCTCCCATGCGAAGTCCCTACTGGCTGTTCCCCTTCCTGCTCCTGCTGCTTGGCGGTCTTCAGTATCGCCTGTGGGTCGGTGATGGCAGCTTCGCCCAGGTGCGCGAACTCAAGCAGCAGATCGCCGACCAGAATGGTGAGAACAAGCGCCTGCTGGAGCGCAACGAGATCCTCGAAGCCGAGGTCGTCGAGCTCAAGAAAGGCATGGAGACCGTCGAGGAGCGTGCCCGCCACGAACTCGGCATGGTCAAACAAGGCGAAACCCTTTTCCTGCAATCCAAATAATGTCCCTTCTGCCTTCCTTCTGGGCGGTCATTCCCGCCGCGGGTGTGGGTGCGCGGATGCGTGCCGACCGACCCAAGCAATACCTCGACCTGTGCGGCCGCAGCCTGCTGGAGCGCACCCTCGACTGTTTTCTCGACCATCCGCGCCTGCGCGGGCTGGCGGTGAGCCTGGCGCCGGAAGACCCCTGGTGGCCGACGCTGGCCTGCGCCCGCGATGCCCGCATCCTGCGCGCCCCGGGCGGTCGTGAGCGCGCCGACTCGGTGCTGGGCGGCCTGCTGCTGCTGAGCGAGCAGGGCGCCAGCGATGGCGACTGGGTGCTGGTGCACGATGCCGCACGGCCCAATCTCTGCCGCGCCGATCTGGATCGGCTACTGGCCGAACTGGCCCAGGACCCGGTGGGTGGTCTTCTGGGCGTCCCGGCGCGGGATACCCTCAAGCGCGTCGGCCGCGATGGCCGGGTGAGCGAGACCGTCGACCGCAGCCAGGTCTGGCTGGCCTATACGCCGCAGATGTTCCGCCTCGGCGCGCTGCGTGACGCCCTGAGCGCCGGTCTGGCCGCGGGCGCCGCCATCACCGACGAGGCCTCGGCCATGGAGTGGGCGGGGCATGCGCCGCGCCTGGTCGAAGGCCGCGCGGACAACATCAAGGTCACCACCCCCGAAGACCTGCAGCGACTGCAAAGTGTCTTCGCCGAGGCCTAGCCCTCAGGCCCGCAGCGGCACCTCGATGAGAAAGCGGAACAGCGCGCCATGCTGTTCCACCGCCTGGCAATCGTAGCCCTGGCGCCGGGTATCTTCCGGAATGCCGTGGATCGACTGGGCGCAATCGGTGATCACCTCCAGGAGATCGCCGGGCTGCAGGGTCTGCAAGATCTCCAGGGTGGCGATGGCGTTGTAGGGGCAGTGTTCGCCCCGTAGATCAAGCGACAGCGTCGGCGTCTTGGCGAGTGTCATGGACAGGCTTCCGGGGGCGAGTGAAACGGCGGGCGTTGAGTTGCACCAGCAGCAGGCAGAGGGCCAGGCCGGCAAAGGTCAGCAGCAGGCCGCTGCCAGGACCTGCCTGCTGCAGCAGATTGATCCTGGGATAGGGCAGGGCGAGGGCGCTGCCCAGGCGGTCCCAGTAGACCGCCACCAGGGTCCCGCCGATGACGTTGCCCAGGCCCACCACCCAGAAATGCAGCTGGCCTTCCACCGCGCGGTACATCCAGCCGGTCTCGCAGCCACCGGCGAGGACGATGCCAACACCAAACAGCAGGCCGCCGATCACGGCGTTGGGGCCCATCCAGAAGATCTTGGGCGCCATGCCGAGCTGGATGGCGCCAAAGGTGCCGAGGCAGGCCACCGCCATGCCCAGCAGGATGCCGGTCGCCGCCTGGGTGCGGCCGGTGGTCCAGAGGTCGCGGGCGGCGCTGGTAAAGCAGATCTGCGCCCGCTCGATCAGGCCGCCAAAGACCAGGCCGAAGAGCGTAGCCAGACCCAGTACCAGGGAGACCTCGAAACGCCAGGCGGCGAAGAGCAGCGCCACCACCAGCACGGCGAGACCCAGCCGCGCCTGGCGACGCGCGCGCCGGGCCAGTTGCCCGGCATCGGGCAGGGTGGCGGCGTGGGCAGTGACCTTCAGCGGAATGCGCAGCCAGGGCAGCAGGGTCAGCTTCACGCCAAGCCAGGCGCCGGCCACCGTGGCCAGCATGAAGGCCCAGGCATGCAGCGAGAACATGGGGATGCCGGTAAAGAAGGCCGCCAGGTTGCAACCCATGGCCAGGCGGGCACCGAAGCCGGCGATGATGCCGCCGACCAGGCCCTGGAGCAGCCGGCGGCGACTGGTGGGCCAGCGCAGGCCGACGTTGCCGGCCCAGAGGGCGCAGGCCAGGGCGCCCAGCAGCATGCCGATGATCATGACGCCATCGATGCGATCCAGGGGCGTGCCCTGCAGGCCGATCAGCCGGAAATAGCTCCAGTCCCTTACCGGGACGCCGAACCAGGCCAGCACATGGCCGCCCCAGCGGGTGAATTCGCCAGTCACGGCCCAGAAGGTTCCGGTCAGGGCGAAGTAGTAGGCCGAGGCGACGCCGAGGGCGATCAGCGTGGGCAGGGGCGCCCAGAAGCGCAGCAGATAGCGCTCGCGAAAGGCGGCTAGGGCAGACATGGTGACAACCTTGGCAGGGGCGGATTGGCGCTGAAGTCTAGTTCAAGCGCCAATCCGGTCCAGCGCAGCGGCTAGTAGCGATAGATGGCCGCCACGCCGGTGCCGCCCGGCATCCGCTCGCGCGGCAGGACCAGCACCTCGCCACCTTGCTGCAGGGCCTGGAAGCTGAGTTCGTCCAGCAGGTCGTCGGCATTGGCGCCTTCCGGCTTGGCCGGGACCAGCAGGCGCCGCTCCAGGTCCAGATAGCCCGGGATATGGCGATCGGCTTCCACCAGCAGGGTGTCGATCCGGGCGTCCAGCAGGGCGCCGCCGATGTCTTCCAGGCGATCCGAGGCCAGCCCCTGGTCATGACGCTGGGCGTAGGTATCCAGCAGGTCGTCGAGTCGCTGTTCCATGCGGGGCGCCATCACCGCCCAGGCCCTGGCACGCAGGACGTCGTTGTCCAGGGGACCGGGATCACCGGCGATGCCTTCGGGCAGCAGATGGGGATTCTGGCTCAGGCGGCGAAAGGCGGCCTGGTGCTCCGGCAGCGCGGCCAGCACCAGGGGTAGGCGAGCGGTGTTGCTGTGCACCCGGGTCAGGGCGCGGTCCAGGGCCAGGAAGTAGCGCTCGCGGTCGGCGTCCTGCTCATCATGCTTGCTGATGCCGCCGGCGTTGTGCTGCATGGAGTCGCCACGCTCGCCGGCCCGGCTGAAGCCCTGGGGTAGGCCGCGCTGGTTGCCTTCGGTCAGCTCGGTGCCAAGGGCGTCTTCCAGGGTGCGCGGCACCCCTTCGCCCAGCTCCACCTCCACCAGGTTGTCGCGGTTGCCTTCGAACAGGTGCGCCTGATTGCGGGTCAGGCACAGCACCTGATAGCGATCCCGCGCCTGGGCCAGGCGCAGCAGCGGCTGCAACTGGAAGTGGTGATTGACCCGGGCGGTCTCTTCCAGGGGATCCAGTACCTTGAGCACCCGGATCTGATCGCGGTCGCGCAGGATGGCCAGGCCGCCGCGCGGGTAGTGCCAGAAATCGGCGTTGTCCACCAGGGTCTGCAGCGGCGCCAGCAGCGCGACGTGATCGGCTTCGGGAAAGCGCTCGACGAGATCCGCTTCCAGCTGCCGCAACAGATTCTTGAAGCGGATGACATTCTGCTCACGCTGCGGAAAGGTGCGCTCGGTGGGCATGTAGAGAGACAGGCATGGTGGGGTCGCCTCCTTCATCCAGGTGGCGAGTGCGTGATGATCGAGGGTGTCGTTCATGGGACCTCCGGCTGCAGGAGTCGCCGTGACGCCACCGGCGGGGCGGGGTCAGGACGACCGACACCCTTTCGAAGGCCGCTCGAAAGACCCGGTTCCTCCGCTGCGCTCAGCTTCCGGATGGGTGGCGAGCGCCGGGGCGCGGGGTGCTCAGGCCCTGTTTGAGGTGTTCCACCAGCAGACGGATCTTCGGCGAGAGAAAGCGCCGCTGCGGATAGAGGGCCCAGACCGCGCTGTTGGGCGGCTGGCGATTGTCCAGCAGGGGGCGCAGCTCGCCACGGGCCAGATGCGGCAGCACGTAGTAGTCCGGCAACTGGCACAGACCGAAGCCACGCAGGGCGGCGTCCAGTACCGCCTGGCCGCTGTTGCAGCGCCAGGAACCCTGGACCCGGTGCAGCACCTCGCGATCGTTTTCGCGAAAGCTCCAGATATCGCTGGTGCCCACCAGGCAGCGATGGCGCCCGAGTTCCGACAGGGTATGGGGTGCGCCGAAGCGCTCCAGGTAGCTGGGCGCGGCACACAGATAGAGCTCCCGCGGCGCCAGACGGGTCGCTACCAGGCGGGAATCGGCCAGGCGCCCCAGGCGGATGGCCAGGTCGTAGCCTTCGTGCAGGAGATCGACGGTGCGATTGGTCAGGTCCAGTTCCAGGCTGACCTCGGGATAACGGGCGAGGAAGTCGTTGACCAGGGGCACGACGAAGCGCTCGCCATAGGTCACGGCGCAGGTCATGCGGATCAGCCCCTTGGGCTGGCTGGAGAGATCGCTGACCTCGCGCAGGGCTTCGTCGCGTGCCTCCTGCAGCCGGCGGCAGTGCTGCAGAAAGGTGTGGCCGGCTTCGGTGAGGGCGACGCTGCGGGTGCTGCGATAGAGCAGGCGCGCCTGCAGCCGTTCTTCCAGTCGGGCCACCTGCCGGCTCACGTGCGAGGTCGAGGTGCCGAGCCGATCGGCGGCCTGGCCGAAGTGCAGGGTGCTCGCCACGGCGACGAATTCGTCGATGCCCTCCCAGCTCATGATTGTTTCCCTGTGGCAAAAATGAATTCCAGTATGCCCGATTGTTCCAGGAATTCTGGCGTCTAAACTGGTCCTCTCGTTTTTTCGCCCCTCTGGAGTCGACCATGATCAAGTCCCGCGCCGCCGTAGCCTTCGCGCCCAACGAGCCCCTCAAGATCGTCGAAGTGGACGTCGAGCCGCCCAAGGCCGGTGAGGTGCTCATCCGCATCGTCGCCACCGGTGTCTGCCACACCGATGCCTACACCCTCTCGGGTCAGGATTCCGAAGGGGTCTTTCCCTGCATCCTCGGTCACGAGGGCGGTGGCATCGTCGAGGCGGTGGGCGAGGGCGTGACCTCGGTCGCCGTGGGCGATCACGTCATCCCGCTGTACACCGCCGAATGCGGTCAGTGCAAATTCTGCAAATCCGGCAAGACCAACCTGTGCAGCTCGGTACGCGCCACCCAGGGCAAGGGCCTGATGCCCGACGGCACCACCCGTTTCTCCTACAACGGCGAGCCGATCTACCACTACATGGGCTGTTCCACCTTTTCCGAGTACACGGTGCTGCCGGAGGTCTCGGTGGCCAAGATCCCCCAGGAAGCGCCCCTGGAGAAGGTCTGCCTGCTGGGTTGTGGCGTGACCACCGGCATCGGCGCCGTGCTCAACACCGCCAAGGTGGAAGAGGGCGCCACCGTGGCCATCTTCGGCCTGGGCGGCATCGGCCTGGCCGCCATCATCGGCGCCAAGATGGCCAAGGCCAGCCGCATCATCGCCATCGACATCAATCCGTCCAAGTTCGACATCGCCCGTGAACTGGGCGCCACCGACTTCATCAATCCCAAGGATCACCAGAAGCCGATCCAGGAGGTCGTCGTCGAGCTGACCGATGGCGGCGTCGACTACAGCTTCGAGTGCGTCGGCAACGTCAACCTGATGCGTGCGGCCCTGGAGTGCTGCCACAAGGGTTGGGGTGAGTCGGTGATCATCGGCGTGGCCGGGGCCGGCCAGGAAATCAGTACCCGGCCGTTCCAGCTGGTGACCGGGCGTGTCTGGCGCGGCAGCGCCTTCGGCGGCGTCAAGGGCCGCAGCGAACTGCCCGGCTATGTGCGCAAGGCGCAGAGCGGCGAGATCCCGCTGGACACCTTCATCACCCACACCATGGGCCTGGAGCAGATCAACGAGGCCTTCGAGCTGATGCACGAAGGCAAGAGCATCCGCACCGTCGTCCACTACTGATCGGCGGGAGGGCGCCCAGTGCGCCCTCTGCGCGGGAGATGACCATGAGTCTCGAACTGCTCTCCAGCAACAAGAGTTTCGGCGGCTGGCACAAGCGCTATCGCCATCGCGCCTGCAGTCTCGACTGCGACATGACCTTCGCCGTCTACCTGCCGCCCCAGGCGGAGGCGCGCAGCGACCTGCCGGTGCTCTACTGGCTGTCGGGGCTGACCTGCACCGACGAGAACTTCATGCAGAAGGCCGGTGCCCAGCGCCTGGCCGCCGAGCTGGGCCTGGTGCTGGTGGCGCCGGACACCAGTCCGCGCGGCGAAGGGGTGCCGGACGACCCCGAAAAAGCCTGGGATTTCGGCCTGGGGGCGGGGTTCTACGTCAATGCCACCCAGCAGCCCTGGGCCCGGCACTACCGCATGCACGACTATGTGGTGGAAGAATTGCCGGCGCTGATCGAGGCCAATTTCCCGGTCTCGGATCGTCGCGGCGTCAGCGGTCACTCCATGGGCGGCCACGGTGCCCTGATCTGCGCCTTGCGGCATCCCGGTCGTTATCGCTCGGTGTCGGCCTTCTCGCCCATCGTCAATCCGCTGGATTGTCCCTGGGGGCACAAGGCGTTCTCCAACTACCTGGGCGAGGACCGCAGCACCTGGGCCGAGTGGGACGCCTGTGCGCTGCTGGCCAAGGCCGAGGAGCGCCTGCCGCTGCTGATCGACCAGGGCGAGCAGGACAGCTTCCTCGCCGAACAGCTCAAGCCCCAGGCGCTGCAGCGCGCGGCGGAAGCCGTGGGCCATCCGCTGGAACTGCGTCTGCAACCGGGGTATGACCACAGCTATTTCTTCGTCGCCAGCTTCATCGACGACCATCTGCGGCATCACGCGGCGGCGCTCACGGCCCCCTGAGGGCGACGGGAGCTGTCCCCAGCCGGTAGAATCGACGCCCTGTCAGTCTCAAGGGCGTCTCTTTTCATGCGCATAGGTCACGGTTTCGACGTTCACGCCTTTGGCGAGGGCGACTTCATCACCCTCGGCGGCATCCGTATTCCCCATCACCGTGGCCTGGTCGCCCACTCCGACGGCGATGTGCTGCTGCATGCCCTGGCCGATGCCCTGCTGGGCGCGGCCGCCCTGGGCGACATCGGCAAGCATTTCCCCGACACCGATCCGCGCTTCAAGGGCGCCGACAGTCGGGTGCTGCTGCGTCATGTGGTTGGCCTGGTCCGCGAGCAGGGCTGGCAGGTCGGTAACGTCGACGGCACCATCGCCGCCCAGGCGCCCAAGATGGCGCCGCACATCGAAGCCATGCGCCAGGCCATTGCCGAGGATCTGCAGGTCGAGCTGGGTCAGGTCAACGTCAAGGCCACCACCACCGAACGCCTGGGTTTCGTCGGGCGCGAAGAGGGCATCGCCGTACACGCCGTGGCCCTGCTGCTGCCGCTATGACCGAAGACCAACTGCTCGGGCCGCGCGCCCATGGCGAGCCCTGCGGCCAGGCGATCCTCAAGGCCAGCGCCGAGGACTTCCAGGTGGACGAGGTGCTGGACATCCCGCTCAGCGGTGATGGCGAGCACCTCTGGCTGTGGGTCGAGAAGCGCGGCCTCAACACCGAGGAAGCCGTGCGCCGCCTGGCGCGCGCCGCCGGGGTGCCGCAGCGGGCGATCAGCTATGCCGGTCTCAAGGATCGCCAGGCCCTGACCCGCCAGTGGTTCAGCCTGCACCTGCCCGGCAAGGCCGATCCGGATCTCGCGGCCGCCTGTGACGAGACGCTGGTAATCCTCCAGCAGGGTCGCCACCGCCGCAAGCTGCAGCGCGGCGCCCATGCCGCCAACGGCTTCCGCCTGCGGCTGACCGGGCTCCAGGCCGATCCGGTGGCGCTGGAGGCGCGGCTGCAGGCCATCGTCGCCGGCGGCGTGCCCAACTATTTCGGTCCGCAGCGCTTCGGCTATCAGGGCGGCAACCTGGCGGACGCTCAGCAGTGCGCCCGCGAGCAGCGCCTGCCCGAGCAGCGCAATCGGCGCTCGCGCACCCTGTCCGCCGCGCGCAGCTGGCTGTTCAATCAGGTGCTGGCCGGGCGCATCGCCGATGGCTCCTGGAAGCGGGCGCAGGAGGGCGATCTGCTGGCCTTCACCGACAGCCGCAGCCACTTTCCGGCCACCGCCGCCGATCTGACCGATCCGCGCCTGGCGGCGCTCGATCTGCACCCCACCGGCCCCCTGTGGGGCGCCGGCGAGTCGCCGGTGCAGGGGCCGGCCGCAGACCTGGAGCGGCAGGTCGCAGAGGCCGCCGGAGAGCTGCCCGCCTGGCTGGCCGGTGCCGGCCTCTCGCATGAACGGCGCATCCTGCGCCTCCCCATCGGCGGCCTGACGTGGCATTATCCCGCTCCTGACATTCTGCAACTCGAATTCGTCCTGCCGGCCGGCTGTTTCGCCACCGCAGTGGTTCGCGAGCTGGTAACGCTTGGCGAGGCAGGGCAGACGGAACATCCATGCGACTTCTGATCGCCAACGACGATGGGGTGCTGGCCCCCGGTATCGCCGCGCTGCATGCCGCGCTCTCCGCCCGTGCGGACTACGAGTGCCAGGTAGTCGCGCCGCTCTATGACATGAGCGGTGTGAGCAGTGCCCTGACGCTGGACCGCCCCCTGCATCCGCAGCGCCTGCCCAATGGCTACCTGGGCGTCAACGGCACGCCTACCGATTGCGTTCACCTGGGCCTCAATGGCCTGCTGGAAGAGACGCCGGACATGGTGGTGGCCGGCATCAACCTGGGTGCCAACCTGGGCGACGACGTCCTCTATTCCGGCACCGTGGCCGCGGCCATGGAAGGACGGTTCCTCGATCGTCCGGCGCTGGCCTTCTCGCTGGTGTCGCGCAGTGCCGACAACATGGCGGTGGCGGCCGAGATCGCCGCCCGCATCGTGGCCCTGCACGAACGCTTCGATCTGCCGCCGCGCACCGTGCTCAACGTCAACATCCCGGATCTGCCGCTCGAGCAGATCAAGGGCCTGCAGCTGACCCGCCTGGGGCACCGGGCCCAGGCCAAGCCGCCGGTGCGCGAGATCAATCCGCGCGGCAAGGCCGGTTACTGGATCTCGGTTTCCGGCGATGCGGTGGATGGCGGACCGGGTACCGACTTCCACTCCGTGCTGGAAGGCTATGTCTCGGTGACGCCGCTGCAGTTCGATCGCACCTTCCGCGAGGGCTTCGCCGGCCTGTCGGCGCTGACGGAGCTGCTGGCATGACTCAGGGGCAAGAGCATATGCAAAGACACGGCATCGGCATGACCTCCCAGCGCACCCGGGAGCGGCTCATCCAGCGCCTCTACGAAGAGGGGTTGTCCAACGCCCAGGTGCTGGAGGTGATCCGCCGTACGCCGCGTCATCTGTTCGTCGACGAGGCCCTGGCCCATCGCGCCTACGAAGACACGGCGTTGCCCATCGGCCACAACCAGACCATCTCCCAGCCGTTCATGGTGGCGCGCATGACCGAGCTGCTGCTCGCCGGCGGGCCGCTGGACAAGGTCATGGAGATCGGCACCGGCTCCGGCTACCAGACCGCCATCCTGGCGCAGACCGTGGAGCGGGTGTTTTCCGTGGAGCGTATCCAGTCGCTGCAGGATCGGGCCAAGGAGCGTCTGCTCGAACTCAACCTGCGCAACGTGGTGTTCCGCTGGGGCGATGGCTGGGAAGGCTGGCCGGCACTGGCACCCTACAACGGCATCATCGTCACCGCCGCCGCGCGGGAAGTGCCGCAGGCGCTGCTCGACCAGCTGGCCCCTGGCGGTCGCCTGGTGATCCCGGTAGGCGTCGACGAGGAGCAGAAGCTCCTGCTGATCGTGCGCGAGGCCGAAGGCTTCGTCCGCCACGAACTCAACGCCGTCCGTTTCGTGCCCCTGCTCAACGGACCTCTGGCCCAGTGAGAGACAGGGAACGTTACCCCGGTACCGCGCTCCAAGGCTGCCTGACGGCAGCGGCCGCTTGAGGCCGGCAGGATGGCCGGACGGTAGATGATCAGACTCTGCGGGAGGAACGGGTGAAGGCCCGAGCGCAAGGATTTCCAGGACGAGGGCGTTCAGGCTGGCTGGCGACATTGCTCGTGGCCCTGCTGCTGACGGGTTGTTCGAGCAACGGCTCGCGAGCGCCGGTGGTCGACCGCGGCGATGGCCGCAGCAGCGTGCCCCAGGTCACCTCCGGCCAGTATCGCGTCAAGCGCGGAGACACCCTGTTTTCCATCGCCTCGCGCAACGGCTGGGAATGGCGCGCCCTGGCGGCCCAGAACGGCCTCGCCGCGCCCTATGTCATCCATGTCGGCCAGGTGATCCGCTTCGGCAATGGCGGCAGCGCCACGGGTTCCAGTCGCATCATTCGCCGGCCGGCCACGGGCTCGGCCACCCCTGTCGCTTCCGCGCCGGCACCCGGCAATCCGGTGGCGACCCCGGTACCCATTCCGCCGCCCGTGACCTCCAATCCCACCGCCGCCACCCCGGTGGTGACCCCGAATCTGCCCGCGGCACCGCCGCCGACGCCGGTGACACCGGCCCAGACGCCGACCCGTGACGTCCCCCAATCCGCCGCCGGTTGGGCCTGGCCGACGAAAGGTACGTTGATCAGTCGCTTCTCGGCCAGCAGCAGCCTGAACAAGGGAATAGACATCGCCGGCCAGGAAGGTCAGCCCGTGATGGCCGCCGCCGATGGCACCGTGGTCTATGCGGGAAATGGTCTACGGGGTTATGGTGAACTGGTTATCGTCAAACACAGCGAAACCTACGTCAGTGCCTACGGTCACAATCGTAGGTTGCTGGTTCGGGAAGGTGAGCGTGTCAAGATAGGGCAGACGATTGCCGAGATGGGTTCGACCGGGACCGACCGCGTCAAGCTCCATTTCGAGATTCGCCGTCAGGGCAAGCCGGTGGATCCCTTGCAGTTTTTGCCCAATCGCTGATTCGCTAGGCGCCGACTCGATCCCGCAGCTCTTTGGGGGCGAGTCATGGCGCATCGGCAACGTATCGATACGCCCTGGCTCGAAGCACAGACGAGCAAGGGTTACTCAAGATGATCCAGAACAAACAAGAAACCGAGTACGATCTCGGCGACGATGTCCTGCTTCTCGATTCCAATCCCTTCGGTGAGGAATCCGCCGATACCGCCATGACCAAGGCCCTGTCCGGGCGCGGCAACCAGGTCTTGCGCGGTGCCAAGCTGGCCGACTATGGCCGTGCACTCGACGCCACTCAGCTCTATCTCAACGAAATCGGCTTCTCGCCACTGCTGTCACCGGCAGAAGAGGTGCATTTCGCCCGTCTCGCGCAGCGCGGCGATCCCGCCGGTCGCAAGCGCATGATCGAAAGCAACCTGCGTCTGGTGGTCAAGATCGCCCGGCGCTACATCAACCGTGGCCTGTCGCTGCTCGATCTGATCGAAGAGGGCAACCTGGGCCTGATCCGCGCGGTGGAGAAATTCGATCCCGAGCGGGGCTTCAGATTCTCCACCTATGCCACCTGGTGGATTCGGCAGACCATCGAGCGGGCGATCATGAATCAGACCCGCACCATTCGCCTGCCGATCCATGTGGTCAAGGAGCTCAATTTGCACCTGCGCGCCGCGCGGGAGCTGACCCAGAAGCTCGATCACGAACCTTCTCCCGAGGAAATCGCCGCCCTGCTGGAAAAGCCGGTGGCGGACGTGAAGCGGGTGATGGGCCTCAACGAGCGGATCAGCTCGGTGGACATGGTCCTCGGCCCCGATTCCGACAAGACCCTGCTCGATACCCTGACCGATGATCGTCCCACCGATCCCTGCGAACTGCTGCAGGATTCGGATCTCAACCAGAGCATCGACCAGTGGCTGCTGGAGTTGCCGGAAAAGCAGCGCGAAGTGGTGATCCGGCGCTTCGGGCTGCGCGGTCACGAAGCCTGCACCCTGGAAGAGGTAGGGCAGGAGATAGGCCTTACCCGCGAGCGGGTCCGGCAGATCCAGGTCGAGGCGCTCAAGCGGTTGCGGGAAATCTTCGAACGCAACGGCCTGTCCAGTGATTCGCTGTTCTGATCGCGCCTAGCTGAATGTCAGCCAAACGGAGCCCGGATTTTTCCGGGCTTTTTTCTGCGTGTTCCTGTAAGCCAGGGCTTACAGGCTGCGTAAGCCTGTATCGCTTGGAGCTGCCAGAAAGCATCGCTTGATCAGCGCGGGAAGACGCCAAGTGCCTGCTACATAACGTTTTTCTGTTTCCGGTCGAAGCGCGAGGCGAGATCGAAAGGTGCGCTATGGCAGATTGCCAGCCTGCGGGAGAAGCGTACTATCGGCGCTGTGTCTGGGACGACACGGATCGGCAGGATGCGGATCAGGACCACCTCAGGACGAGGTTCACCAGGACGGTGGCAGGATTGCAGGGACAGGGACGAAGGGGGCGGAGCGATCCGCCCCCTTTTTTATTGCCTGGAGATTCCAGGCAAGGCCTAGCGTTCGAGCTGGGGGAGCTTGTTGGGCTTGCCATCCCACTCGGCGGCGTCAGGCAGGGCGTCCTTCTTCTCGGTGATGTTCGGCCAGATGTTGGCCAGTTCACTGTTGAGTTCGATGAAGGCTTCCTGGCCGGCTGGCACCTCGTCTTCCGAGAAGATCGCCTGGGCCGGGCATTCGGGTTCGCACAGGGCGCAGTCGATGCACTCGTCCGGGTGGATCACCAGGAAGTTGGGGCCTTCGTAGAAGCAGTCCACCGGGCAGACTTCCACGCAGTCGGTATATTTGCATTTGATGCAGTTGTCAGTGACGACGAAGGTCATCTGCTCGTTCTCCTCAGGCTAAGGCGGCGGATTCTAGCAGCATTGCCGGAACCCTCGTATCCGTTAACTCAGATACGCTTTTTCCATTCGTAGATAAGCTCCAGGGCCCGCCTGGGTGTGATGTCGTCAGGCTGCAGGCGTTCCAGTTCCTCGATGAGAGGATGGACGGCGCTGGCGAACAGATCGGCCTGTAGCGGACGATCCTTGGCTGGCGCGCTCACCGGCAGCGGCGTACCCACCTCACCGTTGAAACTGGCCGCTTCCAGGCGGGCGAGATGCTCGCGCGCGCGCAGGATGACGTCTTCCGGTACTCCGGCCAGCTGCGCCACGGCCAGGCCGTAGCTCTGGCTGGCCGGGCCGGGCAGCACATGGTGCAGGAAGACGATGCGGTCATTGTGCTCGGTGGCGTTGAGGTGAACGTTGGCCACGCTCGGCTGGCCGTCCGGCAGCACGGTCAGCTCGAAGTAGTGGGTGGCGAACAGCGTCCAGGCGCGCAGTCGCGCCAGTTGCTCGGCGGCGGCCCAGGCCAGCGACAGGCCGTCGAAGGTGCTGGTGCCGCGACCGACCTCGTCCATCAGCACCAGGCTGTGTTCGCTGGCGTTGTGCAGGATGTTGGCGGTCTCGCTCATCTCCACCATGAAGGTGGAACGGCCGCCGGCCAGGTCGTCGCTGGAACCGATGCGGGTGAAGATGCGATCCACCAGCGACAGCTCGCAACTGGCCGCCGGGACGAAGCTGCCGACATGGGCCAGGAGCACGATCAGCGCGGTCTGGCGCATGTAGGTGGACTTGCCGCCCATGTTCGGACCGGTGATCACCAGCATGCGGGTGTCGTTGTCGAGGGTGACGTCGTTGGCGACGAAGGGCGTTTCCAGCACCTGTTCCACCACCGGGTGGCGCCCCTGGCCGATCTTCAGGCAGGGCTCCTCGACGAAGCGCGGCTTGTTCAGGTCCAGGTTGAGGGCCCGCTCGGCGAAGTTGGCCAGGACGTCCAGTTCGGCCAGGGCGGCGGCGCTGTCCTGCAACGGCGCCAGGTGGCCGATGAGCTCGTCGAGCAGGGCTTCGTAGAGCGCCTTTTCCCGCGCCAGGGCGCGACTCTGGGCCGACAGCGCCTTGTCTTCGAAGGCCTTGAGCTCGGGGGTGATGAAGCGCTCGGCGCCCTTGAGGGTCTGGCGGCGGATGTAGTCGGCCGGGGCCGATTCGGCCTGGCGGCTGGGGATCTCGATGAAGTAGCCGTGGACGCGGTTGTAGCCGACCTTGAGGCCCTGCAGGCCGGTGCGGGCCTTTTCCCGGGCCTCCAGGTCCATGAGGAACTGGCCGGCGTTCTCGCTCAGGGTCTGCAACTCGTCCAGCTCGCTGTCGTAGCCGCGCTTGATGACGCCGCCATCGCGGATCACCGCGGGCGGATTGTCGATGATGGCGCGGGCCAGGGTGGCGGCCAGCTCCGGATAGGTCTGGATGCTCCGGGCCAGGTCGAGCAGGTGCGGGGCGATCATCTGCGTCAGCCCCTCCTGCAGCATTGGCAACGCGGCCAGGGCATCGCGCAGGCGGGCGAGATCCCGCGGACGGGCGTTGCGCAGGCCGATGCGGGCGAGGATGCGTTCCAGGTCGCCGATGTCCTTGAGCTGCGGTTGCAGCGACTCGAAGCGATAGCCTTCCAGCAGGCAGGTGATGGCGTCCTGGCGGGCTTCGATGATGGCGCGATTGCGCAACGGGCGATTCAGCCAGCGGGTCAGCAGGCGACTGCCCATGGCGGTCTGGCAGCGGTCCACCACCGATTGCAGGGTGTTGTCGCGACCGCCGGCCAGGTTGACGTCCAGTTCCAGGTTGCGGCGGCTGGCGCCGTCGAGGATGACGGTGTCGTCCAGGCGCTCGTGGCGGAGGCTGCGCAGGTGCGGCAGGGCGGTGCGCTGGGTTTCCTTGGCATAGGCCAGCAGGCAGCCGGCGGCGCCGAGGGCCAGGCCCAGCTTGTCGCAACCGAAGCCCTTGAGGTCACCGGTGCCGAATTGCTGGCAGAGGCTCTTGAGCGCCGAATCGCAGTCGAAATCCCAGGGCGCCCGGCGACGTACGCCGCGGCGCTTCTCGGCGGGCAGGCCGGCGGGCCAGTCGTCGGGGATCAGCAGCTCGGCGGGATTGAGGCGATCCAGCTCCGCCAGCAGGGTTTCCCAGCCGGCCAGTTCCTGGACGGTGAAGCGACCGCTGGCGATGTCCAGCACGGCCAGGCCGAACAGGCGTTCGTCGCCCAGCACGGCGGTCAGCAGGTTGTCGCGGCGCTCGTCGAGCAGCGCCTCGTCGCTGACCGTACCCGGGGTGATGATGCGCACCACCCGGCGTTCCACCGGGCCCTTGCTGGTGGCCGGGTCGCCGATCTGCTCGCAGATCACCACGGATTCGCCGAGCTTGACCAGCTTGGCCAGGTAGCCTTCGGCGGAATGGAAGGGGATGCCGGCCATGGGAATGGACTTGCCGGCCGAGGCGCCACGGGCGGTCAGGGTGATGTCGAGCAACTTGGCGGCACGCCGGGCGTCGTCATAGAACAGCTCGTAGAAATCGCCCATGCGATAGAACAGCAGCTGTTCGGGATGCTGATGCTTGATCTTGAGGTACTGCTGCATCATGGGCGTGTGCGCGGAGAGATCGCTCATGCGGGTGTTTCGATCCGGTTGCCTGTGGATAGCCGCGTATTGTCCATCAACTGGCGGCATTTGTCGGCCCCGCTCGGCTCAGGGCAGCGGCATCAGGCCTGCGGTCGTTGTTCGCGGGCGGCCAGCAGCAGATCGATCTGGGTCATGAGCCTTTCCAGGGTGAAGGGCTTGGCCAGCACCTCGACGCCGGGGACCGGCAGGGGCTGACCGGGCAGGTCCGCCTCGGCGTAGCCGGTGATCAGCAGGGTCATCAGGCCGGGGCGGCGTTCACGGGCCAGGGCGGCGAGCTGGCAGCCACTCAGCCCGCCCGGCAGGCCGACATCGGCGATCAGCAAATCCAGCGGCGTGTCCGATTCCAGCACCTGCAGGGCGGTGGCGGCATCGGTCGCCTCCAGGGTGCGGATGCGGTGTTCGCGCAGGGCCTCGTCCACGAGCGTCCGCACCAGGGGTTCGTCGTCCACCACCAGCACCGTCATGCCAGCGGGATAGCGCAACGGCGAGGGGCGCAGCGTCTCGACCGACGGCGGCGGGGCGTCCACCAGGCGCGGCAGATAGAGGGTGACGGTGGTGCCCCGCTCGGGTGCCGAGACGATATGGGCGACGCCGCCGGACTGCTTGGCGAAGCCATAGATCATCGACAGACCGAGGCCGGTGCCCATGCCCACCGGCTTGGTGGTGAAGAAGGGATCGAAGGCGCGCGCCAGGACCTCGGGCGGCATGCCGGTCCCGGTATCGAGCACCGCCAGGGTCACATAGTCGCCAGGCGGCAATTCCAGGGCGGCAGCCTGGGCGTCGTTGAGCCGACGATTGGCGGTGACGATGCGCAGCGTCCCACCCTCGGGCATGGCATCCCGGGCGTTGATGCACAGGTTGAGCAGGGCGTTCTCCAGCTGGTGGGGATCGCACAGGGTGGGATTCAACGCCTCGGCCAGTTCGATGTGGATCTCGACCTGGGGACCGACCGAGCGGCGGATGAGTTCTTCCATGCCCAGCACCAGGGCGTTGGTCTGGGTGGCGGTGGGGTCCAGCGCCTGGCGGCGGGAAAAGGCGAGCAGGCGGTGAGTCAGGGCCGCGGCGCGTTCGGCGGCGCCCTTGGCGCCCGTGGCATAGCGTTCGAGATCGGTGTAGCGGCCCTGGGCGAGTCTCAGGCTGAGCATGTCGAGACTGCCGATCACGCCGGTCAGCAGGTTGTTGAAGTCATGGGCGATGCCGCCGGTCAGCTGGCCCACGGCCTCCATCTTCTGACTCTGGCGCAACTGTTCCTCGGTCTGGCGCAGGGCTTCCTGCTGCTCGCGGATGGCCGTCACCTCGCGTACCGCGGAATAGATGAGGCCATCCTGCAAGACCGAATTCCACGACAGCCAGCGATAGCCGCCTTCGCGATGCCGATAGCGATTCTCGAAGCCGAACACGGGTTCGCCAAGCGTCAGGCGTTCCAGCGCCGCCTCGGTGCGGGCGCGATCCTCGACGTGGACGAAGGCCATGAAGGGTTCGTGGCGCAGTTGCTCTGCGCTCCAGCCCAGGGTGCTGGTCCAGGCCGGATTGAGGTCCAGCAGCTGGCCTTCGAGGGTGGCCGTGCAGAGCAGGTCGGGGCTGGCCTGCCAGATCAGGTCCCGCTGCCGGGTGCGCAGGGCCACTTCTTCGCCGAGATTGCCGGCGAAGCGATGGAGGGACTCCAGGCTGCGGCGCTGGGCCGCGCAGACCATGGCCATGATGACGTTGACCAGCACGAACAGCGCATGGGACACCCAGCGTTCGGAGAACAACGCGAAATAGGCCGGGGCCTTGACGAAGAGGGTCTCGGCCAGCAGTACCGACAGCAGGGTGGCGAAGATCCCGGGACCGAGGCCGAACCAGAAGGCCCCGGCCATGATGAAGGGAATAAACAGCAGATAGGGCAGGCTGTCGATCCCCAGGCTCAGACGAATGCCGGCCGCGACGGCGATGAGCAGGGCCGCGCCCAGATAGCGCAAGGGGGCAGGGGCGTCCCGCGGGGCCAGCTTGAGCAGCCGGCCGAGCAGGATGTAAGGGGCGATGGGCACTGGCGCTAGACCTCGGGACGCGGGTCCGTCACGGTAGCGAAAGGCTGCACGAGCGGCAGGCCGATCAGGTGCCCTCGTGCCGCTCGAATTCCTCGACGGCACGTGCCACCTCGGCATTGTCCGCCGCCGTGCTGCGGGCTTGACGCTCGAAGGCGGTGGCCAGTTCGTTGACCAGCTGCAGCAGGCGCGGGATGTCGCCGCTGCGCTCGGCATCGGCGGCCTGCTCGCGCACGCGGTTGACGAAGGCTTGGGGATCGTCGAAGGCGGTCATGGGGCATTCTCCGTGGGGATGATACTTGTCTGACCACAAATGACGGCCAAGGCTCACTCGCGCCGCTGCCAGACCTCGGGATTCACCAGATTCGCCGGTCGTTGACCGCCCAGGGCGGCCAGCAGATTGTCCACCGCGCAGCGGGCCATGGCTTCACGCGTCTCCCGGGTCGCCGAGCCCAGGTGCGGCGTAGGCACCACGTTGGGCAGTTGCAGCAGGGGCGAGTCCGCTGCCACGGGTTCCTGATCGAAGACATCCAGGCCGGCGCCGCGCAGGCGGCCTTCCTGCAAGGCCGTGATCAACGCGGCCTCGTCGATCACCGGTCCGCGCGAGACGTTGATCAGGATGGCGTGGGCCGGTAGCCGCGCGAGCTCGGCGGCGCCCAGCAGGTGATGGGTCTCCTCGCTCAGGGGCACGGTGACGCAGAGGAAGTCGCAGCTCGCCAGCAACTCGGGCAGCGGCAGGAAGCGCGCGCCGAAGCGCTCGTCCACCTCGGGCTTGGCGGCGTGGGCGGTGTAGTTGACCTGCATGCCGAAACCCAGGTGGGCGCGGCGGGCGATGGCCTGGCCGATGCGGCCCATGCCCACCAGCCCCAGGGTCTTGCCATGGACGTCGCAACCGAAGTGCGCCTCGCCCAGACTGGCTTGCCACTGGCCGGCGCGCACCCAGTCGGCCAGCTCGACGATGCGCCGCGCGGTGGCGAGCAGCAGGGCGAAGGCGGCGTCGGCCACGCTCTCGGTCAGGACATCCGGGGTGTTGCAGAGCAGGATGCCGCGCCGCTGCAGATAGGGCAGGTCATAGCTGTCGAAGCCGACCGAGACGCTGGCGATGGCTTCCAGCCTTGGCGCCAGGTCAAGCAACTCGGGTGTCAACTTGAAGCTGGAGCCGAGCAGGCCCTGGGCCTCGGGCAGAC
Organism: Pseudomonas sp. HR1; assembly: GCF_030175875.1. Taxonomy (NCBI): domain Bacteria; kingdom Pseudomonadati; phylum Pseudomonadota; class Gammaproteobacteria; order Pseudomonadales; family Pseudomonadaceae; genus Pseudomonas; species Pseudomonas sp. HR1. The sequence goes on from NZ_JASNRF010000003.1 coordinate 403,640, forward strand.
GCTCGCGCAGCCGGGCTTCGCCGCCCGGCGCCTTGACGTCGACGTATTCCAGGTCGAAGGCTTCTTCCAGGCGCGCGGTGAGCGCCGGGGACAGGGCCTTGTAGTGGATCACCTTCTTTTTCATGGACAGCGTTTCCTCTAGTGACTGGTGGCGGGCTTGAGCGCCGCGGCGCGGGCGACCGGCTCCTGGCGCAGCAGCAGGGTCAGGACCACGGCCACCAGCAGGGCGCCACCCATGAAGCCGAAGGACGCCCCGGGACCGCCGGTCACGCCATTGAGATAGCCCACCAGGTAGGAGCCGGCAAAGGAGCCCAGGGCACCCATGCTGTTGATCAGCGCCATGGCGCCACCGGCGACGTTGCCGGGCAGGATTTCCGGGACGATGGCGAAGAAGGGGCCATAGGGGGCGTACATGCAGGCACCGGCCACCACCAGCAGGGCATAGGACCACCAGAAGTGCTGGGTGCCGAGGGCGAAGGAGCCGAGGAAGGCCAGGGCGGCGATCAGCAATGGCGGCCAGACGAACAGCTTGCGATTCTGCAGGCGATCCGACGCCCAGGACACGCCGACCATGGCCAGCACGGCGGCGAGGTAGGGCAGCGAGGACAGCCAGCCGGCTTGGACGATGTCCAGTTGGGCACCCTTGCGCAGGATCGAGGGCAGCCAGATGACGAAGCCGTAGACGCCGATGCTCCAGCAGAAATACTGCAGGGACAGCAGGATGACCTTGGGCGAGCGGAAGGCTTCGGCGTAGTTCTTGACCGGCTTCATGCCCTGCTGCTCGGCCTTCAGGGCTTCTTCCAGGCGGGCCTTCTCGGCCTGATCGAGCCACTTGGCATCCTTGGGGCGCTCGTCGGCGATCCGCCACCAGATAAAGGCCCAGATCACCGCCGGCAGGCCTTCGATGATGAACATCCAGCGCCAATCCAGGGCATGGATCAGATAACCCGAGACCACCGACATCCAGAGGATGGTCACCGGATTGCCGAGGATCAGAAAGGTGTTGGCCCGGGAGCGCTCGCGCTTGGTGAACCAGTGGCAGAGATAGACCAGCATCGCCGGCATCACCGCGGCTTCCACCACACCGAGCAGGAAGCGGATGGCGATCAGCAGGGTGACGTTGGGCACCATGCCGGTCAGGGTCGCCAGGCCGCCCCAGCCGATCAGGCTCCAGAAGATCAGCCGCTTGACGCTGCGCTTCTCGGCGTAGATGGCGCCAGGCACCTGGAAGAAGAAGTAGCCGAGAAAGAACAGTGCGCCGAGCAGCGACGACATCGCCGGAGTGATGCCCAGGTCGTCGGCCATGCCCGAGGCGGCCGCGAAGCCATAGTTGGCTCGATCGAGATAGGCCAGGCTGTAGGTGATGAAGACCACCGGCATCAGATACCACCAGCGGCGTGGAGCGAGAGAAGAGGCGTTCATGGGGTCACCTGCTTGATTGTTCTTGTAGGGGTGTAGATCAGGGTAGTTCGTGACGGTAGGGCAGTCCTTCCATGTCGCCGACCACCTGCACGGCGCGGGCGCCGATCCAGTTGCCACGGGCGACGGCGGTAGCGACGTCGAGACCGTCGAGCAGGGCGCTTACGAAGCCGGTGGCGAAGCCATCGCCGGCGCCGACGGTGTCGACCACTTCGGCCACGGGCACACCGGGGACCTCGCCCTCGGCGTCGGGCGTGCGCCAGTAGCCGCCCTCGGGGCCGAGCTTGATGGCCACGGCCTTGGCGCCACGGTCGAGGTAGAAGGCGGCGATGTCCGCCGGGGTGTCGTAGCCGGTCAGCAGGCGGCCCTCGGCCAGGCCGGGCAGCACCCAGTCGGCCAGGGCGGCGAGGTCGTTGAGTTCACGGCGCATCTGGTCTTCGCTGTCCCACAGCGACGGCCGCAGATTGGGATCGAAGGAGATGCTGCGGCCGGCGTCGCGCATGGCCTGCAGCAGGTGCCGGCTGAAGGCGCGGGCGCTGGGCGACAGCGCTGGCGGGATACCGGTGGCATGCAGGTGACGCGCCTGGAGCAGGCTGGGGTCGAAGTCTTCCTCGATGTTGAGGTGGCTGGCCGCCGAGCCGCGGCGGAAGTACTCGACCACCGGATCGCTGCCATCGGTGGCGCGAGACTTGAGCTGAAAGCCGGTGGGGTGCCGGGGATCGATCCTGAGGCGGCGGCAGTCCAGCCCCTCGGCTTCGAGGCTGGCGCGCACGAAGCGGCCAAAGGAGTCATCGCCGACCCGCGACAGCCAGGTGACCTTGAAGCCCAGGCGGCTCAGGCCGATGGCCACGTTGTTGTCGGCGCCGGCGATGCGCTTGCCGAACTGGCCGACCGTGGCCAGCTCGCCCGGCGTCTCGGCGACGAACATGGTCATGGTTTCGCCAAAGGCGAGGATGTCGATGTCAGCCATGCCGGCGCGCCTCCTGAACCTGGGCATCCAGGGTGCGCAACGCCGCCACCTGGCGACGGGTCTCGGCCAGCAGATCCGCACCCATCAGGGGAAATTCGATGGCCCGCCGCAGGCCGCTGGGGAAGTGCGTCATCAGCCCCTGCCAGGCCAGCAGGTCCGCGGCCTCCGGCGGCACCGCATGCAGGCCGCCGGCACGCCGGCGCACCGCCTTGCAATGCAGGTAACGGACGTCCGGGCCGAGCAGGCGGGCGGCCTGCAGCGGGTCTTCGTCCTGCCAGCGCCAGTTGCCGACATCGAAGGTCAGTCCCACCGGCAGCTGCGCTGCCCGCGCCGCCTGGATGAAGGCGCGCAGCGGTTCGATCCGGCCACCCTGGGCGGTCTGGTCGTTTTCCACCAGCAGTTGAGGGCCCGCGTCGGTCAGCAGGGGGGCGAGCGCCGCCAGATCGGCTGCGGCGCGATAGTGCCCGAGGGACACCTTGAGCGTGTCGGCGCCCAGCAGGCGGGCCTCGGCGAGGGCGGCGGGGAGGCGCGGCGAGAGCGCGGCGTCGGTTTCGGGCCAGAGCTCCAGGGGGACGGAATAGATGCAGCCCAGGCCGGCGGCCCGGATGGCGGCGCCCAGGGCCGCGAAGTCGGGGGCCTCGGTAAAGAGTTCGGCGCGGATCTCCACATGGGAGGCTCCCGCGGCGGCGATCAGATCGAGCCAGGCGGCCTGACCCTGGGCACGGACCCCGTCGGCGCCAAAGGCCGAGGTGGTGATGGCGATCTCCGGTGGCATTGTTGTTCTCCTGAAACCGGTTTCAAAGAAAGACGCACAAAAGGACGAAAGGTGCCCCTAGGTTCTGGCGCGAGTCGACTGGCGGATACGCAACTCCGCGCCGAAGGTCTGCTGCACCGGAGCGCTGCGATCGCCGTCGATACGCCGCTGCAGGCGCTCGAAGGCGGCCACGCCCAGGGCATGGGTCGGTTGGGCCAGGGCGCTGATACCGCCGCCCACCAGGGGAAACCAATCCAGATCATCCAGGGCCAACAGACCGAAGCGCTCGAACAGGGGCTCGCCCAGGGCCTGCAGCGCCAGGGTGGTGGCCAGTGTCGCCACGCCGTTGGCGGTGAGCAGCGCCTTGGGACCGGGACCGGGAGCGGCGAGGAAGGTGGCGAGGGCGGTCTGCAGCGCCAGGGCATCGTCAGCCTGGGCGCAATGGGTACCACGGCAGCCAGGGTGTTCGGCCAGTGCCGTGTCGAAGGCCGTCAGGCGCTGGCGACGGGAGCTGGTGCCGTCCAGGGGTTCGCTGACCAGCAGCAGGTCGCGATAGCCCTGGCGTTGCAGGTGGGCGACCCCGGTGGCGATGGCCTGGTGGTTGTCGAGGCCGACCAGATCGGCCTCGACGCCGGGCAGTTCGCGGTCCAGCAGCACCAGCGGCAGGCGGCTGCCCAGCTGGCGCAGGTCGGCGGCGTGCTGGCCGAAGGTGTTCACGATCAGGCCTTCGATGCTGTAGGACTGCAGCGCGGCCAGTTGTTGGCGCTCCTGGCGGGCGTCCTGGTCAGTGTTGCAGATCAGCAGCGAATAGCCCTGCTGGCGGCAGGCGGTTTCGACGCCATGCATGACCGCGGTGGAGTAGGGGTTGAGCAGGTCGGCCACCAGCATGCCGATCAGGCGACTGCGACCGCGCTTGAGGCCGCGGGCCATCTGGTTGGGCTGGAAATCGAGGGCGATCACGGCCTGCTCGATGCGCGCGGCGAGGGAGTCGGACAGCAGGCGGCGATCACCGCTGATGTAGCGGGACACGCTGGCCTTGGACACGCCGGCGGCGGCGGCCACTTCGGCGATGGTCGCACGGGTGGCGCGCGGACCGGGGAGGTAGACATCGTTCATGGCGTACCGCTGTTAGATTTTTGTGGGTGCCTGAAACCGGTTTCAGTAAATCTTTTCTCACGCACGGCGGCAAGCCGGTCTAAGGTGCAGGCCGACCAGTGGTCGCCGCAGCCACTCGCTTGCCGCGGTCACCTTCTAAGTCTCTTTGCACAGGAAGCTCTCGATGGACCTCCTCGACAGCCTGGCCCAACGCCTCGGTGAAGCCCTGCAGGCGGCCGGCGCCCAAGTCACCACCGCCGAATCCTGCACCGGTGGCGGTATCGCCGAAGCCATTACCCGCATCGCCGGCAGCTCCGCCTGGTTCGAGGCCGGCTTCGTTACCTATTCCAACCGCCAGAAGACCTTGCAGCTGGACGTGCCCGAGGCCCTGTTCGAGCAGGTCGGAGCGGTCAGCGAAGAGGTGGTGACGGCCATGGCGCTGGGTGCGCAACAGCGCGCCGGGGCGCGCTTCGCCGTGGCGGTGAGCGGGATCGCCGGGCCGGGTGGCGCGGTGCCGGGCAAGCCGGTCGGCACCGTCTGGCTGGCCTGGCGCGACGGCGAGAAATTGCGCACTGAACGGCAGGTCTTTGCCGGCGATCGCGCCGCCGTCCGCCAGCAGACCCAGGTCCGCGCGCTGGAGGTTTTATTGGCGTTTCTGACCGAGGAAAAAGGCCCTCAGGTGTAGCAACCAGGGGGCGACTATGGTTTAATACTGTTCACTTATACAGGTATCCACGGCCGTCTGGCCCTTCTTTCTCCGAGAGGAATCTAATGGACGACAACAAAAAGCGTGCCCTGGCCGCGGCCTTGGGACAGATTGAAAAGCAATTCGGCAAGGGCACCGTGATGCGCATGGGCGATCACGATCGCCAGGCCATTCCGGCGATTTCCACCGGCTCCCTGGGTCTCGACATCGCCCTCGGCATCGGCGGTCTGCCCAAGGGCCGTATCGTCGAAATCTACGGTCCCGAGTCCTCAGGCAAGACCACCCTGACCCTGTCGGTCATCGCCCAGGCCCAGAAGCAGGGCGCCACCTGCGCCTTCGTCGACGCCGAGCACGCGCTGGACCCGGACTATGCCGGCAAGCTGGGCGTCAACGTCGACGACCTGCTGGTGTCCCAGCCGGATACCGGCGAACAGGCCCTGGAAATCACCGACATGCTAGTGCGCTCCAACGCGGTCGACGTCATCATCGTCGACTCCGTGGCCGCCCTGGTGCCCAAGGCCGAGATCGAAGGCGAGATGGGTGACATGCACGTGGGTCTGCAGGCGCGTCTGATGTCCCAGGCGCTGCGCAAGATCACCGGCAACATCAAGAACGCCAACTGTCTGGTCATCTTCATCAACCAGATCCGCATGAAGATCGGTGTGATGTTCGGCAACCCCGAGACCACCACCGGCGGTAACGCCCTGAAGTTCTACTCCTCGGTCCGTCTCGACATCCGCCGCATCGGCGCGGTGAAGGAAGGCGACGAGGTGATCGGCAGCGAAACCCGTGTCAAGGTGGTCAAGAACAAGGTGGCACCGCCGTTCCGTCAGGCCGAGTTCCAGATCCTCTACGGCAAGGGTATCTACCTGAACGGCGAGATCATCGATCTGGGCGTGCAACTGGGTCTGATCGAGAAGTCGGGCGCCTGGTACAGCTACCAGGGCAGCAAGATCGGCCAGGGCAAGGGCAACGCCGCCAAGTTCCTGGAAGACAACCCCGAGATCAAGGGCGCCGTGGACAAGGCGATCCGCGAGAAGCTGCTGAGCCAGCCGACCAATCAGAAGGCCGAAGTGGCCGCTGAAGAAGACGCTGACGTCGATTTCTGATCGCCGGCCAGTGCTCTAGACGACCCCCGCCCCGTGCGGGGGTTTTCGCATAAGGAGGATCACCCTTGGGCAATCCACTGGATACCACCGCTGCCATCCGTTTCGCCGCCATGGACCTCCTGGCGCGTCGCGAGCATGGCCGTGAAGAGCTGTCGCGCAAGCTGCGGCGGCGCGGGGCCGAGGAAAGCCTGCTCGGTCCGGTGCTGGATCGCCTGGCCGAGGATGGCCTGCTCGACGAAAGTCGCTATCTGGAGAGCTATATCGCCAGTCGTGCCCGTTCCGGTTACGGCCCCATGCGGATCCGCGAAGAACTGGGCCAGCGTGGCCTGAAAAGAGAGCAGGTGGAAACGGCCCTGCGCGAAGCGGATGTGGACTGGCAGGCGCAGCTGGAAGAGGTGTGGCGCCGGAAATTCGGTACACCGCCGGCCGACGCCAAGGAGCGCGCCAAGCAGGGCCGCTTCCTGGCCTACCGAGGTTATGCCATGGACGGGATCAACCGGGTGCTGAGCCGGCGGTAGTGCCTGGGGTGCCGGGCTTCGCTGCGCTTGACCCAGACCGCAGGTCCATCCCGCCCGCGGTGAGGCCTGATTGTGGAAGACAAACGCACGCACGGCTAACCCCCTCTCCCTGAGGGAGAGGGTTGGGGTGAGGGCGCTTCGCGGTGATGCCGAGTGGAAAAGCCGGCGCCATTTCCCGTGCGCTTGCCAGAAAGGGATCGCGGTCAGAGCCATCGCGGCCATGGGCCGCTCCTACAGTCAAATCAGCGTCTGTAGGAGCGGCCCATGGCCGCGATGTCAGCAATCAACCTCGGTCGCGCAGGTTTGCCCTGAGCAGAGTGCAGACCAACATCGATTCTGGTGTTGGAGAGCGTTGAGCTTCGCTGCGCTCAACCCAACCTACGTGGCTGCCCAATGCTCCGGCCGATTGAGTTCGTCCACCAGTTCGCGCAGACGGCCATAGTGACGGCCGTGGAAGTCGAAGGTGAGGCGCGTCAGGTGGGCGAATTCCGCTTCGTCGGCCTCGCCTTCGCCCGGGGCCAGCTGGGTGAAGCCCGGGGTGCGGCAGAGGTCGGCGAAATCCGCGGCCAGCTGCTCCAGGCAGGCAGGGGTCACGGCGTGCTTGAGACGGATGTGCAGCAGGCCGTCACGCCGGCGGGTGGAGTGGTAGTTGCCGTAGAAGTGCTCGATCTCGGCCGCGGCGGCTTCCGGCGAACGCACCAGGCGCACCAGCTTGAGATCGGCGGGAAGGATGTAGCCTTCTTCCAGCAGATTGCGCTGCAGATAGGCCAGGGTGTCGTCCCAGAAATGGCCGTCGGGGGTGTCCAGCAGGACCAGCGGCACCAGGGGGCTCTTGCCGGTCTGGATCAGGGTGAGCACCTCGAAGGTCTCGTCCAGGGTGCCGAAGCCGCCGGGGCAGAGCACCAGGGCATCCGCCTCCTTCAAAAAGAACAGCTTGCGCACATAGAAGAAGTGAAAGGACAGCAGGTGATCCGTGCCTTCGATGGTCGGATTGGCGCGCTGTTCGAAGGGCAGGGTGATGTTGAAGCCGAGACTGGCTTCGGGCCCCGCGCCCTCGTGCGCGGCGCCCATGATGCCGGCGCCACCGCCGGTGATGACCATCATGTCGCGGCGGGCTAGGGCGCTGCCCAGCTCGCGGGCGAGGGTATAGAGGCCGTGATCGATGCGGGTCCGCGCCGAGCCGAACACCGTGACCTTGCGCCGCCGGCGAAAGCGCTCCAGGGTGCGGAAGGCCTGCTCCAGCTCCTTGAGCGTCTGCAGCATGATCTTGGCGTCCCAGCGCGCCGGATTGGTCTGCGCCATGCGCACCACCGTCACCAGCATCTCGCGGTAGAGGCCGAGATTGGGGCTGCCGCCCGGCAGGGCGTGCGCCAGCAATTCGTCGATGCGCTGACCGAGGTCCGCGGCGCTGGGCTCCACATGGCGGGCCAGGTAGCTGTCGTCGCTGTCCTCGGTCATGGCCGCGGTCTCCGCTTACTTGCCCAGGCCGCAGTCGGCGGCCTGGAAGCGCTCGACCATGACCGGCTTGTTGGTCTGGTATTCGGTGAAGTCATAGACCAGGGTGGCGCCGCGGGCCAGCAACTGGCGATAGCCGTTGTTCTGGCAGACGCTCTCGGCGAGCTGCACCCGCACCGTGGCCGGATTCTCGCGCATGCGGGCGGCATGGGCCGGGCGGACGCTGAGGTTGTTGATCAGCTGCTTGCCCTGCACGGTGTAGCCGCGGTCGAGGATGTCCTCGTTGATGGCGCGGGGCGTGCCCTGGCTGCTTTCGGTGGCCACCTTGCGCAGCATCTGGTTGAGCTCGTGGTCCTTGAGCGACTCGGCCGCCTGGACGGTGAAGGGCAGGGCGAGGGTCAGGGCGAGCAAAGCAAAACGAGGCATCGTGTTCTCCAGCGTAGAGGAGCCCGTTTCGACCGTGGTCGCGGGCGGGGGTTCGCAAGGCGTCTGCGCAGGGTAACCTGCCTGGCCGCCGCGGGCATCCCGATCGCTCTGGTAAACTGCGCTTTTGCCCGCGAGCCCGGCATGACCCCGATCAGCGACACCCCTCTGCATGCCGTGGCCCGTTTGCGCCAGGAGCGCCTGGCGCGCAGCATCAAGCCCTTCATCGCTCGTGGCTCGCGCATGGCGCGCTGCCCGAATTGCCGCCTGGCGCCCAGCCACTGCCTCTGCGACCTGCGTCCCCTGCGCCAGACCCAGGCCGGCATGTGCCTGCTGATGCACGACGTCGAGCCGCTCAAGCCGAGCAACACCGGCTGGCTGATCGCCGACGTGGTGGCCGACACCCACGCCTTCGGCTGGAGTCGCACGGCGGTGGATCCGGCGCTGCCGGATTTGCTCGCGCAGCCCGAGTGGCAGCCGCTGCTGGTGTTTCCCGGCGAATACGCCGCGCCCGAGCGGGTGGTCGAGAGCCTGCCGCTGGCCCCCGGTCAGCGCCCGCTGTTCGTGCTGCTGGATGCCACCTGGACCGAGGCGCGCAAGATGTTTCGCAAGAGTCCCTATCTGGACCACCTGCCGGTGCTGAGCTTTCAGCCCAATGCGCTGTCGCGCTACCGGTTGCGGCGCTCCACCCGCGGCGAGCACCTGTGCACCGCCGAGGTCGCCGCCCTGTGCCTGGAACTGGCCGGTGAGGCACCGGCCGGACGCCTGCTGGAGGCCTATCTGGATGTCTTCAGCGAGCGCTACCTGGATGCCAAGCATCACCTGCCGCTGGCGGCGGACAGCCCGGCCAGCCAGCAACTGAAGACCCTGCGCGCTAGTTGACCGGCTTGACCTCGACCGGCGCCTGGCGCGGCCAGAGCTGGGCGGCGAGCATGCCGGCGAACATCAGGACGCAACCCAGGTAGCCACGGCCGCTGAGGGCCTCGCCCAGCAGCCAGGCACCAAAGAAGGCGGCGAACACCGCCTCCAGGGAAAAGATCACCGCCGCATGGGAGGCGATGGCGCCGCGTTGGGCGAAGACCTGCAAGGTGTAGCCGATGCCGGCGGCGATCACCCCGCCATAGAGCAGCTCGGGCAGGGCCAGGACGACCCCGGCCGACTGGATCGGCTCGAAGGCCAGCGCCAGCGCGAGGCTGAGCACGGCGCAGACGCCGAATTGCAGGATCGACAGCACCGTGGCGTCGTGGCGACTGGAATAGTGGCCCACCAGCAGGACATGGACACCCCAGGCCAGCGCGCCGGCCAGTTGCAGCAGATCGCCCGAGGCCACCTGGAAGTTGTCGCCGATGCTCAGCAGCCCCATGCCCACCACCGCCAGGCTGGCGCCGATCCAGGTGCCCAGGTGGCTGCGCTGGCCGAGCAGCAGCCCCAGCAGCGGCACCACGATGACATAGAGACCGGTGATGAAGCCGGAGTTGGTCACGCTGGTGAACAGCAGCCCCACCTGCTGCAGATTGATGCCCAGGGTCAGCACCAGGCCCATCAGCAGGCCGCCCTTGAGGGTGTCGCGGGTCAGGCGCTGCTGACGGCCGCGGCGGCGCAGGAACAGTAGCAGCGGGACCAGGGTCAGGGCGCCCAGAGCGAATCTCAGGCCGGTGTAGAGAAAGGGACCGATGTGCTCCATACCGCCGGTCTGGGCGACGAAGGCGCTGCCCCAGATAAGGGCGGTGAGCAGCATGAGCAGATCGGCACGCAGGGCGGCGCTGGGCATGGGGCATCTCTTGGGCAAAACGGCAACTGTGCCGCAAACCGCAGGGCCTTGCCTACCGTCGGCGAGCCACCCGGCCTTGCTCCCGTCCGCGCCGTTCGGCATGCTTGCGTGCAGCCCGTGCGCCAGCTTCCTGGTCGATGGGGGCGCTCACGACAACAAGGAAAGCTACACCATGGCGGCTGCCTACCAGATCCTGATCGCCGACGATCATCCGCTGTTTCGCAGCGCGCTGCAGCAGGCCCTGACCCTGGGGCTGGGTGCCCAGGCGCGGCTCACCGAAGTGGCCGACATCGCCGAACTCCAGGCCTGCCTGGCCGAGCGCACCGACTGGGATCTGGTCCTGCTCGATCTCAACATGCCCGGCGCCTATGGCTTTTCCGGACTGGTCCTCTTGCGCGGCCAGTATCCCCAGGTGCCGGTGGTGATGATCTCGGCCCAGGAAGAGCCCGCCGTGGTGCAGCGCGCCCGGGAATTCGGCGCCAGTGGCTTCATTCCCAAGTCCAGCGATCTGAGCACCCTGCAACAGGCGGTCAGTCAGGTGCTGGATGGCGATACCTGGTGGCCACCCCAGGTGGAAGGCGCTGCCGCCCTGAGCGAGGAGGCCAAGGCCGCCAGTGCCGGCCTCGCCAGTCTCACGCCGCAGCAATTCCGGGTGCTCACCATGCTCTGCGAGGGGCTGCTCAACAAGCAGATCGCCTTCGAGCTAAATGTCTCCGAAGCCACGGTCAAGGCCCATGCCACGGCCATCTTTCGTAAACTCGGCGTCCGCACCCGCACCCAGGCGGCCCTGCTGCTGCAGCAGCTGGAGAGCACGTCCGGCTGATGTCCGCTGGCAGCGGCGCCCGGCGTAGGCGTGACTGCCCGCTTTCCCCTTTTTCCGCACCTGCCGTCCACGTGCGTCGGCGGTTCGCCCCTGCTGGATGGAGCTTTTTCGTGATCTCTCCCTACAAAGGCAAGACCGGTCTGCGCCGGGTCATCAACGCCACCGGCTATTCCCTGGCCGGCCTGCGCACGGCCTTTCGCCAGGAAGCGGCCTTTCGTTCGCTGGTGCTGCTCAACGTGGTGCTGGTGCCCCTGGCCTTCTGGCTGGATGTGAGTCGCGGCGAGCGGGCGCTGCTGGTGGCGGTCTGCCTGCTGTCGCTGGTGGTCGAATTGTTCAACGCCGCCATCGAGGCGGTGGTGGATCGCATTTCCCTGGACTGGCACGAACTGTCGAAGAACGCCAAGGATCTTGGCAGTGCCGCGCAGTTCGTGGCCATGATCATCATCGCCGTGGTCTGGGGCATCGTCCTGCTCGGCTGAGCAGGACGAGGATCACAGGGTCGCGCCCAGGGTGGCGCCGGCTGCCGTGTCGTCCGTGGCGAGGCCCCGTTCCAGCAGGCTGGGCTGGGCCGAATGGATGACCTTGTGGATGAAGTGCAGCTTGGCGATCACCGGGGCGGGCAGGGCGAAGGGATAGAAGTCCGGCTGGCCCATGCTGCGGGACAATTCGTTGAGCATGGCCGCCAGTTCGATCCAGGCATTGGCGAAGCCGAGGAATTCGTCGTCGCTGCGGTCTTCCGCCTCGTATAGCGCCTCGCGGGTAAAGGGCTGGAAGTCCAGCTGCAGGCTGCCGGCGTTCATGCCCAGGCTGGCGGCGGTGGCCAGGGTATCCATCATGTGCAGGTAGTGCGCCCAGGTCTCCGCCCAGTCCTCCCAGGGGTGCATGGTGGCGTAGGCGCTGACGTACTGGCTTTCCCAGCCGGCCGGTGCGCCCTGTTCATAGTGGCGCTGCAGGGCTTCGCCATAGTCGGCGCGCTCGTCGCCGAAGAGGGCGCGGAAGGGCTCTTCCCAGTCGGTCCCGGCGACCAGACGATCGAAGTAGTAATGCCCGACCTCGTGGCGGAAATGCCCGAGCAGGGTGCGATAGGGCTCGTGCATGTCGGCACGGACCTTTTCCCGGTGGGCGTCGTCTGCCTCGAGGATGTTCAGGGTGATGAGGCCATTGGCATGCCCGGTGGTGGGGGTGCCGGTGGCGTCGGGGGCGAGGAAGTCGAAGGCGAGTCCGTGCTCGGCATCCACGGTCTGGGGGATCACCTGCAGCCCCAGCCCCAGCAACTGGGCGACCAGTTGCCGCTTGGCCAGCTCCAGCTTGCGCCAGCGCTCGCCGTTGCCCTCGAAGGACAGATCCGGAATGGTGTGGTTGAGCTGGCAGGCCACGCAGAATTCATTGCCGGAATCGGCCGGCACCAGCCAGTTGCAGGCAGCGGGCGTGTCCAGGTTGGCGCAACGGCGATAGAGGCCGCTGCCGGCCTCGGGCAACTGCCAGAGACCGCCTTCGCCCGGCAGCAGCGCCGTCGGCGTGCCCTGGTCCGGGGCGTAGCCCAGGGCGTTGCCACAGGCCAGGCATTCGCTGTTGGGAAAGAAGATGGCCTGGCCGCAGGTGCAGTTGGCGACCTTGCGCTGGACGGGCAGGGCGCGCAGGGCGTTGCGTTGCTGACGATTGGAACTGTAGCTTCCGAGAAAATTGCGCATGGGTGCTGATACCTGGCGAGAGCGGCCGCGTCGGACGCCGGCGGAGCGCCGGCGTCTTGCTAGCGAATTAGTAGAGCGGCCAGACCCTGGAGTTCCGGGTTGTTCGTCGCCTGGGACGACTGGCGAGGGCTCTGGGATCGGTCCCGGCACCCGCTGACGCTCCGCTGGCCGTGGTGGCCCGCGTTTGCGGTGGCGCATCCCGAGCCACACCACTACCCTAGTGACCATCGAAACGGGCGCGGGCGTTGCGGCGCCCCCGCCGCTGCGCGCCGTCCGAATCCGCTTCCGTACCCTGTCAGCCGTCCCTTGACCATGCCCCCGAACGCTTCCCGCAATGCCAGCGACATGACCGGCAGCTACCACGAACTCTGGAGTCCGCGGGGCGGCGTGCGGCCGCCCTGGCGGCGCTTCTACGGGCACCTGGCCGGGCTGCGACCCGCCCAGCTCGATCAGCGCCAGGCCCTGATCGCCCGGCAGATCCAGGAAAACGGCGTGACCTACAACGTCTACGCCGATCCCAAGGGCAGCGATCGGCCCTGGGCGCTGGACCTGCTGCCCCAGCTGATCTCGGCGGAGGAGTGGGCGCCCCTGGCCGCCGGCGTGGCGCAGCGGGCGCGCTTGCTGAATCGGGTACTGGGCGATCTCTATGGCGAACAGCGCCTGCTGCACGAGCGGCTGCTGCCGCCGGAGCTGGTGTTCGGGCACAACAACTTTCTCTGGGCCTGCCAGGGGTTGCGTCCCCCGGGCGATACCTGGCTGCACGTCTATGCGGTGGATCTGGCGCGGGCGCCCGATGGTCGCTGGTGGGTGCTGGCCGATCGCACCCAGGCGCCGTCCGGCGCCGGCTATGCCCTGGAGAATCGCCACATTGTGGCGCGGGCCTTTCCCGAGTTGCACCGCGATCTGCAGGTCCAGCCGCTCAACGGCTACTTCCAGGCGCTGCAACGCACCCTGAGCACGGGCCTGGACACCGGCGAGGAGGCGCCGCTGGCGGTGCTGCTGACGCCGGGGCGCTACAACGAGACCTACTTCGAGCACCTCTACCAGGCGCGGCAACTGGGCTTTCCGCTGGTGGAAGGCCAGGACCTCACGGTGCGCGACGCCTGCCTCTATCTCAAGACCCTGAGCGGGCTGAGGCGCGTCCATGCGGTGTTCCGCCGGCTGGACGACGACTTCTGCGATCCGCTGGAGTTGCGCACCGATTCGGCGCTGGGCGTACCCGGGCTGCTGGAAGCGGTGCGCCAGGGCAATGTCATCATGGCCAATGCCCTGGGCAGCGGCTTGCTGGAGTCGCCCGGCCTGCTGGGCTTTCTGCCCGGTGTCTGCCAGGCCCTGCTGGGCGAGACCCTGGCACTGCCCTCCGTCGCCACCTGGTGGTGCGGCGAGACGCCGGTGCGCGAAGCGGCCCTGGCGCGGCTGGCGGAGCTGGTGATCAAGCCGGCCTATCCGGCCCAGGGCTTCGAGCCGGTGTTCGGCAAGGCCCTGGATGCCGCGGGGCTGGCCGAACTGCGCGCGCGCATCCTGGCCACGCCCCACGCCTTTGTGGCCCAGGAACGCATCCAGCTGTCCCAGGCGCCGGTCTGGCAGGGCAGCAGTCTGCAGTCGCGGGCCATCGGCATGCGCGTCTATGCGGTGGCCAGCGAAGACGGCTACTGGGTGATGCCCGGGGGGCTGACCCGGGTCGCTCATGAAGGCGCCGCGGTGGTGTCCATGCAGCGCGGCGGGTCGAGCAAGGACACCTGGGTGCTGGGCGGCAGTCGCGGCGCCGCCGAGGTGCCCGGGGCGCGGGTGCTGGGGGTGCGCGACCTGGTGCGCAAGGACCCCTTCCTGCCCTCGCGCACCGCCGAGAATCTGTTCTGGTACGGTCGCTACAGCGAGCGCTGCGAGGATGCCGCGCGCCTGCTGCGCATCGTCCTGAGTCGCTACCTGGACGCCGACGACGGCGGGCCGGCGGTGCAGTCGGCCATCGATCTGGCCACGGCCCTGGAATTGCTGCCCGCGGGTGGCCGACTGGCGGAGCAGCTGCATGCCGCCCTGGGGCCGGGCGACTTTCCCAGCGGCCTGGGCGCCAATCTGCAACGGCTGCACTGGGCTGCGGCCCAGGTCCGCGGCCGGCTGTCGCCGGAGAACTGGCGCGCCATCCGGGAGGTGGAGCGCGAGGCCCATGGCCTGGGCCAGGTCGGCAGCGAGCCGGGCGAGGCGCTGCAGAGTCTCAACCGCCTGGTGATGGCGCTGGCGGCGGTGGCCGGCTTCACCTTCGACGACATGACCCACGACGAGAGCTGGCGCTTTCTGATGATCGGCCGGCGCATCGAACGGGTGCAATTCCTCGCCGGCAGCCTGGCGCACTTCCTCGAAGGCGGCGCCACCTGGGATGCGGCGGGCCTGGAATGGCTGCTGGAGCTGGGCAACAGCATCATCACCTATCGCTCGCGCTACCAGGCGGCGCCCCAGCTGATCCCGGTACTGGATCTGCTGATGCTGCACGAGCACAACCCCTATTCGATCCGTTTCCAGCTGCATGCGCTGATCAACGCCGTGGAGCACCTGGAGCGCTATTACGGTCTGCCCCGCGATCCGGCATTGCACGATACCTACGACCGCCTGCGCCGCTTCGACCTCGGCACCCTGGAGAACACCCTGTTCGGCGACGCCGGCCGGGTCGAGGTGCAGCAGGGCCTGGCGCGCCTGCTGCGACAGATCGCCGAGGCCAGCAGCCAGCTGTCCGAACGGGTCATCTATCGCTGCTTCGCCCATGTCGATGCCGTCAGCCAGCGCACGGTGTCCATGTGATGAATCAGGTTCGCTACCGCATCCAGCACGACACCCACTATCGCTACGAGGCGCCGGTGTCGCTGTCGCAGCAGCTGCTGCACCTGTTGCCACGCGACTGCGCCTGGCAGCGTTGCCTGTCCCGGCAACTGGTGATCCTGCCGCAGCCGACCCAGCGCCAGGACGCCTGGGACGCCTTCGGCAATCCGCTGACCCGGCTGTCCTTCGAGCGGCCCCACGACGAACTCTATGTCGGCACCGAGCTGGAGGTGGAAGTGGGCTCCCGCGCCGGTCTCGGGCTGGCGGATTCGCCCCCCTGGGAACAGGTGCGCGATGGCCTGCGCTATCCCGCGGCCCGGGTGCCGCTGGATGTCCATCACTTCCGCTTCGAATCCCCGGCGGTGCCCCTGGACGCCATCTTCGCCCGCTTCGCCGAGGACTGCTTCCCAGTGGGCCGCCCCCTGCTGCTGGGCTGCCGGGCGCTAATGGAAAAGATCCACCGCGAATTCCGCTTCGACGCCACCGCCACCCAGGTGGCGACGCCGCTGCGCGAGGTGCTGGAGCATCGCCATGGCGTCTGCCAGGACTTCGCCCACCTGATGCTGGCCTGCCTGCGCGCCCTGGGGCTGGTGGCGCGCTATGTCAGCGGCTATCTGCTGACCCGGCCGCCGCCGGGCAAGCCGCGGCTGATCGGTGCCGACGCCTCCCACGCCTGGGTCAGCGTGCATTGCCCGCTGCTGGGCTGGGTCGACTTCGATCCCACCAACGATGTCCTGCCGGACCTGGAGCACATCACCCTGGCCTGGGGGCGCGACTTCACCGACGTCTCGCCGCTGCGCGGGGTGATCCTCGGCGGCGGCGACCACGATCCGGTGGTCGAGGTGACGGTGACGCCGCTGTAGCGTGCTGGTTTGGAAAGGACTCCATTGATGAAAGATCCCAAGTGGCTGAACATCCCGCTCGGCCCTGCACGACCCAATACCTTCCTGTTCTGCATAACGGTCCTCCTGGCCTTGCTCCTAGGCATCCGGATCGGTCGACCTGCGACGCCGGAAGCCTGGATGTATCTGTTACTGATCGGCCTTCCCCTGACCTGGGCAGTGTTTACGCGCCTTCATTGGCTGGACGACTGGAGCCGACGCTGCCGTTACGGCTTCGCGCCTCTACTGGTCTTGCTGGCAAGAGCGGCACTGATCGTGGCGATTTTCAAGATTGAGCCGTTGTCGCGGCCAGTTACGAGCTGGCTATGGCAACAGGTGGGCATCTGGTTTCCAGATATCCACTGAAGCTATTGTCTATACAAAATAGGCTGCCTTTTTACCTAACATTGGCCGCCCATGAACGGAGGCGCTTGTCTGCTATTTTGAGACGATAGCTATATCGGGAATGCTTGACGAGGGATCGACTCTGGATTAAATGTATATACATTAACCGGAGAGGTCACCATGTCCGTCGCTACCCAAGCGCTGCTCTGGCGTCATGTCACCCTGTTCGATGGCCTCCAGACCTGGCCCACGCCCATGGCCGTGCGGGTGGAGGCTGGCCGCATTGTCGGACTCTGGCCGGAAGCCGACTTCCAGGCCGCGCAGGGCGAGGGGGCCGAACTGGCCAGGGAGGGCGGGGTGCTGACGCCCGGGCTGGTGGATTGCCATACCCACCTGGTCCATGCCGGCCAGCGTGCCGGGGAATTCGAGCAGCGGCTGGAAGGGACGAGCTATGCCGAGATCGCCCGGGCCGGTGGTGGCATCCTCGGCACGGTGCGCGCGACGCGGGCGGCCAGCGAGGCGGAGCTCTTCGCCGTTGCCCGACCGCGCTTGCAGGCGCTGATCGACGAGGGCGTCACCACCGTGGAGATCAAGTCCGGCTATGGCCTGACCGTGGCCGACGAACTCAAGCTATTGCGGGTCGCTCGGCGTCTGGGTGAGGCGCTGCCGGTACGGGTGATCACCACGCTGCTGGGCGCCCATGCCGTACCGCCGGAATTCCAGGGCGATGCCGAGGGCTACGTCGATCTGGTCTGTCGGGAGATGATCCCGGCCGCGGTGGCCGAGGGCCTGGCCGATGCGGTGGATGTCTTCTGCGAGGGCATCGCCTTTTCGCCTGCCCAGTGTGAGCGGGTATTCCTGGCGGCGCGCGAGCACGGTCTGCCGATCAAGGCCCATGCCGAGCAGCTGTCCAACCTGGGTGGCAGCGCTCTGGCCGCGCGGCTGGGCGCGTTGTCGGCGGATCACGTGGAGTATCTCGACGAAGCCGGGGTGCGTGCCCTGGCCGCCGCCGGTACGGTCGCCGTGCTCCTGCCCGGTGCCTTCCTGATGCTGAGCGAAACCCAGCATCCGCCCGTGGAATTGCTCCGTCGGTACGGGGTGCCCATGGCCCTGGCCAGTGATGCCAACCCCGGCACCTCGCCGCTCTATCTGCCGACCCTGATCGCGCACCTGGCCTGCACCCTGTTTCGCCTGACCCCCCGCGAGGCCCTGGCCGGCATGACCGCCCATGCGGCCCAGGCCCTGGGGCGTCCGGAGCTTGGTCGTATCCAGGTGGGCGCCCCGGCGGATCTCTGCCTATGGGACGTCGGTCAGCCGGCGGAGCTGGCCTATGAGGTGCGTCCGGGGCGCCTGCGTCAGCGCGTCTTCGCCGGGGAGGTGCAGCATGTTCGCTGATCGCCAGACCCTGGAATGCTGGACCGGTCGTATCGATCCGGAAGCCGACGCCTTGCGCTGGCACCAGTGCATCCAGCCACTGGCCGTGGACAGCGCGCCGGGTATGGCGCTGCTAGGTTTCGCCTGCGACGAGGGGGTAAGGCGCAACCAGGGTCGCGTGGGCGCTGCCGAGGGTCCCGTCGCCCTGCGGCGGGCCCTGGCCAATGTCGCCTGGCAGCGGCAGGGCCCGGCCTATGACGCCGGTGATGTCCGCTGCGCCGACGGTGATCTGGAAGGCGCTCAGACGCGCCTGGCCGGGGCCGTGCGCGGTCTGCTGGACGGCGGTCATCTGCCGCTGGTGCTGGGCGGCGGTCACGAAGTCGCCTGGGCCAGCTGGTCGGGCCTGGCGCTGCACCTGGCCAAGACGCTACCCAAGCCACGCATCGGCATCGTCAATTTCGATGCCCACCTGGACCTGCGCGATCCGACGCGGGGACCCACCTCAGGTACGCCCTTCGCCCAGATCGCCGCGCACTGCGCCACCCACGGCTGGCCCTTCCACTATGCCTGCCTGGGCCTGAGTCTGGCGGCCAATACCCGCACCCTGCTCAGGCGTGCCGCCGAGCTGGATGTGTTGATCCGCGAAGACCATGAGATTCGCGAGGGCAGTCTTGAGCACATCGGCGCCGAACTGGACGCCTTCGCCGCCGGCTGCGATGCCCTCTATCTCACCTTCGACCTGGATGTGCTACCCGCGGCCGACGCCCCCGGGGTCAGCGCGCCTGCCGCCCATGGCGTCAGCCTCGCCCTGTTGGAACCGCTGATCCGTCGGCTCAAGGCCAGCGGCAAGTTGCGCCTGGCCGACGTGGCCGAACTCAATCCCGCGCTCGACCAGGACGGCCGCACGGCCCGGGTCGCGGCGCGGCTGATCCATACCCTGGCACTGGACCTCTAGGGCCTGCCGCGAACAACAAGAGAGGAAGACCCCATGACCCGCTTTCGTGAAGGTGAGATTCGCGCCCCCCGCGGCACCCAGCTCAATGCCAGGAGCTGGCTGACCGAGGCGCCGCTGCGCATGCTGATGAACAATCTCGATCCCGAGGTCGCGGAAAATCCCGAGGAGCTGGTGGTCTACGGCGGCATCGGCCGGGCGGCGCGCAACTGGGAGTGCTACGACAGGATCGTCGAGAGCCTCAAGGCGCTGGGTGACGACGAAACCCTGCTGGTGCAATCGGGCAAGCCGGTCGGGGTGTTCAAGACCCACGCCGATGCCCCGCGGGTGCTGATCGCCAACTCCAACCTGGTACCGCACTGGGCCAGCTGGGAGCACTTCAACGAACTGGATGCCAAGGGCCTGGCCATGTACGGCCAGATGACTGCCGGCAGCTGGATCTATATCGGCAGCCAGGGCATCGTCCAGGGCACCTACGAGACCTTTGTCGAGGCCGGGCGCCAGCACTATCAGGGCGACCTGCGCGGACGCTGGGTGCTGACCGCCGGCCTCGGCGGCATGGGCGGTGCCCAGCCCCTGGCCGCGACCCTGGCCGGTGCCTGTTCGCTGAACATCGAGTGCCAGCAGAGCCGTATCGATTTCCGCCTCAAGACCCGCTATGTGGACGAACAGGCCAGCGACCTGGACGACGCCCTGGCACGCATCGCCCGGCACACCGCCGCCGGTGCCGCGGTGTCCGTCGCCCTGCTGGGCAACGCCGCCGAGATCCTGCCGGAACTGGTCCGCCGCGGCGTGCGCCCGGATATGGTCACCGACCAGACCAGCGCCCACGATCCGCTCAATGGCTACCTGCCGGCCGGTTGGAGCTGGGAGCAGTATCGTGATCGCGCCCAAACCGATCCGGCTGCCGTGGTCGCCGCGGCCAAGCAGTCGATGGCCGTGCACGTCCAGGCCATGCTCGACTTCCAGAAGATGGGCGTCCCCACCTTCGACTACGGTAACAACATCCGCCAGATGGCCCAGGAAGCCGGCGTCGCCGATGCCTTCGCCTTCCCGGGCTTCGTGCCGGCCTATATCCGTCCGCTGTTCTGCCGCGGCATCGGTCCGTTCCGCTGGGCCGCATTGTCGGGCGATGCCGGGGACATCCATCGCACCGACGCCAAGGTCAAGGAACTGATCCCCGATGACGCCCACCTGCACCGCTGGCTGGACATGGCCCGCGAGCGCATCGCCTTCCAGGGCTTGCCGGCGCGCATCTGCTGGGTCGGCCTGGGCCTGCGTGCCAAGCTGGGCCTGGCCTTCAACGAGATGGTGCGCAGCGGCGAACTCAAGGCGCCCATCGTCATCGGGCGTGACCACCTGGACAGCGGCTCGGTATCCAGCCCCAACCGCGAGACCGAGGCCATGCAGGACGGCTCCGATGCCGTCTCCGACTGGCCACTGCTCAATGCCCTGCTCAACACCGCCAGCGGCGCCACCTGGGTCTCGCTGCACCACGGCGGCGGGGTAGGGATGGGCTTCTCCCAGCATTCCGGGATGGTCATCGTCTGCGACGGCACCGACGCCGCCGCCGCCCGTATCGCCCGGGTGCTGCACAACGATCCGGCCACCGGGGTGATGCGCCACGCCGACGCCGGCTATGACATCGCCATCGACTGCGCCCGCGAGCAGGGCCTGAATCTGCCCATGATCGGCAAAGGAGTCTGATCGATGAACACCCTTGTCCTGAAACCCGGCACCCTCGATCTGGCCCAGCTGCGCCAGGCCTATCTGCAGCCGCTACGCATGGAGCTGGATCCCGCCGCTTATGCCGCCATCGACGCCAGCGTGGCCTGCGTGGAAAGCATCCTGGCCGAAGGCCGGACCGCCTATGGCATCAACACCGGCTTCGGCCTGCTGGCCTCGACGCGGATCGCGCCGGCGGATCTGGAAAAGCTGCAGCGCTCCCTGGTGCTGTCCCACGCCGCCGGCGTGGGCGAGGCGCTGGATGATGACCTGGTGCGGCTGATCATGCTGCTCAAGGTCAACAGCCTGGCCCGCGGTTTCTCCGCCATTCGCAGCCAGGTCATCGAGGCGCTGATCGCCCTGATCAATGCCGAGGTCTATCCGCACATCCCGCTCAAGGGCTCTGTGGGGGCCTCGGGTGACCTGGCGCCGCTGGCGCACATGTCGCTGGTGCTGATCGGCGAGAGCAAGGCGCGCTACCAGGGCCAGTGGCTGCCGGCCCGCGGGGCGCTGGCGATGGCGGGTCTCGAACCCATGACCCTGGCCGCCAAGGAGGGCCTGGCGCTGCTCAATGGTACCCAGGTGTCCACCGCCTATGCCTTGCGCGGGCTGTTCGAAGGCGAAGACCTGTTCGCCGCGGCCACGGTCTGCGGTGGCCTGAGCGTCGAGGCCATGCTCGGTTCCCGGGCGCCCTTCGATGCGCGCATCCATGCCGCGCGAGGCCAGCGTGGTCAGATCGACGTGGCCGCGGCCTATCGCGAGCTGCTCACTGACAGCAGCGAGGTGTCCCGCTCCCACGCCAATTGCGACAAGGTCCAGGATCCCTATTCGCTGCGCTGCCAGCCCCAGGTGATGGGCGCCTGCCTGACCCAGTTGCGCCAGGCCGCCGAGGTGCTGGAGGTGGAGGCCAACGCCGTGTCCGACAACCCGCTGGTGTTCGCGGAAGAGGGCGACGTCATCTCGGGCGGCAACTTCCACGCCGAGCCGGTGGCCATGGCCGCCGACAACCTGGCCCTGGCCCTGGCCGAGATCGGCGCCCTGTCGGAGCGGCGCATCTCGCTGATGATGGATCGGCACATGTCCCAGCTGCCGCCCTTCCTGGTGGAGAACGGCGGGGTCAATTCCGGCTTCATGATCGCCCAGGTCACCGCCGCGGCCCTGGCCAGCGACAACAAGGCCCTGGCGCACCCGGCCAGCGTCGACAGCCTGCCCACCTCGGCCAACCAGGAAGACCATGTGTCCATGGCGCCCAATGCCGGCAAGCGGCTGTGGGCCATGGCCGAGAATGTGCGCGGCATCCTCGCCATCGAGTGGCTGGGCGCCTGCCAGGGCCTGGACTTCCGGCATGGCCTGAAGAGTTCGGAACGCCTGGAAAGGGCGCGCAGCCTCTTGCGCGAGAGGGTGCCCTACTACCAGGAGGACCGCTTCTTCGCCCCGGACATCGAGGCGGCCAGCGCGCTACTGGCCAGCGGTTGCCTGAACGGGCTGGTCACGCCGCGGCTGCTGCCCAGTCTCTGAGGCGGACGCGGTCCGGCAGCCAGAAGGCCGGACCGCGCGTTATCATCGGCTGTCCATTTTCCGACCTGGAGTTCGCGTGAGCAGCACGACACCCCCGCGCTACAAGGTGATCGAGGACTTTCTGCTCGAACGCATCCAGGGTGGCGCCTACCCGGTGCATCACCAGATCCCCACCGAGGAGCAGTTGGCGCGGGATTTCGCGGTCAGCCGCATGACCGCCAACAAGGCCATCACCCGCCTGGTGCAGCAGGGCTACCTGACGCGCCAGGCAGGACTCGGGACCTTTGTCATCGAGCGCAAGGTCGAGTCCTCGCTGCACGAGGTGATGAACATCGCCGCCGAGGTGCGCGCCCGCGGGCATGTCTATTCCAACGAGGTGCTGCGCAGCGAGGCCATCGCCGCCGACGATGAAGTCGCCCTGCGGCTGGGCCTGCGGATCGGCAGCCAGGTGTTTCACAGCATCCTGGTGCACCGCGAGAACGGCCTGCCCATCCAGCTGGAGGATCGTTACGTCAATCCGCGCTGGGTGCCGCATTACCTGGAAAGCGACTTCAGCCGCCAGACGCCCAACGAGGTGCTGGTGGCCAGCTGTCCGATCAGTGATGTGGAGCATATCGTCGAGGCGGTGCTGGCCACCGCCCAGACCGCACGCTGGCTGGACATCGCCGAGGGCGCGGCCTGCCTGTCGATGATCCGCCGGACCTGGTCGGACGAGCACCTAGTCAGCTATGTGCGGCTGCTGCATCCGGGCGACAGGTACAAGCTGAGCTCGACCACCCGGCATCGCTGAGGGACCTGGCGCGGGGAGGGGGTTGGGCTTCGCGGCGCTCAACCCAACCTACGCGACTGTTCGCCCGCGCCGCTCTGCCCCCTCTCCCTTGGGGAGAGGGTTGGGGTGAGGGTGGCCCCTGCAGTCAGCGATCAGAGTTTGCTCACCAGGGCCACGGCGTCCTGTTTGGCCTGGTCGCGCGACGCCTGGTCGACTTCCGGCCCGAATAGGGTCTTTTCGACCACCACGGTGTGCATCCGGTCGATGCCGACCATCTCGCACCAGGTGCGCAGATAGGACTCCTGGTGCTCTTGGCGATCTAGGGCCGCACCACGGGCCGCGATCACCAGCGCCTGGCGACCGCCGAGCAGGCCATTGAGGCCGCGGTCGTCGAAGGTGAACAGCAGGTCCTTCTGGCTGACCACGTCGAACAGCTGCTTGAGCTTGTAGGGGATGCCGAAATTCCAGCAGGGCACGCCGAATACCAGTACATCGGCGGCCTTGAAGCGCTGTGCCAGTGCCTTGGCCACCTTCCAGGCATGCTCCTGCTCGCTGCTGAGGGACTCGCCCTGGATGCCGGCGTACTTGGCGTCGAGGATGGGACCGTCGAATTCCGGCAGGTCGCACTGCCAGACGTCGAGGGTATCGACCTCGGCATCGGGGTGTTTGCCTTGCCAGGCCTGGATGAAGGCAGTGGCGACTTCCAGCGAGGCGGAGCGATCCTGGCGGGGCGAACCTATCACGTGCAACAGGCGAGGCATGGCAGATCCTTGGAGGATGGGGATTGCGATAACTATAAGCGTCTCGCTGGGGTGCGCCAGCGTCGGATAGGGTGTGCCGATGGATGGTCTGTGAGGCGGTTCCTGGCGTGACGACTGGTATTGGGCGGGCCCTCACCCCAGCCCTCTCCCGGAGGGAGAGGGCTGGTTGGTGCGAGCGGGAGGCGGCGTGCGGGTAGGGTGGACAACGGCGCAGCCTTGTCCACGCGTCCGGGGTGGGCACAGGTGGAAAACGCTGCGCGGTTTTCCACGCTACGACTAGGTCAGGGCGAAGCCCAACAACCACCCATCCCCACCTCAGGCCGAACCGGCCTCCGTGCGCAGCGCCGGGCCGCGCAGGCCCAGCAGGGCGTCCACCACCAGGAACAGCAGCAGGCTGCCGCCCAGCACCGGCAGGCACAGGCCGAGTAGCAGGGCCGTCGCCGGGACCAGCAGACGCGGCAGGGGCGACAGCTGGCGCCAGAGGGTGATCAGGCCGGGTTGCGCCGGATCGCGGCTGGGGCGGCGGCGCCACCAGAGCAGATAGCCCCAGACGGTCATCACCAGCAGGCCCAGGGCGACGACCGCCAGCACCAGCTGGTTGGCCAGGCCGAACAGCACGCCCATGTGGGCATCGATGCCCCAGCGGGTCAGCTTGGCCGGCAGCGAGTACTGGGCGAAACGCACCTGATCGACCACCTTGAAGCTGGTCGGGTCGACGGCGACGGCATCCACCTGGGTCGGCCAGCGGCGGTCGATCTCGCTGACCGTCCAGGCCTTGTCGGCGCTGCGCCCCGGACGGATCTCCAGCTTGCCGGCGTCGATGCCGGCGGCGCGGGCGCTGGCCAGCACCCCGTCGAAGGTGGCCGGATCCAGAACCGGTGCCTTGGCCATGTGCATGGCGCCATGGTGATCGGCGTGCTCGTCATGGGCCACGGCCGGCGCGGGTGCGGTGCCCAGGGCCGTCTTCACGCCCGGCGTGGACCAGCCGTAGTGGGCGCGCAGCACGCCGATGTTGTCGCCAGCGAAGCGCGACCAGGTCAGACCGGTGGCGGAGAGGAACAGCAGGCCACCCAGCAGCCAGAACCCGGTGCTGGCATGCAGGCCGCGCAGGCCGCGGGTCGGGCGGCGCTGGCGGCGGCGCACCAGCCACAGGGTCAGACCGCCGAGGGCCGCGACCCACAGCCAGGAGGCGGCCAGTTCGCTGTAGAGGCGACCGGGTTCGCCCAGCAGCAGGCTGCGGTGGAACTGGTCGATGGTGGTGCGTAGCGGCAGGATGCCGCTGGTGCCATAGACCGCCAGATCGCCGCGGATGGCGCCGGTGACCGGGTCGATGAACAGCGCCCGGTGGGTCGACTCGCCCAGCGACGGATCGTTGAACATCACCCGGGTGGTGTCGCCCTCGGCCGGCGCCGGGCGTACCGCGCCCAGGGTCAGGGTGGGGCCTACCGCGGCCTGGGCGATATGGATCTGCTCGGCCAGCGGCAGGGGCTTGCCGCGACTGGGGGTGTGCAGGGCCTCGGCATAGAGGTGGGCCTCGAGTTGCGGCGTGAGGGCATAGATCAGGCCGCTGGCGGCGGCCACCAGCAGGAAGGGACCGACGAACAGACCGATGAGGAAATGCAGCCGCGCCAACAGTTGCAGCAGCGGCCCCGGCGTCTTGGTGGCCGGAGTGGAGGGGTGCGAAGTCATAGCGTTCACCACGGAGCGACGCGCGGCCAGCAAGGGGCCACGCGCAGGATTACGAGAAAGGAGGACAGCCGTCTTTCGTCGCCGGGGTGTCAGGGCGCCTGGGGATGCAGCGTGGAGCGCCGTGCGCGGGGTGGCGGCGGCAGGGCACTCTGGTAGCGAGGACGATGAGGATCGCCGGGGCGCAGCAGCCACTGCAGCACGACGGCGGCCAGCGTGGCGAGGAACAGGGTGGCGGCGAACACGCAGTCACCCGTGGGGGAAAGGGCGGTCACGCTGCCGCCCGGCAGGCCCGCATGCATGCCGGCCATGTCGTCCTGGGCGGTCTGGGCGTGCAGGCCGTGGTGGTGCTCGTGCCCCTGAGCCAGCGGCGGCGAGACCGGCAGGGTGAAGCGCGCCAGCATCTGGCCATGGCCCAGGGCGCAGACGAGTCCGTTCAGCAGGATGCAGGCGAGCAGCATCCAGGCGAGCGAGGCGCGCGGGGAACGGACGGTTATCATGGCGGGGGACTGTATCATCGTCGCGGGCCACGCACAGCCCGGCCGGCGCGAACCTGCGCCGAAATGTCGCGGCCCTGCCGCTGCTGGAGAGACGAACAGGACCATGAGCGAAGCGCCACCCATCACCCTCGAACGGCTCACCGTGGCGGATGACGAGACGCTGGGTTTTCTGCTGGCGAGCTATCGCGAGCTGTTCGGTAGCCGGGTCGAGGCGACGGCCGTACCCCAGGATCTACGGTGCTTCGCCGACCACTATGGTGCGGATCGTGGCTGCCTGCTGCTCGCCCGGGGCGCCGCCGGAGAGCCGATCGGCAGCATCGCCTATCGACCCTACGACCGACGCTTTCCCCAGCTGGCCTATCCCGGTGAAAGGGTGGTCGAAGTGGTACGACTGTTCGTGGTGCCCCGGCAGCGGCGCCAGGGCCTGGCGCGGCGGTTGTTCGCGGCGCTACTGGCCCAGGCACGGCGCGACGCGGTCGAGCGCCTCTACCTGCACACCCATCCCTTCCTGCCCGGGGCCGAGGCCTTCTGGCTCGACCAGGGGTTTCAGGTCGTCGCGCGGGAGACGGCCTTGCCCTGGCAGACCCTTCACCTGGATCGACGCCTGGACAACTCTCAGGCGTCCGCCGGCCCCCGACAGAGCAGATAGGTGTCCATGATCCAGCCGTGCTCTTCACGCGCGGCGCTGCGCACCCGGTGGATCTCCTCGGCCACCTCCTGCAGCGGACCGGCGATGAGGAGCTCGTCCGCCGTACCCACATAGGCACCCCAGTAGATATACAGGCCGGGTTCGTCCAGGCGGCGATAGGCTTCGTGGGAATCGAGCATCACCACCAGGCTGTCCAGGTGCGCGGGGAAGCGCTCCAGGCGCCGACCGGGGGTGATCTCCAGGGCCTGGCCGATGCGATTGAGCGGCACCCGGTGGCGCGCGGCCAGGGCCTGGACGCTGGAGATGCCGGGGATCACCTCGTAGTCGAAGTCCAGCCGGCCTTCGCGCTTGATCGCCGCCAGGATGCGCAGGGTGCTGTCGTACAGCGCCGGATCGCCCCAGACCAGAAAGGCGCCGCATTCATCGTCCGCCAGTTCCTGCTCGATCATCTCCACCATCAGCGCCTGCTTGGCGGCATTGAGGTCGTCCACCGCCTGGCGGTAGTCGCCTTCGCGGCGACGCTCGGGGATGGGCGCGGTGACGAAGCGATAGTCCGCCTGACGGATGTGGCGGGCGCAGATGGTTTCGCGCAGGTGGATCAGGCTGTCCTTTTCCGTGCCCTTGTCGAACAGGAAGAAGGTACTGGCGCGATTGAGGGCGGCGATGGCCTGGAGGGTGAGGTAGTCGGGGTCGCCGGCGCCGATGCCGATGACCAGCAGGGTTTTCATGGGGTGGCCTCGAGGAAAGGAGCGGCGCCCAGTGTAACGGGGGATGTCACGTCCGTAGAGACTCAGGCAATCGTCATGCTAGTTTCGACCGGTTTGCCTGCCGCCAGGCAGGGATGGACGGGATCGAGGGGGACAGGGGCGTGACGATGACGGCGAGCTGGCGACGGATACCCCGAGGGGTCTGGATTCTGGGTGGAGTGAGCATGTTCATGGACATCTCTTCGGAGATGATCCACAGCCTGCTGCCGCTGTTCCTGGCCACCGGCCTGGGCCTGAGCGTGCTCTACATCGGCATTCTCGAAGGGGTGGCCGAGGCGACCGCGCTCATCACCAAGATCTTTTCCGGCGTACTCAGCGACTACCTGGGCAAGCGCAAGGGCCTGGCGGTGCTGGGCTATGGCCTGGGCGCCCTGAGCAAGCCACTGTTCGCCCTGGCCAGCGGTGCCGGCCTGGTATTCGGCGCGCGCTTCATGGATCGCATCGGCAAGGGCATCCGCGGCGCGCCGCGCGACGCCCTGGTGGCCGACGTGACGCCGCCGGAGATCCGTGGCGCCGCCTATGGCCTGCGCCAGTCGCTGGACACCTTCGGCGCCTTTCTCGGCCCGCTGCTGGCGGTGGGGCTGATGCTGCTCTGGGCCAACGATTTCCGCGCGGTGTTCTGGGTGGCGGTGATCCCGGCCTTCATCGCCGTGGCCCTGCTGGTTTTCGGCCTGGACGAACCCAGGGCGGCCATCGTCCAGGCGCGCACCAATCCGCTGACCCGCAGCCAGCTGCGCAAGCTGTCGGCGGCCTTCTGGCAGGTGGCGCTGCTCGGCGGCGTCTTCACCCTGGCGCGTTTCAGCGAAGCCTTCCTGGTGCTCAAGGCCGAGCAGGTGGGGGTACCCCTGGCGCTGGTGCCGCTGGTGATGGTGGGCATGCACCTGGTGTTCTCGCTGTCGGCCTATCCGCTGGGGGCGCTATCCGACCGGGTCAGTCACCGCGCGCTGCTGGCCTGGGGCCTGGTGCTGCTGATCCTGGCCGACCTGGCGCTGGCCTTCAGCAGCGGCTGGACCGGTCTGGCGCTGGGCGTCGTGCTCTGGGGCCTGCACATGGGCATGACCCAGGGGCTGCTTGCCGCCATGGTCGCCCGCACCGCCCCAGCCGAATTGCGCGGCACCGCCTTCGGCCTGTTCAACCTGGTCAGTGGCATCGCCCTTTTGCTGACCAGCAGCATCGCCGGCGCGCTCTGGCACTTTCTCGGCTCCGCCGCCACCTTCCAGTTCGGTGCCCTGGCGGCGGTGGCTTCCCTGCTGGTGCTGGCGGCCTGTCGCCGCAGCCTGGCACCGCTGGCCAGCTAGTCGAACAGGGGGCGCAGATAGGGCGCCGTGGGGCTGGCGGGATCGTCCGCCACCGCGCGTGGCGTGCCGCTGGCGACGATGCGACCGCCGGCCGTGCCGGCGCCGGGGCCGATGTCGATCAGCCAGTCGCTGCCGGCCACCACCTGCAGATTGTGCTCCACCAGCACCACGGTATTGCCTTCGTCGACCAGGCCGTGCAGCTGGCGCATCAGGCGCTCCACGTCGGCCGGGTGCAGGCCGGTGGTGGGTTCGTCCAGCACATAGAGGGTGGTGCCACGGCTGGTGCGCTGCAACTCGGTGGCCAGCTTGATGCGCTGGGCCTCGCCGCCGGAGAGTTCGGTGGCCGGCTGGCCGAGGCGCAGATAGCCCAGGCCGATGTCGGCCAGTACCCGCAGCGCTCGCGCCACCGGGGCTTCCTCGGCAAAGAAGGCCAGGGCCTCGTCCACCGTCAGGCCGAGCACCTCGGCGATGGTCTTGCCCTGCCAGCGCACCTCCAGGGTCTCGGGGTTGTAGCGCGCGCCCTGGCAGGTGGGGCAGGCGGCATAGACGCTGGGCATGAACAGCAGCTCGACGCTGACGAAGCCTTCGCCCTCGCAGGTCGGGCAGCGGCCCTTGGCGACGTTGAAGGAGAAGCGTCCGGCGTCGAAGCCTCTTTCCTGGGCTTCTGGGGTGGCGGCGAACAGCTTGCGCACTCCGTCGAACAGCCCGGTATAGGTGGCGAGGTTGGAGCGTGGGGTACGGCCGATGGGTTTCTGGTCCACCGGCACCAGGCGACGAATGCCGCCGAGGCCACCGACCACCTGGCCGGTGGTGGCGGGCAGGGCATCGGCCTCCAGCTCCGTTGCCTCGTCACTGTCCTCGGCGGCGCGCTGGCCCAGCTCGACGCCCACCAGTTCCAGCAGCGCCTGGCTGACCAGGCTGGACTTGCCCGAACCGGAGACACCGGTCACCGCCGTCAGGCAGCCCAGCGGAAAGGCGGCGTCCAGGCCCTGCAGGTTGTTGCGGGTGACCCCGGCCAGCCGCAGCCAGCCCTGGGGCTCGCGCGGTGGCCGGGTCTCGCGTTGCGGCGCGGCGAACAGATAGCGCGCCGTCACTGATTCCTCGATCTCGGCGAGACCGGCGGGCGGACCGCTGTAGAGCACCCGGCCACCGCCTTCGCCAGCGGCGGGACCGACATCCACCAGCCAGTCGGCACGCTTCATGGTGGCCAGGTCGTGCTCCACCACGAACAGCGAGTTGCCCTGGGCCTTGAGGCCGTCGAGGGCTTCCAGGAGGGATTCGCCATCGGCCGGATGCAGACCGGCGGAGGGTTCGTCCAGCACATAGACCACACCGAACAGCTGGGACACCAGCTGGGTGGCCAGGCGCAGCCGCTGCAACTCGCCGGAAGAGAGGGTGGTGGTGCTGCGCTCCAGCGCCAGGTAGCCGAGGCCCAGGCGGGTCAGGGTCTGCAGCCGTTCCAGCAATTCGCTGGCCATGCGCTGGGCGGCCAGGCGTTTCTCCGGGGATAGATCGGGGGTGCGGCGCACGTCCGGTGCGCCGGCGTGGTCGCTGCCACCGGCGGCCTTGCGCCGGGCGCGATCCTGCTTGCCGGTCTGGGCGTCCAGCACGCGGACATCCTTCGCCTCGTCAAAATCGCCGGCCGCGACCCGGCGCAGCAGTACGGTGAGGTCGTCCAGCGGCAGCCGCGACAGCTCGCCGATGTCCAGGCCGGCAAAGGTCACCGAGAGCGCCGCCCGGGTCAGCCGCTTGCCATGGCACAGCGGGCAGGTCTGGCCGATCATGAAGCGCGCCGCGCGCTGCTTCATCTTGGCGCTCTGGGAATTGGCGAAGGTGTGCAGCACATGGCGCCGTGCACCGGTGTAGGTGCCCTGGTAGCTGGGCTCGGCCTTGCGCTTGAGCGCGGCGCGGGTCTGCTCGGGGGTGAGGCCGGCATAGACCGGGACGGTGGGTTGCTCCTCGGTGAAGAGGATCCAGTCGCGCTGCTGTTGCGGCAGGTCGCGCCAGGGGATGTCGACGTCATAGCCCAGGGTGACCAAAATGTCTCGCAGATTCTGCCCGCCCCAGGCGGTGGGCCAGGCGGCGATGGCGCGCTGGCGGATGGTCAGCGCGGGGTCCGGCACCATGGAGGCCTCGGTCACCTCGTAGACCCGGCCCAGGCCGTGGCACTCCGGGCAGGCGCCCTGGGGCGTGTTGGGCGAGAAGTCCTCGGCATAGAGCATCGGCTGGTCGGCGGGATAGCGCCCGGCGCGGGAGTAGAGCATTCGCACCAGGCTGGACAGTCCGGTCACGCTGCCCATGGACGACCGACTGCTGGGCTGGCCGCGCTGCTGCTGCAGGGCCACCGCCGGCGGCAGACCCTCGATGGCTTCCACCTGGGGTACCCCGACCTGGTCGATCAGTCGCCGCGCATAGGGCGCCACGGATTCGAAGTAGCGGCGCTGGGCCTCGGCGTAGAGGGTGCCGAAGGCCAGCGACGACTTGCCCGAGCCGGACACCCCGGTAAAGACCACCAAGGCATCGCGAGGGATGTCCACGTCGACGTTCTTCAGATTGTGCTCGCGGGCACCGCGGACGGAGACGAAACCGGGACGGGGGGAGGAGGGCATGGCAGAAGGGGCACTCGTTTGGACTATAGGGGATGGGACCCTGAGCAAACCTTACCAGTGCCCCGCGCGTGCTGCGCCGTCGGGATCAGTCCTGCGCATGCTCCAGCGCATAGGCGCGGCAGTGGGCGAGGTAACCCATTTCGTGGGCGCCTACCAGTTGCACCACGCTGCTCCATAGCCAGGAGGGGGCATCCAGGGTGCGGGTGCGATTGCGTTGCAGGTCGCTCATCCACTCGACGCGGGTGGCCAGGTCCATCTGCCGGGCGTGGGCGCGGCCGACCACGCGGGCCAGGTAGGCGGCGGCGCTCATGGCTTCGCGGGCGCTGAGTTCGTCCAGTTCAAGCTTGAGGTCCTGAGGCAGCAATTCGCGGATGAAGAAGGAGTGATCCAGCATGCGCACCGCCAGCATGCGATTGCCCAGGGCCGGGGAGAGCTGGCGGGCGCCTTCCACCACGCGCTTGCCGTTGTCGCGGGGCATGGTGGCATGGGCCACGCGCGGAGCGGCGGCGGCCACCGCCTGCTTGACGTCGATCAGGCAGTAGTCCTGGTCGTCGCCGTCGTCCACGCCCAGCAGCACGGCGTAGCGGCGCAGCCCCAGGGAGCTGCAGCCCTTGACCCAGTAGGCGCTGTCCAGCAGTTCGACGCGGCTGTCGTGGCTGCGACCCTTGAGCGAGGTCACCAGGGCATGGATGCCCGGCGTCTCGCACAGATCGGCGATGGCCTTGCGCTCGTCCTTGCTCAGCTGCCAGAAGTGCTTGCCCAGCGGCAGCTTGGGGCGGGTGTTTTCCATGCGCTCCTTGGCCAGGTGCTTCCAGGTGCGCTGTACCGCGCTGCGCATCCCGGCCTTGACCTGGGCGGGGCGCGGGACCTCGCGCTCGAGATCGTCTTCGAAGGCCACCTCGTAGCCGCGCATCATCTCTTCGAGCATCCGCGCCGTGGTCACCCCCGGCAGGTCGGAGCCGCGCGCCGCCGTGGCCAGCGACAGCGCCAGACGCACCAGGTCATGGGCCGGATTGCCGACCACGGTCTGATCCAGGTCGCGGATGTTGACGTCGGTGGAGCCGTGCAGATCGCCGGTGGGGCCCAGGTTGCCGGCATGGCAGTCGCCACAGATCCACACCGCTGGCCCATTGGGCAGGTTGCGGCCGGGCTGGCTGTGCAGCCACTCGTAGAACTGCACCGTGCTGCCGCGGACGTAGGCGTGGGCGGAGCGGGCCATTTTCAAATTGCGCAGCTGGTTGAGGCGGGGCAGACGATCGACGGGACGCGGGGTTTTCATGCAGGGCGCAGGCCTTGAGGGAGACGCCTTTGTGACCGTTGCGTTAAGAGAATGTTGCGAGGTGTTTCGGCGAGGCGATCCCGGCCAGGTACCGGGATCGATGGAAAGGCGGTGCGGGGGAGCCTGGCGCTAGCAGCGGAACTGCCCGATCTGGCGATTCAGGTCGTTGGCCAGGGCGTCGAGGGACACCGCGGTCTGCACCGTCTCGCCGATGGCTTCGCTGTTCTGCTGGGCCATCTGCGCCAGGCGCTCCACGGTACGGGCGACGTCGTGGCTGGCGGCGGTCTGCTCGCGCAGGGCCAGGGAGATCTGGTTGACCACCCGCACCACCTTGTCCGAAGAGGTGTTGATACTGACCACCGCTTCACCGGCCTGATTGGCCAGGTCGACCCCACCGTTGACCTGGCGCACGCCCACTTCCATGTCGCTCATGGCGGCCTGGGTCGCCGCCTGGATCTTCTCGATCATGGCGGCGATCTCCTGGGTGGAATTGGTGGTGCGTTGCGCCAGCTGGCGCACCTCGTCGGCCACCACGGCGAAGCCGCGTCCCTGTTCGCCGGCCCGCGCCGCCTCGATGGCGGCATTCAGCGCCAGCAGGTTGGTCTGGTCGGCGATGCCCTTGATCACGCTGACGATGGAGGAGACCCGCTCGGAATGCTCGCCCAGTTCGCCGATGCGGGCGGCCGAGGACTGCACCGTGCCGGCGATGGATCTCATGCTGTCCACCGAGGCCTGGATGGTCTGGCCACCGTCCTGGGCCAGTCGGCCCGACTGGCTGGAGAGGTCGTGGGCTTCCCCGGCGTTGTCGGAAACGTGGTTGATGCTCACGGTCAGCTCTTCCACGGTAGCCGCCATGCTGGAGGCGGCGCTGGACTGTTCCTGGGCAGCGGCGGACAGCTGCTGGGAATTGGCCGAGATGCTGTGGGAGGCGGCCACCAACTGGTCGGTGCCCTGCTTGATCCCCTGGATCATGCCGCGCAGCTTGTCCTGCATCTGGCCGAAGGCGGTCAGCAGCTGGCCCAGTTCGTCGCGTCCGCCAGTGGGAATCGGCGAATCCAGCTGGCCGGCGGCGATGGTGCGAGCGATGGCGACGGTCTGGGTGAGCCGACCCACGATGGTACGGGTCAGCGACCAGGCGATGCCCAGCGCCAGCAGGGCGGCGAGGATGCCACCACTGATGAGGATCGCCATGGCCTGCTGCTTGGCGTCGGCCATCGACTGGGTCCGGCTGTCCAGCAAGGCGTTCTCACGGGTCTTGATCTGCGCCAACAACTCGCGCATGCCATCCATCCTGCCCTTGTCCTGGGCGGTGGCGATGCGGGCGGTCAGGGCATCCAGCGGCTGGGTGCCGGCATTGACCTGCCGGCGCAACGCCAGGATCTGCTGGACGGACTCGCTATTCCACTGCTGCTTGGCCTGGCCCAGCTGCGCCAGATCAGCCTGCTGGGCGGGGTTGTCGCGGGTGAGCTGAGTCAGCTCCTGCAACTGCTCGGCGAAGCGCTGCTCGCCCCTGTTCAGGGGTTCGAGAAACTCTTCCTTGCCGGTCAGGGCGAAACCGCGCATGCCGGTCTCCATGTTGACCAGCGCCAGCAGGGCCGCGTCCGAATCCTGCAGGACGTGGTAGGAATGAATGTTCTGCTGAACCGCCAGATTGACCTGGTTGAAGCCCTGCCGGGCCGCCAGGATCAGCGCCAGGATGATGACCAGAATGGCACCGAAGCCGAGTC
Organism: Pseudomonas sp. HR1; assembly: GCF_030175875.1. Classification (NCBI taxonomy): domain Bacteria; kingdom Pseudomonadati; phylum Pseudomonadota; class Gammaproteobacteria; order Pseudomonadales; family Pseudomonadaceae; genus Pseudomonas; species Pseudomonas sp. HR1. Next base: position 438,025 of record NZ_JASNRF010000003.1, read on the forward strand.
TGAGTTTGTTCGCGATGGTCAGCTGTTGCAGCATGGGAAGGCCTCACGCGCCAGGTTGTCGACTCACGCCCAGAGGGCAACGTTTTGGGAGTACAGCGAACGAGCGGAGGGAAACGCGACTGATCCGTGTCTTGCGTGGACGGCAGGGAAGCGTAGCTCCTGGTAGTGCAGGTATCGCGGGTGACTCTGCTCGTAGCGCTCCCTATAGAGTAAGTGCCGAAAAGGCTGGCTTTCCGATCAAGAGTGGCAGGCTAGAGCCTCCGAGCCTGGTCTTTGAGCAGTCGCATCTGAAAAAGTTTAATGTGACGCAATAAACATTTTTGCGCTTCGGGGCAGCCCCTGATGACGGGACGGGCGAAGGGCCGAGACGAACAGCGAGCGGTCAGGGCGCCAGCTGAGCCAGCCGCCGGGCCAGGGCTACGGCTTCCGCCGCGCTGACGACATTGGTGAAGCCCAGCAGCAGGCCCTGGGCACTGGGCGTCTCCAGATACCAGCGAGACAGGGCCTGGACCGCCAGGCCGTCGGCCCGGGCGGCCTCCGCCCAGCGGCGATCGTCGCCCTGGGACAGGCGTGCCAGCAGGTGCAGGCCGCCGGCCTGCAGCTCGATCCGCGCCGCGTCGCCCAAGGCATTCGCCAGCGCCTCGGCCAGCCATTGGCGGCGCTGCCGATAGAGGCTGCGCATGCGATTGAGATGGCGGGCGAAATGCCCTTCTTCGAGAAAGCTCGCCACCGTGCCCTGCAGCAGCAGGGGCGCGTGGTTGTGCAAGCGGTCGGCGCTGCGACCGAAGGCGGCGACCTGACCGGGCGGCACCACCAGGTAGGCGAGGCGCAGGCCGGGAAACAGCACCTTGCTGAAGGTACCGGTGTAGAGCACCCGTCCCCCGTCATCCAGACTCTTGAGCGCGGGCAGCGGCTTGCCCTGATAGCGGTATTCGCTGTCGTAGTCGTCCTCGATGATCCAGGCGTTCTGCCGCCCCGCCCAGTCCAGCAGTGCCAGCCGCCGGGGCAGGGCGAGAGACACGCCCAGCGGGCTCTGGTGACTGGGGGTGACCAGGGCGCAACGGGCGGTCGGTGCCCGGGCGAGGCCGGCGGCGACATCCAGTCCCGCCGCGTCCACCGGAACCGGCACCAGTTCCAGGCCGGCGTCCTGCAATGCCCGGCGGGCGATGAAATAGCCGGGCTCCTCGAACCAGCAGGCAGCACCCGGCGCCAGCAGCGTCTGCACGATCAGATCCAGGCAGGCGCGATAGCCCGCGCAGACGAACACCTGCTCCGGACGACAGGCGATCCCGCGGGACAGGCCGAGGTAGGTGGCGAGGGCGGCGCGCAAGCCGGCGTGACCCCGGGCATCGGGATAGACCAGACCCTCCAGTCCCTGGCTGCGCAGTTGCCGCGCGGCCAGGCGCGTCCAGAGCTTGCGCGGGAAGGCGTCCAGCGCCGGCAGACCCAGCTGCAGCGGCAACGGCGCGCCGCCGGCATGGGTTGCCGAGGCCGTCGGCGAGGAGGGTACGGCCGCTGGTGGAGCGGTCGGGCGACTCCACTGCGGCGAGACGATGGTCCCGGCCGGACCGCGCGGCAGTAGAAAGCCTTCGGCGATCAGCTGCTGGTAGGCCATTTCCACCGTGCCCCGGGCCACGTTCAACTCCGCCGCCAGGGCGCGCACCGCCGGGACCCGGTCACCGGGCCGCAGCTGGCCCTCGTCCAGCGCCTGGCGAAAGCGCTGGTAGAGCTGGCGATAGAGCGGCAGGGCAAGGCGGCTGTCGAGGGCGCCGTTCAGGGTCATGGCCTGGTCGTTTGTAGCTTTCTTGGCTCTATAGCCTAGGCCATTGGCGGCCTAGAGTGGCGGCATCTTTCCTAGAGACCCTCACCATGGCCCTGACCTTCCAGCCACTGCTGCCCGATCATCCCCTGTGCCAGGCCAGTCTGCCGCTGATGCAGGTTCTGCGCCCCCATCTCGCCGACGCCGAGCGCTACCAGGCGCAACTTCAGCGCCAGGCGGCTCAGGGTTATCGGCTGCTGGCCGCCCTGGAGGAGGGCGAGGTGGTCGGCCTGGCCGGTTACCGCGAACTGGAAAATCTGCTCTACGGTCGTTTCCTCTATGTGGACGATCTGGTGGTGGCGCCGGCTCGCCAGCGCGATGGCCTGGGGGCCCGCCTGCTGGCAGCGGTCCGTAGCGAGGCCCTGGAGCGCGGCTGCTCCCATCTGATCCTGGATACCGGGCTGCATATGCCCCTGGCCCAGCGCTTCTATTTCCGTCAGGGCCTGCTCGCCCGTGGCCTGCATTTCGCCGAGCGCCTGAGCGGAGAGGTGCCGGCATGAAGACCGCCCTCTACCTCAACGCCAGTCCGCGCCCGGCCGCCTCCCAAGGACATCGGCTGGCCGGCGAACTCCTGGCTGCCCTGCGCCAGGGCTATCCCCGCCTGCAGGTACTGGAGCGGGATCTGGCTACCGCGCCGCTGCCACCGCTGAGCACCGACTATGCCGAGGCCCTGACCCGGCGGACGCCCCCGGAGGCGCCGGTATTCGCCCTGTCCGAAACCCTCATCGGCGAGCTGGAGGCCAGTGACCTGCTGCTGATCAATACGCCGTTGCACAACTTCACCCTGCCGGCGGCGCTCAAGCTGTGGCTGGACTTCGTGCTGCGCATCGGCCGTACCTTCGAGTCCACCGCCGATGGCAAGCGCGGCCTGCTGACCGACCGGCCGGTCTATCTGCTGGTCAGTTCGGGCGGTCATCACCGCGGGCCACGCGCACGGCAGCCGGATTTCCTGACCTCCTACGTGCGCCATGCGCTGGGCACGCTCGGGCTGTTCGACCTGCACTTCAGCTATCTGGAGGGCCTGGTCGGCGACTCGGCTGAGGTGGCCGACACCCTGGCGAGCGCCCGTGAACAACTTTCCCGCGAGGTGCCCTTCCGCCATCTCGCCCACCCGGTGACCACGACCCTGGAGTAAGCCATGAGCCAACTACGACTGCCGTTTTCCACCCTCTCGCCCGCCGCCTATCAGGGTCTGATCGCCACAGGCCAGGCCCTGGCGCAGAGCGCCCTCGGCCTAAAGCTGGTGGAGCTGATCTACCTGCGCATCTCCCAGATCAACGGCTGCGCCTTCTGCCTGGGCAAGCACGCCGAGACCCTGCGTGGGCAGGGCGTCAGCCAGGCCAAGCTGGATCGCCTGGCCGGCTGGCGCATCAGCGAGCTGTTCGACGCCCGCGAGCGCGCGGCCCTGGAATGGGCCGAAACCCTGACCGCCGTCGCCGAGAAGGGCGCGCCCGATGCGGCTTACGAACCGCTCAAGGCGCAGTTCAGCGATGCCGAAATCGCCGACCTGACCTTTGCCGTGGCCTTGATGAACGCCTTCAACCGGCTGGCGGTGGGCATGAAGCTCTAGCCGGTGACGCGGCCAAGGGCAGCGGCCGAGGGTGAAAGGATCAGCCGAAACCCGGACGAACCGCGCCGAAGTACCCGATGAATGGCAGGTACGGGTGCCAGGTGAGTTTCACCCGAAGAACGCCAGGCGCTGGCGCGCTCGACCTTCCTGCCAGGCCAGTGTCGGCGGGCTGCCGGTGGCCTGCCGAGCCCCGCCATGGGGAGCGGATTTCACGCCCGCGAAGTCTGTCTTCGCGGCGCCGATTCACGGTGGCTGCGCTTTTGACAGCTCTAGAATGCTGTGCTTAGGTTCTTTGGGCCATGCCGCCATAGGTCTTCATATGACCAGACTAACGTCGGCGGGGCGCCCTCGCTGTCAGGAGTTTCCTGCAGGGCAAGGTGGCGTAGCAGGTGGAGCCGTGGCTCGCCGGGCCGTTCGAAGGCCAGCCCGGACCCCCTTCACTTCGTTCCGCTCTCGAATCCCTGGTCGAAGGCGGCTCCCATGGAATACCTGCGGCAGATCTTGAATTAGGCACCGGAACTGGCCCTGTTCCTGTCCCTGGCCATCGGTTACTGGTTCGGCAGCATCCAGTTCGGCAAGTTCCAGCTGGGTGGGGTCGCCGGCTCGCTGCTGGTGGCGGTGGTCATCAGCCAGATCGGCATCAGCATCGACAACGGCATCAAGTCGGTGCTCTTCGCGCTGTTCATCTACGCCGTAGGCTTCGAGAGCGGACCGCAGTTCTTTCGCTCCCTGGGTCGGCAATCGTTGCGCGAGATCGTCCTGGCCGCGGTAATGGCGCTCAGCGGCCTGCTGACCGTCATCGCTTGCGCCCGGCTGTTCGGCCTCGACAAGGGCATCGCCGCGGGGATCGCCGCCGGCTCCATGACCCAGTCCGCCATCATCGGCACCGCCAGCGCCGCCATCGCCAAGCTCGACTTGCCGCTGGAGCAGATCCAGGCACTGCAGGGCAACGTCGCCGTGGGCTATGCGGTGACCTACATCTTCGGCTCCTTTGGCGCCATCATCCTCTGCGTCAATGTGCTGCCCTGGTTCATGCGGCGCAGCATCCGCGACGATGCGACCCAGGCCGAGGCCGAGTTGCTGGCCGGGGCCAAGGTCTATGGCCCAGGGGAATTGCCCGCCATCCCGCCGCTGGTGGGACGGCTCTATCGCATCGACCAGGCAGCCGGCCAGACCGTGGCACAACTGGAGGTCAGCGACCAGGGCGATCCCCAGGCGGCCCTCACCATCGAGCGCATCAAGCGCGGCGGCGCCCTGGTCGGGGTGACCCCGACGACGGTGCTGGAAGCCGGCGACGTGGTACTGGTGGTGGGGCGGCGCGCCGGGGTGGTGGCCATCGCCGGGCGCCTGGGCGCCGAGTTGCAGTCCTCGCCCGACATGGACGTGGTGGTGGTGCAGCGCGACGTCAGCCTCGACAACCCGACCTTCGTCGGTCGCCGCGTGGCCGAGATCCGCCAGGCCGCCAGCCAGGCCCTGCGCCACGGCGTCTACGTGGTTGGCGTGAAACGCGCCGGGCGGCCCCTGGCGCTGGAGCCCGATACCGTCATCGAGGCAGGCGACCTGGTCACCCTCTATGGCACCCCAGACGACATCCAGAGAGTCGCCCAGCAGGTCGGCTCCATCATCGTCCCCAGCGACAAGACCGACTTCGTCTTCCATGGCTTCGGTCTGGCCGTCGGGCTGCTCATCGGCCTGGTCGTGATCCGCCTGGGCGCCATCCCCCTGACCCTGGGCAGCGGCGGCGGGGCGCTGATCGCCGGCCTGGTCTTTGGCTGGTATCGCAGTCGCCACCTGACCCGCGGCAACCTGCCGTTGCCGGCCTCGACCCTGTTGCGCGACCTTGGCCTGGCCGGCTTCGTGGCGGTGGTGGGACTACAGTCCGGGCGCCAGGCGGTGGAGACCATCGCCACCCAGGGCCTCTCCATCTTCCTCATTGGGGTGGTGGTCTGCGTGGTGCCCATCGTCATCACCATCCTGGTCGGTCGCTATGTGCTGCGCTACCGCAACCTGGCGCTGTTCGCCGGGGCCGTCGCCGGTGCGCGCAGCGCCAACCCCGCCTTCGGCGAGGTGCTGGACAAGGCCGGCAACTCGATCCCCACGGTGCCCTTCGCGGTCACCTACGCCCTGGCCAACGTGTTTCTCACCCTGCTCGGGCCACTGGTCGTGGCCTTCGCCTAATCGAAGGAAACAAGTCATGAGCGAAGTTCAAGACGATTACGCCCAGTACGCCAAACTGAGTCCGTTCGAACTCAAGGACGAACTGATCAAGCTCGCCTCGGGCAGCGAGAACCGCCTGATGCTCAACGCCGGTCGCGGCAATCCCAACTTCCTGGCCACCCTGCCGCGGCGGGCCTTCTTTCGCCTCGGCCTGTTCGCCACCAGCGAGGCGGAACTGTCCTATTCCTACATGCCCCACGGGGTCGGCGGCCTGCCGCAGATCGATGGCATCGAGGCGCGCTTCGAGCGCTATACCGCCGAACACCGCGACCAGCCCGGCGTGCTGTTCCTGGCCAAGAGCCTGAGCTATGTGCGCGACCAGCTGGGCCTGTCGGCCTCGGCCTTTCTCCACGAGATGGTGGAGGGCATCCTCGGCGCCAACTATCCGGTGCCGCCGCGCATGCTCAAGATCTCCGAGCAGGTGGTCAGCCACTACATCGTCAAGGAGATGATCGGCGGCTACATGCCCGCCGGCTCGGTCGACCTCTTCGCCGTGGAGGGCGGCACGGCCGCCATGACCTACATCTTCCATTCGCTGCAGCAGAACGGCCTGGTCAAGCGGGGCGACAAGGTGGCCATCGGCATGCCGGCCTTCACCCCCTACATCGAGATCCCGGAGCTGGAAGAATTCGGGCTGGAGCAGGTGCACATCCACGCCGATCCCCAGGCGAACTGGCAGTATCCGGACAGCGAGCTCGACAAGCTGCGCGATCCGACGATCAAGATCTTCTTCTGCATCAACCCCAGCAATCCGGCCTCGGTGAAGATGGACGACCGCAGCCTGGCCACCGTCGCCCGCCTCGTCGCCGAGGCGCGTCCGGACCTCTTCATCCTCACCGACGATGTCTACGGCACCTTCGCCGACGACTTCCGTTCGCTGTTCGCCACCTGCCCGCGCAACACCCTGCTGGTGTATTCCTTCTCCAAGTACTTCGGTGCCACCGGCTGGCGCCTGGGGGTGATAGGCGCGCACAAGGACAGCATCTTCGACCAGGCCCTGGCCGAACTGCCCGAGGCGACCAAGGCCTCCCTGGACCGCCGCTACGGCAGCCTGCTGCCGGACGTGCGCGGCCTCAAATTCCTCGATCGGCTCGTCGCCGACAGCCGCACCGTGGCGCTCAACCACACGGCCGGGCTCTCCACGCCGCAGCAGGTGCAGATGGTGCTGTTCGCGCTGTTCGCCCTGATGGACGAAAGCGACGGCTACAAGACCGAGCTGAAAAAGCTGGTGCGGCGCCGCGAAGCCGCCCTCTATCGCGAACTGGGTGTCGCCCCGGAGAACGATCCCAACGCCGTCGACTATTACACCCTGCTGGATCTGGAAGACCTGGCGCGCAAGCTCCATGGCGACGCCTTCGCCACCTGGGTGAAAGCCAAATTCAGCAGTGGCGACCTGCTGTTCCGCATCGCCAGGGAGACCGGCATCGTGCTCCTGTCCGGCAAGGGCTTCGGCACCCAGCAACCGGCTGCCCGGGTGTCCCTCGCCAACCTCAACGAATACGAGTACGCCAACATCGGCCGCTCGTTGCGGGCCATGGCGGAGCAGTATTTCGCCGAATTCGAGGGGGAGGAGGGGGGCGCCCAGAAGAAGCCCTGAGTGGACTCGTGCCTGATCACCCGCGGGGCCAGGCGCGGGCTATACTGAGCCTCCCGACACGACCCCTCAGGACGCAGCATGGCCACCGATACCTCGAAGCTGGATCGAATCCTCGCCGAGACCCAGCGCGAGCGCGAACGCGGCTACCGCGACAAGGCGCTGAAGATGTATCCCCACGTCTGCGGTCGCTGTGCCCGCGAATTCTCCGGCAAGCGCCTGAGCGAGCTGACCGTGCACCACCGTGACCACAACCACGACAACAATCCCCAGGATGGCTCCAACTGGGAATTGCTGTGCCTGTACTGCCACGACAACGAGCACAGCCGCTACACCGATCAGCAGTATTTCAGCGACAGCTCCCTGAGCTCGCCCAAGGTGGCCCAGGCCACCCACAATCCCTTCGCCGGACTGGCCGGGCTGCTGAAAAAGGACTGAGGGCACCGAACGCCGATTCGCCCTGGCGGGTTAAGCCGACCTTAAGCCGCGCTATCTACCTTTTCAGGCCTGATGCCGAGAAGGGAGCGAGCAGGGATGGGACGTTCGACGCGTGCGCCACGGCTGTCCAGGGTCGTCCTGGCGCTGCTGGCCGCGAGCTGGGTGACGGAGGCTGTGGCCGACATGACCGTCATCCGCGGGGAGGGCGGAGCGGCCACTGCCGACACCGCCTCGGTGTACTTCAACAGCGGCATCAGCGATCGAGCGGTCAGCTCCCTGCTGGCCGCCCTCAGCGACATCGCTTTCAAATACCCCGCCGTCAAGAACGTCAATCTCTATCTCAACAGCCATGGTGGCGACCTGGAGGCGGGCTATGTGGCCTACGAATTCATCCGTCACTATCCGCTGCATCTAAACACCATCAATGCCGCCGCGACGGACTCTTCCGCCACGCTGATCTACTGCGCGACCGAGGATCGCTATGCCGCGCCGTTGTCCACCTTTCTCCTGCATCCGGCCGCGACGTCCATCGCCGTCAACGGCTACATGAAGCCCGACCAGGCCAGGCAGGCCTTCGAGGATGCGGAACGGGCGAACCTCAAGTTCAGTGAGATCTACAAGGGCTGCCTCAAGCTGGCGCCGGAGGAGCTCACCACCCTGCTGTCCTCCGAGAGCAACAGACGGCGCCTGGGCTACGATGCCGCCAAGGACATCGGCCTGATCAACCGAACCCCTGAGCAGTTGCCACGCGGCCTGGACCGGGCTACCTACTTCATCACCGACGGCGGGGGGCACTGACCGCAGCGCTGCCGACGCAGGCCTGTTCAGTGAGCGGGCACCGTCCCGTCGCGGGTCTGCAACGCCTCTTCGAGAAAGTCGATGAAGGCGCGCACCTTGCCGGTCAGCGCCGAACGTTCGGCGACGCAGGCATAGATATCCATGGCTTCCGACTGGGCCGACGTGGCGCCCTGGCTAGCCGCGCCGAACAGCGGTACCAGCTGCCCGCGCTCGATCAGCGGCAGGGCGACGAAGTCCGCCAGGCGCGCGATGCCGCCGCCGTTCACCGCGATCTGCGCCAGGATGTCGATGTCGTCGCAGACGAAACCGGGACGCGTGGCTGCCTCGAAGACCTGGCCTTCGCGTTCGAATCGCCAGGGCAGATAGCGCCCGTCGGTGGGATAGCGAAACAGCAGGCAGGCGTGCTGCTGCAGGTCTTCCGGAGTTCGCGGTGTGCCCGCGTGTGCTAGATAGGCGGGCGCCGCGCAGAACAGAAAGGCCCGGGACGCGATGCGTCGGGCGACCAGGCTGTCGCTGAGCTGCGCCTTGATCCTCAGGCTGACGTCTATCTGTTCCAGGCGATGATCCAGGCGCCGGTCGGAGCCGATCAGTTCGATGTCGATGCCCGGATAGCGGCGCTTGAACGCCGGCAGCAGCGGCGCCAGCAGATGCCGGCCGAAGGCGGCGGTGGTCGCCACTCGCAGCGCTCCCTGGGGTTCGCTGGCCAGGGTCGCCGACTGGGCGGCACTCTCGACCTCCTGCGGGATATGTCGGACCTGGTCGAAATAGCGGGCCCCGCTTTCCGTCATGGCCAGGCGGCGCGTGGTCCGCGACAGCAGGCGCACACCCAGATGCGCCTCCAGTCGGGCCAGGCTCTGACTCACCGCGGCCGCACTCAGGCCCAGGCCACGGGCAGCCCCGGCGATGCTGCCGGCTTCCACGACCTTGATGTAGGTACTGATCAAACCCAGGATGTCCACGAGATCCCCGTCGCTGTATTCGTTGATTTCTGTTGAAGGTGAACCAACGACGAGGCGGCTACCGGCCGGTTCCGCTGCTTGTTAGCTTGGCCTCGCCCATCCACCAGAGACTAGCCGATGAATTCCCAGACTCCAGCGCTTTCCGCCAGACGACGCCTGCCCAAGGGCGTGACGCCCTATGTGTTCGCCCTCTATATGTCGACCATCATGGCCTTGCTGATGTGCCTGGTGATCACCCTGGCCGAGTTCGGGTTCGATGCCCATTACTTCAGGAATGTGATGAACGCCTACCAGGTGGCGATGCCTGCGGCGTTCGTCTGCGTGCTGCTGGTCAGACCGCTGGTGGCGCGGCTGGTCGCCCTGACCGTACAGGCCTGAGGCGTCCGGAATGGCGCTTGCCGCTGGCCGCCGGTTACCCGCGTTCGTGCCGGGCCAGCCAGGCCAGGACCGCGAGCCAGCAGACGCCCGTGGCGTAGTTGAGGCGCTGGTAGAGGCCGAAGCCCTGGCCGTCGGTGACCGCTCCCGCCATCAGGGCCGCGGTGACCAGCGCTAGCGCGGTGCAGAGGATCGAGAAGCAGGCAAAGCCCGGCGAGGCCAGCAGGCGCCTGCCAAGCCAGCCCCAGAGTGCACTGGCCAGGGTCAGCGACAGGAACATCACCAGGCCTGCCAGGTTGTGCAGCGTTTGCGAGCGCGAGGGCTGCACCGGGGCGCAGCCCTGATCGCAGGGAAAGACGCCGGTGGCGAAGCTCGCCAGGCCATGCAGCAGGATCAGGGCCGCACTCAGGCGGGCCAGGCGCGAACCGCGAAAGCGCCGGGCCAGGCCCAGGGCCACCAGCACGAAGAGCACGCCGAGCGGCAGGTTATTGATCCAGGCGGAAAAGCCCTGGGTAGGCGCATCGATGGCGCCCAACCGACTCAGGGCGTGGTCAACATGGCTATAGCCGGGATAGGCCAGGGCGGTCAGTCCTACACCGATCGTCAACCAGACAGGAATCACCAGACCCAAGCCCAGCAGAACCCGGTCGACCCTGTTCAAGGTGGACGTCCTCGTCATCATGGCTCGCGCTTCCTTGGTCTTCAGGTCCGCTCATGCTAGGAGGCGCTGGCCGGCGAGCGTTACGGATTTTTTTGCAAGGCAGCTTGCCCAGGCGTCATCCTGTGCCGCCCCGCCGCCAAGGATGACCGCCGATGACTAGACGCCTGCCCAGCACCACGGCGCTGGTGGCCCTGGAAGCGGCTGCCCGCCATCTCAGCTTCGCCAAGGCCGCGCAGGAGCTGGCGCTGAGTGAGGGCGCCATCAGCCGGCAGATCGCCAAGCTGGAGGCTGCGGTGGGTGTCCGGCTGTTCAATCGGATCGGCAATCGCGTCGAGCTCTCCGCCGCCGGTGCCGGCTATGCCGCCCATATACGCACGGCACTCGCCGACATCGAGCGCCATACCCAGCAGCTGATCGCCCAGGCCCGCGGCGCCACGACGCTGGAGATCGGCGTCATCCCGACCCTGGCCGGTCGCTGGCTGATCCCCCTCCTGGCGCGTTTCCACGAGCGCCATCCGGAGATCCAGGTCAACCTGCGCGAGCGGACGCAGCCCTTCGCCCTGGAGGGCAGCGGCCTGCATGCCGCGATCAACTACGAGCATCCGGCCTGGCAGAGCCTGAGGGTGCAACGGCTGTTCGAGGCGCAACTGGTCGCGGTCTGTCATCCGCGGCTGGCCGATCATCCGCCGGCCAGTCTGCCGTTGTTGCACAAGCGGGAGAGTCCGCACAGCTGGCGTCGTTATGCCGCGCTCACCGGACTGCCCTTAGGTGCCCAGGCGACCGGCCCTACCTATGATCGCTATTCGCTGCTGATCGAGGCCGCCAAGGCCGGTTTCGGCATGGCTCTGGTGCCCCAGCGCTACATCAAGGAAGACCTGGCCACCGGCCGCCTCCAGGCGCCCTGGCCGGTCATGCCCGAACTGCGCGAGCGCTATGTGCTGGTGACCCGTCCCGCGGAGGCCGTCAATCCGACGCTGGCGCTTTTCGAGCGGTGGTTGCTGGAAGAGGCCAGCCTGGAGTAGGGGAATTGCTACCCGAGGGTGGATAAGGCTGCGCCGTTTTCCACCCTGCGCTGGGGCATAGCGGGTGCGCTCCCTCTCCCTGGGGGCGCGGTAAGGGATCTGCAGGCTGGTTTGCAGCGAAGCCGCTATCGCAGCGGGCTCTTCCGCGTGGAAGAGGCTGCGCCGTTTTCCACCCTGCGCGGGACGCACCGGGTGTGCCCCCTCTCCCTGGGGGAGAGGGTCGAGGTGAGGGATCTGCAGGTTGGTTTACAGCGAAGTCGCTATTGCAGCGGGCTCTTCCGCGTGGAAAAGGCTGCGCCGTTTTCCACCCTGCGCGGGCCACACCGGGTGCGCCCCCTCTCCCTGGGGGAGAGGGTCGGGGTGAGGGAAGCTCCCGGCGCCAGACCTACACCTTGAAGCGCGCCGTCATCTCCTGCAGGCGCACGCCGATGCGGGCCAGCTCCATGCTCGAGGAAGCCGTCTCCTCGCTGGCGGCCGCGGTCTGGTCGGAGATGTCGCGGACGTTGGTGACATTGCGGCTGATCTCCTCGCCGGCCGAACTCTGCTGCTCGGCGGCGCAGGCGATCTGTTCGTTCATCGATTCGATGTCCTTGACCGACTGGGTGATGCGCTTGAGCATCTCGCCCGCCTCGCGCGACAGGCCGACGCTGCTGTCGGTCAGCTGCACGTTGTGGTCGAGCACCGTCGCCATGCGGTCGGTGCTCTGGTGCAGGCCGGTGATGAGCTGGGCGATCTCGTCCGTCGAGGAGCGGGTGCGCTGGGCCAGGCCGCGGACCTCGTCGGCGACCACGGCGAAGCCGCGGCCCGCCTCGCCGGCCCGAGCGGCTTCGATGGCGGCATTGAGCGCCAGCAGATTGGTCTGCTCGGAGACGGCCTTGATCACGTCGAGCACGCCGCCGATGCTATCGGCATGGCCGCGCAGGGTGGCCATGGCGGCCTTGGTCGATTCCATTTCCCGGGCCAGCACCTCGATCTGGTCGACCGCCTTGCTCACCGACTGCTCCCCTTGCTGGGCCTGCCGACTCGCTTCCAGTGCGGACTTGGCGGCATTCCCGGCGTTGCGCGCCACCTCGTGGGTGGTGGCGGTCATTTCCTGCATGGCGGTGGCGATCTGGTCGGTCTCGACCTTTTGCGATTGCACGCCAGCACTGGTCTGCTCGGTGACCGCCGACAGCTGCTCGGCGGCACTGGCCACCTGAACCACCCCGTCGCGCACCTCGCCGATCAGGCGCCGCAGGTTGCCGGTCATGCCTTGCATGCTGGTCTGCAGGGCGCCCAATTCATCCTTGCGCGTGACCTGCTGCTGATGGGTGAAGTCACCGTTGGCAACCTGCTTGGCCAGGGTCACGGTGTCCTGCAAGGGCTTGACGATAGAGCGGGTGATCAGCCAGGCACAGGTCAGGCCCAGGGCGATGGCGACGGCCAGCCAGATCAACAGCAGCTGACGGGCACCGGCCACGTCGGCCGCGCGGAATTCCTGCTGGATGGCGGTGAGCTTGTCGGCGATGCCGAGCAGGGTGGTGATGGTGGTGGTGATACCGCCCTGCGCCTGATCCACCTGCGCCTGCGCGGCCACCAGCTGGTCGAGACGCTGCCCGTAGGCGGTGATTTCACCGACCAGCTTTTGCACGGTCTCGGTCGGCAACGCCGTGGTGCCGAGCGCCTTGGCCTGGGTGAGGGTGGCATTGACGGAGGTGCGTGCCGTCTGCTCAGTGTCCTTCCCGGGTAAGCTGGCGTAGCCGCGGAAATCGACCCTCATCCGCTGTACACCGATGAACAGCGCCGCCAGCTGCTGGCGATCGGCCTGGCGGCCGGTCTCGCCATTCGCCTCTTCGGCCAGTGCCAGCAGCTGGGCATTGGCCGCCTCTGCCGCATTGCTGGCGATCTTGCGGATGGATTCCCGCTCGCGGGTGGCGGTGATCGTCTGGTTGTAGAAGTCGCGATAGCGTTTGAGCGCGGCCCCGGCCTCGTCGAGCAGGGCCTTGTTCGCCGGGGAGTTGAAGTGCGGGACGATGGCCTGCAACTGGCCTTCTGTCTTGTCCAGGGCGGCGAGCCACTTGGCCGCCTGGGCGTCATCGGCCTTGGTGAAATACACCAGTCGCTCGATGCGCATGTCGCGGGCCAGGGTGCTGTAGCCGGCGATATCGTTCATGCGCTCGCTGCGATCGCGCAGGGTATCGGTGGCCGACCAGCCGGTGTAGGCCACCAGCAGGATCATGCCGATGAGCAGGGCGAAGCCAAGGCCCAGCTTGGCCCTGACGCTTATATTGCTTAGTGGATTCCAGCCAACTTGCTGCATGTGGACTACCTGGATAGCGGAGCGTTGGAAGGTGCGGGTCCGGGGACCTCGCGCCTCGTGCTTCGCGGTTACGGCAGCCTCTGTCGATTCGTCAGCCGGCCGGCAGAAGCCGGCGGCGCGAAGGGGGCGCTTGGCAGCTTGTGCGGGTAACCACGGATTGACCCCAAGGACTCTTTGCGGGTACCGAGCCATCTGCCGTCGGGTCCCGATCCGTGACCTCGGCGAGGGCAGGGCGCTCGTCAGGACGGCTCAAGGACGGCGAGAACTCATCCACCGCGGTGCTTAAGGGTTGCTTAATAGAACGCGAATCGCCGCGATATTCGAGTCCGGACGATAGGCTGTGTGATTACCCGGATAGCCGGCAGGGTCTTGTGTGGTCCCACATCGTATCTGTTTGTTTTTTCAGGCTTTTTCTGCCTATTAGTTTGACGATATGGCGCCAGCTTGGATGGCGGAGAGGACTAACTGGCTGCTTCGGGCGCCATGAAAAACGCCCCGACCTGGAGGCCGGGGCGTCGTAGGGATCGCCGGGGCTAAGCGATTAGACCGCCGCGCTGCGCTCCTTGATGTCCTGGTGCAGGATGCGGTCGTTCTCGGAGTAGTCCACCGGGCAGTCGATGACGTGGACGCCGGGGGTGTCCAGGCAGTGCTGCACCAGTGGCGCGAAGGCCGCCGCGCTTTCCACGCGATGGCCGTGGGCGCCGTAGCTTTCGGCGTAGCGGACGAAGTCCGGGTTGCCGTAGTCCAGGCCGAAGTCCTCGAAGCCCATCTGCGCCTGCTTCCAGCGGATCATGCCGTAGCCGTCGTCGCGCAGGATGATGACCACCAGGTTCATCTTCAGACGCACCGCGGTTTCCAGCTCCTGGCTGTTCATCATGAAGCCGCCGTCACCGCACACCGCCACGATGGGGGTGTTGGGGTGTACCAGGCGCGCGGCCATGGCCGACGGCAGACCGGCGCCCATGGTGGCCAGGGCGTTGTCCAGCAGCACCGTGTTGGGCATGTAGGCCTTGTAGTTGCGGGCGAACCAGATCTTGTAGATGCCGTTGTCCAGGGCGACGATGCCGTCGGACGGCAGCACGTGGCGCAGATCGGCCACCAGGCGCTGCGGATAGACCGGGAAGCGGTCGTCGGTGGCGCCTTCGGCGACATGGGCCTCGTTGGCTTCGCGGATGGTCAGGAGGCGGTCGAAGTCCCAGGTGGGCTGGACCTCGATGCGCTCCTTGATCTCCCAGATGGCGTTGGCGATGTCGCCGACCACCTCGACCTGGGGGAAGTACACCGGATCGACTTCGGCGGAGCGGAAGTTGATGTGGATGACCTCGGTACCGCCGCGGGTCATGAAGAACGGCGGCTTCTCGATCACATCGTGGCCGATGTTGACGATGAGGTCGGCGGACTCCAGCGCACGGTGCACGAAGTCACCGGCGGAGAGGGCAGCGTTGCCCAGGAAGCGCGGATGGCGCTCGTCGACCACGCCCTTGCCGAGCTGGGTGGTGACGAAGGGGATGCCGGTCTTCTCGATCAGCTGGCGCAGGACGCGCGCGGTCATCTTGCGGTTGGTGCCGGCGCCCAGCACCAGCACCGGGCTGCGGGCGTTTTCCAGCTTGGAGACGGCGGCGGCGATGGCCTTGGCTTCGGCGACTGGACGACGGCTCAGGCTCGGCGGGACCGGCAGGCTCTCGGTGTGCTCGTCAGCGATGTCTTCCGGCAGTTCCAGGTGCACGGAGCCGGGCTTTTCTTCCTCGGCGAGGCGGAAGGCCTCGCGGATGCGCGACGGGATGTTGTCGGCGGAGGCGAACTGGTGGGTGTACTTGGTGAGCGGCGCCATCATGCGGCACACGTCGAGAATCTGGAAACGCCCCTGCTTGGATTTCTTGATCGGCTTCTGGCCGGTCAGCATCAGCATCGGCATGCCGCCCAGGTAGGCGTAGGCGCCGGCGGTGACCAGGTTGGTGGCACCTGGACCGAGGGTGGAAAGGCAGACACCGGTCTTGCCGGTGAAGCGGCCGTAGGTGGCGGCCATGAAGCCGGCGGACTGCTCGTGGCGAGTCAGGATCAGCTTGATCTGCGAAGAGCGACGCAGGGATTCCAGCAGGTCCAGGTTCTCTTCGCCGGGAATGCCGAAGATGTATTCCACACCCTCGTTCTCCAAGCAGCGAACGACCAGATCGGAGGCCTTCATCATGAGTGTTGTATTCCTTGTAGGGTGGATGGCGAGCGCCTGAGGCGCCTCCTCTATGAGGCGCGGCGATCACTGTACTCAGGAACGGCGAAACATTTCAAAACAAGGAACCACCCAGTTTTACTTCTGTGACGAATGGCCGCAGCGGAAACGATTCAGGCGATGCAGCGCTGTAGCGACGCCCGGGCGCGGCGCAGTTGCAGACCGGCGAACAGCAGGCCCAGCGCGGCGATCACCAGGGCCGGTTGCAGGTCGCCGGCGAAATGGCTGCTGGCCGCGCCGAGCAGCGGACCGAGCAACTGGCCGCTGGCGAAGCTGGCGGTGAGCACCCCGGCGTTGCGTTGCGGCGTGGCCGGTGCCAGCTCGCGGCCGTATTGCATCACCAGCTGCATGCAGGCGAGGAAGGGACCGCCGCAGAGCAGCACGCCGAGAAACAGCGCCAGGCTGCCCGGCAGGAGGCAGAGCAGTACGCCCGCGGCCTGTAGCCAAAGGGTTGCGATCAGCCAGCGCCGGGTGTCGGTGCCCGGGCGTCTCAGGCTGACCAGCACCACGCCCAGGGCCGCGGCCAGGCCGTAGCCGGGCCAGAAGAGGTCGGCCTGCCACTGGCCGTGGAAGCGGCTGGCGGCCATCTGCGAAAGAAAGGTCGCCGGCAGGATGTAGCCGACGCCCACCAGGCCATAGGCCAGGATCAGGCGGTTGAAGGCCGGGGAACGCTTGGCCGGCGCTGCGGCGGTGGGTAGCAGGGTGGCCGGACCGCGCCGTGGCAGCAGGGGCAGCAGCGCCAGGGTCGCCACGCTGGCGAGCAGGCCGTAGCTCAGCCACAGCTGATTGGAGCCACCGCCCAGGCGATTGCTGACGAGGGCCATCAACCCGCTGATGAGGATGCCCACCCCGGGACCGGTAAAGACCAGGGCGCCCAGGCGCGGCCGGCCGGCTTCGGCGGCCAGGGGCTGGCTGAGACCGGTCACCATCACCAGCACCCAGGCGCTGGCCAGGCCGGTGCCGAAGCGCAGCAGCGCCTGGGCGGCCAGGCCATCGGCCAGCAGCGACGCCAGGGTCAGGCCGGCGCAGAGCCAGAGGCCGCCGACCAGCCGCGCATGGGTCCGGCGGGCGAAGAGCGCATCCAGGGCGCCCAGCAGATAGCCCAGGTAGTTGGCCGCGGCCAGCAGGCTGGCGCCGGTGAGGTCGATCTGGCCTTCGGCGATCAGGTGCGGCAGGGCGGGGGTGAGGGCGAAGCGGCCGATGCCCATGGCGGTGGCCAGGGCGAGCAGGCAGGCCAGCAGGCGGGTGGTGGCGGTCATCGCAAGACTCCAGTAGCGAGCGGATGGGTACAGCCTAGGCCTTGAAGTTAATCAATAAAAACGAATAATAAAGAAATAGATGTTCAGCTAAAGAGAAAGGTGGTGATCCTTGGAATTCGCAGAGCTACGCATCTTCCAGGCGGTGGCCGAGGAGGGATCCCTGGTGAAGGCCGCCGAGCGGCTCAACCGGGTGCCGTCCAATCTCTCCACGCGCCTGCGCCAGCTGGAAGACAAACTGGGGGTGGAGCTGTTCCTGCGCGAACGCCAGCGGCTGCACCTGACCGCCGCCGGCCACCGGCTGCTGGACTACGCCCATCGCCTGTTCGCCCTGGCCGACGAGGCGCGCAGCGCGGTGCAGGGCGGCGAGCCGGCCGGTACCTTCGTGCTGGGCTCCATGTTCAGCACCGCGGCCATCCACCTGCCGGGGCTGCTGGCGCGCTATCACCAGCGCTATCCCAAGGTGAATCTGCAGGTGCACAGCGGCCCCAGTGGCGAACTGGTCGAGGGCCTGCTGGCCGGTCGCCTGGACGCCGCCCTAGTGGACGGCCCGGCGCCCGACGCGGCGCTGGAAGGTCAGCCCTGGTTCGAGGAGCGCCTGGTGCTGATCACCGGACTGGAACTCGGTCCGGTGCGTTCGCCCGCCGACGTGGCGGGGCGCCCGGTGTTCGGTTTTCGCGCCGGCTGCTCCTATCGTCGCTACCTGGACACCTGGTACGCCGCCGCCGGGGTGCCCAGCGGACCGGTGATGGAGATCGAGTCCTACCACAGCATGCTGGCCTGCGTGATCACCGGCGGAGTGGCGCTGATGCCGGAATCCATGCTCGACAGCCTGCCCGGTCGCGAGCGGGTGCAGCGTCACGAAATCCAGGCACGCTTCGCCCGGGCCACCACCTGGCTGATGTGGCGCAAGGGCCGCGAGGGGGCCAATCTGCGCAGTTGGCTGGAGTTGCGCGAGAGCCTGCAGACCGACCGCGAAGCTGTTGCTTTGGTGTGATGATTACCCGATCCTAGGCGGCGGTTTCCTACCGTCTACCGAGGACGATCATGATAAGAATAGCCATCGTCGGTTTGGGCAAGATCGCCCGTGACCAGCACCTGCCGGCGCTCGCCGCCAATCCCGACTACGAGCTGGTCGCCGTGGCCAGCCGCAATGCCCAGCTCGACGGCGTCGCCCACTATCCCAGCCTGAGCGCCCTGCTCGAAGACGGTCCGGCGATCGACGCCGTGTCGCTTTGTGCGCCCGCGGCGGTGCGCTACGAACAGGCCCGCGAGGCCCTGGCGGCGGGCAAGCACGTGATGCTGGAGAAACCGCCGGGGGCGACCCTGAGCGAGGTGGACGCCCTGGCGCGCCAGGCCGAGGCGGCCGGTCTTTCGCTGTTCGCCACCTGGCATTCCCGCCATGCTCAGGGCGTGCAGCCGGCGCGCGCGTGGCTGGAAGGCAAGCGCATCCAGGCGGTCCGGATCGAGTGGAAGGAAGACGTGCGCGTCTGGCATCCGGGTCAGGCCTGGATCTGGGAACCGGGCGGCATGGGCGTCTTCGATCCGGGCATCAATGCCCTGTCCATTGTCACCGCCATCCTGCCGCGGCCGTTCTTTCTCAAGGAGGCGACGCTGCAGGTGCCCGGCAACTGCCAGACCCCGGTGGCGGCGCAACTGGCCTTCGTCGACAGCGCCGGGGTGCCCATCGCCGCCGACTTCGACTTCCTGCAGACCGGGCCCCAGACCTGGGACATCCACGTCGACACCGATGCGGGTCGCCTGACCCTGAGCAAGGGCGGCAGCGAGCTGTACCTGGACGGCCAACTGAGCCACCAGGGCCCGGACAGGGAATACGCCGGTCTCTATGCGCGCTTCGCCGAGCTGGTGGCGCAGAACCGCTCCGACGTGGACGTGGCGCCGCTACGGCATGTGGCCGATGCCTTCCTCTATGGCCGACGCGAGACGGTGGCGGAGTTTCACGAGTAGGGCCTCCCTCACCCCAGCCCTCTCCCGGAGGGAGAGGGGGCGCCACCTCGGGCTCGTGTAGGTTGGGTTGAGCGCAGCGAAGCCCAACAGGGATGGCTTGGCTTGTTGGGCTTCGACGGTGGAGCTGTCTCAACCCACCTACGGTACGGCTTCCCTCACCCCAGCCGTCTCCCGGAGGGAGAGGGGGCGCCACCTCGGGCTCTTGTAGGCTGGGTTGAGCGCAGCGAAGCCCAACAAGGGTGGCTTGGCTTGTTGGGTTTCGATGATGGAGCTGTCTCAACCCAATCTACGGCTCGGTGGCTTCCCTCACCCCAGTCCTCTCCCGCAGGGCAAGGGGGCGCCACCTCGGGCTCGTGTAGGTTGGGTTGAGCGCAGCGAAGCCCAACAAGGGTGGCTTGGCTTGTTGGCTTCCCTCACCCCAACCCTCTTCCCAAGGGAGAAAGGCGCTCAGCTGCGGCCTAGGGTGGAAAACGGCGCAGCCTTTTCCACGCGGGCTGGCTCGATGCTCAACGCCGCTCCAGCAACACCCCACTCTCCATGTGGTGCGTCCAGGGGAACTGGTCGAACAGGGCGCAGCGGGTGATGCGGTGGGTGTCCTGCAGCTGGGCGATGTTCTCGGCCAGGGTCTCCGGGTTGCAGGAGATGTAGAGGATGCGCTCGAAGCGGCGGGTCAGTTCGCAGGTGTCCGGATCCATGCCGGCGCGCGGCGGATCGACGAACACGGTGCCGAAGTCGTAGCTCTTGAGATCCACGCCGGCCAGGCGCCGGAAGGGGCGGACCTCGTTGAGCGCCTGGGTCAGTTCCTCGGCGGAGAGCCGCACCAGGCTGACGTTGTCCACGCCATTGCTGGCCAGGTTGTGCAGGGCGGCGTTGACCGAGGTCTTGCTCACCTCGGTGGCCAGCACCTTGCGGACCCGGCTGGCCAGCGGCAGGGTGAAGTTGCCGTTGCCGCAATAGAGCTCCAGCAGATCGTCCTCGCGCTCGCCCAGGGCGGTATGGGCCCAGGTCAGCATCTTCTGGTTGACGGTGCCATTGGGCTGGGTGAAGCCGCCCTCGGGTTGCAGATAGCTATAGGTCTTCCCGGCCACCTCCAATTCTTCGAGCACATGGTCACGCCCGATCACCAGGCGCTGACCGCGGGAGCGACCGATCAGACTGACACCGAGGTCGGCGGTCAGGCGCTCGGCGGCGGCCTGCCAGGCGGCGTCCAGCGGGCGGTGGTAGGCCAGGGTGATCAGCGCATCGCCGCTCAGGGTGGTGAGGAATTCCACCTGGAACAGCTTGAACGACAGCGCCACGTCCGCCTGCCAGCCGGCCTTGAGCCGGGGCATCAGGTCGTTGATGCGCTGGCTGGCGATGGGGAAGTCCTCGATGAGGATCGGCGTGTGCTTGTCGCCCGGGGCGAACATCGCGTAGTGGCGCTCTTCGTTCTCCCGCCACAGGCGGAATTCGGCGCGCAGCCGGTAGTGCTGCAGCGGCGAGGCGAAGACCTCCGGCTCGGGCGCCTGGAAGGGCGCCAGCAGGTCGCGCAGGCGACCGGCCTTGGCATCGAGTTGGGTCTGGTAGTCGGCGGGGGCGAAGGAAGGCTGGGACATGGTAGATCCGGAGAGACGATAAGGCGGGGAAACCCTCGGGACCAGGGCCCCGAGGGTGAAGGGTCAGGCGTTGAACCAGCCCAGCTTGATGACGAACAGGATCGACAGCACGATCAGCGCCGAATTCAGCTCGCGGGTACGGCCGGACAGCAGCTTGATGACCGTCCAGGTGATGAAGCCGAAGGCGATGCCGTTGGCGATGGAATAGGTCAGCGGCATGGCCAGGGCGGTGACCAGCACCGGGGCGGCGGTGGTCAGGTCGTCCCACTCGATCTCGGCCAGGCCCGAGGTCATCAGCACGGCGATGAAGAACAGCGCCGGGGCGGTGGCGAAGGCCGGCACGCTACCGGCCAGGGGAGCGAAGAACAGCGCCAGCAGGAACAGCACCGCGACCACCACGGCGGTGAGGCCGGTACGACCCCCGGCGGAAACGCCCGCGGCCGATTCGATGTAGCTGGTGGTGGTGGAGGTGCCCAGCAGCGAGCCGAACATGGCGGCGGAGCTGTCGGCGATCAGGGCGCGGCCCATCTTCGGCAGATGGCCGTCCTTGCCCATCAGGCCGGCGCGCTTGGCCACGCCGATCAGGGTGCCGGAGTTGTCGAACAGGTCGACGAACAGGAAGGCGAAGATGACGCTGATCAGGCCGACGTCCAGGGCCCCCCGGATGTCCAGCTGCAGGAAGGTCGGTGCCAGCGACGGCGGCATGGAGACCAGGCCGCCGAAGGCGCTGACGCCCAGGGCGATGGCGATCACGGTGACCACCAGGATGCCGATCAGCACCGCGCCGGTGACCTTGCGCGCCTCGAGCACGACGATCAGGAAGAAGCCGAGGATGGCCAGCAGCGGACCGGGTTTGGACAGGTCGCCCAGGCCCACCAGGGTCGCCGGATTACCCACCACGATGCCGGCGGTCTGCAGGGCGATCAGCGCCAGGAACAGGCCGATGCCGGCGGCGATACCCGAGCGCAGCGGGAGCGGGATGCTGTTGATGATCCATTCGCGGATGCGAAAGATCGACAGCAGGAAGAACATCAGCGCCGAGAGGAACACCGCGCCCAGGGCCACCTGCCAGGTATGGCCCAGGTGCAGGACCACGGTGTAGGTGAAGAAGGCGTTGAGGCCCATGCCGGGGGCGAGGGCGATGGGGTAGTTGGCGATGAGTCCCATGAGCGCCGAGCCGATGGCGGCGGCCAGGCAGGTGGCGACGAAGATCGCGCCCTTGTCCATGCCGGTCGCGCCGAGGATGCTCGGGTTGACGAACAGGATGTAGGCCATGGCCAGGAAGGTGGTCACCCCAGCCAGCAGTTCGGTGCGGACAGAGGTGTTGTGGGCCTTGAGTTGGAAGAGTCTTTCCAGCATGGGATGCCTCGTGCGCGCCGGTCTGATCGGAAAAAACGGCGCGCATCATAACAGGTCGGTTAACACGGGTAAGGCACTAAGACTTACCCCCAAATCGGCATCGGGTCGAGCACTGTCCGGTCGGTCAGCTTTTCGCAGTGTGGCCGCTGACCGAATCGCCTGCGTTGCGGGCCAGGCGGAAGGCATCCAGGGTGCTCAGGATGCCGAGCACGGCCACTATGCAAAAGGCTAGCCGGAAGTCCGACAACTGCGGATCGAGGTGGCCGTGCCACTCCATCGAGGCGCGCAGCAGCAGGGCGGCGATGGCCACGCCCAAGCCCATGGCCAGCTGAAAATTGGTGCTGAACAGGGTGGACGCATGGCTCAGCTGGGGTTTCGGGATGTCGGCGAAGGCCAGGGCATTGCTGGCGGTGAATTGCAGCGAGCGGGACACGCCGCTGGCGAACAGCAGCAGCACGATCAGCGGCAGCGGCCAGTCCGGGGTGAGCAGACCACATGCCAGCAGGCTGAGCGCGCTGAGCACGCCGTTCATGGTCAGGATGGCGCGCAGGCCGAAGCGGCGCATGGCGGCGGTGGTGAAGGGCTTGGCCGCCAGGTTGCCGGCAAACAGCGCCAGGAGCAGCAGGCCGGCCTGGAAGGCGTCCAGGCCAAAGGCCAGCTGGAACATCAGGGGGAGCAGAAAGGGCGCGGTCGCGATGGTGACGCGGAACAGGCCGCCACCGAGGATGGCGGCGCGGTAGGTGGGAATCCGCAGTGTGCCAAAATCGATCAGCGGACGTTCGATCTTCGTCATGTGACGCACCGCCTTGGTGCCGAGGATCAGCCCTATCCCCATCCAGGCCAGGTTGCTGCCCAGGCTGCCGTGGTTCTGGCCGAGCCGTTCGACGCCCCACATGAAGGCGACGCAGGCCCCGCCCAGCAGCAGGAAGCCGCGCCAGTCCAGCGGATGGCGCTGGGTCGGCAGGTCGGCGGGCACCAGACGCCAGGCCAGCAGCAGGGCGATCGATCCCAGCGGCAGATTGAGATAGAAGATCCAGCGCCAGTCGGCATAGGTGGTGATCAGGCCGCCCAGGGGCGGGCCCAGCACGGGGGCCACCAGGCCCGGCCAGGTGATGAGGGCGATGGCGCGCACCAGTTCGTGCTTTTCGGTGACCTGCAGCACCACCAGCCGCCCGACCGGAACCATCAGCGCGCCGCCGAGCCCCTGGAGGATGCGCGCGGCGATGAATTGCTCGAGGGAGAGGGCCATCCCACACAGCAGCGAGGCCAGGGTGAAGACGCCAATAGCCAGGGTAAAGACCGGTCGTGGACCGAAGCGCTCGGCGATCCAGCCGCTGACCGGGATGCCTACGGCAATGGCCAGCAGATAGGAGCTGATGCCCAGGTTGAGGTCCACCGGATCACGGCCGAAAGACGCCGCCATCTGCGGCAGGGCCGTGGCGATCACGGTGGCGTCGAGGTTTTCCATGAAAAAGGTAAAGCTCACCAGGCCGGCGAGAATCTTCCAGCGTTCCATGGGTCAGCGCCTCAGGCCAAGGGGTGGGCTACTCTGCCTGAGGTGCTGCAAGGCGCGCCAGCCCTGGC
Source organism: Pseudomonas sp. HR1 (assembly GCF_030175875.1). NCBI lineage: Bacteria > Pseudomonadati > Pseudomonadota > Gammaproteobacteria > Pseudomonadales > Pseudomonadaceae > Pseudomonas > Pseudomonas sp. HR1. The sequence goes on from NZ_JASNRF010000003.1 coordinate 461,766, forward strand.
TTGCCGATAAAAACTCAAAGGATTTGCCACCGTCTCTCGAACAGGCTGCTAAAGTCCAGAGGAGACAGGTTCGCTAATCGTCATCGCCATGAGGAAGCCGTTGCATGAAGGACGTGATCGATAGCCACATCATGGCCATGGCGGAAGCCCGGCGGCTGCTCGAACGGGGTAGCCAGGCCAAGCGCCAGCATCAGCGCTATTTCCTCAACTTCCTGACCCTGCGTCAGGAGGCCTCACTCCTCAGCCAGCAGTCCTATCGTCTGAGTTGCTCGCTGGACGCCTTTTCCACCCAGCGCTCACGCCAGTTGCCCCCGGTGCTGACCCTGGTAAAGGCAGACCGGGACGAATGCCAGTAAGGCCAAAGGCGTAGCCGTAGGTATTCGTGGAGCTTTTCCGCTGACCCCGGGGTCAAAACCTCGAATGCAGAGGAGAAACACCCCCATGATCAAGCAATCGCTGCTCTCTCTGGCCCTGGGTACCGTCGTCCTGACCGGCGCCCTGCAGGCCCAGGCCGCGCCCGAGGCCATGACCCCGGTCAAGCCCGCTGCCGACAAGGCGGCTTCGGAGCCCACCAGCTCGCAGTACCAGAACAAGGTCAACAAGAAGGATGCCAATCAGAGCGATGATGCCGTCACTCATGACCCTGATCATCCTACCTTTGAACTCGAAGAGGGTGGCCGGGCGCCGCGCAAGTACATCCGCGACGAGTACGTGATCAAGGACTTCAAGAAGCACGGCCTGGAGCAGCCGGGCGAAGACAGCCAGTGGGTCAAGATCGGCTCCGACTATGTACTGATCAAGCGCAGCAATGCGGTGATCGACAAGATCGTCAAAGCCAAGCAGTGATCCACCATGGCCGGGGCCGATTCTCGACCCCGGTGGTATTCGGGGTGTCCAGGCGGCATGCTGAGGCACCCTTTTCGGAGTTTTTTGCATGACCAGTGAAATTCGCGTCGTCGCCATCCTGCAGGCCAAGCCCGGCCAGGCCGCAGCCGTCGAGAACGCCCTACGCGCCATCGTCGCCCCTTCCCGCGCCGAGGCCGCCTGCCATTTCTACACTCCGCACCGTGATCCGAGCCACGAGGGTCGCTATGTCTTCATCGAGCGCTGGGCCAGCCGCGAGGCCCTGGCCGAGCACGAGGAGACCGCGCACTTCAAGCAGCTGCTGAGCGATCTCGATGGCCTGCTCACCGAGGCGCCTCAGGTGATGATCCTGGAAGAATTGCCGCTGGCCTGAGTCGGGCGACATAGCGCTGTCATTTGCCTGAGTCACCCTGGCCTCTTTTCGTGGAGGCTTGGATGAACCCCTCTCGACGTCAAGCGCTAGGTCTGCTCGGTCTGGGTCTGAGCGCGCCCTGGTTCGCCGGGTGCAGCGCGCGTGAACCGCAACTGGATCCCTTCACCCTGGGCGTCGCCAGTGGCGATCCCGCTGCCGATGGCTTCGTCATCTGGACCCGCCTGGCGCCGGATCCCCTGGCCGAGGATGGCCTGGGCGGTCTGCATGCCCCGGTCGAGGTGCGGTGGGAAGTCGCCCTGGATCCGGGGCTGCGCCAGGTGGTGCAGAGCGGTACGGTCCAGGCGCAGCCCCGGGCGGCCTTCAGCGTGTCCATCACCCTGGTAGGTCTGCTGCCGGGGCGACCCTATTGGTACCGCTTCACCGCCCTGGGGCATCAGAGTCGCATCGGTCGCGCCCTCACGCTGCCGCCGCCGGCCAGCGCGCCGCAGCGACTCAAGCTGGTGGCGGCCTCCTGCTCCCACTATGAGAAGGGCTTCTTCAGTGCCTATCGGCACATGGCCGACGAGCAGCCGGACCTGGCGCTGTTCCTCGGCGACTACATCTATGAGTCCAATGTGCCGCTGCTGCTGCCAGCGATCCGCCGCCACGGCCTGCCGGAGGCCCGCGACCTGGCCAGCTATCGGCGGCGCCATGCCCTTTACCGCACCGATCCCGATCTGCAGTACCTGCATGCCGATGTCACCAGCCTGCTGACCTGGGACGACCACGAGGTGCAGAACGACTATTCCGGTCCCTGGTCGGCGGATCCCCGGGTCAGTCTGGCCGCCTTCGCCGCGCGACGGCAGGCGGCCTACCAGGCCTTTCGCGAACACGCCCCGCTGCGCGCCTGGCGCACCCAGGGCAGCGCGCTGCGCCTCTATGACCGGTGGCGCTTTGGCGACCTGGCGGAGATCCACCTGCTCGATGGCCGGCAATACCGCAGCGAACCGGCCTGCGCGACGACCAGGACCCGCGGTGGCCATCTGGTCGCGCCGGATTGCCCGGGCCTGCGTGATACCACGCGCAGCATGTTGGGGCGGGCGCAGGAGGATTGGCTGCTGGACGGCTTTCGCCATAACGGTACGCAGTGGAACCTCATTGCCCAGGATCTCCTGCTCGCACCCCTGCGGCAGCGCCTGCCGGATGGCGATCCGGCGCGCTGGACCGATGGCTGGGACGGCTATCCGGCCACCCGCGAGCGCCTGCTGGCGGCCATGGCCGCGAGTCGCCTGGCCAATCCGGTGACCCTGGGCGGGGACATCCATTCCTTCTGGGTGACGGATCTGCACCGCGATCCGGAGGACGAGCGGAGCCCGGTGGTGGCGAGCGAGTTCGTCGGCACTTCCATCACCTCGGACGGACCGGATTACCGACGCTTCCAGGCGCTGTTGCCGGAGAATCCCCAGGTGCGTTTCTTCGACAGCCGGGAGCGTGGCTATCTGGCCCTGGAGCTGACGCGGGAGCGGCTGCAGGTGGATCTGCGCACCATCAGTGACCGAACGCGCCCGGATGCCAGGCGCGGCACCCGGGCGAGCTTCGTGGTGGAGGCGGGACGGCCAGGGGCCGTCCCGGTCTAGCGGATCAGACGAACAGCGACAGCAGCATGATGAAGGCCAGGGCCACCACCGAGAGGATGGTTTCCATCATCGACCAGGTCTTGAAGGTCTCGGCCACGGTCATGTTGAAGTACTGCTTCACCAGCCAGAAGCCGGCGTCGTTGACGTGGGAGAGGATCACCGAACCGGCGCCGGCGGCCAGCACCAGCAACTCCTTGTTCACCCCGGGGATCAGCGCCACCACGGGGGCGACGATGCCGGCGCCGGTGATGGTCGCCACGGTGGCGGAACCGGTAGCCACGCGGATCACCGCTGCCACCAGCCAGGTCAGCAGGATCGGCGAGATCTGCGTCTGCACCGCCAGGTTGCCGATCACCTCACCCACGCCGCTGGCCACCAGCATCTGCTTGAAGCCACCGCCAGCGCCAACGATCAGCACGATGGCCGCCACCGGCGCCAGGCTCTGGTCGAGCAGCTTGACGATCTTCTCGCGGGAGAAGCCGCAGGCGGTGCCGAAGCTGTAGAAGCTCAGCAGCAGGGCGGCGAGCAGGGCGGTGATGGGGTGGCCGATGAAGTCCATCCAGATGCGGAAATGGTTGTCGGCGGCAAAGAAGATATCGGCGAAGGCCTTGAGCAGCATCAGGATCACCGGCAGCAGCACGGTGAAGACGGTGATGCCGAAGCCCGGCAGGTTGCGGTTGTCGGTTTCCTGGGCGATCTGGGCGACCAGCTCGGGATTGGCCGAGCCGGGGATGCGCTTGGAGATCCAGGCGCCGAAGATGGGACCGGCGATCATGGCGGTGGGCAGGCCGACGATCAGGCCGTAGAAGATGGTCTTGCCGATGTCGGCACCGAACACCCCGACCGCCAGCAGCGGACCCGGGTGCGGCGGCACCAGGCCGTGCACGGCGGACAGGCCGGCCAGCAGCGGGATGCCCAGCTTGACCAGCGACAAGCCGGTACGGCGGGCGACGATGAACACCAGGGGCGCCAGCAGCACGAAGCCGATCTCGAAGAACAGCGGGATGCCCACCAGGAAGGCGGCGAACATCATCGCCCAGTGCACGCGCTTGATGCCGAAGGCGCGGATCAGCGTCTGGGCGATCTGGTCGGCGCCGCCGGAATCGGCCATCAGCTTGCCGAGCATGGTGCCGAGGCCCAGCAGGATGCCGACGAAGCCGAGCACGCCGCCGAAGCCGTCCTGGAAGGATTTCATGACCTTTTCCACCGGCATGCCGGAGGTCAGGCCGAGAAAGCCCGAGGCGATGGTCAGGGCGATGAAGGGATGGACCTTGAACTTGGTGATCAGGAGCACCAGGCCGACGATGGTGACCGCGGCGTCGAGCAGAAGGAAGCTGTTGTGGTCCATGCCGAACATGGCGCCTCTCCTATTGTTGTTGTGGGCGTTGCGGGTGGTTGGATTGGGTAGCGCTGTCTCGTCAGGCCGGCTGGGCCAGGCGAATCGAGGTGTTCCACCAGGCCGACACCTGGGTGCCGATGGCGGGCAGGCTGTCGCGTGCGTCCACTACCAGCGTAGCCGGTTCACCGTGGGGTGCTTCGAGGGTGGCGAACTGACTGTCGATCAGGCTGGCGGGCATGAAGTGCCCCGGGCGATTGGCCACGCGCTGGGCGGCGGTCTCGCGGGTCAGTTCGAGAAAGACGAAGCCGAGACCGGGCACGGCCTGGCGCAGCTGGTCGCGATAGCGGCGCTTGAGTGCGGAACAGGTGAGCACCGGGCGTTCGCCCGCGGCCACGGCAGCGGCCAGTTCTTCACCGAGGCGGGTCAGCCAGCCGGCGCGATCCCCGTCGTCGAGGGGGATGCCGGCGCTCATCTTGGCGATGTTGGCGGCGGGGTGGAAGGCGTCGCCTTCGATCAGGCGGCCACCGTCCTGCTCGGCGATGGCCGCGCCGACGCTGCTCTTGCCGCAGCCTGCGACGCCCATGACCACCAGCGCGGGAATGGGAGTGTTCATCGTCACCTCCGGTCTGGAGACAGCGCTACCCCGAAAAGCGGAAAAGGCAGCGGCTTCCAGTTCTTGTCGATCTTGTTAGGCCGAATGCCGACGCGGTGCGGAAGGCCACGTCAGGCTTGTAGTGTCTGCTGAGACAGCGCTACCTTAGGCGCGTTCTCCGTCTCTGACAAGCCTGAAACCATAACAATGAATCGAACGGGTTCTCGTAGTTCCGGTCGGCCCACCCTCACCGAGGTGGCGCTGCAGGCCGGTGTTTCCCCCATCACGGCCTCGCGTGCCCTGCGCGGTGTCGCCAGCGTGGCACCGGAGCTGGTCACCCGCGTGCAGGAGGCCGCCGCGCGCCTTGGCTATGTCACCAATCCGGCCGCTCGTGCCCTGGCCTCGGCCCAGGGGCATTCGGTGGTGGTGCTGGTGCCCTCGCTGTCCAACCACCTGTTCATCGAGCCCCTCGAGGCCATCCACGAGGTCCTGCGTCCCCGTGGCCTGGAGGTGCTGATCGGCAACTACCACTACGATCCCGAGGAAGAGGAAAAGCTGATCCGCAACTACCTGGCCTATCAGCCCCGGGGACTGCTGCTGACCGGCTTCGACCGCACCGACGCCGCGCGCCAGCTGCTGGCGGCCAGCGGGGTGCCGCGGGTGCACATGATGGAGCTGGACCCGGCGGGGGCGGTGCCCAGCGTCGGCTTTTCCCAGCGCGCCGCCGGAGCCGCCGCGGCGCGGCATCTGCTGGCGGCCGGACGCAAGCGCCTGGGCTATGTGGCCGCCCAGCTCGACCCGCGGGCACTGGCCCGAGGGGAGGGCTTTCGCGAGGTGCTGCGCGAGGCGGGCTGCTATGACCCGAGTCTGGATGTACTGGATCCGCAGCCGTCGTCCGTGGGCCTGGGCGCCCGACAGTTTCGCGAACTGCTGGCCCGCCGCCCGGATGTCGACGGCCTGTTCTTCTGCAACGACGACCTGGCCCAGGGCGCGCTGTTCGAGGCGCAGCGGCTGGGCATCGCCATCCCCGAACGGATCTCGGTGCTGGGCTTCAACGACCTGCCCGGCTCGGCGCACACGGTCCCCCGGCTGACCTCCATCCAGACCCCCCGCGCCGCGGTAGGGCGCCAGGCCGCGACCCTCCTGCTGGGGCTGCTCGACGGCCGCCGCCAACCGACCTGCGTAGACCTGGGATTCGAGTTGGTGAGTCGGGAGAGTGTGTAGGGCTTTGGCTTGGGTCGATCGTGACCACGGCGGTCCGTCGATGCAGCCAGAACTGTATGACTTTGCTTATCGCGGCCATGGGCCGCTCCTACCGGGCTTGACGCTTCTGTAGGAGCGGCCCATGGCCGCGATATGGTTTTGCTCCGACAACGAATAATCCATCTTCTGGCATCCATCAGCTCCGCGGACCGTCATAACCGCGATCGCGGTGCAGCAGGTCTTACCGCAACGCCTTGGCCAATATCCGCGACTGCCCCCGGAAATCCTGGCGGGCATAGAAGGCCTGGGCGTCCTCGTTGAATTCCATGACCTCCAGGCGCAATTCGTCGACGTCGTTGTCCCGCGCCCAGGCTTCCACTGCGTCCAGCAGCCGGGCACCCACGCCCAGCCGTCGGTGGCAGGCCGACACCACCAGGGTGCCGATCCGGCAGAGGATCAGCGGCTGCAGAAAGGAAATCGAGCGGGTGTCGGACAGGCGCGCGGTAACGAAGCCGACCATTTCGTCACCGGCCTCGGCGACGAACAGCACCCCGTCTTCCGGCTCCAGCTGGGCGGCCCAGTAGTCCTGGTCGCGCCAGCCGCCGGAGGGCTCGGCGAAGGTCGCCGGGGCCTGCCGGTGATGCTGCTCGGCGAGTTGCTCGGCCAGCCGGCAGACGGCGGCGAGATCGGTGACGAAGGCGGGACGGATACGCAAGAGCGGTGCTCGCAAGAGGAGTCGGCCGTTCACCTTACGCCGCGCTGCGCGGGTCAGGAAGCCTTGGCATCCAGCTGCTGGTACCAGTCGGCATAGGGGGTGTTCCTGGCCATCCGCCGGTTGTAGTCGGGCGCGCCATCGGTCCACCAGACCGGTCCGCGCTCGCCCAGGGCGTGCTTGGCGGCGTCCACCGCGGCGCGTGCGCTGCGCAGGGCGGCTTCGTCACCCTGACGCTTGGCCACGCCCACCTGACGGCGGGCATCCATCAGTTCATGGGTCAGCAGGTCGCGGCGGTCGGCGGGCAGACTGGGGTCGGTGCAGCGCCAGAGTCGGCCCCTGACCACGAAGTAGCGTCCGTCCGGGGTGGTGGGATAGCGCATGGCAAGGGCCCCTTGGTCAGTCGTCGATGTCGAGCAGGCCGCGGCAATCCGGATAGTTCGAGCAGGCCCAGAATTCCCGGCCCTGGTGGCGACCGCTGCGCGCGCGGCGGCGGACCATGGGCGCCTGGCATTCCGGGCATTCCGGCGCCAGGGGCTGGCTGGGCGCTGCGGTTCGCTGGCGCGGACGGCGCCCGCCGAACACGGCGTCGCGCACGGCGGTGGCGGAATAGCGCGCCGCCGCCGGGATCTCCACCAGGCGCAACTGGGCGGCCTCGCACACTGCGCGAACGAAGCGGTCGCGCTGCTGGCGATGGCGCTGCAGGTGCGATCTGTCGTTGAGTTCGACCACGGCGTGCACGGCGAGGTCGTCGCGGCGGCAGATGGCGAAGTCGAAGTGCTTGCAGTTGATGCGATTCTGCGCGATCAGATAGCGGCGGCGATCGCGCAGCGGCAGGGTCTGGACCACATCGGCGATGCGCACCTTGCCGAACACCCGGTAGTCGTCGCCCACGGCTTCGTCGAGCACCGCGAGAAAGGCCTGTTCGGCGGGGGTGAAGAGGGCTTCGACCTGGCGATAGGGAAAGGCGGCCTGGCGCCGGCGCTGCCACCACCACAAAACCCCCAGAAGCAGCAGTCCGGCCGGGACCAGCAGGGGCAGGTAACGCTCGTACATCTCGAACTCCAACAGCGGGGCGCCATGATAGTGAGTTCCGGCGCCGGACAGCAGCGGTGGCGACGAAGCGTCAGTCGCGCCGCGGGAGTTGCCGTTGCAGATCGTCCAGCCGCAGCAGGGTCACCGACTTCAGACAACTCAGATACTGCAGCTGCTGCATGGCGCCCCGGAATCCGCGCGTCGCGTCAGCGCAGCGGGGGGCGCGGTCGCTTTGCCAGAGCTGCTGCAGACGTTCGAAGGCGGGTCGTTGCGCAGCGGAGAGCGCGGCCAGGCGGCGGCCGTAGATGTCGGCCAGCCGGGCTTCGGCCAGGGCCAGATCCCCGGCGGCGCAGGCCGCCAGCTGCGCCTCGCTGCCCTGGCGATCGCAGTCGGCCGGGGGCTGCTCGGCGGCCAGGGCGGCGGTCGAGAGCAGCAGGGCGAGCAGGGCGGACAGGCGACAGGTGTTCATGCAGGCTGACTATTGCAGGGGCGGGCCGCCTAGACTGCCGTAAAAGCGCGGCTCTCACCAGGCGCCGCCGGTCTCCTGCGGCTCGCCCTGGGTCTCGCGGAATTGGCGGATCTGCACCAGCAGCCAGTCGATCCAGCGCTGTACCGGCGCGTCCACCGGGCCCTTGGGCAACACCAGGAAGTAGGCCTGGGTCGACAGCTGGTTGAACCGATCCGGCAGCGGGCGGACCAGGGCGCCGCTGGCCAGCAGGCGCTGGGCCAGCACGCAGCCGCCGAGGGCCACGCCCTTGCCGGCCGCGGCCTGTTGCAGGGCCATGCCACTCAGCGAATAGCGCGGACCGCGCAGACTTTCGCCCAGGGGTACCTGCTGGCTGGCGAACCAGTCCTGCCAGGCGTTGAAACGGCTGCTGGGCCGGCCCGAACGCCAGCCGCCGGGCCATTCGGCATGCAGCAGCGGATAGGCCAGCAAGGCGGCGGGTTCTGTCAGTGGCGTCGGGATCAGCGTCGGGCTGCACACCGGAAAGATCCATTCGCGCAGCAGCAGGCGCGTCTCGCCGTCCTGCCAGTCGCCCCGGCCATAGCGGATCGCCGCCTGGGCACCGCCCTCGGTACCCAGCGGTACGATGGCGGAGGAGGCATCTAGAAAGACCTCGATATCCGGATGCTGGCGCTGGAAGTCTTCCAGGCGCGGCAGCAGCCATTCCTGGCCAAAGGTGGGCGGCGCACTGACGGTCAGGACGCTGCTCTTGACCCGCGCCCGGGCGACGGCGCGGGTCAGGCCGTCGAGGTGCGGCGCGATCTCCGACGCCAGGGCGCGCCCCTGGACGGTGAGGCGCACGCCCTGGGCCAGGCGCTCGAACAGCGGCTGCCCCAGCTCTTCCTCGAGCAGGCGGATCTGCCGGCTGATGGCGCCCGCGGTGACGTGCAGCTCGTCCGCGGCCTTGGCGAAGTGCTGGTGTCGCGCGGCAGCGGCAAAGGCGCGCAGAGCATTGAGGGGGAGGGCGGTCGTCACACGGAGCCTTAGTTTTCCTGAGCCTGACGCCCATTAAACATCGTTTGTCCGACCTGTTCAGCCACCTTCACCATGCAGGCTCACTTTTTCCTGGAGCGACGCTCATGCGCAAGGAGCTGGATCTCCCCGCCGTGCTGGTCATGCTGGTGCTCTGCCTGGTCTGGGGCCTGCAGCAGACGGCGATCAAGGCCATCGCCGAGCAGGTGGATCCGCTGCTGCAGATCGGCTGGCGCTCGCTGCTGGCGGCCGGGCTGCTCTATGGCCTGGCGCGCTGGCGCGGCATCCGCTGCCTGGGTCGCGACCAGACGCTGCTTCCCGGGCTGCTCGCCGGGTCGCTGTTCGCCCTGGAATTCCTCTGCATGGCGGTCGGCCTGAAATACACCAGCGCCGCGCACATGGTGGTGTTCATCTACACGGCGCCGCTGTTCGCCGCCTGCGGCCTGCACTGGCTGGTGCCCGGGGAGCGGCTGTCGGGGCGGCAGTGGCTGGGCATGCTGCTGGCGGCCACTGGGGTGGTCTGCGCCTTCCTGATCGGCAAGCCGAGCGGCGGCACCAGCTGGCTGGGCGATCTGATCGGTCTGGCCGGCGGCGCCGCCTGGGGCGCCACCACGGTGCTGATCCGCCGCAGTGCCCTGGCCGAGGCGCCGCCGCTGCGCACCCTGTTCTATCAACTCGGGGTGACCGGCGTGGTGCTGCTGGCGCTGGCCCTGCCGCTCGGCAAGCGCCTGGATCTGGCCGGGCTGGATTCCCTGGCCTGGTCGAGCCTGGCCTTTCAGGTGTTCATCGTCGCTGGTATCAGTCTGCTGGGCTGGTTCGTGCTGCTCAGTCGCTATCGCGCGGCGCCCCTGGGCGTGCTGACCCTGCTGACGCCCCTGTTCGGTGTGCTGATGGGCGTCTGGCTGCTGGGCGAGACCCCGGGTCCGGGATTTCTCGCCGGCGCGGCCCTGGTGCTCAGCGGGCTGTTGATCGTCAGCTATCCTTCCCGCTCGCGAGTCGCGTCCCGCTGACTCGCCTGGCCCTGAGCATCCGATGTCGTCCACCTCGCTGAATCCCTGGTTGCTGCGCCTCATTCCCCTGGTGTTCCTGGCCCTGTGGTCCGCCGGCTTCGCCGTGTCCAAGGTGGGTCTGGCCTATGCGCCGCCCTTCACCCTGCTGGCGATGCGCTATGCGCTGGCCTTCAGCGTGCTGCTGGTGGCTTTCCTGGTCCTGCGTCCGCCGCTGCCACGAACGCGGCGGGAATGGGCGAATCTCGCCGTGGTGGGCTTTCTGATCCAGGGCGTCTATTTCGGCATGAGCTATGGCGCCCTGGTGCTGGGCGCCTCGGCCAACGTGGTGGCCATGGTTGCTTCGTTGCAGCCGATCCTGGTGGCCCTGGGCGCACCCCTGCTGGTGGGCGAGCGGGTGACGCCGCTGCAGTGGCTGGGGCTGGCCCTGGGGCTGCTCGGCGCCATCGGGGTGATCCTGGCCCGGGCCAGCGTCGCCGTGGAGTCCGTCCCGGGCATCTTCCTGGCGGTCGGCGCGCTGCTGGGCATGACCAGCGCCGTGCTCTACGAAAAGCGCCTGGGCGTGGCCCAGCATCCGGTCACCAACAACCTGGTGCAGTACAGCGTCGGCCTGGTCTGCTGCGCGCCGGTGGCGCTGCTGTTCGAGCACAATCCGGTGCACTGGGCGCCGGCCTTCATCGGCGCCCTGGCCTACCTGGTACTGGCCAACTCGCTCCTGGCCATCAGCCTGCTGGTGTGGATGATCCGCGCCGGCGAGGCGGCGCGGGTCAGTGCGCTGTTCTTTTGCGTGCCGCCGGGCGCCGCCCTGAGCGCCTGGCTACTGCTGGGCGAGACCCTGCCGCCGCTGGCCTGGGTGGCCATGGTGATCGCCATCGGTGGGGTGCTGCTGGCGACACGGGCCGGGGGCAAGGCGGCGCGCTGAACCGCGCCGCCCGCCGTCAGGCCGTCTTCAGTCCGGCCAGCACCTTGTCCACCGTCAGCGGATAATCGCGGATGCGCACCCCGCAGGCGTTGTAGACGGCGTTGGTGAGCGCGGCCCCGGCGCCACAGATCCCCAGTTCGCCGACGCCCTTGATCTTCAGCGGATTGGCCTTGTCGTCCACTTCCGGCAGGAAATGGGCTTCGATGGCGGGAATGTCCAGGTGGCAGGGGTAGTGGTAGTCGGCCAGGTCGTGGTTCACGAAATGGCCATGGCGAGTGTCGATCACCCCGTCTTCGTGCAGGGCGCTGCCCACGCCCCAGATCATCCCGCCAAGCATCTGCGAATGGGCGGTCTTCTCGTTGAGGATACGCCCGGCGGCGAACACCCCGAGCATGCGTCTAAGGCGGATCTCGCCGGTGAGGGCGTGCACCCCCACCTCGGCGAAGAAGGCGCCATAGCCCTGCTGGGAATAGTCCTTGAGCGTCTGGCCCGGCTTGATCTCGCCGATGGCCTGGAGATCGTGCTGGCGCGCCAGTTCGGCGAGGTCGCGACTGCCGTTGTCGGCGATCAGCCGGCCGCCGACGAAACGGGCACTGGCCGGATCCAGGCCCGCCGCCTCTGCCGCCTTCAGCCGCAGATTCTCGCAGGCGACATAGACCGAGGAACCGGAACTGGCGGCGCCAAAGGAACCGCCGGAGCCGGCCCCGGCCGGGTCGTCGCTGTCGCCCAGCAGCACCTTGACCCGCTCCACCGGCAAGCCGAGCGACTCGCCGGCGATCTGCGCCAGGATGGTGTAGGTCCCGGTGCCGATGTCGGTCATGGAGGTCTTGACCGTGGCCGAGCCATCGGCTTCCAGACGCACCCCGGCCTGGGACGGCCTGAGCATGTTGGCGCGACTGGCTGCCGCCATACCCATGCCGATCAGCCAGTCGCCCTCGCGCACCTGGCCGGGCGTGGCCTTGCGCTGGCTCCAGCCAAAGCGGCGGGCGCCGTCCTGCATGCACTCCACCAGTTTGCGGGAAGAGAAGGGGATGTGCTTTTCCGGATCCTGGCTGGGCTCGTTGCGGATGCGCAGCTCGATGGGATCGAGACCGAGCATGACCGCCAGCTCGTCCATGGCGCTTTCGCTGGCGAGCATGCCCACGGCTTCGCCGGGCGCCCGGCAGGAGCCGGACTCGGGCAGATCCAGCTCGACCATGCGGTGCGCCACCAGGCGGTCGTCGCCAGCATAGAGGGTGCGCGAAGACAGGCCGGTGGGTTCGTAGTAGGTGAGGCCGCGGGCGGAATGGGACCAGCCTTCGTGGGCCATCGCCTGGATACGGCCCTCGCGGTCGGCGCCCAGGCGGATGCGCTGGATGGTGGCCGAGCGATGGTCGGTGATCTGGAACATCTGCTGGCGGGTGAGGGTGACCTTGACCGGCCGGCCGATGGCGCGAGCGGCCATGGCGCCGATCAGGGCGTCGGCATAGATCGGCAACTTGCCACCGAAGCCACCACCGATATAGCGCGCCACGATGCGCACGTTTTCCTTGGGCAGCTGCAGGGTATTGGCCACGCAACTCTGCGCCTGCTCGACGAACTGGGTGGAGCAATAGATGGTCACCCGGTCGCCGTCCCACTGGGCGAGGCTGGCGTGGGGCTCCATCTGCGCATGGATGTGGTAGGGCGTGGTATAGCGCTCGTCGAGCTTGATCGGCGCCCGGGCAAAGGCGGCGTCGACATCACCCGAGGCGGTATCGGTGGGCTGATCGGCATCCGGCGGCTTGACCGCCTGGCCGAGGTTGGCGGCGAGGTCGAAGACGCCCGGTTCGGCCGCGTAGTCGATCTCTACCAGAGCCGCCGCCAGGCGCGCCTCCTCTAAGGTCTCGGCCACCACGAAGGCCACCGGCTCGCCGAAATAGCGCACCTGGTCGCTGTCGAGGTAGGGCTTGGGCCGGGTGAAGCGACCGCTGTTGTCCGGCTCGCGGGCGGCCTGGCGCGGCGCGTTGCGATAGGTCAGCACGCTGAGCACGCCCGGCGCGCCCTCCGCGGCCGAGGTGTCCAGCCGGCTGATGCGGCCCTTGGCGATGGTGGCGCCGACGATGAAGCCGTAGGCGACGCGATCGTTGCGGAATTCGAAGCTGTAGGGCGCCTGGCCGGTGACCTTGAGCAGGCCGTCGACGCGGTCGATGGGCTTGCCGATCAGGCCGCCGCGATTCTCGTCTATCAGGTTGCGGCCGGCGGGTTCATTCATTTCCATGCTGCTGTCCTCAGGCCTGTTGGCGAGCGTCGGCCACGCCGGCGCGCAGGATGCGGCGGGTCAGCTCGAGCTTGAAGTCGTTGTGGCCATAGCCACGGGCACCGGCGAGCAGGGCATCGCCCACGGCCGCCAGATCGCTGTCCACGGCCTGGCCGGCAAAGGCCTGGTCGGCCGCCGCCACCCGCCAGGGCTTGTGCGCCAGGCCGCCGAAGGCCGCCCGACCGCTGCGGATGCGCGGGCCGTCCAGCTCGACGATGGCGGCCATGGACACCAGGGCGAAGGCATAGGAGGCACGGTCGCGCACCTTGCGATAGACCTGGATGCCGGGCGGTGGCGGCGGCAGGGTCACGGCGGTGATGAGTTCGCCGGGTTGCAGCACCGTCTCGATCTGCGGGGTGTCCCCGGGCAGGCGATGGAAATCGGCGAGGGGGATGCGCCGGGTGCGGCCATTGGCTTCGCGGGTCTCTACCGTGGCGTCCAGCACCCGCATGGCCACCGCCATGTCGGAGGGATGCACGGCGATGCACTGGTCGCTGGCGCCGATGACGGCGTTCATCCGATTGAAGCCGCCCAGGGCCGCGCAACCACTGCCGGGCTGGCGTTTGTTGCAGGGCATGGCGGTGTTGTAGAAGTAGGAGCAGCGGGTGCGCTGCAGGAGGTTGCCGCCGGTGGTGGCCTTGTTGCGTAACTGCGCCGAGGCACCGGCCAGCAGCGCGCGGGAGAGCACCGGATAGCGTTCGCGCACCCGGGCATCGGCGGCCAGGGTGGAGTTGCGCACCAGGGTACCGATGCGCAGGCCGCCATCCGCGGTGGCGCTGATCTGGTCCAGCTGCAGGCGATTGATGTCCAGCACCTGGCTGGGGGTCTCGATCTCCAGCTTCATCAGGTCCAGCAGATTGGTGCCGCCGGCGATGAAGCGACTGCCGGCCCGCGCACCCTGGCGGCTGGCATCGGCTTCGGTCTGCACGCGCTGATAGTCGAAGACTCTCATGCCTGGCCCCCCGCCATCTGGATGGCCGCGACGATGTTGGGATAGGCACTGCAGCGGCAGAGATTGCCGCTCATGCGCTCGCGGATCTCTTCCTCGCTCAGCCGCATCGGTCCGTCGAGGCGCTTCGAGACGTGACTGGGCATGCCGGCCTTGACCTCGTCCAGCAGGGCCACCGCCGAGCAGATCTGCCCCGGGGTGCAATAGCCGCACTGGAAACCGTCCTTGGCCAGGAAGGCCGCCTGCATGGGATGCAGGCGCTCGGCGTTGCCCAGGCCCTCGATGGTGGTGATGGTGTCGCCTTCGTGCATGGCCGCCAGGCTCAGGCAGCTGTTGATGCGCTGGCCGTTCACCAGCACCGTGCAGGCGCCGCACTGGCCATGGTCGCAGCCTTTCTTGGTGCCGGTGAGGTGCAGGTTCTCGCGCAGCGCATCGAGCAGGGTGGTGCGGCTGTCGACCCGGAGCCGGCGCGCCTCGCCATTGATCTGCAGGGTCAGCGGCAGCAGTTGCGGCAGGCGGGCGGCGATGGCCTGGGGCGTCAGGGGCGCGCCACCGCTGGCCTGGGCGAAGCCATAGCCGGGTATGGCGCTGGTCGCTACCAGCACCGCGGAGGTGCCGAGGAACTGACGCCGGGACAGGCGCCAGCGTGCATCGGAGTCGGAAGCCATGGTCGGATTCTCATCGTTGGGGGCACATCACGGGAGTTCTGATGACTGCCCCAGAACCTATGGGGTTCAGGCCACTGGGCCGCTGGCGTAGCGAAGCGCCATACCAGATGTGTCCTGACCAGGGCGAAACCCTCTGACACGGGCTTTCCAACGCTTCGCTGAACAACCTTCAACGTGACGTTGAATACCGCTGGGCAGGGGTGCTGAACCGCTTCCGGTCGGGCGCAGTCCCTTACCTGAGGTGGCCTTTCGCTGTCACCGCCTGATTCCGACCACGGGGGCAATCTGCACCCCGCGGCTTTAACCGTGAGGTCCGCCATGAACGCCACCCCCGCGCGCCAGCTCCAGCCCCTGGCCGAACCCGAGTCCCATACCATCGCCCTGACCCTCAACGGCAAGCAGCTGCAGCTGGCCGTGGAGCCCTGGACCACGCTGCTCGATCTCTTGCGCGACCACCTCGATCTGACCGGTACCAAGAAGGGCTGCGATCACGGGCAGTGCGGCGCCTGCACCGTGCTGGTCAACGGCACCCGCATCAACAGCTGCCTGGCCCTGGCGGTCATGCAGGACGGCGCCGAGGTCACCACCATCGAGGGCCTGGCCCAGGGCGACCAGTTGCACCCCATGCAGGCCGCCTTCGTCGCCGAAGACGCCTTCCAGTGCGGCTATTGCACCCCGGGGCAGATCTGCTCGGCGATCGGCATGCTCAAGGAGGGCCATGCCCACAGCGAGGCCGAGGTGGCCGAGCAGATGAGCGGCAACCTCTGCCGCTGCGGCGCCTATCGCAACATCCGCGCCGCCATCGAGCGGGCGCGTCCGGATTGTCAGCAAGGGGAGGGCCGCGAATGAACCGCTTCGGTTATGCCAAGCCCAACGCCGTGCCCGACGCCATCCGCCAGCATGGCCCCCAGACCCATTTCATCGCCGGTGGCACCAACCTGCTGGATCTGATGAAGGAAAACGTCGAGCGCCCCGAGCAGCTGATCGACGTCAACGGCCTACCCCTGCGCGAGGTCGAGACCACCGCCGAAGGCGGTCTGCGCATCGGTGCCCTGGTCAAGAACGCCGAGGTCGCCTATCACCCCGAGGTACAGCGGCGCTATCCGCTGCTGGCCAAGGCGATCCTCGCCGGCGCCTCGCCGCAACTGCGCAACATGGCCTCCACTGGCGGCAACCTGCTGCAGCGTACCCGCTGCTACTACTTCTACGACGTGGGCACCCCCTGCAACAAGCGTGAGCCCGGCTCCGGCTGCGGTGCCCGCGAAGGCCAGAATCGCATCCACGCCATCCTCGGCCACAGCGAGCAGTGCATCGCCACCCATCCCTCGGACATGTGCGTGGCCCTGGCCGCGCTGGAAGCCCGGGTCGAGGTGAGCGGTCCGAGTGGCGAGCGCGTCATCGACTTCGCCGACTTCCATCGACTGCCCGGCGACACCCCCGAGCGCGATACCAACCTCGCCGCCGATGAACTCATCACCGCCGTGACCCTGCCGGCCGACAGCCTGGCGGCCAACAGCGCCTACCTGAAGATTCGCGACCGCGCCTCCTATGCCTTCGCCCTGGTCTCGGTGGCAGCCGCGCTGGAACTGGACGGCGAGCGCATCAAGCAGGTCCGCGTCGCCCTGGGCGGCGTGGCCCACAAACCCTGGCGTCTGCCAGAAGCCGAGCAGGCCGTCGTCGGTCAGATGGCGGACAAGGCGGCCTTTGGCCACTTGGCCGATCGCCTGCTGCAGGGCGCCCAGGGCTTCGCCCACAACGCCTTCAAGATCGAACTGGCCCGGCGCGCCATCGTGCGTGCCCTTACCGAAGCCGCCGGAGGTACCCTGCAATGACCGTCGTCCATCTGCAAAAAGCCGTTCCCCGCGTCGACGGTCCGCTCAAGGTCACCGGCCGGGCGCTCTATGCGGGCGAATTCAGCGTCCCTGATCTGGCCTTCGGCTTCGTGGTCAACGCCACCATCACCAAGGGTCGCCTGCTCGACCTGGACGTCAGCGAAGCCCTGGCCCAGCCGGGTGTGCTCGAGGTGCTCAGCCATCTCAACCGACCCAAGATGGCCAGCTACGACGAGAGCTACACCGACATGGACGCGGCCGACGGCAAGCCCTTCCGGCCGCTGTACAACGATCGCATCCTCTACAGCGGCCAGCCCATCGCCCTGGTGGTGGCCGAGACCTTCGAAGCCGCGCGCCACGCCGCCTCGCTGATCCGGGCCCAGTACAGCGAGGAAGACCATGCCACCGACCTGGCCCAGGCCCGCGACCAGGCCCACGAAGCGCCCATGGAATTGCCGGACAACCGCGGCGACGCCTCGGCGGCCTGGGCCGCGGCGCCCGTACGGATCGAGGCCGAATACCACTCCGCGGCGGAATTCCACAACCCCATGGAGATGCATGCCTCGACCGTCATCTACCACAAGGACGGCAAGCTGACCGTGCATGACAAGACCCAGGGCGTGCAGAACAGCGCCCAGTTCGTCAGCAACATCTTCGGCCTGGGCGAGGGTGACGTGAAGGTCATCTCGCCCTTCGTCGGCGGCGCCTTCGGCTCCGGTCTGCGTCCCCAGTACCAGCTGGTGCTGGCGACCATGGCCGCGCTGCAACTCAAGCGCTCGGTGCGGGTGACCCTGACCCGCCAGCAGATGTTCACCTTCGGCTATCGCCCCGAGACCTACCAGCAACTCAAGCTGGCCTGCGACAGCGACGGCAAGCTGCAGGCCATCGATCACAGCGCCCTGGGCATCACCTCGCGCTTCGAGGACTTCACCGAAATGGTGCTGGTCTGGTCGGCGTCGCTCTATGCCTGCCCCAACGTCAAGCTGGCCTATCAACTGGCCGCCCTGGACGTCTACACACCGTTGGACATGCGCGCCCCGGGCGCGGTGTTGGGCGTCTATGCGCTGGAAAGCGCCATGGACGAACTGGCCTATGCTGCCGACATCGATCCGCTGGAATTGCGCATCCGCAATTTCACCGACACCGATCCGGCCAAGGGCAAGCCCTATTCCAGCAAGGAACTGCTGGCGTGCTACCGCCAGGCCGCCGAGCGGTTTGGCTGGGAGCGACGCAGCATGGCGCCACGCTCCATGCGCGACGGCAACCAGCTGGTGGGCTGGGGCATGGCCACCGGGGTCTGGGAAGCCATGCAGCAACCCGCCACCGCCAAGGCGGTGATGAACATCGACGGCAGCCTGGTGGTGGCCAGTGCCACCTCCGACATCGGCACCGGCACCTACACGGTGATGACCCAGATCGCCGCCGAAAACCTCGGCCTGCCGCTGGACAAGGTCACCTTCAAGCTGGGCGATTCCACCCTGCCCAAGGCACCCCTGGAGGGCGGTTCCTTCACCGTGTCCTCGGTGGGTACCGCCGTCAAGCTGGCCTGCGACCAGCTGCGCCAGCAACTGCTGGATGCGGCCAAGGAGATGGACGACTCGCCGCTGGCCAAGGCCGAACTGGACCAGGTGGTGTTCGCCGATGGCGGCATCAGCCTCAAGACCGACCCGGCCCAGCGCGTCGACTTCACCGCCATCCTCAAGGCCTCGGGTTCGCCGTCCATGGAAACACTGGCCAGCGCCGAACCGGCGGAGGGGCGCGACGACTACGCCACCGGTACCCACTCGGCGGTGTTCGTCGAGGTCAAGGTCGACGAAGACTTCGGCAGCGTCCAAGTCAGTCGCGTGGTCACCGCGGTGGCCGCGGGTCGCATCCTCAACCTCAAGACCGGCGAGAACCAGGTGGCCGGCGGCATCGTCTGGGGTATCGGCATGGGCCTGCAGGAAGAGGGGATGATGGACACTTCCGAAGGTCGCTGGATGAACCACAGCCTGGCGGAATACCACTTCCCGGTGCAGGCCGACATCCAGCAGCTGGAGGTGATCTTCGTCGAGGAAGACGACGAGATCGTCAATCCGCTCGGCGCCAAGGGCATCGGCGAAATCGGCATTGTCGGGGTGGCGGCAGCCATTGCCAACGCCATCTTCCACGCCACCGGCAAGCGGGTCCGCGATCTGCCCATCACCCTGGACAAGGTATTCGCCGACGAGTTGGTGCACTAGGACGAGGTTGGGGCCATGTTGGGCTCCGACGATGAAGCTCCCCGAGCTGAACCACCCCCTCTCCCCCTGGGAGAGGGCTGGGGTGAGGGATGCCAGGCACACCATTGCCCCCAGTGACGTTGGACTTCACTCCGCTCAACCCAACCTACCCCAACCCGTCGCTACTCCCTGAAACGAAAAAGGCCCGCCTCCAAGAGGCGGGCCTTTTTCAGGCAGTCGGTAAAAAGATCCTTCGACTCACTCGGCGTGCGACGCGCCTTCGTGTTCGATCTGCTCCTTGTATTCCAGGGCAGCGGCTTCGCTCTGGTAGACGCCGACCAGTTCCCCTTCCTGCTTCACGTCCCACAGATGCATGCCCAGGCCACGGGCTTCGCGGGACATATGGTCTTCGTCACGTTCGGTTACGGTAATGGTCATGCTGTATCTCCTTGGTCGAGCCCGCGCTACGGCAGGGCTTGAAAACCCATACTAGAGCGTTTCGCTTCCGGACCAAGGCGTATCTCGGCAACAAGTCGTTACAACTTCTGCGACAATCTGTCGCGCTTGCGGTTGTCGTCTTGCGGCGTTGGTATCGCGGCCATGGGCCGCTCCTACACCTTTATGGATTTTGTAGGAGCGGCCCATGGCCGCGATAGGAGAAGAGGCACACTGCCTGAAAAAGGCTGCTGGATACCTACTCGCCTGTCACCGGGGGCAGCCATCACACCTGCGTGGGCGCATAAAAGAAAACGCCCTCCGAAGAGGGCGTTTTTTGCCTGCAGACCAGATCAGTTGGCGCCCTTCACCGTGCGCCCATTGACCGTGCCTTCCTTGAGGCTGGTCTGGTATTCCTTGCCGTCGCTCTCCTGCTGGTAGAGACGCACCAGCAGATAGTCCCAGTCCTTGGCGAACCACAGCTCGGTCTTGCGGCTGCTCTTGGTGGGGTCGCGCACGCGCTCGACCTTGATGGTGTCGAGCAGACCCAGCGGGGTGCGGATGCGCTCCGGTCCGATGACGCGGAAGTCATAGGTGTCGATGCTGTCGCCGTCGACGATCTGGTAGCTCATGCTCTTCTTGCCGTCGGCCACGTCCTGCTGCAGCTTGAGCTGGTAGGTGGACTTGTCCAGCAGACCGCGATCCAGGGTCAGGCTGACCGGATCATCCTTGTCCTTGCCGGTGACCTTCTTGCCGGCCCAGTCGAAGGTCAGCTCGCTCTCGCGGCTCTTGCCCAGGCCGCTGCGCTTGTACTGGTAGGTATCCGGCAGAAAGGCTTCGCCTTCGCGGCGGAAGGTGCTGGATTCGTTGAGACCGGCGACCAGCATGGAGGCTTCGAACTTCAGCTCCCAGCGGCCATCGGCTTCCTTCTCGAGCGAGCGCTCGGCCGAGCCGCTGACCGGCATCTGCTTCCAGTCGGCGGTGTAGCTGGCCGTGAACGGCTGCAGGTCGAAGGCAAAGGCCGAGGCGCTGCAGAGGGTGGCCAATAGGAACAACAGACGTCGCATCAGTTTCTCCTTGGATCAGGAAGGGGAGGCCGCGGCCGTCAGCGACGGCAACTCGGCCCCGGTAGGCGGCAGCGGCTCGCCGTCGAGCTCGGCACCCAGGGTACCCAGCCGCAGACGGCCTTCGGCGAACAACCGCACGGCCACAGGATAAAGGAGGTGCTCGGCGGCGTGTACCCGTGTCGCCAGGCTCTCCGCCGTATCTTCTGAACGTACCGGCACCCGCGACTGCAGCACGACCGGACCGCCATCCAGCTCTTCGGTGACGAAGTGCACGCTGCACCCGTGCCAGGCATCGCCGGCATCGAGGGCGCGCTGGTGGGTGTGCAAGCCCTTGTAGAGGGGCAGCAGCGAAGGATGGATATTGAGCAGGCGACCCTGGTAGCGCCGCACGAAGCCCGGCGTGAGGATGCGCATGAAGCCGGCCAGCACCACCAGATCGGCGCCCCGGGCGTCGATGGCGGCCGCCAGGGCCGCATCGAAGCCTTCGCGATCGGCATGCTCGCGGTGATCGATCACCTGGGTGGCGATCCCGGCCTGCCGGGCCCGCTCCAGGCCATAGGCCTCGGCGCGGTTGGCGATCACCGCCGCGATCCGCACGGGTGGTGTCGCGGCGTCGATCAGGGCTTGCAGGTTGCTGCCGTGGCCGGAGATGAGCACCACCACGGCGCAGTCGGCTTGACTCATCCGTGCTGTTTCAGATTGTTCAGCACGACCTGGTCGGCGCCGGCGGCGGCCTGTTCGATGCGGCCGATGACCCAGGGTTGCTCACCCTCGGCACGCAGCACCTGCAGGGCGGCTTCGACCTGCTCCTGGGCCACGCAGATGACCATGCCCACGCCGCAGTTCAGCACGCGGTGCATCTCGGTCTCGTCGACGTTGCCCTGCTGCTGCAGCCAGTCGAACACCGCCGGACGCTGCCAGCTGGCCACGTCGAGCACCGCCTGGGCGCCTTCGGGCAGCACGCGCGGGATGTTGTCCAGCAGACCGCCGCCGGTGATGTGGGCCATGGCCTTGACCGCGCCGGTGTCCTTGATCAGCTTGAGCAGCGGCTTGACGTAGATGCGGGTGGGCGCCATCAGCAGCTCGGTCAGCGGCTGGCCGTCGAGCTGGATGTTCTCGATGTCGGCACCGGCCACCTCGATGATCTTGCGGATCAGCGAATAGCCGTTGGAGTGCGGACCGGAGGAGGGCAGGGCGATCAGGGCGTCGCCGGTAGCCACTTTGGAACCGTCGATGATCTGGGACTTCTCCACCACGCCGACGCAGAAGCCGGCCAGGTCGTAGTCTTCGCCTTCGTACATGCCGGGCATCTCGGCGGTCTCGCCGCCCACCAGGGAGCAGCCGGCCTGTTCGCAGCCGGTGCCGATGCCGGTCACCACCTGGGCGGCGACGTCGACGTTGAGCTTGCCGGTGGCGTAGTAGTCGAGGAAGAACAGCGGCTCGGCGCCGCAGACCACCAGGTCGTTGACGCACATGGCGACCAGGTCGATGCCGATGCTGTCGTGCTTGGCCAGGTTCATGGCCAGGCGCAGCTTGGTACCGACACCGTCGGTGCCGGAGACCAGTACCGGCTGGCGATAGCCTGCCGGGATCTCGCACAGGGCACCGAAGCCCCCCAGGCCGCCCATGACTTCCGGGCGGGCGGTGCGCTTGGCGACGCCCTTGATGCGTTCTACCAGAGCCTCACCGGCGTCGATGTCTACACCGGCGTCCTTGTAGCTCAGCTGGGGTTGTTTGCTCATGAATCCTGGCCTTTGGCTAATGGCGAAACGAGCCGGCTGGCGCCAGCCGGCAATGAGGCGGGCGATTTTACCAGAAGCCGTGCCAAAGCACGCGGCCCGCCGCGGCCTCCGGTCCGGGCGGCGATGGCACCCGGCCAGCTTGCCGTGGTCTGAGCCAGATCACCTGCCCGTTCGCCGGGCGGGCAGTCTCCGCCGCTACCTTCTGCGCGGCCCGCGACCCAGTGCCCTTGCTCGCGGGTCAGGCGGCTTTTAAGGTATGCCCCTTGCCCCTTCTATGGAATCGCCATGCGCCGTCTCGTCCTTCCGTTGCTCGCTTCGCTGCTGGTCCTGAGTCCGCTCGCCCGCGCCGAGGTGGTGGACAACCTCTACCAGGTCCGCGAGCCGGTGACCTCGCAACAGCCGGACGAGCGCAATGCCGCCCTCAAGCGCGCCCTGCAGGTCCTGGCCGGGCGCCTGACCGGCAACCCCCAGGCCGGCCAGACCCCGGCGCTGGCCAGCGCCCTGGCGGCGCCCGAATCCCTGATCAGCCAGTACGGCTACGACGCCGGTCCGCCAGAGGTGCTGGTGGTCAACTTCGATCCGGCCGCCACCGAGCGGGCCCTGGGTCAGGCGGGTCTCTCGGTATGGGGCGCCAATCGTCCGGTGGTGATGATCTGGTGGCTCAACGACGCCGACAGCGGGGCGACCCTGGTCGGTGACGGCCAGCCCGCCAGCACCGGGGTCCAGCGCGGCGCCCAGCGCGCCGGTCTGCCGATCCGTCTGCCGCTGGCCGACCTCAACGAACAACTCGCCGGCACCGCCGCCAACATCGACGCCAGCGATCCGACCGCCCTGCGCCAGGCCTCCGAGCGCTACGGCGCCAATGCCCTGCTGGCCGTCCACGCCAAACCCCAGGGCAATGGCTGGCAGGCCCAGTGGCGCCTGTGGAACAACGGTGCCGCCGAACAGGGCAGCAGCCAGGCCGCCGATCAGGATGCCCTGGCCGCTGCGGTGCTGCAGGATGTCGCCGCGCGCCTGTCGAAGAAATTCGTCTCCCGCCCGGGCACGACCCAGCCGCTGACCCTGGTGGCCGACAATTCCAACTTCGAACGCTATGCCCAGCTGCAGAAGGTGCTGGAGCCCCTGTCGAGCCGGCTGGTCAAGGTCGACGGCACCCAGCTGACCTACGACCTCACCGCCAATCCGGACCAGTTGCAGGCGCAACTCGGTCTTGCCGGTCTGCAGCCCGCTACGGCGCCGGCCGCTCCGGCACCGGCGACCCCGGCTGCACCCGTGGATGCCACGGCTGCTCCGACCCCGCCCGCGGCCCAGCCGGCGCCGGCCGCGCAACCGGCGCGGACCACCCTGTATTTTCGCTGGCCGTGAGGGCTGGCACCCAAGACTGAAGCGGCTGCTGCGAGGGGCCCGGGATTTGGTTAGACTTGGCGCCCTCGCGAAACTGC
This sequence comes from Pseudomonas sp. HR1, assembly GCF_030175875.1. NCBI lineage: Bacteria > Pseudomonadati > Pseudomonadota > Gammaproteobacteria > Pseudomonadales > Pseudomonadaceae > Pseudomonas > Pseudomonas sp. HR1. Next base: position 485,520 of record NZ_JASNRF010000003.1, read on the forward strand.
CAAGAGCCGTTCGAGCCGGCATGATGCCTTTACAGCTGCCCCTGGGCATTCGTCTGCGTGACGACGCCACCTTCGTCAACTACTACCCTGGCGCCAATGCCGCGGCGCTCGGCTATGTCGAGCGTCTCTGCGATGCCGATGCCGGCTGGACGGAAAGCCTGATCTATCTCTGGGGCGGCGCGGGTGCCGGTCGCAGCCACCTGATGCAGGCCGCCTGTCACCGCCTGGAAGAACTGGGCGAGCGCGCCATCTACCTGCCCATGGGCGAACTGGCCGACTACGGCGTCGAGCTGTTCGACAACCTCGAACAGTGCGAGCTGGTCTGCCTCGACGATCTCGACGCCCTGGCCGGGCAGCGGCGCTGGGAAGAGGCGCTCTTCCATCTGTTCAATCGCCTGCGCGATGCCGGCAAGCGACTGCTGATCTCCAGTACCGCCTCGCCGCGGCAACTGCCGGTGCAGCTGGCCGATCTCAAGTCGCGCCTGACCCTGGCGCTGGTCTTCCAGTTGCGCCCGCTGTCCGACGAAGACAAGCTGCGCGCCCTGCAACTGCGGGCCTCCCGCCGCGGCCTGCACCTGACCGACGAGGTCGGTCGCTTCATCCTCTCGCGCAACACCCGCAGCATGGACGCCCTGTTCGACATGCTCGAACGCCTGGATCAGGCGTCGCTGCAGGCGCGACGCAAGCTCACCATTCCCTTCGTCAAGGAAATCATGGGCTGGTAGCCGCGCCGGCTACCGCTATTGCTGCAGGCGACCCGCCAGGGTCGCCAGGCGCTTGCCCAGGGCCCGGCACAGCGCCGTCTCCTGCTCGTCCAGCGCGCGCTTGCCATCCGCTCCGGCGAAATGACTCGGCCCATAGGGCGTACCGCCCCCCTTGGTTTCCAGCAGGGCGCTCTCGCTGTAGGGCAGGCCGGTGATGAGCATGCCGTGGTGCAGCAGCGGCAGGGCCATGGACAGCAGGGTGCTCTCCTGGCCACCGTGCAGGCTGGCGGTGGAGGTGAAGACCCCGGCGGGCTTGTCCACCAGCGCCCCGGTCAGCCAGAGGCTGTTGGTGCCATCCAGGAAGTACTTCATGGCGGCGGCCATGTTGCCGTAGCGGGTCGGGCTGCCCAGGGCCAGCGCTGCACAGTCGCGCAGGTCGTCGAGGGTGGCATAGACCGCGCCCTGGTCGGGCACCGCCGGAGCGACGGCGGCGCACTCGGCGGAGACTGCCGGCACGGTGCGCAGGCGCGCGGCCATGCCGCCCATCTCCACCCCGCGGGCGACCTGGCGGGCCATCTCGGCGGTAGCGCCATGGCGGCTGTAGTAGAGCACCAGGACATAGGCTTCGGGGGTCATTGCAGGATCTCCAGGACACGCTCGGGGGGACGACCGACGACGGCGCGTTCGCCGCGCACGGCGATGGGTCTTTCGATCAGCTTGGGATGGGCGGCCATGGCCGCGATCAGGGCATCGTCGTCCAGCGCCGGATCGGCGAGGTTCAATTCGCGATAGGCGTCCTCGCCAGTGCGCAGCAACTGGCGCGCCCTCAGGCCCAGCTTGGCGAGCAGCGCGCGCAGGGTGGCGGCATCCGGCGGCGTTTCCAGGTAGGGCACAACGGGCACGGCTAGCTCGCGGCTTTGCAGCAGCTCCAGGGCCGCCCGCGATTTCGAGCAGCGCGGATTGTGATAGAGGACGATTTCACTCATGGGCTGATCCATAGAAGGTAAGATGCCCATTGTAGCGGGTTGGCGAGGACTGCCGCGCCAGCCCTTGACCGTGCCTTTCGAGGAACCGCCAATGCCGGCCCGCTTGCGTGAACTGCTGTCCTTCGTTCGCTACCTCGCCGACCGCTTCATCGAAGACCGCGCCCCGAACAATGCCGCGGCCCTCACCTATACCACCCTGTTCGCGGTGGTCCCGGTGATGACCGTCACCTTCGCCATGCTCTCGGCGATACCCGCCTTCCAGGGCACGGAAGTGCAGATCCAGGCCTTCATCTTCCGCAATTTCGTGCCCTCCACCGGGGCGACCCTGGAAGAGTACCTGCGCAACTTCATCGAGCAGGCGCGGCACCTGACCTGGCTGGGCGTGGCCCTCCTGGCGGTGACGTCCTTCTTCATGCTGGTGACGGTGGAAAAGACCTTCAACGACATCTGGCGGGTACGCATTCCGCGGCGCGGGGTCTCCAGCTTCCTGCTCTACTGGGCGGTGCTCAGCCTGGGGCCCCTGCTGCTGGGCGCCGGCTTCGCCATGAGCACCTACCTGGCCTCGGTGGCCCTGGTGTTCGGCTCCTACGGCATGTCCGGCGCCCAGGCGCTGCTCAAGGTCACGCCGCTGCTGTTCAGCATCGCCGCCTTCACCCTGATGTACGCCGCCGTGCCCAACACCCGGGTCCCGCTGCGCCATGCGCTGATCGGCGGAGCCCTGACCGGGGTGCTGTTCGAGGCGGCCAAGAGTCTGTTCGGCCTCTATGTCTTCTATTTCCCCGGCTACCAGCTGATCTATGGCGCCTTTGCCACGGTGCCGCTGTTCCTGGTGTGGATCTACGTCTGCTGGCTGATCGTGCTGCTCGGCGCGGAGGTGGTCTGCAGCCTGTCCACCACCCATCACTGGCGCCGCGCGCCGCTGCCGGCCTTCTTCATCCTGCTCGCCGTGCTACGGGCCTTCCTGGAAAGGCAGCAGAGCGGCTCCAGTCTGCACCTGGGGCGGCTGCACCAGGCGGGCTGGAAGCTGCCGGAGCATGAATGGCATGCGGTGCTGGCGTTCCTGCAGCAGGAACGCCTGGTGTGCCAGAACGACAGCGGCCACTGGGTGCTCTGCCGCGACCTACATGGCTATGCGCTGCTGGATCTGCTGGATCGCGCACCCTGGGCACCGCCGGCGCCGGATTGCTGGCCGCCTGCCGAACGCTTTCCCGGTGACTGGTATCCACAGCTGCAGGAGGCCTTCGCGCGGCTGCAGGCACAGCGTCATGAACTGCTCGCCGGAAGCGTGGCCCAGTGGCTCAAGGTCGCGCCGGTGCTGGAAGAACGAGGAGCCCCGCGATGATCGCAAAATCGGCACGTCATGGCCTGATCAGTGGCCGCGTCCAGGGCGTCTACTATCGCGAGAGCACGCGGCAGGAGGCGCAGCGACTGGGCGTCACCGGCTGGGTGCGGAATCTAGCGGATGGCCGGGTGGAATGCCACCTGGAAGGTTCGATCGAAGCCCTTGCCCAGCTGGAACTCTGGCTCTGGCAGGGACCGGCAGCGGCCGAGGTGACCGGGGTGGAGCTGGAGGAGGTGGCCTGTACAGGCCTGACCGACTTCCAGGTCAGGCGCACGGACGCCTGACCTGGAGCGGTAGCCCTCAGCGGGCCTTGAGGAAGCCTACGATCTCGGCCAGGGCGACGTTCTGGCTGTCGCTGTCAGTACGGCCCTTGTATTCGACCAGGCCTTCGTTGAGACCGCGCTCACCCACCACCAGGCGATGGGGGATGCCGATCAGCTCCATGTCGGCGAACTTCACGCCAGGGCTGGTCTTCTTGTCGCGGTCGTCCAGCAGCACATCGAAGCCGGCGGCCTTCAGCTCGCCGTAGAGGCGATCGGTCGCTTCCTTCACCGCGGCGTTCTCGTACTTCATCGGCACCAGGGCGATCTGGAAGGGCGCCAGGGCAGCCGGCCAGCGGATACCGCGCTCGTCATGGTTCTGCTCGATGGCGGCGGCGACCACGCGGGACACCCCGATGCCGTAGCAGCCCATGGTCAGGGTGGTGGGTTTGCCTTCCTCACCCAGCACCGACAGCTTCATCGCCTCGCTGTACTTGGTGCCCAGCTGGAAGATATGGCCCACTTCGATGCCGCGCTTGATCACCAGGGTGCCCTGGCCATCGGGGCTCGGATCACCGGCCACCACGTTGCGCAGATCGGCGACCTGGGGCAGCGGCAGATCACGCTCCCAGTTCACGCCGAAGTAGTGCTTGTCTTCCTGGTTGGCGCCGATGCCGAAATCGCTCATCAGGGCGACCGAGCGATCGACGATGCAGGGGATCGACAGATTCATCGGGCCCAGGGAACCGGGGCTGGCGCCGATGGCCGCGCGGATCTCCGGCTCGGTGGCGAACACCAGGGGGCTGGCGACTTCCGGCAGGTTGGCCGCCTTGATCTCGTTGAGTTCGTGATCGCCACGCACCACCAGCGCGACCAGGGTGCCTTCCTCGGCGCCACGCACGACCAGGGTCTTCACGGTCTTCTCGATGGCCAGGCCGAATTTCTCCACCAGATCGGCGATGGTCTTGGTGTCGGGGGTGTCGACCAGACGCAATTCCTCGGTGGCGGCGCCGCGCGCGGTCTCCCGCGGCAGGGCCTCGGCCTTCTCGATGTTGGCGGCGTATTCGGAAGTGTCGCTGAAGGCGATGTCGTCTTCACCGGAACCGGCCAGCACATGGAATTCGTGGGAGCCGCTGCCGCCGATGGAGCCGTTGTCGGCCTGCACCGGACGGAAATTCAGACCCAGGCGACTGAAGACGTTGCAGTACGCCTGGTACATGGCGTCGTAGGTTTCCTGCAGCGACGCCTGGTTCAGGTGGAAGGAATAGGCGTCCTTCATCACGAATTCGCGACCGCGCATCAGGCCGAAACGCGGGCGGATCTCGTCGCGGAACTTGGTCTGGATCTGGTACAGGTTGATCGGCAGCTGCTTGTAGCTGTTCAACTCGTTGCGCATCAGGTCGGTGATGACTTCCTCATGGGTCGGGCCCACGCAGAAATCGCGCTGATGACGGTCCTTCAGGCGCAGCAGCTCGGGGCCGTACTGTTCCCAGCGACCGGATTCCTGCCACAGCTCGGCAGGCTGGATCGCCGGCATCAGCACCTCCAGGGCGCCGGTGGCGTTCATTTCCTCACGCACCACGGCTTCCACCTTGCGCAGCACGCGCAGGCCCAGCGGCAGCCAGGTGTAGAGACCCGAGGCCAGCTTGCGGATCATGCCGGCACGCAGCAGCAGCTGGTGGCTGATCACCACGGCATCGGAAGGGGTTTCTTTGAGGGTGGACAGCAGGAACTGGCTGGTACGCATGGCTAGGCGGTCTGTCGGCATCGAGACGGGACCGGCATTGTACGGCGGGGTGGGGCAGGGCGTACAGGGACGCGGGTGGCGCCGACCGGAGGCCGGAAAAGAACAGCCCGGCGAATGCCGGGCTGCTGGATCGTGCGAGGTACGCTGTCCCTTACAGGATGCTCAGCGGGTACTCGGTGATCAGGCGGAACTCGTTGACGTTACCGCTGTTACCCGAGCCAGTGCTGACATCGCCACGGTGCCAGGTCTGGCGAATGCGGAAGGACAGGTCCTTGGCCGGACCACTCTGCAGAACGTACTTGGCTTCGAGGTTGGTCTCGTGCTCTTTGTCGCCATCTTGATAGCCAATGCCGGCATAGGCGGCGTTGCTGGTAGCTTCAATGCCGGTACCACGCACATAGCGGGTCATGAAGCTCAGGCCGGGTACACCCAGGGTGGCCATGTTCAGGTCGTAGCGAGCCTGCCAGGACTTCTCGCCCGGGGCGTTGAAGTCGGAGAACTGAATGGAGTTGGCCAGGAAGATGCTGTCGCCGCCGGAGCCCAGCGAACCTGCGCCTTTGCCGCCAGCGCCAACGTAATCGAACGGGGTATTGCCGTTGATTTTCTGGAAGCCGACGGTAAAGGTGTGAGCATCAATGCTATAGGCAGCGGCCAAGGAGAAGGCATTGTTGCTGATGTCGCCAGCCTTCGCGCTACCGGTATCCTTGGTGTAGTAATAGTTGGCGTCGAAAGTCAGGGACTGATTCGCAGCAAGCGGCTGAACATAGTTCAGGTTGGCATAGTACTGGTTCCAGACGTCTTCCAGGCGACCATAGTAAAGCGAGGTGCTGAGCTGATCGGAGATCTTGTACTTGCCGCCAACGTAGTCCCCAGAGCGGCTCGTAACCTTGGAGTTATCAATAAACGTTGCGTAAGCCGGGCCGATGTTGCCATCGTGATAGGTATTTATGTTATCGCGACCAGCTGTGAAATGACCTGCTTCCAAGAAGAGGTTCTCGATTTCCTCGCTGGTCAGCATGAAGCCGGTAGCGGTCTGGGGGAACAGACGGCTGCCACCCACGGCGAACACCGGCGAAGTGGGCTGCAGGTTGCCATACTTCAGTATGGTGTTGGAAATGCGTAGCTTCACAGAAGCGCCAGCAGTGGAGTACTCGTCGTTCGGGCTGCCATCGTTGCCGATCGGCAGGTTGCCAGTGCCGGCATAACCCTTGCCGCCATCGAGCTTGATGCCAAGGTAGCCGAAGGCATCCACGCCGACACCCACGGTGCCCTGAGTGAAGCCCGACGCGTAGTTCAGCAGGAAGCCATGGCTCCAGTCGCGACGGTCGTTCGAGCCGCCATCACGATCCCGGTTGAAGTAGTAGTTGCGGTTCAACAGGTTCAGCTTGCTGTCTTCGACAAAGCCCTTGGATTCGGACTGCTGGTCGGCGAAAGCCAGTTGAGTGGTCCCTGCGGCTACGGCCAGGGCGAGAATGCTCCACTTCATCGCTTGCATCAGAAATGCTCCTTTGGGTTGAAAGTCAGCCATCGTGTCAGCCGTGGCTGTTTGTTCTAATGGCGGCACATATAGCACCTCTCTCGGAGGGGCGATAGGTTTCATCAAAATTTTGCGTGTGATGAGCGGATTAACCGTGACTCTTAAGAAAGCTCTTTAAGAGTTCCCGTCCGATCGTCGTACCCAGATCGTGATAGCAAAAAGCGTGCACAAACGCTCAATCCCTGAGCCCGCCTGTCTATCGCTGGTCCGCGTTCCGGGCAATGGGCAGTTTCGGAAGGGTTGGTTGCACCTTTGTGACACCAAAGGTTTCACTTGCCCAAAGCTGTGCACACTTTTAGTGCCAACAGGTGTTGGCAGGAGATGAGATGTTCCAAATAGACCCACGGCTGGCCGGAGATACCCTGGAAGTGGCGTCCTTGACGCTCTGCCAGGTATTGCTGCTGAACGACAGGCGCTATGACTGGCTGGTGCTGGTACCCCGGCGCGAAAGTGTTACCGAGATCCTCGACCTGTCACCCCAGGACCAGGCACAACTGTGGCGAGAGGTGACACTTGTTGCCCAGGTGTTGCGCCACGCGCAGCCGGATCAAAAATTGAACATCGGTGCTCTGGGCAACGTCGTCAGGCAATTGCACCTGCACGTCCTGCTGCGGCAGGAGGGCGATCCGGCCTGGCCCGGCCCGGTATGGGGGCACTCGCCACGCGAGCCCCATACCGCGGAAGCCGGCCATGCCGCTGCGGAACGCTGGCGGGTGCTGCTCGAAGAGGAGACACAGGCATGACCCTTGAAGACCGTATCGCCGACCTGGAAATGCGCCAGGCCTTCCAGGACGACACCATTCAGACCCTCAACGACATCATCGTCGAGCAGCAGCGGGCGCTGGATCGCTGCGCGGCCCAGATTCGCGTCCTGGCCGAGCGCCAGGCCGAGCTGCAGAGTTCGGGTGGCGGTGGTCTGCCGGACGAGGCGCCGCCACCGCACTATTGAGATCCGTTCCGCAGCTGAATCTTGTTGTCGCCCTGACGTACGTGCATAGCTGTCTTTGTTGGCTACTCTAGCCGCACTGCATCTTTGCACTTTTTTGGTGCAGTCCGGCCTCGTCCCCTGTGGAACTCGCTCCGGGAGAGGCCTGTCCTCTGCGGAGCGAAGCCCACAGCACCTTCAGGACGGAGTACGGTTATGGCGTTTTTCACCGCTGCCAGCCAAGCGGATTTCCAACAACAACTCAAGAATGCCCTCGCGGCCCATGTCGAAGGGAATACCCTCGAACAGCTGGAGCGCTTCACCGCCCAGTTCTTCGGCATCGTCCCGCTGGAAGAACTCACTCAGCGTCGGCTCTCCGATCTGGTCGGCTGCGTGCTGTCGGCCTGGCGTCTGCTGGATGTCTTCGATCCCTCCGAGCCGCGGGTCCAGGTCTTTAATCCGGATTACGAACGACACGGCTGGCAATCGAGCCACACCGTGGTCGAGGTGCTGCACGCCGATTCGCCGTTCTTGGTCGACTCGGTGCGCATGGAGCTCAATCGCCAGGGCTACAGTGTCCATACCCTGCAGAACAGCGTCCTCAGCGTGCGCCGGGATGCCCAGGGTCGTCTGCTCGAGTTGCTGCCCAAGGGCCAGCAGGGCGAAGGGGTGACCCGCGAAGCCCTGATGTTCCTCGAGATCGACCGCTGTGCCGCAACCAGCGAGTTGCGCACCCTGGAGGCGGCGCTGCAGGAGATCCTCGGTGAGGTGCGCCTGACCGTCGGCGACTATGCCGCCATGAAGGCCAAGGTCGCCGACCTGCTGAGCTGGCTGGATCGGCGTCCGGCCGGCGTGGAGGAGGGCGAGCTGGCCGAGGTCAAGGCCTTCCTCGACTGGCTGCGCGACGACAGATTCACCTTCCTCGGCTACGAGGAATTCACCGTCGAAGGCGACGGCGAGACCGCGGTGCAACGCTATGTGCCCGACTCCCTGCTCGGCCTGTCGCGGCGCCTGCGCGGTCGCCCCGAGACCGCCGAGATCACCCTGTCCGGTGAGCCGCTGCGCTATCTGCGAGAACCGGTGCTGCTGTCCTTCGCCAAGGCGGCCGACCCGAGCCGGGTGCATCGCCCGGCCTATCCCGATTTCGTTTCCCTGCGCGAAGTGGACGCCACTGGCCGGGTGGTGCGCGAGCACCGCTTCATGGGTCTCTACACCTCCAGCGTCTACAACGACAGCGTGCGCGAGATTCCCTATATCCGCCGCAAGGTCGACGAGGTGCGTCGCCGCGCCGATTTCGACAGCAGCGCCCACCTGGGCAAGGAACTGGCCCAGGTCCTCGAAGGGTTGCCGCGGGACGATCTGTTCCAGACTCCGGTGGACGACCTGTTCAGCACCGCCATGGCCATCGTGCAGATCCAGGAGCGCAGCAAGGTGCGCGTCTTCCTGCGCCGCGATCCCTATGGCCAGTTCTTCTATTGCCTGGCCTATGTGCCGCGCGACATCTATTCCACCGAAGTGCGCCAGCGCATGCAGCAGATCCTCATGGATCGCCTGCATGGCACCGACTGCGAATTCTGGACCTTCTTCTCCGAATCCGTGCTGGCGCGGGTGCAGTTCATCCTGCGCGTCGATCCCCTGCAGCCGCAGGATGTCGATCCGGCGCGCCTGGAACAGGAAATGGTGCAGGCCTGCCGCAGCTGGAAGGACGACTTCGCCAGCCTGATGGTGGACAGCTTCGGCGAAGCCCAGGGCACCTCCATCCTCGCCGACTATCCGCTGGGCTTCCCGGCCGGCTATCGCGAGCGCTTCGCGCCGCACCTGGCCGTGGTAGACATGCGCCACCTGCTGGCGCTCAGCGACGAGCGCCGTCTGGCCATGGGCTTCTATCAGCCGCTGACCCAGACCGGCGACAACATCCTGCACTGCAAGCTCTATCACGCCGATACGCCCCTGGCGCTGTCGGACGTCCTGCCGATCCTGGAAAACCTCGGGCTGCGCGTGCTCGGCGAATTCCCCTACGAGCTGCGCCATCGCAATGGCCGCCGCTACTGGATCCATGACTTCGCCTTCACCACCGTGGCCGGCCTGGAGCTGGATCTGCAGCAACTCAACGACACCTTCCAGGACGCCTTCGTCCAGGTGGTGGATGGGCAGGCGGAAAATGACAGCTTCAACCGCCTGGTGCTGACCGCCGGGCTGCCCTGGCGGGACGTCGCGGTGCTGCGCGCCTATGCGCGCTACCTCAAGCAGATCCGCATCGGCTTCGACATCGGCTACATCGCCGCTACCCTCAACGCCCACGTCGACATCGCCCGGGAACTGGTGCGGCTGTTCCGCATGAAGTTCTACCTGGCGCGGCGCATGACCAGCGAAGACCTGGACGACAAGCAGCAGCGCCTGGAGCAGGCCATCCTCAGTGCCCTCGACGATGTCGCGGTGCTCAACGAGGACCGCATCCTGCGGCGCTACCTGGACCTGATCAAGGCGACCCTGAGAACCAACGTCTTCCAGACCGACGCCGCTGGCAAGCCCAAGGCCTATTTCAGCTTCAAGCTCGATCCCAAGGCCATTCCCGAGCTGCCGCGCCCCGTGCCACGCTACGAGATCTTCGTCTACAGCCCGCGCGTGGAAGGGGTGCACCTGAGATTCGGTAACGTCGCCCGCGGCGGCCTGCGCTGGTCGGATCGCGAGGAAGACTACCGCACCGAGGTGCTGGGCCTGGTCAAGGCGCAGCAGGTCAAGAACTCGGTGATCGTCCCCGTGGGCGCCAAGGGTGGCTTCGTGCCACGGCGTCTGCCCACCGGCGGCTCCCGCGACGACATCCAGGCCGAGGCCATCGCCTGCTACCGCATCTTCATCAGCGGTCTGCTGGACATCACCGACAACCTGAAAGACGGTGAAGTGGTCCCGCCGGCTGCCGTGGTGCGCTACGACGGCGACGACCCCTATCTGGTGGTGGCCGCCGACAAGGGCACCGCGACCTTCTCCGACATCGCCAACGGCATTGCCCAGGACTATGGCTTCTGGCTCGACGACGCCTTCGCCTCCGGTGGTTCGGCGGGTTACGACCATAAGAAGATGGGCATCACCTCGCGGGGCGCCTGGGTCAGCGTGCAGCGCCACTTCCGGGAGCGCGGCATCGACGTCCAGACCGATCCGGTCACCGTGGTGGGCATCGGCGACATGGCCGGCGACGTCTTCGGCAACGGCCTGCTGCGTTCGCGCAGCCTGGAGCTGGTGGCGGCCTTCAACCACCTGCACATCTTCATCGATCCCAATCCGGACGCCGAGCGCAGCTATGTCGAGCGCGAACGGCTGTTCAACCTGCCGCGGTCGAGCTGGACCGACTATGACGCCAGCCTGATCTCCCAGGGTGGTGGCATCTTCCCGCGCAGTGCCAAGCGCATCGCCATCAGTCCCGAGATGAAGGCGCGCTTCGATCTCCAGGCCGATCACCTGACGCCCAACGAGCTGATCAACGCCCTGCTCAAGGCACCGGTGGATCTGATCTGGAACGGCGGCATCGGCACCTACGTCAAGGCCAGCTTCGAAAGCCACGCCGACATCGGCGACAAGGCCAACGACGCGCTGCGCGTGGACGGCTGCGACCTGCGCGCCAAGGTCATTGGCGAGGGTGGCAACCTGGGCATGAGTCAGCTGGCGCGGGTGGAATTCGGTCTGCACGGCGGCGCCTGCAACACCGACTTCATCGACAACGCCGGCGGCGTGGATTGCTCCGACCACGAGGTCAACATCAAGATCCTCCTGGGCGACGTGGTCTCCGCCGGCGACATGACCGTCAAGCAGCGCAACACGCTGATGGGCGAGATGACCGACGAGGTCGGCGAACTGGTGGTCGCCAACAACTACATGCAGACCGGTGCCCTGTCGCTGGCGGAATACCGGGCGCGGACGCACCTGGCCGAATACCAGCGGCTGATCGTCGACCTCGAAGGGCGTGGCAAGCTGGATCGCACCCTCGAATTCCTGCCCAGCGACGAGGTGCTCGCCGAGCGCGCCGCCAAGGAGCAGGGACTGACCCGGGCCGAGCTGTCGGTGCTGATCTCCTACAGCAAGATCGACCTCAAGGAGCAATTGCTGGCCTCTTCGGTGCCGGACGACGAATACCTCGCCCGGGACATGCAGGGCGCCTTCCCGCAGCGCCTGACCGAGCAGTTCCCCGAGGCCATGGCGCGCCATCGCCTGAAACGCGAGATCGTCGCCAACCAGATCGCCAACGACCTGATCAACCACATGGGCATCACCTTCGTGCAGCGCCTGTGCGAATCCACCGGCATGAGCGCGGCCGATGTCGCCCGCGCCTATGTGGTGATGCGCGACGTCCTGCACCTGCCGCACTGGTGGCGTCAGGTGGAAGCCCTGGATCATCAGGTGCCGGCGGAGTTGCAGCTGCGCCTGATGAGCGAGTTGATGCGACTGGGCCGGCGGGCGACCCGCTGGTTCCTGCGCAGCCATCGCAGCGGCCTGGATGCCGGCGCCGTGGCGGCCTTCTTCGGGCCGCGCATCGCCGCCCTGGGGGTGCGTCTGGACGAACTGCTGCAGGGCGAGCCGCGCCAGGACTGGGAAGAGCGCTTCCGCGCCTATACCGAGGCGGGCGTACCCGAGCTGCTGGCGCGGGTCGTCGCCGGGACCAACCACATCTATACCCTGCTGCCGGTGATCCAGGCGGCGGAGGTCACCGCCCAGGATCCGCTGGAAGTGGCGGCCACCTGGTTCGCCGCGGGCGATGTGCTGGACCTGGCCTGGTACCAGCAGCAGCTCAACCAGCTGCCGGTGGCCAATGCCTGGCAGGCCCTGGCGCGCGAAGCCTTCCGCGACGAGGTGGATGTGCAGCAGCGCACCATCACCATCGCCATGCTCAACCTGAGCGAGGCGCCGAGCGATCCGGAAGCGCGGCTCTCGCTGTGGCTGGAGCGCCATCGCGCAGCCGTGGAGCGCTGGCGGGGTCTGCTGGTGGATCTGCGCAATGCCAGCGGTCAGGACTATGCGATGTACAGCGTCGCCAGTCGTGAACTGGCGGATCTGGCCAGCAGCAGCGCCTGAGGCAGGCGCTGCCCACGAATGGCGTTCGTGGGCAGCGTCGTCTCTCAGGGCATGAAAAAAGGCGGCGTACCCTCGGGTACGCCGCTTTTTTTCATCGTTCTGATTCGATCAGGGCTGGGGCTGCGTCGAGGATGCCTTGAGGGCGCTCAGCCCCTGCAGCAGGGCCTGGTGAAAGCGCTCCGGCGCCTGCATCTGGGGCGCGTGGCCCAGGTCCTCGAATTCCACCAGGGTCGCCCGGGGGATGCGTCGCGCCGCCGCCTTGCCCAGTTCGGGATAGTGACCCAGCTGCGCCTTGATGGCGGCCGGCGCGGCGTCCTTGCCGATGGCGGTGGTATCTCGCTGGCCGATCATGAGCAGGGTGGGCATGCGCAGTCGGGCGAATTCGTAGACCACCGGTTGGCTGTAGATCATGTCGTAGATCAGGGCCGAGTTCCAGGCGACCCTTTCCTTGCCGGGGCCGTTGTTGAGACCGGCGAGCATCGTCACCCAGCGTTCGTAGGCCGGGGACCACTGGCCGGCGTAGTAGGTGCTGCGCTCGTAGTCGCGGATGCCGTCGGCGGAGGTCTTCAGTTCCCGGGCGTACCACTGGTCGACGCTGCGATAGGGTACGCCCAGGGCCTTCCAGTCCTCGAGGCCAATGGGGTTGACCAGCACCAGCTGTTCGGTGGCCTCCGGATAGAGCAGAGCGTAGCGGGTCGCGAGCATGCCGCCGGTCGAATGGCCGATCAGGGTCGCCCGGGCGATGCCCAGGTGGTCGAGCAGCGCCCGGGTATTGGCGGCCAGTTGCTGGAAGCTGTACTGGTAGTGGGCTGGCTTGCTGGATTTGCAGAAACCGATCTGGTCCGGGGCCACGATCCGATAGCCGGCAGCGCTCAGCACCTGGATGCTCTGCGCCCAGGTGCCGGCGCAGAAGTTCTTGCCGTGCAACAGCACCAGGGTCCGGCCGTTCGGTTTTCCGCTCGGCGCGACGTCGAGATAGGCCATTTCCAACGGTTGGCGCTGGGAGTCGAAGCTGAAGGTCTTGACCGAATAGTCGTAGTCGAAGCCTTCGAGACGTTCACCGTAGAGGGGCTCGGCCTGACTGAGCGGACTCAGTAGCAGGGCGGCCAGGGGGAGGGCGCGGCGCAAGGACATGGGCAGGATCCTGGGGCTAAACCAGCTCCGACCGAAGGCCGACGGAGAAGATTCCAACCCGCGGCGAGAGAGTGTCGCCGCGCATGTCGCTGTTCAGGCTGCGCGCCGTTTCGCTTCGCCTCCTGCCCAGGGTCTGATAGTCTGAATGACCTTTGTTTCCGTTTCGGCGCACCGCTTTCCCTGCGCTTCTTTCCGATCACATGAGGTTCCCGGTTTGGCGCTCGAGTCACCCTCCAAGACGCAGCCCGACGCTCTGGCCGATTGCGCCAACGAGCCGATCCATATTCCCGGCAGTATCCAGGAACATGGCTTCCTGTTCGCCGTGGAAGAGCCGGATTTGCGCATCGTCCAGGCCAGTGCCAACGTCCGCGAGTACCTCGGGGTCGCCGTGGAGGAGGTGCTGGGTCGCACCCTCGGCGAATTGCTGCCGGAACGGGATCTGCCGGCCATGCTCGGTGCGCTGACCCAGGAAGAGCAGAACCCCATCTATCAGGGTGATGTGACCCTGGGGCCGCGGCAGCAGACCTTCGCGCTGTTCATGCACCGCTTCGGCGGGGTGCTGATCGTCGAATTCGAGGCGCCGGTGGACAGCCGCCTTGGCCTCAATACCCTCTATCCCATGGTGCGGGTATTCATCGAACAGCTGCACCAGGCCGAAACCGTCGACGCCATCGCCAAGCTCGCGGTGCGCGAAGCCAAGCGTATTTCCGGTTTCGACCACACCATGATCTATCGCTTCGACGAGGACGGTCATGGGCAGGTGCTGGCCGAGGAGTGCGATCCCGGCGTACCCAGCTATCTGGGCCTGAGATTTCCCGCTTCGGACATTCCGGCCCAGGCGCGTCGCCTGTACCTGGCCAACCGCATCCGGGTGATCGGCAACGCCTACTACCAGCCCTCGCCGTTGCAGCCGCAGACCAATCCGCTGACCGGGCAGCCGCTTGACCTCAGCTTCGCGCAGCTGCGCAGCGTGTCGCCGGTGCACCTGCAGTACATGAGGAACATGGGCACCCTGGCGTCCATGTCCATCTCCATCGTGGTCGGTGATCGCCTCTGGGGCCTGGTGCTCTGCCACGACCGTCAACCCCAGCGGGTGTCCTTCCAGACGCGTACCGCCTGCGAGCTGTTCGGCCGGGTGCTGTCGCTGCAGATCGATGCCGCCGAGACCCATGCGGAATCCGATCGCCGGCTGGCGCTGCGCCAATCCATGGTGCAGATGCTCTCGACCATGGCCGACCGCGACAGCGTCTGCCAGGGACTATTGGAGCTGCCGCAGGTCTTCCTGGATTTCGCCCGGGCGCAGGGCGCCGCCATCATCTCCTCCGACGGGACCGAGCTGATCGGCCAGGTACCGCCGCGCGAGGTGGTGGACAGCCTGGTCGAGTGGCTGTCGGTCAACGTCAAGGACCACTTCGTCACCGACAACCTGGCCAAGGATATCGCCGAGCTCCCCCAGCTGGCCCAGCATGCGGCCGGGGTGCTCGCCGTCCCCATTTCCGAATTGCATTCCCACTACCTGATCTGGTTCCGCAGCGAACTGGTGCAGGTGGTCAACTGGGCCGGCCGGCCGACCAAGCAGGAAGGCAGCGACGGGCGTCTGTCGCCCCGACAGAGCTTCGTGCTCTGGCAGGAGACGGTACGGGGGCTGTCGCTACCCTGGTCGCCGCTGGAGCTGGAAAGCGCCATCGAATTGCGCAACGCGGTGCGCGGGATCGTCCTGCGCAAGGCCGAGGAGATGGCCGAGCTGGCCGAGGAGCTGCAGCGCAGCAACAAGGAACTGGCGGCCTTTTCCTACAGCGTGTCCCACGACCTGCGGGCGCCGCTGCGCCACATCGCCGGCTATGCCGAGCTGCTGGGCGACATCGAGGGTGGCAAGCTGTCGGACCGGGGGCGGCGTTTCCTGGAGAACATCGGTTCGTCGGCGCGCTTCGCCGGCAGCCTGGTGGACAACCTGCTGAGCTTCTCGCAGATGGGGCGGGCCGCGATCCGCTATTCCGACGTCAATCTCACCGCCCTGGTGGAAGCCATCCGCGAAGAGATGGCGCCGGACTATGCCGAGCGGCAGGTGGAGTGGCACATCGGCCCCCTGCCTGTCGTCATCGCCGATGCCGCCTTCGTCCATCTCGCCTTGCGCAATCTGCTGGCCAATGCCATCAAATACAGTCGCTACGAAGAGCCGGCGGTGATCGAGATCGGCACCTTGCCGAGCGATTCCGAGGACATCATCTTTGTCCGGGACAACGGCGTCGGTTTCAACATGGATTACGTAGGCAAGCTGTTCGGCGTCTTCCAGCGCCTGCACCATGCCGATGAGTTCGAAGGGGTCGGCATCGGTCTGGCCAGTGTCAGACGCATCATCGAGCGCCATGACGGTCGCGTCTGGGCCGAAGGTGCCATCGGCGAGGGCGCGACCTTCTATTTCGCCCTTCCCAAACAACGACCGTCGCCGGTACACAAAAGGTAGTTCTATTCATGCTCAAACCCATTGTGCTGGTCGAAGACAATCCGCACGATCTGGAGCTTACCCTGGTGGCTCTGGAGCGCAGCCAGTTGGCCAACGATGTCGTGGTCCTGCGTGACGGCGCCGAAGCGGTCGATTACCTGTTGCGCCGCGAGCCCTATGCCGATCGCGAGCCGGGCAATCCCGCCGTGATGCTGCTGGATCTCAAGCTGCCCAAGGTCGATGGCCTCGAGGTGCTGGACCTGGTGCGTGGTACCCCGGAGCTGTGCAGCATCCCCGTGGTCATGCTGACGTCGTCGCGGGAGGAGCCCGATCTGGAAAAGGCCTACGAACTGGGCGTGAACGCCTACGTGGTCAAGCCGGTCGAATTCCGTGATTTCGTTGCCGCGATCAGTGACCTCGGCGTGTTCTGGGCCGTACTCAACGAGCCGCCGCCAGGATCGCGCCGTGTCGCCAGGCGCATTGGCCGTTAGCGAGTGAAGATAAGTGCATCCGTATCCAGTCATCCGCGACCGGCAGATATGCGCGACCCGGCTCCCCTGAGCGAACAGATCCAAGGCCGACGTCCGTTTATGCCCCTCTCGAAACAGATCAAGATCCTCCTGGTAGAGGACAGCAAGCTCGACGCCGAGCTGATCCTGATCGAGCTGGAAAGGCACGGCTTCGAGCTGCAATCCAAGATCGTCTACGAGCGTACCGGTCTCACCCTGGCCCTGAGCCAGCAGACCTACGACATCATCCTTTCCGACATCATCCTGCCGGGCTTCTCCGGTGCCGAGGCCCTGCGCGTGGCGCGGGCGCTGGCACCGGAAACGCCCTTCATCTTCGTCTCGGGCATCTTTGGTGAGGTGCACGCCGTGGAGATGATGCGCCTGGGTGCCAACGACTATGTGCTCAAGCAGAGCATGGAGCTCCTGGCCAAGGCCGTCGAGCGGGCATTGCTGGTGGTGCACGAGCGCCGCGAGCGGCGCCGCGCCGAAGAAGCCCTGCACAGCCTGGAGGTCAGGTCCCGCCTGGCGATGGACGCCTCCCGCCTGGGCATGTGGGAGTATTTGCCGGCCAGTCGTACCCTGGTCTGGGATGAGCGCTGCAAGGCCATGTTCGGGCTGCCGGCCGATGCGGTGGTCGATCTCGAGGTCTTCGAACGGCTGTGCGGCAGCGATGGCCTCGAGCGCTTTCTGCATACGGTCCGCCAGGCGAGCGCCGATGAGCGCGACGACGACTACCGCAGCGAATACCGCATTCGTCTGGACAATGGCGCCCAGCGCTGGGTCGAGACCCGCGGCCAGCCCTTCTTCGACGCCGGCGTCTGCACCCGCTTTCTGGGCGTGATGCTCGACATCACCCAGCAGCGCGATGCCGCGGAAAAGCTCGAGCGGCTCAACGTCAGTCTCGGCGAGCGCGTCGAAGAACGTACCCGGGAGCGCGATCGGACCTGGGACCTCACCCGCGATCTGCTGCTGGTGTGCAAGCCCGATGGCACCCTGGTGGCGCTCAACCCGGCCTGGGAAGAAAACCTGGGCTGGTCGCGGGTGGAGTTGCTGGACTCCTCGCTGCTGGCGCTGGTGCATCCCGACGAGCGCTTCATCACCGACAACGAACTCAAGCAGTTGGCCACCGGCGCGACCAGCCAGCGCTTCGTCAACCGCATCCGCCATCGTGACGGCAGCTATCGCTGGATTTCCTGGACGGCGGTACCGGATGCCGGCATGACCTATTGCTCCGGGCGCGACATCTCCTCGGAAGTCCTGGCGATGGAAGAGCTGGCTGCAGCGAACCGCCAGCTGCGCGAGCAGATCGACGAGCGCGAGCGGGTCGAGGCGACCCTGCAGCAGATGCAGCGACTGGAAGCCGTGGGTCAGCTCACGGCGGGCGTGGCCCATGACTTCAACAACCTGCTCACCGTGGTGCTCAGCAGCGCCAGCTTCCTTGAGCGCGACCTGACGCGCCTGGCGGCCAGCGACAAGACCCAGGGGCGGGTGCAGAACATCCGCGAAGCGGGCGAGCGGGGCGCCAAGCTCACCGCCCAGCTGCTGGCTTTTTCCCGTCGCCAGCGACTGGCGCCCAAGCCGGTCAAGCTCAACGAAACCGTCGAGGGCATGCTGGAGCTGCTGCGCAGTACCATGGGCGGCAGTGTCTGGATCGAGACCCACCTGCGCGCCGATTGCTGGCACGCCCTGGTCGATCCGACCCAGATCGAACTCATCATCCTCAACCTGGCGATCAATGCCCGGGATGCCATGGCGGTCGGCGGCACCCTGCGCCTGAGCACCTCCAATCAGACCATCAGCGAGCCGCCGCAGCGTCCCGAGGAACCCGAACCGGGCGAATACGTGCTGCTGGCGGTGCAGGATTCCGGTACCGGGATGAGCGAAGAGGTGCTGGCCAAGGCCTTTGAACCCTTCTTCACCACCAAGGAGGTGGGCAAGGGCTCCGGTCTGGGCCTGGCCCAGGTGTTCGGCTTCGCCAAGCAGTCCGGTGGCGGGGTCCGCATCGAGACGCAGATGGGCAGTGGCACCACGGTGCTGGTCTATCTGCCGCGTACCGAGGCGGAGGATGCCCAGGATCCGATCGGGCTACCGGCCCTGGGTCGCGACGAGCAGGCCGCCGAGCGCCGCATCCTGCTTGTCGACGACGACCACGCGGTACGCAACGTGACCGCTGCCCTGCTGGCCGATCTCGGCTATCAGGTGGTGGAGGCCAGCAATGGCTTCGCCGCCCTGAGTGCGCTGGAGCGCGATCCGCAGATCGATCTGCTGCTGGCGGATTTCGCCATGCCCGGCATGAACGGTGCCGAGCTGGCCCGCCAGGTGCGCAAGCGGCTGCCGCAGTTGCCGGTGGTCTTCATCACCGGCTATGCCGAACTGGGCGAACTCGATCCCGAACAATCCTTCATCGTTCCCAAGCCCTTTCGCGAGGCCGACCTGGCAGCCCGGCTGCAGGCCGCCCTGCGCGGCGAGAAGCCCCAGCCTTCGCCGCTCTGAAGGCCGGCGCCAACTTGAGGTATTTGCGTGTCCTCCATCCGTGAAATGTTGCGCGCCGAGGGCGGTGCCCTGCACGAGCAGGTCGATGCGACCTTTGGCCGCTATGCGCTGCAGACCCGGCTGCATTACACCGCCTTTCTGCAGGCCCATGCCCAGGCCCTGATCGGTCTGGAAGACCTGCTGGAGCGCTCCGGCATCCAGCGCCTGCTGCCCGACTGGGCGGAGCGTCGCCGCACCGGGGTGCTGGCAGAGGATCTGCAGCGCCTGGCCGCCGAGCAGCCCGAACCCGTCGTCCTCGAGCGCCTGCTCGACGAAGGCGAGTGCTGGGGGGTGGCCTATGTCCTCGAAGGGTCTCGGCTGGGGTCGCGAATGCTGGATCGCCATGCCGGCGAGAGTCCCGACGAGGCGGTGCGCGACGCCCGGGCCTATCTGGGTCACGTGCCGCCCAAGGGCGCCTGGCCAGGCTTTCTGCAGCGTCTGGATGAGGCGGGCAGCGATGCGCGCCTGCATCCGGCGATGCTGGCCGGCCAGCGGCTGGCCTTCGAGGTCTTTCTGGCGGCAGGGCAGCGACATGCGCCGGCGGTAGCCGCCCCCTGAGCGGTTTCTAGAGCGCCTGCAGGTAGCCGATCACCTCGGCAGCGCCCAGGCGTTCGAGAATCTCACTGAGGACCCGGGTGCTCGCCACCTCGCTGGGCAGCAGCAACCACTCCAGATCCTGGCCCGGCGTGGGCAGTGGCAGGCGCGCATAGTCGAGCTTCAGGCCCAGCAGCACCTGGATGAAGTCGGGGTGGTTCCAGACCGCATTGGGCAGGGCATAGACTGCGAAAGCCTCCTGCAGGCGGTCGATGGCCGCCGGATCCAGGCGCAGGCACTGGATCTGCGCCGGCACCTCCACGGCGATCCCGCGGATGCGGGCGTAGGCGATGATGCTGGCGAAGGCGAGGGTGGTGGCCGTATCGTTTTCCAGGAACAGTCGGGTACCTCGCCAGCTGGCCTGGCGCAGACGCAGGGGCTGTTCCGCAGACACATTCGGCAAGGTGCGATAGAGCGCCGCCTGGAAATCCCGATAGCCGATGATCCGCACCTGCTCGCGCGCTGCGGGCAGGGCGGCCAGTTCCTCCAGCTGTATCGCCGTATCGAGCGTGCTGTCGCCGAGGCGCTGGCAGAGGCCATCGATGGCACGCAGGTCGAGGGCGGCGGCCTGCAGCGTATCGGCGACCACCAACTGACTGAGCAGGGCATGGGCGTGGCCCTTGATCTCCTGGGTCGGTCCGGACAGGGCGGCGCGGGGCAAGCCGAGCAACAGGTGCAGCGGATGGCCTTCATCCCACCAAAGGCTGTCGGTAGGCGCGGGCAAGGGGACGAAGGCGTCGGCCAGGCGTTCCAGGCAACGCTGGATCCGGCGGCTGGCCAGGGAGGGATGCAGATGCAAGGCCAGCGAAGACCAGGGGCTGCCCAGGAGGTTGGCACTGTTGCTCATGAGGTCTCCGGGGCGGATAGGAACTGCACGACCGAGTCTAGCGTGGCAAAGACCGCGCTATCGTCAAATGATTCCCGAAAGGTAGGATCTTTTGTGCGAGTGACCGTTCGCCTCCGGAGCGAGCGACGTATGGCCGGTGGCAAGCCTGTATAATGCGCGCTTTCCGAATCGCCTGTGAGTCCGCCATGTACGACGCGCTCCGTCCTCTGCTCTTCAAAATGTCTCCCGAAGGATCGCACGATCTGGCGCTGGACCTGATCGGTGCCGCGGGTCGTCTGGGCCTGACCGGGCTCGGCCGGCGGCCGGGTCGGCTACCGGTCCAGGTCATGGGCCTGGAGTTTCCCAATCCGGTGGGCCTGGCCGCCGGACTCGACAAGAACGGCGCCGCTATCGACGGCTTCGCCGGCCTGGGTTTCGGCTTCATCGAGATCGGTACCGTGACGCCGCGGCCGCAGCCGGGCAATCCCAAGCCGCGGCTGTTCCGCCTGGAGCAGGCCGACGCCATCATCAACCGCATGGGTTTCAACAATGCGGGCGTGGATGCGCTGATCGAGCGGGTCAAGGCCGCACGCTTCCGGGGCGTACTGGGGATCAACATCGGCAAGAATGCCACTACTCCGGTGGAGCGGGCGGTGGACGACTACCTGATCGGTCTGGACCGGGTCTATGCCCATGCCAGCTACATCACGGTGAACGTCAGCTCGCCCAATACGCCCGGCCTGCGCAGCCTGCAATTCGGCGATGCGCTCAAGAGCCTGCTGGAAGCCCTGCGCCAGCGCCAGGAAGACCTGGCGGTCCAGCATGGCCGCCGCGTGCCTATCGCCATCAAGATCGCCCCGGACCTGGCCGATGAAGAGATCGTGCTGACCGCCCAGGCGATCCGCGATGCCGGGATGGACGCCATCATCGCCACCAACACCACCCTGGGTCGCGAAGGGGTGGAGAATCTGCCCTATGCCGCCGAGGCCGGTGGTCTGTCGGGCGCCCCGGTACGCGAGAAGAGCACCCATGTGGTGCGGGTGCTGGCTGGTGAGCTGGGTGGTCGGCTGCCGATCATCGCGGCGGGCGGGATCCTGTCGGGCGAGGATGCGGCGGAGAAGATCGCGGCGGGTGCCAGTCTGGTGCAGCTCTACAGCGGCTTCATCTATCGCGGACCGGCCTTGATCCGCGAAGCCGTGGATGCCATTGCAGCAGCGCGCCCCTGAGGGGGAGGGGGCTCGCTGGGAGCCCCCGTGGGACCGGGTCCCTGATCCTGGGAGAGGATCTGACTGGAAAACAACCAGAACGCTATGGGAAGCCCTGGGCTTCCGCTAGTGAAATCGAATTAGCCTACGGCTTGAAGTTGATTCATGCGTTGAAGACCGGCGGTGCCTACGTAGCCGTCCCATTGGTCGCTACGGCCCTCACGCCAGCCATTGAGCCAGGCCTGCCGGACGGCGTCCTGGGTGAAGGGGCAGAGGTCCCGCGATTTGCCCACGATGCCGTGCTGATAACCACGCTGGAAAGCTCGTTCCATTGGATCACGCTTGAGTCTTCTCATAGGGTAGTGCCCTCGTAGGTTGACTTGCAGATTGTCCATGGCCCGTTGCAGGCCTGGATGCCAGAGCCGGCGTCCTGACATCCGCCCCGCACCTTCGCGCTGCGGGTGGTCAATTACTAACCAATGGCGCTCTGGCTGGGAACGACCTTTTAGCTATAAGCCGTAATCAAATCGAAATGAAATGGCGATAAACCGCCGCTGGAATGCCGTCACTGCGGCTTGTTGAGACGCAGTCAAACTTTCACGCAAGGGGCTGTCCTCATCGGTCAATCCGACCAAAGGCAGAAAGTTCCTTGCGCTAACCTATGGATTCAACGATGTCCGCGATGCAACAACTCATCCTCACCTGTCCCAAGGGACTCGAGACCCTGCTGCTGGAAGAGGCCCAGGGCCTCGGTCTGCAGGAAGCCCGCAGCCAGACCGCGGCGGTGCGCGGCGAGGCCAGTCTCGCGGATGCCTACCGCCTGTGCCTCTGGTCGCGCCTGGCCAACCGGGTGCTACTGGTGCTGGCGCGCTTCCCGGTAGAAGACCCCCAGGGGCTGTACCTGGGCGTGCACGGGGTGGAATGGGAAGAACACCTGGCGCCCACCGGCACCCTGGCGGTGGGCTTCAGCGGCCAGGGCGCGGGCATCGACAACACCCATTTCGGTGCCCTCAAGGTCAAGGACGCCATCGTCGACCGCCTGCGCGAGCGCACCGGGCAGCGGCCCACGGTGGACAAGGTTGCTCCGGATCTGCGCGTCCACCTGCACCTGGAGCGCGGCCAGGCCATCCTCTCGCTGGATCTCTCCGGTCAGAGCCTGCACCAGCGTGGCTATCGCCTGCAGCAGGGCGCGGCGCCGCTCAAGGAAAACCTGGCGGCCGCGGTACTGATCCGTGCCGGCTGGCCGGCCCTGGCCGCGGCCGGTGGCGCCCTGGCCGACCCCATGTGCGGGGTGGGCACCTTCCTGGTCGAAGCCGGCTTGATGGCGGCGGACATCGCCCCCAACCTGCGCCGCGAGCGCTGGGGCTTTTCCGGCTGGCTGGGCCATGTGCCCGCCCTCTGGCAGCAACTGCACCAGGAGGCTGAAGCGCGAGCCACTGCGGGCCTGGCCAGGACGCCGGTCTGGATCCGCGGCTACGAAGCCGATCCGCGGCTGATCCAGCCGGCGCGCAACAACATCGAGCGGGCCGGGCTGTCCGAGTGGATCAAGGTCTACCAGGGCGAGGTCGCCAGCTTCGAGCCGCGTCCGGACAAGGGCCAGACCGGCCTAGTGATCTGCAACCCGCCCTATGGCGAGCGCCTGGGTGACGAAGCCAGCCTGCTGTACCTCTACCAGAATCTCGGCGAGCGCCTGCGCCAGGCCTGCCTGGGCTGGCGCGCAGGGGTCTTTACCGGCGCGCCCGAGCTGGGCAAGCGCATGGGCATCCGCAGTCACAAGCAATACGCCTTCTGGAATGGCGCCTTGCCCTGCAAGCTGCTGATGTTCGAGGTGGAGACCCGCCAGTTCGTCACCGGCAGTCGCAGTGGCGAACGCCCGGCCAATGCCCAGGCGGCGGAGCCGGCCAAGCTCAGCGAAGGCGGGCAGATGTTCGCCAATCGGCTGCAGAAGAATCTCAAGCAGCTCGGCAAGTGGGCCCGCAGCCAGGGCGTGCAGTGCTATCGCCTGTATGACGCCGACATGCCCGAGTACGCGGTGGCGGTGGATCTCTATGGCGATCGCGTGCACGTGCAGGAATACGCACCGCCGCGCTCCATCGACCCGGACAAGGCCCAGGCGCGCCTGCTCGACGCCCTGGCCGCCATTCCCCAGGCGTTGAACATCGATCCGTCACTGGTGGTGGTCAAGCGCCGCGAACGGCAAAGCGGCACCAAGCAGTACGAACGCCAGGCCGCCCAGGGTGAATTCCTGCAGGTGGAAGAAGCGGGCGCCAAGCTGCTGGTTAACCTCACCGACTACCTGGATACCGGGCTGTTCCTCGATCACCGTCCGCTGCGTCTGCGGCTGCGCCAGGAAGCCCAGGGCAAGCGTTTCCTCAATCTGTTCTGCTACACCGGCGCCGCCACGGTGCAGGCGGCAGTGGGCGGTGCACGCAGCACCACCAGCGTCGACCTCTCGCGCACCTACCTGGACTGGGCCCGGCGCAACCTGGCGCTCAACGGCTTTTCCGAGCGGCACCGCCTGGAACAGGGCGATGTCCTGCACTGGCTGGAAAACGATCGCGGCGAATACGATCTGATCTTCGTCGACCCGCCGACCTTCTCCAACTCCAAGCGCCTGGAAGGGGTGTTCGACGTCCAGCGCGATCATGTCGCCCTGCTCGATTCGGCCATGGCCCACCTGAGTCGCAACGGCGTGCTGTATTTCTCCAACAACTTCCGCAAGTTCGAACTGGATGCGAGTCTCGCCGAGCGCTATCGCGTCGAAGAGATCAGCGCCAGCACCCTGGATCCGGATTTCGCGCGCAATCCCAAGATCCACCGCGCCTGGCGGTTCAGCCTGCAATGAGGTCAGCCGCCTGAACTGCCGCTGAACGGGTCGGGCATCGAGCCGTTCAGCCTGTGAACCGGCGCAATCCAGCCTTTTCCCACGAACGCCCCAGCAGCCCATGCCGTCCACAATGGCGGCGCTACGCTGGGTCGTGCCTGGCGGGACGAGGAGGGAAAGGTTCTACGATGCTGGTTTCACTGCAGGCTCTCAGGGCCCTGGCCGCCTGGCTGGTGGTCTTTCATCACTTCATGCAGGTGTTCTTCGATTTCCACGCCGACAGCCTTGGTGGCCATCTGCTCTCCACCCGGGGACAGGTCGGGGTCGACATCTTCTTCGTGCTCAGCGGCTTCGTGATCCACCTGTCCACCGCGGGCCGACCGCTCAGGCGCAGTACCTTCCTCTGGCATCGCATCGCCCGCATCGTCCCGGCCTATTGGCTGTACACCGCGGTGACGGCGCTGATCCTCTATCTCGCCAGCGACGTGATGCCCATCTATGGCGTCGCCGCGCGCGAATTGCTGCTCTCGCTGTTCTTCATTCCCAGCGAGAATCCGGCGGGCTTCGGCCACTATCCGATCCTGCCGGTGGGCTGGACGCTCAACTTCGAGATGCTGTTCTACCTGCTGTTCGCCCTGTCCTTCGGTGTGGCCGAGCGCTGGCGCATCGGGATGGTCAGCCTGCTGGTGATCCTGGTCAGCCTGGTGCTGGCCCGCGAGTCCTTTGTCAGCAGCTTCTATCGCAATCCGATCATCTTCGAATTCCTGCTGGGCGTGAGCCTGGCGGCGCTCTATCGCCGTGGCGCCCTGCGCGGACCCAAACCCCTGGCCCTGGTGGCGGCCCTGGCGGCACTGACCTGCCTGGTGGCTTTTCCCGCCGATCATCCCTGGCGCCTGCTGACCTGGGGCGTGCCCAGTGCGGTACTGGTCGGCGCCTGCGTGATCCTCGAACCCTGGTTCGCCGGCTCGCGGCTGTGCAAGGCGCTGGGGGACTGGTCCTATTCGGTCTATCTGGTGCACGTGATCGTGCTCTGGCTAGGCGACTACTGGCTGCACCAGCAGTGGGGATTCAGTCCCTACCAGACCCTGGCGGTCTGCCTGCCGGTGATCCTGCTGCTGGCCTGGGCCAGCTACGAGTGGATCGAGCGCCGCCTGTCGCGCACCCTGCGCCAGCTGGGCGAGCGCCTAGCCGGACGGCGCCCGCAGTGGGTGGCCGGTCAGTAGGCCGCGCGTTCCGCCGCGCTGAGTTCGGGCATCAGCGCCCGACCTTCCGCCGAGGAACGCTGCGCCGCTTCCAGCAGGGCCATGAGGGCGCAAGCCTGGGCTGGGCTGACGGGATTGTCGGCGCGACCGGCGAGGGCTTCGACCAAGGCGAGGTAGTAGCGACGGTGATCGCCCGCCGGCGTCGGCAGGGCCTGGCGCTCGCCGCTGGCGTCGATCAGCCAGCCCGGATCCGGATCCTGGCCCCAGTCGGCACCACCGGGGCGCACGCCGGCCTTGAGCGCGTCCTCCTGACGATCCGCGCCTTGCTTGATCCAGCTGGCCGCGGTGCCCTGCGCCAGAAAGCGCGGCACGCCACCGGCGGCCAGCATCCCGGCTCTCAGGGTCACCTGGCGAGCGCCGTAGTCCAGCTGCACCTGGAACCAGTCGTCGGTGAGGGCGCCGGGTCGTTGCCGCACCAGCTGCGCCTGCAGGCGCTCGGGCAGGCCGAACAGGCAGAGCGCCTGATCCAGCAGATGGGGACCGAGATCGAACCAGAGGCCACTGCCGGGCAGCGCGGCTTCGCGCCAGCGCGTCCGCACCTCGGGACGAAAGCGCTCGATACGGGATTCCAGGCTGGTCAATTCACCCAGGGCGCCGCTGGCCAGGACTGCCTGCAAGCCGAGAAAATCGCTGTCCCAGCGACGATTCTGGAACACCGACAGCAACCGGCCGGCCTGTTCGGCTTCCGCGGCCAGTTGCCGGGCTTCGGCCAGGGTCACGGTAAAAGGCTTGTCGACCACCACGTGCTTGCCAGCGGCCAGGGCGGCGCTGGCGAGAGGCGCATGGGTCTGGTTGGGTGAGGCGATCACCACCAGGTCGATGGCCGGATCCCTCACGGCCGCCAGGTAATCCGCGGTGACGCGCACCCCGGGCAGATCGGCCTGCACACGTGCGGCATCCCGTGAGGCCACCAAATCCAGGGAGAGCCCAGGGATGGAGCTCAGCAGGGGGCCATGAAAAGTCTGACCGACGAAGCCGTAACCGATCAGGGCGACGCGAAAGGGGAAGGGCATGGGGCTTCCTTGTGCCGGGGTGGAAAACAGCGAGGCCGCTCAGGGAGCGGCCTCGGTTGAACGCTAGCGTCTAACGGCGCATCACTTCAACTGGTGATCGTGAGCGAGTTGCTCCCGTTCGAGGAATTCGTCCTGCCGCAGCGAGTCCTGGAATTCTTCGGAATCTTCCAGGGCCAGGGGGTCGTTGAGTTCACCGCCCGACAGCCGCTTCTTTTCCAGCTTGCCGGAGAGGTTGCTGATGGCCCGGTGCAGCTTGTCGGCTGCGCCATCCACCGCCTGTTCCAGGGATTCGGCCTTGTGCGTCACCGAAAGCGGCTGATGGCCCTTGATGCGGGCCTCCATCTGGCACCGCTTGTCCTGGGCGCCCGATTTGCCAGCGTTCTCGTCGTTGAGGTGCACCTCGACGCGAGTCAGGAGTTCGTCGAAGCGATCCAGGCGGTCTTCCACCACGGACGCCACCCAATTCTGCAAACCGGCGCTGCCTTCGATGTTGTGGTCACTGTTGACTTGGACTTGCATGCGGCTTCCTCTTTTTGACGGGCCTGACCATTGGATGAGGCCGGTCAGGCCGAGGTTCAAGGCTGTTCGTCCGGTGTGCGTGTCACCCGATGTTTCCTTCTGGCAGTGTCTAGGGGCGTCGTAAGGTTCGGAACACGACGTTCAGGTCGCGGTCGCTGGCGTTTTGCCCTTGTCCACTGATAATGCGCGACCTTTCATCGTCCGTCGCAGTGGGGATCGTCAATGCCAGATGTGCTCACCCGTGGCCGCAATTTTGCCCGGCGGCTCTGGCTACCCCGTGCGATTGGTCTGTTGCTCAGCCTGAGTTGTATCGTTTCGGTGCAGATCACCCAGCCGGTGTCTCTCTGGCTGTGGATCCTGCTCTTGGCCAATGCCCTGTGCTGGTCGCCGCTGGCCTACTGGCGCGCCGTCCGTGCGCGCGATCCCTATCGCACCGAACTGGGCAATCTGCTACTGGACTGCGGCTCGGCCGGCTTCTGGGCGGCGAGCATGGGCTTCAACCTCCTGCCCAGCGCGACGCTGCTCGCCATGACCGGTCTCAACATGCTCGGCGCCGGTGGCCTGGCGTTCTGGCGCCGAGGGCTGGTCGCGCAATTGGCGGGCATCCTGGTCGGCCTCGTGGTGCTGCGCCATCCGGTCGCCATCGAGACCTCCACCGCACAGATCTATGCCTGCCTGCCGATGATCATCGCCTATCCCTGGGCCCTGGGCCTGGTGAGCTTTCGCCTGGCGCAGCAGTTGTCGCGGCGCCAGCAGGAGCTGGAGCTGATCAGCAAGCAGGACGGCATGACCGGGCTGCACAACAGAACCCACTGGGATCAGCTGCTGCACCGGGAATTCGCCCGCTGCAAACGCAGCGGCGCCGCGGCCAGCCTGGTGATGATCGACCTGGACAACTTCAAGCTCATCAACGACCGCTTCGGCCATCAGGCCGGCGACGAGATGCTGCGCCAGTTTTCCGGTCTGCTGGCGCGCACCATCCGCACCAGCGATCTCGCCGGTCGTTTTGGCGGCGATGAATTCGGTATCCTCTTGCCCGACACCTCGCCCGAGCGGGCCCTGGACCTGATCCGGCGGCTGCAGGAGCGTCTGCACGACATGCAGGCAGGCGGCCCCGGCGACCGTCAGAACGTACGTGTCGGCCTGAGCTGCGGCATCGCCGGCTTCGACCGCGCCTACGATGACGTCGCCCATTGGCTGCAGGCGGCCGACTTCGCTCTCTACCGCGCCAAGGCGCAGGGCCGCGGGCGGGCGGAGGTGGCCGATCCCCAAGGAGTGCTGGCATGACCCCGGCGATAGAACTGCTCAAGAAGAGCCAGGTGCCCCACGAGGTGCTGAGCTACCACCATGACCCCAAGGCCGCCTCCTACGGCCTGGAAGCCGCCGAGAAACTCGGTCTGGCAGCGGAGACGGTGTTCAAGACCCTGCTGGCGGCAAGCGAGAAACAGGAATTGCTGGTGGCCATCGTGCCCGTCGCCGGCACCCTGGATCTCAAGGCCCTGGCCCAGGCGGCCGGGGTGAAGAAACTGGAGATGGCCAAACCCGACCAGGCCCAGCGCAGCACCGGCTACCTGGTGGGCGGCATCAGCCCCCTGGGGCAGAAGAAGCGGCTGCGCACCTTCATCGACGACTCCGCGGCGGCGTTGCCGAGCATCCATGTCAGTGCCGGGCGCCGGGGGCTGGAAGTGGCCCTGGCCCCGGCGGACCTCGCCCGCTTGCTGGACGCGCCCTTCGTGCCTATCGGCAAGGCCTGAGCGCCTGCCTGTCGGGTAGGGTGGAAAACCGCGTAGCGTTTTCCACGCGCGATCAGGCTGGTGGTGGACAAGGCTGCGCCGTTGTCCACCCTACGACGGGTTGGTTGCCGAAATTCAGCAGGTTGGAAAACCGCCTGGCGTTTTCCACCCCATCCGCCCGCTAGGCGATCCCGTAGCTCTCGCGCAGTTGCTGCCGATAGCGCTGGTAGGCCGCCTCGTACTCGGCGACCCGCGCCGGGTACGGTTCGGCGCGGCTGGCCGGATCCAGGTGCACGCAGCGTTCGGTGAGGCTGTCGAGCGACTCCGGGCGGCCCTGTTCGCGACTCCAGCACCAGGCGGCCTGCAAGGCGCCCCCCAGGGCCGCGGCTTCGCCGTGGACCGGGCAGACCACCGGGGTGTTCATCAGATCGGCGATCAGCTGCCGCCACACCGGGCTCCTGGCGCCGCCGCCGATGAGTCTGAGGGTGTCGCCGGGCATGCCCAGGTCGCGCAGCAGATCGAAGCCATATCTCAGGGCGAAGCTCACCCCCTCGACCACCGCCCGGCACAGATTGGCGCGGGTCAGGTTGGTGGCGGTAAGGCCATGCAGGCTGGCGGTGGCGGTCGGCAGCGCCGGGACCCGTTCGCCATTGAGGAAGGGCAGCATCAGTACCCCTTCCGCGCCGATGGGCGACTCCGCCACCAGACGGGTGAATTCCGCCAGGTCCAGGCCGAGCAACTCGCGGATCTGGCCGCTGGCATTGGTCAGGTTCATGGTGCAGATCAGCGGCAGCCAGCCGCCGTTGGACGAGCAGAAGCCCGCCACGGCGGGATGGTCGCTGATGCGAGGTTCGTCGGAATACCCATAGAGGGTGCCCGAGGTGCCCAGGCTCAGGGTGATCTGGCCGGCGCGGCTGTTGCCGGTGCCCAGGGCGCCCATCATGTTGTCGCCGCCGCCGCTGGAGACCAGCGCCTGGGGATTGATGCTCAGTTGGCTGGCGACCTCCGGCCGCAGCCGTCCGACCGGCTGGTCGGCTTCGATCAGCACCGGCAGGGCGCGCTCCAGACGCCCACTAGGATCAATGTGGCGCAGCAACTCCAGGTCGTACTGGCGCGTCCTCACATTGAAATAGCCGGTGCCCGAGGCGTCGCCGTACTCGGCCACGGCGCGTCCGGTCAGCCAGAAATTCAGGTAATCGTGGGGCAGCAGCACCTGGGCGATCTGGTCGAACACCTCCGGGTGCTGCTCCTTGGTCCAGAGCAGCTTGGAGACGGTGTAGCCCGGCGCGATGGCCAGGCCCAGGCGCTCGATGGAGCCCTCGACGCCGCCCAGATGCTCCAGCAGGCGCTGGTTTTCCGGGGTGGACTCGGTGTCGCACCAGAGCTTGGCCGGCCGCAGAACCTTGCCGCTGTCGTCGAGCAATACCAGACCATGCTGCTGGCCGGAGACGCCGACGCCGAGGATGTCCTGGCCATCGCTGCCGGCCTGCGCCAGGGCGGCGCGGGTGGCCGCCACCAGGGCCCTAATCCAGTCCGCCGGATTCTGCTCACGGCGGCCGTTGGCGGCCTCGGTCAAGGGGTGAGGCGCACTGCCTTCGCCCAGTACCACCCCGCGCTCGACATCCAGGATCACCGCCTTGGTGCCCTGGGTGCCGCAGTCTATCCCGAGAAACTTCATGCCTGGCCGCTCCTTGTTGTTGTTTGGGCTCGTATTGATCATCGACGCTGCCCAGGCAGCTTTTTGCCAAGGCTAGTCGCCGAGCAGGGTCTGCAAGGTGGCGCTGACCCCATGGTTACGCAAGTTGTACAGCTGCCGCTCGAAGGCGGCAACGAAGGCCGCGGATTTCGGGATGTGCTTACCGAAGATTTCCTCGGCGCCCAGCAGGCGCTCGGTGAGATTCTTCTGATCCTGCACCAGCTCTTCGCAGTAGTTGGCGCGCGGATCGGGAATGCGATAGGTCGCCCCGGTCTCGTCCACGCCCCGCAGATAGACCGCCCAGGCGGCCACCACCAGGGCGGCGCGATCCATGGCCTGATCGTCTTCAATCAGGCGGTTGATGGTCGGCACGGTAAATTTGGGAAACTTCGACGAACCGTCGGAGCAGACCCGCTCCAGCTGGTCGGCGATGGCGCGATTGGAGAAACGCTCGATCAGGGTGTCCTTATACTGGTCGAGATCGATGCCGGGCACCGGGGCCAGCTGCGGCGTCACGTCCTTGTCCATGTAGGTGCGGATGTAGCGCACGAACAGCGGGTCGGCCATGGTCTCGTGGACGAAGCGGTAGCCCTTGAGGAAGCCCAGGTAGGTCAGCGCCAGGTGGCTGCCGTTGAGCAGCTTGATCTTCATTTCCTCGTAGGGGGTGACGTCATCGGTGAACTGGACGCCGACGTCTTCCCAGGCCGGACGGCCGGCGACGAACTTGTCTTCCAGCACCCACTGCAGGAAGGGCTCGCAGACCACCGGCCAGGCGTCCTCGACGCCGTGTTCGGCCAGCAGCGCCTCGCGATGGGCGGTGCTGGTCATGGGGGTGATGCGATCGACCATGGCGTTGGGAAAGCTGACGTGCTCGGCGATCCAGCCGTGCAGCTCTTCATCCACCAGGGCGGCGTAGGCCAGCAGGGCTTTGCGGGTGACTTGCCCGTTGTGCGGGAGGTTGTCGCAGGACATCACGGTGAAGGGCCCGGTGCCCTCGGCGCGGCGCTTGGCCAGGGCCGCCAGCAGGAAGCCGAAGACGCTGCGCGGATCGCCCGGATGCTGCAGGTCGTGCTGGATCAGCGGCAGCTTGAAGTTGAATTCGCCGGTGCTGTCGTCCATGCAGTAGCCGCCCTCGGTGATGGTGAGGGAGACGATGCGGGTGCCGGGATGGGCCAGCTTGTCGATCAGCGTCTGGGTGCCGTCCTCGGCCAGCAGCATGCCGCTGATGGCGCCGACGACGCGCACCTCGGTGTCCGGCTCGTCGGCCAGCACCACCTGGGTATAGAGATAGTCCTGGCCGGCCAGGGCATCACGCATGGCGCGGTCTTCGGCGCGCAGGCCGACGCCGCAGATGCTCCAGTCCAGGTCGCGCCCCTGGTTCAGCAGGGCCTCGGTGTAGATGGCCTGGTGCGCGCGGTGGAAGCCGCCGACGCCGATGTGGACGATGCCCTGGCGCAGCTGGCAGGCGGTGTAGCCGGGCTTGGCGATGTAGTCGGGTAGTTGTTCGAGGTGCTGGCGATTGAGTTTCACGATGGCGATCCTGCAAGGCGGTGCCCCGGGCGCGCGCAGGGCGCCGGGGCTGGAAGGGGGGAGGGTCAGGCGGCTTTGCGCAGCAGCGGCGCCACGGCGCGGCCCTGCTCGTCGAACAGGTGACAGAAGTCGACGTCCAGGGCCAGGCGCTGGCGTTCGCCGTAGGCAACGGCACAATCACCCGGCACGCGCACGGTCAGCGGCTCCTCGGCCTCGGTGACCATGTGGCAGTAGGTGTCGCTGCCCAGGCGCTCGGCCACATCGCTGATCACCGGCAACTGGCCGTCGGCGGCCAGGCGCAGGTGTTCCGGACGAATGCCCAGGGTCACCGGGCTGCCGACCGCCAGGTCGTCGCCGCGGCGCGGCAGGTGCAAGCGCGGACCGGCCGCCAGCTCTACCTCGACGCCCTGGGCGTCGGTAGCCGCCACCTTGCCCTTGAGGAAGGCCATCTTCGGCGTACCCAGGAAGCCGGCGACGAAGAGGTTGGCTGGATGGTGATAGAGCTCCAGGGGCGAGCCGACCTGCTCGACGCGGCCGCCGTTGAGCACCACCACCTTGGTCGCCAGGGTCATGGCTTCCACCTGGTCGTGGGTCACGTAGATCATGGTGGCCTGCAATTCCTGGTGCAGGCGCGCCAGTTCCAGGCGCATCTGCACGCGCAGGGCGGCGTCCAGGTTGGACAGGGGTTCGTCGAACAGGAAGATCTTCGGCTGGCGGACGATGGCGCGGCCGATGGCCACCCGCTGGCGCTGGCCACCGGAGAGCTGGCGCGGCTTGCGCTCCAGCAGCGGCGTCAGCTCGAGGATGCGGGCGGCGTCGGTGACCTTGCGCTCCACTTCCTGCTTGTCGATCTTGGCCAGGTCCAGGGCGAAGGAGAGATTCTTGCGCACGCTCATGTGCGGATAGAGGGCATAGGTCTGGAACACCATGGCCAAGTCGCGCTTGGCCGGCGACACCTCGGTGATGTCGCGACCGTCCAGTTCCAGGGTGCCGCTGGTGACCTCTTCCAGGCCGGCGATGAGCCGCAGCAGGGTGGATTTGCCGCACCCGGACGGGCCGACGAAGACCACGAATTCGCGGTCGTTGATGTCGAGGTCGACGCCCTTGATGATTTCCAGCGAGTCGAAGCCCTTGCGCAGGCTGCGGATTTTCAGATTGGCCATGACAGGAGTCCTCTTGTTCTTATTTCACCGCGCCGAACGACAGGCCGCGGACGAGTTGTTTCTGGCTGATCCAGCCAAAGATCAGGATGGGTGCGCAGGCCAGCGTCGAGACGGCCGACAGCTTGGCCCAGAACAGTCCCTGGGGACTGGAGTAGGAGGCGATCAGCGCGGTCAGCGGGGCGGCGTTGGACGAGGTCAGGTTCAGCGACCAGAAGGCCTCGTTCCAGCAGAGGATCAGCGACAGCAGCATGGTCGAGGCGATGCCGCCCTTGCTGATCGGCAAGAGCACCCGGACGATTTCCTGGTAGGTGGTGGCGCCATCCAGGCGCGCCGCCTCGAGGATGTCCTTGGGGATGTCCTTGAAGTAGGTGTAGACCATCCAGACCACGATCGGCAGGTTGATCAGGGTGTAGACGGCGATCAGCAGCAGTCGGCTGTCGAGCAGTTCGAACTGCTTGGCCAGCAGGTAGATGGGCACCAGCACCCCGACCGCCGGCAGCATCTTGGTGGACAGCATCCACAGCAGCAGGCGCTGGGTGTTGCGGGTCTCGTGGAAGGCCATCGAGTAGGCCGCCGGCAGCGCCAGCAACAGACTGAGCAGGGTAGCGCCAAAGGAGATCACCACCGAATTCAGCGCGAAGTGGAAGTAGTCGCTGCGCGCCTGGATGGTCAGGTAGTTCTCCAGCGTGGGCATGAAGAAGAATTGCGGCGGCGTGGCGAAGGCGTCGATCTCGGTCTTAAAGCTGGTCAGCACCATCCAGAAGATTGGGAAGAACAGCACCAGGGCCACCAGCCAGGCGAGCAGGCCCAGCAGCAGGCTCTGCAGGCGCCGGGATTGCTTGAGCGTCAGCATGTCAGGGTCCTCACTGTTGGGTCAGGTTCTTGCCAAGCATCCGCACCAGGATGATGGCGGCGATGTTGGCGATGAGCACGGCGATCAGGCCGCCGGCGGAGGCCAGGCCGACGTCGAACTGCAGCAGGGCCTGGTTGTAGATCAGGTAGGCGAGGTTGGTGGAGGCGAAGCCCGGACCGCCACTGGTGGTGGTGTAGATCTCGGCGAACACCGACAGCAGGAAGATCGTCTCGATCATCACCACCACGGCGATGGGCCGTGCCAGGTGCGGCAGGGTCAGGTGCCAGAAGATGGCGACCGGACCGGCGCCGTCCAGGCGGGCCGCTTCCTTCTGCTCCTGATCCAGCGACTGCATGGCGGTCATCAGGATGAGGATGGCGAAGGGCAGCCACTGCCAGGACACGATCAGGATGATCGACAGCAGCGGGTGGGTGGCCAGCCAGTCCACCGGGGTGGCGCCGAACAGTTTCCAGATCGCGGCGAGGATGCCGGAGACCGGATGGAAGATCAGGTTCTTCCAGATCAGGGCGCTGACCGTGGGCATGATGAAGAAGGGCGAGATCAGCAGGACGCGGACGATGCCGCGACCGAAGAACTCGCTGGCCTCCAGCAGCGCCGAGATCAGCACGCCGAAGACCACGCTGATCAGCAGCACGCTGCCCACCAGCAGCAGGGTGTTGGTCATGCCGGGCCAGAAGCCGGCATCGGTGACGAAGTATTCGAAGTTTTCCAGGCCGACGAAGGCGTGCTCGCCGGGGTAGAGCAGGTTGTAGCGGATCAGCGAGAACCAGATGGTCATGCCCAGGGGCACCAGCATCCACACCAGCAGCAGGGCCACCGAAGGACTGATCAGGAACCAGCCGGGACCGGCGCGACGGCGTTGACGACGGGCGGGAGCGGCAGGGGATTCGACGACGGGCGTCTTGAGGGTGGAGGTCTGCATGGCGATGCTCCGCAAGGCAGTGGGCCGTGACGAGGCGCTGGCGTCTCGCGACGCCAGCGACGGATCAGGCAGGGAAAGCCGCTAGGCCGGGGGCCGCGTGGTGCGGACCCCGGGCTCCAGCGCTACTTGGGATAGCCGGCGCGCTTCATTTCCCGGGCGGTGGACTGCTGCGCCGCCTGCAGGGCCTGCTCGACCGACATCTGCCCGGTGAGGGCCGCGGCGAACAGCTTGCCCACCGAGGTGCCGATGGCCTGGAACTCGGGAATGGTCACGTACTGGATGCCCACGTAGGGCACCGGCTTGGCCGAGGGATGGGCCGGGTCGGCGTGCTGCAGCATGTCCAGCGAGACCTTGGCGAAGGGCGCCGCGTCCATGTAGGCCTGGCTGTAGGTGGACTTGCGGGTGCCCGGCGGCACGTTGGCGATACCGTCGGTGTCCGCGACCAGCTTGGCGTAGTCCTTGGAGGTGGCCCAGGTCACGAAGGTCTTGGCGGCGTCCTTGTGCTTGGAGGAGGTGGGGATACCCAGCGACCAGGCATACAGCCAGGACGAGCCCTTGTCGGTGACCTCGCGCGGCGAGCCGGCGAAGCCGACGCTGTCGGCGACCTTGCTCTGGCTCTTGTCCATGGTGAAGGAGCCGGCGACGCTGGCATCGACCCAGATGGCGCACTTGCCGCTGTTGAACAGCGCCAGGTTTTCGTTGAAGCCGTTGCTGGAGGCTCCGGGCGGGCCGTACTTCTTCATGTTGGTGACGTAGTAGTTGGCCGCCGCGGTCCATTCCGGACCGGTGAATTCCGGTTGCCACTTCTCGTCGAACCAGCGCGCGCCGAAGGCGTTGGCCATGGTGGTGACCAGGGCCATGTTCTCGCCCCAGCCGGCCTTGCCTCTCAGGCACAGACCGTACTGGTCCTTGTCCGGCTGGTGCAGCTTGCCGGCGAATTCGGCGATCTGGGTCCAGGTGGGCTGGGCGGGCATGGTCAGGCCGGCCTGCTGGAACAGATCCTTGCGGTAGTAGGTGATGGAGCTTTCGGCATAGAAGGGCAGCGCATAGAGGGTGCCCTTGACCGACAGGCCTTCGCGAACCGACGGGAAGAGGTCGTCCAGGTCGTAGTTGGCGGGCAAGTCCTTCATGGGCTCCAGCCAGTTCTGGGCGCCCCAGAGGCCGGTTTCGTACATGCCGATGGTGAGGACGTCGAACTGGCCACCCTGGGTGGCGATGTCGGTCGTCAGCCGCTGACGCAGCACGTTTTCTTCGAGCACCACCCAGTTGAGCTTGATGTCGGGATGCTGGTCTTCGAAGGTTTTGGACAGCCGCTGCATGCGGATCATGTCGCTGTTGTTGACGGTGGCGATGGTGACCGTTTCGGCGGCCTGGAGGGCCAGCGAGAAGGTCAGGCCTGCAGAGAGGGTAACAGCGGACAATAAAAGCGCTTTTGGTGTTGTTTTCATCTTGCACTCCGCGTCCTGTGCAACTGCAGCAGACGCTTTTCTTGTTGTTGTAACCCACCACGCGGCCGGCTGTGACGGCCTTTGCAGCGGAAGCCACGGACCGATTACAGCCCGTTGCCGCCCGGGAAACAAATGCTGAAAGACACCAAAATCGGTATTTTTTTGCACATCCCTGCAGGGCTGCGCGGGACCGCCGCCATGGCCAGCGGCTCTGCCTAGAGGCTTTCCGCCTTGACCTTGGTGATGCCGTCTTCGCGATAAAGCTGCAAGGTTCCGGGGGTGGATTCGATCACCCGCTCGTTTTCGATGAGAAAGGAATAGACCGGCGTCGCGCTGCCCGGCGCGCGCAGGTTGCGGTATTCGTAGACCATCAGGCGATCGAGCTGCGCGACCCGCTGGGGTGCGCCGAAACTCTGCCGGAGCTGTTCCTGGGTACGGCCGCCGAATTGCGACGGATCGGCCGGGGGCGGGGTGGGAGCCGAGCTGCAGGCCGATAGGGCGGCGAACAGGAGAAAGGACAGGCGTTTCATGACGGCTCCGCGTGCAGGTTGAAAGGGCAGAGGAGTTGAGCTGCCCGTAGAACCAGACGGACCTGCAAAAACGCGATTCATTCCCCGCGCGGTATCAAAAAGCATACGAAAGGGAAGCCATCCGTCGACATCAATCCAACGGACTAGAATACCCAGCGTTGCTCTTGAGCAAAGGTCTGATGGTCGTTAAGCCAGCGGGCGCTATTGACTGGCTGCCGACTGTCACGCAGCTGGGCGTCAACTTTGGTAGGGATGGCATCGGTACTTAACAGGGGGACCTGAAGGGTGAGGTCCGCCAGCTTGAGCGGGGGTATCGCGGGGAGGGAGGCTGCTTCGCCATTGAGGGCGGCAAAGGTCACGACGACACTGGCCAGAATACGAATTCCCATTCCTTGGGTCTCCTGGTAGATCCGAAGCGCGAGTCTACCATTCCACTGCCTATTTGGTTCCCGGTTAGTCCGACGTTAAAGCGCAGTTGTGATCCTGTTCGTCATTCTGTTTTCGAGCGGATCACACGACTGACAAGGCGATGGCGCGTCACTTAGGCGACGGGTACCGCGTCGCGGTGCTTGGCCGCCAGATAGGCGAACAGCGGCGGGCAATCCGACACCAGGCTGACCAGGGTCTGGCCGGCGGCGGGCTCTTGCCGTAACAGCACCTTTTCACCCCGGGCATTAAGATAGAGGGTGTATTCGGGGGTGCTGGATTGGGCGATGAATCCCTCGCCCATCAGCGCACTGCCCAGGGCCATCCGCTGCGGCAGGTTGCAACTGCCCTGCCACTGAAAGGCGCGGATACCAAGGTTTTCCAGGGTTTCGGCGACGGCGCAGTCGATGCTCAGCGGCGGATGATCGAACAGCGGAAATTCGCGCGACAGCAACTCGAGGTGGCGTTCCAGACATTCGAAATGCTGTCTGGGTATCAGTCGCCGCAATTGCTGCAGCTGACCATTGCCGTGGAATAGCGAAGTTTGTGCGGTCATGGCGTCCTCCCGGTACAACGAGCTCTCACTAGTTCTGACGGTCGCGCGCGGATTTGGTGCGGTCCGCCGCTGCATTTCGCCGTCCTGACTGCCAATACCCGACAGCCTGCGCTCCCGAGATGACACGGCCATTACCAGGGGCCTCTAGTCGGACCTTTGCCGACATCGGCCAAAAGTGGCCGGGGTGCCGCCGCGGCCTGACAGCGGTCCGCTGCAACCCTGGTGTGCGCCAGGCTCGCGACTATTCTTTTCCTCAGGCGGAACTGGCACCCTGGCGCCTTTTCCCCGTTCCAGGAGTGTCCATGACCGCCATCGCCCCCGCCATCGCTGAACGCTACCGCGCTGTCCAGGACATCGCCCGGGAGGCGGCGCAGCTCGGCCTCGACTTCTATCGTCGGCGCGCGGCGCTGCAGGTGGACCACAAGGGCAGCGACCTGCAGGACGTGGTGAGCATCGCCGACAAGACGCTGGAGGACCTCATCCGCCAACGCCTGAGCGAACGCTTTCCGGAAGATGGCCTGCTGGGCGAGGAGGGCGGTGCCACCGACCTCTCCGCGCCCTACCTCTGGGTCATAGATCCCATCGACGGCACCGCGCCCTTTCTCAACGGCCTGCACAACTGGTGCGTGTCCATCGGCCTGATGCACGAGGGCGAGCCCTTGCTCGGCGCCATCATGGATCCGAATCACGACGAACTCTTCCATGGCCTGCGCGGGCACGGCGCCTTCGTCAACGACCAGCCGCTGCGCGTCCATGCGGCCACCGAGATCCGCCAGGGCCTGACCGGACTGGGCACCACCCACAGACGCGGCAAGGAACACTTCCTGCCGTTCGTGACCGGCCTGCTGGCCGAGGGGGGGCAGTTCTTCCGCAATGGCTCGGGCGCGCTGATGACCGCCTACGTCGCCGCCGGCCGGCTGATCGGCTACTACGAGACCCTGATCCATGGCTGGGACTGCCTGGCGGGCCTGGTCCTGATCCGGGAGGCAGGCGGTCGTCACAACGCCTTCCTGCGCAACGATGGCCTGGTCAATGGCAATCCGCTGCTGGTGGCGGCGCCCGGGGTCTACGACCAGCTCGCCGCCCTGGTCGGACCGTCGCTGGACGGTTGAACGGGAAGAGTCAGGCGCTCGCGGATTTCAACGCCCGGAGGAAGACCTATGATAAACCGAGTCAAGGCAGTGCTGGTGGCGGCTAGCCTGCTGCTGCCCGGCGTGGCAGTTGCAGCCGACGGGGGTTGCGCGGCGAAACGCCTCACGCTGGAACGGCAGATCGCCCAGGCTCAGGCGCAAGGCGATGCCGGACGGCTGGCAGGATTGCGGCGAGCACTCGACGCGGTGCAGGCGCACTGCACCGATACCGGCCTGCGCCAACAGCGGCTGGAAGTCATCCAGGCCCGCAGTCGCGAGGTGGCCGAACGGGAACGGGATCTGCGCGACGCCCAGGCCAAGGGCGACGCCGACAAGATCCGGGTGCGGAGCAGAAAGCTGGCCGAGGCCCGCCGCGAGCTGGAAGAGGCCCGCGCCAAGGCGAGCCGTTGATCGAACTCAGCGCCTTTCCTTGCGATAGATACTCGGCTTCCAGTAGTCCTTGAGCAGCAGATGCAGCGGCCCGCGCCAGCCACGCTTGCGCAACTGCCAGGCGATCAGCACGTTCATGATGCCGTGGCCCAGCAGCAGCACCGAACCATGGAGTTCGGCCAGTTCGATGAGGCGATCGGCCGCCTGGCCGGCACGCACCGAGGAGCTGCCGATGGATTCGGTGTGGGCGGCGAAACCCAGGAACCAGGCGGATCTGAACAACAGGCGCCAGGCCTTGACCGGCAGCCGCGGCGCATCCAGTTCCAGATAGGGCAGATGGGCTTCGGCATAGCGGTCATCGACCGGGCTGCCGGAGCGTCCCAGCAGGTACTCCAGCGAGCGCACGCAGCGGCCCAGGGGGCTGCTCACCACATAGCCCGCTTCCTGGGCCAGTCGCCGCGTCTCCGCGGGCTCCAGGCCGGCGGGCACCGGGGCTTTCTGGTAGCGCGCGACCCAGTCCTTCATCTCCCGCGGGGTGCAGCGAGCCTTGCTGGAAAGATCGGGTTTGCCGTGACGCACCAGAATGATCTGCATGAAAAGGTTACCTGGGAAAGATGCTCACTAGACCACTGCCCGTGCCGTTCGTCTCGCTGGGTCGTGATGGCATGGGTAGTGGCCAGGTGCCATTCGTACTACTTTGAGTGCCGCTTGGCTTGTTTATCTGGTAGAAGGTGATTGGGTTCACGAGTCTGGAGCCCTGACCGCTGCGCAGCAGGCCGCTTCAAGATGCCATCCGAGGTCCTGCCGGCAATCCGTCGCCCCAGCGACGGCCACGCCTTTCCATCCAGGGACCAGGAAAGCATGAAGACAACACTGTTCGCATTGGCGCTGCTCGGGCTGCAGCTGCTGGGATCCCCGCAGGTCACGGCTGCGGAGGAGCACGTGGCCCTGATCAAGAGCGTCTCCGGCAGCGTCAAGGTGCTGCGCCAGACCGCCAGCCTGGACGCCCAGGCCGGTACCACCCTGCAGGTGGCCGATCGCCTGCAGGCCGGCCCGGACGCCACCGCGGCCATCGTCTTTCTCGACGGTACCCTGCTCACCCTGGGCAACGGCGCCGATGTGCAATTGCGTGACTATCTCTTCGAACCCAAGAGCAGTCGGTACGGTTTCTCGCTGTACCTGACCAAGGGCTCCGCCATCTATTCGTCCGGCAAGATCGGCAAGGTCGCACCCGACACGGTCAAGATCGAGACGCCGACCGCCACCATAGGCGTGCGCGGCACCCGCTTCCTGGTCCAGGCCCAATGACTGCCCTGATCGCTGTCGCGTCCCCTGGTCGTCTGCTGCTGAGCGTGCTGCTGTCCACGCTGCTGCTGGGCGGCTGTGCCAGCCCTCCACCACCGCAGACGCGGGTGATCCTGATGCCCGACGCCGATGGGCATGTCGGCGCCGTCTCGGTGACCAGCCCGGCGGGCCGCCAGGCCATCGACCAGGGGTTCGCCGAGGTCACGGTGGCCGGCCCGGGTCAGGCGCCGACCGCGGCCCAGGCGGTGGCCCAACCCCTCTTCGAACAGCAGCATCGTCAGGTGCTGGCGGCGCAGCCGTCGCCGCCCAAGACCTTCATCCTCAATTTCCTCTCCGACAGCATGGAGCTCACGCCGCAGTCCAAAGCGCTGCTGCCCGAGGTGCTGGAAA
Organism: Pseudomonas sp. HR1; assembly: GCF_030175875.1. Lineage (NCBI taxonomy): Bacteria > Pseudomonadati > Pseudomonadota > Gammaproteobacteria > Pseudomonadales > Pseudomonadaceae > Pseudomonas > Pseudomonas sp. HR1. The sequence continues at coordinate 527,039 of NZ_JASNRF010000003.1, forward strand.
CGGCACGGCAGCGCATCCCTACCGAGATTTCGGTATTCGGCCATGCGGACGGCTCGGGTGCGCCTTCCTACAACCTCGACCTCTCGGGGCAGCGTGCCCGCAAGGTGGCCGGTCTGCTGCAGCGACTCGATCCCAAGTTGCGCATCAACGTCGAATTCTTCGGCGATACCGTGCCCCTGGTTCCGACCCGTCCCGGCAAATCCGAGCCGCGCAATCGGCGTGTCGAAATCCTGATTCTCTAGGGTCGCGGGCATGAACTCCGTTGCGACCCTGCTGCGCCGGCGCGCGCCCTGGATGTTCCTGGTCAGCCTTGGCCTGTCGCTGGCCTTCGGCCTCGCCGCGCTGTTGCAATGGACGCCACTGCAGTACCTGGATCGCCTGGCCTACGACCAGCTCAGCCGCCTGGCGGCCAGCAACGAGGACGCCCGCGACGTCCAGGTGGTCAGCATCGACGAGGCCAGCCTGGCGGCGCTGGGGCAGTGGCCCTGGCCGCGCTATCGGGTTGCCCAGCTGCTCTCACGGATCGCCGAGGCCGAGCCGGCGGCGATCGCCGTGGACGTCCTGTTCAGCGAGCCGGACCGTACCTCGCTCAAGGCCCTGCAACAGAGTTTCCAGGACGACTTCGGCATGCACCTGAGCTTTTCCGGTGTGCCGCCGGAGTTGCAGGACAACGACGGCTATCTCGGTTACGTCATGGGGCAGACGGGCGCCGTCGGCGCCCATTTCTTTTTCCTCGATCTGCAGCAACCCGTCGCTGCCGGGCTAAGGCCAGGGGTGGGCTTCAGCGGCGCCCTCGACGCCCTCAGGCTGCCCAAGGCCAGCGGCGCGCTGGACAGTGTGGCCCCCATCGCCAGCCAGACGCGCTTCAGCGGCTTCATCAATAGCCAGCGGGACAGCGACGGCATCCTGCGGCGCGTGCCCCTGCTGCTCAGCTATCAGGGCATCATCCATCCGAGTCTGGCGCTGGCCGCCACCCTGCGCGCCCTGGGGCTGAACGAGGGCGTGGTGGAGACCGGCCTGGCGGGTCCGGTGCTGCGGCTTGGCGACCGCCGCCTGCCGCTCGACCGCGAAGGCCAGGCGCTGCTGCGGCTGCACAGCGCCGCCGAACACTATCCGGAGGTCTCGGCCCTGGCGGTGCTCAGCGGCGCGGTGGCACCGGCCACGCTCAAGGGCAAGGTGGTCTTCGTCGGCGTCTCGGCCGCAGGCTTCAACGACCTGCACGCCACGGCGCTGGGACAGACCTTTTCCGGCGTCAGGCTGCAGGCGGCCCTGACCCAGGACCTGCTGGACGATGCCCTGGTACGGGTCCCGCAATTCGCCGGCGTGCTGCAACTGGCGTTGTGCCTGCTCGGCGGTCTGCTGCTGTCCGCCGGCTTCTTCTTCAACCGCAGCCAGCGGCGCTTCGTCCTCCTGGCGGCGGCGTCGATCGTCCTGCCGCAGCTGCTGGGCGCCTGGCTGTTCGTTCGCCATGACGTCTTCCTGCCGCTGGCCGCACCCCTGGTGCTGGTAGGGCTGCTCACGGCCCTGGCGCTGGTCACGCGGATCGTGCTGGCGCGCCAGCACGAAGAGCGCTGGCGCCGGCAACTGGAACGCTCACGCCAGGTCACCATCGAGTCCATGGCGGCGGTGGCCGAAACCCGGGATCCCGAGACCGGCGCCCATATCAAGCGCACCCAGCACTATGTTCGCGCCATCGCCGAGGAGCTGCGCCGTGCCGGCCAGGCGCCGGAATTGCTCACGCCGGACTACATCAAGCTGCTGTTCCTGTCCGCGCCCCTGCACGACATCGGCAAGGTCGGGGTGCCGGATGCCATCCTGCTCAAGCCCGGGCGGCTGACGCCGGAGGAGATGCAGGTGATGCAGCGGCATGCCGAATTCGGTCGGCAGATCATCCTCAGCACCGCCAGCCATCTGGAGGATGACAACTTCCTCGCCCTGGCTGCCGAGATCGCCAGCACCCACCACGAGAAGTGGGATGGCAGCGGCTATCCCAACGGGCTGTCCGGTACCGGCATCCCGCTGGCGGGGCGGATCATGGCGGTCGCCGATATCTACGACGCCCTGATCAGCCGGCGCTGCTACAAGGAGCCGTTCAGCCACGAAGACTCCCTGCAGATGATGCGCGAGATGCGCGGCAGCACCTTCGATCCCCTGGTGCTCGATGCCTTCCTGGCCATCGAACCGCAGATCTGCGCCATCGCCCAGCGCTTTCACGATGAAGGGGTGGGAGGGACCCGGCGTCTGGTTTGAATCCGTCCCCCTTCCTGCCGCCTCGCTCCTCGATTCCTGGTGCCTTCTCCCTCTCGCCGGCATCCAGCTCGTCATCCGGCTGGTTTGCCTACCGCTGCACAAGGCGGAGAGGGCAGCCGCTCATTTCTTGAAACATTCCCTCGAAAATCGCCGAATCAGAGCGATGGAAGGCTGGCGTCTGAAAATCCCCGTCCTTGACGGCTTCGCGCGGGCAAAGCATAAGTTTGCGGTCGCTTATGATATTAATTTGCATTTACAGATGCATCCAGGTTGCATAGCCTGCGTTCCGCCGCGCAAGACGGCATCGGATACCGGTCCCTGGAAAATCTCCAGCGAGTCCTTACGTGGGGTACGGACGGGTCGGTGTTTCCCTAGAGGACGACCAACGACATGCAGCTCTTCTCCCTGCGCCTCATCGCGCTTTCCGTCTCCCTGGGCGTGGCGACCCTCGCCCAGGCCGCTCCCGTGGCGTTGTCGCAACCGGCGCAGCCGCTGGCCGATGCCTTGCAGAGCTTCGCGCGCGCCAGTGGCCTCCAGGTGAACTACGATCCCGCCGCCCTGGTGGGCAAGCGGGCACCGGCACTGGCGGGGCGGATGGAGCCGGATGTCGCCTTGCAGCGCCTGCTGGCGGGCAGCGGCCTGGCGGCCTCGGTCAGCGGCTCGGTCGCGACCGTCGCCCCGGTGGCCACCCAGGCGGCGGCCGGCAGCGTGGCCCTGGATGCCACCACCATCAGCGCGGACGATGGCTCCCTGACGGGTCGGACGACCACCGAAGGGACCCGCTCCTACACCACCGGCGCCATGAGCACCTCCACCGGCCTGCCGCTGTCCATCCGCGAAACGCCCCAGTCGGTGAGCGTCATCACCCGGCAGCGCATGGAAGACCAGGGCATGACCGATCTCAACGATGTGGTCCGCTACGCCCCGGGCGTGACGCTGAACAAGTTCGGCGGCGACCGCCAGGAATTCCTCTCCCGCGGCTTCCGCATCGACAACATCATGTACGACGGCCTACCCACCACGGCCGGGACCTTCACCCTCGACACCCTGTCCTCGGCCGACCTGTCCATCTACGACCGGGTGGAAGTGGTGCGTGGCGCCACCGGCCTGATGACCGGCGCCGGCGATCCTTCGGCCACCCTCAATCTAGTGCGCAAGCGCCCGACCGCCTTCCCCCAGGTCAGCGTCACCACCAGCGCCGGCAGCTGGGACCGCTACCGTACCGAGGTCGACACCTCCAACAAGCTCAACGAAGCCGGCACCCTGCGCGGTCGGGCCGTGGCCGCCTACGAAGACGGCAACAGCTTCCAGGACGTGCGCGAGCGCAAGCGCCAGACCTTCTATGGCGTCCTCGAAGCGGACCTCAGCGACGCCACCACCTGGACCATCGGCGCGTCCAAGCAGCGTGAAGACAAGACCTCCGACTGGGGCAGCCTGCCCAGCGGCCCCAACGGCGAGAACCTGCACCTGTCGCGTTCCACCTTCCTGAGCGGCGACTGGGCCTACTGGGATCAGGATAACTACACCCTGTTCTCCGACATCACCCACACCTTCGACAACGGCTGGAAAGCCAAGCTGGCGGCGCAGCAGGTCTGGGCGAATTCGGATACCTATTCCAACTACGTCACCACCCTGCCGAGCAACAACTACGCCTACAACACGGTGGCCGATCTCGGTACCGCTTCCGGTGCCTACCGTACCGATTCCGACCAGCTCAACATCGACGCCTCGGTCAGTGGGCCCTTCCAACTGCTGGGCCGCGAGCACGAATTGATGGCCGGGGTAAGTCGCCGTCAGGAAAAGTTCTATCAGCGTGGCGGCTACTCGGGTGCTACACCGATCGATATCTACAACTTCCGCCCCAGCAGCATTCCCAAGCCGGCCAAGGACAGCCTGACGCCCTATGCCAGCAAGAACACCACGACCGAAGAGGCGATCTACGCGGCGGCGCGCTTTAACCCCATAGACCCGCTGCACGTCATCGTCGGCGGCCGGGTCAGCTGGTATGACTTCGACAATCTCTACAGCGATGATGATTACAAGGCGACGCGTGAATTCACGCCCTATGCCGGCATCATCTACGATCTGAACGACACCTATTCGGTCTACGCCAGCTACACCGATATCTTCAAACCGCAAAGCCAGCAGAACACCGGTAACTCCGTGCTCGCGCCCATGACGGGCAAGAGCTACGAGATTGGCCTGAAGGGCGCCTATTTCGACGGTGCCCTGAATGCCTCCGTAGCGCTCTTCGAGACCATTCAGGAGGGCCGCGCCTATGAGCTGTCCCCTCAGCCGATCGAGTGCACCCGGCAGAGCCGTACCTGCTACGACACTGCCGGCGAAGTGCGCAGTCGCGGCATCGATGCGGAGATCTCCGGGCAATTGGCGCCCAACTGGCAGGCGTCGGCGGCCTATACCCTGGTGCTGAGCGAGTACACCAAGGATCTGATCTACGAAGACCGCCGCTTCGCTCCGGAGCAGCCCAAGCATCTGTTTAAGGCTGCCACCAGCTATCAACTGACCGGGGATCTGAGCAAGTGGCGCATCGGTGCCGATGTGCTGGCACAGAGCGAGACCTTCAAGCGGGTGGGTAACGGCGAGGCCAAGCAGAACAGCTATTCTGTGGTCGGCCTGATGGCGGGCTACCGCTTCAACGACCACTGGGATGGCCGCGTCAACTTCAACAACATCTTCGACGAGAAGTACTGGCAGGGCATTCCCAGCGGCACGGGTTTCGGCACCTACGGCGATCCCCGCAATGTCATGCTCAGCCTGAAGTGGACGCTGTGACCGGCGCGTGACGCCTGCGCTTCGCCCTTGTCCGGGCCCCCGGACCTGGGCGAAGCTGCGGACTTCCGCCAAGGAGTGCCGCCCATGTCCAGTTCCACCGTCCACCTGGAACGCTATGCCGACCGCCATGCCGAGGGCCTCGCTGCCCTCTATGGCGATCCGGCCGTGGCGCGGCAGGTGCTGCAGCTACCCTATCAGAGCGCCGAACAATGGCGGCAGCGTCTGAGCGGCGAACGCGAAGGGCGGATAGGACTGGTCGCCCTGCAGCAGGGGCGGGTGGTGGGCAGCGCCAGTCTCGAACAGCAGCAGCGCATTCGCCGCCAGCACTGTGGCGCCCTCGGCATGGGCGTGGCCCGGGATTGCCAGGGGCAGGGCATAGGCACCCGGCTGCTGACGGCGCTGCTCGACCTCGCCGACAACTGGATGAATCTGCAGCGGGTCGAGTTGACCGTCTTCAGCGACAACGAGCCGGCCCTGGCGCTCTATCGCAAGCTGGGTTTCGAAGAGGAAGGGCTGCTGCGTCGCTATGCCCTGCGCGATGGGGTGTTCGTCGACGCCTACAGCATGGCGCGCTTCAAACCCTGATCGCGGTGTATGAGAGAAACTTGAGTTCATCACAAGAAACCTGAGTTTGTTTCATGGTTCATGCGCGACGACAATCACCATCCTGTCAGGTGGAGGTGTGCAATGGTCAAGATTCATTCCCAGGGTTCCGCGCGGCGCGCGCAACAGGGTGACGCGTCCCTGGCGACGCTGGCGTCTCTCGACGATTGCGACCGGACCGCCCTGATCGCCCAGGGGCGCCAGCAGCGTCAGCAGGCTTGGCGCGCCCAGCAGGCCGCGGGTTGTGAGTGGCTCGCGGTAGGCGACTTCGGCTGGGGCGATCGGGTTCTGGCGCATTCGTATCTGGTCGGCGCCGCCGCTCGCACCGAGGCGGAAGACGATCATCTATTCGCCGGTCCCTGTCAGGTCCCGGTATTCACCTCGGACCAGTCCTTTGCCATCGGCTGGGAGCAGCTGTTCGACGAGGTCGCCGAGGCCCAGGCGCTCGGTCTGGTGGCCAAGCCGGTGATCCTCGGACCCCTGAGCTATCTATGGCTCGGTCGCTCGCTCGATCCGGCCTTCGACCGCCTCGAATTGCTGGAAGCGCTGCTACCGGTCTATGGCGAGATATTCGCGCGGTTGGCCGCCCAGGGCGTGGAATGGGTCCAGCTCGATGAGCCTCTGCTGACGCTGGAACTGCCGCTGGCCTGGCGCACCGCCTTCGAGAGGGCCTACAACCTGCTGCAACGCGAACCGCTGAAGAAGCTGCTGGGTGTGCGTCAGGGCGAGTTGCTCGACAACCTGGGGCTGGCTGCCGGTCTGCCGGTGGAGGGGCTGCATGTCGACTGGCCGCGGTCGGTCCAGGCCCAGCAGGGGCTGCTCGATCGGCTGCCGGCCTACAAGACGCTGTCGCTGGGTCTGGTGGAAGACACCGAAGCCGAGCAGATCGGCCAGCAGCGGCGGCTGCAATTCGCCCGTCAGGTCGGCGAGCGCTTGCAGGAACGCCTCTGGCTGTCGCCCGCGGCCTTTTCCGGAGCTGTCGACACGGCCCAGGCCGCGGCACTGACGGCCGAATTCAACACCCTGGTGCGAACCGCACGCCAGGCCGGGGTGGACACGTCGCTAGCGCCCAGGGAACAGCCCTGGTCGGCGATCGAAGCGGCCCTGGCCAAGCTGGGCCCCGCCCAGTCCGGTCTGGTGTCGTCCTGAATCAGCGGTGGGCGGTCAGCAACAGACCGCCTGCGCCGGCAAAGAAGGCCCCGGTGGCCTGATTGAGCCGGCGCACCCCACGGGGTCCGCGGATGAAGCGGCGGATCTGGCGGCCGAACAGGCCATAGATCACGGCCGCGACCAGCTCCGCGAACAGATGGGTGCCACCCAGGTAGACGAATTGCTGGGTCGTCGGCTGAGTGGGATCGATGAACTGCGGAAAGACCGCGGCGAACAGCAGGATCGCCTTGGGATTGCTGATGCCGATGAGGAATTCCTGCAGCATCAGCCGGTGCAGCGCCCGCGGTTGCGCCGCGCCGGTCTCGGCCAGGTCCAGGCCGTCGAAGGCCCGGCTGCGCCAGCTCTTCACGCCCAGGTAGAGCAGGTAGAGCGCGCCGACCCACTTGATGACGGTGAAGGCCGTCTCCGAAGCCAGCAGCATGGCGCCCAGGCCCACCGCCGAAATCACCAGGAAGATCACGAAGGCCACGTCGCGCCCCAGGGCTGCCAGTCCCGCCGTCACCGCGCCATGGCGGATGCCGTTGCCGAGCGAGCAGAAGTTGTTGGGGCCGGGGGTCAGGGCGATGAGCAGGGCGACCGGAAAGAACAGCAGGGCATCGACGAGGTTCATGGCGGTCGCCTGGTGCGCCGCACGGGCGCCGAAGAGGAGGGGAGGCCGACTATTTAAACCGTCTTTCCACGCCTTTCTCCACCAGAATCTTCGCCGAGATTTCCTCCACGGAAAAATGCGTGGTGTTGATGAAGGAGATGTTCTCGCGGCGGAACAGGCTCTCCACCTCGCGCAGTTCGAATTCGCACTGGGCGAAGCTCGCATAGCGACTGTTGGGCCGACGCTCGTGGCGGATCGCCGCCAGGCGCTCGGCGTCGATGGTCAGGCCGAACAGCTTGTCCTTGTAGGTCTTCAGCGAGGCAGGCAGCTGGAGGCGCTCCATGTCCTCTTCGGTCAGCGGATAGTTCGCCGCGCGGATGCCGTATTGCAGCGCCATATAGAGGCAGGTGGGCGTCTTGCCGCAGCGCGAGACCCCGACCAGGATCAGATCGGCCTGCGCATAGTGGGTCGTGCGGGCGCCGTCGTCGTTTTCGAGTGCGAAATTGACGGCCTCGATCCGCTCCATGTAGTGACTATTGTGCATGATCGAATGTGACTTCCCTACCGAATACGAAGATTCGGCGGAAAGTTCCCTTTCGAGCGGGGATAAAAACGTGGAGAAGATGTCGATCATGAACCCGTTCGACTGGTCCAGAATGGCCCGGATGTCACGGTTGACGATGGTATCGAAGATGATGGGTCGCGCACCGTCCTGGACGGCGGCGGCATTGATCTGCTGTACCATCGCCCTGGCCTTGTCCAGCGTATCCACGTAGGGGCGGGTGACCTTTCTGAAGGTGATGTCCCCGAACTGGGCCAGGAGGCTCTGACCGAGGGTTTCGGCCGTGATGCCGGTACCGTCGGAAATGAAAAAGGCGGTTCGTTGCATGGAGGGACGTCCTGGTGGCGTACGGGGCAGGGATCGCTGCACTGTAACCTACCGCCGTCCACTGTCCATGGGGCGAGCGCCGAGGCGTACTGCTTTCCCACAAAGACACAAGATGGAGAGAAGACCTTGGACGAGTATGTAATTTCACTGGAACAGCTTGGCGTGCACGACGTCGAGCGCGTGGGCGGCAAGAACGCATCCCTCGGCGAGATGATCGCCAACCTGGCCGGCGCGGGCGTCTCCGTACCCGGCGGGTTCGCCACTACGGCCCAGGCCTATCGCGACTTCCTCGAGCAGAGCGGCCTGAACGATCGCATTCACGCGGCCCTCGACGCGCTGGATGTCGACGACGTCGTCGCCCTGGCCAAGACCGGCGCCCAGATCCGCCAGTGGGTCATGGACGCGCCTTTCCCCGAGCGCCTGGACGCCGAGATCCGCCGGGCCTTCGCCGAGATCTCGGCGGGCAACCCCAATCTCGCCGTGGCCGTGCGCTCCTCGGCGACCGCCGAAGACCTGCCGGATGCCTCCTTTGCCGGCCAGCAGGAAACCTTCCTCAACATCCGCGGCGTCGACAACGTCATTCGCGCGGCCAAGGAAGTCTTCGCTTCCCTCTTCAATGACCGCGCCATCGCCTACCGCGTCCACCAGGGCTTCGATCACAAGCTGGTCGCCCTGTCCGCCGGCGTGCAGCGCATGGTGCGTTCCGAAACCGGCGCCGCCGGCGTGCTCTTTACCCTGGACACCGAATCCGGCTTCCGCGACGCGGTCTTCGTCACCGCCGCCTACGGTCTCGGCGAGACCGTGGTGCAGGGCGCGGTCAACCCGGACGAATTCTATGTTCACAAGCCCACCCTGGAAGCCGGTCGCCCGGCCATCCTCAGGCGCAATCTGGGCAGCAAGGCCATCAAGATGGTCTATGGCGAAGAAGCCAAGGCCGGTCGCTCCGTGCGCACCGTCGATGTCGAGCCGGCGGATCGCGCGCGTTTCTCCATCACCGACGCCGAGGTCACCGAACTGGCCAAGCAGGCGCTGATCATCGAGCGCCACTATGGTCGCCCGATGGACATCGAGTGGGCCAAGGACGGTGACGACGGCAAGCTCTACATCGTCCAGGCCCGTCCCGAGACCGTGAAGAGCCGCGCCAGCGCCACCGTCATGGAGCGCTACCTGCTCAAGGACAAGGGCCAGGTGCTGGTGGAAGGCCGCGCCATCGGCCAGCGCATCGGCGCCGGCAAGGTCAAGATCATCCGCGACGTCAGCGAGATGGATCGCGTCCAGCCCGGTGACGTCCTGGTCTCCGACATGACCGATCCCGACTGGGAGCCGGTGATGAAGCGCGCCAGCGCCATCGTCACCAACCGCGGCGGTCGTACCTGCCACGCCGCCATCATCGCCCGCGAGCTGGGCATTCCGGCGGTGGTCGGCTGCGGCAACGCCACCAGCCTGCTCAAGGATGGCCAGACCGTCACCGTCTCCTGCGCCGAGGGCGACACCGGCCTGATCTACGAAGGCGAGCTGGACTTCGACATCCGCCAGAGCTCGGTGGATGCCATGCCCGAGCTGCCGTTCAAGATCATGATGAACGTCGGCAACCCCGACCGTGCCTTCGACTTCGCACAGCTGCCCAACGCCGGCGTGGGTCTGGCGCGCCTGGAATTCATCATCAACCGCATGATCGGCGTGCACCCCAAGGCGCTGCTCAACTACGACAGCCTGCCCTTCGAGGTGAAGGAGAGCGTCGACAAGCGCATCGCCGGCTACTCGGATCCGGTCGGCTTCTATGTCGAGAAGCTGGTGGAGGGGGTCTCCACCCTGGCCGCCGCCTTCTGGCCGAAAAAGGTCATCGTGCGCCTGTCGGACTTCAAGTCCAACGAATACGCCAACCTCATCGGCGGCAAGCTCTACGAACCCGAGGAAGAGAACCCCATGCTGGGCTTCCGCGGCGCTTCCCGCTACATCAGCGAGAACTTCCGCGACTGCTTCGAGCTGGAATGCCGCGCCATGAAAAAGGTGCGCGAGGAGATGGGCCTGACCAACGTCGAGCTCATGGTGCCCTTCGTGCGCACCCTGGACGAGGCGGCGCGGGTGGTCGAGCTGCTTGGCGAGAACGGTCTCAAGCGCGGCGAGAACGACCTGCGCGTGATCATGATGTGCGAACTGCCCTCCAACGCCCTGCTGGCGGACGAATTCCTCGAGCACTTCGACGGCTTCTCCATCGGCTCCAACGACCTGACCCAGCTCACCCTGGGCCTGGATCGCGACTCCGGCATCATCGCCCACCTGTTCGACGAGCGTAATCCGGCGGTCAAGAAGCTGCTGGCCAATGCCATCGCCGCCTGCAACCGGGCCGGCAAGTACATCGGCATCTGCGGCCAGGGTCCTTCGGATCATCCGGATCTGGCCAAGTGGCTGATGGAACAGGGCATCGAGAGCGTCTCGCTCAACCCCGACTCCGTGCTCGACACCTGGTTCTTCCTGGCCGAAGGCAACGCCTGAGGCCAGGGATCGCCCCGCCGGCCAGCGGCGGGGTGATCCTTTCCAGGATTAATCCCTCTCATTCCCCACGAAGGTAGCGCCTGCGCCCTGTCTCGGGCCACCTTCGCCGGATCGCCTGGCCACCGTGGTCGCGATCCCTGCAAGAGACCCCAGATGCAGCAGTACGACAGCGATGTGGAACAAGGCCTCATCTATGGCTATCTCCTCGATGGTCGCGGTGGCGGACGACGCCTGAGTCGTCGCGAGCTGGCGGAGGTGGAGCCGAGCCCGAGCGAGGTGCTCTGGCTGCACTGGGACCGTAGCGTCCCCGAAGCTCAGGCCTGGCTCCGCCAATCCAGCGGCCTGAGCGAATTCGCCTGTGACCTGTTGCTGGAAGAGGCGACCCGCCCGCGCCTGGTCAATCAGCCCGACGACAGCCTGCTGCTGTTCCTGCGCGGGGTGAATCTGAATCCCGGCGCCGTGCCCGAGGACATGGTGTCGCTGCGGGTCTTCGTCGACAAACGTCGGGTGATCTCCCTGCGCATGCGACCCATGAAGGCCGCCGCCGAGGTCCAGGAGGACCTGGAGGCGGGCATCGGTGCCCAGAGTGCCGAAGACCTGGTGCTCTACCTCGCCAGCTACATGACCAGTCGGGTCGACGACCTGGTACGTGGTCTCTCCGATCAGCTCGACGGCCTCGAGGAACAGGTCGACCAGGACGAGGGCAGCCTGCCCGATCACGCCCAGGTGCTGACCCTCCGGCGCCGCGCGACCGGGCTGCGCCGGTACCTGGCTCCGCAGCGTGACATCTATGGCGATCTCGCCCGCGGCAAGCCCGCCTGGTTCGTCGAGGCGGCCAGCCAGGGCTACTGGAGCGAATTGCACAACAGTCTGGTGCGCAATCTGGAGGAGCTCGAGGTGATGCGCGAGCGGGTCGCGCTGCTGCAGGACGCCGAGCAGCGGGCGACCACCGAAAAGACCAATCGCACCCTCTATCTGCTGGCCATCATCACCGGCTTCTTCCTGCCCATCAGCTTCATCACCGGTCTGCTCGGGATGAACATGGGCGGCATGCCGGGTTCGTCATCCGCCTTCGGCTTCGTGGCCGCCTGCCTGGTGATCGGCGCGGTGGCGGTCTTCCAGGTCTGGCTGTTCCGTCGACTGCGCTGGCTGTGACCCGTCCCCACCTCGCTGCGTCAAGAGGAAACGACCAGCGAGGTGCTTATGCACGATCCCTTCGAAGCGTCCCTCAAGGCGCTCCTCAATACCCCGGCCAATGCTCAGGACGAGGAGGGCGACGACCAGGCCCGCTTGCATCGCGTGCTCAAGACCGCCAACCGTCAGGTTGGCGCGGGCGCACTGTTCGATCTGATCGGGCGGCACTGGGCCTCGGCGCTGTTGCTGGCACTGGGCAACGGTGCCCCTCACCTGAAGCCGCGCACGCGCCGTACCGCGCGTCGCGAATCTCTCCCGGAGATACTGAAGTAGATGGAATTCGATATCTGGACCCAGAGTCTGCTGTCCGCCATGACCACCCTGTGGAGCAAGGTGGCCGGCTTCATTCCCAACGTCTTCGGCGCCCTGGTGGTGATCCTCGCCGGCTTCGCCGTCGCCAAGATTCTCGACACCGTGTTGTCGAAGGTACTCGCCAAGCTCGGCCTGGATCGCGTCCTCGCCGGAGCCGGGGTGACCAAGCAACTGGCCAAGATCGGCATCCGCATGCCGGTCACCACCCTGATCGGCCGGATCGTCTATTGGTTCGTCCTGCTGGTGTTCCTGGTCTCGGCCGCCGAGTCCCTGGGGCTGCAGCGCGTGTCCTCGACCCTGGACGTCATGGCGCTCTATGTGCCCAAGATCTTTGGCGCCGCCCTGGTGCTCATCGTTGGCGTGCTGCTGGCGCAACTGGTCAGCGGTCTGGTGCATGGCGCCGCCGAAGGCGTCGGCCTGGATTACGCGGCCGGCCTGGGGCGCCTGGCCCAGGGACTGGTCATCATCATTTCGATCTCGGTCGCGGTCGGTCAGCTGGAGATCAAGACCGAACTGCTGAACCTGGTCATCGCCATCGTGCTCACCGCCTTCGCCCTGGCGGCGGCCCTAGCCCTGGGGCTCGGCAGCCGTGGGCTGGTGTCGCAGATCCTGGCCGGCATCTATGTGCGCGAACTCTATGAAGTCGGCCAGTGGGTGACCCTGGCGGACGTCGAAGGCGAGATCGAGGAGATCGGCACCGCCAAGACTCTCATCATGACCGAAGAGGGCGATATCGTTTCGGTTCCGAACCGTCTATTGCTGGAGGCCCAGGTGCGCAGCCGCTGACAGGCGACGCGGAGATGGCTATCATGCCCGCCACTTTTTGGTAGCCAACTCCGTCTTGAACAAGCCCGCCCCTCATGCCTACGACCCGACCACGCTCAGTGACGAAGAGCTGGTCCAGCGCGCGCATGGTGAACTCTTCCACGTGACGCGAGCCTACGAAGAACTGATGCGCCGTTACCAGCGCACCCTGTTCAACGTCTGTGCCCGCTACCTGGGGAACGACCGGGACGCAGACGATGTCTGCCAGGAGATCATGCTGAAGGTGCTTTACGGTTTGAAGAATTTCGAGGGGAAATCGAAATTCAAGACCTGGCTGTACAGCATCACCTACAACGAGTGCATCACTCAGTACCGCAAGGAACGCCGCAAGCGGCGGCTAGTGGAGGCATTAAGTCTGGATCCGATGGAGGAAGCCTCCGAGGAAAGGGCGCCGAAGCTGGAAGAAAAGGGAGGGATGGATCGCTGGCTGGTCCATGTGGGTCAGGTCGATCGGGAGATCCTGGTGCTGCGCTTCGTCGCAGAGCTGGAGTTCCAGGAGATCGCCGACATCATGCACATGGGCCTCAGCGCCACAAAGATGCGGTACAAGCGGGCACTCGACAAACTGCGTGACAAGTTCGCAGCTGAAGTTGAGGGCTGACCGGATGTGTCAGCCGTAAGTTTTTGAACTTCACGAAAACTTGTTGTCGAAGCCTCCGGAGATTGCCGGAATTAGTACCACTAAAATGGGGATACAAAGGATGAAACTGAAGAGCACCTTGGGCGTCGTGATCGGCTCCCTGCTGGCAAGCGCCTCGCTGAGCGCCCTGGCACAAGGTCAAGGCGCCGTCGAGACCGAGCTGTTCGGCAGCCGTCTGTTCACCGACAGCCAGCGCAACATGACCAACGCTGACCTGTACGGCGGTTCCGTTGGCTACTTCCTGACCGACGACGTTGAGCTGGCGTTGTCCTACGGCGAGTACCACAACGCTCGTGGCGACCACGACCTGGGCCACAAGAACATCAAGGGCAGCCTGGCCGCTCTGGACGCCTACTACCACTTCGGTCAGCCCGGCGTCGGCCTGCGTCCGTACGTATCCGGTGGCTTCGCTCACCAGTCCATCAGCAACCGCGACATCAACGAAGGTGGTCGTGATCACTCCACCTACGCCAACCTGGGTGCCGGCCTGAAGTACTACTTCACCGAGAACCTGTATGCCCGTACCGGCGTACAAGCCAACTACAACATCGACTACGGCGACACCGAGTGGAGCGCTGCTGTAGGTGTTGGTCTGAACTTCGGTGGTTCCACCAAGAAAGAAGTCGCTCCGGCTCCGGCTCCGGCCCCCGTTGCTGACGTCTGCACCGATTCCGACAACGACGGCGTTTGCGACAACGTCGACAAGTGCCCGAACACCCCGGCCAACGTCACCGTTGACGCTACCGGCTGCCCGGCTGCCGCCGAAACCGTTCGCGTCGAGCTGGACGTGAAGTTCGATTTCGACAAGGCCGTGGTCAAGCCCAACAGCTACGCCGACATCAAGAACCTGGCTGACTTCATGCAGCAGTACCCGCAGACCTCGACCACCGTTGAAGGCCACACCGACTCCGTCGGCACCGACGCCTACAACCAGAAGCTGTCCGAGCGTCGTGCCAATGCCGTGCGTAACGTCCTGGTCAACCAGTACGGCGTGCAGGGCAGCCGCGTGAACGCTGTTGGTTACGGTGAGTCCCGCCCGGTTGCTGACAACGCCACCGAAGCCGGTCGCGCCGTCAACCGTCGCGTAGAAGCCGAAGTCGAAGCTCAGGCCAAGTAATCCGCCTGATCCAGACTCCAAAAAAAGCCCGCCTAGTGCGGGCTTTTTCATGCTTGGCATTTCTTGTGCCCGACTCCAGCCGGGTGCTGCAGGCATAAAAAAACCCCGCCGAGGCGGGGTTCTTCCTGACGGATCGATCAGCCGCGATCGTCCGGGATGTCGCGCTGGCCGACGCCGGTGTACAGCTGACGCGGCCGGCCGATCTTGTAGGGACCGGACAGCATTTCCTGCCAGTGCGAGATCCAGCCGACGGTCCGCGCCATGGCGAAGATCACGGTGAACATGCTGGTTGGAATGCCGATCGCCTTGAGGATGATGCCGGAGTAGAAGTCCACGTTCGGATAAAGGTTGCGCTCGACGAAGTAGGGGTCCTTGCGGGCCAGTTCTTCCAGGCGCATGGCCAGTTCCAGCTGGGGATCGTTGATGCCCAGCTCGGCCAGGACTTCGTCGCAGGTCTGCTTCATCACCGTGGCGCGCGGATCGAAGTTCTTGTAGACGCGATGGCCGAAGCCCATCAGCTTGAACGGATCGTTCTTGTCCTTGGCCTTGGCCACGAACTTGTCGATGTTGGCGACATCGCCGATCTCGTCCAGCATCTTCAGTACGGCTTCGTTGGCACCCCCGTGCGCCGGACCCCAGAGGGCGGCGATGCCGGCGGCGATACAGGCGAAGGGGTTGGCACCGGAAGAGCCGGCCAGGCGGACGGTGGAGGTGGAGGCGTTCTGCTCATGGTCGGCATGCAGGATGAAGATGCGATCCATGGCGCGGGCCAGCACCGGGCTGATGGGTTTCTCCTCGCACGGGGTGTTGAACATCATGTGCAGGAAGTTTTCCGAGTATCCCAGGTTGTTGCGGGGATACATCATCGGCTGACCCATGGAGTACTTGTACACCATGGCTGCCAGGGTCGGCATCTTGGCGATCAGGCGCATCGCCGAAATCTCGCGGTGCTGCGGATCGGTGATGTCCAAGGAGTCGTGGTAGAAGGCCGACAGGGCGCCGACCACGCCGCACATGATGGCCATGGGGTGTGCATCGCGACGGAAGCCGTTGAAGAAGTTCTTCAATTGCTCATGAACCATGGTGTGGTTCTTGATGGTGTCCACGAACTGCGCCTTCTCTTGCGCGTTCGGCAATTCACCCTTGAGCAGCAGGTAACAGGTCTCGAGGTAGTCGGATTTCTCCGCCAATTGCTCGATCGGGTAGCCGCGGTGCAGCAGGATGCCCTTGTCACCATCGATATAGGTGATCTTGGACTCGCACGAGGCGGTGGACATGAAGCCCGGGTCGAAGGTGAACACACCAGTGGAGGTGAGGTTGCGAACATCGATCACGTCCGGGCCAAGGGTGCCGGACATAACGGGCAGGTCAACCGGATCCGCTCCCGAGATGATCAACTGCGCTTTCTTGTCAGCCATTAGGCCTCCTTATTTTGCTTTGAAATCATCAATAAACCCTCCACTCAGGGCCTCGCCCACTATAGAGGGATAAATTTGAAAGTCAATTTACGAAAATATCACCCTAAAGGCTCTTTCTGGGCGGATTGTGCGGCGAAAAGACATTAACACGCAGGCTTCTGAATATCAGCTGGCGACGTCGGAATCGGGCATCCGCGTTTGTCATGAGTAGGCTAACTGTCTATAATTCTCGCCCGACCGTACCGGGTCGGCGAGCTGATGCCGAGCGGTCGAGACGCCTCCGACAGGAAGCGTGTAGCAGATGTGGAATCTCCTATAACTAGCCCGACCGCAATTGGGCCCTCAGTGTGAAAGAAGCCGTGAATAGCAAACGACCTGTAAACCTAGATCTCAGGACCATCAAACTACCTATCACAGCTTATACCTCGATTCTTCACCGTATCTCCGGCGTCATCCTGTTCCTCGGCATCGCAGTCATGCTCTATGGCCTGCACCTGTCGCTGGGTAGCCCGGAAGGCTTCGGCCAAGTGAAAGCTTTTCTGGCCTATCCGCTGGTCAAGCTCGTGATCTGGGGTCTGCTGTCTGCATTGCTCTACCACCTGGTCGCCGGCATTCGGCACCTGATCATGGATGGTGGCGCCGGCGAAACCCTGCAGGGCGGCAAGCTGGGTGCGCAGCTCGTGCTGGTCATTTCCGCAGTTCTGATCATTCTGGCAGGGGTTTGGGTATGGTAACCAACGTCACCAATCTTTCGCGTTCCGGTCTCTATGACTGGATGGCTCAACGGGTCTCGGCAGTCGTCCTCGCGGTCTACTTCCTCTTTATCATCGGCTACCTGATCCTTCACCCAGGGCTCACCTTCGAGCAATGGCACGGCCTGTTCTCCCACACCCTGATGCGCATCTTCAGCCTGCTGGCGCTGGTGTCCATCTGCGTTCATGCCTGGGTTGGTATGTGGACCATCTCCACCGACTACCTGACCACCATGGCGATCGGCAAGGGTGCTACCGCCGTGCGTTTCCTCTTCCAGGCGGTATGCGGGTTCGCGATGTTCGCGTTCTTCGTCTGGGGCGTGCAGATCTTCTGGGGTGTTTGATCTATGTCCACAATTCGTCATATTTCGTTTGATGCCATCATCGTAGGTGGCGGCGGCGCCGGTATGCGCGCTGCGTTGCAACTGGCCCAGTCCGGTCACAAGACCGCAGTGATCACCAAGGTCTTCCCGACCCGTTCCCACACCGTGTCCGCCCAGGGCGGCATCACCTGCGCCATCGCCTCGGCCGACCCGAACGACGACTGGCGCTGGCACATGTACGACACCGTCAAGGGGTCGGACTACATCGGTGACCAGGACGCCATCGAATACATGTGCTCCGTAGGCCCGGAAGCGGTCTTCGAACTCGAGCACATGGGTCTGCCGTTCTCCCGCACCGAGCAGGGCCGCATCTATCAGCGTCCCTTCGGCGGTCAGTCCAAGGACTACGGCAAGGGCGGCCAGGCCGCGCGTACCTGCGCCGCGGCCGACCGTACCGGTCACGCCCTGCTGCACACCCTCTATCAGGGCAACCTGAAGAACAACACGGTATTCCTCAACGAGTGGTACGCCGTGGATCTGGTGAAGAACCAGGACGGCGTCGTGGTTGGCGTCATCGCCATCTGCATCGAGACCGGCGAGACCGTCTACGTCAAGTCCAAGGCCACCGTGCTGGCCACCGGCGGTGCGGGTCGTATCTATGCCTCTACCACCAACGCCCTGATCAATACCGGTGACGGTGTCGGCATGGCGCTGCGCGCCGGCGTGCCGGTGCAGGACATCGAGATGTGGCAGTTCCACCCAACCGGCATCGCCGGCGCCGGGGTACTGGTCACCGAGGGTTGCCGCGGTGAGGGTGGCTACCTGATCAACAAGCACGGCGAACGATTCATGGAGCGCTATGCGCCCAACGCCAAGGACCTGGCCGGCCGCGACGTGGTCGCCCGTTCCATGGTCAAGGAAGTGCTGGCCGGCAACGGTTGCGGTCCGGACGGCGACCACGTGCTGCTGAAGCTGGACCACCTGGGTGAAGACGTGCTGCACAGCCGTCTGCCCGGCATCTGCGAACTGTCCAAGACCTTCGCCCACGTCGATCCGGTCGTCGCACCGGTGCCCGTGATCCCCACCTGCCACTATATGATGGGCGGCATCGCCACCAACATTCATGGCCAGGCCATTACTCAGGACGCCAACGGCAACGACAAGATCATCGAAGGCCTGTTCGCCGTGGGCGAAGTGGCCTGCGTGTCCGTGCACGGTGCCAACCGTCTGGGTGGCAACTCGCTGCTGGACCTGGTGGTCTTCGGTCGTGCGGCCGGTCTGCACCTGGAGAAGGCGCTCAAGGAAGGCATCGAGCACCGCGGTGCTTCGGAAAGCGACCTGGAAGCCTCGCTGCAGCGCCTGTCCGGCGTCAACGAGCGCACCACCGGTGAAGACGTCGCCAGCCTGCGCAAGCAACTGCAGACCTGCATGCAGAACTACTTCGGGGTGTTCCGCACCGGCGAGTACATGCAGAAGGGCATCGCCGAGCTCGCCGACCTGCGTGAGCGCATCGCCAAGGTCAAGATCAACGACAAGAGCCAGGGCTTCAACACCGCCCGTATCGAGGCGCTCGAGTTGCAGAACCTGCTGGAAGTGGCCGAAGCGACCGCCATCGCCGCCGAAAACCGCAAGGAGTCTCGTGGTGCTCACGCCCGTGAAGACTTCGAAGAGCGTGACGACGAGAACTGGCTGTGCCACACCCTCTATTTCCCCGGTGAAAAGCGGGTCAGTAAGCGTGGAGTCAACTTCGCGCCCAAGACCGTACCGATGTTCGAACCCAAGGTTCGGACTTACTAAAGGTGACCACCATGTTGAAAGTCAGCGTTTATCGTTACAACCCGGATCAGGACGGCCTGCCGTCCATGCAGGAGTTCCAGGTCGATACCGGTGGGAAGGACCTCATGGTGCTGGACGTCCTGGCTCTGATCAAAGAGCAGGATGAAGGCTTCTCCTACCGTCGTTCCTGCCGCGAAGGCGTGTGCGGTTCCGACGGCATGAACATCAACGGCAAGAACGGCCTGGCGTGCATCACGCCGCTGTCGGCCGTGGTCAAGAACGACAAGCTGGTCGTGCGTCCGCTGCCCGGCCTGCCGGTCATCCGTGACCTGGTCGTCGACATGAGCATCTTCTACAAGCAGTACGAGAAGGTGAAGCCGTTCCTGCAGAACGAGACCCCGGCCCCGGCCATCGAGCGCCTGCAGAGCCCGGAAGACCGCGAGAAGATCGACGGTCTGTACGAGTGCATTCTCTGCGCCTGCTGCTCGACGTCCTGCCCGTCCTTCTGGTGGAACCCCGACAAGTTCCTCGGCCCCGCTGCGCTGCTGCAGGCCTATCGCTTCCTGGCCGACAGCCGTGACACCAAGACCCAGGAGCGCCTCGCCGCCATGGACGATCCTTTCAGCGTGTTCCGCTGCCGGTCGATCATGAACTGCGTGGCGGTCTGTCCCAAGGGACTGAACCCGACCAAGGCCATCGGCCATGTGCGGGCGATGCTGCTGCAGAGCGGTACCTGATCCACGTCCCGCCCGGCCTGTTGTGCCGGGCGGGTTCGTTAGCGACCTTGATAGCTTGATTCAACCAATGTCCATTCAGGGATACCCGGAACACGATCCGGGCATTGGCGCAGCCGTAGTGAGGCCAGGTCTCGCGTCGAGACGGGTCATCGGCTGATGCTATCTCTGCCGAAGGGGTGAACTAGATGCACGAAAGTCAGATGCAGCAACTGTGGGACAGCGCTCACCTGTCCGGCAGTAACGCTGCCTATGTGGAAGAGCTCTATGAGCTGTTTCTGCACGATGCCAACGCTGTGCCGGAAGAGTGGCGCACCTACTTCCAGAAGCTGCCTGCGGTCACTGGCAATTCGCCGGACGTCGCGCATTCCGCGATCCGCGACCATTTCGTGCTGTTGGGCAAGAACCAGCGGCGAGCTCAACCGGTCTCGGCCGGTACCGTCAGTTCCGAACACGAGAAGAAGCAGGTCGAAGTCCTGCGTCTGATCCAGGCGTTCCGTCTGCAGGGCCATCAGGCTGCCCAGCTCGACCCCCTGGGTCTGTGGAAGCGTCAGCCACCTGCCGATCTGCTGCTCAACCACTATGGGTTGACCGACGCCGATCTGGATACCACCTTCCGTACCGGTGAATTGTTCATCGGCAAAGAGGAGGCAACTCTCCGCGAAATCAGGGATGCGCTGCAAGAGACATATTGCCGCACGGTTGGTGCGGAGTTCATGCACATCGTCGATTCCGAGGAGCGCCGCTGGTTCCTCCAGCGCCTGGAAAGCGTCCGTGGCCGCCCGCAATATTCGCCGGAAGTCCGCACCCATCTGCTGGAGCGCCTGACCGCCGCCGAGGGTCTGGAAAAGTACCTGGGCACCAAGTATCCGGGCACCAAGCGTTTTGGTCTGGAAGGGGGCGAGAGCCTGATTCCACTGATCGACGAGATCATCCAGCGTTCCGGTTCCTATGGCGTCAAGGAGCTGGTGATCGGCATGGCCCACCGTGGCCGCCTGAACGTGCTGGTCAACACCCTGGGCAAGAACCCGCGCGATCTGTTCGACGAGTTCGAAGGCAAGAAGCTGGTCGAGCTGGGCTCCGGTGACGTCAAGTACCACCAGGGCTTCTCCTCCAACGTCATGACCCAGGGCGGCGAAGTCCACCTGGCGCTGGCGTTCAACCCCTCGCACCTGGAGATCGTCTCTCCGGTGGTGGAAGGTTCGGTCCGTGCACGCCAGGATCGCCGCGGCGATCGCACCGGCGACAAGGTCGTACCCGTGGCTATCCACGGCGACGCCGCCTTCGCCGGCCAGGGCGTGGTCATGGAAACCTTCCAGATGTCGCAGACCCGGGCCTACAAGACCGGCGGTACCCTGCACATCGTCATCAACAACCAGGTGGGCTTCACCACCAACCGCCAGGAAGATGCGCGCTCCACCGAGTACGCCACCGACGTCGCCAAGATGATCCAGGCGCCGATCTTCCACGTGAACGGCGACGATCCCGAGGCGGTGCTGTTCGTCACCCAGCTGGCGGTCGACTACCGCATGCAGTTCAAGCGTGACATCGTCATCGACCTGGTCTGCTACCGCCGTCGCGGCCACAACGAGGCCGACGAGCCGAGCGGCACCCAGCCGCTGATGTACCAGCAGATCGCCAAGCAGCGCACCACCCGCGATCTCTACGCCGATGCCCTGACCCAGGCCGGCGTGGTCAATGCCGAGCAGGTTCAGGCCCAATTCGAAGCCTATCGCGGCGCTCTCGACGAGGGTCGTCACGTGGTGGCCAGCCTGGTCAAGGAGCCCAATCGCGACCTGTTCGTCGACTGGAAGCCCTACCTGGGCCATGCCTGGACCGCGCGTCACGACACCGGCTTCGACCTCAAGACCCTGCAGGACCTGGCCAACAAGCTGCTGCAGATTCCGGAAGGGGTCGTGGTCCAGCGTCAGGTCGGCAAGATCCTCGAGGATCGGCAGAAGATGACCGCCGGCGGCCTGCCGCTGAACTGGGGCTTCGCCGAGACCATGGCCTACGCCACCCTGCTGCACGAAGGCCATCCGATCCGCATCACCGGTCAGGACGTCGGTCGTGGCACCTTCTCGCACCGTCACGCGGTGCTGCACAACCAGAAGGACGCCGTTCCCTACGTGCCCCTGCAGCACCTGGCCGAGGATCAGCCGTCGTTCGAGATCTACGATTCCTTCCTTTCCGAGGAAGCGGTGCTGGGCTTCGAATACGGCTATGCCACCACCACGCCCAATGCGCTGGTGGTCTGGGAAGCCCAGTTCGGTGACTTCGCCAACGGTGCCCAGGTCGTCATCGACCAGTTCATCACCAGCGGTGAGATCAAGTGGGGTCGTCTCTGCGGCCTGACCATGCTGCTGCCCCATGGCTACGAAGGCCAGGGTCCGGAGCACTCCTCGGCCCGTCTGGAGCGTTACCTGCAGCTGTGCGCCGAGCAGAACATCCAGGTCTGCGTACCCACCACGCCGGCACAGATCTACCACCTGCTTCGTCGCCAGGTGATCCGCCCGCTGCGCAAGCCGCTGGTGGTGCTCACGCCCAAGTCGCTGCTGCGCCACAAGCTGGCCATTTCGACTCTGGAAGACCTGGCCCATGGCTCCTTCCAGACCGTGATCAACGAACTGGATCAGCTCGATGCCCAGCAGGTGAAGCGCCTGGTGCTGTGCAGCGGCAAGGTCTACTACGACCTGCTGGAAAAGCGCCGCAGCGAGAATCGCCAGGACATCGCCATCGTGCGTCTGGAGCAGCTCTATCCGTTCCCGGAGGACGACCTGGCCGAGGTACTGGCCGGCTATCCGAACCTCGAGCG
This sequence comes from Pseudomonas sp. HR1, assembly GCF_030175875.1. NCBI lineage: Bacteria > Pseudomonadati > Pseudomonadota > Gammaproteobacteria > Pseudomonadales > Pseudomonadaceae > Pseudomonas > Pseudomonas sp. HR1. The sequence goes on from NZ_JASNRF010000003.1 coordinate 549,735, forward strand.
CGTGGTCTGGTGCCAGGAAGAGCCGATGAACCAGGGCGCCTGGTACTGCAGCCAGCATCACATGCGCCGCGCCGTTTCCGGTTACAAGCAGGGCCTGGGTCTGGAATACGCCGGTCGCGATGCGTCCGCCGCGCCGGCCTGCGGCTATGCCTCCATGCACGCCGAGCAGCAGGAAAAACTGCTGCAAGATGCTTTCTCCGTTTGATTCGCCACGCGACTACTAGAGATCACTAAGGAAATTCATAGAATGGCTATCGAGATCAAAGCCCCTACCTTCCCGGAATCGGTCGCTGACGGCACCGTCGCCACCTGGCACAAGAAGCCCGGCGAAGCGGTCAAGCGTGACGAACTGCTGGTCGACATCGAGACCGACAAGGTCGTGCTGGAAGTCGTGGCACCTGCCGATGGCGTGCTGGCCGAAATCCTGAAGAACGAAGGCGATACCGTGCTGAGCGAAGAAGTCATCGCTCGCGTGGAAGAGGGCGCCGCTGCCGCCGCTGCTCCGGCTGCCCAGCCGGCCGCTGCCAGCGCTCCGGCCGCCGCCCCGGCTGCCGGTGGTGAAGAGGATCCGATCCTGGCCCCCGCCGCGCGCAAGATCGCCGAAGAGAACGGGATCGACCCGGCTACCCTGGTCGGCACCGGCAAGGGCGGTCGCATCACCAAGGAAGACGCCGTCGCTGCCGTCGAGGCCAAGAAGTCCGGCGCCGCCGCTCCGGCTGCCAAGCCCGCTGCTGCTGCCGCTCCGGTGGTGACCGCCGCTGGCGACCGCACCGAGAAGCGCGTGCCCATGACCCGCCTGCGGGCCAAGGTCGCCGAGCGCCTGGTCGAAGCCCAGTCCAGCATGGCCATGCTGACGACCTTCAACGAGGTCAACATGAAGCCGATCATGGACCTGCGCTCCAAGTACAAGGACATGTTCGAGAAGAAGCACAACGGCGTGCGCCTGGGCTTCATGTCCTTCTTCGTCAAGGCCGCCACCGAGGCGCTCAAGCGTCAGCCGGGCGTCAACGCCTCCATCGACGGCAACGACATCGTCTACCACGGCTATCAGGACATCGGCGTGGCCGTATCCAGCGACCGTGGCCTGGTGGTTCCGGTGCTGCGCAACGCCGAGTTCATGAGCCTGGCGGAAGTGGAAGGCACCATCGCCGACTTCGGCAAGAAGGCCAAGGCCGGCAAGCTGACCATGGAAGACATGCAGGGCGGCACCTTCACCATCTCCAACGGTGGTGTCTTCGGTTCGCTGCTGTCCACCCCCATCGTCAACCCGCCGCAGACCGCGATCCTGGGCATGCACAAGATCCAGGAACGCCCCATGGCGGTGAACGGCCAGGTAGTGATCCTGCCGATGATGTATCTTGCGCTGTCCTACGACCATCGCCTGATCGATGGCAAGGAAGCCGTGACCTTCCTGGTCACCATGAAGGACCTGCTGGAAGACCCGGCTCGTCTGCTGCTGGACATCTGATCCGGCTCTCGCGGTGCGGGGCAGGGGCCGCGCACCGCTTCAAGTTTTCCTGCCTGAAGCTGCTCCAAGGGGATTAGTGTATGAGCGACAAATTCGACGTAGTGGTGATCGGCGCCGGCCCTGGTGGCTACGTGGCCGCCATCCGCGCCGCGCAGCTCGGTCTGAAGACGGCCTGTGTCGAGCGCTACAAGGGCAAGGAAGGCAAGGTCGCCCTGGGCGGCACCTGCCTGAACGTGGGTTGCATTCCCTCCAAGGCGCTGCTGGACAGCTCCTACAAGTACCACGAGGCGCACGAGGGCTTTAAGGTCCACGGCATCGACGCGCCGAACGTCACCATCGACGTGCCCACCATGATCGGCCGCAAGGACCAGATCGTGAAGAACCTCACCGGCGGCGTAGCCACCCTGTTCAAGGCGAACGGCGTGACCCTGCTGGAAGGCAACGGCAAGCTGCTGTCCGGCAAGAAGGTCGAAGTCACCGGTCTGGACGGCAACGTCCAGGTGGTCGAGGCCGAGAACGTCATCCTGGCGTCCGGCTCGCGTCCCATCGACATCCCGCCAGCTCCGGTGGACCAGAAGGTCATCGTCGATTCCACCGGCGCCCTGGAATTCCAGAGCGTGCCCAAGCGTCTGGGCGTGATCGGTGCCGGCGTCATCGGTCTGGAGCTGGGTTCGGTCTGGGCCCGCCTGGGCGCCGAAGTCACCGTGCTGGAAGCCCTGGACAAGTTCCTGGTCGCCGCCGATGAGCAGGTGTCCAAGGAAGCCTACAAGATCCTCTCCAAGCAGGGTCTGAACATCCGCATGGGTGCGCGTGTGACCGGTTCCCAGGTCAACGGCGAAGAAGTCACCGTGCACTACACCGAAGCCGGTGAAGAAAAGCAGATCACCTTCGATCGTCTGATCGTCGCCGTGGGCCGTCGTCCGGTCACCACCGACCTGCTGGCCTCCGACAGCGGCGTGGAAAGCGACGAGCGTGGCTACATCTACGTCGACGACCATTGCGCCACCAGCGTGCCGGGCGTGTTCGCCATCGGTGACTGCGTTCGCGGTCTGATGCTGGCCCACAAGGCCTCGGAAGAGGGCGTGATGGTCGCCGAGCGCATCGCCGGTCACAAGGCCCAGATGAACTACGATCTGGTCCCCTCGGTGATCTACACCCACCCGGAAATCGCGTGGGTCGGCAAGACCGAGCAGGCCCTGAAGGCCGAAGGCGTCGAAGTCAACGTCGGCACCTTCCCCTTCGCGGTCAGCGGTCGTGCCCTGGCGGCCAACGACACCGCCGGCTTCGTCAAGGTCGTGGCCGATGCCAAGACCGATCGCGTCCTGGGCGTCCATGTGGTCGGCCCGAGCGCGGCGGAGCTGGTGCAGCAAGGCGCCATCGCCATGGAATTCGGCACCAGCGCCGAAGACCTGGGCATGATGGTGTTCTCGCACCCGACGCTGTCCGAGGCGCTGCACGAAGCGGCCCTGGCGGTGAACGGTCATGCGATCCACGCAGTGAATCGCAAGAAGCGGTAAGAGATTTACGGAACCACGGGGTCGCCGACCGCCGTGGAGCCCTGAGGGCTCCACCGCAGGAAGGCGCCTCGGACCCTTGCGAGGGCAGGGGTCACAGGTGGCGCGGTGCCCGCGACCGTCCGGAGGACGGCACGGATAACGCACAGCGTCTAATGCGCAATACCCAACGAAGACGGTAGACAAGCATGAATCTCCACGAGTATCAGGGTAAGCAGCTGTTCGCTGAATACGGCCTGCCCGTTTCCAAAGGCTACGCTGTCGACACCCCCCAGGAGGCCTACGAGGCTTGCGGCCGTATCGGCGGCGAAGAGTGGGTCGTCAAGGCCCAGGTACATGCCGGTGGCCGTGGCAAGGCCGGTGGCGTGAAGCTGGTCAAGAGCAAGGAAGAAGCCAAGGAATTCGCCGCCAAGTGGCTGGGCCAGCGTCTGGTGACCTACCAGACCGACGCCAACGGTCAGCCGGTCAGCAAGATCCTGGTCGAATCCTGCACCGACATCGACAAGGAGCTCTATCTGGGCGCCGTGGTCGATCGTTCCAGCCGCCGCATCGTGTTCATGGCGTCCACCGAAGGTGGCGTGGACATCGAGAAGGTCGCTCACGACACTCCGGAAAAGATTCTCAAGGCCACCATCGATCCGCTGGTGGGCGCTCAGCCCTACCAGGGTCGCGACCTGGCCTTCCAGCTGGGCCTGAAAGGTGACCAGATCAAGCAGTTCACCCAGATCTTCGTCGGTCTGGCCAAGCTGTTCCAGGACTACGATCTGGCTCTGCTGGAAGTGAACCCGCTGGTGATCAAGAAGGACGGCAACCTGCACTGCCTGGATGCCAAGATCAACATCGACAGCAACGCCATCTACCGTCAGCCCAAGCTGCGCGCCTTCCACGACCCGTCGCAGGACGACGCCCGTGAAGCCCATGCGCAGAAGTGGGAACTGAACTACGTGGCCCTGGAAGGCAGCATCGGCTGCATGGTCAACGGTGCCGGTCTGGCCATGGGTACCATGGACATCGTCAACCTGCACGGCGGCAAGCCGGCCAACTTCCTGGACGTTGGCGGCGGCGCGACCAAAGAGCGCGTGACCGAAGCGTTCAAGATCATCCTGTCCGACAGCAACGTGAAGGCCGTTCTGGTGAACATCTTCGGCGGCATCGTGCGCTGCGACATGATCGCCGAAGGCATCATCGGTGCCGTGAAGGAAGTCGGCGTGAAGGTGCCGGTCGTGGTTCGCCTGGAAGGCAACAACGCCGAACTCGGTGCCAAGGTCCTGGCCGAAAGTGGCCTGAACATCATCGCGGCAACCAGCCTGACCGACGCTGCCCAGCAGGTCGTCAAGGCCGCGGAGGGTAAGTAATGAGCGTCCTGATCAACAAAGACACCAAGGTCATCTGCCAGGGCTTCACCGGTAGCCAGGGTACCTTCCACTCCGAACAGGCCATCGCCTACGGCACCCAGATGGTCGGCGGCGTGACCCCCGGAAAGGGCGGCTCCACCCACCTCGGCCTGCCGGTGTTCAACACCGTCAAGGAAGCCGTGGAAGCCACCGGCGCCGATGCTTCGGTGATCTACGTTCCGGCTCCCTTCTGCAAGGACTCCATCCTGGAAGCGGCCTTCGGCGGCATCAAGCTGATCGTCTGCATCACCGAGGGTATCCCCACCCTCGACATGCTGGATGCCAAGGTGAAGTGCGACGAGCTGGGCGTACGCCTGATCGGCCCGAACTGCCCCGGCGTCATCACCCCCGGCGAGTGCAAGATCGGCATCATGCCCGGTCACATTCACCTGCCGGGCAAGGTCGGTATCGTGTCGCGTTCCGGCACCCTGACCTATGAAGCCGTGAAGCAGACCACCGACGCCGGCTTCGGCCAGTCCACCTGCGTGGGCATCGGCGGCGACCCCATCCCGGGCTCGAACTTCATCGATATCCTGAAGCTGTTCCAGGAAGATCCGCAGACCGAAGCCATCGTGATGATCGGCGAGATCGGCGGCAGCGCTGAAGAAGAGGCCGCGGCCTTCATCAAGGCCAACGTGACCAAGCCGGTGGTGTCCTACATCGCTGGTGTCACCGCACCGCCCGGCAAGCGCATGGGCCACGCCGGCGCCATCATCTCCGGCGGCAAGGGCACTGCGGACGAGAAGTTCGCCGCCCTGCAGGACGCCGGTGTGAAGACCGTGCGTTCCCTGGCCGACATCGGCAAGGCCCTGGCCGAGCTGACCGGTTGGGAAGTCAAGAAGGCCTGAGCCTGACCGACTGTAAAAAGGCCGCCTTCGGGCGGCCTTTTTCATGGGCGCTGCGATGACGCCTCATCAGCTGCCGGCTGCCTTTTCGCCGGTAATTCGTTAGGATGGCAACCTTCCGCTCCAACGGCCACACCGTGGCCCCACCAAGACCTGCTCCCATGAGGGCGGGCTGCCTCGTTTTCCTCATTGCTGGTACTGCCTTCCATGAAAGCTTTGCAAAGCCGGGATGTCCTGGCCCTTGGATTCATGACGTTCGCGTTGTTCGTCGGCGCGGGCAACATCATCTTTCCCCCGATCGTCGGCCTGCAGGCGGGCGAGCACGTCTGGAGCGCAGCCCTGGGCTTTCTGCTGACCGCGGTCGGCCTGCCGGTGCTGACGCTGATCGCCCTGGCGCGAGTCGGCGGTGGCATGGACGCCCTGAGCAAGCCGCTCGGCCAGACCGCCGCCCGCACCCTGGCCATCGTCTGCTACCTGTCGGTGGGTCCGCTGTTCGCCACGCCGCGCACCGCCACGGTGTCCTTCGAGGTCGGCGTCGCGCCGCTGCTGGGCAATGGCCCCATCCCGCTGTTCCTCTACAGCCTGGCCTACTTCCTGGTGGTGCTGGGGGTCTCGCTCTATCCGGGACGCCTGCTCGACACCGTGGGGCGCTTTCTCGGTCCGCTGAAGATCCTGGCGCTGGCGGTACTGGGCGGTGCGGCGCTGTTCTGGCCGGCGGGCGGACCTGTCACGGCGGCGCCGGACTACGCCTCGCGGGCGCTGTCCCAGGGCTTCGTCAACGGCTACCTGACCATGGATACCCTGGGCGCCCTGGTGTTCGGCATCGTTATCGTCAACGCCATTCGCGCCCGGGGCGTGACTGCGCCGCAGCTGCTGACGCGCTACACCATCATCGCCGGTCTGATCGCCGGCGTCGGGCTGGTGCTGGTCTACCTGAGTCTGTTCCAGCTCGGCGCCGGCAGCGGGGTGCTGGTACCCCATGCCAGCAATGGCGCCGAGGTGCTGCATGCCTATGTGCAGCATACCTTCGGCAGCGTCGGCAGCGACTTCCTGGCGGTGCTGATCACCCTGGCCTGTCTGGTCACGGCGGTGGGCCTTACCTGCGCCTGCGCGGAGTTCTTCAGCGAATTCCTGCCATTCAGCTATCGCAGTCTGGTGGTCCTGCTGGCGGCCTTCTCGCTGCTGGTATCCAACCTGGGGCTGACGCAGCTGATCCAGATCTCGGTGCCGATCCTCACCGCCATCTATCCGCCCTGCATCGCCCTGGTGGTGCTGAGCTTCTTTACCGCCCGCTGGGCGGCGCCCGGGCGCATCCTCGGCCCGGTGCTACTGGTGGCCCTGGCCTTCGGTATCCTCGATGGCCTGCAGGCCGCGCACCTGACGGTGCCCTATCTGAGTGGTGCCGGGCAGTGGCTGCCGCTGGCCGACTCGGGCCTGGGCTGGCTGTTGCCGGCCGTGGTGGTGGGTCTTGCCGCCCTCGTCCTGGAAAGTCTGAGACGTAGCGGGCGCGCGCCCGAGAGTGAAGCCGAGCCGGATCCTTCGCGCTCCTGAATCGGTCGCCCACAAAAAAGCCCGCAGCAGCGGGCTTTTTTCATATCCGATCGGCTTACGGCTTGGGCTGGGTAGCCGGCGCGGTGCCGTTGGTGGTCCCGGTAGCCGGGCTCACCGAGGTGGCTTCGCCTTTGGATTGCTCCTTGGCAGCTTCGTTGGCAGCTTCGTTGCGCTGCTCGGCAGCCTTGTTGCTCTGCTCAGCGGCTTTGTTCAGGTTTTCCTGGGCTTTCTGTTCGGTCTTGGCAGCATCCTGAGCCTTGTTTTCGGAAGGCTTGTCACAGGCGGCGAGGCCGAAGGCGGCAGTGAAGAGCAGGGCGATGGCAAAGGGCTTTTTCATGTGTTTTCTCCTTATGAACTACACGACAGCCGTTCGAACGCACCGTTAAAAGTTAAGTTCCGCGTCTAGCTCCAGCATCGCGCAAATTCCTACCTGCATCGCGAACCGAGCGCGCCAAGGTTGAAATGTCACCGCGCGCCCCCATCTCCGCGACATCGCCAGGCATCTGGTGCGTACCTATCGATAGCGGAGTTCGTAGCATGAGTGTGGAGACTCAAAAGGAAACCCTAGGCTTCCAGACCGAAGTGAAGCAGCTGCTTCACCTGATGATTCACTCGCTGTATTCCAACAAGGAAATCTTCCTGCGCGAATTGATTTCCAACGCCTCCGACGCGGCCGACAAGCTCAGATTCGAGGCCCTGTCCAAGCCCGAACTGCTCGAAGGCGGGGATACGCTGAAGATTCGCCTGAGCTTCGACAAGGAGGCCGGCACGGTCACCCTCGAAGACAATGGCATCGGCATGAGCCGCGAAGAGGTGATCGCTCACCTCGGCACCATCGCCAAGTCCGGCACCGCCGATTTCCTGAAGAATCTCAGCGGTGACCAGAAGAAGGATTCCAACCTCATCGGTCAATTCGGCGTGGGCTTCTATTCGGCCTTCATCGTCGCCGACCAGGTAGATGTCTACACCCGTCGCGCCGGCCAGCCGGCCGCCGAGGGCGTGCATTGGTCGTCCAAGGGGGAAGGGGAGTTCGAGGTCGCGACCATCGACAAGCCCGAGCGCGGTACCCGCATCGTGCTGCACCTCAAGCCCGAGGAAATCGAATTCGCCGATGGCTGGCGCCTGCGCAACGTGGTCAAGAAGTATTCCGACCACATCGGCCTGCCCATCGAGCTGCCGAAGGAGCAGCAGGGTGGCGAGGACGAGCAGCCGGCCGCAGCCGAGTGGGAAACCGTCAACCGCGCCAGCGCGCTCTGGACCCGTCCGCGTACCGAACTCAAGGACGAGGACTACCAGGAGTTCTACAAACATGTCGGCCATGATTTCGAGAATCCCCTGACCTGGAGCCACAACAAGGTCGAGGGCAAGCTCGAATACACCTCACTGCTGTACGTGCCGGCCCGCGCGCCCTTCGATCTGTACCAGCGCGAAGCGCCCAAGGGCCTCAAGCTCTATGTGCAGCGCGTCTTCATCATGGATCAGGCCGACCAGTTCCTGCCGCTGTACCTGAGATTCATCAAGGGTGTGGTGGATTCCAACGACCTGTCGCTCAACGTGTCCCGCGAGATCCTGCAGAAGGATCCGGTGATCGACTCCATGAAGTCGGCGCTGACCAAGCGCGTGCTGGACATGCTGGAGAAGCTGGCCAAGAGCGAGCCGGAGAAGTACCAGTCGTTCTGGGGCCACTTCGGCCAGGTGCTCAAGGAAGGTCCGGCGGAAGACTTCGCCAATCGCGAGAAGATCGCCGGTCTGCTGCGTTTCGCCTCGACCCATAACGGCGACGATGCCCAGAACGTGTCCCTGGCCGACTACATTGGCCGCATGAAGGACGGTCAGGACAAGATCTACTACCTGACCGGCGAGAGCCACGCCCAGATCAAGAACAGCCCGCACCTGGAAGTCTTCCGCAAGAAGGGTGTCGAGGTGCTGCTGCTGACCGATCGCATCGACGAGTGGCTGATGAGCTATCTCACCGAATTCGACGGCAAGCATTTCGTCGACGTCGCCCGTGGCGATCTGGATCTCGGCAAGCTGGACAGCGAAGAAGACAAGCAGGCCCAGGAAGAGGTCGCCAAGACCAAGGAAGGCCTGGTCGAGCGCCTCAAGCAGGCCCTGGAGGCCCAGGTCAGCGAAGTCCGCGTCTCCCATCGCCTGACCGATTCGCCGGCGATCCTGGCCATCGGCGAGCAGGACCTCGGCTTGCAGATGCGCCGGATCCTGGAAGCCAGCGGCCAGAAGGCCCCGGATTCCAAGCCGATCTTCGAGATCAATCCGCAGCACCCGCTGATCGAGAAACTCGATGGCGAGCCTGACGAGGACCGCTTCGCCGACCTGTCGCACATCCTGTTCGATCAGGCAGCGCTGGCCGCGGGCGACAGCCTCAAGGATCCCGCCGCCTATGTCCGCCGGTTAAACAAACTGCTGGTGGAATTGTCCGCTTAACAACGAAGAAGCCCGCCTCGGCGGGCTTCTTTCTATCCACCTTCTGGAGGACCCCATGGTCGAAGTCACTGTAAAACCCGTCGCCTACGAAATCGATGGCCAGCCGTTCGAGAGCCAGCTGGTGTATGCCACCAGCGGCAATCCCACCCGCCCGGGCGTGCTCCTGGCGCCCAACTGGATGGGGGTATCCCATGGCGCCGTCGAGCAGGCCAAGGGCCTGGCCGAGGCCGACGGCCTGGCCTACCTGGTGGTGGATTTCTATGGTCGCAACGTGCGTCCGCAAAACGCCGACGAAGCCCTGGCGGCCATGACGCCGATCCGCGGCGATCGCGCGCTGCTGCGCCAGCGCATGCAGGCGGCCTATGCGGCCCTGGTCGCCCAGGCCGAGACGGCGGCGGTGGATGTCCATCAGATCGCCGCCATCGGCTTCTGCTTTGGTGGCTGCGCGGCGCTTGAACTGGCCCGTGACGGCGCGGCGCTGAGCGCCGTGGTGACCTTCCACGCCAATCTGGATACGCCCAACCCGGCCGATGCCGCCCGGATCACCGGCCCGGTGCTGGTGCTGCACGGCGCCTCCGATCCGCTGGTGCCGGACGAGCAACTCACTGGTTTCCGCCAGGAGATGGATGCCGCCCAGGTGGACTGGCAACTGCTGAGCTATGGTGGCGCGGTGCATTCCTTCACCGATCCCGAAGCCAACAATCCGGGCAAGCAGCAGTACCACCCGGTGGTGGCCAAGCGCGCCTTCCTGGCGATGCACAACCTGTTCGACGAAGTCTTCGCCCAGGGCTGAGGCTTTCGCAGCCTGCCTGCCGGAACCCGGATCGGGGCCGGCAGGATCAGCCGCGGATGACTTCCTGGGTGAAGTCCAGCGGACCGCGGCAGCGCCGGCACAGATAGCGCCGTCCCTTGCGCACCAGCGCGTGACGCTGGGCGGTGAATTCGAAGCGACCGTCGGGGCAGTTGCAGCGATACAGGTACAGGGTGCGTACGCGTTGCGGCAACTCGTAGGTATGGCAGCGATCCGGCGGCAGGCCATAGACCCCGCGCATGATCAGCTGCCACTCCTCGCCATGCGGGCGGATGCCGCCACCGAACAGCTGATGCGCCACCAGATGCGCCACCTCGTGGGCGACGGTCTGCTCGAGGAAGTGGGCGCGATTTTCCTGATAGAGCTGCCGGTTGAATCTCAGCCGATTCTCGGTGAGATGGGCGACGCCGGCGCGCTGGCCACGCAGGGCCAGGCTGACCTCGGGGCGAGGGAAGCGGCGTTTGAAGAAGGCCTCGGCCTGCCGATAGCAGTCTTCGACCCGGGCTGTGAGTTGTTCAGGCATGGGCAACCTCTGGCGAGGCGGGTGATTATGCCGAAGCCCGTGCCTGCACCCTAGCGTCCGCGGTCGGCTGGTGGCCGTAGTGCCGCCTCAGCGTATCCATGGCGGCATTGATGGCCTGCAGTCGGCCGGTGCTGCCACCGTGATCGGGGTGATGACGGCTGGCCAGCTGGCGATAGCGGCGGCGGATCTGGCCATAGTCCGCCGAGCGATCGAGTCCTAGCAGGCGCAGGGCCTCCAGCAGTTCGGACTCACCGTTGACCAAGGCCCAGAAGTGATTGAGCAGGTTGGCCACGTCTTCCGGAGTGGTGGTCTCCAGCTGGGTGACATCGAGGTAGTAGGCGCGTAGCGGATCGGCCACCACCAGCCCGGCACGGGCGCGCAGATAGGGGCGCAATTCGATGCGCAGGGCGCTGATGACCAGTTCGGCGCGCTGCTCGGCGCGGAGTTGATCGCGCAGTCGATAGAGGGCGTTGAAGACGCGGAAGTGCAGGCGGAAGAGTTCGTAGTTGTCGGTCACCGGGCGCGGCGGGATCAGCGGTGATCCCGCCCGGCGCAAGGCCTGCAGCAACTCGTACTCCGACAGGCTGGACTGGGCCCTGAGCAGTTCCTGGTGGAGCGCCGTCATGAGCGCCTGGGCTTCGCTCATGGCTGCCGGTCGCCATGGACTGACGTTCGGGGTAGGGCGGCGGACGCTTTGCGCGTAAAATGCCGGCCTTTCGTTTTTTCCTTTCGCGGATTCATCCATGGGCACCCTTTCGGTCAACCAGAACAAGCTGCAGAAACGCCTGCGCCGTCTTACCGGCGAAGCCATCGCCGACTACAACATGATCGAGGACGGCGACAAGGTCATGGTCTGCCTGTCCGGTGGCAAGGACAGCTACACCCTGCTCGACATGCTGCTCTACTTGCAGAAGGTCGCACCGATTCGCTTCGAGATCGTGGCGGTCAACCTCGACCAGAAGCAGCCGGGCTTTCCTGAACACGTTTTACCTCAGTACCTGAAGGAACTGGGGGTCGAGTACCACATTCTGGAACGTGATACCTATTCCGTGGTGAAGGAAAAGATTCCCGAGGGCAAGACCACCTGTTCGCTGTGCTCGCGCCTGCGGCGGGGCATCCTCTACACCTTCGCCGACGAGATCGGCGCGACGAAGATGGCGCTCGGCCATCATCGCGACGACATGGTAGAAACCTTCTTCCTCAATTTGTTCCATGGCGGCACGCTCAAGGCCATGCCACCCAAGCTGCGCGCCGACGACGGGCGCAACGTGGTGATCCGTCCGTTGGCCTATTGCAACGAGAAGGACATCGAGGCCTACGCCGTCTTGCGCGAATTTCCCATCATTCCCTGCAACCTCTGCGGCTCCCAGGAGAACCTGCAGCGCAAGGTGGTCAAGGAGATGCTGCTGGAGTGGGAGCGCAAGACGCCAGGGCGTACCGAGATCATGTTCCGCGCCCTGCAGAACGTGGTGCCCTCGCAACTGGCCGATCGCGAGCTGTTCGACTTCGCCAGTCTCAGGGTCGATGACAGCGCCACGCCGCGCTTCGTCCAGGTGATGAATCTCTGATGCGGGACTACGCCTGGCTGCTCGAATACGCCCTCAATCGCTGCGGCTCCCGAGCGGCCCTGGAGGCACGGCTGCCGCAACCGGTCGACGCCGCCACCCTGGCGTCCGTGGGCGATGACCGCTATCTGTCGCTGCTGACCCGGCGCATCTTTCGCGCCGGACTCAAGCACAGCCTGGTGGACGCCAAGTGGCCGGCCTTCGAGGAGGTCTTCTTCGGCTTCGATCCGGAGAAGGTGGTGCTCATGGGCGGCGAGCGTCTGGAGCGGCTGATGCAGGACGCCCGTCTGATCCGCCACCTGGGCAAGTTGCGCAGCGTGCCGATCAACGCCCAGATGGTGCTGGACTTCCAGCGCAGTCACGGCAGCTTCGGCCAGTTGCTGGCCGAATGGCCGACGCAGGACATCGTTGGCCTCTGGGAGCTGCTGACCAAGCGTGGCAATCAGCTGGGTGGCCTGTCAGCGCAGCGCTTCCTGCGCATGGCTGGCAAGGACACCTTTCTGGCGACTGACGACGTGGTGACGGCACTCAAGGCGCAGAACATCCTCGACAAGGCGCCCACCGCCAAGCGCGATCGGCAGAAGATGCAGGAGGCCTTCAAGCTCTGGCAGGAACAGAGCGGCCGCCCGCTCTGCCAGCTGTCGGTGATGCTGGCCCTGACGGTGAATCATTGACCGACGCCCTGGTGCGTGCCCAAGGCCTGCTGCAGCGGGCCGGTCGGGTGCTGTTCATCACCGGGGCGGGGCTGTCCGCCGATTCGGGACTGCCGACCTATCGCGGCCTGGGCGGGCTGTACAACGGCCTCACCGAAGAGGGCATCCCCATCGAGGCGGCGCTCTCGGGCAGCATGCTCCGGCAGCGTCCGGAGCTCTGCTGGCGCTACCTGGCGCAACTCGGCCGGGCCTGCGCTGCGGCCAGGCCCAATGCGGCGCACCAGGCGATCACCGACTTCGGTGTCAGTCACCCCGGCAGCTGGGTGCTGACGCAGAACATCGACGGCTTTCATCGGCAGGCAGGCTTTCCGCCAGAGCGGCTGATCGAGATCCATGGACAACTGGAGCCGCTCGCCTGCATGAGTTGCGCGCAGACGGTCGCGGATGCCCAAGATCACCTGGCCGGTCCGCTGCCGCCGCGCTGTCCCGCATGCGGCGGCATCCTGCGGCCACCGGTGGTGCTGTTCGAGGAAGCCCTGCCGGCCACTGAGCTGCAACGTCTGCAGGAGGCGATGGAGGAGGGCTTCGACCTGGTGATCGCCGTCGGCACCACGGCCGCCTTCGGCTATATCCAGGCGCCGATTGGCCAGACCCTGGCGCAGGGTGGTGACCTCATCGAAATCAACCCGGACCGCTCGTCGCTGAGTGGCTTGGCGACCGTTCAGATCAAAAAAAGGGCCGTAGACGTCCTTCCTCGGCTTTTGAGTCACATCGGAGGCTAAAAAAACTTGCCATCTGTGATCCAGGTCGGCAAGGTGTCGAAACTTTGAGAAAACGACACGGTCGTGCCCATGCCAAGGAAACGCTTCGCACCCCTCGTGCCCCTGTCTTTTGTCTGTCTGCTCGCCGCCTGTGCGAGTGCGCCGCAAAGTCCTGACATCGCCGTTGCCCCTGATCAGTCCTCTACCTCCCGGACCTTCCAGACCGCCTCGCTGCATGGTCTGGGTGGTGCTGGCAACGGTTCCGCCGCGGTGGAGACCGAGAGCGCTCAGCAACGTCCGGTCTTCCCCCATACCCAGTCGCCGCATCAACTGGATTGGGATCGCGAGGTCGGTCCGCGTCAGGCGCTGCCGAATCTAGCGGACCAGATCCTCAATCGTGCCACCCAGCTGGTGGGCACGCCCTATCGCCGCGGCGGCAGCACCCTGGCCGGTTTCGATTGCAGCGGTTTCGTCAATTACGTCTTTCGCGAGCGGGCCGGCATGACCCTGCCGCGCTCCACCCGCGAGATCATCGATCTCGAAGTACCGGTAGTCAGCAAGAACGATCTGGAACCTGGCGATCTGTTGCTGTTCAATAGCAACGGCCGTGGCCGGGTCAGTCACACCGGTATCTACATGGGCGAGGGCAAGTTCATCCATTCCTCCAGTCGCCGCAGCGGCGGGGTGCGGGTGGACAGCCTGGACGACCAGTACTGGAAGGTGAGTTTCCTGGAAGGCAAGCGCGTATTGCGCTGAGGCGTATCGCCGCGATCTCCGCCGGTGCGCTTCGAGGACCCGTCGAGGCTGCGTGGCAGGCCGACGGTGATCGATGGATAACTAAGGATGTCTCCAATGCCGCATGCGGCTCGCCTCGGATTGTATTGCGCCTTCGTGCTGCTGGCCGCCTGTGCCGGCAGGCCGCCCCAGGCACCCGCACCGGTCGCCCCGGTCGTCTCCCGCCCCCTGCTGGAAAGCCAGGCCCAGGCCGCCAACGATGTGCTCTTTCGGGCCATTGGCCTGGTCGGCACTCCCTATCGCTACGGCGGCAATACCCCGGCGGGTGGCTTCGATTGCAGCGGGCTGATCGGCTACGTCTATCGCGATGCGGCCGGGGTGACCCTGCCGCGTTCGACCCGCGAGATGATCACCCTCGGCTCGCCCAATGTGGCGCGCAATGCCCTGCAGCCCGGTGATCTGATCTTCTTCGCCACCGCCGGTGGCCGTCAGGTCAGCCATGCCGGCATCTACGTCGGGGAAGGGCGCTTCGTCCATGCACCGCGCACGGGCGGGACGGTGCGCCTGGACAGCCTGGCCAAGCCCTATTGGCAGAACAGCTATCTGCAGGCCAAGCGCGTGCTGGTCACGCCGAGTCTCGCCGGCGGCTATTGAACCCCGTTCCGCCCGGGCCGCTCGAATAGGCATCCAGCCCGTGCGGAGCCCATCATGCCCCAGGCGATACGTCTGCCGCCCCAGCCGGCTCGTTGCGAGCTGTGCGGTAGGGCGGCGCCGCTCACCCGCCATCACCTGATCCCTCGCTCGCTGCACGACAAGGCCTACGTGCGCAAGAGATTCGACCGCGTCAGCCGGATCACCGCCACCCTCTGGGTCTGCCGACCCTGCCACAACCATATCCACCAGACCTTCGACGAAAAGACCCTGGCGCTGGAATACAACAGCCGCGAGTTGCTGCTCAGCGATGCGCGCATTCGCCAGTTCGTCGACTGGCTGGCGGCCAAGCCCGATGGCTTCGTGCCCAAGCGTTGAGTAATACCACCCCTATAGTGCTTGGGCGTGGGAGGTCTTCCTTCCTGTCCTGAGTGCGGGTAATCAGAATCGGTGGTTGCTGGCGACTCACAGCTCTCGCGCCAGGGCGCAGCCGGAATGGAGCAGGATTGTAAAGGCCGCAGTTGACGTGCGGGCCGAAACTGTCGCCTGCATCTCACCTCCAGGGGCGAACGCCACGGGCGCTTGCCGCTGCGATTAGGATGACGGCAACGCCACGGCGGAATCCGCCCGTCCGGTTCGACCTCAAGAGGAGAGCTGATGAGATCCCTGGCCCTGCCCCTGTTGGCGGGGATGCTGCTCCTGTCCAAGGCCGCGCCGGTGCGCGCCGACGAGGCGACCCTGGCGCGGGGCGAATACCTGACCCGGCTGGGCAACTGCCAGGGCTGTCATACCCGTCCCGACGGTGCACCCTTCGCCGGTGGTGTCGCCTTCGATACGCCTTTTGGCCGTCTTTACTCAAGCAATATCACGCCGGATCGCGAGCACGGCCTGGGCGACTGGACGGCGGACGAGTTTCGCCGCGCCTTGCACGACGGGCTGGGGCGCGATGGTGAGCAGCTCTATCCGGCCTTTCCCTATACGGCCTTTACCCGCCTGAGCGACGAGGACATCGCCGGGATCTTCGCCTATCTGCAGATCCAGCGACCGGTGCCCTATGCGCCGCCCGCCAACGGCCTGCGCTTTCCCTTCGATCAGCGCGCGCTGATCCGCGGTTGGAAATGGCTCAACTTCACGCCGGGTCCGTTACCGGTTACTGCCGATGCGCAGGTGGCGCAGGGCGCCTACCTGGCCGAGGCGGTGGGGCATTGCCAGGAATGCCACACGCCGCGGACCTGGAGCCAGGGTCTCGACAGCGGCCGGGCCTATGCCGGGGCGACCCAGCAGGGCTGGACCGCCTGGAATCTCACCGCGGACCCGCGCGGCCTCGGCGGCTGGAGCGATGCCAAGCTCGCCAGCTATCTGCGCGAAGGCCATCAGCGCGGCGAGGCTGTGGCGGCGGGCCCCATGGCCGAGGTGGTGAGCGGCGGTACCCGCCATCTGAACGATGCGGATCTCGGTGCCCTGATCGCCTATCTGCGGACCCTACCAGCGCAGCCCGGAGCGGTGCCGGCGCGTGCCGAGGTGCAGCCACCCGGTGAAACCGGGCCGCTCACTGCCGCCGAGGCGGAAAGTGCGGCCTTGCTGCAATCCGCCTGCGCCAGCTGTCATGCGCCGGACGACCAGGGGCCGGCCGGTCCCTATCCGCGCTCCTTCAGCAACTATTCGGCGGTGCGCGATCCGGCAGGAACCAACCTGGTGCGCGTGCTGCTCGACGGGCTCGACCGCCAGGGACGCACCGAGCACGCCTTCATGCCAGCCTATCGGGAGTTGCTCAGCGATCAGCAACTGGCCGATCTGGCCACCTACATCGGCCGCCGCTTTGGTGGTCACGCCGCCGATATTCGTCCCGAGGACGTGGCGGCGGCGCGCGAACGGGAGCACTAGCGGTGGCGGTCCTCGAACTCAAGGTCAATGGCGAGTCGCGACAGCTCGACGTCGATCCACGCATGCCTCTGCTGGACGCCCTGCGCGACGAACTGGGGCTCAAGGGGCCGAAATTCGGCTGCGGACTGGGCGAGTGTGGCGCCTGTACGGTGCTGGCGGATGGCAAGCCGGTGCGTGCCTGTCTGCTGCCGGCGGCGTCCTTTGCCGGTCGCGAGCTGCTGACCCTGGAAGGCCTGGGTACGCCCGATGCTCCCCATGCCTTGCAGCAGGCCTTTATCGAAGAGCAGGCGGCGCAGTGCGGCTATTGCATCCCTGGCATGGTGATGACCGCCCAGGCGCTGCTCGCCCGGGTGCCCGATCCCAGCGATGCGCAGATCCGCCAGGCGCTGGCGGCCAATTTCTGTGGCTGCGGGACCCACTATCGCATCCTGCGCGCGGTCAAGCGGGCGGCGGTGCTCTTGCGCGACGGGCAGGCCCCGGCATGACGCTGTCCCGCCGCACCTTTCTCGGCGGCAGCGCGGTGCTGCTGCTGGGCTTCAGCCTGCAGCGACCGGTCGCCGCCCAGGTATTGCCCGCACCTACTGACACTGCGAGCCTGGCCAAGACCCTCGATCAGCGCCAACTGGATGCCTGGCTGGCGGTGGATGCCCAGGGCCAGGTCATCGTCTACAGCGGCAAGGTGGAACTGGGTACCGGGGTCAGCACGGCGCTGCGGCAGATCGTGGCCGAGGAACTCTGCGTGGCCTTTGCCGCCACCCGGTTGATCCAGGGCGATACCCGGCTGACGCCCGACCAGGGCATCACCGCCGGCAGCAAGAGCCTGCAGGTGGGCGGCGCCCAGTTGCGCAAGGCCGCCGCCAGCGCGCGGCAATTCCTGTTTCTGGAAGGAGCGCGGCGCCTGGGGCTGGATCTGGCGGTGGTGGACACGGTGGATGGCCGGGTGGTCTATCGTGGCGATCCCACCGGGCGTTTCGTCAGCTATGGCGAGCTGGTCGGCGGACGGCCGCTGGGGCGGCTGGTCAATCAGGCGGTGCGGACCCGCGCCGTCAAGGACTATCGCCTGGTCGGGACCTCGGTGCCGCGGGAAGACATCCCGGCCAAGCTGTTCGGCAGCTTCGCTTACGTCCACGACCTGCGCCTGCCCGGCATGCTGCACGGTTGCGTGGTGCGGCCGCCCTGCATCGGTTCGGCGCGGTTGGCGGGGGTGAGTGTTCGCGGTATCGATGCCAGCGCGCTGCCGGCGGGCGCTCAGCTGGTGTACGAGGGCGCCTTCGTCGCGGTGGTGGCCGAGCAGCCCTGGCTGGCGCGCCAGGGCGCGGCGGCGCTGCGGGTGGACTGGAGCCTGGTGCCGGACCTGCCCCTGCCAGGCGAACTCTATGCCCGGCTGGAAGCCAAGGCCGGACCGGCCGACCTCCAGCAGGAGGCCGGCGATGTCGCGGGGGAGTTGGCCAACGCCGCCCAGCGCCTGGACGCCGAGTATCGCTGGCCCTATCAGAATCACGATTCCATCGGTCCGTCCTGCGCGGTGGCAGAGGTGCGTGCCGACGGCGCCACCGTCTGGAGCGGTACCCAGGGCGTCTATCAGCTCCGGGCGGCGCTGGCGGATCTGCTGGCGCTGCCGGAAGACAGCATCCATGTCATCTACCAGCAGGCGTCGGGTTGCTATGGCCATAACGGCGCCGATGACGCGGCGGCCGATGCGGCGCTGCTCTCCAAGCTGTGCGGCCGTCCGGTCCGGGTGCAATGGAGTCGCGCCGACGAACACGGCTGGAATCCCAAGGGACCGGCCATGCTGATGCGCCTGGCCGGCGGCCTGAGCGCGGCCGGCGATCTGCTGGCCTGGCGCTTCGCCAACTGGACGCCCACCCACCTGACCCGCCCCAACGGCCAGACCGGCAAGGCGGCGCTGCTCGCCGGACAACTGGCCTACAATCTGCCGCTCAAGGGTGGGCGGGGCGGTGGCAATCGCAATGCGCCGCTGGACTACGACCTGCTCAATGTCCAGGTGGCGACCCACTGGCTGGAAGCCGGGGATTCGCCGCTGCGACCCTCGGCCCTGCGCGCCCTGGGGGCGGTCGGCAATACCTTCGCCAACGAATCCTTCATGGACGAACTGGCCCTGGCGGCCGGGGTTGATCCGCTGGAATTCCGCCTGCGCTATCTGCAGGACCCCCGCGCCCGGGCGGTGCTGCAGGCCGCCACGGCCAAGGCCGGTTGGCGACCGTCGGCCCGGCAGGAAAAGACCTGGGACGGCGCCCTGGCGAAAGGTCAGGGTCTGGCCTTCCTGCGCTATGAGAACGAGAACGCCTATGTGGCCGCCGTGGTCGAGGTGACGGTGAGCGAGGCGGCGGGGATCCGCGTCACCCGGGTGGTGGTGGCCCATGACTGCGGGCTGATCGTCAATCCGGATGGCCTGCGCAACCAGCTGGAAGGCTGCGTGGTACAGGGCATCGCCCGGACCCTCAAGCAGGCGGTGCGCTTCGATCAGCAGGGGGTGACCAGTCTGGAGTGGGGCGCCTATCCGCCGCTGACCTTCAACGAATTGCCCGAGCTGGAACTGGAGCTGATCGATCGGCCGGAAGAGCCGGCGGTGGGGGCCGGGGAGGCCACCACCGCCGCCATCCCAGCGGCCATCGCCAATGCCGTGGCGGCGGCGACCGGTCTGCGCCTGCGCGAGGTACCGCTGAATCGCCAGCGTCTGCGCGAGGCGCTGGCCGCCCGCCGCTAGGCGCGTTTCAGCCGCTGCTTGAAGAACAGCGCGGCGCCGGCGCCCAGCACGGCGACCACCGCCGCGCCGATCCACAGCGACTCGTTGCCGACGAAGCTGAAGTGGTTGGCGCCCTTGGCCGCCAGATAACCCGGGCCCATCATCAGTGGCGCCCAGACGATGGCCGAGAGCACGTTGGCCGACTGGAAGCGCAGCTGGTTCATCGCCATCATCCCGGCCACCAGGGGCACGGTGTTGCGGATCATGGTCAGGAAGCGCCCGCCGAAGACCGCGAAGAAGCCATAGCGGCGGAAGAACAGCCGGGTCCGGGCCACCTGCTTGCGATAGCGGCGAAAGGGCGGGCGGTGGACGATGCTGGGACCGAGCCAGCGGCCGATGACATAGGAGCAGATGTCGCCGAGGATGGCGCCGACGATGGCGGCCAGCACCAGCGGCACCGGCGAGAGCACCCCGGAGCCGGCCAGGCCGCCGACCACCAGCAGCAGCGCCGTGGCCGGAATGAAGACGCCCAGCAGCACCAGGGACTCGCCAAAGGCGAGTAGGCCGACGAGCAGCGGTGCCCAGGCCTGGTGGGTTTCGATAAAGCCAAGCAGCGATTGCGTCAGGGATTCCATGGGAGGCCACTCTTGCCGAAAGTCCTAAGACTACGCGGCGCCCGTGGCCTGCCAGCCGTTTCAACAGCTTGAATCAATTTCCATTGCTGGAAGTGCGCGCGAGCGCGCATAGGCGTCCCGGTCGGACGCCTCAGCCTTCCGCGAGGGCGTCCTGCGCAGCCTGCCAGCGCAGTGCGTGACGCTCGCCGACGACGAAACGATCGCCCTGGAAGTCCCAGCGCTCCACGTCCACGGTCTTCTCCGTTCCTTCGCCGACCAGCAGGCGATTGAAGGAGTTGGGCGAGGTGCCGCGCACGCGCGATGAGAGGGCGGTGCCGGCCTGCACGATCCAGACCTCGCGGGGGAGGGTGGGGTACTGGCGACTCAGCGGCAGCACATAGGGCAGGTGGATATGGCCGCCCATCACCAGATCCAGGCCGGCATCGGCCCAGGTGGCCAGGGCGTGATCGGCATTGTGCTGCAGATTGCTCAGGTCGCTGAGTTCGAGGGCGCCGAAGGGCTGGTGGGCGATGACGATGCGCAACTTGCCCGGGCCTGCGCGGCGCAGGCGTTCGGCGACGCGCTCAATCTGCTCGGTGCTCACCGCACCATCCTTGTGGCGTCGCGGGGCGGTGGTGTTGAGTCCGACCAGCAGGAGCTCGTCGTTCTCGAAACTGGGCTCGAGGTCCTGGCCGAAATGGCGGCGATAGTTGCCATAGGGCGTCAGGAAACGAGCGAAGACATTGTACAGCGGCAGGTCGTGATTGCCCGGGATCACCAGGGTGCGGGGAATGCCGTAGCTTTCCAGGCGTTCGACGAAGGTCTTGGCGGCGGCGAATTGCTCGCGGCGGGCACGCTGGGTGATGTCCCCGGAAAGGATGAGGACATCGGCGCCGTGTTCGCGGACATGGGCTTCCAGGGCCGCGACCACGGCGGGTTGCTCGGTGCCGAAGTGGGTATCGGAGATTTGCAGGAGGGTCGTCATGAGGACCTGGTTTCCAACGGATTCCCCTTTACGACCGCAACGGACGCCAAGCTATCCGGCGAAGGCTAGTTAGACTTCGCCGTCGTGGTGCCAGGCGTCATGCAGATCGGAGGCGTTGGCTTCGCCGACTTCGGCGCGGGCCTTGAGCCAGTCCAGCAGCGCGGTACGGTCTTCCGCGGTGGGCGAGGTGTAGCGCTTGTTGGCCATGATGGTGCCTTCGACCCAGGCGTTGTCGAAGCCGCCGATGTAGTCCAGCTTGCGCTCTTCGACGTAGTCGATGAAGTCGCCCAGGAAGGTGTCCAGATCGTCTTCGCTGAGTTCGTTCTTGAAGCTCACCTTGATTTCAAAGGCCAGTTCCTGGAATTCGCCCAGGTACTGCTTCTTGCGCAGGCGACGCTTCATGCGGCTCAAACGGGGATCTTGGTTGGTATCGGTCATGGCGAAGGCCTGGATATCGATGAAAGGGCGGGCATTATCCCTGGCGTCGCCGGGTAATGCCAATGCCGAACGCCCGAGCGGCGGCTTCCTGTGCGGGATTCGGCTGCGACCAGAGCGCGCAGCACGGCAGCCGGCGCTCAGCGGATGCGGTTATCGGCAGCCGCCTCAGGCGGCCATGGCCGCGCAGGCGTCGGCGCAGGCCTCACAGGCCCGGGCGCAGGCCTGGCAGTGCTCGGCCTTGTGCTTGCCGCATTCGGCGGCGCAGGCACGGCAGGTGGCCAGGCACAGGGCGCAGGCTTCGGCGATGCGGTCGCTGCCGCGCTGCATGAAGGTGGCGGCCAGGCGGCAGGCGTCGGCGCAATCGCGATCCAGACGGACGCAGTCACGCATCATGTCCAGATTGGCTTCGCCCAGGCAGGCGCTGGCGCAGGTTTCGCAGGCGGCGGCGCAATCGAGGCAGGCCTTGATGCAGGCGGCGAGGGTGGCATCGTTCATCCGGTAGCTCCTGGCGGTGGGTGTCTAGGGTGGACCCGTCCGCGCGACGCCGAGTTCGGGCGGCGCCATCGATTGACGCTCTCCCGGCTAGTCCGTACCCTGCGCCCTTGCACGTGGTGCCCCGCCTGGAGCGGGGTGAAACAGGGAAGCCGGTCGAGCCGGCGCTGCCCCCGCAACGGTAGTTGAGCAGTAGCTGCGCGATGCCCACTGGCCCTGGCCGGGAAGGGGCGCAGCGGATGCCCTTAGGGCATCGGCTCACCAGCCCGGAGACCGGCCACGCTTGCGTTCATCTCGGCGATGCGGAGGGCGTCGCGCGGCGTCGCCCCCTGCCTCGCGCGGGCGGCGTCTCTGCCCGTTTCTCCGCCGCGCCCGCACCCGGAGAACCGCCCATGACCGACATCCCCGATTCGACCAGCCCCGAGCGCGACGAGCGCCACCGCGCGCGCATGGTGCGCAAGAAGGCGGTGATCGACGCCCGCATCGCCGAAGCCCAGGACGAACGCGGCCTGCTGCTGGTGCATACCGGCATCGGCAAGGGCAAGAGCAGCTCCGCCTTCGGCATGGCGGCGCGCGCCCTCGGCCACGGCATGAAGGTGGGCGTGGTGCAGTTCATCAAGGGCCGCCGCGATACCGGCGAGCAACTCTTCTTCAAGCGGTTCCCGGACGAGGTGCGCTACCACGTCATGGGCGAGGGCTTCACCTGGGACACCCAGGACCGGGCCCGCGACCTGCAGTCGGCGGCCGCGGCCTGGGCGGTGGCGGTGGAGCTCCTGCGCAATCCGGCCATCGGCCTGGTGCTGCTGGACGAACTCAACATCGCCTTCAAGCATGGCTATCTGGAGGTCGACCAGGTGCTGGCCGACCTGGCCGGGCGTCCGGCTCATCAGCACGTGGTGGTGACCGGCCGCGGTGCGCCACAGGCATTGGTCGAGGCCGCCGACACCGTGACCGACATGAGTCTGGTCAAGCACGCCTTCCAGGCCGGCGTCCGCGCCCAGCAGGGCATCGAATGGTAGGCGAGACGCGGCATTGCCCGGCGCTGCTGATCGCCGCCCCGGCCTCGGGTCAAGGCAAGACCAGCGTCACCGCCGCCCTGGCCCGGTTGCATGCCCGCCAGGGGCGGCGGGTAAGGGTGTTCAAGTGCGGCCCGGACTTTCTCGATCCGATGATCCTGGCCCGCGCCAGCGGCGCGCCGGTCTATCAGCTCGATCTGTGGATGATCGGCGAGGCCGAGAGCCGGCGCCTGCTGTGGGAAGCGGCGGGGGAGGCGGATCTCATCCTCATCGAAGGCGTCATGGGGCTATTCGACGGCCAGCCCTCGGCCGCCGACCTGGCCGAGCGCTTTGGCGTACCGGTGCTGGGCGTGATCGACGCCGCCGGACTGGCGCAGACCTTTGGCGCCCTGGCCTATGGCCTCGCCCATTACCGGCCGAGTCTGCCCTTCGCCGGGGTGCTGGCCAACCGCAGCGGCAGTCCGCGGCAGACCCAGCTGATCCGCGGCAGCCTGCCGGCTGGCATGACCTTCTTTGGCAGTCTGCCGCGCGATGCCGGCATCGAATTGCCCAGTCGTCACCTGGGGCTGATCCAGGCCGATGAGGTCACCGACCTGGATCGCCGTCTGGACATGGCGGCCGATGCCCTGGGCGCCAGTTCCGACATCGAATTGCCGCCGCCGGTGGCCTTCGCCGCGCCGGAGCCGACCGCGGTCGAGCCACTGCTGGCCGGAGTGCGGATTGGCGTGGCCCGGGACGCGGCGCTGGCCTTCATCTACCAGGCCAACCTGGATCTCTTGCGCGCCCTGGGCGCCGAGTTGCAGTTCTTTTCCGTGCTGGCCGACACGACGCTGCCGGCGGTGGACAGCCTCTATCTGCCGGGCGGCTATCCCGAGCTGCACCTGCAGACGCTGTCCAACAACCTGGGCATGCGCGCGGCCATCCGCGCCCATCATGCGGCGGGCAAGCCGATCCTCGCCGAGTGCGGCGGCATGCTCTATCTGCTCGACGAACTGACCGACAAGGCCGGCGAATCCGCCAGCCTGCTCGGACTGCTGCCGGGCAGCGCGCGGATGCAGGCGCGACTCACGGCCCTGGCCCTGCAGTCGGTGGATTTCGCGCAGGGCACCCTGCGCGGCCACACCTATCACCACTCCGCCCTGGAGTCACCCGAGACGCCCTGGGCGCGCGGGCTGTGCCCCAACGGCAAGGCGGTGGCCGAGGCGGTCTACCGAGACGGTCGCCTCACCGCCAGCTATATTCACTTCTACATGCCGTCGGCACCCGCCGCGGCCGCCGCGATGCTCAAGCCGTGACCACGACCCCCTATACCCCCGCCGAACAAGCCGCCGTCTACCGAGCCATCGCCGAGCGCCGCGACATGCGCCATTTCTGCGGTGGCGAGGTGCCTCCCGAACAACTGGCCCGTCTGCTGGGCGCTGCGCACCAGGCGCCCAGCGTCGGGCTGATGCAGCCCTGGCGCTTCCTGCGCATCAGCGATCCGGCCCTGCGCCAGCGCCTGCACGAACTGGTGGAAGAAGAGCGCTGCGCCACCGCCGAGGCCCTTGGCGAGCGCAGTGACGACTTCATGAAGCTCAAGGTGCAGGGCATCCTCGACTGCGCCGAGGTGCTGGTGGCGGCGCTCATGGACGGCCGCGAAGCCCACGTCTTCGGCCGCCGTACCCTGCCGGAGATGGACCTCGCCTCGCTGTCCTGCGCCATCCAGAATCTCTGGCTGGCGGCCCGCTGCGAAGGCCTGGGCATGGGCTGGGTGTCGCTGTTCGAACCGGAAGCCGTGCGCAGCCTGCTGGAGATGCCGGAAGGCGCCCAGCCGGCGGCCATCCTCTGCCTGGGGCCGGTGGAAGCCTTCTACCCGCGGCCCATGCTGGAAGAGGAGGGCTGGCGCCAGGGGCGGCCGCTGGAGGAACTGGTCTTCGAGAACCGCTGGGGCCAGAAGCCATGATGCTGGCCTTCGCGGTCGTCGGCGGCATGCTGCTCGACCTGCTGCTCGGCGAACCCCGCCGCGCCCACCCCCTGGTCCTGTTCGGCCGCCTGGCCGATAGCCTAGAGGCCCGCTTCAATCCCGGCGGGCGCGGCTGGCGAAGCCATGGCGTGATGGCCTGGAGCCTGGCCGTGCTGCCCTGGGTGCTGCTCACCGCCTTGCTCTGCCAGATCGGCTGGCTGGCCTGGATCATCCAGCCCCTGGCGCTGTATCTGGCCGTGGGACTGCGCAGCCTGGGCGAGCACGCCGAGCCGGTGGCGCGCGCCCTGCAACGCAACAACCTGCCCGAGGCGCGGCGTCGGGTCGGCTATCTGGTCAGTCGCGAAACCAGCGAGCTGGACGAGACCGCCGTGGCCCGCGCCGCCACCGAATCGGTGCTGGAGAATGGCAGCGATGCCGTCTTCGCCGCGCTGTTCTGGTTCGCCCTGCTCGGCGCACCCGGCGTGGTGCTCTATCGCCTGGCCAATACCCTGGATGCCATGTGGGGCTATCGCACGCCGCGCCTGGAGCGTTTCGGCTGGGCCGCGGCGCGGCTGGACGATGTCCTCAACTATATCCCTGCGCGCCTGGTGGCCCTGACCTATGCCGGCCTCGGCCGTTTCTGGAGCGCCATCGAAAGCTGGCGGACCCAGGCGCCGCTGTGGGACAGCCCCAACGCCGGCCCGGTGATGGCGGCCGGTGCCGGTGCCCTGGGCGTGAGCCTGGGCGGTCCGGCCCGCTACCACGGCGAGTGGCACGAGCGCCCGGTGCTGGGCCGTGGTCCGGCGCCGACCTTCCTGGCCATCACCCGCGCCCTGAAGTTGGTCCGCCGTGGCGCCTGGTTGTGGACTGCCTTGATCGCCCTGGGAGGGTTGTTGCTTGCTTGAGCATGGCGGTCGCCTGAGGCGCGCGGCGCGCACCTACGACATTCCCCTGGGCGACTGGCTGGACCTGTCCACCGGCCTGGCCCCCTGGCCCTGGCCGCTGCCGGAGATTCCCGCCAGCGCCTGGGCACGGCTGCCCGAGCCCGACGACGGCCTGGTGGAAGCCGCCTGCGCCTGCTACCGGGCCAGCGCGGCACTGCCGGTGGCCGGCTCCCAGGCCGCCATCCAGGCGCTGCCGACCCTGCGTCCAGCCGCGCGGGTCGCGGTGCTGGCGCCCTGTTATGCCGAGCATGCCCTGGCCTGGCGTCGCGCCGGGCACGAGGTGCTGGAGTGGGACGAGACAGGCATCGCGACTCATCTCGACCAGCTGGACGTGGTGGTGGTGGTCAATCCCAACAACCCCACCGGCGAGCGCCTGTCGCCCGCCCGGCTGCTGGACTGGCACGCCCGGCTCGAACGCCGGGGTGGCTGGCTGGTGGTGGACGAGGCCTTCATGGATCCCACCCCGGGGGCAAGCCTTGCACCCTTCAGCGATCTGCCCGGCCTGATCGTGCTGCGCTCCTTTGGCAAGTTCTTCGGACTGGCCGGGCTGCGCCTGGGCTTCGTGCTGGCGGCGCCGAGCCTGCTGGCGCGCCTGGACGAGCAGCTGGGGCCCTGGACGGTGAACGGCCCCAGTCGTTATCTCGCCCGGCAACTGCTGGCCGATCAGTCGGGCCAGCAGCGTCAGCGCGAGGCATTGCTCGAGGCCGGCGAGCGCCTGGCCGCGGTGCTCGCCCGTCACGCCCTGATGCCCAGCGGCAGCTGCGCCCTCTTTCAATTGCTGCAGCGCCCGGATGTCGCGGATCTGCACGAACACCTGGCCCGCCAGGCCATCCTGACCCGTCTGTTTCCCGCGCTTGGCGCCCTGAGATTCGGTCTGCCCGGCGACGAGGCCGGCTGGCAGCGCCTGGACCAGGGCCTCGCCAGCTACCGGAGTCCCCTATGAGTACGCTGATGGTGCAGGGCACGACCTCCGACGCCGGCAAAAGCACCCTGGTGGCCGCCCTGTGCCGCTGGCTCTATCGCCAGGGCGTGGCCGTGGTGCCCTTCAAGCCGCAGAACATGGCGCTCAACAGCGCCGTGACCGCCGATGGCGGCGAGATCGGCCGCGCCCAGGCGGTCCAGGCCCAGGCCTGTGGCCTGGCGCCCCATACCGACATGAATCCGGTGCTGCTCAAGCCCAATACCGATGTCGGCGCCCAGGTGATCATCCATGGTCGCGCCGTCACCAGCATGGATGCTAAGGCCTATCACGCCTACAAGCCGGTGGCGCGGGAAGCGGTGCTGGCCTCCCATGCGCGGCTGGCCGAGCGCTATCAGGTGGTGCTGGTGGAAGGCGCCGGTTCGCCGGCCGAGATCAACCTGCGCCAGGGCGACATCGCCAACATGGGCTTCGCCGAGGCGGTGGACTGCCCGGTGCTGCTGGTGGCGGACATCGACCGCGGCGGCGTCTTCGCCCATCTGGTCGGCACCCTGGACCTGCTCGAACCCAGCGAACAGGCGCGCGTCGCCGGCTTCATCATCAATCGCTTCCGCGGCGACCTGGCCCTGCTGCAACCCGGGCTGGACTGGCTCGAAGCCCGTACCGGCAAGCCGGTGTTCGGTGTGCTGCCCTATCTGCACGACCTGCACCTGGAAGCCGAGGATCGCCTGGCCACCGGCCAGGTCGCCAAGCAGGGACCGCGCCTGCGGGTGGCGGTGCCGGTGATGCCGCGGCTGAGCAACCACACCGATTTCGATCCCCTGCGCCTGCATCCCCAGGTGGAATTGCTGTTTGTCCGCCAGGGCGAGGAATTGCCCGCTGCCGACCTGATCATCCTCGGCGGCTCCAAGAGCGTGCGCGGCGACCTGGCCTTCCTGCGCGCCCAGGGCTGGGACATGGCCATCGCCCGTCACCTGAGATACGGGGGACGGGTGCTGGGCATCTGCGGCGGCTTCCAGATGCTTGGCGAGCGGATCGCCGATCCCCTCGGGCTGGAAGGCGCACCGGGTGACAGCGCCGGTCTGGGCCTGTTGGCCATGACCACCGAACTGGCGGCGGAAAAGCAGCTGCGCAACGTGCAGGGCTGGCTGAACGACGGCAATGCCGAGGTGGCCGGCTACGAGATCCATGCCGGCGTCAGCCAGGGCCCGGCCCTGGAGCGCCCGGTACTGCGCTTCGCCGATGGCCGCGTCGACGGCAGCCTCAGCGCCGACGGCCAGGTGCTGGGCACCTACCTGCACGGCCTGTTCGAGTCGCCAGCCGCCAGCGTCGCCTTGCTGCGCTGGGCCGGCCTGGCCGAGCCGCGGCAGCTGGACTACCACGCCCTGCGCGAACGGGATCTGGAGCGCCTGGCCGATCTGGTCGAACACCACCTGGACACCGGGCGCCTGCGCGCCCTCTGCGAGCTCTAGATGCGTGAATTCATCCTCGGTGGCGCGCGCTCCGGCAAGAGCGCCCTGGCCGAGCGCCTGGCCGCCGAGTCCGGCCTTGCCGTCACCTATATCGCCACTGCCGGTGGCAGCGATGCCGAGCTGGCGCGGCGCATCGAGCGCCATGCCGCCCGCCGGCCGGCGCACTGGGCGCTGGTGGAAGAACCCCTGGCGCTGGCCGAACGCCTGGCGGCCCTGGCGGCGCCGGAGCGCTGCCTGCTGGTGGACTGCCTGACCCTCTGGCTGACCAATCTGCTCCTGCTCGACGATCCCCAGCGCCTCGATCGTGCCTGCGCGGAGCTGCTCGAGCTCGTGCCGCAGTTGCCCGGTCACCTCATCTTCGTCAGCAACGAGACCGGCCTGGGCGTCGTCCCGCTGGGCGAGCTGACCCGCCGTTACGTCGATGCCGCTGGCGAATTGCACCAGGCCCTGGCCGCGCGCTGCGAGCGCGTGGTGCTGACCGTCGCCGGTCTCCCCCTGACCCTCAAAGGAACCCCGCTATGAGCATGCCCTGGTGGCAAGGACCCTGCCGCCAACCCGATACCGCTGCGGCCGAAGCCGCACGCCAGCGGCAGACGGTATTGACCAAGCCGAGCGGTTCGCTCGGTGATCTGGAAGTGCTGGCCATCCAGTTGGCGGCCCTGCAGGGCACGCCGCGGCCGCTGCTGCAGCGCACCGCCATCGCGGTCTTCGCCGGTGATCACGGGGTGGTGGAAGAGGGCGTCTCGGCCTATCCGCAGTCGGTGACCGCCGAGATGGTGCGCAACTTCGTCTGCGGCGGGGCAGCCATCAGCGTGCTCGCCCGGCAACTGGATGCTGCTCTGGAAGTCATCAACCTGGGCACCGTCACGCCCCTGGAAGCCCTGCCCGGCGTCATCGACCTGCCCCTGGGGCGCGGTACCGCCAACTTCACCCTGACCCCGGCCATGACCCATGACCAGTGCCAGGCGGCGCTGCTGGCCGGTCGCGACGCCGTCCTGCGCGCCTGTGCCGGCGGCGCCGACCTGTTCATCGGTGGCGAGATGGGCATCGGCAACACCACCGCCGCCAGCGCCATTGCCAGCGTGCTGCTGGATACCTCGCCGCTGGCCCTGGCCGGCCCCGGGACCGGGCTGGACGCCGATGGCGTGGCGCGCAAGGTGGCGGTCATCCAGCGCGCCCTGTTGCGCCATGGCGACGCCCTGGAGGATCCCTACGAACTGCTGCGCCGCCTGGGCGGCTTCGAGCTGGCCGCCCTGACCGGTGCCTATATGGCCTGCGCCCAGCAGGGCCTGCCGACCCTGGTCGACGGCTTCATCTGCTCGGTGGCAGCCCTCTGCGCCCAGCACCTGCAACCCGATACCCGCGACTGGCTGCTGTTCGCCCACTGTGGCGCCGAGCCCGGCCACGCCGCAGTGCTGCTGGCGCTGGGCGGCGAACCCCTGCTGGATCTCGGCCTGCGCCTGGGCGAAGGCAGCGGCGCGGCCCTGGCCGTGCCGCTGCTGCAGCTGTCCTGCCGCCTGCACAGCGAGATGGCGACCTTCGCCGAAGCCAGCGTCTCCAGTCGCGCCCATGACTGACTGCTGGCTGCTGCGCCATGGCGTCACCGAAGGCCCCGAAGGCTTTCGCGGACGCCTCGATCCGCCGCTGGCGGAACACGGCTGGGCGCAGTTGCGCGCCGCCGTCGCCCCGCAGCCGCCTTTCGAGCTGATCCTGACGTCGCCGCAGCAACGTTGCGCGCGCTTCGCCGAGTGGCTGGCGGCGGAGCAGGGCGCCGAGCTGGCGGTGGAAGCCGATCTGCGCGAACTGGATTTCGGCGCCTGGGAAGGCCGTAACGCCGCCGAACTCATGCAGGACCAGGCAGAGGCCCTGGGTCGCTTCTGGGCCGATCCCTATGCCTACACCCCGCCCGGGGGCGAACCCGTGGCGGCCTTCGCCACGCGGGTCCTGGGCGCGGTGGCCCGCTGGCGGCCACGGCTGCAGGGCCGGCGCAGTCTGATCGTCACCCACGGCGGCGTCATCCGCCTGCTGCTGGCCCGCCAGCGGGGGCTGCCACCCAAGGACCTGCTGCAGGTCGAGGCGCCCTACGCGACCCTGCGGCCGGTGACGCTGGAGGAGGGCTGATGCCGCTGCCGCTGCTGATCGCCGTGCAGTTTCTGACCCGTCTGCCGGTGCGCCTGCCCGGCATGCCGCCCGCCGCGGCCGTCGGCCGCTCGGTGCTCTGGTATCCGGCGGTGGGCCTGCTGCTGGGGGCGCTGCTCAGTCTGATCGCCTGGCTGGGGGCGTCGGGCGGTGTCTTGCTGCAGGCGGCCCTGGTGCTGGCCGGCTGGGTGGTCCTCACCGGCGGCCTGCATCTGGACGGCCTGGCCGACACGGCGGATGCCTGGATCGGCGGCTACGGTGACCGCGAGCGGACCCTGGCCATCATGAAGGATCCGGCCTGCGGCCCCATGGGCGTGCTGGCGCTGCTGCTGACCCTGCTGCTCAAGTGGAGCGCCCTGGTGGTGCTTCTGCCCCACGCGCCAGCCGCGCTGTGGCTGGCGCCACTGGCCGGTCGCCTGGCATTGCCCTGGCTGTTGCTGACCACCGCCTATGTGCGCCCTGGCGGTCTGGGCGAGCTGCTCAGTCGTCACCTGCCGCGGAAGGTCCTGGTCCGGGTGCTGTTGCTGGGGGCTCTGGGCATGGTCCTGCTACCCCAGGGCCTGACCGCGCTGCTGGTGACCGCCGGGATCGCGCTGCTGGTGCGTCGCGCCCTGCGCCAGCGGCTTGGCGGTACCACGGGCGATACCGCGGGCGCCCTGCTGGAGATCGTCGAAGCCGGGGTGCTGGTCGCGCTGGCCCTAACGCTGGGCTGAAAAATCGGCCCAAGCGTGAGATACCCGGGATTTTGCGATCTCCGTCCTTGAACGACCCGGGTTAACGGGTTAATAAGGCGCCTGGTTGCGCGCCCAGCGAAGCCACCTCGGCACGTGCGGATCCAGAGGGAGTCGTCGTCAGCTGGACAAGGAGCCCCAATGACCGATGCGCCTCACAGCGCCGCCTCGCCCCGGGAAGTCGCCCCCGCGTCGCGGCTCCGCCTCAAGCCTCGCAGCCTGTTCGCCAAGTTCTTTCTGGCGTTCATCCTGGTGGACGCCCTGGGTACCCTGCTGTTCACCCTGCACAGCTATCGCCAGGCGCGCGACGCCAGCAGCCAGAGCATCGACTATCGCCTGATGAGCGCGGCCCTGGCGCTGCCGGAGATCCTCGGCGAAGACTATCTCGCCCAGTTGCAGGACCCGGCCAAGGCGGACCCGGAGCGCTACCAGCGGACGCTTGTCACCCTGGATCGCTATGCCCGCAAGGCCGGACTGGCCTCGCTCTATGCCTTCGTCAAGGAAGGGTCAGACTTTCGCTTCATCATGGATTCGGCCAACGAGGAGGAAATCCGCGTCGGCTACTTCGGCGACTATCGCCAGCTCTACGATCAGGCACCCCCGGAACTCGGTGCGGTGTTTGCCGATCATCAACCGCGTTTCGCGGAGTACCAGGATAACTTTGGCAGTTTCCGTTCCCTGTTCCTGGCCATTCCAGGGCAGGACGGGCAAGCAGTCGTCATAGGGGCGGACATGTTCATGGAAGGAATAGCAGCGGCGGAGCAGTCGGCTCTGCTGGATTCGCTGCTCATAGGGGCGATCATCTTCGCGATGGGCGCCCTGGTCAGCCGGATTCTGGCTGGCGCGCTCAATCGCTATCTGGCCCGTCTCGGGCAGGCCACCGAACGCATCGCCGACGGTGACTATCAGCTAGGGCTCAAGGAAGGCCGTGATCCGGTCGGCCGGCTGGGCCGCGCCATGAACCAAATGGGCGCCGCCCTGGCCGCGCGCGAGCGGCGCATCAGCCAGCTGGCCTTTCGCGACATGCTCACCCGCCTGCCCAATCAGGTGCGGCTGGTGCTGGAAATCCGCCAGCGCATCGAGCGCGCCGCGGCCGGACGCTTCGCCGTGCTGCTGCTGGACGTGGCCAACTTCCGCAACATCAACGAATTGCTCGGCCAGGAAGGCGGCGACAAGATCCTGCGCCACCTGGCCCGCCGGCTGCGGGTCGCGGCGCCGGAAGAGAATGGCGTGGCGCGGATCGGCGCCGATACCTTCGTCCTCTTGCTGCCCTGGTTCGACGACGCCTCGGCAGAAGCGGCGCTGCTGTCGCTGCGCAACCTGGTGGAGAAGCCCTTCGTCAGCGGCAACCAGCGGGTGTCCCTGCGCATCACCTTTGGCATCGCCTGCTACCCAGAGCATGGCGGCAGCGCCGAAGCCCTGCTGGCCAACGCCGAGACCGCGCTGCAGGACGCGCGCCGGCGCCAGCTGCCCTTCGCCTTCCATGATCCGGACCAGGAGCGTCAGCGGCAGCTCGGCATCGCCATGCTCGACGCCCTGGACCTGGCCGTGGACCACGATCAGCTGCGGCTCTATCTGCAACCCAAGATCGCGCTGCCCGACGGCCGCGTCGAGGGCGCCGAGGTGCTGATCCGCTGGCAGCATCCGGAACTGGGCCTGCTCAAGCCGGACGCCTTCGTCGGCATCGCCGAACAGAGTCGCAAGATCTGCGACATCACCCTCTGGGTGCTGGAGCGCTGCATGCGCCTGCAACGGGAGCGGCAGCTGGGCGCCCTCAAGCTCAACGTCAATCTGTCGCTGCTGGACCTCGAGCACCCGGCCTTCATCGCCCGCATCGGCCGGCTGCTGGACGAGACCGGCGCCATGGCCGCCGGCTTCTGCCTGGAAATCACCGAATCCCGCGCCATGAGCAATCCGGTGCAGGTGCTCGACTGCCTGCGCCAGCTCAAGGCCATGGGTTTCGAATTGTCGCTGGACGACTTCGGCGCCGGGCATTCCTCGCTGGCCTGCCTGAGCAGCTTTCCCATCGACGAGCTGAAGATCGACCGCCAGTTCATCGAGCACTGCCAGCTGCCCGGGGACCAGGAGGTGATCAGGCTGCTGGTCCAGCTGGGCCAGTTGCGTGGCCTGCGGGTGGTGGCCGAAGGCGTGGAAACCCGCCAGGCCCTGGAGGTGCTCACCGATCTGGGCTGCGACCAGATCCAGGGCCAACTGGTGGCCGGTGCCCTGTCGCTGGACGACTTCCAGCGCTGGTACGCCGAGCAGGAACAGGGCCTCTGGGCGCTCAGGGCTTAGCCTGATACCAGTTTCAGCCGTCGCTGCAGGTAGCCGTAGCTCGATCGATAGCCTGAAAAGCACGAAACCGCCTAGCGGCGGCTTCGCTAGCGGACCCTGATGCTTAGAAGCGGTAGGTCAGCTGGGCACCCAGACCGTGGGCGCTGTTGTCGTACTTGGCGCTGTAACCGCCACGCAGGGCATCGGGCGCGCGGTTGACCTTGACATTGTCTTCCCATAGGTAGGCGTAGGCCACGTCGATGGTCATCTCCTTGGTCGGGGACCAGCCCGCGCCCAGGGAGAAGGTTTTGCGATCACCCACTGGGACGCGCACGTTGCGGTCGGCGTTGTCCACCGGCGAGGGGTCGAGCGCCATACCGGCGCGCAGTACCCACTGCGGATTCAGCTGGTAGGCCGCGCCCACAGCGTAGGACCAGGTGTCCTTCCAATTAAATTCCTCGGTGACCTCGCCCAGGCGATTACCGATGGGAGCCGGCAGGGTAGGGGTGCCTTCGTTCTCAACTGTGATGGCCTGCAGACGGCTCCAGCGGGTCCAGGTGGCACCGGCATAGAGGGTCCAGTCGTTGTTCATCCGATAGGTAAAAGAGGCGTCGGTGCTTTCCGGCAGGGTTAGGTTCAGACTGCCATCGTATTTGCCGTTGAGGCGACCGAGCAGGGCGTTAAAGGTCGGGTTGGCACTACCAGCGCCACTGACCTCGGTATGGCCCTTGAGCTTGTAACTGACCTTGGAGTGGTAGGTCAGGCCGAAGGTAAGGTCGTCGGTAAGGTCAGCCAGGACGCCGACGTTGTAGCCATAGGCTGTGTCGTCGCCGTCGATCTTGACCTGGGCGTCGCCGCCGCCAAAGGCACCCGCGGTCAAGTTGCTGTTGAGCTTACCTTCGATGCGGTTGATGGTCGGACCGAAGCCGATGGAGACCTTGTCGGTGATCTTGTAGCTGACGGTGGGCTGGATGGTGATGACTTCCACCTTGCTCGCCTGACCCTGGTAGCGACCCTGGAAGGCGTGCTCGTAGTTGCTGATCAGCGCATAGGGGACATACACACCCAGGCCGAAGTGCAGGCGGTCATCCACCGGGGTCACGAAGTAGCCGAAGGGCACCACCGAGTTGGGCACCATGTCGCCATCGTTACTACCAGGTACCTGCGCGCCACTGGCGTAGCGGGCGTTTACGTCTTTGATGTCTACCTTGGCGTGGATATAGGCGCCGCCCAGGGACACCTCGCGACCCAGGCGCGACATGCCGGCCGGGTTGCCATAGATGGTGGAGGCGTCCTGCGCGGAGGAAGAGCGTCCGGCGAAGGAAGTACCCATCCCGCTGACACTTTGTTCGTTGATAGCCAGACCGTTCGCCAGGGCATAGCCGGAAGCGCTCGAAACGGCCAATGCAAGTAGGGTCAGTTTTATTGTTTTCATGCTCTTGCAGCTCCATTGAAAGGCGAGAAGCGCTTACCTCCGCGGATTCCCAAGTCCGAGTGAGTACCTGCGCACACTCAGCTTTTAGCAGGCCCTGCTTGCGAATACAAAAAAAACTATTCGGTCACGTTTGGTTCGGGGCGGTCAGCCGGCGTTCATCCGACGAACCCGCCTGGAAAGGCGCTGAATGCCATGCGTTCCGGTACCGGAAAGGCGGGTCGAGCGGCACCGAAGATCGTGCCAGGGTGGCTTATACTGTCGGCTCATCTGTTCGGAGTGCGCCCTTGACTTCTGCCCCTCACTGGATCCGCGACGACGCGGCGCTGGCCGCCCTCTGCGCGCGCTGCCAGACCTTGCCCTTCATCGCCCTCGACACCGAATTCATGCGGGTCGACACCTTCTATCCCAAGGCCGGCCTGATCCAGATCGGCGACGGCGAACAGGCCTACCTGGTCGATCCCCTGTGCATCGGCGACTGGACACCCTTCGCCGCGCTGCTGGAGGACCCGGCCGTGGTCAAGGTGCTGCACGCCTGCAGCGAAGACCTGGAAGTGCTGTTGCGCCTGACCGGCAGCCTGCCCCAGCCGCTGTACGACACCCAACTGGCGGCGGCCTATCTGGGCCTGGCGCATTCCATGGGGTATTCGCGGCTGGTCGCCGAAGTGCTCAAGATCGACATCCCCAAGGACGAGACCCGCTCCGACTGGCTGCAACGCCCCCTGACGCCGCTGCAGGAGCGTTATGCGGCGGCCGACGTGACCTATCTGGTCGACGTCTACCTCTATCTCGATGCGCGGCTGGATGACCAGCGGCGGGCCTGGCTGCTGGAGGATGGCGCCGAGCTGGTGGCCAATCTGCGCCGCGTCAGCGATCCCTGGGAAGCCTATCGCGACGTCAAGCTGGCCTGGCGCCTGTCGCGTCAGCAACTGGCGGTGCTGCGGGTGCTCTGCCACTGGCGCGAGGTCCAGGCCCGCGAGCGCGACCAGCCGCGCAACCATGTCCTGCGCGAACGCTCGCTGTGGCCGCTGGCGCGTTTCCAGCCCACCGACAAGCAGGCCCTCGCGCGCATCGACGACATGCACCCGCGTACCGTGCGCCAGGATGGCGATACCCTGCTGGCGCTGATCGCCGAAGGCGCGGCCACCCCAGCCGAGCAATGGCCGGCGCTGCAGTCCGAGCCCTTGCCTCACGAGGCGTCGCCGCTGCTCAAGGCCCTGCGCGCCATCGGCGAACGGGATGCCGAGGCCCTGGGCATGGCGCCGGAACTGATGCTGCGCAAGAAGGTGCTCGAAGCCCTGCTGCGCACCGGCTGGCCGGATGGCGACTATCAGTTGCCCGACAACCTGCGGGGCTGGCGTCGCGAGCGCTTCGGCCTGGCCCTTCTCGATCACCTGCAGGCGCAGCGCACCCCGCCGGCGCCCCTGGAAGACACCCCATGAAATTGCTGTGCTCCATCTACCGAAGCCCGCGCAAGCCGGAAATGTACCTGTATGTCGACAAGCTCAAGGGCCTGACACCTGTCCCCGAGGGCCTGCTCACGGCCTTCGGCCCGCCGGCACTGGCCTTCGAATTCGTGCTGACCCCCGAGCGCAAACTGGCACGAGAAGACGTCGCCAAGGTCCTCGAGAACATCGCCAAGCAGGGCTACCACCTGCAGATGCCTCCGCCGGAGCTGGAGCGCGACGACTACATCGAGCACCTGCCCGAAGAGTTGCTGCGTCTCAACGATCCGCTATGACCGCCGTCCTGCTGCTGGAAGACGCGCCGGCCGGCTATGTCGATGCCTGGCGCCAGCTGGCGCCGGAGCTGGACCTGCAGGTGCCGGCGGACCCGGCCGCGGCCGTGCGTCTGGCGCAGCAACCGTGCTACTGGCTCGGCCAACCCGATCGCGCTGCGGCCCTGCTGCGCCAGGGCGTCAAGCCGCTCTGGCTGCAATCCACCTGGGCCGGCTATGCGCCGCTGCTGGCCGCGGAGCTGCCATGCGACTATCGCTTCAGCCGGGCGGTGGGTCTGTTCGGTCAGAGCATCGGCGAATACGTCCTGACCTATCTGCTGCAGCATGAGCGCCAGGTGGCGACGCGTCAGCTCAGTCAGCGGGAAGGACGCTGGGATACCCGGGCGCCAGGCACCCTCGCCGGACGGCGCCTGTTGCTGGTCGGGGCAGGGGACATCGGCCAGGACATCGCCCGCCTGTTCGCGCCGTTCGGCATGAGCCTCACCGGCGTCGCCCGCAGTGCGCGGACCCTGCCTGGCTTTGCGCGGGTGGTGCCGCTCTCAGAGCTGCACCAGGCGGCGCGGGAGGCCGATTTCGTGGTCAATCTGCTGCCGGACAGCGCCAGCACCCGCGATCTCTACGACGCGGCCTTCTTCGCCGCCGTGCCTGCTGGCGCCTTGTTCATCAATGCCGGACGCGGCACCAGCGTGGTGGATGCCGATCTGATCGCCGCGCTGGAAAGCGGCCACCTAGCTGGCGCGGTGCTGGACGTGTTCCGTCAGGAGCCGCTGCCGATCGAGCATCCCTTCTGGCAGACGCCCAATCTGCACCTCACCGCCCATGTCGCCGGACCCACGCCACCGGCGGCGGCCGTCCGGTTGTTCCTCGACAATCTCCAGCGCCTGCAACAGGGGCAGCCCCTGCGCGGCGCCGTCGAGCTCGCCGCTCAGCCGAAGGTATAGGGGCCGGCCACCGCCAGCTCCTCGACCGTCAGGCGTGGGCTGGGCAGCTCGCGCCCCTGCAGGGACTCCGGCAGGCTGGCCTTGTCGCCCAGCTTGCCAATGGCCACCGCCAGCTCGACCTTGAACGCCGCCGGCACCTTGAGTTCGCGCTGAATGCCTTCGCGGTCGATCCCGGCCATGCCGTGGGCGTGCCAGCCGGCATTGGTCGCCTGCAGCGCGAGGTAGGCCCAGGCCGCACCTGCATCGAAGCTGTGGCTGGGGAAGGGGACCTCCTCACCGCTGCTGGCACGCAGCAGGGTGGTCTTCGACAGGATGATCACCAGGGCCGAGGCGTGTTGCGCCCAGCCACGATTGAATTCGGCCAGCAGACTCAGGAACAGCTCCCAGTGGGCATCGCCACGCCGTGCATAGAGAAAGCGCCAGGGCTGGGCATTGAAGGCGGAGGGCGCCCAGCGCGCGGCCTCGATGAAGCCGAGCAGCGTCTCTTCCTCGATGGCGACCGGTTCGAAGGCGCGCGGCGACCAGCGCTGCACGAATTGCGCGTCGACGGGGTATTGCGGAGTACGGCTGGTGCTGGTCATGGCTTCACCACGGAGGAAAGGGAATCCGGCACGGTAATCCGGCCGGGCGGAGTCGACAAGGGCGCGAACGGTGCTTGGCGCTCGCGGCGTGCGGCACTAGACTGCGCGCCCCCTCTCTTTGCCACGATCCCCGCCATGGCCGCCATCACCCAGCCGTTCTGGAAGCGCAAGACCCTCGACCAGCTCGATGCCCAGGAATGGGAGTCGCTGTGCGACGGCTGTGGCCTGTGCTGCCTGCAGAAACTCGAAGACGAGGACGATGGCGCCGTCTACTACACGCGCATCGCCTGCAAGCTGCTGGATCTCAAGACCTGCCAGTGCAGCCGCTACGCCGAGCGCACCCGCTTCGTCCCCGACTGCATCCAGCTCACTCCCGCCCAGGCCGACCAGTTCGCCTGGCTGCCGCCCACCTGTGGCTATCGCCTGGTGGCCGAAGGCAAGGACCTGCCGGAATGGCACCCGCTGATCTGCGACGACCCCGAGGCGGTGCACAAGGCCGGCATCTCCCAGTCCGGCCGCATGCTGAGCGAGACCCAGGTCGCCGAAGACGACTGGGAAGACTATCTGATCTTTCGCGCGGGCTGATCCCGGCCTCAGACCACCGCCGGGCTGTTCCGTAACGGCGTCGTAAGACCCGCCGCCCGATGGCAGCGGACCTCCGCCAACCTGCCTGGCAACAGCGCCTGAGGGTGCTCGCAACCGGTACCCGCCTGGGGACAGCGATCCCGAAAAAAGCAGCCGCTCGGCAGCACCCGGTTGCCCGGCAACTCGGTACGTTGCGCGGCGGCATCGCCGGTGAGCGGCTGATCCAGGCGCGGCACTGCCTCCAGCAAGAGCCGGGTATAGGGATGACTCGGGTGTTCCAGCACCTCAGCCGCCGCCCCCAGTTCGACGATCTGCCCCAGGTACATGACTGCCACCCGGTCGGCCAGATGGCGTACCACCGAGACGTTATGGGAGATCAGCACGAAGGTCAGGCCGCGTTCCCGTTGCAGCTGGGCCAGCAGGTTGAGGATCTGTGCCTGCACCGAGATGTCCAGCGCAGAGGTGGGTTCGTCGAGGATGATGATGTCCGGATCCGACGACAGCGCCCGGGCGATGGCGATGCGCTGGCGCTGACCGCCGGAGAACTGGTGCGGGTAGCGATCCAGGTATTCGGGACGGATACCGACCTGTAGCGCCAGGCGCTCGGCCAGGGCGCGCAATTCGGCAGAGGAGCTGCGACCCCGCACCACCAGCGGTTCGGTGATCAGCTTCCATACCGGCAGGCGCGGGTCCAGCGAGGACTGCGGGTCCTGGAAGACGATCTGGATGTTGCGTTCGCCACGGGCGGCGCCGGCGAGGGTGCCGCTCACCGGCGCCACCAGCCCCATCAGGACCTGGGCCAGGGTGCTCTTGCCGCAGCCGGATTCACCGAGCACGCCCAGCGTTTCGCCGGGAAAGAGCCGTAGGTCGATGCCGTTGAGGGCATGGGCCTGGCCCTTGGTGCGCCCGAGCCAGTCGCGGCCCACCGGATAGCGAACCTCGATGCCCTTGAGCTCCAGCAAGGGTACGGCGGGCGGAGAAAGGGTGTTCATGCCGGGGCGTCCTCTGCCTGCAGCCAGCAGGCGCTCAGGTGATCGGGGGTGTCCGTCGGCAGCAGCGCAGGGCGTGTCTCGCAGCGCTCATGGCGCCGGCTGCAACGCTCCTTGAAGCTGCAGCCACCAGGCAGCTGGGCCAGGTTGGGCACCTGTCCGGGGATGCTGGCCAGATCGCTGCCCGGCACCGCCTTTTCCGGAAGGCAGGCCAGTAGGCCTTGGGTATAGGGATGCCGGGGGGCCTGCATGACCGCCGCGGTGGCTCCCTGTTCGACGATGCCGCCGGCGTACATCACATAGACGCGGTCGCAGAATTGCGAGACCAGCGCCATGTCGTGGGTGATCAGCAGGATGGCGGTGCCCCGCGCCCGCGCCTTCTCGCGCAGCAGGAGCAGTACCTGGCGCTGCACCGTGACGTCCAGCGCAGTGGTCGGCTCATCGGCGATCAGCAGCTGCGGATCGCAGGAGAAGGCCAGGGCGATCATGATGCGCTGGCGCATGCCGCCGGACAGTTCGAAGGGATAGCGTTCGAGGATCTGCTCGGGGTCGGCGATGTGCATGTCCTTGAGCAACTCGATCGCCCTGGCGCGGGCCTGGGCGGCATCCAGCGCGGTATGGCGACGGATCACGTCCAGCAGCTGGCGACCGATGCGTCGCGTCGGATTGAGCGCGGTCATCGGCTCCTGGAAGATCATCGCCGCCTCGCGGCCGCGAACTTCCATCAGCTGGCGCTCGCTCAAGGCGAGCATGTCGTGGCCCACCAGGTTGACGCTGCCGCCGGTGACCCGGTAGCTGCCGGGGGGCAACAGGCCAAGGGTGAGCATGGCGGTGACCGACTTGCCCGAGCCGGACTCGCCCACCACGCCGACGATCTCGCCGGGGGCCACACTCAGGCTGACGCCGTTAAGCGCCTTGGCGCTGCTGCGAAAGCCGGGAAATTCCAGATTCAACTGGTCGATGTGCAGAACGGGCTGGCCCATGTCATTTGCCCTTTTGGCGAGGATCGAGCAGATCGCGGATGCCATCGCCCAGCAGGTTGAAACCGATGGCGGTGACCAGGATCGCCAGGCCCGGGAAGGTCGAGTACCACCACTGGTCGAGGATGAAGTTGCGGCCGCTGGCGACCATCACGCCCCATTCCGCGGTGGGCGGCTGGGCACCCAGGCCGATGAAGCCCAGCGCCGAGGCCATGAGGATGGCGTTGCCGATGTCCAGGCTGAATTGCACCAGCAGCGGCGGCAGGGCGTTGCGCGCCACGTGCCAGTGCACCAGGTGCCACTTGCCGGCGCCAAAGGTGCGCGCCGCCTGGACGTAGGCCAGCTGGCGGATGCTCAGGGTCTGGCCGCGCGCCAGGCGCACATAGAAGGGGATGCGCACCAGGGTGATGGCCAGCATGGCGTTGAACAGGCTCGGCCCGAGGGCGGCGGCCAGGGCCATGATCAGCACCAGCGAAGGCACCGAGAGGATGATGTCCATCAGGCGCATCATTAGGCGATCGAAGGCGCCGCCGACGATGCCCGACAGGCAACCGAGCAGCCCGCCGATGGCGCAGGCGGCAAAGGCCACGAAGAGGCCGACGCCCACCGACTGGCGGCTGCCGTAGATCACCCGGCTGAGCAGGTCGCGACCCACTTCGTCAGTGCCGAACCAGTGCAGGGCACTGGGTGGCTGCAGGCGGGCGGTGAGTTTCAGCGCGTTGGGCTGATAGGGCGCGAGCCAGGGCGCGGCGAC
The DNA here is from genome assembly GCF_030175875.1 of Pseudomonas sp. HR1. Classification (NCBI taxonomy): domain Bacteria; kingdom Pseudomonadati; phylum Pseudomonadota; class Gammaproteobacteria; order Pseudomonadales; family Pseudomonadaceae; genus Pseudomonas; species Pseudomonas sp. HR1. Next base: position 591,205 of record NZ_JASNRF010000003.1, read on the forward strand.
CATGCACAGCAGCACCAGCAGGGTGATCGCCAGCCCCGTGAGCATCAGCGGATTGCGGCGGATGCGCCAGGCCAGCCAGGCGGTCTGCTCGCGCCAGCCGGGGCGCGAGGCGGTCAGGGTCGTCATGCTAGTTCACCTTGCCGATGCGGGGATCGACCAGCCGGTAGAGCAGGTCGATGAAGCGGTTGAGCAGGACGTAGATGAAGGACACCACGATGGCAAAGCCCATGACCGCCGGGAAATCCAGCGCCTGGATCGACTTGACCACGTAGGCGCCCATGCCCGGCCAGGCGAATACGGTCTCGGTGAGCACCGCGCCATAGAGCAGGTCGCCCAGGGCCAGGCCGATTACCGTGATGGAGGGAATCAGGGCATTGGGCAGCGCGTGGCGCAGCACCACGGTGGTCTGCGACAGGCCATAGGCGCGGGCGGTACGGATATAGTCCTCGCCCAGCTGCTCGAGCATGGCGCCACGGATCTGCCGGGTGATGACGCCCAGGTTGACGAAGGCCAGGGTCACCGCCGGCAGCAGCAGGTGCCTGGCCGCGCTGACGAAGCCGGTGAGATCGCCCGCCAGCAGGGTGTCGATCAGATAGAAGCCAGTCACCGTGGGCGGTGGCGTCAGCCCCTGGTCCAGGCGCCCGCCGCCGGGCAGCCAGCCGAGGTGCCCATAGAACAGCACGATCAGCCCCAGGCCCAGCCAGAAGGCCGGGGTGGAGATGCCGGCCACCGCCAGGGTACGGCTGATGTGATCGATCCAGCGGTTGTTGTAGACCGCCGAGAGCACGCCCAGCGGCACGCCGATCAGGATCGACAGCAGCAGCGCGGCCAGGGCCAGCTCCAGGGTGGCCGGAAAGAACAGCTGCAGGTCTTCCAGCACCGGCCGATGGGTGCGGATCGACTGGCCCAGATCGCCCTGCAGCAGGTCCCCCATGTAGCGGAAGTATTGCTGGTAGAGCGGCAGGTCCAGACCCAGCTGCTGACGGATACCGGCGACGATTTCGTCACTGGCCCGCTCGCCGGCGATCAGCCGCGCCGGATCGCCCGGGATCAGGTGGGAGATGACGAAGGTGATCAGGGACACCCCGATCACCACGATGAGGATATCGGTCAGCTGCTTGCGCAGCAGATGGAAGAAGGCCATGGCATACCTCGCGGGGCAGGTGCCGGAACGCGCCGGCACCCATCGCCCTTACTTGGACATCGCAGCGAAATCGAAGACCTGCTCGAGCATGGGGTTGAACACGTACCCCTTGACCGCGGCGCGCATCGGCACCGTGTAGGCCTTCTGGTAGAGGTAGGCGTAGGCGGCGTCGCCCACCACGATCTTCTGGGCGTCCTGGTACAGCGCCTTGCGCTGGGCCACGTCGCTGACGCTGGCGGCGTCGCGCAGCAGCTGGTCCACCTTGGGATTGCTGTAGAAGGCGCGGTTGCCCGCCAGCCCCGCATTGGTGCTGTCGAACCAGAAGTTCATGAACATGTAGGGATCGGCGAAGTCCGGACTCCAGTTGCCGATGGCGACGTCGAAATCGCCCTTGCCCAGGCGTTCGCGGAAGGTGGCGTTGGCCAGCTTCTCCATCTTCAAGTTGACGCCGAGGGTGCTCAGGCCGGCTTGCAGGGTCAGGCCGATGGGCTCCCAGGCCGGATCCTTGTCCGAGTAGAGGAATTGCAGCTCCCGCACCTTGGGCGCCTTGCCCAGGGCGGCCTGGGCCGCTTCCAGGTCCTGCCTGGGCATTGGCAGACTCGGGTCATGCCCCCACATGCCGTCCGGGATCGGGCCGTTCATGAGCTTGGCCTTGCCCATGGCGATGCCTTCGACGATGCCCTGGTAGTCGAGGGAATCGACCACCGCCTTGCGCGCATTCACATCGTTCATGGGCGCGCGCCTGTTGTTGAGGTAGAGGTAGGTCACCCGCAGCGAGGGGTAGGCGGTGGTGACGAAACCGGACTTCTGCGCCAGGGCCTTGACCTGGTCTTCGGGCAGGTCCTCGATGATGTCCAGATCGCCCTGTTCCAGTTGCAGGCGGCGTACCGAAGGCTCGGCGATGATGCGGATCACCACCTGCTTGAGCGTGGGTACCTTGCCGGCGTAATGCGGGTTGGGCTCCAGGGTCAGCGACTGGCCCTTCTGCCAGGCCGCCAGGCGATAGGCGCCGGAGCCGGCGGTATGGCCGGCCAGCCAGGCGTCCACGTCCTTGCCGTGGGTGCTGGCCACCTTGGGGTTGATCACGCTGGCGCCGTCGTGGGCCAGGGCGAAGAGGAAGGGCGCGAAGGGCTTCTGCAGGGTGAATCTGATCGTCTGCGGATCCACCACGGTCACCGTCATGTCCGCCGGGAAGATGCTGGACGGGCCCTGCTTGAGCTTCATCAGGCGCTCGACCGAGAACTTGACCGCCTCGGCGGTGACCTCGCTGCCATCGTCGAATTTGTTGCCTGGCTTGAGGGTGAAGGTCCACACCAGGTTGTCGGGGGAGACGGCCCAGCCGCTGGCCAGGTCGCCCTCGACGTCGGTGCTGCCCTTGCCGTCTTCCACCTTGTAGCGCATCAGGCGCTGGTAGGCCGGATAGGTCACGGTCCAGTCGTTGTTGTCGAAGGTCACACCCGGGTCGACGGTCTGCAGATCCGCAGGCTTGCCGATGACCAGGGTGTCGGTCGCGGTGGCGGCACTGGCCGGTTGCCAGGCGCCGAGGCCCAGCAGGGAAACCAGGGCGAGCACGCGGGACGCCGATGAAACGCAGGTGCGCGAAGACGAGAACATGCCGGTACCTCGGATTGTTTGGGTTTATGGGTGTTTCGGCAGTGGGCAAGGTGGTCGAGCGAAGGGCTCGCGGCGCCGGATTCGAATGACCCGGTCACCGGCAGGATCAGTTCAGCAGGGCGGCGAGTTCCTCCGGGCTGAGATGGTGGTAGTCGATCAGCGCATAACGGCGGGCGTCGGGCAGTTCGAAGTGCCACCACTCGCTGGGGATGAAGGTGAAGCCGGCGCTCTGCATGATGCCCAGCAGGAGCAGGCGGTTGCGCTGGGCGGCGGCGGGCAGCGCCGGATTGAACAGGTGCGACAGCTCGCGCATGTCGTCGAAGCCGGTACCCATGTCCAGCGGCTCGCCGGCCTCGTCGAGCAGGGTCACGTCCACGGCCACGCCGCGGCTGTGGTGCGAACCCTGCGCCGGATCGCTCACGTACTGGGCATCGGGCAGCACCCGCCACAGCAGTTGCTGGGCATAGGGCGGGCGGTAGGCATCCAGCACCTGCAGACGCAGACCGGCCTGTTGCGCCAGCGCGCTGGCGCGGTGCAGGCGGGCGGCGGCATCCCGGTGCAGCAGGCAGTGGGCGTCCTGGTAGAGCACCTTGCCGGCCAGGTTGTCGGCGGTCGCATAGACCAGGTGAATGTCCACGCCGTAGTGGTGGGCGTCGATCTCGACGAGTTCTGGATGGTTCACGGTACGGGGTGCTTCCTTGGGGTGAAGAAGAGGGCCAGGGCTCATTCGAATTGCCCGAAGCGCTGCTGCAGGGCGCGGTTGCTGGCCAGCCGTTGTTCCAGGGCATCACCCGAGTGATCCGCCACCGCTGACACCAGCAGGTTGAGCAGGCAGGCCAGCGGGGCCAGGGAATCCCAGAACTGGTCGACATCCAGGCGCAGCTGCAGCAGGTCGGCGGGGTAATCCCGGGCCCAGGGGCAGTGGTAGTCGGTGATCAGCGCCATGGGCAGCTGAGCATCACGTGCGGCTTCGCAGAGCTTGCGGGTCACGCTGGAATAGGCGCGGAAGTCGGCCACCACCAGGTAGGGACGGGCGAAGCCGCTGTTGAAGATGTCGGCGTAGGTGCCCGACAGGCCATCGACGTAGAAGGCCTTGGGACGGATGTATTCCAGCAGGCTGTGGAAACTGCCGAGCACCCCGCGGGTGGTCTGGATGCCGGCGATGAAGACGGCGTCCGCGCCGGTCAGCTGCTGGACCACCTGTTCGAACACCGGGCCGCGGGCCAACTGGTAGACGTCCTCAATGGCGGCGAGCTCGGCGGCCAGGGAACGGTCCAGCGCATCGCTGCGTCCGCTCTGCTGGCGAAAGGCACTGAAGCGGTCGGTGATGCGCCAGGCTTCCAGGCCTTCGTCTCTCAGGCTCTGCTTGACGTCGTCGAGGTTGCGATAGCCCAGCGAGCGCAGCAGCCGACCCACGGAGATACCGGTGGTGTTGGTGCGCTGGGCGATGCTGTCGGCGGTCTCGAAGGGCAACTTCTCCGGATTGGCCAACAGGTAGCCGGCGACGCGTTTGCCAGTGGGGGTGAGGTCGGCGAAGGCGCCTTCGAGGGCTTGGAAGAAAAGTGGCTTGGTCACACCAGATGGCCTGCTATGTTATCGAGCTGTCATTAAGCGCTCCATTGTTCGAAAGCTAACATTGGTTTTCCAGGCGTCGCAAGCGGCGACACGCCGGTTGTCACCGAAGTGTCGCAAAGCGGTGTTGGGGGTCGTTAGGAGATAAGCCAGTAGCGGCTCAACGGCTCGGGAGGAGGGTGGCGGCGTCCCGAGCGAGACGCCGCGGCACAGCCGGAGGTCAACCCAGCGGCGACTCCATGTGCGAGGTGCGCTCGACGGCGCCGTAGCGATCGCCGACCGCATGGGCACGTTCCAGCAGGATCTTTAGCTCGGCCAGGTCCTGGGCGATGCGGGTGCCAGGGTCGCGGCGCAACAGTCGGGCGAACAGATGGCCGAGGCGACCGGCTGGCGGCTCGTAGGCCATGACCGCCGTCACCTCGGTGCCACCGGGCACGTCGGCGAAGCTGACCCAGCCCAGGTTGTTCAGGCCGGCGTAACCGCACGAGCGCCAGCCGATCAACTGGCCGGGGATGTCGTCGGTGACTTCGGCGTCCCATTCGAAACGCCCCATGGGTGCCTTGACCACCCAGTGGGAGTAGCGGTCGTTGAGCACGTCCACGCGCTCGATATGGCGCATGAAGATCGGCAGGTTGGAGAAGTCGCGCCAGAAGCGATAGAGCTCATCGCGGGGGCGGGCGATGACGACCCGGCGGGTCTGGGAGGCCGCCGAATGCCAGGCCAGCGAACGGCGGACGTCGCGTTCGAAACGCACCTTGGTCAGGGTACTCTTGATCGAGCAGTGTCCGCGCAAGCCACGTTTCAGCAGCCAGGCGCCGGTGGCGCCGGTCAGCAGGCCGAGCAGACCGCCACGCGCCAGGCCGCGGCTGATCAGCAGACCACCGCCGGCCACGGAGGCCAGGCGTTCGACGCCCTTGATGGCAGCGGCGTCGCGAGGCGGAGGAGCGAGAGGGGGAGTGGGGGCATCTAGGTGCATGGCAGATTCTCCTTTAGCTGTGGAAAAGACCTGCCCAGAGCCCCCGCCGTTCCCTAGCCGGTCAGGCCCAGTACCCGGAAGACGAAGGCGTATTCCAGGGCCACGTCGCGCAAGGCCTGGTAACGCCCGCTCATGCCGCCGTGGCCGGCGCCGAATTCGGTCTTGAGCAGGAGCAGGGGCGCCTGATCGGTCCGCCGCTCGCGCAACCGCGCCACCCACTTGGCGGCTTCCCAGTACTGCACCCGGGTGTCGTGATAGCCCGCCACCGCCAGGATGGCCGGATAGGCCTGGGCCTTCACGTTTTCATAGGGCGCGTACCCGGCGATGCGTACGCGCACTTCCGGCTCGTTCGGATCGCCCCATTCGTCGTACTCGGTCACGGTCAGTGGCAGATCCGGCTTGAGCATGGTGTTGAGCACATCGACGAAGGGCACCTCGGCGATGGCGGCGGCATAGAGTTCGGGCCGCTGGTTGACGACCGCGCCGATCAGCAGGCCCCCGGCGCTGCCACCGCTGATGACCACCTGTTGCGGGGTCGTCAGGCCCTGTCCCAGCAGATGCTCGGTACAGGCGATGAAGTCGTCGAAGGTGTTCTGCTTGTGTTCCAGCTTGCCGCTGCGATACCAGGCTTCACCCAGTTCGCCGCCGCCGCGGACATGGGCGATGGCGAAGCGCACGCCGCGATCCAGCAGGCTCAGCCGGGCGTGGGAGAACCAGGGATCGAGGCTGTGGCCATAGGCGCCGTAGCCGTAGAGATAGAGCGGCGTGCTCTGCGGCAGGTCGCGACGACCGACCAGGCTGATGGGGATGCGGGTGCCATCGGCGGCGGTGGCCCATAGGCGGCGGCTCTCGTAGGCGTCGGCATCGAACGGACCCTCCACCGGGACCTGCTTGAGCACCCGCTGGGTGCCGCTGGCCAGGTCCAGTTCGCGGATCTCGGCGGGGCGATTGAGCGCCTCGTAGCGCAGGCGCATGACCGGACTGGCGAATTCCAGCACGTCCATGGCATCCAGGCTGTAGACCTCGTCCGGCAGGTCGACACGATAGGGCGCCTGGCCGTAGGGGCGGACCTCCAGAGTCGGCAGTCCGGCGGTACGCAGGCTGAGCACCAGGGCGTGGGCGCCAAGGCTGGCATCCTCCAGCATCACCTCGGGGTCGTGGGGCACCAGCAGTTGCCAGTGCGCGCGGGTGGGACTGCTCTCGGCGGCCTGGTAGAGGGCGAAGTTGATGCCGTCCTGGTTGCTGCGGATGTACCAGCCATCGACGCCATGATCGGGAAAGTACTCGTGACCTTCCTCGCGTGGCGCCAGGCAGACGAAGGCCTCGTCCGGCCGGTCCGCGTCCAGCACCCAGGCTTCGCTGGTGGTCTTGCTGTGGGACAGCAACAGCAGCTTGCGCTCTGAGCTCGAACGATAGCAGCCGAGAAAGAAGCGCCCATCGGTCTCGTGAAAAACCAGTTGCGGCTCGCCATCGCCCAGGTGATAGCGATAGAGCTTGTGCGGACGATGGGATTCGTCGCGCTCGCCAAAGAACAGGGTACGGCTGTCGTTGGCCCAGGTCAGGCTGCCGTCGCATTCCTCGAAGGGCAGTTCGGTCACCATGCCGGTGGCCAGCTCCTTCACATAAAGCCGGTAGGTCTCATCGCCCACCTGATCGAGGCTGTAGGCAAGGCGGGTCTGGTCCGGGCTGATGGTGAAGCGGCCGACGGAGAGAAAGCCGCCGTCGGCGATGGCGTTGCCGTCGAACAGCAATTCCTCGGTCGCGGGATCGGGCGTCAGGTCGCCATTGGCCGGGCGGCGGCAGCGATAGTTGCGGCCGTATTCGTCACCGGCCTGGGTACGCTGATAGTAGAGATAGTCGCCACGGGGGACGGGCAGGGACAGGTCCGTCTCGCGAATGCGCGCGCGGATCTCCTCGAACAGCTGCTCCCGCAGGGCGGCCTCGGGTGCCAGCTGGGCTTCCAGGTAGGCGTTCTCGGCCTCCAGGTGCGCCAGCACCTCGGGGGCGTCACGGTTTTCCAGCCAGACGTAGGGATCGTCGCCAGGGGCGCGGCGGGCAATGGGGGCTTGGGTCATGCGGGCTCCTTGGGCGCCGCGCAAAGACACGCGGGCGGGGCAAAACCGCTATCATAGGCTTCTCCTTTCCGCTATCGCCATGGATCGCAATGACCGAGCAAGAGTACCTGATCGCCTGGGCCGTCTACGCCATCGCCGCGCTGCTGTTGTTGGTGGTGTCTTTCAAGGCCACCGGCTGGCTCTGGCGCTGGCTGCGCGAACCCATCCGGCTGGTGGTGGCCGTGCTGCTGGTGACGCCGGCCCTGGTGGACGCCGAGCATGGCCTCTATGCCCCGGCCATCGCCGTGACGGTGCTGGACCTGGTGTTCAAGGTGGGCAACAGTGCTTGGTCGGCGGTGGCCAACCTGGCGGCTGCCGGCACCATCGGCGTGGTGCTCTACCTGATCTTCGTCCTCTGTCGCTGGCTGTACCGCCGCTCCCATCCGCGTCCCGCGCCGGTCGTCGCCGAAGGGCCGACGGATGATCCGCAACCGGAATCGCCGATGACCCCACGGACCCCGGCAACCCCAGTCGAGCGCCGCGAACCCCGGGGTCGCAGCGAGCGCGTCGAACCCCGTCTGTAATCCAGGCTTGCGCCCAGGACGTGACCCCTTCAGCATGATTGCGAAGGGCAGCGGCTGCAGCCGCCGTTGAACCAGGCAGCCACCCCGGAGGGACGGACATGTGCGAATTGCTGGGCATGAGTGCCAACGTGCCCACGGATCTGGTCTTCAGTCTCCAGGGCCTCATGCAGCGGGGCGGTCGTACCGGTCCGCATCGGGACGGCTGGGGCGTGGCCTTCTACGAGGGCAGGGGCCTGCACCTGTTCAAGGATGCCCTGCCAGGCGCCGATTCCGAGGTGGCCAAGCTGGTCCAGGGCTACCCGATCAAGAGCCACACGGTGATCGGCCATATCCGTCACGCCAACGTCGGGTCGGTCAATCTGGCCAATACCCACCCCTTCGTACGGGAACTGGGCGGCCGCTACTGGAGCTTTGCCCATAACGGCCAGTTGCAGGATTTCCATCCCGAGCCGCGTTTCTACCGGCCGGTGGGCGATACCGATAGCGAGACGGCCTTTTGCAGCCTGCTGGACCAGGTCCGCGAGCGCTTTCCCGAACCCGTCCCGGTGGAGATGCTGTTGCCGCAGCTGGTGAATGCCTGCGACGGCTTTCGCAAGAAGGGCGTCTTCAATTGCCTGCTCAGCGACGGCGACTGGCTGTTCAGCTTCTGCACCACCAAGCTGGCCCATATCACCCGCCGCGCCCCCTTCGGTCCGGCCCAGTTGCGTGATGCGGAAGTCCATATCGATTTCAAGGCCGAGACCACGCCCAATGACGTCGTCACCATCATCGCCACCGAGCCGCTGACCTCCGACGAGGTCTGGACCCTGCACCAGCCCGGGGAATGGCATCTCTGGTGGGATGGCGAGATCGTCTCCCAGGGCCGCGTCTAGACAGGAAGCCACTACACGATGCTGCGCAGTTATATTCGTCTGCTGTTGTTCACCCTGGCCTTGCTGGTAGGGGTGCAGATCCCCGGCTTCATGCTCGACTACGAGCAGCGCGTGGATGCCCATCGCCTCGAATCCGATCAGGCCCTGAGCGGCTTCAGACGGACCGCGCAGCAGTACTTCGAAGGCAATCTCGACGGCTTGCTGGCGCATTACCGGGCCAGCGAGGATCCGGTCTTTCGCAGCGACGCCGACAGCCTCGGCGTACTGCTGCGCCGTAATGCGCTGTTCAACGAAGAGTGGCAGGCGCTGCAGGGTCCCTGGTACCAGCGGGCCTGGCACATCCTGGTACGGCCCAACAGCGAACTGCGCGACGAGACCCTGCAGCAGTATCGCTATCAGGTAGTGCTTACCCCCGAAGCCATCGGCTGGGGGATAGGGCTGGGCTTGGCCCTGGCGATAACGGTGGAAACCCTCGCGCTCTGGCTTTCAATCCTGCTCTATCCGCGGCGTCCGGCCCGGCGGGTTTCCTAGCCTTCAAAAAAAATTTCACGTTTTCAGGCGTTTAGCTGAAAAAAGGGCTTGACGCTAAAGTCCCGCGCTGTAGAATGCGCACCCACAGCAGGCACGTAGCTCAGTTGGTTAGAGCACCACCTTGACATGGTGGGGGTCGTTGGTTCGAATCCAATCGTGCCTACCAAACAAAACCCGCACTGCTGGCGGGTAAGAAAAAAGGCGATCCGAAAGGGTCGCCTTTTTTCGTTTGGGGTTTTATTGGGGGTGGCAGCGGTGAGGGCTTCAGATGGGTCCCGGCGACATACTGCTCGGCCCTGGCCTTTGCCTCGGCGAAGGCGAGGCGCTAGGCGTCTCGCTGCCGGGCGGTCATCGGCCAGGTGAGTGCAACGAACGCCATCCCGCCACCCACCAGTAGCAGCGCTGCACTCAGGCTCCAGTGCTGCGCGACGAAGCCGATCGCGGCCGGACCGATGAGAATGCCGGCATACCCGATGGTGGTGATCGCTGCAATGGCATGGCTTGCAGGCATCCGGGTCTGCCGTCCGGCGGCACTGAAGAGCACGGGGACGATGTTGGAAGCCCCGAGGCCAACCAGCAGAAAGCCTGCGAAGGCAAAGGGCTGGGTGGGTGCCAGGACCGCCATCAGGAAGCCTGCCGCGGCAAGCAGGCCGCCGCCTACGACCACTTTCAGGCCGCCCAACGTCTTAACGATCCAGTCGCCGGTCAGGCGGCCAATGGTCATCGCCAAGGCAAATACCGTGTAACCGAAGCCGGCCTGCGCCCGGTCGACGCCATGCGTATCGATCAGGAACAGGGCGCTCCAGTCCAAGATCGCGCCTTCGCCGAGAAAGATCAGAAAACAGAGCAAGCCGATGAAGGCGACGATCCCGCGCGGCAGCGTAAACAACGGGGTATGTCCGGCGTCATGATTGCCGTAGGGCAGCAGACCCTTGATCGAGGCCGCGAGTAGCACGATCAGCAGCGCGCTGAACACCAGGGTCGCCACCAGCGGTTGGATTCCAGCCCCCAGCAGAACGCTCATGCCGCCGGCGCCGACGATCCCGCCGACACTGAACAGGCCGTGGAAGCCGGACATCATGTTGCGACCACTGTCCTTCTCGACCATCACAGCCTGAATGTTGATCGCGACGTCTAGCGCGCCAACGCTTGCCCCGAACAAGGCCAGGGCTATGGCCATGCCGAAGATCGAATCGGCGACGGCAAGCAGCGGCAGCACCAGGGCAAGTGCCACCGAGCTGGTCGCGATCACCGCGCGGCATCCGAAGCGGCTGGCGAGAATGCCGACGATGGGCATCGCGACAATGGATCCCAGGCCCAGGCAAAGCAGGAGAAGGCCAAGCGTCGAATTATCGGCGCCGATCCTCGCCTTGGCGACGGGCACCAGGGGTGCCCAGGCGGCCATGGCAGAACCCGCAATGAGGAAGCCAGCGCGGGTCGCCCATTGCTCGATCGCTCCCGAAGGCTCTTGGGCGGCGAGTTGCACATGTTGCATTGGAGAGGCTCCGGAGAAAAATGACGGTAGGGGTGATCACACCTCACACCAGTGTTAGCTGATCATGCATGATTAAGCAAGAATACGCACAATCGTGCATATCACGGCTGTATCTGCGGCGCGCGAAGGCCGTGCCTGATCCGGGTGGGTTAGAGACTGGCTGGCATCGAGGTATCTCGGCAGGACCGGGTAGCTCTGCCTGCGGGGAGGGGGTGGAAGCCTGTGCGAATCCGTGGGCGGGCGGAGTCTCAGCATGGCGACAGGCTCAGGTGCAGTCGCACGCCGACGGCCTCTCCTGCAGCGGCAATCCATGTCCGGCACCTTGAAGTTCATGCGTCAGCGGCTGTGGACAGGTCTCGCCGAGGCCCGTGCGGGAGGGGTAGGGTTTGGGTCAGCTGGACCAGGTAACAACATCCGCATCGGTGGCGGGTAATGGAAAGGGGCGATCCGAGAGACCGCCCCTTTCGTGTTTGCCTGCTCCGCGCTGGGATCGAGGCGGACTTGCTGGGTGTCGGGTCGTTTAACAGGGCGACCCTGCGATCGCCCTGTTGCCCCTGCCAAACCATCAGCTGCTCGGGGTAACGGTTTCGGTGAAGGAGCCTGCCGGCTGCAGCCCATGCTTGTTCGCCGTGAAGTCCAGGGCCGTCGAGGCGTAGCGCACACCATCCTGAACCTGCTTGAGCGTCAGGTTGGCCTCATAGAACTTGTCGCTGGCCAATTGCTTGGCCGCCTGGTCGACGTCCGTCATGGTCTGCTTGAGCGGTGCCAGGGCGATGGCCGTGTCGATATCCACATCGGCCAGGCGCAGGGTGTCTGCAGCACCCTTGGCGTCGCCATGCTTGAGTTTGTTATTGGCATCGGCCACCGCCTTAACTTTTTGCGGGCTGGCCATGTAACTGTCCTGTACTACGGTATCGCCCCAGATGGGTAGCCAGGACGTTATGGTAGTGCTGGTATCGGCCTTGCCTTGATTATCCTTGACCTGCAATTCGCTCGCGGCTTTTTTCAGCGCGGTATTGTCCGATTGCGCAAGTTTGAGTGCCTGCTGGGCGTCCTTGACATGGGAAACCGCCTGCTTCGTTTGCCCCTGGAAGAGTTCCAGGCGTGCGGCGGAGATGTCGGTAAAGGCCCGTTGTCCCTGGGTGGACAGGGCCTGGAAGCTACCCAGTTCGTTTGCCGAGGGGGCTTGGTTCGCGGCGATGGCCGCAGATGAGCAGGCGGCTACGATGGCGACGACAAGCATGCTCTTTGCCAGTTTATTCTTGACGTTCATTTGCTGCCTCCAGCGGATATGCAATTGAAATAAGGCTATCGCTCAGGTACCAGAACCAGGTTCTGCAGTGCCTGGAATCGATACTCCGCCGTATCGCTTAACACTGGATTAATAGGTGCGGGGCTTTTCTTGAATAGTCGCTGAACAAGTTGGCGCAGCTAACTACGCGTGATCTTTCCGCGCCTTGATTGAAGGGCGGAATTGATCGGGTCGGGCGTGAGTCTGGTTTGCGCGTTAGAACTTTCCGGAAGTGCGAATAAAGGTTCTGCCGATTGCTCGGGAGGGTGTGACCGCGTGCCTCGGTCGTGATGCCATGGGTTTTCACGTAGACTGGCGGACGATTTTTCTTGGGGCTTCGTTGCTTCGCCAAGGCGCGAGCAGGGGTCCGTTACCGCGAGGAGAGAGTGATGACGCAGGGTGGTGAAGGGCGGCAGATCGGTAAAGGCGGCTGCCTGGGATTGATCCTGCTATCGATCCTGTTCGCGGTCGTGGTCTTCGGCTCCATCATCTATGTCTATCGCCACAATGCGACGCCGGCCAATCGGGCCAACGAGCAGCAGGCCATCGATCAGTGCCTGGCGCGGGCCAATGCCCCGGAAACCTCGCCGGCCGATCGCCAGGCGCTCATGGAAAATTGCCAGGAAATGCAGAAGCAGTTCCTCAAGAAGTACCCCGGCGCGGCCCGTTGAGCCGGCGACTGTTCCTCTCGAGGTTGCGCCAGGTCTCAGTTTCTGAAAGGATTTCCGTCCCAAACTTTCCAGTGATCCTTTCGCGTCGCCCGGAATGCCTTGCGGCCCTGCCACTGTGCGGCGGGATTTCCAGCGGTGCGGCTGCTTACTGGCCAATCCCACCATGTGGCCCTTGGTATGGGTCACCACTGAGTTGAGGAGGCGCCATGCCTGTCATTACTCTCCCCGACGGTAGCCAACGTCCATTCGACAAGCCCGTCACCGTAGCCGAAGTCGCCCAGTCCATTGGTGCCGGTCTCGCCAAGGCCACCATCGCCGGTCGCGTCGATGGCCAGCTGCGCGATGCCAGCGATCTCATCGAGCAGGATGCCAACCTGCAGATCATCACCGCGAAGGACGAGGACGGCCTGGAGATCATCCGCCACTCCTGCGCCCACCTGGTGGGTCATGCGGTCAAGCAGCTGTTCCCGACCGCCAAGATGGTCATTGGTCCGGTGATCGACGAAGGCTTCTACTACGACATCTCCTTCGAGCGTCCCTTTACCCTGGATGACCTCTCGGCCATCGAGACGCGGATGCGCGAGCTGATCGACAAGGACTACGACGTCATCAAGAAGATGACGCCGCGCGCCGAGGTCATCGAGGTGTTCAAGGCCCGGGGTGAGGAGTACAAGCTGCGCCTGATCGACGACATGCCCGAGGAGCAGGCCATGGGCCTGTACTACCACGAGGAATACGTCGACATGTGCCGGGGCCCGCACGTGCCCAACACCCGCTTCCTCAAGGCGTTCAAGCTGACCAAGCTGTCCGGCGCCTACTGGCGTGGCGACGCCAAGAACGAGCAGCTGCAGCGCATCTATGGCACCGCCTGGGCGGACAAGAAGCAGCTGGCGGCCTACATCCAGCGCATCGAGGAAGCCGAGAAGCGCGACCACCGCCGCATCGGCAAGCAGCTGGATCTCTTCCACTTGCAGGAAGAAGCGCCCGGCATGGTGTTCTGGCACGCCAACGGCTGGACCGTCTACCAGGTGCTCGAGCAGTACATGCGCAAGGTCCAGCGCGAGCACGGCTACCAGGAGATCAAGACGCCCCAGGTGGTTGATCGCATCCTCTGGGAACGTTCGGGGCACTGGTCCAACTACGCCGAGAACATGTTCACCACGGCCTCGGAAAACCGCGACTTCGCGGTCAAGCCCATGAACTGCCCCTGCCACGTGCAGGTGTTCAACCAGGGGCTGAAGTCCTACCGCGACCTGCCGCTGCGCCTGGCCGAATTCGGTGCCTGCCACCGCAACGAGCCGTCCGGCGCCCTGCACGGCATCATGCGCGTGCGTGGCTTCACCCAGGACGACGCCCATATCTTCTGTACCGAAGAGCAGGTGGAGAAGGAAGCGGCCGATTTCATCAAGCTGACCCTGCAGGTCTATGCCGACTTCGGTTTCACCGACGTGATCATGAAGCTCTCCACGCGCCCGGCCAAGCGCGTCGGCTCCGAAGAGCTGTGGGATCGCGCCGAGAAGGCTCTGGCCGATGCGCTGGATGCCTCGGGTCTGGAGTGGGAATACCAGCCGGGCGAGGGCGCCTTCTACGGGCCGAAGATCGAGTTCACCCTCAAGGACTGCCTGGGTCGTAACTGGCAGTGCGGTACCCTGCAGTACGATCCGAACCTGCCGGAGCGCCTCGACGCCAGCTACATCTCCGAGGACAACAGCCGTCAGCGTCCGGTAATGCTGCACCGCGCCATCCTCGGCTCCTTCGAGCGCTTCATCGGCATGCTCATCGAGCACTATGCCGGTCTGTTCCCGGCCTGGCTCGCCCCGACCCAGGCGGTGGTGCTCAATATCACCGACAAGCAGGCCGATTTTGCCCAGCAGGTCGTCGGCGAATTGAACGCTGAGGGCTTCCGGGCCAAAGCCGACTTGAGAAACGAGAAGATCGGCTTTAAAATCCGCGAGCATACTTTGCTCAAGGTTCCCTATCTCCTGGTCATTGGAGACCGGGAGGTTGAGACACGATCCGTTGCCGTGCGTACCCGTGAAGGCGTTGATCTGGGCTCCATGCCCATCGAGCGTTTCCGCGAGCTGCTCACGCAAGCGGTTTCCCGGCGTGGCCGGCAAGATTCGGAGTAATCACTATCAAGCAGCGTGACATGAGACAAGACAAGCGAGCCGCCCCCCGGGCACCGATCAACGAAAATATCACCGCCCGGGAAGTTCGCCTTATTGGCGCCGATGGTCAGCAAGTAGGCATCGTCTCCATCCAGGAGGCCCTGCAGGCTGCTGAAGACGCCAAGCTGGATCTGGTGGAAATCACCGCCGACGCCGTACCCCCGGTCTGCCGGATCATGGACTACGGCAAGCACGTCTTCGAGAAGAAGAAGCAAGTCGCGGCGGCGAAGAAGAACCAGAAGCAGGCTCAGGTCAAAGAAATCAAGTTTCGTCCAGGGACGGAAGAAGGGGATTACCAGGTAAAACTACGCAACCTGGTACGTTTCCTAACCGAGGGGGACAAGGCCAAGGTCTCGTTGAGATTCCGCGGCCGGGAGATGGCCCACCAGGAGCTGGGCATGGAGCTGTTGAAGCGGGTCGAAGCTGACCTCGCCGAACATGGCGCCGTTGAGCAGCATCCTAAGATGGAAGGACGCCAACTCATCATGGTCATCGCCCCCAAGAAGAAAAAGTAACCACCAGGGCACTGGCAGGCCTTGCGGTTATGCGTAATCACTCAATGCGGAGTATCCGAACATGCCAAAGATGAAAACCAAAAGCGGCGCTGCGAAGCGCTTCGTGAAAACTGCTGGTGGCATCAAGCACAAGCACGCTTTCAAGAGCCACATTCTGACCAAGATGACCACCAAGCGTAAGCGTCAGCTGCGCGGTACGTCGCTGATGCATGCATCCGACGTCCAAAAGGTCGAGCGCATGCTGCGCCTTCGTTAATCCTGGTCAAGAATCTAGAGGAAGTTACTCATGGCTCGTGTTAAGCGTGGCGTCATCGCTCGTCGCCGTCACAAGAAAATCCTGAAGCTCGCCAAAGGCTACTACGGTGCCCGTTCGCGCGTCTTCCGCGTCGCTAAGCAAGCGGTAATCAAGGCAGGCCAATACGCCTACCGTGACCGCCGTCAGAAGAAGCGTCAGTTCCGCGCTCTGTGGATCGCTCGTATCAACGCTGGTGCTCGTATCAACGGTCTGTCCTACAGCCGTCTGATCGCCGGCCTGAAGAAAGCGGCCATCGAGATCGACCGTAAGGTACTGGCCGATCTGGCCGTGAACGAAAAAGCGGCGTTTGCTGCGATTGTCGAGAAAGCTAAAGCTTCGCTGGCTTAAGCCCCCCGGCAATCTCGCGCCCCTGGCGCGAAGCAACGTTATCAATAGGGGAAGAGCCTCATAGCTCTTCCCCTATTTTGTATCTGGAGTCCCTAGATGGAAAACCTGGATGCGCTGGTCTCCCAAGCCCTGGAGGCCGTGCGGCTCACCGAAGACACCAATGCCCTGGAACAGCTCCGGGTCAATTACCTGGGCAAGAAGGGTGAACTGACCCAGATCATGAAGACCCTGGGCCACCTCACCGCTGAGGAGCGTCCCCAGGCTGGCGCGCTGATCAACGCCGCCAAGGAACGTGTCCAGGACGCAATCAACAGCCGCAAGGCGACGCTGGAGCAGGCCGCATTGGCCGCTCGCCTCGCCGCGGAACGCATCGACGTAACCCTGCCCGGGCGGGGCCAGGCCTCCGGTGGCCTGCACCCGGTCACCCGCACCCTGGAGCGTATCGAGCGTCTGTTCGCCAACATCGGCTATGGCGTCGCCACCGGTCCCGAGATCGAAGACGACTACCATAACTTCGAAGCGCTCAACATCCCCGGCCACCACCCGGCGCGGGCGATGCACGACACCTTCTACTTCAACGCCAACATGCTGCTGCGCACCCACACTTCGCCGGTGCAGATCCGTACCATGGAGAGCCAGCAGCCGCCGATCCGCATCATCTGCCCGGGTCGTGTCTATCGCTGCGACAGCGATCAGACCCACTCGCCGATGTTCCATCAGGTCGAAGGCCTGGTGATCGACGAGGAAGTCAGCTTCGCCGATCTCAAGAGCACCCTGGTGACCTTCCTGCGCGAATTCTTCGAGGAAGAGCTGGAAGTGCGCTTCCGTCCCTCCTACTTCCCCTTCACCGAGCCGTCGGCCGAGGTGGATATTCGCCGCCCGAGTCGCGATGGCGAACCGGCTTCGCGCTGGCTCGAGGTGCTGGGCTGCGGCATGGTCCACCCCAACGTCCTGCGCATGGCCGGCATCGATCCGGAGAAGTACCAGGGCTTCGCCTTCGGCATGGGCGCCGAGCGCCTGGCCATGCTGCGCTACGGGGTCAACGACCTGCGCCTCTTCTTCGACAACGATCTGCGCTTCCTGGCGCAATTCCGCTAGCTGCCAGACGGGAGTCCTATGAAATTCAGTGAACAATGGCTGCGTAGCTGGGTGAACCCTGCGGCTACGCACGAGGATCTGGTTGCCCGGCTGTCCATGGCCGGCCTGGAAGTGGACGGCGTCGAAGCGGCGGCCGGTAGCTTCCAGGGCGTCATCGTCGGCGAGGTGGTCTCCGTCGAGCGCCATCCCGATGCCGACAAGCTCAACGTTTGCCAGGTGAGCAACGGTCAGGAATCCTTCCAGGTGGTCTGTGGCGCGCCCAATGTGCGTACGGGCCTGAAGGTGCCTTTCGCCACCGTCGGCGCCACGCTGCCTGGTGACTTCACCATCAAGAAGGCCAAGCTGCGCGGCGTGGAATCCCACGGCATGCTCTGCTCGGCCAGCGAACTGCAGATCAGCGATGACAACAGCGGCCTGCTGGAACTGCCCGCCGGCGCACCGGTGGGCGAGAACATCCGCAGCTACCTGCAGTTGGACGACGCCATCATCGACGTCGACCTGACGCCCAACCGTGGCGACTGCCTGTCCATCGCCGGTCTGGCGCGGGAAGTGGGTGCCCTGTACAACGCCGCGGTCGAGCCGCTGCAGGTCGAGGCCGTAGCGGCTACGCACCAGGAGACCCGTCCGGTCGAGGTGCTGGCCCCCCAGGCCTGCCCGCGCTACCTGGGTCGTGTGGTCAAGAATGTCGACCTGTCCCGTCCCACGCCGGACTGGATGGTCGAGCGCCTGCGCCGCAGCGGCGTGCGCAGCATCGACGCCGCCGTCGACGTCACCAACTACGTGATGCTCGAGCTGGGTCAGCCCATGCATGCCTTCGATCTTGACCAGATCAAGGGCGGCATCCGCGTACGCCTGGCCGATGCCGGTGAGCGCCTGGTGCTGCTGGATGGCCAGGACATCGAACTGCGCAACGACACCCTGGTGATCGCCGACCATGAACGCGCCCTGGCCATCGCCGGCGTCATGGGAGGCGAGCACAGTGGTGTCGCCGCCGGTACCCGTGACCTGTTCCTGGAAAGCGCCTTCTTCGACACAATCGCCGTGGCCGGCAAGGCCCGTTCCTATGGCCTGCACACCGATTCCTCCCACCGCTTCGAGCGGGGCGTGGACTTCGAGCTGGCACGCAAGGCCATGGAGCGGGCGACTCGCCTGCTGCTGGATATCGTCGGCGGTGAGCCGGGTCCGGTGATCGAGGCGGTCAGTGCCGAGCATCTGCCGCAGGTCGAGCCGATCCTGCTGCGCGCCGAGCGCATCGAGCGCGTTCTGGGTCTGACCCTGGACGATGCCCAGGTCGAGCGTCTGCTCAGCGGCCTGGGTCTGGCCGTGACCCGCCTGGAAGCCGGTCGTTGGCAGGTGGGCGTACCCAGCCACCGTTTCGACATCAGCATCGAAGTGGACCTGATCGAAGAGCTGGCGCGCCTGTATGGCTACAACCAGTTGCCGATCCGTTTCCCCCAGGCCCGACTGGCCCCGCAACCCCTGCCCGAGAGCAAGGGCGAGCTGAGCCAGCTACGTCGCCTGCTGGTGGCCCGTGGTTACCAGGAAGCCATCACCTACAGCTTCATCGACGAAAAGACCTTCCGTCTGTTCGCCCCTGAGGCCCAGCTGGTGATGCTCGCCAATCCCATCTCTACCGACATGGCCGCCATGCGCTCGTCGCTGTGGCCGGGTCTGGTCAAGGCCGTGCAGTACAACCTCAACCGTCAGCAGGACCGCGTCCGGCTGTTCGAGTCGGGGCTGAGATTCGTCGGTCAGCTGGAAGGCCTGGTGCAGGAAAACGTCCTGGCTGGCGCCGTCTGCGGCTCGCGTCTGCCGGAAAGCTGGTCGTCCGGGCGTGAGGCGGTGGACTTCTTCGACATCAAATCCGATGTCGAAGCGCTGCTGGCTCAGTCGGGTGCGGGTACTGACTTCCGCTTCGTGGCGGGTGAGCATCCGGCGTTGCACCCGGGGCAGACCGCACTGATCGAAAGGGCAGGGCAGCCGGTCGGCTACCTGGGCGCCCTGCATCCGGACGTGGCGCGCGAACTGGACGTGGATCGTCCGGTGTTCCTCTTCGAGCTGGCCTTGGATGCCCTGACCACTGGCAGCCTGCCGCGCTTTGGCGAGCTGTCGCGCTTCCCGGAAGTGCGTCGTGACCTGGCGCTGGTGGTGGACGAAACCGTAGCCGCAGGCGACCTCCTGGCTGACATCCGCGAGAACGCCGGAGAAGGCCTCAAGGAGCTGCGTCTGTTCGACGTCTACCAAGGCAAAGGCATTGATCCACATAGAAAAAGCGTCGCCATCGGCTTGACCTTGCAACATCCATCGCGCACATTAACCGATGAAGAAGTCAACGAAACGACGCAGAAAATCCTCGTTTCTCTGGAAAGAAGGTTCAACGCCACCTTAAGGAAATAGCGCATGGGGGCCCTGACGAAAGCTGAGATGGCCGAACGTCTGTTTGAAGAGCTCGGTCTGAACAAACGTGAAGCCAAGGAATTGGTCGAACTGTTCTTCGAAGAAATTCGTCATGCGCTCGAAAGCAACGAGCAGGTCAAGTTGTCCGGTTTCGGCAACTTCGACCTGCGCGACAAGCGCCAGCGCCCCGGACGCAATCCCAAGACAGGGGAGGAAATACCCATCACGGCGCGCCGTGTGGTGACCTTCCGCCCCGGGCAGAAACTCAAAGCCAGGGTCGAGGCCTATGCTGGAACCAAGTCATAACGACGAGCTGCCGGTCATACCGGGCAAGCGCTACTTCACCATCGGTGAGGTGAGCGACCTTTGCCTGGTAAAACCGCACGTGCTGCGCTACTGGGAGCAGG
The DNA here is from genome assembly GCF_030175875.1 of Pseudomonas sp. HR1. Lineage (NCBI taxonomy): Bacteria > Pseudomonadati > Pseudomonadota > Gammaproteobacteria > Pseudomonadales > Pseudomonadaceae > Pseudomonas > Pseudomonas sp. HR1. The sequence goes on from NZ_JASNRF010000003.1 coordinate 611,237, forward strand.
AATTTCCCCAGCTGAACCCGGTGAAGCGCCGCGGCAACCGGCGCTACTACCAGCGCCACGACGTGCTGATGATCCGCCAGATCCGCTCCCTGCTGTACAACGAAGGCTTCACCATCGGCGGGGCGCGCCAGCGTCTCACCCAGGGCGACGAGACCCGCGACGAGGGTTCGCAGTACCACCAGCTCATCCGCCAGATGATCAGCGAACTCGAAGAAGTCCTCGTCGTACTGAAGAAGTGAAAAAAAGCTTCCATTAATCAAAGCGTTGCAGTAAGATGCACGCCGTTCCCTAGAGGAACACAGTCGGGGCGTAGCGCAGCCTGGTAGCGCACTTGCATGGGGTGCAAGGGGTCGAGTGTTCGAATCACTCCGTCCCGACCAAATCTTAAAAACCCGGTCACTGAAAGGTGGCCGGGTTTTTTATGCCTGATGGTTTTTGAGCTTCTACAAACTTTGCCCACTTTTTGCCCCGCTGGTGTTTTGCGCTGGTTACCACCCTTGAGGAGGGATGGGTGGGTGAGGCTTTGTGTGAGCTGAGCTGGCAGGAGCGTTCCTTGCTTGCAAGTGATTTGAAATGCACCGGGCTTTCGAGAATCTGCCAGGCCATGCCGGCTTCACGTTGCCAGATATGCAGGGGTTGTTTTAGCGTAAGTCGACTGTCGAGGCCATGCCTGGGGGTGGCTCCGACACAAGTCATTTGCTTGATGAGATGATCCATTAGGATCTCCTTGCCAGCAAGGCTGGCTACGCTCGGCTCAACAGCACCGAGCACAGGAATTAGAGTAAAAGGGAAGGTGCTGGGTACGTCGTGTCGCAGCAGAGGCGTTAGCTGTCTGGGTTGGAAAACACATGGCCGCAGGCGTGCATTCGAAGTTGTTGAGCACCCGTGCATCGATCTCCTCGCCGAGCCGGGCGCCGGCCAGGCTACCCACGGCACCACCGGCCAAGCCTCCAAGAATGGCGTCCGCCCGCTCGGTCTGTACGCTTTAATGTTGTCCTCGGTCACCTCAAAGCCTTTTCGCCATCACCATTTAAATATCGGCGCGCCCACTCCATAGGGCTCGCATGAGGAGTTATGCATGACAGATCTGGCCCTGTTACCTCAGGCTCTGCTTGCCGCCGTGCCTGCCGAGGGCAGCATCGGTAACCAATCACTGTTCGAGCAATTGCGCGACCAGTTCTCCGAGTTGACCGAGGAGCAATTCTGGGCGGAGCGCGATGCCCTGATCAAGCAGGGCGTATTGGTGAAGGGCCGTGGCCGAGGTGGTTCGGTACTGCGTGCGTATGTAGCAGGTGTAAGCCCGGCCGAGCAAACCCTTGATAAGGTTCGTCAGCGCTTCGAGGCGACAGTTGTGGCAGATGTTTCAGGCGAATATGTAGTTGAGGCAGCGGCAGCAGTGAAAAGGGGCAAGGCGACCAAAGTGCAGCCTGCCACCAGCATCGAGGCCATGGAGAAAACCCTTTGGGCCACGGCTGACAAACTGCGCGCCAATATGGACGCTGCCGAGTACAAGCACATCGTGCTCGGGCTGATCTTCCTCAAGTACATCTCCGATAGCTTCGCCGGTCGCCGCGCCGAGCTGGAAGCCAAGTTCGCTAACGAGAACGACGACTACTACCTGGGCGGCGGTGATTCCGAATTGCTCGCTGCTGAGCTGGAGGACCGCGATTACTACCGCGAGGTCAACGTGTTCTGGGTCCCGGAAGTGGCACGCTGGGAGTCGATCCGCGCCGCCGCCAAGCACGTAGATATCGGCAAGCGCATCGACGAGGCACTGGCCGCCATCGAGGCGGAAAACCCTAAGCTGAAAAACATCCTCGACAAGCGCTACGCCCGCGCCCAGTTGCCGGACGGCAAGCTCGGCGAGCTGGTGGACCTGATCTCCACCATCGGCTTCGGTGACGACGCCAACAAAGCCCGCGACCTTCTCGGCCAGGTTTACGAATACTTCCTTGGCCAGTTCGCCAGCGCCGAAGGCAAGAAGGGCGGCCAGTTCTATACGCCGGCCAGCATCGTGAAAACCCTGGTCGCGGTACTAAATCCGCACCACGGCAAGGTCTACGACCCCTGCTGTGGTTCGGGCGGCATGTTCGTGCAGTCGGAGAAATTCATCGAAGCCCACGGTGGCAAGCTGGGCGACGTATCCATCTACGGCCAGGAATCCAATCCCACCACCTGGCGCCTGGCGGCGATGAACCTGGCCATTCGTGGTATCGACTTCAACCTTGGCAAGGAGCCGGCGGATACCTTTATCCGCAACCAGCACAGCGACCTGCGCGCCGACTTTGTGCTGGCCAACCCGCCGTTTAACGTCAGCGACTGGTGGCACGGCAGCCTGGAAGGTGACCCGCGCTGGGTCTACGGCACACCACCGCAAGGCAACGCCAACTACGCCTGGCTGCAGCACATGCACTATCACCTCAAGCCCAATGGCCGCGCCGGCATCGTGCTGGCCAACGGCTCCATGAGCTCTAGTCAGTACAGCGAAGGTGATATCCGCAAAGCCATGGTTGAGGCCGACGTGGTGGAGGTGATGGTCGCGCTGCCCGGTCAGCTGTTCTTCAACACGCAGATCCCCGCCTGCCTGTGGTTCCTAGCCAAAGACAAATCTCTCCCTTCCACCTCTGGGAGAGGAGCTGGGGGTGAAGGTCGCTCCCGTAAAGGCGAAGTGCTGTTTATTGACGCACGCAAACTCGGTACTAGCGTTAGCCGCGTTCAGATCGAGCTGCTCGACCGCGACATCGAACGTATCGCACAAACAGTAGCCAACTGGCGCGGCGAGCCGCTAGATGTAGGCGGCGAGATTGGCGACTACGCCGACACCCCGGGCTTCTGCCGCAGCGTAAAACTGGCGGAAATCGCCGAGCACGGCTATGTGTTGACGCCGGGCCGCTATGTCGGTGCTGAGGAAGTGGAGGATGACGATGAAGCCTTTGCCGACAAAATGCAGCGGTTGACTAAGCAGCTTGGGGAGCAGATGGGGAAGGGCTATCAACTCGATCAGTTGATCCGGCACAAGCTGGGGGGGCTGGGTTATGAGTTTTGAAAGTCTGCTGCTGGAAGACCTAGCTGCACCTATAAGGAATGCAATTGTAGGCGGACCATTTGGTTCAAACCTTGTATCTAAAGACTATGTTGAACAGGGCGTGCCCGTAATTCGCGGGCAGAATATGGGGGGTAAATGGGTATCGGGCGATTTTGTATTTGTTTCGCCTGAAAAAGGGCGTCAGCTAGAGCAAAACAAAGCGCGGCCTGGGGATGTGATATTCACCCAGAGGGGAACATTGGGCCAGGTTTCGATTGTTCCTCCATCCTCCTATCCTGAGTACATCGTTTCCCAGAGCCAGATGAAGATCACGGTTGATCCAGACAAGGCTAACGCACAGTTTATTTATTACTTGTTTAGATCAGATACTCAGCTTCGCTACATTCTTAATTCTGCGATTCAAACAGGTGTGCCACATACCAATCTTGGCATCCTTCGCAAAACACCAGTCGCTGTACCTTCGTTGGGTACTCAGGAAGCCATTGCTGCTTTCCTAGGTGCCCTCGACGACCGCATCACCTTGCTACGCCAAACCAACGCCACCCTGGAAGCCATCGCCCAGGCACTATTCAAATCCTGGTTTGTCGATTTCGACCCCGTGCGCGCCAAGGCCGAAGGTCACCAGCCCGAAGGCATGGACGCCACTACCGCCGCCCTGTTCCCCGATAGCTTCGAAGAGTCTGAGCTGGGGTTGGTGCCGAAGGGGTGGGCTGAGGTAAGGCTTGGCCAGCTTTGCACCTTTCAGAAAGGGTGTTCCTACAAAGGTAATGGCCTTTCAGATGAACAAGGTGCGTATATGTTTAACCTTGGTTGCTTTAACGCTCCGAGGGTGTATGCCTTTGAAAAGGTAAAGCGGTACACAGGGGATTTCAAAGATAAGCATTGTGTGAAGGCTGGCGACTTGATCATTGCCAATACTGATATGACCCAGCATCGAGCCATTTTAGGGAGGCCGCTTTTGATCCCTGACGGAATGGGTCCTGGGTTTGTCTCTCATCATGTCTTTAAAGTGGTGACCAATAAACAGTATGGCGAGGGAATAAAGCCCTTTCTATTTTTTTGTTTCTTGCATTCATCATTTCGAGAGCGAGCAGTTGGTTATGCAACTGGAACCACAGTGCTAGCGTTGCCAAGAGATGCGCTAGAACAACATTTAATTTACTTACCTAGTAATGAGTTGCTTGAAGTTTTCGCCGATCTTTGTGAGCCAATTTTCGCGGCAATCAAGTCCAATGAGGTTCAAACCCAAACCCTCACCCAACTCCGCGACACCCTCTTACCCCGCCTAATCTCCGGTCAGCTGCGCCTGCCGGAAGCTGAAGCTTAGCTAGTGGGGGCTGAGGCATGAGCGATCTTCGTGAAGAGCAATGGAATCGCTATCTCACCCAGTGGGATATTTCAGCACTACAGCGGCTTACCCTTGAGCAATATTGCGCGATTGGGTCCGAGAAAATGCTGTCGCATTGGCTGCTCGAAGACACAGCAGCTTTGGGGGACTTCAAGGAAGGCCCGCTCAGCATGGGCATCCGTCCTCATGGCCATGGGCAAGCAAGGCTTGGTAATGCGTACAACAGCTACGACGATCAGTACGTTTGGTTAAACATGCTTGGCTCAAGTGCCCAAGAGGCGTTCGCCAGCCTTAAAAGCGGACTACTCGAAGCAGCTGAAGCAGGGCGCACCGGCCAGCTCGAGCGGTTAGATGCGCTTATCCGACAACCTGGCGCCTTGATGCGTAAGGTGGCGTTTCTCTATCAGGATCGTGAAAACCCCTGTTTGCTGCCGATTTACTCAAAAGAGGTGCTTCGTGCTGCTGTGGGGGAAGCGGCTTCACGAAGCACCTCGGCGCTCAACCGAGACCTGATGGCGCAGCGTGGTGAGCGTTCGCTATGGGCCTTTGCAGATGAGCTGATGCAGCTCGCGGCACAGCGTTGGTCAGGTCAGCGCATCAAGGAGCTGCTGGACGCATCCGAGCACGTCAGCCCGGTTAAATCGGCCGCGGCGAGGATGGCGGGCTATCAGACCCATGACGGACGCCAGCTAGCCGTCGAACCTGGACCTAAGCCTGCGCTCTTTATGGAGCTGGGAGAATGGTTGGCCAACACCGAGCCCTTCATGAAGGCCATTGAGCCTTACTCCCCTGAGCGTACCCGCCACAGCGGCCTGCAGGCTAACGCGCCTCGCCTTTGGATGGGCCGCCCGGCTTTGTACGTAACCGTGCCGGACGAAGACGCCTTTCAGTCGTTGCTTAGCCTGTATATAGGCAATGACTCCGCTGACCAACTCACTCAACCCGAAACCCAAACCGGAACGCCACCGATGACCAGTGCGCCGCTTAATCAAATCCTTTTTGGTCCGCCGGGTACCGGTAAAACCTACGCCACCGTCGAGGCCGCGCTGGAGGTCCTCGATGGCACTTACCTGCAAACATATCGGCAGGATCGTACAGCTTTGAAGCTTCGCTTCGACGAGCTGGTGCAGCAAGAGCGCATCCGTTTTGTCACGTTCCATCAAAGCTTCAGTTACGAGGATTTCGTTGAGGGGCTGCGGGCCGAGAGCGACGGCGACAGCGGCCAGTTGCGCTACGAGGTGGTCGATGGGGTTTTCAAAAGTCTATGCGAAGCCGCAGCTGCCAAAGTTACCCAGCAGGCGGAAGCGCCTGTAGATCTCGGTAAACGCAGAATCTGGAAGATGTCGCTAGGCAATACTCAGGGGAGCGACGCTGGCATTTACGAAGAGTGTGTACAGGGCGGCTATATGCTGCTGGGTTACGGTGGTGGTATCGATTTCACCGGCTGTAAGAGTCGTGGCGATGTGCAGCGCCGTTTCGTCGATGCCGGCGTGAATCCGGATGGCCCTTACGATTACAGCGTCACTAGCGTTACGGCGTTCGTTACCAAAATGAAGCCGGGTGACCTGGTGGTGGTGAGTGACGGCAATTTTAAGTTCCGCGCTATAGGCGAAGTCTCCGGCGACTATGCCTTCAGAATCCATCCCGAGCATGATCCGCACTATTCGCAAATGCGGCCAGTTAAATGGCTGCGTCAATACAGCCCGTCGTTGCCCCATAGTGAACTATTGAACGGCCAGTTCAGCCAGATGACGCTCTACGAGCTGCGTAGCCCCACGCTGAACCGGGAGAAATTACAGGGGCTGCTGGGGACGAAAACGATCGAAGATGGGGCGTTGTTTCACGTCGGCCAACGTTTTGGCCAGGGCTATGTGGTGCGTTCGATCAGCCCCGAGGTGGTTGAATTAGATAAACCTAAGGGCGGTGTTTTGCCGTTGCCGCTGAGCTTGGTTTGCCAGCTATTGGAGTATGTGCAGAGCGGCCAGCTGGACGTAGAGGATATCCGTCAGGGCCGTATCTTCCAGAAGGTGGCAGAGGCTGAGCTCGAGAAGTACATCGTCAATGGCTACCAAAGCCTGTTTGCGGCGATGGTCGAGCAACTGCTGAAGCCACAGGCTAAGACAACAACAGCAAATACGCGTGTGCTCATCATCGACGAGATCAACCGCGGCAACATTTCGCGCATTTTCGGAGAGCTCATCACCCTCATCGAGCCATCCAAACGAGCCGGGGCCGAAGAGGCTCTATCGGTGGTGCTGCCGTATTCCAAACAGCCGTTCAGCGTCCCGAAGAATGTCTACCTGATCGGCACAATGAACACCGCCGATCGCTCCCTGGCCGGGTTGGATATCGCGCTACGCCGACGTTTTACTTTTCGCGAGATGCCACCGAAGCCCGACCTTCTAGATAACGTGCAGGTAGAGGGGGTTCGTATCGGCCAGCTGCTCCAAGTGATGAATCAGCGCATCGAGCTGCTGCTGGATCGCGACCATTGCCTCGGGCATGCCTACTTTATGCCTTTGAGAGACGACAACTCGTTTGAGCGTCTTGAGCACATTTTCCGCAACCAGATACTGCCGCTTTTACAGGAATACTTTTTTGAGGATTGGGAGCGTATACAGTGGGTACTCAATGACCACCGCAAGCCGCTGATCAATCAATTTGTTAACCGGAAAGCGGGCAACGTTGAGCTGTTGTTTGGCCAGGATGTCGGCCAGAGTCTGGACCGGTATACCTGGTGCTTGAATGACGAGGCATTTGAGCGGTTGGAGTCATATATGGGGATCGTTGATCACCAGCTTCAGACCGTAGAGGTGGGTGTAAAGCGCAGTGCATCCCACGGCGATTTGCTTTTGCGCGAACTCTCGACGGGGTCAATAGAGGTTTGGCGTGGGGAAATATTGCAGCAACCTACCAAACCTCTTCTGCGTAATCTGGCGGCTAGCCTTGGCATTGACACGTCTAACAGTAATGGCGGCCGGCTCAACACTCGTGCTCTTGGGCGGCGCTTGATCGATCAGTTCGGGAGCGGTAATGAGTGAAAACGCTTGTGACCATTCGCGAGTACGCCCAGCTCACCACTAAGTCGGTCGAGCCGTCGCTGGATATGGCGCAAGTCTCAGCCAGTGCTTTTGACTGGCTCTGTAAATTAAGCGCCAGCTTCAACCGCAGCGGCGCCACGCTGCTGCAGGTGGAAGGGCGGCAGTCGTTAAAGTGGGACAGTTACGTCGGCGTGCTGGAAACGCCTTGCGGCACGCGTCTGGAAATCTTGCCCAAGCACTTTGAGCAAGGCGATTGCGTCAAACAGGGCCGTGCCTTGCTGCGCAAGATGATTCAGGCCGCGCTGTCATTGAAGCCTCGGCAGGTTTCGGTGACGGGACTGGAGCTGTTTGATGCGCCGCTCACTGAGTGGGTGATGGAGCAGTTCCTGAGTGAGTTGGATCTGTTAGTCAAACGCGGCGTGCGTTTCGACTATCAGCGCGTCGAGGAAGAGCAGCGCTTTCTGCGGGGCCAGCTCAATGTGGTCGCGCAGATGCGTCAGCCTCCAGGCCGCCAACATCACTTTCAGATCCGCCATGACGTATTTCTCTCGAATCGAGCGGAAAACCGCCTGCTAAAGTTGGCGCTGGAGCAGGTGGCAAAGACGACTCAGGACGCGGCCAACTGGCGTTTAGCTAATGAGCTGCGCACGCTGCTAACCGAGGTGCCGAGTAGCCGTCACGTAGAGGTCGATCTGCGTGTCTGGAGCCGCGATCGTTTGATGGCCCACTACCAAGCGGTGAAGCCATGGTGCGAGCTGATCCTCAATCAGCAGATGCCTATTGCCGTCGCTGGTCTGGCCCAGGGTTTGAGCATGCTCTTTCCCATGGAGAAGTTGTTCGAGCGCTACGTCGAAACGAGGCTGCGTAGCCAGTTGCTGCCGGATGCAAAACTGAAACCGCAAGCGGCCAGCCAACACCTGTGCCAAGACAGCGTCGGCAAGATGTTCCGCCTGAAGCCAGATCTGCTAATCGATACCCCTGAGCAACGCTGGATACTCGATACCAAATGGAAGCGGTTGCAGGCTAGCCAGCGCGATAAGAATTACCAGCTCAGTCAAAGCGACCTCTATCAGTTGTTCGCCTACGGGCATAAGTACCGTAGGGAGGCCGAGGTGCCTAAGTTGGTGCTGATTTACCCTTGTTGGGCTGGATTACCAGCGTCGCTGCCAGCCTTCGATTTTGGCGCAGGGGTGAGCCTGTGGGTGCTGCCCTTCGATTTATCTAAAGATCGGATTGTTGATGCCGATATAGCGATGATTCCTTTGCGGACGGTTTCCTAGGCTGCCTGCCGCTCCAAAAATATAGCTTGAGCTTGTTTTTCGCGTACCGCCAATAGCGAGCGCGATCATTGCAGTGTGCATTGCTTAATTAGCAGAGCGCGAGTGCTTTGCTATGGGGCGCAAGAGCCTGAAGGTTGCTTGCCAGTTGGTTTCAGATATAAGTAACGGCTGCAGGGCCACAGAATACGGACGAAACAAGTATGGATTATTCGAGGTGGGTGGCTCTCTGGAATACAGCGACACCGGAGCAGCTTATCGCCCCTGTGTTTGTGTGCAGCCTGGTCACGGTTCTTTGCATCTGGTACCTGCTACGCTACTTCCTGCGTTCCTTTGCACTCAGTAGAAGCTTGAAGAGCCTTACCCGGCAGGTGCGTTCCATCAAAGAGCAGCAGCCAGGCAAGCGCCGCAGCGAGTTAGAACGGCTTTTCAGGGAGCGCCCACTGGGCCATGCGTGGCAGGAGTATGCCGAAACGCTGCATGACCAGCATGAGATTCAAGCGGGAGAGCAGCGTCTGCTTTGCTCCCGAGCTACTGCCGCGGCTGGGCATTTCTTTACCGCCCAGACAGTCGTAGAAACGCCGTTGGGAACAGAGTTCTATAAGCATTTACCGGGCATTCTGACGGGTATTGGCATCGTCGGAACTTTCTTCGGTTTGATGCTGGGTCTGCAGCATTTCGACCCCAGTACGCCTGAGCAGGTTAGCTCCAGCGTCGATCAATTGCTCAAAGATGTGCTGTTTGCGTTTCTCGGCTCTTTTTTTTCGATCTTTGCCTCTATTGGAGTGACCTTAACCGAAAAGTGGCGTTTGGGCCGCTGCTATAAGCATCTGGAAACGCTCACCGAAAGCATTGATGGTTTGTTCGATAGCGGAGTAGGAGAGGAGTACCTCGCCGAGCTGGTGAAGTCGAGCAACGAGAGCTCGATTCAGACTCGTCAGCTCAAAGACAGTCTAGTTACTGACCTACGCGAGATGCTGCAGAACTTGGTCGATACCCAGGTTCGGGAAAGCCTCAAACTAGCGGACTCGTTGTCCGCCAGTTACCGTGACTCTGGGCAGGTGCTTGCGGAGCAGATCGGCGGTGCAATCGAAAGCAGCTTGAAGGCGCCGTTAGAACAAATTGCCGGTGCGGTGCAGTCTGCCAGCGGCGAGCAGAGTGGCCAGGTGCAAAACCTCCTGACAGATGTGCTCACTGCTTTTATGAGCAAGCTGGAGAGTACCTTCGGGCAGCAATTCAACGGTCTGCACGAGATGCTCGGGCAGTCGGTGACAGCCATGCAGTCCATGCAGCAGGGCTTCAATACCCTGGTGGAAGACATGCGTTTGGCTGGTGAGTCCTCTTCGCAGAACAGCGCCAAGATGATCGCGCAGCTGCTGGCCGATATGCAGGCCGGGCAAAACAGCATGCAGGCCGGGATGAACGAGATGCTGGCCAATCTGCAGACATCCATCGCGCGTATCGGCAGTGAAGGTGAGGGAGCAGGTGAGCGAATGGCCAAGCAGTTGGAGAAGCTGTTCGTTGATAGCGAAGCGCGTCAGCAGGCCATGGCGGCAAATCTGCAGGCTTTTGTCGACTCCATGCAGCAGAGCATGGGCCAGGGCCAGCAGGAGACCATGGCCAAGATCGCCAGCTCGGTTGATGTGCTGGGCGAGCAGTTGGGCGGCCTCTTCAAGCAGCTTGAGCATAGCCGTACGCAGATGGACCAGGCCAGCAAGGTAGCCCAGGTCGAACTGCACCGTGGTACGCGCGAGATGGTTGGCGGGCTGGAAGAGCAGGTGAAAACCCTGCTGGATGCTGTCGCCGATCAGCAAGGCGCGATGCAGGACAGCCTAAAACTGCTTGGAGCGCAAACCGAGCAACACCTGCAGAGCATGCAACAAGGTGCCGAGAAGATGCGCGTGGCAGCCGAGCGCTTCGACAGCGCCGGGCAGAGCGTAAGTAAAGCCGGCGAGGCGACTGCGGGCGTGCTGGGTGCGCTGCAGGGCACGAGCGGCGATTTGGTCGGCGCTTCCCGTGAACTGACCAGTGTGGTGGCCGACTATCGCAATAACCGTGAAGCACTGAATCAGACGCTTGCGGTCATTCAAGGTGTGGTCGCCACTGCTCAGGGCGAGTCTGCAGGGCGCAGCCAATACTTGCATGATTTGAAGCAGCAAGGCGAGCGGTTACAGGCGCTCAATCGTGAAGTGAACGACTACTTGGAGCAGATCAGCGCAGTGCTGGGCAAGGGCTTCAACGAATTTAGCGAGGGAGTAGATCGTAGCTTGCGGCAGACGCTGGGGAGTCTGGACGCCGAGCTACACAAGGCGATGACCAGCCTGGCCGGAGGTGTCGAAGGGGTTAAGGAAAGCCTGGAAGACTTCGGTGACATTATGGAGCGCGTTCAGCGCCGCTGAGGGGGTAGAGCATGTTCGGCAAATCAGCCGCTCCCGCTCGGGCGCGTGACGAGGGCGAGAAGCCTTTCTGGATTTCATTCGCTGACCTGATGACGGCGATGATGATCTTGTTTTTGGTAGTGATGGTGGCCTCGCTGAGCTCGGTGACGCAGCGCATTCAGCAGGCTGAGCAAGGCGAGAAACAGCGCGGCAAGGACATCACGAAGCTCTGCCGGGATCTCAAGCTGAGGGCGGGAGATCTTAACTCCACCATCGTGGTGGACTGCCGGGATAACCGCATTAGTTTCGGTGAGGCTGGGCGCTTTGGCCACAATCAATACTTCCTCAACAGCCAGGGGCAGCAAGCCTTGCAGGATGTTGTGCCGTTGATCTTGGATGCCGCTGACAGCGAAGAGGGGCGCAAGTGGCTCAAGCAGGTGGTGATCGAGGGCTTCACCGATACGGACGGCTCTTACCTGTACAACCTGCACCTCTCCCTGCAGCGCTCGGAGTGGGTGATGTGCAGTCTGCTCGATAGCCGCAGCCCGGTGCAGAAAGGGCTTTCAGCTGAGCGTCAACAGCAGATTCGCTCCATGTTCCTGGCTGGCGGTGTGTCGTTCAACAATGCCAAGGAGAGCAAGGAGGAGAGTCGGCGGGTAGAGCTGCGCATGCAGTTCTTCGGGCTCAAGGATCAGGGGCATGAAGGTCAGGAACCAGCGCTTGAGTTTGCTTACGCGGCAAACGAGAAATGCCAGTTGGAGATGCGCTAGATGAGCCGGGCTCTGTCGTCTCTGTCGGCGGCCATCGCTTCCGGCTTGCAGCGCCAGAATGAGCGTAGCGGCAATGCCGGGCTCAGTGGCTTGGTGGCGCTGAAACGCGCCAGCACTGAGCTTTCTCGGCGCTTTGATCAGGTCGAAAAAGCTTTGGCACCGCCCCGTGAGAAACGCTTGCTGGCACTTGGCAAGTTCAAGCGCGAGCAGGCGCTGACTTCATCGGAGTGGCGCCTGGTTTTCGCCGGGTTGGCCGATGACGATGAAGTCAGTGTTCCGGTGCTGGAGGACGATCAGCTGTTTGACCGTGTTCATCGGGAGGTGGCTGGCCGTATCGAGCAGCGGTCACTTAGCCGCCGCGACTGGCTGGCGCTGTGTTTCAGCTACTTTGCCTACGATGAGCACAAACCCGACGACAACGCGAACTGGCGGGTGCTGCGTGACGATATTGATTGCGGCTTTGATGCTGTCAGGCAGCGTATTGGTCGTGAGAAAGAGTGGATGCGCATTGTAGCTGAGCATCGCGAACTGTTCGGCGCTCAGGCTGGAACCCGTCTGGCGGAGGAGATATTCGAGGGCCGGGCGCGTGACCTTTCCTCTCTGCAGGCCATTGCCCAGGTGCCGGATAGCAGTTGGTTGTGGCAGCGGATTTTTGCGGTTCTGCTTTCGCGCATTTTCCTGCTGGATGACGAAACCTTCCTAAAGCGCCTGCCGGAGTTGGTAGCTCTGGGGCAAATGAATACGCGCTATCTCAATCAGGTGCTAAGTGCCTGCCTGACTCGTTATCACCGTTCGCGATATCGCGAGCAGTCGTCCTCGCTACTCAAGCAGGCTGCGTTGGAGCACTGGGGCAGCCCACAGATGCGTTCCAAGCAGAACGCCTGGTTGCAGTATGTGGAGCAGGCTGTCTGCGCCATGGTGGTGGCCTGGTTCGCCAAGGAAGATCTGGAGCACTTCTTCACCTTGCTCAAGGGCGAGGCGGAGGTTGACCAGTCGCGCCTGTTCTACTGGCTGCGCTTTGCCAATCAAATGAGCTATACGCGGATTGTGATGGGTGGCGATGCGTGGCATGACCGGGGTAGTGATTTCGTGGCCTTCCGCGAGAAAAACAAAGGGCGCTTGAGTCAGCTTACCGGTGGGCCGAGCCACAACAATGCGGTGGTGATGCAGATAGGCAACTACTTTTTTGTCGAGTTCTCCGGTACCGGCAATGCGTGCTACGTCTATCGTGCTGATGCCGCTCCATTCAATCCGGACAAACAGGTGCTGGGGCTGACAACTGAGCTGAAGCAGCAAGGACGGGCGCTGAAGCGTATGTCCCACGCTCCAGCCCCGCGGCGACCCAATGTGGTCGAAGGGTGGCTGGATAAGTTTGATGACGAGCTCCGAGCGTTGGGAATCGTCGCGCAGCGTCCAGCTTTATATACGCACCCCCGCGTTTCCGAAGACAAGCCCACCGCCCAAAGTGCTGCGTCTGCATCTGTTGCGGGTAATTCGCTGGACGTGCAGGTTGAGTCGATGTTGGGCAGTGTGCCTTATAAGACGTTCGACCACCGCTCGACCAGCGGGGTCTACCAGGTTTTGCTTGCCAGGGATGATGCGGCTGCCAAAACAGCGCTGCTGCGCCTCGGCTTCAAGGCTGTGAAAAACAATGCACTCATGTTCTGGAGGCTTTGATGCTCGGCCGATTTTTTTCCGGGAAGGATCGTTCCCAGCTTGCCAAGGGGGCAGCACCTGGTGCTTACCAGATCGAAGAACAAGGTCTTTGTTATGCCTTGAGTCTGGCCTATGACGATGCAAGCTGGCCCGTTGCTGCCTACCTGGATCAGCTCTTTGAAGAGGACTATGCCAGCCAACTGAGTGATCGCTGGTTGTTGCCTTGGGAGTCGATCTATCAGCTCTTGGATGATCCGGAGCACGCTAGCAGCCTTCCTTTACTTGGCTTGCCCGCGATTTCCGAGCTACAGCCACAGTTGGCCAGCACGGGTGGCTTGTCGGATCCGGATTTCAAGGTGTTTATCCAGTCCTGGCGTAACCCGCAGACGGGCAACTCAATTATTTTCGAGCGTGTTGGCGCCGTGGTGCGCTACGCCAGCACCACTGAGATGCTTCCGCGAGCGGTCTGGGAGCTTTTGAAGGCCATTCGGGACCTGCATGCCACTCAGCAGCAGGCTCCGGGAGAAATCGCCAACCAGATCGGTTGGGCCAATATCCGTAAGTTGGCCAAGCGCGCTGGTGCGGGATTGGACGGGTTCCTCGACAAAACTGTGGTGGTCAAGCCTGAGCACTTGAAGCTGAAGCCGCGTAAGGCAGTTGTCGCCGGTACGCCGATTATCGAGTTGGATGTCGCGTTTGATGGGCAGCCTGACAATTGGTTGGCCAGTTTCGATGGTTACAAGCAGGTGCAGGATAAGTACAGGGTGCCGGGTGCCGATGGAACGGTGACGCACGTGCTGATTGAGCCGGATGTAAAGGCGGTGCTTGAATCTGTTCGCGCGTTACCGGGGCGGCGGGTAGCCGGTGATGAAGCGCTGTCACTGGTGCGCAACCCCTACAGTGTGATCGGGGATGCAGCCGAGAAGGTTGTTGATGCGGACGAGTATGAGGAGCAACTGGCCGACGCGGGCATCTACTTCCATCGTTTCCGCCTGGAGCCTTGCCTGGGCGAAGACGGCAAACATATTCAGTCGGTTGGTCTGTTCCTTGAGCCCATCTCGGCCAAGCCGCTACCCGAAGTCGAGCTGCGCTTCGATTTTGCTCATGAGTTCGCACCATTCGTGAATGAGCTGCAAGTCAAGTTGGCGGCTGGTATGCCTGCAGGATTCTGGCAGGGCTATGAGCTGGAACTGAGTGACTTCGACCTCGCGCAATTGGCAGGGGTCAATGAGCTTTTGCGCCATTGGCAGCGACAGGAGGCCGGGCAGACATTCGAGGCGGTGCTGGATTTGGCCTCGTATGGTGATCGCGTCGTCGGTATTGGTGAGGCGGAGCGCATTACATCCCCATTTTTGGTGAAAGAGTCAACGGAAAACTGGTTGCCGGCAGATGTGAAAGAGCTTGGGGTGGATGGCGAACTGCTCAGCCAGTGGGATCCTGCCAGCCGCGAAGATTTTGAAGAATTTGAGCACCGCATCGACCAGGCGCGTATGGCAGGTGATGAACAGGTATGTCTACCGGGTACTGAAACCCCGCTAACTTTTCAGGTAGCGGAGCAAGTTTATGAGGCCTGGTCGAAAAAACTTAATCCGGTCGAGCCTAAATCATCTCCTGCTGAGCCGGCAGCCCGTCGTGCAGTGCTGCATATCGAGCACAACATTGAAGAAGCGACCTACGCCCACCGCCGCGAGGTGGCACTGTTGGCGGGGCGGCATGCCAATGCCGATATTCCGGAGCTGCTTCGGCCCGAAGTTCAGCTGCGCGATCATCAAATGAAAGGTGTGGCATGGATGCAGCACCTGTTTGGCTTATCACCGGATCATGTCGCAGGTTGCTTGCTTGCCGATGACATGGGCTTGGGTAAGACCATTCAACTGCTGACCTTCGTGGTCTGGTATTTGGAGCAGAACCCGCAGGGTAAACCGGTTCTGATTGTTGCCCCCGTTTCCCTGCTGGATAACTGGGAGCGCGAGCTGCAGCGCTTCTTCTATGCGGATGCATTGCCGGTACTGAAGCTTTATGGCGGCGCGCTCAGCGCCGTGAAGTTCAAGAAGGACGAGATTCCCGGGGATCTGCAGGCCAAGGGGATAAAAAATCTTCTGCGGCCGGGCTGGATGGGCGACGCTCGTATCGTGCTGACTACCTATGAAACCTTGCGTGATCAGGAACTCTCCTTGGCGCGGCAGCAGTGGGCCATCGTGATCTGCGACGAGGCGCAGAAGATCAAGAACCCGGCGGCGCTGATCACGCAAGCGGCGAAAGCTATCCCCTCGCGATTCCGTATCGCCTGCACGGGAACGCCGGTGGAGAACACGCTGATCGATTTGTGGTGTCTTTTCGACTTTATCCAACCGGGCTTCCTGGGGGGGCTGAATCAGTTCGGTCGGGAGTATCAACGCCCCATTGAGGCCGGCATGGAGCGGGACACGGCGGCGCTTGAACGCCTGCGTGGGCTTATCGAACCCCAGACATTGCGGCGTACCAAGCAGGATGTGGCGAAGGATCTCCCAGCCAAAATCGAGGATCAGGGATGTCGTAAGCTGCAGATGCACACGTTGCAGCGCAGTCTCTATTTTTCCGAGGTTGCCCTGTACACACAGAAGCAGCAGATGCAGGAGCAATTAGAGCAGCGAGAGAGCGGCATGCTCGGCCTGCTGCACAAGCTCAAACTGGTGTGCGCCCACCCGTTCGGCGTACAGCCGGATCCTCGTTTGAGGGAGCACTCCCCGAAGCTCCAATGGCTCTTGGGCACGCTGGACAACATCGCGCGTTCGGGCAATGGCGACAAGGTCATTCTGTTCACCGAGTTGCGGGACATCCAGCGTGAATTGCAGCATGCGATTCAGGAGCGATTCGGATTCAAACCCACTGTAATCAATGGTGATACCAGCACCAGCAGCCAGAGTGCGCAGAGCCGGCAGCGCTTGATTGATCGTTTCCAAGAGCAGCCGGGTTTCTCGGTGATAATCCTCTCCACTGTTGCGGTTGGGTTTGGTGTGAACGTGCAGGCGGCGAACCACGTTATCCATTTCACTCGCTGCTGGAATCCGGCCAAAGAGGATCAGGCAACTGATCGCGCTTACCGGATTGGTCAGGAGAAGGACGTGTACGTCTATTACCCGACTGTGCGTGATGAAGGGATGCCTACATTTGAGGCGACGCTGGATGAGCTGCTACAGAAGCGACGCGCGTTGGCGCGGGATATGCTGCATGGAGCATCTGAGCTTCAGGCATCTGAGTTTGGGGAATTGTTAAGGGCGCAAGGATGAGATTGAACAATGACTGAAGATCAGCTGGAGCAGGAAACCCTCGGCTGGCTCAGTGAGGTGGGGTACGCGCATCTGTATGGTCCGGATATCGCCCACGACGGCGATAACCCCGAGCGCGAGAGCTATCGCGACGTGCTCTTGACCATGCGCCTGCGCACGGCCATCGCTCGACTCAATCCGCAGGTCCCGCTGGCGGCGCGTGAGGACGCCTTGCGCCAGGTGCTGGAGCTAGGTGTGCCGGTGCAGCTGTCGGCCAACCGCCTGTTTCATCGTCTGCTGGTCGGCGGTGTGCCGGTGCAATACCAGAAGGACGGTGAGACCCGCGGCGATTTCGTGCGGTTGATCGACTGGGCCGATGTGCGAGCCAACGAGTGGCTGGCGATCAACCAGTTCAGTATCCAGGGGCCTAAACATACACGCCGGCCGGACATCATCCTGTTCGTCAACGGCCTTCCCTTGGTGCTTTTGGAGCTAAAGAATTCCGCGGATGTGCATGCCGATCTTGGCAAGGCCTTCAATCAACTGCAGACCTATAAGGAGCAGATCCCGGACGTCTTTCACTATAACGAGATTCTGGTTATCAGCGATGGCAGCGAGGCGCGCATGGGCTCGCTGTCTGCCGATATCGAGCGCTTTGCCCGCTGGCGCACCATCGATGGGGGCTCGGTGGATCCGCTGGGTGAGTTCAATGAGCTGGAGACGCTGGTGCGCGGCGCGCTGCAGCCGCCGATGCTGCTGGATTATCTGCGCTACTTCGTACTATTCGAGGATGACGGTGGGCTGGTGAAAAAGATCGCCGGCTATCATCAATTTCATGCGGTACGTGCGGCGATCCAGCAGGTGGTCAGCGCCTCGCGCCCTAGCGGCACGCACAAGGGCGGGGTGGTCTGGCATACCCAGGGCTCAGGCAAGAGCATCACCATGACCTGCTTCGCCGCCCGGGTTATGCAGGACGCAGCGATGGAGAACCCGACCATCGTGGTTATCACCGACCGCAACGACCTGGACGGCCAGTTGTTCGGCGTGTTCTCGCTGTCGCAGGATTTGCTGCGTGAACAGCCGGTGCAGGTGGCCACCCGTAGTGACTTGCGCGAGAAACTGGCCAACCGCCCCAGTGGCGGCATTGTCTTCGCCACCATCCAGAAGTTCATGCCGGGCGAGGATGAAGACAGCTTCCCGGTGTTGTCCACGCGCTCGAATATCGTGGTGGTCGCCGACGAGGCGCACCGCACCCAGTACGGCTTCAGTGCCTCATTGAAGGCGCCGGACCTCAAGGTTGCCGAGGCAAGTGCCCGCTATCAGGTGGGTTATGCCCAGCACCTGCGTGATGCCTTGCCCAACGCCACTTTTGTGGCCTTCACAGGTACGCCGGTGTCCAGCGAAGACCGCGACACCCGTGCGGTATTTGGTGACTACATCCACGTCTACGACATGCAGCAGGCCAAGGAAGATGGTGCAACCGTGGCCATCTACTACGAGTCGCGGCTTGCCAAGCTGTCGCTCAAAGACTCAGAGCTGGCGCATATCGACGACGAGGTCGACGAACTGGCCGAAGATGAGGAAGAAGATCAGCAGTCACGCTTGAAGTCGCGCTGGGCCGCGTTGGAAAAGGTGGTAGGCGCCGAGCCGCGTATCAAGAGTGTGGCAGCCGACCTGGTGGCGCACTTCGAGGAGCGCAACCAGGCGCAAAGCGGCAAGGCCATGGTGGTGGCCATGAGCCGCGAGATCTGCGTGCACCTGTACAACGAGATCATCGCCCTGCGCCCCGAATGGCACGACGAGGATCCGGAGAAGGGCGCGGTGAAGATCGTCATGACCGGCAGTGCCTCGGACAAGGCACTGCTGCGCCCGCATATTTATCCCGGCCAGGTGAAGAAGCGTCTGGAAAAGCGTTTCAAGGATCCTGCCGATCGGCTGCAACTGGTGATCGTCCGCGACATGTGGCTGACCGGCTTCGATGCGCCTTGCGTGCATACCTTGTATGTCGACAAACCGATGAAGGGCCACAATCTGATGCAGGCCATCGCCCGGGTGAACCGGGTGTTCAAGGACAAGCAGGGCGGCCTGGTGGTGGATTACATCGGCATTGCCAACGAGCTGAAGGCGGCGCTCAAGGAGTACACCGCCAGCAAAGGCAGGGGGCGGCCCACCGTCGATGCCCATGAAGCTTATGCGGTGTTGGAGGAAAAACTCGACGTGCTGCGCAGCCTGCTGCATGGCTTCGATTACGGCGACTTCCTGACCGGCGGGCACAAGCTGCTGGCCGGTGCCGCCAACCATGTGCTGGGGCTGGAGGATGGCAAGAAGCGCTTTGCCGACAATGCTCTGGCTATGAGCAAGGCCTTCACCCTGTGCTGCACCCTGGACGAGGCCAAGGCGGTACGTGAGGAAGTGGCTTTCCTGCAGGCCATCAAGGTGCTGCTGACGAAGCGCGAGATCAGCGCCAAGAAAAAGACCGATGAAGAGCGCGAGCTAGCCATCCGCCAGATCATCGGCAATGCAGTTGTCTCTGGGGATGTCGTTGATGTGTTCGCGGCGGTTGGCTTGGACAAGCCCAATATTGGCCTGCTCGATGACGAGTTTCTTGCCGAGGTGCGCAATCTGCCGGAGAAGAACCTGGCGGTTGAGCTACTGGAGCGCCTGCTGGAGGGTGAGATCAAGAGCAAGTTCACCAGTAATCTAGCCCAAGAGAAGAAATTCTCCGAGCTGCTCGATAGCGTGATAAAGCGCTACCAGAATCGCTCGATCGAAACAGCTCAGGTGATCGAAGAGCTTATCGAAATGGCTAGGAAATTCGCCGCTGCCGGCAAACGTGGTGATCAGCTTGGGCTCAATGACGACGAGCTGGCCTTCTACGATGCTTTGGCTAATAACGAGGCTTCGGTACGCGAATTGGGTGATGAAACCTTGGCCAAGATCGCCCATGAACTGACTGCGAACTTGCGCCAGAATGTGACTGTGGACTGGAACAACCGTGACAGCGTGCGAGCTAAGTTGCGGCTGTTGGTGAAACGTATTCTGCGCAAATACAAATATCCGCCAGATCAGCAGGAGGCGGCGGCACATTTGGTGCTGGCACAAGCTGAGTCGCTGTGTGAGTCGTGGATGTAGTCCGGAGGTAGCATGCAGGCATCGCTGTTTGATGAGATAGCGCTGAGCTGTACCGACCTGGCATCACAGGCACGGATGCCGATCTACCTCTCGGCCCGTAAATCTATTTCGTGTTGATGCCAAATTTGTGCAGACCGAGCGATGTGCTGGTCATTACCGGCTACAGCGGCCTGGATCATCTGAATCAACTCATTAATCAGCGGGATGCCTGCGAAAAGCTTCTGCGTTTGATCTTGGGTTCTGATCCAGTTTCAGCGAAACGCACGGGGGCTTAGCTTTCAGCGCGCCATAGCTGCCTTTAGCGCTCGTCGCAGGGAGCTGCATCCCGGCTGATGCTCGTGCCCAATTCCTCTTTCATATTCTTGAACCACGCCATGAGAGCCGATCACTCACCCGGATCACTTTGCTGCTAGGAAAGGCCCTGCGGATGGGTTTAGTAAGGGAAATGACTCGAGTAATGCGTACGTAACGCTTGAATAAAATCTGTGGCCAAAGGCGTTTGGCCAGACCCTGTGGGGGCTACCACGTAAACAGGAAATAGGAGCTCTGGCTCGAAGCGGTGGATAGTGATGCCCTTATGCAGAAAATCCTGGGCGACATTCGGGCTCATGAGGGCGGCGCCCATGCCGGCGGCGACCATCTCGCAGGTGATGGAGCTGTATTGGCCTTCCACGGCGAGTTTGCGTTCGACACCGGCCTGTTCGAAGACCCTGTCCATCTGCTCGCGGGTGCCATCGCCATGGCAGAGGGAGACGAAGTTCTCGCTGTGGAGATCCTGAGCTCTGATGACCTCCCGTGACGCTAGGCGATGGCCTGGCGGCAGGACGCAGACGGCGCGGAGCCGGGTGATTAGCAGCGTTTCCAGAGGGCCGGCGTCGCTGGGCTGGACCACGACACCCAAATCGCAGAATTGCGACTGTACCCACTGCACTACGGTGGGCGAGGCGTTCATGTGCAGGGAGACGGTCAGCTCAGGGCGGGTCGCGACGAAGTCCTTGATGACGTGGGGGATGAGTGTGAGGCCAGTTGAGGGTACTGCCGCGATACGCAGGCGGCCGGTTCCCAGGTTGCGGATGTTCTTGGCCGACTGGCGCAGGCTATCCAACCCTACATAGGCACGCTCCACTTCCTGGAAGAAGGCGCTGCCTTCCTTCGTAGGTATCAGGCGTACCCCCGCGCGTTCGAACAGTTTGAGTCCGGTACTCAGCTCCAGTTGGGCGATCAGTCGGCTGACGTTGGGCTGCGAGGTGTGCAGGGCTTCGGCGGCCGCGGTCATGGAGCCTAGACGCATTACGCTGCGGAAGGCTTCGATCTGTCTGAGATTCAACAGAACTCTCCATATCAAATATGAATACTTAACCCGTACCTTCGTATTTGACCCTATGGGTTTAGGCTGACAATACTCGGTCACAAGCCAAATGGCCCCATAAAAAGAAAGCGTTTCCGAATGGCGGTTACCGCGATGTCCTCGGAGGCGGATGCCTAGATCTTCCGGTCGTGTCCTCACGACGTTCTCGATCTGCCGCAACGCAAAAAAGGGAGCATTGCCCGTGACCAGTCCGTATCTCGTCCGTACTTCATCCATCTCCTGGCGTCAGGGTCTGTCCGCGCTGCTGTTGGCCGCAGCGACCGCTGGCATGACGCTTACCGCTCACGCTGAACCGACGCTATACGTCGCCGGCGTCGGCGGTTCCACCGAGCAGATGTACAAGACCCGCGTCATTCCTGCCTTCGAGAAGGCCCATGGGGTCAAGGTCGTGTATGTGTCGGGCAACTCGACGGAAACGCTGGCCAAGCTGCAGGCGCAGAAAGGACGGCAACAGATCAACGTCGCCATGATGGACGACGGCCCCATGTACCAGGCGCTGCAGCTCGGGTTCTGCGAAAAGCTCACGGATGCGCCTGTCTACCAGGACCTGTATCCCCTGGCGCGTCTGAGTCCCGAGGCGACTGCGGTAGGTATGGTTGCCACCGGGATCGGCTACAACGAAGAAGCCTTCAAGAAGCGCGGGTGGGCGGCCCCGACGTCCTGGACTGATCTTGAAGATCCGAAGTATCGGCAACTGCTGGGCATGCCGCCGATCACCAATACCTACGGCCTGCATTCGCTGATCGAGATGGCGCGGCTCAATGGCGGCGGCGAGAAAGACATCGATCCGGGTTTCGCGGTGTTCGAGAAGAAGATCGCGCCCAACGTGCTGGCCTGGGTGAGTGCGCCCGGTGAGATGGACGGGATGATGCAGAACGGTGATGTGGTCATGGCGGTGTACGGCAGTGGCCGTGCGGTGGCGCTGCAGAACACCGGCTTTCCGCTCAAGTTCATCTATCCGAAGGAGGGTGCCGTAGCCCTCCAGGTCGCCGCCTGCTCCGTCACGCCTAATGCACAGTCCGAACTCTCCCAGCAATTCATTCAGTACGTGCTGTCGCCGGAAATCCAGAAGATCCAGTCCGAAAGTAACGGCTTCGCGCCGGTGAATCGCACCGTGAAGCTGCCGCCAGAACTGGCTGCCCGTATGCCCTACGGACAGGAAAAGGTCGACAGCCTGCTCAAGGTCGATTGGGACACCATCAACCAGAAGCGTTCCGAGTGGACGACGCGCTGGAACAGGACCATCGAGCGGTAGAGGGCGTACCGGCCAGACGGCGATGAAATGACGCTAGGGTTTGCGAATGGAGAGGAGGCAGCTTCGGGCTATCCCTCCGCCCGCTATAGCAGGCCCTGAGTCCATTTCACCCTCGTCCGGTTCCACCTCGCTCAATGATCGAGCCGCCGGTTATCCCTTGCTAACCGGTCGCTCCCACCTCTCTTGGACGAATAGCGATCACGCCTTCGTGATCGTCGGAGGCATGCCCATGGCTTTCCTGATCCTCGACGGCCTCGTCAAAACCTATGGTGATTTCACCGCCATCGCCGGACTCGATCTGGCAGTGGAGAAAGGCGAATTTCTGTCCCTGCTCGGCCCTTCAGGATGCGGCAAGACCACGACCCTGCAGAGCGTTGCCGGCTTCGTACAGCCCACGGCCGGGCGCATCGTGCTGGACGGGCGTGACATCACCCATGTCCGGCCGGAGAAGCGCGGACTGGGAATGGTGTTCCAGAGCTATGCGCTGTTCCCCCACATGACCGTGGCCGAGAACGTCAGCTTCGGCCTGGAGATGCGCGGCGTGTCGCGTAGCGATAGGGCAGAGCGGGTGAAATCGGCACTCGACATGGTGCGGCTGCAGGGCCTGGGCGAGCGTTATCCCAAGGCCCTGTCCGGCGGGCAGCGTCAGCGGGTGGCCATCGCCCGGGCGCTGGCGATTCGGCCGAACCTGTTGCTGCTGGACGAGCCCATGTCGAACCTCGACGCCAAGTTGCGCGAAGACATGCACATCGAGTTGCGCGCCATCCAGCGCGACCTGGGTATCACCACCATCCTCGTCACCCATGACCAGGTGGAGGCGATGACCATGAGCGACCGTATCGCGGTGATGCACGGCGGGCGCATCGTGCAGATCGGTTCGCCGTTCGAGACCTATGAGCGGCCCCAGTCGCCCTTCGCCTCGAGCTTCCTGGGCAAGACCAATGCCTTCCCTGGGGCCGTCCAGACCCGCAAGCCGCGCTGCTACGAGGTCAAGGTCGACGGCCTGATGCTGCATATCCCTCATGAGGGGCATCAGTTCGACGGCGATGTAAACGTCTACCTGCGGCCGGAAAAGATCCGCCTGGCCGAGCCGGCCGAAGCGCGCTTGCGCGGCACGGTGCGCATGCGGGTGTTCCTCGGCAACCTCTGGCTGATCGGCGTCGAGAGCCCCCTGGGACCGGTGAACCTGACGCAGCCGAACCTCGGCGCGCCGCCGCCGCTGGAAGGGTCTGAGGTGGGCCTGACCTGGCTGGACGATGACCTGCGCCTGCTCGGCCGGGAGGTGTCCCATGGCCACCTATGATGCCGAGCGCGTCGGCAGTGCCCCCTGGCTGCTGACTGGCCCTGCGCTTCTCGTCTTCCTGACCCTGCTGGCGGCGCCGCTGGTGCTCACCGCTATGCTGTCGTTGAACCTGTTCAGTGATACCAAGGGCGTCATTCCCGTGTATTCGCTCGCCAACTACCTGGAGGTGTTCGGCGACGACTATTTCCACGAGATCTTCCTGCGTACCGGAGGAATGGCGCTCGCCGTGACCATCTGCTCGGTCCTGATCGGCGTACCGGAGACGCTCATCATCGCCCGGATGCGGGCGCCCTGGCGATCGCTGTTCCTGCTCGTGGTGCTCGGTCCGCTGCTCATCTCGGTCGTGGTGCGCACCCTGGGGTGGGCCATCCTGCTGGGCAACAATGGCCTGATCAACCAGGCGTTGCAGGCGCTGGGCATCATCGATTTTCCGATCCGCATGATGTTTACCCAGTTCGGCGTGGTGCTGGCGCTGACCCATGTGCTGGTGCCCTTCATGGTGATCGCCGTCTGGGCCAGCCTGCAAAAGCTCGATCTGCAGGTAGAGCAGGCCGGCCTGTCGCTGGGCGCTTCGCGGATGACGACCTTCAGGCGGGTGGTGCTCCCGCAGATCGTGCCGGGAATCCTCTCGGGCTCGATCATCGTCTTCGCCCTGGCGGCCTCGGCCTTCGCCACCCCCGCGATCATCGGCGGGCGACGCCTCAAGGTGGTCGCCACGGCTGCCTACGACGAATTCCTCGGCTCGCTGAACTGGCCGCTGGGCGCCGCCATAGCCGTTCTGCTGCTGATCGCCAACCTGGTGATCGTGGTGGGCTGCAGCCGGCTGGCCGAGCGCCGTTTCAAACACGTCTTCGAGTGATCGCCATGTACCGGAACGGTTTCTTCTCCCTTGCCTTTCATACGCTCTTCATCGCCTTCATCGTCGCGCCGCTGGTGGTGGTGATGGCGGTGTCCTTTACCGGCGAAGGCTTCATCTCGCTGCCCTCCGGTGGGCTGTCGCTGCGCTGGTTCCAGGCACTGTGGGCCAATCAGGAAATGGTCGATGCCTTCTGGCTGTCGCTCAAGCTGGGCCTGGTGTCGGCGACGGTCGCCACCCTGCTAGCGGTCCCCGCGGCGCTGGCCATCAGTCGCTACGACTTTCCCGGCCGCGGGGCGATCACGGGCTTCCTGATGTCGCCGCTGATGATTCCCTCGGTGGTGCTGGGGATCGCCTTCCTGCGCTTCTTTTCCCTCGCCCAGGTGGGCGGCTCGCTGTGGGCCCTGAGCATCACCCACGTCATCGTCGTGCTGCCCTATGCCTTGCGGCTGACCCTGGCGTCCACCATCGGCCTCGAGCGCGATGCGGAGCACGCGGCGCTGTCCCTGGGCGCCAATCGGCTGCAGACCTTCTGGCGGGTGATCCTGCCGCGGATCCGCACCGGCGTGGTGGGTGGCTGGCTGCTCGCCTTCATCCAGAGTTTCGACGAGCTGACCATGACGGTCTTCGTCGCCACGCCAGGCACCACGACCCTGCCGGTCGCCATGTACAACCAGATCGCCCAGACCATCGACCCCTTGATCACGGCAGCCTCCACGGTGCTGATCCTGGGCACCCTGGCGGTGATGTTGATACTAGATCGGTTGGTCGGCCTGGATCGGGTGTTGATCGGAGAGAAGCAATGAACGACAGCAGCGTACCGACCTCGGCGGACGTCATCGTGGTCGGTGGCGGCCTGGTCGGCATGGCGGTCGCCTATGGCCTGGCCAAAGCCGGCACCAGGACCCTGGTGCTCGACCAGGGCGATGATGCCTTCCGCGCCTCCCGGGGCAACTTCGGTTTGGTCTGGGTGCAGGGCAAGGGTTTCGACCGCCTCGAATATTCGCGCTGGACAAGGTCCTCCGCGCTGGCCTGGGCCGGGCTGGCCGAAGGCCTGCTGCAGGAGACGGATGTCGATGTCCGCCTGAAGCAGCCCGGCGGTTTTCACATGTGCTTTTCCGACCAGGAATTGGCGGAGCGCCAGGCGCGGCTGGCAGGTATGCAGGCCGGTCTGGGCGATTACCCCTTCGAGATGCTGGATCAGGCGGATCTGCGGGCGCGCTTGCCCGGCATAGGGCCGAATGTCGTCGGGGCGAGCTACACGCCCATGGATGGCCACGTGAATCCGCTCAAGCTGCTGCGCGCTCTGCACGCCGGGGCGCGGCACCACGGGGCGACGATACTGGGGCGGATGTCGGTCGAGCGGATCGATTCCGCGCCGGGCGAATTCGCCGTGGTCACGCCGGGGCAGCGCTTCACCGCGCCGCGCCTGGTGCTGGCGGCAGGCCTGGGCAATCGAGCGCTGGGGGAGCAGGTCGGGCTGCATGTGCCGGTCGCTCCGAATCGGGGGCAGGTATTGGTCAGTGAGCGGGTTCGCCCCTTCCTCGACTACCCGACGATCAATGTGCGCCAGACCGACGAGGGCAGCGTGCAGCTCGGCGATTCCATGGAGGAGGTCGGCTTCAACGACCTGACCACTACCGACGTGCTCGCCCGGATCGCCCAGCGCGGCGTCAGCACCTTCCCGCTGCTGGCTGACGTACGCCTGGTGCGCGCCTGGGGCGCCCTGCGCGTCATGAGCCCGGATGGCTATCCGATCTATCAAGAGTCCGCCTCGCATCCCGGTGCCTTCGTCGTCACCTGCCACAGCGGCGTGACCCTGGCCGCGGCGCACGCGACCCGGATCGCGCCCTGGGTTCGGGGCGGTGAACAGCCAGAAGAGCTGGCGGTGTTCGCCGGCGAACGTTTTCTTACGGGGGAGGTGTTTTCCCATGCCCACTGATTCCTTGTTTCGCCGCGTGGACGCCGAAGGCGGCCGCCTCATCACCCTGACCTTCGATGACCAGGCCTTCCAGGTACCGAGCGGTCTCACGGTTGCCGCCGCCTTGCTGCTGGCCGGCGTACGGCAGTTCCGCACCTCGCCGGTGGGCGGTGAAGCCCGTGCACCCTATTGCATGATGGGCGTGTGCTTCGAATGCCTGGTCGAGATCGATGGGGTGCCGAGTCGCCAGAGCTGCCTGATCGAGGCGGCCGACGGCATGCGTATCCGTTCGCAGCAGGGCGCCCGGGAGCTGCCCTTCACCGCTGCCGAACCCGTGGTGATGGAGGTGCAGCCATGAATCTCGAACCTGTGGACGTCGTCGTCATCGGCGCGGGCCCGGCCGGCATGGCCGGGGCCCGCACCCTGGCGGACCTGGGACTCTCCGTCGTGCTGCTGGATGAGCAGTCGGCGGTCGGCGGACAGATCTATCGCGGTATCGACAGCGCCTCAGCGGCACGGCGTACGCTGCTCGGGCCGGATTATGCGGCTGGCGCCGACTTGGCGAATGCGGTGAAGAGCACGACCGTGCGCCATGAGACGGGTGCCTCCGTCTGGCAGATCACCCGCGAGCGTCAGGTGCACTATCTCAAGAACGGACAGGTACGTTCCTTCGCCGCCAGGGCCGTGCTGCTGGCGACCGGTGCGATGGAGCGACCCTTTCCCATTCCCGGCTGGACCCTGCCCGGTGTGATGACCGCCGGGGCCGCGCAGATCCTGCTCAAGACCGCTGGCATCGGTCCGCAGGGACCGGTGGTGCTGGCCGGGTGCGGACCGCTGCTCTACCTGCTCGGCTGGCAATACCTGCGGGCGGGTATACCCATTGTGGGCATGGTGGACACCAGTCGCCGTGAGGATTACTGGCGCGCCCGTGGGCACCTGCTGGCGGCGCTGCGGGCCTGGCCCTATCTGCGCAAGGGCGTCTCGCTGCTGCGCGCCCTGCGCAAAGGAGAGGTCCCGCACTACACCGGTGCCGAACAACTCCAGGTCGAGGGGGAAGGGCAGGCGCAGGCGCTCAGCTTCGTCGTCGATGGGCAGTCGCATCGCTTGCCGGCCAGCACCGTGCTGCTGCACCAGGGTGTGGTGCCGAACATCCAGTTCACCCAGGCGCTGAGGGCCCAGCATCGTTGGGATGACGCGCAGCTGTGCTTCGTCCCGGAAGTCGATCAGTGGGGCGCGCTCGACGTGCCCTTCATCTCGGTGGCCGGCGATGGCGCGGGCATCGGTGGTGCCCAGGCGGCCGCGCTGCAAGGACAACTCTCGGCACTGGGGCTGGCGCGTAGTCTTGGCCAGATCACCCCGGCGCAGCGCGATGCCCAGGCCGCTCCCTTGCGTGCGGAGCTGGAGCGCAACCTGCGTATCCGCCCCTTCCTCGATGCCCTGTATCGCCCGCGCGAGGAGAACCGGATTCCCGCGCGTGACGACGTCACCATCTGCCGCTGCGAAGAGGTAACGGCGGGCGACGTCCGGCGCTTCGTCGAGCTTGGGTGCAGTGGTCCGAACCAGGCGAAATCCTTCGGGCGCTGCGGCATGGGGCCCTGCCAGGGACGCATGTGTGGACTGACCGTCACCGAGATCATCGCCAAGTCCCGCGGACTCACGCCCGACGAGGTGGGTTACTACCGCATTCGGCCACCGATCAAACCCATCACCCTGGGAGAACTCGCCAGTGGCTGACAGGACGGCGGACGTGATCGTCATCGGCGCCGGGCTGCATGGCTTGAGCACGGCCTGGCATCTCGCGCAGCGCGGCGTGCGGGTAATCGTGCTCGAAGCCGACTATGCCGGGCGACATGCCTCCGGGGTGAACGCCGGCGGGGTGCGGACGCTTGGCCGGCACCTGGCGGAAATCCCCCTAGCGCTGGCGTCGCGCGCGCTCTGGCACCACCTGCCGGCGCTGCTGGGAACGGACGCGAGCTTTGTCGCCAGAGGCCAGCTCAAGCTGGCCGAAACCGACGCAGAACTGCAGGAATGCCGGGACCGAGTCGCCCACCTCCAGGCGCACGGTTTCACCCATGAGGTGCTCATCAATCGGGAGGAGGTCTTCGAACTCCTCCCGACGGTGGCGCCTCATGTGGTGGGAGGCATCTGGGTGGCGGACGATGGCTACGCGACGCCTTACCAGGTAGTGACGGCGGTTCGGCATGCAGCGGAGCGCCTGGGTGTGGTGCTGCATGAACAGACGCCTGCGCTATCCATCACCCAGCGCGGCACGTGCTGGCAGGTCGAGACGCGCCAAGGGCGGTTCGATGCGGACCAGCTGGTGGTGACGGCCGGTGCCTGGGCGGGGCGCCTGGCTGCCGAAGTGGGCGAGCCGGTACCCACCTATCCGCAAGGCCTGATGTTGATGGTGACCCACCGGGTAGCGCCCTTCTGCAGGCAGGTACTCGGCGCCACCGGTCGCGCCCTGTCCTTCAAGCAGTTCGACAACGGCACGGTGGTCATTGGCGGCAAGCTGATCGGTGCTCTGGACTTCGATGCCCGCCACGGCGAGGTCGATATCGCTCGGCTCGTAACCAGCGCCCAGACCGTGACGGATCTTTTTCCGCACCTCAGGCATTTGGGCATCAACCGTGCCTGGTCCGGTATCGAAGCCTTTACCGAGGACGATCTGCCCGTCATCTCAAGCAGCAGTCGCGCCAGTGGCCTGACCTACTCGTTCGGTTACTGCGGCAGCGGTTTCCAGATGAGTCTCGGCACCGGCCAGCGCGTCGCGCAGCTGGTGCTGGGCGAGTCTTCACCCATCGATCTCGCGGCCTTTGCCATCGATCGCTTCCACAGAGATTTCTCAACCCCCAGGCAACCCAAGGAGCCTATATGCAACCCATTACCCGTATCGAAACCAACCAGCGCATGAGCCGGGTCGTCCAGTACAAGGGCGGCATCACCTTCGTCGGCGGCCAGACGGCCAATGATCGCACCCAGGACATCAAGGGGCAGACCGCGCAGGTGCTGCAGAAGATCGACGACTACCTGGCCAAGGTCGGCCTGGACAAAACGCGCATCCTCAGCGCCCAGGTATGGCTCTCGGACATCCAGGCCAACTTCGCCGGCATGAACGAGGTGTGGGACGCCTGGGCACCGGAAGGGCAGGCACCCGCGCGGGCCACGGTGGAATCCAGGCTGGCGGCACCGGAATTGCTGGTCGAGATCGCCATTGTCGCGGCGGCGGAGTGAAGACAGGCGCAGTGGCTCGCGTTCGATGGGACGCTGCGCTTATCTCAAACCTTTAGCAGAGCCCGTTTGTGGGGTACGGCTGACCTGGCTACACACCTGCGAAGATCGCTGGAGCGGGTGCGTGATGTAAGACGTTCGTCGGGCAAAGGGGGAGGCCTAGGGCTGGCAAGGTTGCTCGACCAGGCCCAACCGCCGTGTCTACTCGACGGTAGTCGCTTGAGCGCTGGTGTACCGGGAGCCGGAAAGTTTTCGGCGGACCCTCTCGTCCAATAACCCCTGAGCGATGATGCAGGCAACTCGCCTAGCATAGACGCATGAAGATCCGCATCGGCATGGTTCATAGGCGTGTCTAGACCATGAAGCCTAGGTCACCGGCTTACCCAGCTTGCTGCCGTCATCCGCGCTGAGCCTGCAGGAACACCGCGAACAGCTCCGACTGCGACTTGATGCCCAGCTTGCTGTAGACGTGCTTGCGATGCACCTTCACGGTCTCAGCCGAAATGGCTAATTTGCGCGCCACCTCTTTGCTGGAGTACCCGCTGAGGACCAGGCGCGCCACTTCCAACTCGCGACCGGTCAGCGCCGTTTCCACTTGGCGAGCCATCCGTTCAAGGCGCTCCTGCCAAGGAGGAGCGGCTGTTGGCTCGCTGGGCTCCGGCTCGTACCGCAGGCGCTGGCGCACCAGTGCCGTAACCCAGGGGGCTACCAGGGAGAGCAGGGCTATCTGCTCGGGTTGAAACCGTTGCCGTGAACCCAGTGACAGACACAGCGTTCGAGCACTGGGGAGGGCAACATTGAATTGCACCTCGTCAGCGACCACGTTGAGGCTGAAATAGCGCTGGTAGTAGTCCGTTTGCTCGAAACAGTCAGGCGCGATTTCGCTCAAGCGCACGAGACCTTCCCGCTGGCTCTCGCGACTGGCGATGTAGAAGGGGTCGAGCAGGTACAGGCCGTGCAGGTAGTCCTGAAAGAGCCGGTCCGGTGCACCGTCGTCGGCGGGACTTTCGGCTAACACCTGCGGGCGTCCCTCGCTAAAGATCAGGGCCACCCAGCTGTCGTGATGTACGTACTGCTCCAGCGCGCGGGTCATGGCACGCCAAAAATGCGGGCGTTCGAGCGCTTCGATGAGTTCGGCCACGGTCTGATGGAAGGCGATGTCGTGCAAGGTCATGGTCATCTGTCTACCCCTATGGGGTTACCCCGCGTGCGTAATTCCGCCTGTGTGGCTCCGCCTCCATACTCGACTTCGGACGGAGGGGCGTTCGCATTCTGTGTTTGCCCCCCACGTGATGCAACACTAGGAACGGAGCCCCGTCATGCAAGTTGAACTCGCTCAGCTCACCGGTCGTGATGGTAATACGGCCCATAATCTCGCCCAGGCCCTGCAGGCTATCGCGGCGTGCAGGGCGGGCACTCGCCTGCTGGTGTTCCCGGAGACCTACCTGACGGGCTTTCCGACGCCAGAAAACGTTGCGGCCCTGGCTGAGCCTTTGGATGGCCCGAGCCTGACCGCCATCGGCAAGGCAGCGGCTGCGCGTGGGCTGGCTGTTGCCATCGGTTTTGCAGAAGACGACGGTGGCACGTTCTATAACACCACTGTGTTGATGGACGGGCAGGACATTGTGCTGACCTACCGCAAGACGCACCTGTGGGCGTCGGATCGCGGCGTGTTCGCGCCGGGCGATCGCTACGCCACTGCGCTGCTGGACGGCGTACGGGTCGGCTTGCTGGTGTGCTTCGACATCGAATTCCCTGAGAGCGCACGGGCCCTGGGTGAGCTTGGCGCAGAGCTGCTGATCGTCACCAACGGCAACATGGACCCCTACGGGCCGACGCACCGAACCGCGATTATGGCGCGGGCGATGGAAAACCAGGCCTATGCGGTCATGACCAACCGGGTCGGCGCAGGCGATGACGGTCTGGTATTCGCCGGTGGCAGTGCAGTGGTCGACCCCAACGGCAGCCTGCTGCTGGAAGCCGGTCGAGAGCCCTGCGCGCAGTCCATCTCCCTGGACTTTCATCGCTTGGCCGAAGCCCGCCGTGACTATCGCTACCTGGAAGAGCGCCGCATGACGCTGCCAGGTACGCGTATCGACCATGCCAATGGCGTGCGTGAGCTACTGATCCCCTGACATTTTCCTTCTGAAGGGCGCCACAGACGCGCCCGTTGCGGCCTTGCCGCGCGCTTTTGCCGACTTCGGTCCTGCCATAACAACGTATAAAATGGGAGTAACCAGTAATGGCTCGTCTGCAACGATCCCTTTCTCTGGGAGCGGTGGTGCTGTTCGGCATCGCCTACATGACGCCGATCATCGTACTCGGCACGTTCGGCATCCTTGCCGAGATTACCCACGGTGCCGTATCAGCGGCTTACCTGGCCGCTGCGGTGGCGATGTGCTTCACCGCGCTGAGCTACGCGCGCATGGCCAAGCTGTTTCCGGTAGCCGGATCGGCTTATAGCTATGTGCGCCACAGCATCAGCGATCACCTCGGGTTCATCGCCGGCTGGGCGGTGTTGCTGGACTACCTCTTCCTGCCGATGGCGATCTGGCTGATTGGCGCGGCTTACCTTCATTCGGCGTTCCCGCAGCTACCCCAGGCAGTTTGGGTGCTGACGTTCATCCTGGTCACCAGCGTGATCAACATCTTTGGCCTGCACCTGGCCAAGAGCATCAACAGCGTACTGATGTTGGTGCAGTTTTTGGTACTGCTGGCTTTCGTGGCGCTGTGCGTGCATTACGTGCTGGGCGACGCCAGCAAGCCGCTGTTGTCGTTGCAACCGTTCTTGGGCGAGGGCGTGAACCTGTCCCTGGTGATGGCCGGCGCGGCGGTAGCCTGTTACTCCTTCCTGGGCTTTGATGCGGTCAGCACCCTGACCGAGGAAACCCGCGACCCCCAGCGCACCATTCCTCGGGCGATCCTGCTGATCACCCTGATCGGTGGACTGATTTTCGTGGTCACGGCCTATTTCGTTCAGCTGGCCCATCCGTCCACCCTATTTGAAAGCAGCGATGCGGCCGCTTACGAGATCGCGCGCAATATCGGGGGTGACCTGTTTGTGTCGGTCTTCCTGATCGGGTTGATCGTGGGCCAGTTCACCTCGGGCTTGTCGGCGCAGGCCAGCGCCTCGCGACTGATGTTCGCCATGGGCCGCGATGGCGTGCTGCCCCGGGCGCTACTGGGCACCCTGAGCCCGCGCTTCGGTACGCCGGTAGGCGCTATCCTGGTCTGCGCGGTAGTGGCGCTGCTGGCCCTGAGGCTCGATGTCACCACCTCGACCTCATTCATCAACTTCGGCGCCTTTCTAGCGTTCAGCCTCGTGAACCTCTCAGTGATCGTTCACTTCGCACGCCAGCCGCAGAAGCGTGGCCCCCTACAACTGGTGCTCTACCTACTATGTCCACTCATCGGTATGTTGGCGACGCTCTGGCTGATGATCAGTCTTGACCGCTTGGCGATCATGCTTGGCTGCAGCTGGCTGCTGCTCGGTGGACTCTATCTGGCTTGGCTGACGGGAGGTTTTCGTAGTCGCCCGCCCGCACTTAGTTTCGAAGCTGAGCAAGGGTAAGTAACGCGCTTTTCGCTGTGCAGGGCAGGTACCCAGCCAAGCCGGCGAAGGCGTGTGAGTACAGCTGCTTCGCCGGTGGCCACATACCGAACCATTGCCGTATCGGCTGCGGGTGGCCTCTATGCACTCAGCTCAGGCGCCGGCCAAGGTTTGGCGTCAGGAGCCGGCGACACGGTTCAGGGGTGGCACCCAAAGCACGCCTGGAATGAAGCTGGTGTGTGGATCACAGCCGCCTACCGCGTTTAACGACTGATCCTTACGCCAAGGCCCTGCGTAGATCAGCGCGTTAGCGCTCAGGAAACCACTTCGACCCTTACCAATCCCAGCTGCCTGAACGGCGTCAGAACCTCACCCGCCGTCGCATCGGTAATCAGCGTCCAGTCCGTTTTTAGCGGCGTCCAGTGTTGCTGGCGATCCCGGCCCAGCTTGGTCGAGTCGGCAAGCACGAAGACCTCAGCGGCCTGTTGGATCATCAATTCCTTGAGGTAGGCCTGCTCAGTGCTGGCCTCACAGAGGCCGCGGCCGGCGACCACGCCGTCGGCGCTGAGGAAGACCTTGTCGGCCGAGAGTCGCTCCAGCATGGTGAAGGCCGCCGGGCCGAAGGTCGACATGCTGCCGGGGCGCAGGTCGCCGCCGAGCAACGTCACATGGCCTTCGGGCAGATCGCGCAGCAGCGGCACCGCCAGCAGGTTGTTGGTGATGACATGCAGACCACGTCTTTCGTTGAGCAGCTTGGCCAGGGCGGCGGTGGTGGTGCCGCCGTCCAGCACCAGAGTGTCGTGGTCGTTGATATGGGCGAGGGCGGCGCGGGCGAGCAGCGCCTTTTCCGGGCCGGACTGGTTGCTGCGTTGCTCCAGGGACGGCTCGGGCTCACGGGTGCCGATGTGGGTCGCGCCGCCGTAGGTCCGCAGGATCTGGCCTTCTTCCGCTAGGGCGGTCAGGTCGCGGCGGACCGTGGCTTCCGACACCCCCAGATGCCGGCACAGGGTTTCGACGTTAGTGTGACCGGCGAGAACCAGTTCGAGGATGGCCTGGCGACGTTTGGCGACCTTCATGGGGAATCCATCGGGAGAGACGGCGCTACTCTAGCGCAGTCACGCTTCCCCCACATCACAGCGACGCGCCACCGCAGACCGTCAGCGTCTGGCCGGTGAGGGCGCCGGCATCCGGACCGAGCAGGAAGGCGGTCAGGCCCGCGACCTCTTCAGGCTGCACGTAGCGACCCAGCGGGGGCAGCCGCGGCGGCGTACCGGCGCGACCCGGATCGCGCAGCATGGGCGTCTCGGTCGCCCCGGGCGCCACCAGGTTCACGGTGATGCCGCGCGAGGCCAGCTCCAGCGCCCAGGAGCGCACCAGGCCCACCAGGGCCGCCTTGGTGGCGGCGTACTGGCTGCGTCCGGCCGCGCCCTGCATGGTGCGGCTGCCGATCAGCACGATGCGCCCGCCCTCGGTGAGGCGCTCGATCAGGCGATCCACCAGCCGGCTGGCCACGGCGACGTGCAGGTGCCACATGGCGGCGCCGTCGGCCGGATCAAGGGTGCCCAGTGGCGCGGTGCGCATGAAGCCGGCGGCGTGGACAAGGGCGTCCAGCGGGCCGATGTCGGCCAGCACGGCATCCAGCGCCTGGGCATCGGCCAGGTCGACGCCGATCCAGGTCAGCGCCGGATGGGGCTGTTCCGGCGGGCGGCGGCTGAGGCCCGTCACCCGCCAGTCCTCGTCGAGCAGGCGCTGAGCGATGGCCGCGCCGATGCCGGAGCTGACGCCGGTCACCAGGGCATGAGGCTGAGTCGTCATAACCGTCTCCTCTAACGCAGCGCGGCCAGGGGCAGGCGGACGTGCTTGATGCGCTGGCGGAAGTAGGTGAAGGCCAGGTGCACATCTCCGTCAGCCGCCTGCACCAGGCTGGGATAGGAATACTCGCGATTGAGCTTCTCGGTGGAATTGTTGGTCAGGCAATAGCCATCGCCGGCCTCGACATCCAGGCGCCGCCAGTTGTGACCCTCGTCCGTGGAGACGGCCAGGCTCATGGGACCGCGCGGCACACCCCAGACGGCGCTGCGCTCGCCGTCCTTCGCCACCGGATCGACACGGCTGTCGCCATCGTCGATCTCGTCATAGAGCGAGGCGCGGCGTTCGCTGTAGTCGGCGGCGCTGGTGGGGTTGTAGGCCACCACCAGCTCGCCGCGGGTGAGGCGAATAAACTGGATGGAGGAGTTATTGTTGGGTAGGGCCGTCGGGCTGGGGGCGCTCCAGCTGCGCCCGCCATCCTGGGAGCGGCTGGCGTGGATGTAGTCGGCCCAGCGACTGCGGAACAGCGCCAGCAAGGTGCCATCTCCCAGCGGCTGGATATTCATGTGTACGTAACCGGTGCTCTCGGGCACGGCATGCTCGGTCCAGCTGCGTCCCTGGTCGCTGGAAATCAACACGGCGCTGGTGTCATGGCTGCCTACCCACTTTTCGCCAGGGCGGGCGATGCAGTGGAAGATCGGCAGCAGCCAGTCGCCGTTGGCCAGCACCACCGGCGGTTGGCGAACGAAGGTTCCGGGGGTGTCGATCAGGGTCTCGATGGCGCCCCAGCTGTGGCCGCCATCGGTGGATAGGCGACGACGAACGATGGCGGTGTCCTGGTTGCCGGCCACCTGAGCCGTCCACAGTAGCCACAACGGGCCATTCGGCGCCAGGAACAGGATGGGGTTCTGCTCGGAGCGGGTCGGGTCGTCCGACAGCTGTACGGGCTCGCTCCAGATGCCGGTCTTCGGATCGCGGCGGCTGAGCAGGACCGAGATGTCGGCCTTGCCTTCCTGGGTCCCGGCGAACCAGGTGCACAGCAGGGTGCCGTCAGGCTGAGCCAGCAGGTTGGCGGCGTGGTTCTGCGGATAGGGCGTCGGCAGGAAGCTGTCCTGGCGGCCAGCGATGGCGATTTCAGTGATGGACATGGGGGACCTCGGCAGGAGCGGCTTTGGCGGCGGGCTGGGGAAAGAGACGTTCGATGACCACGACGATGGCAGGCGTCGCCAAGGCAACGTACATGTTGTCGATGCCATAGGGATTGCCCAGCAGATACCAGACGCTGGTGGTGATGGTCGAGGCCAGCAGGCCCAGGGTCGCACCGCGGTTGGTGGCGAACAGCGGCAGGTAGATGGCGATCATGGCGATCACCGCGATGGACAGGCGCAGCGCCCGGGTAAAGAACGACAGGTTGAGGATCTCGGGGACGAAGAACACGAAGAACAGCGGCACGAAGCCGATGATCAGCGAGATCACCCGGGTGGCCTTGAACTCACGCTCGGGCGTGGGCTTGCGCAGCGGCACGTAGAAGTCGCGCACCACCAGCGAGGCGATGGCCAGGGCCACGGTGCTGACGCTGACGAAGATGGAGGCGACCAGGGAAATGGTCACCACGCCGGCCAGCACCGGGTGCATCGACTGCAGGAAGACGGGCAGGGCGTAGAGGCTGCTCATCTCTGGATGCAGGTACCTGGACGCGACCCCGATGAAGCCCAGCGCCAGTGAGATAGGGATGCACAGCAGCGAGGCGTGGAAGGTGGAGCGTTGGGCGGCGCGCGCATCCTTGGTCGAGGAGATCGCCTGGATGATGAACTGGGTGGAGAAAATCGCCCCGACGGTACCGATGATCCAGGCGAAGATCTTGCTGCCGCCAATGGCGCCGTCCCAGGTGAAGTAGTGCTCCGGCATGTTCTGCATGACCGGGGTGAAACCGCCGGTCATGTGCAGGGCCACGCCCAGGACGATCAGCACGCCCACATACTTGACCGAGGTGTGCAGGATGCTGACGTAGGCCACGCTCTTCAGCCCGCCGAAGACGTAGTACAGGGTACTGACGATGGCCGTGATGAAGGCCGCGGTGGGCAGGTTGATCTTGAGCACCGTGGCGATGGCCGCGGCGCCGCTGACGTAGTTGCCCACGTTCACCAGCAAGAGGGCGTAGATCATGATGATCGACACCATCAGCTTGGTGGACAGGCCGTACTTCTGCGCGATGAAACCGGAGATGGTGAATTCGCCGGAGGCATAGAGCTTGCGCGCCATCAGCAGGCCGAACAGCGGAAAGCCGATGGCCGCGGCGATCACCGACCAGGAGGCGGCGAAACCGCTTTCGAAGGCCGCCTGGGCGGTGCCCACCGTGGACTTGGCGCCGATGAATTCCGACATCATCAGGATGCCCACCACGAAGGCCGGCATGCTGCGCGCGGCCACCATGAATTCGCCGCTGGTACGGCTGCGCAGGCGGATGCTGAGCCAGGTGGTGAAGAGGATGTAGGCCACCACCATCCCGATGATGATGGCGGTGCTTTGCACGTCGAACGTCTGCATGGAAATCGCTCCGTGTTGTTGTTGTACGAGCTTTTTCACAGGGCGCCGGCAGGCCGCCGACGCCCTGGGCGAGGAACGTCAGTGGCTGGGTTGGCCGGCGCCCAGCAGGTCTGCTGTCGGTTCATCCTCGGTGACGATGGGTTCCACCCGACCGAGCAGGAACAGGTAGTTGAGGATGGCCGCCACGATCAGCCCCGCCGAGAACAGCAGGGCGATATTGAAGGAGCCGGTGGTGGCGACGATGAAGCCGGTGACGATAGGGCCGACCACGCCGCCCATGTTGGACACCGAGTTCTGCAGGCCGGCCAGCATCGAGGTCATGCCGCGCGGCGCGATATCTCCAGGCATGGCCCACACCTGGGTGGCGGCCACGGTGGTGCCGGACTTGGCGATGCACAGCAGCACGATGGCGATCCAGGCCGATTCGGCGAAGGCCGCCAGACCGATGCAGGAGGCCATCAGCAGACCGACGATCAGGAAGGTCTTGCGGATGGTGGTCAGCGAATAGCGGCCACTGCGGTAGATGCGGTCCGACAGCCAGCCGGCGAAGACTTCCACCACCATGGCGATCAGCAGCGGCAGCGCCGCCATGAAGCCCATGGAGATGAGGTCCATGCCCTTTTCCTTGACCAGGTAGGTGGGCAGCCAGGTGATGAAGAAGTAGGAGTTGTAGTTGATGAAGAAGAAGCCCAGGCACATGGCCCAGACGTTGCGGTAGCGCAGCAGCTCGTACCAGCGCATGGCCGGCTTCTCGCCATTGCCTTCGCGGCGCCGCTGGCCTTCGCGGATGTAGCGCAGCTCGGCCTGGTTGATGCGCGGATGGTCTTCCGGATCGTTGCGGTAGAAGGCGAACCAGGCCAGCGCCCAGAGGATACCGAGGGCGCCGCTGATGACGAAGGTCAGTTTCCAGCCGAACAGCGCGATCAGGCCGACGATCAGCGGCATGGCCACCGCGCCGCCGAACTTGGAACCGCTGTCGAAGATGCCCGAGACGGTGGCGCGCTCCTTGTCGGGAAACCAGCGTGAGGTGATGCCAGCGTTGCTCGGGTAGGCCGCCGCCTCGCCGATGCCCAGGCCGATGCGCAAGGCGAACAGCGACTTGAAGCCCGTGGCAAGGCCGGTCAGAGCGGTCGCCAGCGACCACCAGAGCACGGCGCCGCCCAGGGTGGCCTTCTGGCCGAAGCGGTCGGCCAGCCAGCCGGCGGGCAACTGCAGCAGGGCGTAGGACCAGAAGAAGGCCGACATGATCAGCCCCATCTCGGTCGCGTTGAGGGCGAATTCCTTGCTGATGAAGGGTGCGGCGGCGGAGAGCACCACCCGGTCGATGTAGTTGATGGCGATCGCCGTCCACATCAGTCCGGCGATGATCCAGCGAATCCTGGTGGCCTTGTTGTTGTTATCCATGATCAGGTTCCGAAAGGGGTTGGGGGTCAGGGGGCGACGACGACGGACTCCAGGGGGCCGGTGCCGGTGAGAGCGGCGACCACGTTGCGGGCGCAGGTGAGGCTGAGGATGTCCAGCGCGCCCGGGGTGTAGCCGGCGATGTGCGGCGACACCACCACGGTGGGCAGCCCATACAGCGGGTGCTGGTTGGCCGGCTCGTCCTCGAACACGTCCAGGGCCGCACCGCCCAGGTGGCCGCTGTGCAGCGCCTGGTAGAGCGCCTCTTCATCGACGATGCCGCCGCGGGCGGCGTTGATCAGGTGGGCACCCGGCTTCATCAGGCCCAGTCGCCGTGCATCCAGCAGGTGGCGCGTGGCGTCGGACAGGCCGATGTGCAGGGTGACGAAATCGGCTTCGGCGAGCAGTTCGTCGAGGGCGCGAAATTCGATGCGTTCGCGATCGGCGAAGGCCTGATCGGGATAGGGGTCATGGGCGATGACGCGCATGGCGAAGCCACTGGCGCGCCGCGCGACTTCCTTGCCGATGCTGCCCAGGCCGACGATGCCCAGGGTCTTGCCGTGGACGTCGGCGCCAAACAGCCGTGGCCAGTCGCCGGCGCGGGTTTCGCGGTCGGCGCGGGCCACCTGGCGGGCCGAGGCCAGCAGCAGGGCGAAGGTGTAGTCGGCCACCGCGTGGCGGTTGGAGTTGGGCACGTTGCAGACGGTCACGCCATGGGCGCGAGCCGCGTCCAGGTCGATGTTGTCGACCCCGACGCCGTGCTTGCACACCAGGCGCAGCTGCGGCAGGGCCGCGAAGGTGGCGGCGTCGAAGACGTTGAAGGCGGTGATGGCCGCCTGGCAGTCGGCGGCCGCGGCGATGAAACCCTCGGCATCGATGTCGGCGGGCAGGGTCACCAGGTCAATGCCGTGGCGGGCCAGCAGCTCGAGCGGTTCCCGGGAGTACTTGGCGAAGGACGGCGAGGTGCAGACGACTTTCATGGTCAGCCTCCTCAGGCGGCCTGGCTGGCGCGATGCCGGCTGGCAAGTTCGGTGGCCTGGCGCAGCGCCTCGATGAGGCTGCGCTCGTCAGCGATGCCCTTGCCGGCTATGTCGAAGGCGGTGCCGTGGTCCACAGAGGTGCGGATCACCGGCAGGCCCACGGTGACATTGACGCCCGCTTCCAGGCCCATGACCTTGACCGGGCCGTGGCCCTGGTCGTGATACATGGCCACCACGCAGTCGAAATCGCCGCGCCCGGCGCGGAAGAAGAGTGTGTCCGCAGGCAACGGGCCTTCCACGCGCCAGCCACGGGCGCGCAGCTCGTCGATGGCCGGCTGGATCTTGGTTTCTTCCTCGCCGTAGCCGAACAGGCCGTTCTCGCCGGCATGCGGGTTGATGCCGCAGATGGCGATCAGGGGATCCTGGATGCCGGCCCGCTGCAGGGTGGCGTGGGCGCGTTCGATGGTGCGCTTGACCAGGCCCGGCTCGATGCGCGCGATGGCATCGATGATGCCGATATGGGTGGTGACGTGGATGACCTTGAGGATCGGCGTCATCAGCATCATCGACACCTCCTCGGTGCCGGTGAGGTGCGCCAGCAGCTCGGTGTGGCCCGGGAAGATATGGCCGCCGGCGTGCAGGGCTTCCTTGTTCAGCGGGGCGGTGCAGATGGCATCGAGTTCACCGGCCGAGGTGAGCTGCACGGTGCGTTCGATGTAGCGATAGGCGGCGTCGCCGGCCAGGGCGGACAGCTTGCCGTAGGGCAGGTCGGCGGGAATCAGCCCGAGGTCTATGCAATCCACCACGCCGGGTTGGAAGCGTGCCTGATCGGGCCGCTCGATGGCGTTGATCTGCAGGCGACCGCCGACGATGCGATTGGCATCCTCCAGGCGACCGGCGTCGCCGATGACCAGCGGGCGGCAGCTGTCGTAGACCGAGGCGTGGGCCAGGGACTTCATGATGATCTCGGGACCGACGCCGGTGGCGTCACCCATGGTGATGCCGATGACGGGACGTTCAGACATGGTGGGCTTCCTTCTGCAGGGAGGCCGGGGCGGCCTGTGCGGGTAGGCTGGCGCGCAGGTGGCGCCAGGCGTCGAGGAGGGTGTCGGGTTGGCCGAAGCCGCCGGCCTTGGTCACTACCCGCAGGGCACGGCCACGCCAACGGGTGCTGGCCAGGGCCACGCCCGGCGCGAGGGCGCCGTGCAGGTCCAGCGCGGTGATGCCGGCCTGGGCGAGCAGGGCGCGAGCGGTCTCGCCGCCGGTGGCCATGAGGGCGGCGGACTCCTGCAGGGCGGGCTGCAGCAATTCGGCCAGGGCCTGGCTCAGGGCCACGGCCTGACGCGGATCCCGGGCCTGCTGGTGAAGACTGACCAGGACGTCTTCGCCGCGGGCGAGCTGCCGAGCGAGGGCCATGGCCAGCGCGGTACGCCCGGCGGCGTGTTGCGGCTCCAGCAGCCAGGCAGGGGCCAGCCGCTGCCAGTGTTGGCCGCTCCCCGCCACCAGACGCTCGGCCTGGGCCTGGGAGTGCCGAGACATGCTGCCCACCACCGTGAGGATCGGGCCGTCGCTTGGAGGGCGGAGCGCGATGTGGTCGGTCAGGCCCAGCGCTGCGGGCAGCGCCTCGGCCAGACCTGCGGAGCCGACCCAGAACAGTTGCTGCGCCAGGGGCGCGGAGGCCCGGCCCAGCGCCTCCAGGTCCGTTTGGCGCTCGGCGTCGCAGACCAGCGCGGGCAGACCACTGTCCAGCGCGCGGCGCAGGGCGGCGGCCAGGGCCACCGGCTGACGCAGGGTGGCGAGGTCGAGCCGGGCACAGCTGATGCCGTGATCGGTCAGTTGAGCGACCAGATCGGCACTGCCGGTCAGGCCCTCGTTGCGCCAGACATCGGTCTGGTCGACCGGTACGCCGTCCAGGTACTGGAGGCCACCCTGGGTCGTGCGGCCCAGTGCCGGGTAGGCGGGCGCGACCAGGGCCAGGCCGCGCGGGGTAAGGGCCGCTACCTCGGCGGCGACATTGCCACGCAGGGTGGAGTCGATCTTCTTGTAGAGCGCGGCGCCCGCCAACGCCG
This sequence comes from Pseudomonas sp. HR1, assembly GCF_030175875.1. Taxonomy (NCBI): domain Bacteria; kingdom Pseudomonadati; phylum Pseudomonadota; class Gammaproteobacteria; order Pseudomonadales; family Pseudomonadaceae; genus Pseudomonas; species Pseudomonas sp. HR1. Next base: position 653,424 of record NZ_JASNRF010000003.1, read on the forward strand.
GGTGCCCGAGCAGTGCGGCATGGCGCGCGGCCGCCGCACGCGCATCCAGTCGACGGCTGTCCAGATCCAGTGCCGTCACCGGCGCCTGGGCATCCAGGGCCTCGGCGTCGAGCAGCACCCGGGTCGCCTGGGCCTTGGCGAAGCCCAGGGCGCAGTCGGCGGCGCCGCTGAGGTCATCGGCCAGGATCAGCAGGCGGGTCATGGCAGCAGGCGCCGGTACAGCGCCTGGATGTCGTCCAGGCTCAGCGGCTTGGGATTGTTGACCATTAGCCGGGTGACCTTGGATGCCGCCACGGCCATCTCTGGCAGGTGTTCCTCGCGGACACCAAAGGCGGCCAGGTCCTGGGGGATCTCCAGGGTGGCGGTCCAGGCGGCGATCTGCTCGATCAGTTTGTGCGCGGCGGCTTCGTCGCTGTCCTCCTCGCGGGCCAGGCCGCAGACCAGGGCGGCGCGCTTCAGGCGTGGCGCGCAACTGTCCAGGTTGAAGGCCATGACATGGGGCAGCAGCATGGCGTTGGCCACGCCGTGGGTGACATGGAACTTGCCGCCCAGGGGATAGGCCAGGGCATGCACGGCGGCCGTGCCGGCGGCGGTCAGGGCCACGCCGCCATAGGTGGAGCCGAGCAGCATATCGCTGCGGGCGCGTACCGAATCCGGCTGCTGATAGGCCTCGACGATGCTGCCGGCGATCAGGCGCATGGACTCCAAGGCGAAGGTATCGCTGACCGGGTTGGCCTTGTTGGAGATGAAGGACTCCAGGGAATGGGTGAAGGCGTCCATCCCGGTAGCCGCGGTGATGGCCTTGGGCAGGCTCAGGGTCAGCAGCGGATCGAGCAGGACCAGGGCGGGCAGCAGGTGGCGGCTGACCACGCCCACTTTCAGCTCTTCGTCGGGCAGGGTAACGATGGCATTAGGCGTCACTTCCGAGCCGGTGCCGGCGGTGGTCGGGACCAGCACGGTGGGCAGCCCGGCGCGGGCCACCTGGTCGATGCCGAGCATGGATCTGAGCGACTGCTCGTTGGTGAGCATGACCGCAAACAGCTTGGCGGCGTCCAGCACCGAGCCGCCGCCGATGGCGAGCAGGGCGTCGGGTTGACGCGGCGCGACCTGCTCGCGAAAGACCTGCTCGATGTTCTCCAGGGTCGGCTCGATCTCGACGTTGTCGATCACGGCCACCTCGATGTCGCGGGCGGCCAGTTGCGCCGTGACGCGCTCGGTCACGCCCAGGCCATGCATGGCGTTCTGGGTGACCAGCACCACGCGGCGCAGCGGGACGTCGAGGAGGGCGAGCTTGTCGCCGAGCTGATCCAGGGCACCAGCGCCGTGGACCAGGTGTTTGACGGTCTGGAAATGATAGAGGGACATGGGCGCTCCGGATCAGTCGCGGTAGATGGCCAGCAGGCCTTCGAGCTTGTGTACGGTGGCTTCGTCCAGCGGCGCGACCGGGGCTCGGCAGGGGCCGACCGGGACGTTGAGCAGGTCGGCGGCCTTTTTCAGTACCGAGGGCATGGTGCCGAGAGCGAAGGCATCGCGCAGCGGCCGCAGCTTTTCCTGGGCGGCGCGGGCCGTGGCGTGGTCGCCGGCCTGGAAGGCGTTCCAGATGGTCATGACCACCTGGGGCACGGCATTGGCGGTGGCGGCCACGGCGCCATCGCCGCCGGCCAGCAGGTTCCAGTAGATGAGGGAGTCGGTACCGGCGAAGACGGCGAAGTCGTCGCTGCGGTACTTCATCATCTGCACCAGGGCGTCGAAGTTGCCGGCGCTGTCCTTGATGCCCTTGATCTGCGGGTGCTGGCTCAGGGTGGCGACAGCGCCGATGCCGATCGACATGCCGGTCTTGGCCGGAATGTTGTAGAGCATGAGCGGCAGCGGGGAGGCGTCGCCAATGGCCTCGTAATGCGTGATCAGTTCTTTCTGGCTGACGGCATTGAAGTAGGGCGTGATCACCGACAGGGCATCAACACCGCGATCCGCCATCTTTTTGTTCAGTTCGATCACTTCATGCGTGGCGAAGGCACCGGTGCCGGCCACGACCGGGACCCGGCCGCCCGCAGCACCCACGGTGAGCTCGGCGATACGCAGCTTCTCGGCTTCGGAGAGGGCGAAGAATTCGCCGTTGGTGCCCAGTACGAACAGGCCGTGGACGCCGGCACCGATCAGGTTTTCGATCAAACCGCGCAAAGCGTTTTCATCGACACGTTGCTGGGCGTCAAAAGGGGTAACGAGGGCGGGAACGATGCCGCGGAATTTCATGGTCATGCCTACCTTGTGATTGTTCTGATCACAATAAAGCATGTTTTGATCTAATCGATCAATAGTGGTCTGACGATTTTGCGCGTTCGATGAGCCTGTGCACCTCTAAAGGCAATAGCTCATTTGCGAAGCAACTATTGACTCGGATTGCTCGGCAATAGAGACGGATAAACGTAATGGCAGCCTCGGCGCGGCGCCTTCACGCGTCTGAAGGGACGAATGTTCAAGCTATGGGTAAGGAGTGGTGCCTGTTGGGTCCGGCAAGCTATCCCGCTGATCCCTCTGACAAAATTGTCATCCCGCAGTACCCGTTCCTGACCGAACGATCAGGATAATTTGGCGAGGTCATCTCCTGGACCTCCAATCATGTCGCGCTTTCTTTCTTCCCTAACCGTCACGCTGCTGGGCGCTGCCTTGCTCGGTCAGGCGCAGGCGGCGCTGCCGCAGCATCCCGATCTCGACCTTGCTGCCGCGCAGCGACTGGCACAGGCCGCGCCCTGCAGCGCCGCGCTGGCGGTGCTCGACCGCAGCGGTCAACTGATCCTCCTGCAACGCGATACCCGCATCGGACCGCACAACGCCGAGGCGGCGCGGCGCAAGGCGTTCACCGCGCTGTCCACCCGTACCCCCTCGCAGGCGCTGGCCGAGCGTGCCCGGCAGAACCCGGACGCGGCCAATCTCGTCACCCTGCCCGAATTGCTGCTGCTGGGCGGTGGCATCCCCCTCTACGAAGGCGACCAGCTGGTCGGCGCCCTGGGCATCGCCGGTGCCGGCGGTGGCGGGGCGGATGAGCGCTGTGCGCTGGCGGCCGCTGAACACCTCAACCTCACCTCCCATCCTTGAAGGAGATTTTCATGAAGACGTTCGTTCTGTTGTCTGGCCTGGCCCTGTCCGGCTTCGCGGTCGCCGCACCCAATCCCCTGAGTGTCCATGTGCTCAACCTGGAAGACGGCAAGCCGTCGGCCGGCGTACATGTGACCCTGGAACGTCAGGTGGGGCAGGGCTGGCAGCCGCTGGCGGAAGAGGTCACCAACGAGCAGGGCCGGGTGCCCGCGCTGTTTCCCAAGGAAAAGACCTTCGAGAAGGGGGAATACCGCGTGGTCTTCAAGACCGGCGACTACTATCGCCAGCAGGGCCGCAGCGCCTTCTTCCCCGAGATCCCAGTGGTGTTCGACGTCACCCAGCCGGAGCAGCACTACCATATCCCGCTGTTGCTCAGCCCCTATGGCTTCAGCACCTACCGCGGCTCCTAGTTCGCCGGCGATGCGTCAGTCCGCGCGCCTGTCCACCGCGCTCGTGCAGGCACAGTGCGGTTGGCGGCAAATTCCAGCCCTGTGACCCTGCCATGCTTGGTGAGGGCCATTCGCGAGCGGTCGAGGCTCTGCAGGAATGGCGCTTCTCCGCGCGGTATTCCTGAGCATAGGAGCGGCATCTCCGCTAAGGGGTAATAGGTCGTCCGCGATGTCGGTGGGGGTAGGGCGGATCTTCGGATCGTTCCAGGCCCTGGGCCACCTTGGCTCCTACTGGCTCACGGACAAGTCTTCTAATTGCTATGAGTGCCTCATTTCGGTACGAGCCCCTTAAGTGAGTCCTAAGCGGCAAAACGTAGCGTTGGTAGCGTCATTCATGAGGGTGCCCGGTTACTTTTTTATCGGCACCGTTGAATATGTATGACTAATAACCTTCGTCATTGCCGTATAGGGAGCTGATGGCATGCCACTCGAGCAGCTTTCAAACCGTCTGTCCAAGGTCCTCAATGCCGCGCCTCCAGGTGGCTCGCTGCTGTGAGCCGGGACTTCGCGCCCCTGCGCAACAGTCAACGGGGTCCGGTGCTCCTGCTGGCCTCCGGACCTTCGGCTGCCGAACTCAACCTGGACGCCTGGCAGGATGTGCCGATCATCACCATGAACGGTGCCATCGCCAAGCTGAGCGGGAGCGGCATCCGTCCGCTCTTTTACGTCTGCAGCGACCTGAGCTTTGCCGAGCAGCAACCTGAGCTCTATGAATGCGGGCTCGAGCAGGCGCAGCGGCTGGCATTGTGGCCGATGGCGATCGAAAGCCTGGCGGAAAGCCGGCAGGCCAAGGCTCACGCGTTGCGACGAGCGCCCAGTACCCGGCTGGAACACTACCTCGGGCTGGAGCGCGACCAGGCCGAACGCACGCTCACCCTGCTCAGTCGCCGAGCGCGCGACATCGGCTTCAGCCGGGACATGGACTACGGCATCTTCGATGTCCGGACCGTTGCCTTCATCGCGCTGCAGCTGGCCTATCACCTGGGCTTTACCAGGATCTATCTGGCCGGTGTCGACCTCAATGCCCGGGCCCCACGCTTCTACGAAGGCGGCGCGGACGCGAGATCGCCCTGTGGTCTGGACGAGCATCTGCACAACCGTATCCTGCCGGGGCTCAAGGTCATGCAGGACGTCATGACCGCCGCGGGCCGCCAGGTCTTCAATCTGTCGCGCTGCAGCTGTATTCCTGTGCAACTCATCCCACGCGCCGACCTGGCCGCCGTCGAGGCGGGCTGGTTGGGCCAGCGGACCCGTCAGGCCAGTTGAGCGCGCTCGATGTTTCGGTAGCGCATCGAGAGGTCTGGATGGCAGGGACCGTCGGACCTTTGCCTGCTGCGCTCGATCACTGCCAGCCCAGGGTAAGACCCCAGACCACGGCGTAGCGCGTGGCCTTGGCCAGGGTCACCACCACTAGAAAGCGCCACAGGGGTTCGCGCATCACCCCGGCCACCAGGGTCAGGGGATCGCCGATCACGGGCGTCCAGCTGAGCAGCAGTGACCACCAGCCCCAGCGCTGGTAGGCCACCTGGATGCGCGCCAGGCGCTCCGGCGACAGCGGAAACCAGCGGCGTTGGCGAAAGCGTTCGAGATGGGTGCCCAGCCACCAATTCAGCGTCGAGCCGGCGACATTGCCCAGCGTCGCGGCCAGCAGCAGGAGGGGCGTGGCATAGCGCTCGGTGAGCAGCAGCCCGGCGAGGGCCGCTTCCGATTGCAGGGGCAACAGGGTGGCCGCGCCAAAGGCGAGGGCGGCCAGGCCCAGGTAGACGCTCAGGGCTTCCAGGATAGCGCTCCAGCAGGGCAGGCCATGACGAGGCTTTCTCGGGTCGAGGGGAAGCCGCCGAGCATAGCGCGAGGGACCGGACTATGCCTCTTCGCGACCCTGAGCCTCGGTGCTCACTCCAGCCGCGCGAGCCAGTCCGCGACCGAATCCCCGCTGCTGATATCGGGCTGCACCAGGCCATCGATCATGAAGGTCGGCGAGACGTGGATGCCGTTCTGCCGGGCGTACTTGCAGTGCCACTTGATGGCGTGCTGCAGGTCCGGATTGGCGAAGGCATCGACCAGGGCCAGGCCGCTGTAGCCTTCCAGGCGCGCAATGATGTCGTTGGGCGTGGCGTCGCGATTGGGTCCCGTGGCGTGATCCTTGAACTCGAATTCCTCGCGATGGGCGGCGACCGCTGCCAGCACCGCCTTGGCGCTCTCCTTGCCGCCTTCGAGGGTGGCGGCGGCCAGCACGCAACGCACCACCACACCGGAGAAGAGGTGCCAGGGCTGGGATTGCAGGCGGATCTTCAGGGTGATGCGGTCCGGACCGGCCTGGGCCAGCAGGTCGTCGAGCTTGTTGAAGGCCTTGACCGAAAAGGGGCAGGTGGGCTCGAGAAAGACTTCGAAGGTGCGGGGGCCATGGCCCCAGGTGAGGGTGTCGGCGTACAAGTTAGAACTCCAATGGCGAGACGTTGGGGTTGAGACCGCATGTCGTCCCGGGCGTTTTCCCGCAATCGGGACGGCGCGGGATGCCTTAGGGAATCAGTCGCCGCCGACGCATGTCCTCCAGGTGCGCGAGCAGAACTTCGTCCGATCTCAGCATCATCTGCCCGAAGCCGGCCTGCCGCGCCTTGGTCACATCGAAGATGGCATCCTTCTCGACATGGAAGATGAAGTCGCCGAAGGTCCCGGGCGCGATCCGCTCGGGATCGGCCTCGGCTAGTCCTTCGCGCTGCGCCAGCGCCTGCCAGACCGGCTTCAGGGCGGTCAGGCGCTGAGCCAGGGAGATGGGTTGCGTCTCGCCGACGTCCAGCCCGAACCAGTCGGCCAGCTGTGGCCAGACGTGACTCCAGCGAAAGACATCGCCGTTGGTGAGGTTGAAGGCGCCATCGCGCTCCTCTTCGGCGGCCCAGACCGCGGCTTCGCCCAGCAGCGGCGCGGCCGTGATGTTGACCAGGGCGCCGCGATAGGCCTGCTCGGTTCCGGGGAATTGCATGGCGGTACCGGTCGCCTTGCACAGCGCGCCATAGAGACCGATCAGGTTGCCGAGGTTCATGGCCGAGCCCAGTGAGTGACCGATAACGATGTCGGGGCGCAGGGCGGTCCACCGGATGCCGTCGGCCTCCAGGCTGCGCACGAAGTCTTCATGGCGGAAATAGAGGTTGGGCGGGAAGTGGCGGCTGTCATCCTCGCGGGCTGGGGTCTTGTACACCCCCAGGTGGGCGCCGTAGATCTTGCCGCCCTGGACGAAGGTGATGCGGGCCAGAGGCGCGCCAGCGCTACGCACCGCGGCGACCAGGTTCTCCAGCATGGCGGCGTTTTCGTCCGCCTCGACGCCCGGGTCAGGGTTGGGCTTGAGGGCGCTGTAGAAGAGATGGGTCACACCGGCGAGATCGGCCTTGGCCGCGGCCAGGCTGGCCGGGTCCAGCAGGTCGGCGGTCAGGTGCGGAAAGCGACTGGGTGCCTGTCGCGAGCGGCCGACGGTGGTGATGGACCAGCCGGCGTTGGCGAAGGCTTCCAGCACGGCCTGGCCGATGATGCCGCTGGCGCCGGCGATGAGTAGCTGTCGTTCGGTCATGGGGTCTCCCGATAGCGTAGGTGGGCTGATGAAGGGGAGACCCAGGCAGAGGGCGATTTGTCCCCGTGTCGGGCTGGACGGTAGACGGACGAACGCCGGTGTCCTGCTCGCGCAAGCAGGGCTACTGTGAGAGCACTGCCTGCTGCCGCGGAGGACCTTGCCTTGACCCACCCGTCCCGTACGCCTGCCGTCTTTCAATCCCTGCTCGGCGAACTCGTCACCGCCCTGGATCTGTCTGCCGCCCAGGCGGCAAACCTGCAGGTCCGGGGCAACGATAGCCTGGCCTCCTGCTTTCCGGTCAGCGACCTCGCCACGGCGGCGATCGGGGTCGCCGGCCTGGCCGCCGCCGACCTGCTGGCCGAAGGAGCCCCCGGATTGCCGGTGCAGGTGGACCGGCACCTGGCCGCGGCCTGGTTCAAGACATCTCTGCGTCCCCTGGGCTGGGAATTGCCCGCCGTCTGGGACCCGATCACCGGCGACTACCGTACCCGCGACGGCTGGCTACGGTTGCACGCCAATGCACCTCATCACCGGGAGCGCGCCCTGGCCGTGCTGGGCTGCGCCAATAGCCATGACGCCGTGGCTCAGGCCATGGCGGGCGGGTCGGGCGAAGACCTGGAGACGGCCATCGTCGCGGCGGGCGGCTGCGCGGCGAAGCTGCGCACCCAGGCGGAGTGGCAGGCGCATCCCCAGGGGCAGGCCGTTGGCGCCGAACCGCTGATCGCCCAGGAATGGACAGTCGCGGATATCGCCAGCAATTGGCGGCCCGATCCACAGCGTCCGTTGCAGGGCATCCGCGTCCTCGACCTGACCCGCATCCTCGCCGGGCCGATCGCCACCCGCCTGCTGGCCGGGCTGGGCGCCGAGGTGCTGCGGATCGATCCGCCCGACTGGGACGAACCGGCCCAGGCACCCGAGGTGACCCTGGGCAAGCGCTGCGCGCGACTGGACCTCAGGCGCCCCGCCGATCGCCAGCGATTCGAGGCGCTGCTGACCTCGGCAGACATCCTGGTCCACGGCTATCGCGCCGATGCGCTGGAGCGACTGGGCTACGGCGTCGCTGCACGTCGCGCGCTGAATCCCGGGGTGATCGATATTTCGCTCTGCGCCTATGGCTGGAGCGGTCCCTGGGCGCTCCGTCGGGGCTACGACAGCCTGGTGCAGATGTCCTGCGGTATCGCCGCGGCCGGGCGCGACTGGCAGGGCGGTGAGCAGCCGGTGCCCTTGCCGGTGCAGGCGCTCGACCACGCTACCGGCTACCTCATGGCGGCCGCCGCCCTTCGCGGGCTGGCGCTGCGTCAGCGGGAGCGGCGAGCTATGACGGCGCGACTGTCCCTTGCCCGTATCGCTGTGCTACTGAGTGAGCGACCGGGCGCGAGTGGTGGTCCGGCGTATGGAGGGCCGGAGGAGGGCGACTATGGCGAGACGCAAGAGCCGACCGCCTGGGGTCCGGCGCTGCGCTTGCGGGCGCCGCTGAGGATCGGCGAGGTCGAGTTGCAGTGGCAACGCCCCGCGACACGACTCGGCTCCGCGACCGCGGACTGGAGTCGCTAGCGGCGGCGGAGACATGCCGCCGCCGTCCGCTCTGCCGGATCAGGTGAAATCGCTGGCCGAATGCCGCTCGGCCAGTTGCTCGCCCGGCTCGCCCCAGGTGCGATTGACCCGCCGCCCGCGCTGCACGGCCGGCCGCGCGGCGATGGCCTGGGCCCAGCGCTGCACGTGGCTGTAGTCCTGCACCGAGAGGAATTCCGCGGCGTTGTACAACTGCCCCAGCACCAGGTTGCCGTACCAGCTCCAGATGGCGATGTCGGCGATGCCGTACTCCTCGCCGGCCACATAGCTGCGCTCGGCCAGCAGGCGATCGAGCACATCGAGTTGGCGCTTGGCTTCCATGGCATAGCGGTTGATGGGGTATTCGAGCTTTTCCGGCGCATAGGCATAGAAATGCCCGAAGCCGCCACCCAGGAAGGGCGCCGAGCCCATCTGCCAGAACAGCCAGTTCAGCGTCTCGGTGCGACCGGCGTGATCCTTCGGGATGAAGGCGCCAAAGCTGTCGGCGAGATAGAGCAGGATGGCACCGGACTCGAAGACGCGCAGCGGCTCGGCGCCGCGGCGATCCACCAGGGCCGGGATCTTGGAGTTGGGGTTGATCTCGACGAAGCCGCTGGAAAACTGCTCGCCCTCGCTGATGCGGATCAGCCAGGCGTCGTATTCAGCGTCGGCATGTCCGGCCGCCAGCAACTCCTCCAGCAGGATGGTCACCTTCATGCCATTGGGCGTGCCCAGGGAATACAGCTGGAAGGGATGCTCGCCGACCGGCAGTTCCTTGTCGTGGGTCGGGCCGGCGATGGGGCGGTTGATGCTGGCGAAGTTGCCGCCGGAGGTGGTGGGGGTCCAGACGCGTGGGGGGATATAGGATTCGGTCATGGTGGCACTGGCCTCGGTCGGCAAGGGTTGGTAGTTCGATCATAACCGAACTTTGCGTCCGGTCTGTTCAATGGCTCGCAAGCTGGCGATAAACACTGTCGCGCATTCACACGACAGCAGGGCTCAAGGACGGTTGCTGATCACAGACCCGCTCGACGCCGCAGGACCGAGACGCGACAGGTCGTTCAGGCGTTCTGCTCGGTCAGCCGCTGTACCGTCAGGGTGCGGTACTGACGTGGGGTCATGCCCTTGAGTTGGTGGAAGCGTCGATTGAAGTTGGAGATGTTGTTGAAGCCGGCTTCGAAGCAGATGTCGGTGACCGGCATGCTGCTGTGGGAGAGCATCTCGCAGGCCTTGCTGATGCGCAGGCTGTTGACGAATTCGACGAAGGTGCGACCGGTGGCCTGGCGGAAGAAGCGCGAGAAATAGGTGGGCGTCATGCCCAGGTGTTCGGCCACTTCTTCCTGGGTGAAATCACGCTGGTAGTGATCGAAGATGAAATTCAGCGCCCGGTTGGTGCGATCCACCGCCTGTTCGCTGGCCGTGGCCGGCTCGACGCTGCCGGACAGCAGCTGGTAGCGCTCCGAGGTGGCCAGTGCCTCCATCAGTACCAGGAAATGACCGAGACGGGTGGCGCCGCCGCTCTCGGAGATCTGTTGCAGCAAGGCCTCGGCGCGAGCGATCAGCTGCGGATCCTGGAATTCGATGCCGTAGCGGGCGCGTTCCAGCAGCGGCGCCAGGCCGCTGAGTTCGGGAAACACCGCCGTGGCGTTGTCCACCGTCTCGTTGGTGAAGTTGACCAGCATGTCGCGCTTGGCCACCACCTCGCCCTCGGCGACGCGGCTGATCCAGTTGTGCGGCAGATGCGGCCCGGTAAGGAACAGGCTGCCCGGATAGAAGTTGCCGATGTAGTCGCCGATGAAGGCGGTCCCCGAACTGGCCACGATCAGGTGCAGCTCGTATTCCTTGTGGAAATGCCAGCGCACCAGCGGGCAGGGAAAACCATGCTCCCGGTAGATCACCGAGTGACCGCTCAGGTCCTCCATCAATTCGTAGGAGGGATTGCGCTTGCGCAAGGACTGACTCATGGACCGCCCCGTCGTTCTGGTTGGCCTTGATCCTGGCCCTGTTCGACGCCCAGTACAACCCCGGGTTCAGCCGGTGCGCAGGATCACTGCCGCGCGCAGCTTGCCGCGGCCGAAGCGACTCATCTTGTCGAACTCGGCGTGGGACACGGGGATGTGCTGGCAATCCAGTTCGCGGCGATGCTGGCTGTGATCGACATCGGGATCGTGCAGGTAGACGAAGTCCTCGTCGCAGTCGGTGACCAGCACCCAGTGCGGCCCCTTGGCCTTGGTCAGGCGGAAGGAGCTGATCAGCACCAGCGGAAAGGCGCCCTGGTTGACCCAGTGGGCAATGTCCAGGCGCGTCCGGTACAGGCGCTCGATGGGCGATTGCTTGACCTCGGCGCTGAAGTCCTCGTGCACCAGGCGCATCACCTCCTTCTTTTCCTCGCTGCGCACGCCGTCGAGAAACAGGGGCCCCCGGGTATTGACCTGCAGCGTGACCTTGAAGCCCCGGCGCAGCGCGGCCAGGGCCAGGCCATGGGGGCCGCAGCCGCCGTGGCCGGCGGTCATGTAGATGGTGGTGGCTTCGCGCCACAGCCGCAGTTCCTCGCGCCGTTCCAGCGGGCGGCCCGGCTGCAGGGCGCCCATGGCCATCAGCAGACTGGCCGGGCCACAGGTGAAATCGGTGGTCTGGCGATAGAAGGGCACCGGGCGGGCCTGGCCTTCGCGCGGCTGACGGATGCGCTTCTCGAAGCGCAGCGCCTGGCTGTGGTCCTCGTAGTAATCCTCCACCGTAGCGAAGGGCAGATAGCCGTTGCGCTCGTAAAGGGCGATGGCGGCGGCGTTGTCCGGCCGGACCTCCAGGCGCAGGTAGGCGCAATCGCGCTCCACCGCCTCGGCTTCGGCAGCCTCCAGCAGGCGCTGGCCCAGGCGATGACCGCGGGCCTCGGGATCGACGGCGATGGAATAGAGCCGCGCCAGCGAGGTGTTCTGGTGGAACAGCACCAGGGCGTAGCCGGCCACCTGGCGGTCATTTTCCGCCAGGATCAGGACCGCGTTCGCACGGGTGAGCATGTAGTGGAAATTGCGCCGGGAAAGGCGGTCATAGCTGAAGCAGCGGGCTTCCAGATCGACCAGCGCCGCCAGATCGTCCAGCCCGGCGGGCCTGAGCATGAAACTCATCGCGAAGGATTCTCCTGGAGCAGAGCGGGCAGCCTGGCATGGTTAAGCAACGGTTAATAGCACCCGCGTTACAACAGTTGGAGTGGTCCGGCGGCATCCGGGTTTCCGCCGGGACCACGCCCCGCAACCAGGAGGTCCAGTGAGCAAGCTGTATATCGTCGTGGAACGCAAGGAAGACTGGTCGTCCTACTATCCCAGCGAAGACGTCATCACCGCCCAGGAATACCTGGAGCAATCCAACGAACAGGACAATGGTAAACGCGTGCAGGTGATCAACCTGTGCCGCAGCCAGAAGTACCTCGGCCACGGCTACTACTGCTCGCTGCTCGCCGAAGCCCGCGGGCACAAGGTCATCCCTTCGGTGCGCACCATCAGCGAACTGGCGCGCAAGTCCCTCTACGGCCTGGCGCTGGAGGACCTGGACAAGCTGCTGACCAAGGCGCTGGCCGGTCATCCCTATGGCAGCGCCGATGGCTTCACCCTCACGCTCTACTTCGGCAACACCGACATCGCGCCCCTGCAGGACCTGGCGCGCCAGGTGTTCGAAGCCTTTCCCTGTCCGCTGCTGCTGGTGGAATTCCGCCGCGACCGCGCCGGCTGGCACATCGGCGGCCTCAAGCTGGGCAGCATCCACAAGCTGCACGAGCAGCAGGAAGACCTCTTCGCCAACGCCCTCGACGGCTTCAGTCGCCGCGTCTGGCTCAAGCCGGGGCGCCGTGAGAAGTACCGCTTCGACCTGGCCATCCTGCACGACCCCAAGGAAGCGTTTCCGCCCTCCGATGCCAAGGCACTGAAGAACTTCGTGCGCGTCGGCAAGCACCTGGGGCTGGACGTGGAGCTGATCGAAAAGAAGGATTACGCGCGGCTGGGCGAATTCGATGCCCTGTTCATCCGCGAGACCACCGCCATCGACCACCACACCTATCGCTTCGCCAAGAAGGCCGAAAGCGAGGGGCTAGTGGTGATGGACGACCCGCGCTCCATCCTGAGATGCACCAACAAGGTCTATCTCGCCGACCTGCTGCGCGCCCACAAGCTGGACATGCCGGCGACCGAGATCCTCTACAAGGACAATCCCGGCCAACTCGAAGGCCTCGGCGAACGCCTGGGCTTTCCGCTGGTGCTGAAGATTCCCGATGGCTCCTTTTCCCGTGGCGTCATCAAGGTCGAGGACGCCGCGCAGCTGCGCAAGGCCAGCGCCGAGTTGTTCGAGCGTTCGGTACTGCTGCTGGCCCAGGAATTCTTCTATACGGAATACGACTGGCGCATCGGCGTGCTCAACCAGGAGCCGATCTTCGCCTGCCAGTACTTCATGTCCAAGGGGCACTGGCAGATCTATGACCACAGCGCCAGCGCCACCGAGGTCAGTGGCGATTTCCGCACTCTGGCGGTGCAGGACGCGCCCCATGCGGTGGTCGAGCTGGCGGTACGCACCGCCAACCTGATCGGCGATGGTCTCTATGGCGTGGATCTGAAACAGGCGGGCGACAAGTTGGCGGTGATCGAGGTCAACGACAACCCCAACATCGATTGCGGGGTCGAGGATCTGGTGCTCAAGGACGATCTCTACGCCCTGGTGCTGGAGGAATTCATCCGGCGGCTGGAGTCGCAGCGCGGCGGACAGCCCTGGTAAGGCGCCAGGGTCGCGGAGCGGGTGAGGGCAGGGCCTCACCCGTCGCTCAAAGCGCGATCAGGCGCCGTGGCACTTCTTGAATTTCTTCTCGCTGCCGCACGGGCAGGGATCGTTGCGACCCACTTCCTTCAGCGGATTGCGCACCGGCTCCTGGGCCGGGCCATGGTTGCAGTGCGGGCCGTGCACATGGTGGGCATGGCCGTGATCGTGGTCATGGTCGTGATTGCAATCGGGACCGTGGACGTGTTGGTTCATCTCATAACTCCGGGATGTAGGCGCCAGGCACGAACTGCCCCTGGCGAGAAAAATGGACACTGCGCCCGAACAGCCAGCCGGTCTTCACCCGACCGCGCAGCCGATAGTTGATCGGCTGGTTGGGGTCTTCCAGCATGCGACCGACGTCCTTCACGTAGCGCCACAGATTGGTCTGCACCGGCACCGAGAAGCTGCGCTGACCATTGGCCGGCACCGACGAATGCAGGTTGGCGGTCCCCTGGGACAGCAGCAGATCGTTCAGGTAGACGGTATAGGCCAGGCTGCGCACGGGCAGAGCGCTGTCGTTGGGATTCTGGACGCGGAAGTGCAGCACGAAGTCCTGGCTCCACAGCCGGGCGCGGATCAGCTCCACGCCGGTCAGTTCGACCTGGGGCTCCTCATAGTTGCGCCCCATGTAGGTACAACCGCCAAGGCTGCTCAGCAAAACGCCGAGCAGGGTGATGAACAAGGCCTGGCGAAGCATGCGGCACTCCCGTTTTCTGCGCAGTTTAACAAGCACCGATTGCTGCACAAGTCGGGGCCGCTTCGGCACAGGCTAACAAAAAAACGCCTGGGCCAGGCGACCATGCGGACTGGACCCCTCCGGCGCGACGTTGCATCCTGCAGCTCTTGCCGTGACCGAGGAGGTCGTCATGTCCGCCGTGCTCTATGAAATCGCCTTCCAGGGCGAGCTGGTCGCTGGCGCCGATGCGCAGCAGACCCGACAGAATCTGATGCGTCTGTTTCAGGCGGATGAACAGCGCATCGCCGTGCTCTTTTCCGGTCGTCGCATGATCATCAAGAATCGCCTCGACGCCGCCACCGCCGAGCGCTATCGCGCCACCCTGGCCCAGGCCGGGGCGCGGGTCGAGGTGGCGCCCATGGCCGAAACGGTCGAGCCGGTTGCCGCACCCGTCGAGCCGCGGGAACCGACCCCGGCCACCACGGTGACCGCCTCGCCACCGTCCGCGGAGCGCGGATCCCTGTCGGTCGCCCCGCGCGACGCGGTGATGGCGGCCTTCGTCGATGTCCAGGCACCGGATTTCGGCCTGGCACCGGTGGGCGCCGATCTCCAGGACGAGGCCGCACCGGTGGCGCCGCCCCGGGTCGATCTGTCGCACCTGAGTCTGGCGCCGGTGGGCAGCGACCTGGGCCCGGCCTCAGAGCCGCTACCCGTGGCGGTCCCGGATACCGATCACCTGACGCTGGTCAGGGAGTGAGCACGGCCGGCGTTACAGGAAGCCGGCGCAGCACTTCTTGAACTTGGCGTCGCTGCCGCACAGGCAGGCGTCGTTTCGACCCGGCAGCGGGCGTACGGTCGGATCGAGAAAGTACCAGCGCCCCTCGCGCAGGACGAAGCCCGAGCGCTCTTCATGGCGATGGGCGCCGCGGCCATCCTCCCAGCGCGCCACGAAGCTGACCCTTGCATGGTCAGGATCGCCTGGCTCGGGGCGATGCTCCAGCACCTGCAACCCCTGCCAGCGACTGCCCAGACTCCAGGCCGTCAGGGCTTCCCTGTCCAGCTGCCCCTGCTGCGCAGGCACCGTGGTGGCCACCAGATAGTCGATCAAGCCCAGCACATAGGCGCTGTAGCGCGAGCGCATCAGGCGTTCGGCATCGGCCGCCGGCGTGCCGGCATGAAAGACGCCGCAACAGTCGCCGAGCGGACGATCCGAGCCACAGGGGCAGGGGGCCATGGGTTGCATCTCACCACCAGTACTTGCCGAAATTCTGCGGGTTGGCCCAGAACTTGGCATTGAGCCAGTCCGGGACCTGCTTGTAGTCGTGCAGATCATAGCTGAACAGGGTGACCACCTGACCGTCGCGGGCGAAGCGCTCGCTGGCCTGCAGGGCCAGGGCATAGAAATCCGTCAGCTGCCAGTCGCTGGCGGCCAGGTCCACCAGCACCGCCAGGCGCGAGGTGTTGAAGTTGCGCAAGCCGCCGAGCAGTTCACGCCCCTGGCGCAGCGGCAGATGTTCCAGGCAGTCGGCGACGATCACCAGATCGTAGCGTTCGGCCAGTAGGCTGGGATCATCCAGAGGCACCGTCGCTTGCACCAGCTGGCAGTGCGGATGGGCCTCGGCATAGGCCGCGAGCGCCGGCAGCGGTTCGCGTGCCACACAGAGCAGGCGCCTGGGCTGATGGTGCTCGAGCAGGCTTGCCAGAGCCTGTTGCGGGGTACGGGACGAGAATATGTTTGCCATTAAGGGAACCCTAATCAAATCGCGATTGACTAAGCAACCAGCGTTGTCAAGATGTGTACGCCACCATTAGTCTGACAGCGCCATAAAACGAAAGACGAGCACAACTCGCGGTACCTGGTCTATAGGAGACCCCTTCATGAGCAAGAGCATCGCAAGGACAGCTTTACCCCTCATCCTGGCAAGCACCGTGCTGGCTGGTTGTGCGGGCGGCGTACAGAAATCCGATTGGCCGGTCTGCGCTGCGGTCGGCGCGCTGGTCGGCGGTGCGGCCGGCGCTACCCAGAGCGGTAACGTCGCCGGCATGGCGGCCCTGGGCATAGGTACCACCGCCGGCGCCTATTGCTGGGTGCATGGCAAGGGCAACGAACAGGTCGCCCGCATGGAGCCCGCGCCGGCCCCGGCTCCGGCGCCCGCACCGGCTCCCGCACCGGCCCCGCTGCCGAAGCAGGAAGTGATCACCGCCAGTGATCTGCACTTCGCCTTCGACTCCGCCGCCATCGATGCTCAAGACCGGGCTCAGCTGGACGGCATCGCCGGTCGTCTGCGTGGCGAAGCCGCCAGCACCCGTCTGTCGATCACCGGCCACACCGACAGCAAGGGTACCGACGCCTACAACCAGCGTCTGTCCGAGCGTCGCGCCAAGTCGGTCAGCAACTACCTGATCCAGGCCGGTGTGCCGGCAGCCAGCATCGTCTCCGTGAAGGGCATGGGCGAGCGTCAGCCGATCGCCACCAACGAGACCGCTGAAGGCCGCGCCACCAACCGCCGCGTCGAAATCCAGATCGACCGCGAGTGATGCATCGGCGGCGGACCCTGGTCCGCCGCCTTTACTTTTTCCGGCTCCAGGCGTTATGGTCCGATCCATCTCGTCCTCCTGCTGGAATCCATGAAAACCCTGTCCCTTACCGGCAAAGTTCTTCTCCTGCTGTTCTGGCTCGCCGCAGCCGCCGCCATCGCTCTGCCTCTCGCTCGTCCTTTCCCCCAATTGCTCGCCCTGGTGGCCCTGGCCCTGCTGCTCCTGCATCTGGGTGAAGTCTTCGCCAGTCGTCGTGCCCTGCGCCTGCGTCGCCATCCCTGGCTCGACCGCCTGAGCCTGCTGATCTTTGGCGCCTTTCATCGGCTGCCGCCGCAGCTGCCGGTGGCCTGAGCGGCCTGCGACCTCAACGTCGGGCGCATCCTGACGACAGGCGCGTTATCATAGCGCCCAAGATCCATTACTGTAGATGCATACAGCGCTCGTCCGCCGGACGTGGCGCTGCTTCGCCATCGCCCGGAACCAGGCATGCTCAGCACCGAACTCAAGACCCAGATCCAGGGCGCCTATACGCGTTTCCTCGAAGCCAAGTCGCTCAAGCCACGCTATGGCCAGCGGCTGATGATCGCGGAGACCGCCAAGGGCCTGGGTGCCATCGCCCAGGACGAGGAGGGGCATCGCGAAGGCGAGCCCGCCGTGGTGGCGGTGGAGGCGGGCACCGGAACCGGCAAGACCGTGGCCTATGCCCTGGCCGCCATTCCCGCGGCCAAGGCGGCCGGCAAGCGCCTGGTGATCGCCACGGCGACGGTGGCGCTGCAGGAGCAGATCGTGCACAAGGATCTGCCGGACATCCTGCGCAACAGCGGCCTGTCCTTCAGCTTTGCCCTGGCCAAGGGGCGGGGGCGCTATCTGTGCCTGTCCAAGCTGGACATGCTGCTGCAGGAGGGCCAGGCGCAGAACGCCACGGCCCAGCTGTTCGCCGAGGATGGCTTCAAGATCGATGTGGACGAGGCGTCCAACGAGCTGTTCGGCAAGATGATCGAGCGCCTGGCCGGCAATCGCTGGGACGGCGATCGCGACAGCTGGCCGGAAGCCATCGAGGACGTCCAGTGGTCGCGCATCACCACCGACCACAGCCAGTGCACCAATCGCCATTGCCCGAATTTCCAGCAGTGTGCTTTCTACAAGGCGCGCGAAGGCATGACCAAGGTCGACGTCATCGTCACCAACCATGACCTGGTGCTGGCCGACCTGGCCCTGGGCGGCGGCGCCATCCTGCCCGATCCCCGCGACACCCTCTATGTGTTCGACGAAGGCCACCACCTGCCGGACAAGGCCATCGGCCACTTCGCCCATTTCACCCGGCTGAGATCCACCGCCGAGTGGCTGGAGCAGATCGCCAAGAACCTCACCAAGCTCCTTGCCCAGCACCCCTTGCCGGGCGATCTCGGCCGGCTGGTGGAGCAGGTACCGGAACTGGCGCGGGAGATCCGCACCCAGCAGCAATTCATGTTTACCGCCTGCGAGGCCCTGGCGGATTTTCGCGCGGGCGAGGACATGGAAGGCCGCGAGCGGCCGCGGCACAGATTCGTCGGCGGGGTAATTCCCGAAGACCTGCGCGAGATGGGCATCGAGCTGAAGAAAGGCTTCGCCAAGCTCACCGATCTCTTCACCCGCCTGACCGAGATGCTCAAGCAGGCCATGGATGGCGAATCCAGCATCGGCCTGGCCAGCTACCAGGCCGAGGAGTGGTATCCGCTGTTCGGCAGTCTGCTGGCGCGTTCCCAGGGCAATTGGGAGTTGTGGACGGCCTTTACCTGCGAGGATCCGGAAGACAGCCCGCCCATGGCGCGCTGGATGACCCTCGCCGAAACGGGTTCGCTGTACGACATCGAGGTCAACGCCAGCCCCATCCTCGCCGCGGAGATGCTGCGCCGCCACCTGTGGAACGTCGCCTATGGCGCCCTGGTGACCTCGGCGACCCTGACCGCCCTGGGCACCTTCGACCGCTTTCGCATGAGATCCGGACTGCCGCGCTCGGCAGCCACCGCCGTGGTGCCCAGTCCGTTCCGCCATGCCGAGGCCGGGGTGCTGCGGGTGCCGGATCTCAAGGCCGATCCGCGCAACGCCGCCGAGCACACCGCGGCCATCGTTCGCGAATTGCCGGCCATGCTCGACGGCGCGCGTGGCGCCCTGGTGCTGTTTTCTTCGCGGCGGCAGATGCAGGACGTCTTCGACGGCCTGGAGCGCGACTGGCGCAAGCGGGTGCTGATCCAGGGCAACCTGTCCAAGCAGGAGACCCTGAACAAGCACAGGAAGCGCGTCGACGATGGCGAGGCCAGCGTACTGTTCGGCCTGGCCAGCTTTGCCGAGGGGGTCGACCTGCCCGGCGCCTATTGCGAGCACGTGGTCATCGCCAAGATTCCCTTCGCTGTGCCCGACGATCCGGTGGAAGCCGCCCTCGCCGAGTGGATCGAGGCGCGCGGTGGCAATCCATTCATGGAAATCGCCGTGCCCGACGCCTCGCTGCGCCTGATCCAGGCCTGCGGCCGGCTGCTGCGCACCGAGCAGGACAGCGGCACCATCTCGCTGCTGGATCGCCGCCTGGTGACCCAGCGCTACGGCAAGGCCATCCTCAATGCGCTGCCGCCGTTCCGGCGGGAGATCCAGTAATTCGTGGCCATGGCGGTCCGCCGATGCGGCCGCTCCTACAGGTAACCCTAACCGTAGGAGCGGCCCATGGCCGCGATCCTATCCAAACTCCCTGTCAGCGCTATCGGTAAACACCTTAAACCCCCAGGAGCCCCCATGACCGTCCACGGCTACCATGACCTGAGATTCGAATCCGTCCGCGAAGCCTTCGCCGAATTGCTCGCAGCCGGTCAGACCCGCGGTGCGGCGCTGTGCGTCCAGGTCGGCGGTGAAACGGTGCTGGATCTCTGGGGCGGGATGGCCGACAAGGACGGCCAGACGCCCTGGCATACCGATACCCTGCTCAATCTGTTCTCCTGCACCAAGGCCTTCACCACGGTGGCGGCGCTGCAGCTGGTGGAGGAGGGCAAGCTGGCCCTCGATGCGCCGGTCGCCGAACGCTGGCCGGAGTTCGCCGCCGCCGGCAAGGCCGACATCACCCTGCGGCAGTTGCTCAGCCACAGATCCGGCGTTTCCGCCTTGCGCGAACGCCTGGCTGGGGATGCGTTGTACGACTGGGACACCATGACTGCCGCGGTCGCCGCCGAGGCTCCCTGGTGGACGCCTGGCACCGCCCATGGCTATGCGCCCATCACCTTTGGCTGGCTGCTCGGCGAGCTGATCCGGCGCGCTGATGGCCGTAGCCCGGGCGAGGCCATCGTCGGCCGTACCGCCGGGCGCCTGGACCTGGATTTCCATATCGGCCTGCCGGCCAGCGAAGACGAACGCGTCGCCCATATCGTGCGTGGAAAAGGCGTGCTGGGCGACGCCGCCGCGCAGCGCCTGCTCAAGACGACCATGAGCGATCCGGCGGCGCTGCCGACCCTGGCCTTTGGCAATCCGTCCGGGGTGCTCACCAGCACCAACAAGGCGGAGTGGCGCCGCTTCCAGCAGCCGGCCGCCAACAGCCATGGCCATGCGCGTAGCCTGGCGGGCTTCTATGCCGGTCTGCTGGCCGGCGATCTGCTGGAATGGGAGACGCTTAGCGAGGCCCTGGTGGAGCACAGCCAGGGCGAGGACCGCACCCTGCTCACGCCGACCCGCTTCGGCCTTGGCTTCATGCTCGACCAGCCCGACCAGGCCAATGCCACCTACGGCTTAGGCCCCCAGGCCTTTGGCCATCCGGGGGCGGGCGGTTCGACCGGCTTCGCCGATCCGGAGCGCGAGGTGGCCTTTGGCTTCGTCACCAACACCCTCGGCCCCTATGTACTGATGGATCCGCGCGCCCAGGCCCTGGCGCGCGCGGTGGGGGAGTGCCTGTAAGGACCTCGCGACGGGCGGCTAGCGGGCGATGGCCGCCTCGATGTCCTTGAATTCGATAACCCGGACATAGGGCGCGATCTCGCCGCTGATGGAGAAGTGCGCGCCGATCACCGTGACTTCGACCCCTTCGTTTTCCACCAGGTACTGCACCACCTCGTGAAAATCGCCGTCGCCCGCGACCAGGTACAGCTTCTTCCAGCCGCGCTTGGCATGGGAGCGCATCAGGTTGAAGGCCAGGCCGACATCGACGCCCTTCTGGCTCTTGGTGGTGTACTGCTCGCCGGTCACCGGATGCAGGATCGGGCCGCCGCCGGCCGAGGCGGGCCATTCGTGGGCCTTGCTCTGCAGCCAGTAGAGCTTGACCCTGAGACCGGCGCCCTTGGGTGGGGCCGAGCTGAGAAACTTGTTGAAGTTGGTCTGGGCGACGGTGGGCGGATCGCTGTCGCAGTTGAAGTAGTAGGCGTCGCCTATGGGTTCGCCCGCATCCTGCTCGATGAAAAGCCGCAGTTTGAGATAGTCGAATTTGGCGCCATATACCGAACCATTCCAGGCGCTCAGGGCGTAGGCGCCGTCGACAAACCAGGCGACGCCCGTTCGAGTTGTAGTAGCCATCGTATTGCTGGGACCAGGTTTTCTACCGTTGATGGGCGCACACCCGCACGCGGGATACGCGGTGCCTATTGTGGGCTTAATTCCCGGTTTGCGCCTCAGGTAACGCGAAGGAATTCCAGGGGGCGCATGCTAGAGCGCCCGCGAGGGTGAAGGCGTCGCTCCAGGCGACGGGGGAGGCGACCACCAGTTCGGTACGGGCGTCGTGCCAGGCTGCTGGCAGCAGCTCCAGCGCAGAGGCCGGCTGGCACTGGCGTAGTCAGGTCGCCGTGCTGTCGCGCCCGTCGCTGGCGTGGGCGGCATCGACGATCAGCGTCGGCTGCAGCAGCCGGATTCGCGGTGCTACGTGGTAAGCACCGTCATCGTTATGTCGCAGGTAGAGCCGCTGGCAGCCCAGGCACCGCCACAGTGTGCTCTGGTTGCAGGGATAGAAGCGAGGTGCGATCGGGGCGGCGCTCGCCCAGTAGTGAGTGCCTGCGGGGTGATACTCCTCAAGGGTCGACTCCTCGGGCGCGTGGCGCGCCAGGGTGCCGACTCGGGCGAAATCCGCTTCCCGATAGCCCACTGGCCAGGCTGTCCATCCCGACAGATCCCGCTGCTGGCAATGGCAGGCCTGGGTAATGGCTGCAGCGGTGGCGGCCAGTTCCTTCAGGGTCGCGACATCGATGAAGTCTTCCATGCCCAAGCCTCCTGCTGGTCGGGCGACCTTGCGCCCACGGATCTCGATTGTCGCCTGACCTGTATGGATCTGGTCGAGGCGTGGCTCAAGACACGCCACTGGTCGGCGGATACGCAAATTTCGTGACTCCACCGCTTTGCCCGGCGTAGGTTTGCGGCCACAATCTCGAAACTACTTTAAGTTCACTCGTGCTGCCGGCTCTGGCCGGGGCATTGATTCACTCGGTCCTCCGGCTCGCCGATGGGAAACTTTGCATGAAGCTGATCAAATCCACCACCCTCATTCTCTGCATGGGCGTATCCGCCTGCAGCTCCTTCCAGGGAAATGGCGACCAGGCCGCCGCCCCCGCCAAGCCGGGCAATGCCCAGGCCAGCACCGCCACCAGTGGCAGCCACTGGTGGTGGCCGTTCGGCGGCAGCGACAAGGCGGCCGAATCAGTCAAGCCGGTGGCCAAGGCCGCCGAGCCCAAGGCTGAAACCAAGGTCGCGGCGAAGGCGCCGGCGGCCAAGCCGGAGCAGGCCGCTGCGGCCGGCGAGAAGGGCAGTCACTGGTGGTGGCCCTTCGGCAGCGAAGACGTGAAGCCCGTCGCCAAGGCGGAAGTCCTCAAGCCGGTACCGGTCAAGGTCAGCAAGGCCTGGCTGGACGAGCACGAGCAGAAGCTGCGCGTCGCCGTGGCCGGCAGCAACGTCAAGGTCGAGCGTCGCGACGATGCCCTGGTGCTGGTGACCCCGGTGGACGGCTCCTTCAATCCGGATCGCGCCGAGATGCTGCTGCCGGTGATGCTCGGCCCGCTGTCGCGTTCGGCCAAGTCGGTTAGCGTGGATGAAGACAGCGCCGTCATCGTGCTCGGCTTCAGCGACAGCACCGGTGCCGCCGCGCTCAACGACAAGATCAGCCTGCAGCGCGCCCAGGCCGTGGCGGCGATCTTCCGTCTCAGTGGCTACAGCGGCAATCGCCTGATCGTGCGGGGTCTTGCGGCCGCCCATCCGCGTGCCGACAACACCACCGCCGCCGGCCGCGCCGCCAACCGCCGCGTCGAGGTGCTGATCCAGCCGCGCGCCACCGTGCTGGCCAGCCTGCAATCCCTGGCCGCGCGCTAGCCGCAAAGCTTGTCCTGAAGCAGGCGAGCGGGGCGGGACTTGGTTAAGCTAGGTCGACAACGACCTAGCAGGAGACCTCCATGTCACCGTCCCTCGCCGATATGCGTCGCGACTACACCCGCGACGGCCTGACCGAAGCCCAGGCACCCGCGGATCCCTATGCCCTGTTCGGGCAGTGGTTCGAAGAGGCGGTGCGCACCGAGCAGCCTCCCGTCGAAGCCAACGCCTGCTGGCTGGCCACCGTCGATGACGAGGGTCAGCCGCATTGCCGCGTGCTGCTGCTCAAGGGCGTCGATGCCCAGGGCTTCGTCTTCTACACCAACTACGACAGCGCCA
Source organism: Pseudomonas sp. HR1 (assembly GCF_030175875.1). Classification (NCBI taxonomy): domain Bacteria; kingdom Pseudomonadati; phylum Pseudomonadota; class Gammaproteobacteria; order Pseudomonadales; family Pseudomonadaceae; genus Pseudomonas; species Pseudomonas sp. HR1. Next base: position 676,732 of record NZ_JASNRF010000003.1, read on the forward strand.
AGGGCCAGCAGATGGCCAGGCAACCCCGGGCGGCCATGACCTTCTTCTGGCCGGCGCTGGAGCGCCAGGTGCGCATCGAGGGTTTGGTGGAGCAGGTCTCTACCGAGGAATCAGACGCCTACTACCGGGTCCGCCCGCTGGGGAGTCGCCTGGGTGCCTGGGCCTCGCCGCAAAGCCAGGTCATCGCCGATCGTCATGAGTTGGAGCAGCGCCTGGCCGCCGTGCAGCAGCGCTTCGCCGACGGTGAGCCGAGCCGCCCGCCGTTCTGGGGTGGTTATCGCCTGAGGCCGCAGCGCATCGAATTCTGGCAGGGCCGCTCCAGCCGCCTTCACGATCGGCTGGACTACCGGCGCGTGGAAGGCGAGTGGCAGCGCCAGCGCCTGGCACCTTAAGGCGTTCGCAAGGTACCGGCGTTACAGTCGCCGGAAACCTCCCCGGACGCCCTGGGTCAAGGATAATAGCGATCTGCGCCAGTACCGCTGCCCGGTACGGCCAGTGTCTTTCAACTGCCCTTGGAGTTGCCCCATGAACAGAGTCCTTCAGCTCGCCGCCTCCCTGACCGCCGTCGCCCTGCTGGCCGGCTGCGCCTCCGATCAGTCCGGCGACGTCTATTCGCGCGATGAGGCGCGGCAGGTGCAGACGGTCCGTACCGGCACCATCACCGCCCTGCGCCCGGTCACCATCGAGGGCACCAAGTCGCCGGTGGGCGCCGGGGCCGGTGCCGTGGTCGGTGGCATTGGCGGCAGCGCCATCGGCGGCGGTCGTGGCAGCTTCGTCACCGCCATCATCGGTGCAGTGGCCGGTGGCCTGCTGGGTGCCGCCACCGAAGAAGGCTTCACCAAGGCCAACGGGGTCGAGATCACCGTGAAGGAAGACGACGGCGGCTCCCGCGCCTATGTGCAGGCGGTCAACAAGGGCGAGATCTTCCGCGTGGGCGAGCGGGTGCGCATCCTGACCGTCAACGGCACCAGCCGCGTCGCGCCCAACTGATCCGCCGGGCGTACCCGAAGGTACGTCCATGCCCTTCCAGAACGGGCGTCCGAATCGCTAGACTGCGAATCGGATGCCCGTTTGCGTTTTCGCCCGTAAATAGTTGTCGCCTGGGCGCAATGCCGCGCCTGGAGGCCGTCCTACAATCCCCCTCAGTCACCGCCGTGATCGGCAGGAGAACCCCGATGTCCGCTTCTCAACCCAACGTGCAACGCGCCGCCTTCGATGAGGTGATGGTCCCGACCTACGCCCCCGCCGCGTTCATTCCGGTGCGAGGAGAGGGCTCCCGTGTCTGGGACCAGGCCGATCGCGAATACGTCGATTTCGCCGGCGGCATCGCCGTCAGCGCCCTGGGCCATGGCCATCCCGCGCTGATCAACGCCCTGACCGAGCAGGCCGGCAAGCTCTGGCACGTCTCCAACATCTACACCAACGAGCCTGCCCTGCGCCTGGCGCGCAAGCTGGTGGACCACACCTTTGCCGACCGGGTGTTCTTCGCCAACTCCGGCGCCGAAGCCAACGAGGCGGCCTGCAAGCTGGCCCGTCGCTATGGCCATGACGTCAGCGGCGGCAGCCGTTACGAGATCGTCGCCGCCACCAACAGCTTCCACGGCCGGACCCTGTTCACCGTCAGCGTCGGCGGTCAGCCCAAGTATTCTGATGGCTTCGGTCCCAAGATCGAAGGCATCCGCCACGTGCCCTACAACGACCTGGCCGCTCTCGAAGCCGTGGTCTCGGACAAGACCTGCGCGGTCATCCTCGAACCCATCCAGGGCGAGGGCGGCGTGCTGCCGGCCGACCAGGCCTACCTGGAGGGCGCGCGTCGCCTGTGCGATGCCCATGGCGCCCTGCTGATCTTCGACGAGGTGCAGAGCGGGGTCGGTCGCAGCGGTCATCTCTACGCCTACCAGCACTATGGCGTGGTCCCGGACATCCTCACCACCGCCAAGAGCATCGGCGGCGGCTTTCCGCTGGCGGCCATGCTGACCACCGAGAAGGTCGCCCAGCACTTCAGCGCCGGCGTGCACGGCAGCACCTATGGCGGCAACCCGCTGGGCTGCGCCGTGGGCGCCGCGCTGCTGGACATCGTCGCCACCCCGGAAACCCTGGCCGGTGTCGCCGCCCGTCATCAGCGCTTCGTCGCCGGTCTGGAGCAGCTCAATGCCCGCTATGGCCTGTTCCAGCAGATCCGCGGGCTAGGCCTGCTGATCGGCGCCGTGCTCAACGACAGCTGGAAGGGGCGCGCCAAGGACATCGTCACCGCCGCCAACGAAGAGGGTCTGATGATCCTGCAGGCCGGTCCCGACGTGCTGCGCATGGCGCCGAGCCTGATCATCTCCGAGACCGATATCGACGAAGGCCTGGCCCGCCTGGATCGCGCCCTGGCGCGTCTCACCCAAGGCTAATCTCCGGACGCGGGACGCGTACCGCTGGCATCCAGGGATGGATCCGTACACAAGGAGTTCTCATGCTGGTAATGCGCCCTGCGCGCGCGGCGGATCTGCCCCTGGTCCAGCGGCTCGCCGCGGATAGCCCGGTTGGCGTCACCTCGCTGCCCGACAACCCCGAGCGGTTGCGCGACAAGATCCGCACCTCGGAGTCGTCGCTGGCGGCCGAGGTGGGCTTTCATGGCGAGGAGAGCTATTTCTTCGTGCTCGAAGACACCACCAGCGGCGAGCTGCTGGGCTGTTCGGCCATCGTCGCCTCGGCCGGTTTCTCCGAGCCCTTCTACAGCTTTCGCAACGAGACCTTCATCCACGCCTCGCGCGAGCTGAAGATCCACAACAAGGTGCATGTGCTGTCGCTCTGTCACGACCTGACCGGCAACAGCGTGCTGAGCAGCTTCTATGTCCAGCGCCCGCTGCTCGACACCCCCCACGCCGAACTCAACTCCCGTGCCCGCCTGCTGTTCATGGCCGCCCACCCGGCGCGCTTCGCCGAAACGGTGGTGGTGGAAATCGTCGGGCTGGCGGACGATGACGGCGAATCGCCGTTCTGGAACGGGGTAGGGCGCAACTTCTTCGATATGGACTACGCCGCCGCCGAGCGCCTGTCCGGGCAGAAGAGCCGCACCTTTCTCGCCGAACTGATGCCCACCTATCCGCTCTATGTGCCCCTGCTGCCCGACAGCGCCCAGGAGGCCATGGGTCAGGTGCATCCCCGCGCCCAGATCACCTTCGACATCCTCAGCCGCGAGGGCTTCGAGACCGACAACTACATCGACATCTTCGATGGCGGTCCGACCCTGCACGCCCGCACCACGGCCATCCGCTCCATCGCCGAGAGCCGCCTGGCGCCGGTGAGCGAAGGGGCCCCGGCCGGCGAGGAGGCGCCCTGGTTCCTGATCGCCAACGACGGCCTGGAAAACTTCCGGGCACTGGCCACGCCCCTGCGCTGGGCGCCTGGCGATCCCGTCGTCCTTTCCCCCGAGCAGATCGCCACCCTGGAGATCGCCGAAGGCGACCGGGTTCGTCTGGTAGCGCTGTAGCCGACCCTAGCGTCTTTGGAGGTCCGATGATCGTCCGTCCCGTTACCCGTGCCGATGTGCCCGCGCTGCTGCAACTGGCGCAGGCGGCCGGCGCCGGTCTCACCACCCTGCCGGCCAGCGAAGAACGCCTGGCGCAGCGGGTGGAAAATGCCGAGCGCAGCTTTCTGCGCCAGGCCGAATCCGCCGATGCGGACTATCTCTTCGCCCTGGAAGAAGACGGCGAGGTTATCGGCATCGCCGGGATCGCCGCCGCCCTGGGCCTGCGCGAGCCCTGGTACAACTACCGTGTCGGGCTGACGGTGAGCGCCTCGCGCGAACTGGACATCCACCGGCAGATCCCCACGCTGTTCCTGGCCAACGACATGACCGGCAGCTCCGAGCTCTGCTCGCTGTTCCTGCGCGCGGATCGCCGCGGCGGCGCGGCCGGGCGCCTGCTGTCCAAGTCGCGCTTCCTGTTCATCGCCGAATTCCGCGAGCTGTTCGCCGAGCGCATCATCGCCGAGTTGCGCGGCATGTCCGACGACCAGGGGCAGTCGCCGTTCTGGGAGGGCCTGGGCCGCCACTTCTTCAAGATGGAATTCTCCCAGGCGGACTATCTCACCGGCATCGGCAATCGCGGCTTCATCGCCGAGCTGATGCCGCGCTTTCCGCTCTATACCTGCTTCCTGTCGGCGGAAGCGCGCCAGGTGATCGGCAAGGTACACCCGGACACCGAAGCCGCTCGCCGCCTGCTGGAGGCCGAGGGCTTCAATTACCAGGGCTACGTCGACATCTTCGATGCCGGTCCGACCCTGGAAGCCGAGACCGCCAAGGTGCGCGCGATCCGCGACAGCCAGCGCCTGGTACTGGCAGTAGGCACGCCTGGCGATGACGCCGAGGTCTATCTGATCCACAACCGCAAGTGCCAGGACTGCCGCATCACCAGCGCCCGCGCGCGCCTGGCTTCGGGCACCCTGGTGGTCGATCTGGCCACCGCCCGCGAATTGCGGTTGATGGCCGGCGCCCAGGTGCGCGCCGTGCGCCTGATGCCCTGAGGAGACCCGATGGATAGCCTGTACATAGCGGGACAGTGGCGCCCCGGCAGGGGCGAGGTGTTCAGTTCGCTCGATCCCTACGACGGCGCCGAGCTCTGGCAGGGCGCCGCCGCGGATGCAGCGGACGTCGACCAGGCGATCGCCGCAGCGCGCCAGGCCTTTCCCGCCTGGGAAAGGCGCGGCCAGGCCGCGCGCCTGGAGATCCTGCAGGCCTTTGCCCAGGCGCTGCAGCAACGCCGCTCCGCGCTGACCCGGGCCCTCGCCGAGGAAACCGGCAAGCCGCTGTGGGAAGCCGATACCGAACTCGGCAGCATGATCGCCAAGGTGGCCATCTCCGCCCAGGCCGAGGCGGCCCGTAGTGGCGAGCGCTCGGCCAGCGTGGCGGATGCCCGTAGCGTCACCCGTCATCGGCCGCATGGTGTCCTGGCGGTCTTCGGTCCCTACAACTTTCCCGGCCATTTGCCCAACGGCCATATCGTGCCTGCGCTACTGGCCGGCAACACGGTGGTGTTCAAGCCCAGCGAGCTGACGCCGCGTTTCGCCGCTCTGACCCTGGAGTGCTGGATCGCCGCCGGACTGCCGGCCGGGGTACTCAATCTGGTGCAGGGCGGTCGGACCACCGGTGAGGCCCTGGCCGCGCATCCGGGCCTGGACGGCATCCTCTTCACCGGCTCCAGCGCCACCGGAGCGGCGCTGCATCGGCTCAATGCGGAGCGTCCGCAGCGACTGCTGGCCCTGGAGATGGGCGGCAACAATCCCTTGGTGTTGGCGCCGGTGGCCGATCTGGACGCCGCCGTGGTGACCATCGTCCAGTCGGCCTTTCTCTCCGCGGGGCAGCGCTGCACCTGCGCCCGCCGCCTGCTCGTGCCCCAGGGTGCCTGGGGCGATGCCCTACTGGCGCGCCTGGTGGCCGTCAGCGCCGGTCTCGGCATCGGTCGCTTCGACGCCGATCCGCCGCCCTTCATGGGCACCGTCATCTCCCTCGCCGCTGCCCAGGCCCTGCTGCGGAGCCAGGCCCAGCGTCTGGCGCAGGGCGGTCGGGCACTGCTGGAGCTGCGCCAGCCGGACGCCCAGCGGGCGCTGCTCACGCCGGGGATCATCGAGGTGTCGGGCATCGCCGACCTGCCCGACGAAGAGGTCTTCGGGCCGCTGTTGCAGGTCCAGCGCTATGACGACTTCGACCAGGCCCTGGCCCTCGCCAATGCCACCCGCTTCGGCCTGGCGGCCGGGCTGCTAGCCGACGACCCGGCCCTCTACGAACGTTTCTGGCAGGGCGTGCGCGCCGGCATCGTCAACTGGAATCGGCCTCTGACCGGAGCGGCCAGCGCGGCGCCCTTCGGCGGCGTCGGTGCCTCGGGCAACCACCGCCCCAGCGCCTACTACGCCGCGGACTACTGCGCCTTCCCGGTCGCCTCGCTGGAAAGCGACGCCCTGACCCTGCCTAGCCAATTGCCTCCAGGATTACCGCTATGAGTCAACTCGCCCCTGCTGCTCGAGAGGTCAATTTCGACGGCCTGGTCGGTCCGACCCACAACTATGCCGGCCTGTCCTATGGCAACGTGGCCTCCCAGGCCAGCAAGCAGCAGTGCTCGAATCCGCGCGAGGCCGCGCGCCAGGGCCTGGCCAAGATGCAGGCGCTGATGGAGCTGGGCTTCGAACAGGGCGTGCTGGCCCCCCACGAAAGACCCGACATCGCCTCGCTGCGGCGTCTGGGATTCGCCGGCAGCGATGCCCAGATACTGGAAAGCGCCGCACGCGAAGCCTTGCCGCTGCTCCTGTCGGCCAGTTCCGCCTCGGCCATGTGGACGGCCAACGCCGCCACCGTCAGCCCCAGCGCCGACACCCGCGATGGCCGCGTGCATTTCACCCCGGCCAACCTGGCCTGCAAGTTCCACCGCAGCCTCGAACCCAGCACAACAGCGCGCATCCTCCAGGCGATGTTTCGCGATTCCGCGCATTTCCAGCACCATGCGCCGCTGCCCTCGGTGGCCCAGTTCGGCGACGAGGGCGCGGCCAACCACACCCGCTTCAGTCGCGATCATGGCGCTCCGGGCGTGGAGTTCTTCGTCTTCGGCCGCAGCGCCTTCGATCCGCGCTATCCCGAGCCTCATCGCTATCCGGCGCGCCAGACCCTGGAAGCCTCCCAGGCCATCGCCCGGCTGCATGGCCTGAGCGAGGAGGGCGTGGTCTTCGCCCAGCAGAATCCGGCGGTGGTGGACCAGGGCGTCTTCCACAACGACGTCATCTCGGTGGGCAACGCCCAGGTGCTGTTCCACCATGAGGACGCCTTTCTCGACAGCGACCGGGTGCTGGACGAACTGCAAGCCAAGCTCGCCCGACGCGGCGGCCAGCTGCAGCGCCTCTGCGTGCGTCGCAGCGAGATCAGTGTCGGCGACGCCGTGCGCTCCTATCTGTTCAACAGCCAGCTGCTGGATCGACCGGGGCAGGGCGCGCTGCTGGTGGTGCCCGACGAGTGCCGGCAGAATCCGGCGGTCTGGGACTATCTGCAGGCCCAGGTCAGCGGCGCGGGCCCGCTGGGCGAGGTCAAGGTCTTCGATCTCAAGCAGAGCATGCAGAACGGCGGCGGCCCCGCCTGCCTGCGGCTGCGGGTGGCGCTCACCCCTGAGGAGCTGGCCGCGGTAAATCCGGGGGTGCGCTTCACCCCGGCGCTGCATGCCCAGTTGCTCGACTGGGTGGATCGGCACTACCGCGACCGCCTGGCACCGACTGACCTCGCCGATCCCCAGTTGCTGGGTGAGGTCCGCACCGCCCTCGACGAGCTGACCGAGTTGCTGGGCCTCGGCTCGGTCTATCCCTTTCAATTGCCCTGACGTCCGGAGCCCCCATGAGCAACCGTCTCGATCTCATCCTCGAACCCACCGCCGACGAGCAGCAGACGCTGCAGGTCCAGCGCCTGGCCATCCGCCTGGCCGGTCGCGACCTCTGGCTGGAAGCCGATGGCGCCGGTGGCCTCAACATCTTCGCCGACTCCCAGGATGACGAAGAGCAGACCCCAGTCCTGGTGCTGCGCCCTCAGGCCCTCAATGCCCTGGGCCTGTCCATCGCCCTGGAGACCTTCGCCGACGACGGTGATGAGAATCATGTGCATGACGCCGATTGCGGTTGCGGCCACGATCATTGAGTATCTAGCCTCGACACGTCGCTCAGCGGAGTAGAGCATGGCTGCATCTGAACGTTATCGGTTGGCGCTTGGCCGCCTGCTGGACCTGACCCTGGCCGGCCGCGAGCCGACCGAGAAGATTCAACTGACTGCCGACGGCACCCGTCTCCACTGGCTGACCGAAGGCGTGCTGGAAGTCACTCCGCCGGTGGCGCGCGACAACCGCATGGACCTGCTGCTCTCGGCGGGCATCCATGGCAACGAGACGGCGCCCATGGAGCTGCTCGACGAGTTGCTCGGCGGCATCGCCAGCGGTGCCCTGCGTCCCGCCTGCCGCCTGTTGTTCATGTTCGGCAATCCCGACGCCATGCGCCGCGGCACCCGCTATGTCGAGCAGGACCTGAATCGCCTGTTCAATGGCCGCCATGCTCAGGCCGAAGGTCCCGAGGCGCAACGCGCCAACGACCTGGAACGCCTGTCCGCGCAATTCTTCAGCAAGCCGGATCGGGCGCGCCTGCACTACGACCTGCACACCGCTCTGCGGGCCTCGGCGCTGCCGCGTTTCGCCCTCTATCCCTGGAGCGCCGGGCGTGAGCATTCGGAAGCCGAGTTGCAGCGTCTCGAAGCCGCCGGTATCGAAGCCGTGCTGCTCTACGACAAGCCAGGCATCACCTTCAGCGCCTATACCTATGCCGAGTGCCAGGCCGAAGCCCTGACCCTGGAGCTGGGCCAGGCGCGGCCCTTCGGCGAGAACAGCGAACTCGATCTGAGTCGCCTGCGGCTGCTGCTCGAGGCGCTGATCGAAGGCCGCGAAGCCGAGCTGCCACCGCCGGATTCCTCCTTGCTGAGATTCCGTGTGGCGCGCCAGGTGTACAAGTCCAGTCCGCGCTTCCAGTTGCACCTGGCCGACGACGTGGCCAACTTCTCGCCGCTGCGCCAGGGTTCGCTGCTGGCCGAAGACGGCAGCGAGCGCTGGATCGTCGACGAAGCCGAGGCGCGCATCATCTTTCCCAATCCCAAGGTCGCCGTCGGCCTGCGGGCCGGACTCATTGTGGTCCCGGCTTAAGGAGCGACCTCATGATCGATCTGCGCAGCGATACCGTCACCCAGCCCACCTCGGCCATGCGTCAGGCCATGCTGGCCGCCGAGCTGGGCGATGACGTCTATGGCGAAGACCCCACCGTCACCCGCCTGGAACAGCGTCTGGCGGGCGATCTGGGCCTGGAAGCCGGACTCTTCGTACCCAGCGGCACCATGAGCAATCTGCTCGGACTGCTGGCGCACTGCGAGCGGGGCGACGAATACCTGGTCGGCCAGCAGGCCCACACCTACAAGTACGAAGGTGGCGGCGCCGCGGTGCTGGGCTCCATCCAGCCGCAACCCATAGAGATGGCCGCCGATGGCAGCCTCGACCTCGATCTGGTGCGCAGCTACATCAAGGCCGATGACTTCCACTTCGCTCGCACCCGGCTGCTGGCCCTGGAAAACACTATGCACGGCAAGGTGCTGCCGCTTACCTATCTGGCCGCGGCACGCGCCTTCACCCGGGAGCACGGCCTGGCCCTGCATCTGGACGGCGCGCGGCTGTACAACGCCGCAGTCAAGCTCGGCGTACCGGCGCGCGAGATCAGCCAGCATTTCGATTCGGTCTCGGTCTGCCTGTCCAAGGGCCTCGGCGCGCCGGTGGGGTCGGTGCTCTGCGGCGATGCCGCCCTGATCGCCAAGGCGCGCCGCTGGCGCAAGGTGGTCGGCGGCGGCATGCGCCAGGCCGGCATGCTGGCAGCGGCCGGTCTGCATGCCCTCGACCACCAGGTCGAGCGCCTGGCCGAGGACCATGCCCACGCGGCGCAGCTCGGCACCGCCCTGGCCGAACTCGGCTATCAGGTGGAGCCGGTGCAGACCAACATGGTCTACCTCGCCCTGGGCGACGGGGCGCCCGCCCTGCAGGCCTTCCTGGCCGAACGCGGCATCCGCATCAGTCCTGCGCCGCGCCTGCGACTGGTCACCCATCTGGACGTCAGCGCCGCCGATATCGAGGCGGTCATCGCCGCTTTCGCCACCTACCGCCGCCGCTAAGTCTTCCGACGACGTTTTTCCTGCGCAACCGGGGCGACACCGGGGCGCAGGCGTCGATATACTCCCAGACATGCGTGTCCGTTTTCCGCACGTGCCGCGTCTGCGGCGCCCGCTCCGTTCGTCTCATCTGCGATCCAGTCGGATGCCCGTCACGCGCGTCGAAAAGCCCATTGTCTGGAATGAATATGAAAAGCGCCGAAATCCGTGAAGCCTTCCTCCGCTTCTTCGAAGAGAAGGGGCACACCCGGGTCGCCTCCAGTTCGCTGATCCCCGCGAACGATCCGACCCTGCTGTTCACCAACGCCGGGATGAACCAGTTCAAGGACTGCTTCCTCGGCATGGAAAAGCGCAGCTACACCCGCGCCGCCACCAGCCAGAAGTGCGTGCGCGCGGGCGGCAAGCACAACGACCTGGAGAACGTCGGCTACACGGCGCGTCACCACACCTTCTTCGAGATGCTGGGCAACTTCAGCTTCGGCGACTACTTCAAGCGCGACGCCATCACCTTCGCCTGGGAATTCCTCACCTCGCCTCAGTGGCTGGGTCTGCCCCGGGAAAAGCTCTGGGTCACCGTCTACGCCACCGATGACGAGGCCTACGACATCTGGACCAAGGAAGTCGGGGTGCCCGAGGCGCAGATGGTGCGCATCGGCGACAACAAGGGCGCGCCCTATGCCTCGGACAACTTCTGGACCATGGGCGACACCGGTCCCTGCGGTCCCTGCACCGAGATCTTCTTCGACCACGGTCCCGAGATCTGGGGCGGCCCGCCCGGCTCGCCGGAAGAAGACGGCGATCGCTACATCGAGATCTGGAACAACGTCTTCATGCAGTTCAACCGCACCGCCGATGGCGTCCTGCATCCGCTGCCGGCGCCCAGCGTCGACACCGGCATGGGCCTGGAGCGGGTGAGCGCCGTGCTGCAGCACGTGCACTCGAACTACGAGATCGATCTGTTCCAGCACTTGCTGGCGGCCTCGGCCGAGGCCATCGGTTGCGCCAACGACGACGCCCCCTCGCTCAAGGTGGTGGCCGACCACATCCGTTCCTGCAGCTTCCTGATCGCCGATGGCGTGCTGCCGTCCAACGAAGGCCGTGGCTACGTGCTGCGTCGCATCATTCGTCGCGCCTGCCGCCACGGCAACAAGCTGGGCGCCAAGGGCACCTTCTTCCACAAGATCGTCGCCGCCCTGGTGGCCGAGATGGGCCAGGCCTATCCCGAGCTGGTCCAGCAGCAGGCGCACATCGAGCGCGTGCTGCGCACCGAGGAAGAGCAGTTCGCCAAGACCCTGGAGCAGGGCCTGAAGATCCTCGAACAGGATCTGGCGCAGCTGCAGGGCGACACCATTCCCGGTGACGTGGTGTTCAAGCTCTATGACACCTACGGCTTCCCGGTCGACCTGACCAACGACATCGCCCGCGAGCGCAACCTCAACCTCGACGAGGCTGGTTTCGAGCGCGAGATGGAGGCCCAGCGCGAGCGCGCCCGCTCCGCCAGCGCCTTCGGCGTGGACTACAACAGCCTGGTCAAGGTCGAGGGCGAGACCCGCTTCCTCGGCTACGACACCACCAGCGCCTCGGGCACCATCGTCGCCCTGTACCGCGCCGGCCAGCCGGTGGACAGCCTCGCCGAAGGCGAGGAGGGCGTGGTCATCCTCGACCAGACGCCGTTCTATGGTGAATCCGGTGGCCAGGTCGGCGATACCGGTACCCTGGAAAGCGCTGGTGTCGGCTTCGCTGTGCGCGACACTACCAAGACCCAGGGGGCCTTCCTGCACCATGGCGTGGTGACCAAGGGCAGCCTCAACGTCGGCACCGCGCTGATGGCCCAGGTTGATGCCGGTCGCCGCCAGGGCATCGCCCTGAACCACTCCGGTACCCACCTGCTGCACGCCGCACTGCGCCAGGTGCTGGGCGACCATGTCCACCAGAAGGGCTCCCTGGTCAACGACCAGCGCCTGAGATTCGACTTCAGCCACTTCGAGGCCATCAAGCCCGAGGAGCTCAAGCGCATCGAGACGATCGTCAACGAAGAGATCCGCAAGAACAGCGCGGTGACCACCGAGGTCATGGCCATCGACGAGGCCAAGGCCCGCGGCGCCATGGCGCTGTTCGGCGAGAAGTACGGCGACGTGGTGCGCGTGGTCGGCATGGGCGGTGAATTCTCCGTCGAGCTGTGCGGCGGCACCCACGTCGCCCAGACCGGCGACATCGGCCTGCTCAAGCTGGTCAGCGAAGGCGGCGTGGCCTCCGGCGTGCGCCGCGTGGAAGCCATCACCGGCACCGCGGCCCTGGCCTACCTCAACGGCGCCGAAGAGCAGCTGCGCGAAGCCGCCAGCCTGCTCAAGGGCAGTCGCGACAACGTGCTGGACAAGCTGGCCGCGCTGGTCGAGCGCAATCGCCAGCTGGAAAAGGAAATCGAGCAGCTCAAGGCCAAGGCCGCCAGTGCCTCGGCTGGTGATCTGGTGGACCAGGCGCAGGACGTCAAGGGCGCCAAGGTGCTGACCGCGCGCCTCGACGGTCTCGACGGCAAGGCGCTGCTGGCGCTGGTCGACCAGCTCAAGAACAAGCTCGGCAGCGGCATGATCCTGCTCGGTGGCGAAGCCGACGGCAAGGTGGTGCTGGTGGCCGGCGTCACCGCCGACCTGACCGCCAGGCTCAAGGCCGGCGAGCTGATGAAGCGCGCCGCGGCCGTGGTCGGTGGCAAGGGCGGCGGTCGTCCGGACATGGCTCAGGGCGGCGGCACCGATGCCAGCCAGCTTGAAGCGGCCCTGGCCTGCGCCGCGCAGTACGCCGAGGAAAGCCTCTAAGAGCGCTGCGGGTCGCCGGGGAGGGCGGCCCGCTTCCTCCCTCAACAACTTGAATCAGATTTTTCTGCGGACGGGCAGCAAGCAATGGCATTGATCGTACAGAAATTCGGCGGTACCTCGGTGGGTACGGTGGAGCGTATCGAGCAGGTCGCCGAGAAGGTGAAACGCTTCCATGAGGCGGGCGACCAGATCGTGGTGGTGGTATCGGCCATGAGTGGCGAGACCAATCGCCTGATCGGCCTCGCCAAGCAGATCATGGAGCAACCCGATCCGCGCGAGCTGGATGTCATGGTCTCCACCGGCGAGCAGGTCACCATCGGCCTGCTGGCCATGGCGCTGCTCAAGCGCGGCGTCCAGGCGGTGTCCTATACCGGCAACCAGGTGCGCATCCTCACCGACAGCGCCCACACCAAGGCGCGCATCCAGCAGATCGACGACGCCCGCATCCGCGCCGAGCTCAAGGCCGGCAAGGTGGTGGTCGTGGCCGGCTTCCAGGGCGTTGACGAGCAGGGCAACATCACCACTTTGGGTCGCGGTGGCTCCGACACCACCGGCGTGGCCCTGGCGGCCGCGCTGAAGGCCGACGAGTGCCAGATCTATACCGACGTCGACGGCGTCTACACCACCGATCCGCGCGTGGTGCCCCAGGCCCAGCGCCTGGACAAGATCACCTTCGAGGAAATGCTGGAAATGGCCAGCCTCGGCTCCAAGGTGCTGCAGATCCGTTCGGTGGAGTTCGCCGGCAAGTACAACGTGCCGCTGCGCGTGCTGCACAGCTTTCAGGAGGGTCCGGGCACCCTCATTACCCTTGATGAAGAGGAATCCATGGAACAGCCGATCATCTCCGGCATCGCCTTCAACCGTGACGAAGCCAAGCTGACCATTCGCGGTGTGCCGGATACCCCCGGCGTGGCCTTCAAGATCCTCGGCCCGATCAGCGCGGCCAACATCGAAGTCGACATGATCGTACAGAACGTCGCGCACGATAACACCACCGACTTCACCTTCACCGTGCACCGCAACGACTACCAGAGCGCCCTGGAGATCCTCAAGCGCACCGGCGTCGAGATCGGCGCTCGGGAGTCCGTCGGCGACACCAAGATCGCCAAGGTCTCCATCGTCGGCGTCGGCATGAGATCCCATGCCGGCGTGGCCAGCCAGATGTTCGAAGCCCTGGCCAAGGAGAGCATCAACATCCAGATGATCTCCACCTCCGAGATCAAGGTGTCGGTGGTCATCGAGGAGAAATACCTCGAACTCGCCGTCCGCGCCCTGCACACCGCCTTCGAACTCGACGCCCCCGCACGCGGCGCCGAGTGACCCGCCAGATGAGGTTCCTGCCACAGGGACCTCATCCGACGCGGGTTCTGCGGAACTTTACTTGCATGGACAGAGGTCAATAGCGACTAGAGGGTCCATTCAGGGATCGTTTCGGTTCATACGTGCAGACTGAGTTAAAGCTTAAGGAGAATGGAATGCTTATTTTGACTCGTCGGGTTGGTGAGACCCTGATGGTAGGTGATGAAGTCACCGTGACGGTACTGGGAGTCAAGGGCAACCAGGTCCGCATCGGCGTCAATGCGCCCAAGGAAGTCGCGGTTCATCGCGAGGAAATCTACCAGCGCATCCAGAAGGAAAAGGACCAAGAACCAAACCACTGATTTTTTTTGAATTTTTCTCTTTGCAAACGGGCAAACCTTCGATATAGTTTCGCCCCGTTGCGGTGAGGTGGCCGAGTGGCCGAAGGCGCTCCCCTGCTAAGGGAGTACACCTCAAAAGGGTGTCGAGGGTTCGAATCCCTCCCTCACCGCCATTTGCTTCAAACTGGCTCCGCTGTACTGACCGATTGGTAAGTACCTGATAAACAAGCAAATTTGCTTGACACGTCAGAAACGGAAGCTAGAATACGCAGCTTCAACGCACTCGTAGCTCAGCTGGATAGAGTACTCGGCTACGAACCGAGCGGTCGGAGGTTCGAATCCTCCCGAGTGCGCCAAATCGACGAAGCCTCTGGCTTCAGCAGTACCAGCGGTGTTCTGGCTAAACGCACCGAAACGCACTCGTAGCTCAGCTGGATAGAGTACTCGGCTACGAACCGAGCGGTCGGAGGTTCGAATCCTCCCGAGTGCGCCAAATATGAAGAAGGGCCTGCAGCGATGCAGGCCCTTTTTTATTGTCTGCGGATTCGTGCCAGTATCCGCGACCGTTGGCCTGGCCAGGATTCCGTCCGGTCAGGCCGTGCGTCTTTCGACCTTGCCCGCGAGAGGGTCTCTTCATGCAGTGGGACAGACCGACTCCCCACCTCCTGCCGCTGCGCATCGGTGCCGAGCACATCGACGGCCTGGGCCATGCCAACAACGCCGTGTACGTCAGCTGGCTCGAACAGTGCGCCTGGCAGCATTCGGCGGCCCTGGGCCTGGATCTCGCCACCTTCCAGCGGCTGGATCGTGCCATGGCCGTGGTGCGCCACGAGATCGACTATCTCAGCAGCGGCTATCAGGACGATGAGCTGGTATTGGGCACCTGGCTGGTGGACTGGGATCGTCGTCTGCGCATGACCCGGCAATTCCAGCTGCAGCGTCCCGCCGATGGCGTGACCCTGCTGCGCGCCCGGACGACCTTCGTCTGCATCGAGCTGTCTTCCGGCAAGCCCAGGCGCATGCCACCCGAATTCCTGGCCGGTTATGGCCAGGCACTACCTGGCGAGGACGTCTGAGCATGGAGATCGCCCTGGCGCCCATGGAGGGCCTCGTCGACGACATCCTGCGGGAATTGCTGACCGAGGTCGGTGGACTCGACTGGTGCGTGAGCGAATTCATCCGTGTCTGCGATCGCCTGCTGCCGGCGGCGGCCTTCGCCAAGCTGGCACCTGAGCTGGAGCAGGGCGCGCGCACCCCATCGGGCACCCCCATGCGGGTGCAACTGCTGGGTTCGGATCCGGCCTGCTTGGCCGACAACGCGGCCTTCGCCTGCACCCTGGGCGCCCCGGTGATCGATCTCAACTTCGGCTGCCCGGCCAAGACCGTCAACAAGTCCCGCGGCGGGGCGGTGCTGCTCAAGGAGCCGGAGCTGCTCAACCGGATCGTCGAGAGCGTGCGCCAGGCCGTGCCGGCGCACATTCCGGTCACCGCCAAGATGCGCCTGGGCTACGACAGTCCGAACGCCGCCCTGGCCTGCGCCGAGGCCCTGGTCGAGGGTGGCGCGGCGCAACTGGTGGTCCATGCGCGGACCAAGGTCGAGGGCTACAAGCCGCCGGCGCACTGGGAATGGGTGGCGCGGGTGGCCGACCGGGTATCCGTGCCGGTGCTGGCCAACGGCGAGATCTGGACCCTGGACGACTACTGGCGTTGCCGCAGCGTCAGCGGCCAGGCCTCGGTGATGCTGGGGCGCGGCCTGGTCTCGCGACCGGACCTGGCGCTGCAGATCGCCGCGGCGGTGCGCGGAGAGGAGACCGCGCCGCAGAGCTGGGCCGAGATCCTGCCGCGGGTGCAACGCTTCTGGGTCATGGCGCAACGCAAGCTGGCGCCGCGCTACGCCCCCGGTCGCCTCAAGCAGTGGCTGGGCATGCTGACCCGCAGCTATCCCGAGGCCGCGGCCCTGTTCGCCGAGGTGCGGCGCGAATCCGATTGCGCCCTGATCGACCGCCTGCTCGGCATGGCCGGGCACAATCCAGCCGAACTTGATCTCGATCAAGAACGCCGGCCGCAACTCGTCTAGTCTCTGGGGAGTGGTGACGACGGAGCGTCGTCGCTCGAGCACGCAAGGCACTTCAGGCGACCCCGGGTCGCCTTTTTTTCGTCCGGGCGATCGGCTGGAACTTCGCCTGGGCCACGCGGCCTATGCTGGATCCCCTATACACCAAGAGCCGACGTGCGCCTACCCTGGACGGTCTTTCTCGCACCCACGCCTGCGGCACTCCTCTTTGCCGGCAAGACCCTGTTCGCCGCCGGACTGGCGCTCTGGCTGGCCTTTCGTTTCAGCCTCGAACAACCGGTCTGGGCCTGCATGACGGTGATGATCGTCTCCCAGCCGCTGTCCGGCATGGTGCTGGCCAAGGGCCTGTTCCGCCTGCTCGGCACCATTGCCGGCACCTGCATGGCGGTGGTGCTCATGGGCTTCTTCGCCCAGACGCCCTGGCTGTTCCTCCTGGCCCTGGCCGGCTGGATGGCCCTCTGCACGGCAGCCTCGACCCTGCTGCGCAACCATGTCGCCTATGGCTTCGTGCTGGCCGGCTATACCGTCGCCATCATCGGCCTGCCCGCCATTGCCCATCCGCTCACGGTGTTCGACCAGGCGGTGGCCCGCTGCACCGAGATCTGCCTGGGTATCGTCGTGGCCTCGGCGGTCAGCGCGCTGTTCTGGCCGCAGCGGGTGGAACAGAATCTGGCCGCCCAGGCGCGACGCACCTGGGAGCAGGGCGTGGCTGCGGCGCGGGCGGAGCTGGCCGAGGCCCAGGATGCCACCCAGGGTCTGCTGGCCATGCTTGGCCAGGTGGTGGCGGTGGATGCCCAGCGCGACCACGCCTGGTTCGAAGGCCAGCGCGGCCGGCAACGCGCCAGGGCGTTGCGCCTGCTCTCGCGGGATCTGCTCAGCCTGCTGCGCACCGCCCGCGGTGCCATGCGGCAGTGGCGTGGCCTGGACGAGCCGAGAAGGGCCGCCCTGCAGCCCTGGCGCGACGAACTGCTCGCGACCCTGGCCGACCCCCAGGCGCCTGCCCTGGAGGCCCTCCTGCAGCGTCTGAGAGAGGCTGCGGGCACCGCCCCGGAGCTGGACAACGATCAGCGCTACCTGCTAGCCCGTTTCGCCATCCTGCTGGACAAGATCCTGCTGGCCGGTCGCGCCCTGGACAGCGTCCACACGGCCCAGCTCAGCGCCGTGGCGCCCTCGGCGCTGGCGCGCCATCGCGATGTGCAGACGGCGCTGCTCTACGGCCTGCGCAGCGCCTGTGCGCTGCTGGTCGTCGGCGTCTTCTGGCTGGCCAGCGCCTGGCCCTCGGCACCGGGTGCCATGCTCATGGCCGGGGTCATCTGCAGCCTGTTCGCCAATCGCGACAACGCCGCCACCATCGGCCTCGGCTTCCTGCGGGGCATCCTCTATGCCGCGCCAGTCGCCATCCTGGTCAGCCAGGTGCTGCTGCCGCAGATCAGCGGCTATCCGCTGCTGTGCCTGGTGCTGGGGGTGCCGCTGTTCTTTGCCGCCCTGGGAATGGCCGGACCGCCGGGCGTGGTGGGGACGGCGACGGCCTTCGCCATCCATCTGCTGGTGCTGGTCTCGCCCAGCAACCACGGCCAGGTGGAGATGGGCGCCTTGCTCAACCAGTTGCAGAGTCTGCTGATCGGCGTCGGTTCGGCCGTGCTGATGTTCCGGCTGATCAGCCTGCGCACCCCGCGGCGCACTAGCCGCCGCATCCTCGAGGCCACCACCTATGACCTGCAGCGCCTGACCACCGTCCCTCTGGCCAATGCCGAGACCTGGTTCGGCGGGCGCATGGCGGATCGCCTGCTGCTGCTGGCGCGACATATCGAGCAGCTGTCGGCCAGCGAGCGGGGGCGCTGGGAGCAGGGGCTGCTGGCGCTGGACCTGGGTAACGAGCTGCTGCATCTGCGCGCCTGCCTGGCAGGTGCCCAGGGCGAGGTGGCCCGGGCGCGGGACGCCTTTCTCGGCCGCTTCGCCGAACAGCTGGCGGTGGGCTTCGGTAACCTGCGGCCGGGCGCGCTGGACGCGGCGGCAGAGCGTCTGCGGCAGGCGCTGCACCAGGCGCCGGACGATGAGCCGCATCGATTGGCGCGCGGCGCCATCGGCCAGCTCCAGCAGACCTGGCGCAGCTGTTGTTTAGAGGCGGTAGCGGAGGAGGACGCGGATGAATCTGCATGAATGGGCCATCGGCGGGGTCTACCTGGGGCCGCTGTTCGTCTATGGCGTCCTGGCGCTGCTGCTGACGGCGCTGTCGCTGTGGCTGCTGCAGCGCAGTGGCCTGGGCCGCCATCTCTGGCACAGCGCCCTGTTCGGTTGCGCGCTGTTCGTGCTGTGGCTGGCCGCCCTCGTGGCCGTGCTGGCCACCTGAGCCCCATAACAAGAGGATCGACAAGGCGATGCACAAGACCCTGCGTGTGGCGATAACCCTGATCGTGGTACTACTCGCCATCCTGGCCGGCACCTGGCTGTGGCACTTCTATCTCTATACGCCCTGGACGCGCGATGCGCGGGTGCGCGCCGATGTGGTGGTGGTCGCGCCCGACGTATCGGGCTGGGTGACGCGCCTGGCGGTGGTGGACAACCAGCTGGTGAAGCCCGGCGATCTGCTCCTGCAGATCGATCAGCAGCGCTACCAGGCCAACCTCGCCCATGCCAAGGCGGTGGCCGAGACGCGCCAGCAGCAGCTGCGCCTGCGTGAGAGCGAGGCCGCCCGGCGCCAACGGCTGGGCACCAGCGCCATCAGCGCCGAGGATCGCGAGACCGCCCAGGTCAACGTTGCGGTCGCCCGCAGCCAGTACCAGGAAGCCCTGAGCGATGTGAACCTGGCCCAGATCAACCTGGATCGCAGCCGGGTGCTGGCGCCGCGGGAAGGGCGGATCACCAACCTCAGATTCGCCGAGGGCAACTATGTGCAGACCGGCCAGGCGGTGATGGCCCTGGTGGATACCCGCTCCTTCTATGTCATGGCCTATTTCGAAGAGACCAAGATTCCCCACATCCACCCCGGCGATGCGGTACGGGTGCGCCTGATGAACCAGGCGGCGCCCCTGCAGGGGCGGGTGGCGAGCATCAGCAGCGGCATCACCGATCGCAACGCCGCCAGCGATACCCAATTGCTGGCCAACGTCGAGCCGACCTTCAACTGGGTGCGCCTGGCGCAGCGCATCCCGGTGCGCATTGAGCTGCTGGACGTCCCCGCGGATATCCACCTCAGCGCGGGGATGACGGCAAGCGTTTCGGTGCTCGATGGCGAGGGTCACCACCCGCTGCAGGGCTGGCGTCGGCTCTGGGATTACTGAGGTCTGGAGGGGTACGACTAAAGTCGTCTGGAAGCCTTAACGGGCGGGCCTAGAGTAGAGCTCGACGCTCCCGTCATGCTGTAAGGAACAACAATAATGAATGACAGCACCTACCGGCGGATTGAAGCCAGTCCGCGTTTCCAAGAACTGGTGACCAAGCGCGGGCGCTTCGCCTGGACGCTTTCCGCCATCATGCTCGGACTCTATTCCGCCTTCATCCTCCTGATCGCCTTCGCGCCCAAGGTTCTCGCGACCCGTATCCATGCGGAAACCGCCATGACCTGGGGCATCCCCCTGGGCGTCGGTCTGATCCTTTCGGCCTTCGTCCTGACCGGCATCTATGTGCGCCGGGCCAATGGCGAGTTCGATCGGCTCAACGCGGAAATTCTCCGGGAGGTGCAGCCATGAGACGTCTTTCCCTCGCGGCCGGGCTACTGGCACTCTCGCCTTCGCTGTGGGCGGCCGATGCCATCAGCGGCGCGGTCCAGCGCCAGCCGCTGAACATCTCCGCCATCCTGATGTTCGTCGCCTTCGTCGGCGCCACCCTGGGCATCACCTACTGGGCTTCCAAACGCAATCGCTCCGCCGCCGACTACTACGCCGCCGGTGGCCGCATCACCGGGTTCCAGAACGGCCTGGCCATCGCCGGCGACTACATGTCGGCCGCTTCCTTCCTGGGGATTTCCGCGCTGGTGTTCACCTCGGGCTACGACGGCCTGATCTACTCCATCGGCTTCCTGGTGGGCTGGCCGATCATCCTGTTCCTGATCGCCGAGCGCCTGCGCAACCTCGGCAAGTACACCTTCGCCGACGTGGCCTCCTATCGCCTCAAGCAGAAGGACATCCGGACCCTGTCCGCCTGCGGCTCGCTGGTGGTGGTCGCCCTCTATCTGATCGCCCAGATGGTCGGTGCCGGCAAGCTGATCCAGCTGCTGTTCGGCCTGGACTACACCCTGGCCGTGGTGCTGGTGGGTATCCTCATGGTGCTCTACGTCCTCTTCGGCGGCATGCTGGCCACCACCTGGGTACAGATCATCAAAGCCGTGCTGCTGCTGTCCGGTGCCAGCTTCATGGCCTTCATGGTGATGAAGCACGTCGGCTTCGACTTTAACCGCCTGTTCGCCGAAGCCATCGCCGTGCATCCCAAGGGTGAAGCCATCATGAGCCCCGGTGGTCTGGTGAAGGATCCGATCTCGGCCTTCTCCCTGGGTCTGGCGCTGATGTTCGGCACCGCCGGCCTGCCGCACATCCTGATGCGCTTCTTCACCGTCAGTGACGCCAAGGAAGCGCGCAAGAGCGTGTTCTACGCCACCGGCTTCATCGGCTACTTCTACATCCTGACCTTCATCATCGGCTTTGGCGCCATCCTGCTGGTCAGCACCAATCCGGCCTTCAAGGACGCCGCCGGCGCCCTGCTGGGCGGCAACAACATGGCGGCGGTGCACCTGGCCAACGCCGTGGGCGGCAGCATCTTCCTCGGCTTCATCTCGGCGGTGGCCTTCGCCACCATCCTGGCGGTGGTCGCCGGTCTGACCCTGGCCGGTGCCTCGGCGGTCTCCCACGACCTCTACGCCAGCGTGATCAAGAAGGGCAAAGCCAACGAGAAGGACGAAATCCGCGTTTCCAAGATGACCACCGTGGCGCTGGGTGTGGTCGCCATCGCCTTGGGCATCCTCTTCGAGAAGCAGAACATCGCCTTCATGGTGGGCCTGGCCTTCTCCATCGCGGCCAGCTGCAACTTCCCCATCCTGCTGCTCTCGATGTACTGGAAGCGTCTGACCACCCGGGGCGCCATGATCGGTGGCTGGCTCGGCCTGATCACCGCGGTGGCCCTGATGGTGCTCGGCCCGACCATCTGGGTGACCATCCTCGGTCATGCCAAGCCGATCTACCCCTATGAATACCCGGCGCTGTTCTCCATCGCCGTGGCCTTCATCGGCATCTGGTTCTTCTCCATCACCGACAAGTCGGCGGCTGCCGAAGAGGAGCGGGCACGCTTCTATCCGCAGTTCGTGAGATCCCAGACCGGCCTGGGTGCCAGTGGCGCTGTGGCCCACTGACAGCCAGCTGCGACAAGACCAAGCCCGGATCTCTGATCCGGGCTTTTTTGTGCGCTGGCACCTGGGAGGCGGCGAGGGCGGGCAGGGTTAGCTGACGACGTCGGGATTTTCCGCCGCTGGCGCAGGTCCATGGAATAAGCCCGTCGCTTCGTATCATCCTGTTACGGCGGCGGTCGACCCTTGGCCTTCATGGAGAATGGCAGATGACTCTCTCGACCATCCTGGTTCTGGTGCTGCTGGTCCTGCTCATCGGCGGACTTCCGGTATTTCCGCATTCGCGCAGCTGGGGCTATGGCCCGTCCGGCATCGTGGGCGCCATTCTGGTCGTCCTGCTGGTACTGCTGCTGCTGGGCATGATCTAGGCCCTGACGGCCGCCTGAAAATGCCCCACAAAGGTGCGTTGGACAAAGTTCTTGCCCAATGCGGTGCAGCGCGGTAACGTCGGCTTTCCGGCCTGCCTTGCCGAGTGCTGTAAACAAAACCGGCGTCTGCGTGAGCAGACGCCGGTTTTGTTTTGCGCGTCAGTTGGCGACCGCGCCGTCCTGGCGGCTGCGCAGATAGAGGTCCAGCACCACCTCGTCGAGGATCGACGAAGCGCCCCAGGGGCGGCTGCTGTTGAGGATGGCGACCACCACCCAGTTGCGCGCATTGGCATCCCGTACGAAGCCCGCCAGGGCCCGTACGTTGTTCAGGGTGCCGGTCTTCATATGCGCCTGACCGGTGAGCGGCGAATTCTTCATGCGCTTGCGCAGGGTGCCGTCCATGCCCGCCAACGGCAGCGAAGAGATGAACTCCGGGCCGTAGGGACTCTGCCAGGCGGCGCGCAGGATCTCGGCCATCTCCCGGGCACTGACCCGTTCGGTGCGCGACAGCCCCGAGCCGTTCTCCATGATCAGGTGACTGGCATTGATGCCCTTGCGCGCCAGCCACGAGCGGATGACCCGCAGCGCCGCCTTGCTGTCGTCCGCATCCGCCGAGGTGCGGAATTGCGCCCCGATGGAGAGGAACAGCTGCTGGGCCATGGTGTTGTTGCTGTACTTGTTGATGTCGCGAATGATCTCGACCACATCGGGCGAGAAGGCCCGCGCCAGCACCTCGGCATTGCGCGGCACGCTGCCCTCGCGGGTACGGCCCTTGATGCTGCCGCCCAGTTCCTGCCAGATGGCCCGCACCGCGCCGGCGGTATAGGCCGGGTGGTCGAGCAGCGACAGATAGCTCTGGGCGTTGCAGCCGTCCGGCAACTGGCCACTGACCACCAGGCTGGTACTGCCATCGGCCTGGGGCACCGGATTGAAGCGCACCTCCGGCCAGGCCGGGCAACCGCTCTTGCCGGTGGCGCGCATCTGGTTGTCGATGTTGACGTTGGTCAGCGGCGGATCCATGGAGACGCTGACCCGGCCATCGGCCGAGCGCACCACCATGCGCACCGACTTGAGATTGACCAGCAGCGAATCCGGACCGACCAGGAAGGTCTTGTTCTCGTCTTCGCCGTCGTCGTTGAAGGCCGGCAGATTGGGCTTCACGAAACGACCGCGATCCAGCACCAGGTCACCGGTGACTTTCAGGACGCCGTTGGCGCGCAGGTCACGCATGAGCAGCCACAGCCGCTCCATGTTCAGCTTGGGATCGCCACCGCCCTTGAGATAGAGGTTGCCGTTGAGGATGCCGTCCTTGAGGGTGCCGTCGGTATAGAACTCGGTCTTCCACTGGTAGGTGGGACCCAGCAGTTCCAGGGCGGCAAAGGTGGTGATCAGCTTCATGGTCGACGCCGGATTCACCGAGACGTCGGCGTTGTAGTAGTCGTTCTCGCCCGGGCCATCGAGGGGCAGCATCACCAGCGACAGGTCGCTGCCGGGGATCTTGTTGGTCTGCATCGCCTTTTCGATTCGCGGCGGCAGGTAGGAGGTATCGGCACTGACGGGCAGGGAAAAGCCCAGGGCGCAGCAGCTCAGCAGCAGGCCCAGAGATCGGAAGGTCTTTCGCATCGGGACACACACCTTGGCAGGGTACCGGCCTAGTTGAAGAGAAAAGGGGCCGATAGACGTCGGAGTGTGGGCATTATGCAGTAAGGAGGGAGGGGCGAGCCAACCCCGCGGGGCAGGGCGCAGATAAAGAAACGACCGCCGTGGCGGTCGTTTCCGGAAAGGTCGGGATCAGTTGTAGCCCGTGGCGTCCTTGGTGCGGTCCGGACTGTTGGGCGAAGGGGGATTGCGCCCGTCGTCGGTCTTGGCGTGTTCGGTGCGCAGGGGCTTTTCGTCCTTGGGCAGTTCGCGTTCGTCGGCTTTGCGCTTTTCTTCGGCCATGGGATCCTCGTCTACGTGATTGCCGGTCAAGGTGTGACCGGTGCAGGCGTTTCGCCGTTCCCCTGGGGCGAGGAGCGGTCGGCGAAGGCGCCGGCGCTCTGCAGCTGGCGCAGGGCGTCGCCGAGCTGGCGGGCGAAGGTTTCCTCGATGGCGGTCCCGGCCTGATGGCTGGCGGCCAGGGGCAGGAACCAGACCCCCATCCAGGTGCGTACCGAACTGGCATTGCGCACCCGGGTGGACGGAGCGCTACCGGGTGCGATCCATTCGGCGGTCAGCACATAGTCGTCCTTGGCGGTACCCGGGACGAGAAAGAAGGTGGCGCCGGTGATCAGGCCACTGGCGATGGCGGCGGCGTAGGAGGTGCTGTTGTAGAGCTTGAGGCGCAGCAGGGCGTCGTCGGGCCTGCCGGGCTCCGGCACCAGGGTGATGCGGTCGAACAGATTGGAGCGTTCCAGGACCTCGCGCAGCCGGGGCTTCAGGCCTTCGCGGGCGACGGCGATCGACGTCGCGTCCTTGGCGTCCTCGACAGTGCCGCGATAGAAGTTGAATTCCACCAGCACCTTGGGCCGCTGCGGTTGCTCGCTCAGGGGCGCGCGGAACGGCTGGGAAGAGAGTTCATCGCCGGGAAAGGCGGCGCAACCGGCGAGCAGGAGCAGGCAGAGCAGGGCAGCGAAGGTTTTCACGAGACGCACCTCATCCCTAAGTGGCGATAGCAGAGGCTGGCGGGGCCAACGTCCGCGCAAAAAAAAGCCCAACCGGGGGTTGGGCTTTTTCGAGAAGGCGGGTGATTAGATCACCTGCACCTCATCGGCCTGCAGGCCTTTCTGGCCTTGCACGACCAGGAAGGAAACAGCCTGGCCTTCTTGCAGGCTCTTGAAGCCGTTACCCTGAATGGAACGGTAGTGAACGAACACGTCCGGGCCGCTCTGGGGGGTGATGAAGCCGAAGCCTTTCTCGTCGTTGAACCACTTGACGGTGCCAGTTTGGCGAGTAGACATGGATTTCTCCTTGAATAAGATGACGTTGTTGTCCGCGAAGGACGACAGTTTTGAAACGAGGAGAAACCCATGCCGCGAAAGCTGGCCCTGATGTACTCCAGGTTCTCGACAGGTCAGCCGCTCCGTGGAGACAGCCTCACCTGACAGCGAAGGATGGTCTCAGACTGGCTTGCGCAAAACAAGACCTTTGAGCAGCTCGATGTTGACTTTACCGACCATGGTCGAAGTGCGGGCTGAAGCGGGCGAACGGTGGTTGAAGGGGGGAGGCGTGGCGCGCTCTGGCACCGGGACCGGTCGATTGTGGCAAAGGCACCGTGCTGAATCGTTTCCCGGGCACGAAAGGGGCGCCGCGCGAAGCGCTGGGCAGCACCCGGCAGGCGCACGTTCATGGGCGCGTTCAGTCTCTTCGGCCAGTGGTAGCGAAACGGTGATGGCCTGCGCAATAAGGATAATGGCCTGGTGCTATTATCTTGTTCGAATCATTACCCCGGACCGCAACGGTCCAAGGACTTACCGTGAACAATGGGCTTGAAAGCGCAGGACGCGCCTTGGGCCACGGACTCGCCGGATACCGGGTCGAGCTCCGTCGCCTGAACCTCAATGAAATTCTCGTAGCCGTCTACCACGCCCACCAGTCGATCAAGCTTACCCAGCGCATCGTGACCAATGAACAGGCGACCAATCCGTTCTTGCTGAATGCGGTGGTGGCCGCCATGCGGGTCGAGGCTGACACCGTGGGTCTGTTCATCGAGATTCCCCTCGCCGACGACTGCCTTACCGCCTGAGTCGGACGCTTGCCAGAGGCGAGCCAAAGCGATCACCAGGCATCGCCTTCAAGACGCCCGCCGCCTCCACCTGCCGTGAGGCGTTCCTCCTCAAACAGCCTGATCAGGTCTCCCGCACGGCAGTGTGCCGAGCGGTGGGGGCAAGGCCGATCGGGTCAAGATTCGCACTCACCCGGCTGCCAGCCACGCCTCGTGACCATTCAGCGACGAAGGGTCGCGACCAAGCGGTGACTCTGCTGATCGCGGTAAAATGCACCGCTTTCTACAGGAGTCTCCACTCATGGCCTTGCTGGGTCGCTTCAACAGCTTGCAGATTTTGCGCAACACCCCCATCGGTCTGTTCCTGGATGCCGGCAATGACGGCGAGGTGCTGCTGCCGCGCCGCTATGCTCCTCGCGACGAACCCTGCGCCGAGGGCGACTGGCTCAACGTCTTCCTCTACCTGGACAGCGAAGACCGCCTGATCGCCACCACCGAAAAGCCGAAGGTGCAGGTCGGCGGTTTCGCCAGTCTGCGCGTGGTGGAGGTCGGCCGGGTGGGGATCTTCCTCGACTGGGGCCTGCCCAAGGACCTGCTGCTGCCGCATTCGGAGGAGAAGCGTCCGCTGCAGGTGGGCGATCATTGCGTGGTGCATGTGCACCTGGATGCCCGGACCCGGCGGATCGTTGCCACCGCGCGCCTGGATCGCTACCTGGATCGTGAACCGCCACGCTACAAGGTGGGTCAGCCGGTACCCCTGCTGGTGGTCGAGCGGACCGACCTGGGCTACAAGGTGATCGTCGACAACAAGCACTGGGGCCTGGTGCATCGCAACGAGGCCTTCAAGCCACTGCGCCTGGGGCAGCGGGAGCGGGGCTTCATTCGCGAGGTGCGGGCGGACGGCAAGATCAGCCTGACCCTGCAGCCTCAGGGAGCTGCCGCCGGAAGCGATCTCGCCGAGCAGATCATCGGCCTGGCCAAGGCACGCGGTGGGGTCCTGGAGCTCAGCGACAGCAGTCCGCCGGCGCTGATCCATCAGCTGTTTGGCGTCAGCAAGGGCAACTTCAAGAAGGCCATCGGCCATCTCTATCGCCAGGGGCGGATCGTTATCGAGGACGACCGGATTTCTGTACGCGAGGACGCCGCTGGCTAGCGCCGCGGCGGGGTGTCAGATCGCTGTCGTGGCTGGGCTGCACCAGGGACTCGGGGTCGAAGGCGCGCGCCCGCTCGTCCGGCCCGGCTTCGCGCTCCAGATCGCCGACCAGGCGGGTGATGCGGTCGGCCAGCTTTTCCGAACTCAGACTCTCGCGCAACCGCTCGACCATGAGCGGCAGGGCGAAGGGTGAGGGATGGTCCAGCACCACCAGGCGCAGCGGCAGGGCGCCGGTGCGGATCAGCGTCTGCTGCAGGCGATCGGCATCGAGCTCCTGACGCAGGACCTCGGTCTGAGCCTGGCCGAGCAGCAGGTTGGCCGGATCGTATTGGCGAAACACCTGGTAGAAGAGGCTGCTGCTGGCCTGCAGCTGGCGATTGCTCTTGTGCGCCCCCGGATAGCCGGAAAAGATCAGCCCGGAGATGCGCGCGATCTCGCGAAAGCGGCGCTGGGCGAGTTCGGCGGCATTGAGGCTGGCCAGGGTGTCGCTGACCAGGTTGTCGGTGGTGAAGAGACTGGCATCGAGCAGCGCCTGCCAGTCCAGGCTGACCGGCGAGACCAGCTCCAGGCCGTAGTCGTTGACGGCGATGGAAAAGGTGCAGGGACGCCGCTGCGCCAGCCGCCAGGCCAGCAGGCTGGCCAGCCCCAGATGGGCGTGACGGCCGGCGAAGGGATAGAGGAACAGGTGCGAGCCCTCGCGGGATTCCAGCGTCTCGGCGAGCAGGTAGTGGGCGCTCGGTAGCGCCGACCACTGCCGCTGCACGTCCAGCAGCGGTTGCAGCAGGCGCATCTCCGGACTCTCGTAGCGCTGCGCCTCGGCGTCTTCCAGCAGCGCCAGGACGTGCTTGGCCAGGGTGTCCGAAAGCGGCATGCGACTGCCGCTCCAGCGCGGTATGGCGGCCTTGCGCCCCGTGGCGCGGCGCACGTACACCGTCATGTTCTCCACCCGCACCAGCTCCAGGGTGCGCCCGGCGAAGAGAAAGTGATCGCCGGGCCGCAGGCGGGCGATGAAGCCTTCTTCGATGTTGCCCAGCCGATTGCCACCGCCGCCCTTGGACCAGAACTGCACATTGAGGCTGGTCTCGCTGACGATGGTGCCGATGCCCAGTCGATGCCGCTTGGCCAACTGCTTGTCGGGGACGCGCCAGATGCCCTCGGCGTCGGGCTCGGCGCGGCGATAGTCCGGGTAGGCCGACAGCGAGGCGCCGCCGTTGCGCACGAAGGCCAGGGCCCAGATCCACTCGCCCTCGCTGAGGTCGCGATAGGCCCAGGCGCTGCGGATCTCCGGCAGCAGGTCATCCGGCTCGAAGCCGCCGCCCAGGGCAACGGTCACCAGGTGCTGCACCAGGACATCCAGGGGCTTGACCGGGGCGGTGCGCGCTTCGATCTCGCCCGCGGTGATGGCGCGGCGGGTGGCCGCCGCATCCAGTAGGTCGAGGCTGTAGGTGGGTACCAGGGTGGCACGCGAGGCACGGCCCGGGGCATGGCCGCTGCGGCCGGCGCGCTGCAGCAGGCGGGCGATGCTCTTGGGCGAGCCGATCTGCAGTACCCGCTCCACCGGCAGGAAGTCCACCCCGAGGTCGAGGCTGGAGGTGCAGATCACCGCCTTGAGCTGACCATTCTTGAGACCGCCTTCCACCCACTCACGGGCCTGTTTCTCGATGGAGCCGTGATGCAGGGCGATCAGGCCGGCCCAGTCCGGGCGCGCCTGCAGCAGGGCCTGGTACCAGAGCTCGGTCTGGGCGCGGGTGTTGGTGAAGACCAGGGTGGTGGGGCTGTCCTCCAGTTCGCGGATCACCTGCTGCAGCAGGCGCATGCCCAGGTGCCCGGCCCAGGCGAAGCGCTCGACGCCGCCTTCGGGCAGCAGCGTATCCACCTGCAGGCGCTTGTCCTGGCGCCCCTGGACGAGATGGCCCGGGGCGCCGGCCAGCAGCACATCCAGCGCATGGGCCTGGTTGCCGAGGGTGGCCGACAGGCCCCAGGTCTGCAATCCGGGATTCCAGCGGCGCAGACGGGCCAGGGCCAGTTGCGTCTGGGTGCCACGCTTGTTGCCCAGCAATTCGTGCCACTCATCGATGACCACCAGCCGAACCTGGCCCAGGGCCTCCTGGGCGTCTTCGCGGGACAGCAGCAGCGACAGGCTTTCGGGGGTGGTGACCAGTGCCGTCGGCAGGCGCCGATTCTGCCGCGCACGCTCGCTGCTGCCGGTGTCGCCGGTGCGCAGGCCCAGGGTCCACTCCAGTTCTTCGTCGAGTACCGGCCGCTCCAGGGCGCG
This sequence comes from Pseudomonas sp. HR1, assembly GCF_030175875.1. NCBI lineage: Bacteria > Pseudomonadati > Pseudomonadota > Gammaproteobacteria > Pseudomonadales > Pseudomonadaceae > Pseudomonas > Pseudomonas sp. HR1. The sequence continues at coordinate 705,799 of NZ_JASNRF010000003.1, forward strand.
CAGGGTGTCCGCCGCCAGGGCGCGCATGGGCGTCAGCCAGAGCACGGTGAGCGGCGGTGGCGCCTGCTTGCGCTTGCTGGGCAGGCCCTTGGCGGTGATCGGCTTGGGGGCGACGAAGGCATCCAGGGCGGCCAGCCAGACGGCGTAGGTCTTGCCCGAACCCGTGGTGGCGTGCAGCAGGCCGGATTCGCCGGCGGCGATGGCCTTGGCCACCTCGCGCTGAAAGGGAAAGGCCTTCCAGCCCTGGGCGGCCAGCCAGCGACTGCCTGAGCCCTTGCGCGTGCGGGGTGCGGTGGCCATCGTGGCGCTCCTTAGATCGGGTTCGAACGCCCGGTCATCTCGGCCGCCATGGCGGTGGCGTAGCTGTCGGTCATGCCGGCGATGAAATCGATCACCCGCATGAAGGCCTGGTGCAGCGTCCAGGACGGATCGGGCGCGCTGTTGCCCAGCAGGTCGAGGATGCGGCGGCTCTTGAACGAAGGCTCGCGTCCGCGGTGCTGTTCCAGGGCGGCGCCGCAAAAGGCATTGAGCAGGATTTCCAGGGTGGTGTAGGCGCCGATCTCGTGCAGGGTCTTGCGCTTGTCGTGGAAGATCTTTTCCCGGGCCAGGGCCTTGGCGCGCTGCACGCAGAGCTTGGCCGGACCGGCCATGTGCTCGACCAGATCATCACCCAGGGTGCCGGCGAGCAGGGCGTCCTGCTGGTCGACGAAGGCGCGGGCGGTGGCGTTGGTCAGGTGCTCGATGGCCTTGCCGCGCAGGATGGCCAGCTTGCGCCGCCGCGAATCCTTGGGGCCGAGCTGGCGATAGGTTTCCGGCAGGTCGTCGCCGACCAGGCCCAGCAGCAGGGCCTCGACCTCGGCATAGTCCAGCAACTCCATCTCCAGGCCGTCTTCCAGATCGATCAGGCCATAGCAGATGTCGTCGGCGGCTTCCATGAGGTAGACCAGCGGATGCCGTGCCCAGCGCTCCGGACCCAGCAGCGGCAGCTCGAGTTTCTCGGCGATCTGTTCCAGCAGCGGCAGCTCGCTCTGGTAGCAGCCGAACTTGTGCTTCTTGTAGCCGGGCGCCGCGGCATAGCGCGAGGTCCAGGGATACTTGAGGTAGGTGCCGAGGGTGGCGTAGGTCAGACGGGTGCCGCCGTCGAACTGGTGGTATTCGAGCTGGGTCAGCACCCGGAAGCCCTGGGCATTGCCTTCGAAATGCAGGAAGTCCTGGCGTTCCGCCTCGCTCATGTCGTCCAGCCAGCCGCGGCCGGCGGCCTGGGTGAACCAGTAGCGGATGGCGTCTTCGCCCGAGTGGCCGAAGGGCGGATTGCCGATGTCGTGGGCCAGACAGGCGGATTGCACCACCATGCCGAGATCGCTCGGATCGCACCACTCGGGCAGGGCGCCCCTCAGACTCTCACCCACGCGCATGCCCAGGGAGCGGCCGACGCAGCTGACCTCCAGGCTATGGGTCAGGCGGGTGTGAATGTGATCGTTGCTGGTGACGGGGTGAACCTGGGTCTTGCGCCCCAGCCGGCGGAAGGCGCCGGAGAAGATGATGCGATCGTGGTCCTTGTGAAAGGGGCTACGCCCCAGTTCATCCGGGCTGTGCAGGGGTTTGCCCAGCCGTTCGCGGATAAGAAGTGTCTGCCAGTCCAAGGCCGTCCTCGAGCTATCACCGATAAGGGGAGCGCCGGCGGTAGCCGTTCGGCGCTTCTGCGTTCTGACCTCGGCAACATACGATCATCACCGCTCAGTTGGCAAAGCCCGGCAACTGGCTGGCGTCCAAGTCGATCAGCAGCAGGCGCTGGCCGCTCTCCAGGAACTGGCTGGCGGTCAGACAGTACTGGTTGGTGGTGGCATCGCGATAGACCGTCGAAAGCGCCAGGCGTCGCTCGTTCCAGCCTTCGGCCAGCAGGGCATAGAAGTAGGGTCGCCAGGACCAGTTGTGGTTGAGGTAGCGGCGATTCTCGCGCCAGAACATGCCGTTCCATTCCAGGTTGGGGGTGATCTGGGTGCCGGTGCGGTCGCACTGGTAGATGCGCAGCAGCCCGGGAAACGCCTGGGGATCGGGCAGGGCGCTCAGGGGGCCGCCGTGTTCCGCCCAGGGCCTGAGCTGGGTGACGAAGTCGGCCAGTTGCTGGCGCAGCTCCAGCAGCCGGGTCTGCTGATCCAGCTTGCCATCGACGAAGCGGCTGCGCAGGGCGGCGAAGCGCTGCTGATGGCTGTCGCTGGTGCCCAGCTCGGCGGTGGCCTCGGCGAAGAGGAAGCCCTGGACGTAGCGCGCACCGCACTCCAGGGCGAAGTCGAGTTCGGTTTCGGTCTCCACGCCCTCGGCGATCAGCCAGCACCCGGTCTTCTCGGCCATTTGCGCCAGCGCCTTGACCGCATCGCCGCGGGTGCCACCCCGGGCCGCAGCTTGGAACAGGCGCATGTCCAGCTTGAGGATGTCCGGCTGCAGATCCAGCACCCGATCCAGTTGCGAATAGCCGGAACCGAAATCGTCGATGGCGATGCGGATGCCGAGTTCGCGATAGCGGGCGACGGCCTGGGTCAGGCTGGGCAGATCGCCAGCGGCCTCGGTGATCTCGTAGACGATTCGGCTCGGGGCGATGCCGGAGCGCTCCAGCTGCGCCAGGCTGGGCAATTCGGCGCCTTTTTCCAGCTGGCTGATCCAGCGCGGCGAGAGATTGAGGCTGAGAAACCAGTCATCCGGTGCGCTGGCAAAGCGCCGCAGCGCATCGTCCCGCAGCGTGCGGTCGAGGTGCAGCAGGTCCAGGGTCGGGGTGCCGGGATCGGCGAACAGCGGGCCGACGGAGGTGTGGCACCCATCATCCTGGCGCAGGCGCCCCAGGGCTTCGACGCCGGCGATGCGCCCGGTCGCGGTGTCGATGAAGGGTTGGAAGAAGGCAGTGGGGTGGCCGGAAAACACAGGGCATCCTTATCGTTTGAGTGGCGTTCGGCTTGACCATGCGATAAGGGTGCCAGATGACAGAATGGCTCCCGAGGGAGCCATTCTCTACCTAGCGCGGCGGTGGCAGCGGATGTTCCGCCTGCCGTTGTTCACGATGGTGAGCCTGCAATCGGTTGACGATCGGATAGAGGGCCAGACCGATGCGGGCCAGACGGCCCACCGCGCCCAGGCGTTTGCCGAACAACGACAGGAATACCGTGGCGCCGAGCATCAGCGGCTTCTTCGCCGAGCTGGCGACCTTGTCCCGATTCGGCCGCACCAGATCGCCGATGAGGCTGATGGGGTTGTGCAGGGGCTGGGCGTTGTAGATCAGCTGCTGGCGATACATCTCCATGCGCAGCCGGACCAGTTCCTTGCGCTTGGCCTGGCTGGTGGCAGAGGTAAGCGGCTGGTTCATGGCAGTAGGCGCTCCCGGTTGCGGTTGAGTTCTTCCAGGGTGGCATGGAAGGGCGCGGCGCCCTTGACCAGGCTCAGGGCCCGCAGGATGCAGATCGCCAGCGCCACGGCATAGAAGGCGCACAGGCCCAGAGTCGCGGCCATGCGATAGGTATCCCAGAAGGCGATGATGACCGCCGCCGAGACGCCGACCAGCACCAGCAAGCCGAAGATCAGGCTCAGGCCGGTAAAGAGGAACAGCTGGAAGGTCCGGACCTTCTCTTCCTGAACCTCGATGCCCAGCAGTTCCAGATGGCTCTGCAGTAGCCCTACCACCGCGCCGGCGAGACGCTTGACCGATGGCTTGGGCGCCTCGTCAGGCAGCTCCCGTGGAGGAGAGGAGGTGTCCATGGCAGTCCCCCAGGTTTAGCGGCGCGAGGCCAGCAGACCGATCAGGAAGCCGACGCCGGCAGCGATGCCCAGGGCCTTGAAGGGATTGTCGACCACGTACTCCTCGGTGGTCTCCTTGGCCGCGACGCCCTGGCGATAGAGATCGTCCTGCTTGGTCTTGAGGACGTCGCGGGAGCGTTCGAGGCTGGAACTCAACTTGGCGCGCAGCTCGTCCGCCTGCTCACCGGCCATGCTCGCGGTGTGCTTGAGCAGCTGCTCGGCGTCTGCCAGCAGGGTGTGAAATTCGTCGGTCAGTGCCTGCTCGGCCTCGCCCAGATGACGACGGACCCGGTCAGCGTTCTGCTTGTGTGCCTGCTCATCGATGTCAGCGGCAAGCTCGTCTTTGATCACGGGAGGGGTTTTGTCGGTCATGGCGCGCTCCTGGTAGGCGATGGGTATCCGTTTCAGCCCTTTCGAGTGAGCGCCTGGAGCAAAGGTTCCACCGGCCAGAGCCATCCCGGCACGAGCCAGGCGCCTCTATAAGGTGGCCAGGCATGGCACCCGAAACGCAGCCCAAGGCGGACGAATGGTCATACCTTTTCGATTCAGCCTCGCCAAAAGTTCCGTACCTAATACGGATTAGAAGAGCTGGCTCACAAAATCAGGCGCTAGCGCCATTGCTCGTCTTATTCAAGTAAGACGCAAGAACTTTGCTGTTTCTATCACTGTCAGTTGCGTCGTATTTGATCGTCCATGCACTTCTAGACAAATAAGAGGGGGAAGAATGGAAAACGCCATAGATAGACTGACTGCCGCTTTCAGTACTTATAAATGCTCGGTTACGGCGCCTCGCCCTGACGGCAGTATTGTGCTGACGGTGCAGGATCAGCAGTGTGACGATGCGCGGGTGAACCGGGTGGTCAGCGCCCGGCAACTGGGCGAGAGCCAGCTGTTGAAAACGGTGATCGACGAGGTGCGCAAGGACGTGTCGCTGCGGGCCGGTGCGCTGGCGCCGCAATCCATGGCGGTGCTGCGGGCCACGGGCGCCAATATGCTGAGATATTCCGAGTAACACCACGGCTTCAAAGCTTCAGCGCGAGACTTGCAGTACGGATGCCCTCGGCATTCGTTGGTCTCGGACGTTGAAGATTAAAAGATGGCAATCAAGTAGTTAGGGTTAATCCCGCAACGCCTTCGTTAGCTCTTGCACTTCAGCAGACGGCATCCCGCGCAGGGAAGTTGAGTCGCAGGCAGCTGGTACATGGGGCAGGCGACGTCCACCACTCCCCAGGACGGAAAGCCCTGTCCGGCCTGCACGGCAGCCAGCCGCGCATTGGCGATCACACCATTGAGCAGCTCTTCTTCCCGATACAGCGCCTGGCGCAAGGTCGGCGAGCGATAGAGGATGCGTCCGCACCTGTCCAGCAGGGTAAAGGAAAACCGTCCGGTACGATCCGGCAGGGTCGGCCAGACCTTGAGCGGTGCCAGCTGTTCGTCGAGACGGGCGCAGGTCAGCTGATACAGCGAGGTGGGCGCCGGCTGCCGCTCGGGCGCCGCCGTTTCCAGACTGTCGAGCAGCGGAGCGGCGTTCGCCGCCTGCAAGAGACGAGGGGTGGAGCCTTCCATGGTATGCATAGCGCGGATCCCTGCTCAGTTCGCGACGGTCAGACGGGGCGCACCGCCAGTGCCACCGGCCAGCAGGGCCGTGACGCCATGGCCCTCGTCGATGGCGATACCCAGCCGGATGCTGTCGATCAGGCGCGCGAGGCGGGTGTGGTCATGCAATTGCTGCTTGCTGATCAACCGCTTGACCTTGACGCCGCTATCGTCGGACAGCGTCAGGCTGACGCTGCCGTCGAGGCGTTCGATGCGGAAATTGACCCGAAAGTCTTGCTCGAAAGCCGCGGCGATGAGTTGGAAAGGGTTGTCCATGACGTACCTGACTGGCGTGAGCGGGGTCAGTGCCATTGACTTCCAGGGGCGGGGGTAGTTCTGGAGGAGATCCCAGAAGTATGACCGACGGCCCGTTTCAGCCGCTCACCTGAAGTTCGCGCTCGCTCCAGCACTGGGCGAAAGCCGCTTGCCAGTCGGGTAGCGGCTGCCCCAGCACCGCTGCCAGCTTTTCGGTGGACAGCCGCGAATTGATGGGGCGATGCGCCGGGGTAGGGTAGGAACTGCTGGGGATCGGATTGAGACGAGCCTTCAGCTGACCGGTCTCGCGCAGGCGCTTGGCGATCTGCTCGGCGAAGCCGAACCAGGAGGTGGTGCCGTTGGCCGTCAGGTGATAGGTGCCCCAGAGGCCATCGTCCTGGTTGCTGTGGGCCAGCAGGCGCTCGGTGGCGTCGGCGATGGTCCGGGTCCAGGTGGGTGCGCCGATCTGGTCGTCGACGATGTTCAGTTCGTCGCGCTCGCTGAGCAGCCGCACCATGGTGCGCAGGAAGTTGTTGCCCTGCCAGGAATAGACCCAGCTGGTGCGCAGGATGAGGTGGCGTTCGGCGTGTTCGCGCACGGCGTTCTCGCCAGCCAGTTTGGTCCGGCCATAGACATTGAGCGGACAGGTCGGATCCTCTTCCCGGTAACGGCCTTCCCTGGTGCCATCGAAGACGTAGTCGGTGGAGTAGTGGACCATGGGGATGCCCAGCTGCTGCGCCGCCCGGGCGAAGACCTGGGGCACCCGCTCGTTGATCAGGGTCGCGGTCTCGGCGTCGCTCTCCGCGGCGTCCACGGCGGTATAGGCGGCGGCATTGATGATGACATCGGGCTTTGCGGCCAGGACGCGGTCATGGAGCGCGTCCAGCTGGGTGAAATCCACCTGGGCCCGGCCGATGACGGTTACCTGGGCCTTGGTGGCCAGCAGTTTTTGCAGCGCCTGAGAGAGTTGGCCGTGTTGACCGGCGATGAAGACGTTCATGTGACTGAGCTGATTCCAGAAGGGCTGGCGCGTCCATGCCTGATTGACAGGGTGGGCGTCGCCACGACAGCCCTGAGCAAAAGCAGGCAGTCTACCCGATGACCGGCAGAGGACAAGGCTAGCCTTTGGCCTGCCCTCTGTCCTGGCTGTCGGCTCTAGCCTGCGGGCTGCCTCCGGCTACTGCCCTCGGCAAGGTGGCGCGAAAATTTGTTTCACGAATACTTGACAATTGTGCGACGGCTGACAGGTCTCCGTTGGTCATTTTCATCCGGAGTTGTGCACAAGTTGTGCTAGCGCTTGTCAAGCCCTCTTTCGCCCGGAGTTTTGCCTGCCGGAAATCCTGCTTTTAAATTAAGTTGTTGATTATGTTGAACTTATTAAAGTGATTAAAAAATGATCAACTTGTTTGAGGAGCCCGCAGAGCAAGGCTCCGGGTTCTTTTCCACCATGTTTTCAACAAAGTTATCAACAGAAGCTGTGGATTGTTCCGTCTCGCTGGGCCTCGGCAACCTTAATCGACGCTGAACGAAAGACCGGTCGGCAGCGTGCTCAGCCGCCCCGGTTTCGCTCAACCGGACAAGGCCAGTTGACGGCTCAGCAGGGCACGCAGCGAAGCCGGCTTCACCGGCTTGGGCAGGAAGTCCAGGCGCGCCTGGCGCACCTTGTCCAGGCATTCCGGGCGGCCATCGGCACTGATGACGATGCCGGGGATGTCCTGGCCCAGGGTCTGGCGAATCCATTCGGCGACATCCGGGCCGGTGTCGGCATCGCTCAGGTGGTAGTCGACGATGAGCAGCCGCGGCACCACGCCCTGGGCGAGCAGGGCCGCGCACTCCTCGCGGCTGCGTGCGGTCCAGACCTGGCAGCCCCAGCGGCCCAGCAGGCTGCGCAGGCCGAGCAGGATGCTGTCTTCGTTGTCGATGCACAGCACCGGATCGCCGGCCAGGGGCTGGGCCGCCTCGCTGGCGGCTGCGGCCTGGATGGCCAGGGCGGGGGCCAGGGGTACCTTGACGCTGAAGACGCTGCCATGGCCCGGCCAGGAGCGTACCGAGAGTTCATGACCGAGCACCCGGCAGAGACGGTCGGCGATCGCCAGGCCCAGGCCCAGGCCCTTTTCCGCGCGGGTCTGGTGGCTGTCCAGCCGCTTGAATTCCTCGAAGATCAGCTCGAGCTTGTCCGCCGGAATGCCTGGGCCGCTGTCCCAGACTTCCAGGCTCACGTGCTGGCCCTGACGGCGCACGCCGAGCAATACCCGGCCGTGGGCGTATCTCAGGGCGTTGGTGAGGAAATTCTGCAGCACCCGGCGCAGCAGCTTGCTGTCGCTGTTGACCACCAGGCGGCTGCTGCGGATGCGCAGGCTGGTGCCCTGATTCTGCGCCAGGGCCTTGAATTCGACGCCCAGGGCTTCGAACAGGGTGGCCAGGGAGAAGGGCGCCGGCGCCGCCAGGATGCGCCCGTTCTCCAGGCGCGAGATATCCAGCAGATCGGCGATCAGGTCTTCGCTTGATCTGAGGGCGCTGTCCATGTTGCGCACCAGTTCCTGGGCTTCCTGGGCCAGGCCGTCCTGGTGGGCGAGGGCGGCGGTGAACAGGCGCGCGGCGCTCAGAGGTTGCATCAGGTCATGGCTGACCGCGGTGAGAAAACGACTCTTGGACTGGTTGGCCGCTTCGGCGTGAGCCTTGGCTTCCTCCAGGGCCTGGTTGAGCTGGGACAGTTCGCGGGTGCGTTCCTCGACACGCTGCTCCAGGCCCTCGTTGGCTTCGCGCAGGGCGCGTTCGGCCTCGCGGAAGGCGGTGATGTCGGTAAAGCTCATCACGAAACCGCGTCCGGGCATGGGGCTGCCGATCAGCTCGATCACCCGGCCATTGGGAAAGGTCCGCTCCGAGGTGTGGGGAATCCCCTGGCGCATCCGCTCCACCCGGCGCGCGACGTGCTCGTCGGGATCGCCCGGGCCACAGAGCCCGCGCAGGGCGTTGTAGCGGATGATCTCGGCGATGGGGCGACCGACCTGGATCATGCCGTCGGGATAGTCGAACAGCTCCAGGTAGCGCTGATTCCAGGCCACCAGGCGCAGCGACTGGTCGACCACGCTGAGGCCCTGGGAGATGTTCTCGATGGCGCCCTGCAAGAGCGCCCGGTTGAACTCCAGCACCTCCGAGGCTTCGTCGGCGATGCGCACCACGTCGTCGACCTGCATGTCGCGGCCTTCGATGGCGGCCTTGACCACCGCGCGGGCGGAAGAGGCACCGATCACCCCGGCCAGCAGCCGCTCGGTCTGGGCGATCCATTCGCTGTTGGCGTTCATCCCCGGGTGATAGGTCAGGCCGCTCTGCTCGGCGAAGCGGCTGAAGCTCAGGCGGGCGCGCTCGTCGCCGACGAAACGCGCCGCGAGCAGCCGCAGGTCTTCCAGCTTGACCGCCAGCAGGGCGCGATTGCGCGGTCGGGGCAGGGCGTACTGGGCGATGAAGCGCCCGGCCTGCCAGTATTCCGAGACCCGGGTGCGCGAGAGCAGCGACACCAGGGCGAACAGCAGGAAGTTGCCGGCCAGGGAGACCAGGGCGCCGACGGTGGTCGGTTGCAGCGTCCGCTCCCCCGCGGGCTGCTCGAACCAGGCGAGGCCGGGAAAGGCCTCCAGTGACCATTGCAGACTGGTGGCCACCACCGGCAGCACCATCAGATAGCCCCAGAGCAGGGCTCCGGCGGTGAGACCGGCAAAGACGCCGCGGCGATTGGCGGCCTTCCAGAACAGCGCCCCGACCATGGCCGGTCCGAGCTGGGCGATGGCGGCGAAGGCGATCTGGCCGATGGTGGCCAGGCTGGCGTTGGAGCCCAGCAAGCGATAGCTGCAATAGGCCAGGACCAGGATGACCACGATGCTGGCGCGGCGCACCGTGAGCATCCAGTGGCTGAACACCGCATGGGGACTCTCGACCTGACCGCGGCGCTTGAGCAGCCAGGGCAGCACGATGTCGTTGGAGATCATGGTGGAGAGGGCGACGCAGGCGACGATCACCATGCCGGTGGCCGCCGAGGCGCCGCCCAGAAAGGCCAGCAGGGCCAGCCAGGGACGCTCCTGGGCCAGCGGCAGGCTGATGACGAAGGAGTCCGGCAGCACACCGCCGGGCAGGTGCAACTGGCCGGCCAGGGCGATGGGGATGACGAACAGCGCGGCCAGCGCCAGATAGAGCGGAAACACCCAGCGCGCCAGGTTGACGTCCCGGGTGTCGGTGTTTTCCACCACGGTGACGTGGAACTGGCGCGGCAGGCACATCACGGCGATGAAGGCCACGCCGGTCTGGATCAGCAGCCCCGGCCAGTCCAGGGTTTCGCGCCAGTATTCCTGCAGTTGCGGCGCCTGCTGCGAGCGGGTGAGCAGATCGGTGAAGCCGTCGTGCAGGCCATAGGTGACCCAGAGGCCGACGGCGATGAAGGCGGCGAGCTTGACCAGGGATTCGAAGGCGATCGCCAGCATCATGCCGCGGTGGTGCTCGGTGACGTCCAGGTTGCGGGTGCCGAACAGGATGGCGAAGACCGCCAGCACCAGGGAGACGAACAGCGCGGTGTCCTGGGCGCGGGTGCTCAGGGACTCGGCATTGATGCCGGTCAGCAGGTTGACGCCGATGACGATGCCCTTGAGCTGCAGCGCCAGGTAGGGCAGAACGCCGACCAGGCAGATCAGCGCGACGACGATGGCCAGCGTCTGCGACTTGCCATAGCGGGAGGCGATGAAGTCGGCGATGGAGGTGATGTTTTCCTTCTTGCTGATCAGCACCATCTTCTTGACCAGCTGCGGCGCCAGCAGCAGGAAAAGGATGGGGCCCAGGTAGATGGGCAAAAAGGACCAGAGCTGGTCGGCGGCCTGGCCGACCGCGCCGAAGAAGGTCCAGCTGGTGCAGTAGACGGCCAGCGACAGGCTGTAGACCCAGGCCCGCAGGCGCGGCCTGAGCGGGGGCCGGCGATCGCCATAGAAGGCGATGGCGAAGAGCAGGGCCAGATAGCCGAGGGTAACGGTGATGATCAGTCCGCTGGGCAGGGACATGGCGACTCCAGACGTTCCAGGCGCCCATCGCGCCCGGACAAAGTGTCGCACCTTGGGGTGCCAGACGTCAGTTCTGGTGCGTTGGGGGATGCCAGTGGGTTGAGCCGGGCGGCCGGCCCTGTTAGGTTGGCGGGCTGATTCAAGAGCGAGAGACCGTCATGTTCCAAGCGCAGCCCATTTCCCTGCAACGTGGTGCGCTGCGCCTGGACCCCCTGGCGGAAGGCGACGTCCTGGAGCTGGTCAGCCTGGCCGAGCGCAATCGCGAAGCGCTGCACTACCTGAGCGGGCCCCTGCGTCCGGACTGGTATCGCCAGGCCCTGGCCGAGCAGCGCGAAGGACGCGCCTTGCCCTTTGCCGTGCGCATCGCCGACCGGCTGGTGGGCACCACCCGTTTCGCCGACTTCCTGCCGGCGCTGCCCGCCGCCGAGATTGGCTGGACCTGGCTCGACAGCGAGCAGCATGGCAGCGGACTCAACGGCAACATCAAGTACCTGATGCTGCGCCATGCCTTCGAGCACTGGCAGCTGGTGCGGGTGCAGCTCAAGACCGCCGCGACCAATCTCCGGTCCCAGGCCGCCATCGAGAAGCTGGGGGCGGTCCGCGAAGGCCTGCTGCGCCATCACCGGCGCCTGGCCGACGGACGTCTGGACGACACCGTGATGTACAGCATCACCGATCGCGAATGGCCCGAGGTGAAGGCGCGTCTGGAGGCGTCCTTCAACTAGCGGTGGCTCCTCGACTACCGTTCGTCGGCAGCCGCCGGCAGCGGTAGGGCGGCACCCCCTCTGCGTCGCTTATCTGGCGCCGGTAATCCAGCGTAGCTGTCTTCCCGGGCCAACAGTTTTCCGCGAAACGGCCGACATGCCTGCTCAATGGCAAGAATTCGCCCGTCTCCTTTTGCGGATCGCTGTATGTCTTCACTGTCGTCTTCCTCTGCGCTGCGCACGCTGCGGGTCGTCTGGCCCTTCGTCATCATCCTGTCCTGCCAGGCGCTGGTCGCCATCGTCAGCCTGCAGCTGCTGTCGACGGTGCGCGCCTATGTGTCCGCGGAAAGCCTGTGGAGCAAGAGCCTCGGCAACGCCATGCTGGCGCTCGGCGCCTACCTGGACGAGGGGCGGCCCGAGTTCTATCACGCCTACCTCGCGTCCATCAGCGTCAACGACCTCGACCGGGCGGCGCGGCAGGAACTCGATAGTGCCGGCGACCGGGCCGAAGCGGCGCGGCTGCTGCGCCTGGCAGGCAACAGCCCGGACGACATCGATGGCCTCATCGCGCTCTTCCAGATGGCTCGACATGTGGAACCCTTCGAAGGGGTGATCGCCCGCTGGCAGATCACCGATCCCTACATGGACGAATTCCAGGCCCTGGCCCGCACCGGCTTCGAGTTGATCAAGCTGCGGGGACCGGGACCGGCGCTGATTCCGCTGAAACGCCAGCTGCTGGACCTGCACGACCGGATGATGCCGGAAACGGTGGCCTTCTCGGAGCGCCTGGGGGTGGCGTCGCGGCAGCTGGTGGCGGCCCTGTTCATCGCCAACGTCCTGGTCGGCGCCTTGCTGGTGCTCCTGGCCATCTGGCGCATGCACAGCCTGGTGCAACAGCGCTGGCGCTCCGAGCAGGCGCTGCAGGCCGAAAAGGAACATATCCAGGTCATCCTGGCGTCCCTGGGCGATGCCGTGCTGGCGCTGAATGCCCAGGGTCGGCTGCTCTATCACAACCCGGCCGCGGAGCGCCTGCTGGCGTGGCCGGGGCTGGCGGCGGGTACGCCCGTCACCCACCTGTTCGACATCCAGACCGAGGACCAGCCGGCGTCGACCCAGCCGCTGGCCGAACGCCTGCGCAGTCAGGACTGGCTGGCGGGCAACGAGCCCCTGGCGCATCAGCTGGTGCGTATCGACGGCACCCGGGTGCCGGTGGCCCTGACGGTGACCCCCCTGCCGCGGGGCGAGTCCGGCACCGGGGTGGTGCTGGTGATGCACGACCAGACCCGCGAGCGCGCCTTTCTGCATGATCTGGCCTGGCAGGCCAGTCACGATGCCCTGACCGGGCTGCTCAATCGCCGCGAATTCGAGACCCGGCTGGAGCGCCTGCTGGCCCGCGAGGACCTGGCCTGTGCCTCGCTGCTGTTCATCGATCTGGACCAGTTCAAGATAGTCAACGACACCTCCGGGCATTTCCATGGCGATCGCCTGCTGCGCCAGCTGTGCGAATTGCTCGCTCAGCAACTGGGCGAAGAGGATTGCCTGGCGCGGCTGGGCGGCGACGAATTCGGCGTCCTGCTGGAAAGCCGTACGCCGGCGCAGGTCGAGGCCGTGGCCGAGCGCCTGCGCTGCTGCGTCGGTAGCCTGCAATTCGAAGCGGCCGGGCAGGGCTTTCGCGTCGGCCTGAGCATCGGCGTGGTGCACCTGGGAGGCCAGGCCCTGGCGCCCGAGGAGGCGCTGCGCCTGGCCGATCTGGCCTGCTACGCGGCCAAGGACAAGGGGCGCAATCGCATCCAGGTCTTTGCCCCGGGCGATGTGGAGCTGGATCAGCGCCATGGCGAGATGGCCTGGGTGCAGCGCCTGCACCGGGCGCTGGCCGAGGACAGGTTTCGGCTATATCTCCAGCCGATCCTGGGGCTGGGCCAGGAGACCGTCGCGGATCGCCACGTGGAGGTGCTGATGCGACTGGAAGAGGGCGAGCGGCTGATCGCGCCGGGCGCCTTCATCCCGGCCGCGGAGCGTTATGGCCTGATGCCCGATCTGGATCGCTGGGTGATCGCCGCGGCCCTGGCGCGCTTCGCCGAGCTGCCCGACGGGTTGCTCGACACCCTGGCCATCAACCTGTCCGGGCACTCGCTGGGCGAGGCGGGTCTGGCCGATTTCGTCAGGCAGCAGCTGCAGCGCTGGCAGATCGCGCCGGCGCGCATCTGCTTCGAGATCACCGAGACCAGCGCCGTGGCCAATCTGGATGCGGCGCGGTTGTTCATGGACGAATTGCGTGGCCTGGGGGTGAGATTCTCGCTGGACGACTTCGGCGCCGGGATGTCGTCCTTCACCTACCTCAAGCACCTGCCGGTGGACTACCTGAAGATCGACGGCAGCTTTGTCCGCCACCTGCTGGAAGACGCCGTGGACAGCGCCATGGTCGAGGCGATCAATCAGCTGGGCCATCTCACCGGCAAGAAGACCATCGCCGAGTTCGCCGAGAACCCGGCGGTGGTGGCGGCGCTGACTGCCCTGGGGGTCGACTATGCCCAGGGCTACGGCATCGCCCGGCCGCAGCCCTTCACCGAGGACACCTGCCAGGCGCTGCTCCGGCAGGTGTGGCACGAGACTTCAGGGACGCGCGTCGTCGTCCTTGAAGCGGCGGAAGAGGGTGGCCAGTAGCGCCCCGGAGATGTTGTGCCAGACGCTGAACAGGGCGCTGGGGACCGCGGCCAGCGGCGAGAAATGCGCCGTGGCCAGGGCGGCGCCGAGCCCGGAATTCTGCATGCCGACTTCCAGTGCCAGGGATTTGCGCTGGGCCACCGGAAGCTTGCAGAACTTGCCGGTGAGATAGCCGAGCAGGAAGCCGAAACCGTTGTGCAGGATCACCACCGCCATGATCAGCAGCCCGGATTCCGCGATGCGCGCCTGGCTGGCGGCCACCACCGCGGCAACGATCACCACGATGCTCACCACCGAAGCCAGCGGCAGCACCTCGACCAGGGCGCCGACGCGCTGGCCGAGCAGACGCTGGGCGACCAGACCCAGGGCGATGGGCAGCAGCACCACCTGCAGGATCGACCAGAACAGCCCGCCAAAGGAGATCGGCAGCCAGGTGGAGGCCAGCAGCCAGATCAGCGCCGGGGTCAGCAGGGGCGCGAGCAGGGTGGTCACCGCGGCGATGGCCACCGAAAGCGCCAGGTCGCCCTTGGCCAGCCAGGTCATGACGTTGGACGCCGTGCCGCTGGGGCAGCAGCCGACCAGGATGACGCCGACGGCGATCTCCGGCGGCAGGTGGAACAGCTGACAGAGCGCCCAGGCCACGCCCGGCATGATGACGAAGTGGGCTACCACGCCCAGCAGCACCCGCCAGGGGTGACGGCCGACGGCGGCGAAATCCTCGACCTTGAGCGTCAGGCCCATGCCGAACATGATCACCCCCAGCAGCGGCACGATGGCCACGCTCAGCGGCTTGAACACCGTGGGGGCGAAGAACGCCAGCAGGGCGGCGAGCAGCACCCAGAAGGCGAAGGTATTGCCGACGAAGCGGCTGAAGGCGGCCAGGGCACGCATGGCAAACTCCCTTTTCAATAGGCAGAAAAAAGGCCGGTCTGCGCCGGCCTTGAGGTGAGCTTAGAGCCCCTGTGGCAATTCTTCACCACCCAGGGCTTCGATCAGCTGTGGCAGGAATTCCGCCAGGGTCATCATCATCAGCACGAAGCTGGCGTCCTGCTGGCCGAGGGCGTCTTCGCCGCCGTCCTGTTCGGCCTGGTCCTGCAGGAGGTCCTCGAACTTCAGGCGCTTGATGGTGACCTTGTCGTCCAGCAGCAGGGCCAGCTTGTCCTGCCAGGCCAGGGCCAGCTTGGTGACCAGCTTGCCGGCGCCCAGGTGGTTCTGGATCTCTTCGCTGGTGAGGTCCTGACCCTTGCAGCGCACCACGCCGCCGTCTTCGCCGGCATCGCGCAGTTCGCACTCGTCGAGGATGTAGAGGCCATGGGTGGCGTCACCGGCCTTGACCCAGTCGGTGAAGGTGGCCATGGGGGCCTGCTTGACGCCCAGCGGGCGGACCGGCAGCGAGCCCAGAGCATCGCGCAGGGTGGAGAGCAGGTCCTCGGCGCGCTTGGCGCTGGAGGCGTCGACCAGGATCCAGCCCTGCTTGGGATCGATGGCGGCATAGGTGGTCTGGCGCCGGATGAAGGCGCGCGGCAGGAAGGCCTGGACGATCTCGTCCTTGATCTGCTCCTTCTCCTTCTTGTAGACCTTGCGCATCTGCTGGTTTTCGATCTCGTCGACCTTTTCCTGCACGGCCTCCTTGACCACGCTGCTGGGCAGGATGCGTTCTTCCTTGCGCGCGGCGATCAGGAAAAAGCCCTGGCTTTCGTGCACCAGCGGCAGGTCCGGGCCCTTGCCGAAGGGGGCGACGAATCCATAGGTGGACAATTCCTGGCTGGCGCAGGGACGAGCCGGCTTGGCGGCGAGGGCGGCTTCGAGGGCTTCGGTCTCGAAGGCGACTTCCTGGGTGAGACGGTAGACGAGCAGATTACGGAACCACATGGTGTCACTCCCAAAAACGAAGCGCGCATTATCCGCGTCGCCCGCCCCGGAGGCCAACCCCGGATCGCGATGGTCGTCGGGAATGCGCGCTTTCTTAGGTGCGCCGGAGGGCAGCGCTAAGCCTTTGGAAGTGCTGGGAAAATTTTTTTGAAAAAGGGGTTGCCAGGTCGTAAACCCGTCCGTAGAATGCGCCCCACTTCGAGAGCAAACGGGTGATTAGCTCAGCTGGGAGAGCATCTGCCTTACAAGCAGAGGGTCGGCGGTTCGATCCCGTCATCACCCACCACTCGAGGTAATGCGCAGCGGTAGTTCAGTCGGTTAGAATACCGGCCTGTCACGCCGGGGGTCGCGGGTTCGAGTCCCGTCCGCTGCGCCATTCAAAGGTTGTCTGGTCCTGAACGCCAGCAACCATCGAGAAGCGGCCCTAGTGGCCGCTTTTTCGTTTGGGCGCGATTTATCTGGTCGGGCTTTCTCGGGTTTTTCCTTCTCTATGTAGCTTGCTTGGGTCGAGGGTTTTTGCTCGTAGGCCTGTTCGCATGCCTGTGGAAAACGCTGCGCGGTTTTCCACGCTACTGATTAATCATGGCCGCGGTGCTCCGCCGATATGGCTGCTTCTGCATTAGGGTTCTGATCGCGGCCATGGGCCGCTCCTACAGGCACGGATACCGCTGTAGGAGCGGCCCATGGCCGCGATCAGGGATAGGGCAGGAGCGTTCAGCCCCGCACCGCATCCAGCACCGCTTCCAGCGGGTGCCGCAGGCGGCGGTCGTCGATGCGCTTGACCTGGCTGCGGCAGGAATAGCCGGTAGCAAGGGCTTCGCCCTGGTCCGCCGGGACGGCCAGGGCGCGGGCCCAGGACTGGTCGTAGATCACCTTGGAGGTCGCCAGGTTGCGTGCCTCGTGGCCGTAGGTGCCGGACATGCCGCAGCAGCCGGTGCTTTCCAGCTTGAGGCCCAGGCCCAGGCGTTCGAACACCTGCTGCCACTGGCTGACGCTGGCCGGGGCGTTGGTCTTCTCGGTGCAATGGCCGAGCAGGCGATAGACCTTGTCGCCGACCACCTTCTGCTCTTTCGGCAACACCTGTAGCAGCCATTCCTGGGGCAGCAGGACCTCGGGCATCCGGGCGATGCCGGGGACCTTGGCGTATTCCTGGCGATAGACCAGGGTCATGGCCGGATCGAGGCCGACCAGCTTGACGCCGAAGCCGGCCAGGCTGGCGAGTTGAGCGGCGTTGCGCCGTGCGGTGCGCTCGAAGGCGCCGAGAAAACCCTGCACCTGCAGCGGCTTGCCGTTGGCGCGATAGGGCGCGAGGAACACCCGCTGACCCAGCCGGGCCGCCAGTTCGAGGAAGGCGGCGGTGAGCGGCGTCTCGAAGTAGCGGGTGAAGGCATCCTGTACCACCACTACGGTCCTGGCGCGCTCGTCCTCGCTCAGCGCCAGCAGCCGCTCCGGCGTGGCGATCTGCACCTGCCACCGATGCATGACCGGCACCAGGTCGAAGCGGCTGAGCAGGGGACTGTCGACCATGCCGATGCGCTCGGCGAACAGCCGCTGGATCGGCGTCGCGCCCATCACGGCGTTGTACAGGCCGGGCGCCCGGGCGAACAGCGGCAGGCTGAATTCCAGGGAGCCGATCAGGTAGTCGCGCAGCGGGCGCAGGTAGCGACGGTGATAGAGCTCGAGAAAGCGCGAGCGGAATTCCGGGACGTTGACCTTGATCGGGCACTGTCCCGCGCAGGACTTGCAGGCCAGGCAACCGGCCATGGCATCGTAGACTTCGTGGGAGAAGTCCGCCTCGGCTTGGCGGCCATTGCGCCAGCGCTGCGGCAGGGCCTTGAGCCAGTTCAGCGCACCGCGCGGCGCCGGGGCCAGGACATCGATGCCGGCCTGGCCCTGCAGGCGCAGCCATTCGCGGATCAGGGCGGCGCGGCCCTTGGGCGAATGGATGCGCTGGCGGGTGGCCTTCCAGGACGGGCACATGGCGTCGTCGGGATCGTAGTTGTAGCAGGCGCCGTTGCCGTTGCAGTGCATGGCGGTGCCGTAGCTCTGCCAGACGCGCTCGTCGAGGGTGCGGTCCAGTTCGCCGCGGAGGGTCACGCCATCGACCTTGAGCAACTCGGCGCCGCTGGCGAGCGGGGTGGCGATCTTGCCCGGATTGAGCTGGTTGTGCGGATCGAAGGCGCCCTTGAGCGCCTGCAGGGCCGGATAGAGGTCACCGAAGAAGGCCGGCGCGTATTCCGAGCGCACGCCCTTGCCGTGTTCGCCCCAGAGCAGGCCGCCGTATTTCTGCGTCAGGGCGGCCACCTGGTCGGAGATCGGCCGGACCAGCGCCGCCTGGCGCGGGTCCTTGAGATCCAGCGCCGGACGCACGTGCAGCACCCCGGCGTCGACGTGGCCGAACATGCCGTATTGCAGGTTGTGGCCATCGAGCAGGGCGCGGAATTCGGCGATGAAGTCGGCCAGCCGCTCGGGCGGTACCGCGGTGTCTTCGACGAAGGGCTGCGGGCGGATCTCGCCCTGGACGTTGCCGAGCAGGCCCACCGCGCGCTTGCGCATGGTGTAGACCCGGGTCACGGCATTGCGGCCGACGGCCAGGGTGTGGCCGAGGCGCTCGACGGTAGGATCCTGGCGCAGGTGCTCGAGGAAGCCCTGGACGCGGGCATCCACTTCCTCGGGATCGTCGCCGCTGAATTCCACCAGGTTGATGCCCAGGGTGGGGCGCGTGACGTCCTCGGGGAAATATTCCGCCACGCTGTGCCAGACGATGTCCTGCATGGCCAGCAGGAGCACCTTGGAATCCACCGTCTCGATGGACAGCGGCTTGAGTTCGATCAGGGCGCGGGCGTCGCGCAGGGCGTCCATGAAGCTGGCGTAGCGGACGTTGACCAGCACCGAATACTTGGGAATCGGCAGGACATTGAGTTTGGCCTCGGCGATAAAGGCCAGGGAGCCCTCGGCGCCGCAGAGCACGCTGTTGAGGTTGAAGCGGCCGTCCGCCTCGATCAGGTGCGCCAGGTCGTAGCCGGTCAGGCAGCGATTGAGCTTGGGAAAGCGCGCCTCGATCAGTTCGGCCTGCTGCTCGGCAATGTCCCGCGCGCAGCGATAGACGGCGCCGGTGCGGTCGTCGCGAGCACAGAGGGCGTCCAGCTCGGCGTTGTCCACCGGGCGACTCTGCAAGCGCTCGCCGCCGATCAGGTAGGCATCCAGCTCCAGCACGTGGTTGCGGGTCTTGCCGTAGGTCACGCTGCCCTGGCCGCTGGCGTCGGTGTTGATCATGCCGCCGATGGTGGCGCGGTTGGAGGTGGACAGCTCCGGGGCGAAGAACAGGCCATGGGGCCGGAGCGCCGCGTTGAGCTGGTCCTTGACCACGCCTGCTTGCACCCGCACCCAGCCCTCGGCGACGTTGATCTCGAGGATCTGGTTCAGGTGGCGGGAGAGGTCGACTACGATGCCGTCGGTCAGGGACTGGCCGTTGGTGCCGGTGCCGCCGCCGCGCGGGGTCAGGACCACGCCCTGGAAGCGCGACTCGCCCATCAGCCGGGCCAGGCGCTGGACGTCGGCGCTGTCCTTGGGAAAGACCGCCGCCTGGGGCAGGCGCTGGTAGATGGAGTTGTCGGTGGCCATGACCGTGCGGCTGGCATGATCCAGCGCGATCTCGCCCTGGAAGCCGCTGGCGGCCAGGGTGGTCAGGAAGTCGGTGTAGGCGGCGGCAAGGGGCGCCGGGGCCGGCAGGCGGGCGATCATGTTCATCAGGCGGGCTCTCTGGCGGCGGACGGCCGTCTCCTTCAGCGAGCGAAGGAATGGCGTCGACCTTTTCTGGCTATAGTAGGCATTCTCACCACAGCGCGGCGGCGCCACAACCGAAGATTCCGCCGCCTATGCCGGAAGATCCTGAATGAATCACCGTCGCCTGACGCCCTCCATGTCGCTGCTGCTGGCTTTCGAGGCGGCGGCGCGCCATGAGAGCTATACCCGGGCGGCCGAGGAGCTGTCGCTGACCCAGAGCGCCGTCGGTCGCCAGGTGCAGGCCCTGGAACAGTTGCTGGGATTGACGCTGTTTCGCCGCGAGGGGCGGCAGATCGTCCTTACCGATGTCGGTCGCGCCTACAGTCGCGAACTGGGCCTGGCCCTGGGGCAGATCCGCAGCGCCACCTTGCAGGCCATGGCCTTCGCCTCCGGCCAGGGCACCCTGCGCCTGGCGGTGCTGCCGACCTTTGGTTCCAAGTGGCTGCTGCCGCGCCTAGGCGACTTCTATGCCGCCCACCCCGGCATGCTGGTGCACCTGCATTCGCGCATCCAGGCGGTGGACTTCGCCGCCAGCGAGATCGATGCCGCCATCAGCGTCGGCAGCGGGGACTGGCCGGGGCTCCGTGCCCATCCGCTGCAAGCCGAGCACCTGGTGGTGATCGCCAGCCCGGCGACCCTGGCGGAATTGCCGGACGCCACGCCTGCCACCCTGGCCGACCAGCTGCTGCTGGGCGTGGCCAACAATCCCCAGGCCTGGGGCGAATGGTTCCGGCATCACGAGCTGCCGCATCGGGCGATGCGCCCGGGGCCGAGTTTCGAGCTGACCTCGCACCTGATCCAGGCGGTACGCGCCGGCATCGGCATCGGCCTGGTGCCGCGGGTACTGGTGGAGGACGAACTGGCCCAGGGCGAGTTGCTGGCCTGTGGGCCGGCGCTGGTCAGTCGCCGCAGCTATTACCTGGTCTATCCGCCGCGCAACGAGGGGCTGCCGTCGCTGCAGGCCTTTCGGCAGTGGCTGCTGGCCGAGATCAATGAAGGAGAGGGACAGCCATGAGCAAGCCGGGACAGCGGGTACTGGCCGCGCTGCGGCAGATGATCCTGTCCGGCGAACTGGGCGCGGGCGAACGCCTGGCGGAGATTCCCACCGCCGAACGCTTTGCCGTGTCGCGCATGCCGGTGCGCCTGGCCCTGCGCACCCTGGCCGAGGAAGGCCTGCTGGAGCGCAGCGGTGCCCGCGGCTATCAGGTGCGGGCGCTGACCGGTGCCGATCTGGAGGGCGCCGTGGAAGTGCGCGGGGTGCTGGAGGGCCTGGCCGCGCGCCAGGCCGCCGAGCGTGGCCTGGACGCGCCGACGCGCGCCCGGCTGGAAGACTGCCTGCGCCGGGGCGATCTGCTGTTCGCCAAGGGGCATGTGCTGCTGGAGGATCTGGAGGAGTACCACGATCTCAACCGGGCCTTTCACCAGGCCATCGTCGCGGCCAGCGGCAATCCGGCCATCGGCCTGGCCCTGGGCCGCCACGAGCATCTGCCCTTCGCCTCGGTGAGCGCGCTGGCGGTGGATGCCGACAATCTCGAGCGCGAATACCGCCGCTTCAACTTCGCCCATCTGCAGCACCATGCGGTCTTCGATGCCCTGGTGCGCGGCCAGGGCGCCCGTGCCGAGGGCATCATGCGCGAGCACGCCCAGGCGACCCTGGGCTATGCACGCTGGTTCGGTGGGGAAGAGGGGGAGGCGGGGGCGGTGCGGGTGTTGGTGTAGGCCGGTTCCCTCACCCCGGCCCTCTCCCAGGGGGAGAGGGGGAGGCTAGGTGGGCTCGGGTCGTCAGAGATCCAGCACCAGCCGCTCGCCCTTGGCGCGGGAGCAGCAGGGGGTGAAGCGGTCGTTGGCGGCGTGCTCGGCCGCGGAGAGAAAGAGGTCGCGGTGCTCGGGTTCGCCCGCCAGCACCGGGGTCAGGCAGGTGCCGCAGAGGCCCTGACCACAGGACACCGGCAGGACGACCCCCATATCGGCCAGGACCTCGACCACGCTGCGCTCGGCCGGTACCTGCACGCGGCGCCCGCTGCGCGCCAGTTCCACCTCGAAGGGGCGCTGCTCGCCCTGGGCGGCGGGATCGGCGGCGAAATACTCCCGATGGATCTGGCCGGGTTGCCAGCCCTGGGCCTGGGCGGCGTCCACCACCGCGGCCATGAAGCCGGCCGGGCCGCAGACATAGAGGTGGTCGTCCGGCGCCGCCGGGCCGAGCAGGTGCTGGAAGTTGGGTCTCAGCGCCGGATCGTGCTGGTCGAAATGCACCCTGACCTGCTCGGCATAGGGTCGCGCCTTGAGCCAGGGGATAAAGGCCGCGTGTTCGCGGTCGCGCACCAGATAGCGCAGGGTGAAACGCGCGCCCTGCTGATAGAGCTGCTCGGCCATGGCCAGGAGGGGGGTGATGCCGATGCCTCCGGCCAGCAGCTGGGTGCGGCGCGCGCTCGGCACCAGGGCGAACAGATTGCGCGGCTCGCTGACCAGCAGGCGATCGCCCACCTGCAGGCGATGCATGGCCTGGGAGCCGCCGCGGGAGTCGGGGACGCGCAGCACGGCGATGCGATAGCGGGTCGGGGCGGGTTCGGGCGTGGCGCACAGCGAATAGTGGCGCAGCAGGCCGTCGCCCAGGGCGATCTCCAGATGGGCGCCGGCGGCGAAGCCGGGCAGGGGGCCGCCGTCGGCGCGGGCCAGGTCGAAGGCCAGGATGGTGGGCGCCTCGCGCTGCACGGCGGTGACGATCAGGTCGAGCATGGGAGGTCTCCTAGGCGATCTGCCGGACCGGGATGCCGGTGGCGGCCTGTTCGGCGGCCAGCAGGCGGTCGATGATCTGCCGCGACTGCACGCCGCCGGCGTCGATGTTGAGCTTGAGCAGGCCGCGCTCGGGATAGCGCAGGAGGTTCTGCTGCTGGCGTTCGAGCATCTCTAGGTCTTCGCCGAAGATCTTGCCCTGGCCCTCGCGGATGCTGGCGGTGAGCTCGGCATCGTCCGGCTTGAAGTTGCGCGCCATGCCCCAGAAGTACCAGATGGAGGTCTCGGTCTCAGGGGTGATGAAGTCCACCACCACGCTGGCGGCCTTGACCGCCGCCGGGGCGTCGTAGCCGCCATGGCCGGCATGGGCCACGCCTACCTCGATCATGACGTGGCTGGGCGGGGTGAAGCGGCAGATCTGCCAGCGATCCACCGGGACGTCATCGGCCAGGCCGTTGCCGCGCAGGGCCATGCGCCAGAAGGGCGGGGCGGAGATGTTTTCCATGTGCCGGCTGGTGATGACCTCGTCGCCTTCGACGCGGGTGGCCGGCGGCGCCTCGTCGATCTCCTTCTGGCCGATGCTGGAGGCGTGGACATAGGTCTCGTGGGTGAGATCCATGAGATTGTCGATCATCAGGCGGTAGTCGCACTGGATGTGATAGAGGCCGCCACCATAGGCCCAGTCCGGGCTCTCGGCCCATTCCAGGTGGGGGATCAGCGCGGGATCGGCCTTGGCCTGGTCGCCCGGCCAGACCCAGACGAAGCCGTGCCGCTCGACGGCGGCATAGGGGCGCACCGCGGGAAAGACGCCGACCCGCTGCCCCGGCATGCCCAGGGTCTTGCCGCCGCAGCCCATCTCCAGGCCGTGATAGCCGCAGACCAGGGTGCCGTCGCGGACGAAGCCCAGGGACAGCGGCGCGCCGCGGTGCGGACAGAAGTCTTCCAGGGCCACCACCTGGCCCTTGGCGTCACGATAGAAGACCAGGGGTTCGCCACAGATCTGGCGGCCCAGGGGCTTGTCCTGCACTTCGTCGGGGGTGCAGGCGACGTACCAGGCGTTCTTCGGGTACATGAACGAGACCTCTTGTTGTTGTGTATTGGATCCAATAATCGATTGAGGTCTTTAGGGGTGTCAATGCGGCTGCCAGGTCGTCGAGGGCGATTGCTGCTCGATAATCGCCCAGTAATTGGCCAGTGATCTGGGCCTTAAGGGAAGGGAATAGCCTTGATCGGCCAGCGCTTTCCGGGCAGGACAGAGGCTGGCGCCTGGATTCGATTGGAAAGCGGCATCTTGTGGATTGGATCCATATTTGCCAGCGTTAGCGGGCTGAGATTCCAACAACAAGAACCCAAGGATGCTCGCCATGTCAGTACGCCTCGCTGTCTTTCCGTCCAATCCCGGGCGCGTCCCGCGCGGTCGCCGTCACCTGTTCGTTGCGCGAGGTGGGCTATGACCGATCTGCGCGAGATCGTCGACCGGGGGCCCATGCGCGGCTTCCAGTA
This sequence comes from Pseudomonas sp. HR1, assembly GCF_030175875.1. Classification (NCBI taxonomy): domain Bacteria; kingdom Pseudomonadati; phylum Pseudomonadota; class Gammaproteobacteria; order Pseudomonadales; family Pseudomonadaceae; genus Pseudomonas; species Pseudomonas sp. HR1. The sequence goes on from NZ_JASNRF010000003.1 coordinate 729,734, forward strand.
CCTGGCCGTGCTGGTGTGCATCCTGCTCAACATGATCGATGGCTTCGATGTGCTGGTGATGGCCTTTACCGCGGCCTCGGTTTCCCGCGAGTGGGGACTCTCCGGTGCTCAGGTCGGGCTGCTGCTCAGCGCCGGCCTGGTCGGCATGGCGGCCGGTTCGCTGCTGCTGGCGCCGCTGGCCGATCGCTGGGGGCGCCGCCGGCTGATCCTGGTCTGCCTGCTGCTCTCGGGGAGCGGCATGTTGCTCTCGGCGCTGGCGGGGTCGCCGCTGCAACTGGCACTGCTGCGCGGCCTTACCGGCTTGGGCGTGGGGGGAGTGCTGGCCAGCAGCAACGTGATCGCCAGCGAATATTCGGCGCGCCGCTGGCGGGGCCTGGCGGTCAGCTTGCAGGGCATGGGCTATGCGCTGGGAGCGACCCTGGGTGGCTTGCTGGCGGTCTGGCTGCTGTCGCACTGGGGCTGGCGCGCGGTCTTCGGCGCGGGTGGCCTCATCACCCTGGGCGCCCTGCCACTGGTGCTCCTTGGTCTGCCGGAATCGCTGGATTTTCTGCTCACGCGGCGGCCGTTCGGGGCCCTGGTACAGGTCAATCGCCTGGCCCGGCGACTCGGGCAGCCCGAGCTCGCCGCGCTGCCACCGCAGGTGGCAAGCCCCGGCGCCGCCGGCACCGTTGGCCGGCTGCTGGCTCCGGCCTTGCGGCGGACCACCCTGCTGGTGTGGACGCTGTTCTTTCTGGCCATGTTCGGCTTCTACTTCATCATGAGCTGGACGCCGAAGCTGCTGACCACCCTGGGGCTTTCCGAGCAGCAGGGGGTGGCCGGTGGCGTGCTGCTGAGCGTGGGCGGCATCTTTGGCGCCGCCCTGGTGGGTCTGCTGTTCGCTCGCCTGCCGCTGTCCCGGGCGCTGGGCGGCTTCATGCTGACCACCGCGCTGCTGCTGGTGGCCTTCGCCCATATGGGCAGTTCCTACCTGGGCGCCCTGGCCATGGGCCTGCTGATCGGGCTCTTTGCCAATGGCTGCGTCGCCGGACTCTATGCGCTGCCGGCACTGGCCTATGCCGCCGAGGTGCGCGCCACCGGGGTGGGCTGGGGTATCGGGATTGGTCGCCTGGGCGCCATTCTCTCGCCGGTGGTGGCAGGACTGCTCCTCGACCATGGGTGGCCGCCGCTGCGGCTGTACCTGGTCTTTGCTGGCGTCTTCGTCGCGGCGGGGCTGCTGCTCCTGCTGACCCGCCCCGAAGGACGGCCGACGTCAGCGGGCCTGAGCGTATCGGCGAGCAAGGCGCTGGGCTAACCGCTTTTGGCAGGGTCATCGTTTTGCCAAAAATAGTTAATTGACTTAACTAATTCCCTGGCGTAGCTTCAGTGTCATACCCACCCAACAACAAGAGGCACACGCCATGGGCAGTTACGACGGACGCTGGCAGACGGTCAAAGTGGACATCGAGGACGGTATCGCCTGGGTGACGCTCAATCGTCCGGAAAAACGCAATGCCATGAGCCCCACCCTCAACCGCGAGATGGTCGAGGTGCTGGAGACCCTGGAGCAGGACGCCAGTGCCGGCGTGCTGGTGCTGACCGGTGCCGGCGAGGCCTGGACCGCGGGCATGGACCTCAAGGAATACTTCCGCGAGACCGATGCCGGCCCGGAGATCCTGCAGGAAAAGATTCGCCGCGAAGCCTCCCAGTGGCAGTGGAAGCTGTTGCGCATGTACGCCAAGCCGACCATCGCCATGGTCAACGGCTGGTGCTTTGGCGGCGGCTTCAGTCCGCTGGTGGCCTGCGACCTGGCCATCACCGCCGACGAGGCCACCTTCGGCCTGTCCGAGATCAACTGGGGCATCCCGCCGGGCAACCTGGTGAGCAAGGCCCTGGCCGATACCGTGGGCCATCGCACCGCCCTCTACTATGTGATGACCGGCAAGACCTTCAGCGGTCCCGAGGCCGCGGCCATGGGCCTGGTCAACCAGAGCGTGCCGCGCGACCAGTTGCGCGAGGTGACCACCGCCCTGGCCCGCGAGCTGCTGGACAAGAATCCGGTGGTGCTGCGCGCCGCCAAGGTCGGCTTCAAGCGCTGCCGCGAACTGACCTGGGAGCAGAACGAGGACTACCTCTATGCCAAGCTCGACCAGTCGCGCCTGCAGGATCCGGAAGGCGGTCGCGAGCAGGGCATGAAGCAGTTCCTCGACGACAAGAGCATCAAGCCCGGTCTGCAGACCTACAAGCGCTAGATCGCCACCGCCCCACATACAACAACAAGAGGTAGCGTCATGGTCGAGGTATCCCTGCTCATCGGCGGCGCCAGCCGCCCGGCCGGCGACGGTCGCAGCTATCAGCGTTGCCATCCGGTGACTGGCGCGGTGGTCTCCACGGTGGCCGCCGCCACCCTGGACGATGCCGACGCCGCGGTGGCTGCGGCCCAGGCCGCCTTTCCCGCCTGGGCCGCGTTGCCGCCGGGCGAGCGCCGCCGCCGTTTGCTGGCGGCAGCCGATGGCCTGGCGGCGCGCAGTGGCGAATTCGTCGCCCTGGCCGGGGAGACCGGGGCCATGGCCAACTGGTACGGCTTCAATGTCCACCTGGCCGCCAACATGCTGCGCGAGGCGGCGGCCATGACCACCCAGATCCAGGGCGAAGTCATCCCTTCCGACGTTCCCGGCAGCTTCGCCATGGCCTTGCGCCAGCCCTGTGGCGTGGTGCTGGGTATCGCGCCCTGGAACGCGCCGGTGATCCTGGGGACCCGCGCCCTGGCCATGCCGCTGGCCTGCGGCAACACCGTGGTGCTCAAGGCCTCCGAACAGAGTCCGGGCGTGCACCGGCTGATCGGCCAGGTGCTGCAGGACGCCGGGCTGGGCGACGGCGTGGTCAATGTGGTCACCAACGCCCCGGAGGATGCCCCGGCCATCGTCGAACGGCTGATCGCCAACCCGGCGGTGCGGCGGGTCAACTTCACCGGCTCCACCCGGGTCGGTCGCATCGTTGGCGAGCTGTCGGCGCGCCATCTGAAGCCCGCCGTGCTGGAACTGGGCGGCAAGGCGCCGCTGCTGGTGCTGGAAGACGCCGACCTGGATGCCGCGGTCGCCGCGGCAGCCTTTGGCGCCTACTTCAACCAGGGGCAGATCTGTATGTCCACCGAGCGCCTGCTGGTCGACAGCCGCATCGCCGACGCCTTTGTCGAGCGCCTGGCGGCCAAGGTGCGCACTCTCAAGGCGGGTGATCCCAGTGCAGCCGACTCGGTGCTGGGCTCGTTGATCGACGCCAGCGCCGGCACCCGCATCAAGGCCATGATCGACGACGCCGTGGGCAAGGGCGCCCGGCTGGTCTGTGGTGGCCAGCTCGACGGCAGCATCCTCCAGCCGACCCTGCTGGATGGCGTCACCGCCGAGATGCAGCTCTATGCCGAGGAATCCTTCGGACCGGTCGCGGTGGTGATCCGTGCCGAGGGCGACGAAGCCCTGCTGCGCCTGGCCAACGATTCCGAATTCGGTCTCTCGTCCGCCATCTTCAGCCGCGACACCGCCCGCGCCCTGGCGCTGGCCCAGCGGGTGGAGAGCGGCATTTGCCACATCAATGGCCCCACGGTGCACGACGAGGCGCAGATGCCCTTCGGCGGCGTCAAGTCCAGTGGCTACGGCAGCTTCGGTTCGCGCGTCTCCATCGACCACTTCACCCAGTTGCGCTGGGTGACGCTGCAGACGGGGCCACGTCACTACCCGATCTAGCGTCCGCAGTCCCTAGCTCCTGTTGCAACAACAATAAGAGGCGCCTCCGGGCGCCAGCCCAGAGGAGAATTCAAGGTGAGTCACGTCACGCAAACCCGCGCGCCCGCCGATCAGCCGCTGCGCTATCGCCCGGTGACCCTGGGCCACCCCGGGGTCACGGTGGAAGAGCGCGGGGGGCTGCTCTACATGGCCTCCCAGGAAGCCCTGACCCCACCGCCGCCGCGGCTGCTGGAACGCCTGCTGCACTGGGCCGCGGTGGCACCGGACCGCACCTTCTTCGCCGCGCGGGACGCCGGCGGCGCCTGGCGCGAATTTTCCTATGGCGAGATGCTGCAGCGAGTGCGCCAGCTGGCCGCCGCGCTGCTGGAGTTCGGCCTCTGCGCCGAGCGTCCGCTGGCGATTCTCTCCGGCAACGACCCCGAGCACCTGCAACTGGCCATGGCGGCGCTCTATGCCGGCATTCCCTTCTGCCCGGTGTCACCCGGCTATGCGCTGCTGTCCCAGGACCACGCCAAGCTGCGCCATGTCTGCGGTCTGCTGCAGCCGGGGCTGGTGTTCGTCAGCGACGGCCCGGCCTTCCAGAAGGCGCTGGATGCCGTACTGCCCGCCGACGTACCGGTGATCGCGACCCGCGGCCAGGTGCAGGGTCGCAGCACCCTGGCCTTCGCGGCGCTGCTCGCCCGCGGCGAACTGGCCGCCGCCGAGCGCGCCTTCGCCGCCACCGGGCCGGACAGCATCGCCAAGTTTCTCTTCACCTCAGGTTCCACCAAGCTGCCCAAGGCGGTGACCACCACCCAGCGCATGCTCTGCGCCAACCAGCAGATGCTGTTGCAGACCTTTCCGGTGTTCGGCGAAGAGCCGCCGGTGCTGGTGGACTGGCTGCCCTGGAACCACACCTTCGGCGGCAGCCACAACCTGGGGATCGTGCTCTACAACGGTGGCACCTTCTACCTGGACGAGGGCAAGCCGACGCCCCAGGGCTTCGGCGAAACCCTGCGCAACCTGCAGGAGGTATCGCCCACCGCCTACCTCACGGTGCCGCGCGGCTGGGAGGAGCTGGCCAATGCGCTGGAGCGCGACGCCAAGTTGCGCGAGCGCTTCTTCGCCCGCATGCGACTGTTCTTCTTTGCCGCGGCGGGGCTGTCGCAAAGCGTCTGGGATCGCCTGGATCGCATCGCCGAGGCCCACTGCGGCGAACGCATCCGCATGATGGCCGGCCTGGGCATGACCGAGGCCTCGCCCAGTTGCACCTTCACCACCGGCCCGCTGTCGGTGGCCGGCTATGTCGGGGTGCCGGCGCCGGGCTGCGAACTCAAGCTGGTACCGGTGGACGGCAAGCTGGAAGGGCGCTTCCGCGGTCCGCACATCATGCCCGGCTACTGGCGCGATGCCGCCCAGACCACCGCCTGCTTCGACGAGGAAGGCTTCTACTGCTCGGGCGATGCGCTCAAGCTGGTCGATCCGGCCAATCCGCAACTGGGCCTGATGTTCGACGGCCGCATCGCCGAGGACTTCAAGCTCTCGTCCGGGGTCTTCGTCAGCGTCGGTCCCCTGCGCAATCGCGCGGTGCTGGAGGGGACGCCGCTGGTGCAGGACGTGGTGGTGGCGGCGCCGGATCGCGAGTGCCTGGGGCTGCTGGTCTTTCCGCGCCTGGCGGACTGCCGGCAACTGGCCGGGCTGGACGATGGGGTCGATGCCGTCACGGTGCTGGCCAGCGCCCCCGTGCAGGACTGGTTCGCCGCCTGGCTGGGGCGCCTCAATCGCGAGGCCTCGGGCAACGCCAGCCGCCTGGAATGGGTCGCCCTGCAGGAAGAGCCACCATCCGCCGACCGCGGCGAGATCACCGACAAGGGCTCGCTCAACCAGCGCAGCGTCCTGACCCATCGCGCCGAGCGGCTGGACGCTTGCTACCGGGGAACGGCGCCGCTGTTGATCAGGGCGTAATTCGGCGGCTGGGGTCGCCCTCACCCCAGCCCTCTCCCAGAGGGAGAGGGGGCGTTCAGTGCCACTGCGCGATTTTCGTAGGTTGCGGTTGAGCGTAGCGAAGCCCCACAAGGGGGTGAGTGGCTGACGACATCCCTCACCCCAGCCCTCTCCCAGAGGGAGAAGGAGCGTTCAGTGCCACTGCGCGATTTTCGTAGGTTGCGGTTGAGCGTAGCGAAGCCCCACAAGGGGGTGAGTGGCTGACGACATCCCTCACCCCAGCCCTCTCCCAGAGGGAGAAGGAGCGTTCAGTGCCACTGCGCGACTTTCGTAGGTTGCGGTTGAGCGTAGCGAAGCCCTACAAGGGGGGGCTGACGACATCCCTCATCCCAGCCTCTTCCGTGGGAGAGGGGCGTTACGCGAGGGCGGCGGAGACTGGCGCCAGGGGCCGCCGGCCCTTATGTCCGATCACTCATCCTTGCGCGGCTTGCGCTTCGCCTGATCCGTGCCGTACAGGGGCTTGCCGCCCAGGCTGCGGGTGAGTTCATCCGCGGCTTCGCGCAGGACCTCGTACAGGGTCTGGGCGCGTTCCAGGCTGAGGCGATTGGCCGGCCCCGAGATCACCAGAGCACCCAGCAGCTCTTCCTGGGCGTCATAAATGGGCAGGGCGACGGAAGAGGCGTGCGGATCGGTGGCACCGCAGGAATAGAAGGGGATGATCCCCGCCTTGGCCACCGCGTAGGGCGTCTGCAGGGCCTGGGCACCGGCCGCCTGGTCCATGGGACGCATGTCGCCGGGTTGGAGGTGCAGACGCAGGCGATGCGGGGAATTCACCCGGTACTGACAGAGTCGGTAGGCGCCGTGTCGTACATAGAAGGAGGCGGTTTCGCCGCTCTCTTCGGTGAGCTGATGCAGCCGCGGCATGATGTGGCGGCCGACATCGTGAGAATCCTGGTAGACGGCATTGAGGCGCACGACCTCGCTGGCCAGGATGTAGTTGCCATCGGCGAGCCGGGTCACCAGACCGTATTTTTCCAGGGACACCACCAGGCGCATGATGGTGCTCTTGATCAGGCCGGTGCGATTGGCCAGTTCGGCGAGACTCAGGGCGGCATCGCCGATGCGAAAGGCGGTGAGAACGGTCAAGACGCGATCAGCAGAGGCAACGCCGGAAACGCCTGGGCGAGGACGGTTGGTGTTCAAGCGAGTGTTCCTAAAGGGCAGCTATCGCCCCATTATCCGCGAGCGCCCGGTGTGCGCCTAGTGAGTCACTCACACCGGTCAGCTGTCCAGGCGCTGCTATCCGCCTTTATTGATAGCTAGACATTTCAATGGCAATGGCCCACCCGCCCCGAGGTGAGCGTCCACCAATGCCCCGATCATGCCGTCAGGGCATTGCTTTGCTTGCGCCGCCGCGCAGATCGCCGCGCTGCGTTCCTGGATCTCCTGACGCAGGAGCCGGTCGTTCTCGGAGTAGTCCAGGCTCTCTCCCCCGGGAATGCCGAAGAGGTATTGCACCCTCGTTTCCAGGCAACGAATGACCAGGCGGCGGCCCTCATCATGGGTCCTGTATTCCTTTTTGAAGTGGGAAGGGCGTTCCGGGCTGTCGAGTGAAGCTGTGGGAATTCATGAGCGATCCTTTAAAAAAGAAATGTCATTTCAAAGTGTATTTTTTGACGGTTTCAGGAGCCTGGCTCACGCTGACCGTTAAGCCGTAAAAGGCTTGATAGGACTTTTTTGGTTACGAATTTTCGGCGGCATAGCCAATGCCCTGTCTCGTTTACGAAATGGCATTCCATTATCTTGCTTCTGCAGGCGCCGGCCGAGCGATCTTCCTTGCGGCCGGAAACGCTATCCCGTGATCAGCCAACGCCGGCAGCGTCGCCCTGGACGCCGCTGCCGCGCGTGACGCCTGGCCACGTCCATTCCAACAAAAACAATAGAGAGCTATCCATGACCAAGACCGCGAGTGCTGTGCTTGCCTCTTTCCTGGCGCTGTCCCTCAGCTCCTTCAGTGCGCAGGCCGCCTGGCCGGAAGACCGGCCGATCGAATTCCTGGTCGCCTATGCCCCCGGTGGCAGCACCGATGTCATGGCGCGTGCGATGCAGCCCTATCTGGAGAAGCGCCTGGGCGCGAAGATCGTCATCGTCAACCGCCCCGGCGCGGCGGGCGAGATCGCCTACACCATGCTGAGCAAGGCGAAACCCGATGGCTACACCTTCGCCTTCATCAATACCCCCGGCTTCCTCAGTACCCGGGTCCAGCGCAAGGTCGGCTACGACCCGGCGAAGATTCGCCCGGTGGCACGCATCGTCGACGACCCCACCGTGCTGGCGGTCCCCAAGGATTCCTCCTACAAGACCCTGGCCGATTTCACCGCGGCCGCCAAGGCCGCACCCGGCAAGTTCTCGGTCGGCACCTCCGGCGTCGGGACGGATGACCACCTAATGATGGTGGAGCTGCAGCAGCTGACCGACATCAAGCTCACCCACGTGCCCTTCAGCGGCGCTTCCGAATCCCGCACCGCCCTGATGGGCGGCCATATCAGCGCGGCCGGGCAGAACATCAGCGAGATGAACGCGGACGACGACTTCCGCGTGCTGGCGCAATTCTCCGCCGAGCGCATGCCGCAGCAGCCCAATCTACCCACTGCCAGGGAGCAGGGCGTCGACCTGGTCATGACCTCCGAACGGGGCATCGCCGCCCCGTCCGGGGTGCCCGAGGCCATCGAGCAGCGGATGGCGCAGGCGGTGAAAGAGGTCATCGAGGATCCGGCCTTCGTCAAGCAGGCCGGGGACCTGTCGCTGCCGCTGGCCTATCTGTCCGGCGAGGACTGGGCCGCCCAGATGCCGGCGCAGCTCGCGGGTTACCAGAAGCTGTGGAGCGTCTCGCCATGGGTGCAGTGACACGCGCGGCGCGCGGTAGCCGCCCCGACTTGCTCGCCAGTGCCATCTTCATCGGCCTGGGGGCGCTGGTGCTCTGGTCGTCGAAGGATCTGCCGTTCGGCAGCGCGGCCATGATGGGGCCGGGCTATCTACCGGTATTGGTCGGCTCGCTGGTGATCATCCTCGGCGTCGTCATCGGTCTGCTGGGTCTGTGGCAGCACGCGGAGTCCATCGGCGCCGTACAGCTCAGGCCTTTGTTGATCCTGTTGGCTTCCGTGGGCGGCTTCGCCCTGGCGGCCGAGTATGCCGGCTTCATCGTCGCGGCGGCCGGGCTGGTGATCTTCGGCAGCATGGCCGACCGCGAGTGGCGGCTGCGCGAGGTGCTGATCTCCAGCGTGGTGCTGACCCTGTTCGGCGTGCTGGTCTTCATCTATGGACTGGATGTCCAAATGCGTGTGGGGCCTTTCTGATGGAGATCTTCGACGCGCTCTACCTGGGCTTCTCCGAAGCCATGAGCCCGACCAACCTGGCGTTCTGCCTGATCGGCGCCCTGCTCGGAACCCTGATCGGCGTGCTGCCAGGCATCGGGCCCACGGCCACCGTGGCGATCCTGCTGCCGATCACCTACTTCCTGCCACCGCTGGCCGCCCTGATCATGCTCGCCGGCATCTTCTACGGTGCGCAATACGGCGGCTCGACCACGGCGATCCTGGTCAATCTGCCGGGCGAGGCCTCGGCGGTGGTCACGGCGCTGGACGGCCATGCCATGGCCAAGCGGGGGCGGGCGGGAGCAGCGCTTGCCACCGCCGCCCTGGCGTCCTTCTTCGCCGGGACCGTCGCCACCGTGGCCCTGGCGGTGGCCGGCCCGGTGCTGTCGCGCTTCGCCCTGTCCTTCGGGCCGGCGGAATACGTGGCGCTCACCGTCTTCGGTCTGCTGGCGGCGACCATCCTGGCCAGCGGATCGGTGATCAAGGCGGTCGGCATGGTCTGCCTGGGACTGCTGCTCGGCATGGTGGGCATGGATGTCAGCAGCGGCACCACGCGCCTGACCTTCGGTTCCACCGATCTCTACGACGGCATCGACTTCGTGGTGATCGCCGTGGGCCTGTTCGGCATCGCCGAGATCGCCGTCAACCTCGAATCCCGCGAAGCCCGCGGCACCCTGGCCGGCAAGATCACCCGGCTGTGGCCCACCCGCGAGGACTTCCGCAGGGCCTGGCCGGCTACCCTGAGGGGCACGGCGTTGGGTACCTTCCTCGGCGTCCTGCCCGGCGGCGGTGCGACCCTGAGCGCCTTCAGTGCCTATTCGCTGGAAAAGAAGGTCTCCAAGACGCCGGAGCAATTCGGCACCGGGATGGTGGAAGGCGTCGCCGCGCCGGAGTCGGCCAACAACGCCGGCGCCCAGTCGTCCTTCATTCCGCTGCTGACCCTGGGCATTCCGTCCAATTCGATCATGGCCATGATGCTCGGCGCCATGATGATCCACGGCATCACCCCGGGGCCCTCGGTGATCACCAACCAGCCGGCGCTGTTCTGGGGTCTGATCGCCAGCATGTGGATCGGCAACCTGATGCTGCTGGTCATCAACCTGCCGCTCATCGGCGTCTGGGTGCGGCTGCTGCAGGTGCCGTATCGGCTGCTGTTCCCGGCCATCCTGCTGTTCTGCTGCGTCGGGGTCTACAGCGTCAACAACCGCGGCTTCGATGTCGCCCTGGTGATCATCTTCGGGCTGCTGGGCTATCTGTTCCGCAAGGCCAAGTGCGAGCCGGGTCCGCTGCTGCTGGGTTTCGTCCTCGGCCCCTTGCTGGAGACCAACCTGAGACGCGCCCTGCTGATTTCCCAGGGGGATCCGTCCGTGCTCGTCCAGCGGCCGATCAGCGCCACCCTGTTCGCCGCCTCGGCCATCCTGCTGGTGATGATGGTGTTGCCGGCGTTTCGCCGGAAGCGGGAAGAGGCCTTCCAGGAGGAAGAGGCCTGAGCGGGGAGGGGGCGACGGGCTGAGCTCGCCGCCCCCTCGGCGTGCTAGCGACAGGCGACGTCGAAGGCCTGGGCGATGGTGTGGAGCAAGGCGCTTTCGGAGTCCTGCTTGCGGCGCGCCATGGCGAGTTGGCGAGTGGGCGCGGCGGTGCCGAGGGAGACCTCCCTTATCTCATAGGGCCCCAGGTGTTCCGGGCGCAGTCGCGGCAGCACCGAGACGCCCAGACCCAGGCCGACCATGGCGACGATGGCGTCGGCGCTGGGGACATCGAGCAGGGCCTCGCACTGGGGCACCAGGCCATCGACGAAGCGCGCCGCCAGGCGACCGACCACCAGCTTGCGATCCAGCCTGATCCAGGGATAGCGCCGCAGATACGCCTCTGGCTCCAGGGGCGCGAGCTGCGCTGGCACCACCAGTACCAGCGGCTCGCGGAGCAGGTCATGCCAATGCAGCCGGGCCGAGCCGCCGCCTGGTGGTCTGATCAGGATGGCGGCATCCAGGCGATCCGCTTTCAGGGCGGCGATCAATTCGGGCGTATTGTGCCGCTCCAGTTGCAGGGTGATGCCGGGAGCGCGTTGCTGCAGTTCGGCGACCGCCTTGGGGAGCAGGGTGGTCAGGACCGAACCCGTCACCCCGAGACGGACGCGACCGGTCAGCGGCTGGGCGCGCTGATTGCGCAACTTCTCGAGATCGGCCAACGGCCGGGCCATGGTGTCGATCAATTGCCGGGCGAACCCCGTGGCTTGCACCGCCCGACCCGAGCGATCGAACAGTGACTGGCCGAAGTAGGCCTCGAGCTGCTTGATCTGCAGGCTGACAGCGCTGGGGGTCAGGCTCACCGCCTCCGCGGCGGCGGCGAAGGAGCCGCGCTCCACTGCCGCCTGCAAGGTCAGGAAGGCTTCGATCTTCATGAGTTTTTCTCGTCTTTGGATCGACGAAGAATAACTTTTCTTGGCGGGTCGGGCGCCTAAGATGGCCAAAACGACCAGGCCAGCGGCATGAACCAGACGAGCAGACTGCAAGACTATCCCTTGGCGTCCCACACCCTGCCCAAGGGCAGCGGCGGCTACCGGATACCCCGACGCCTGCAGGCGATTCTGTCCCTCGATGACTTCGAGGTGGCCGCTCGCCGCCACCTGCCCACGCCGCTGTTCGCCTACGTCAGCGGTGGCGCGGAAGAGGAAAAGTCGCTGCACGGGAACCGCTCGGGATTCGATCGCTATGCCTGGGTCCCGCGCGTCTTCACCGATACCTCGGCGCGCAGCCTCGAAACGACGCTCCTGGGGCAGCGCTACAGCGCGCCCTTCGGCATCGCGCCCATGGGCATCAGTGCCCTCACCGCCTTCGAGGGTGACCTCATCCAGACCCGGGCGGCCAGGGAGGCCAATATCCCGGCGATCATGAGCGGCTCCTCCCTGCTGCCGATGGAGGCGGTGGTGCAGGAAAATCCGGACGCCTGGTTCCAGGCCTATATGCCGGGCGAAGACGCCAAGATCCTCGCTCTCCTCGAGCGGGTGCAGCGCGCCGGTTTCAAGACGCTGGTGGTCACCGCCGACGTACCGGTGTCGGCCAATCGGGAGAATCTGATTCGCGCACGCTTTTCCACGCCGTTGAAGCCGGATCTGCACCTGGCCTGGGAGGGCATCACCCACCCGCGCTGGCTGCTGGGTACCGCCTTGCGCACCCTGGTCCGGCGGGGCATGCCGCACTTCGAGAATTCCGGCGTCGGCCGTGGCGCGCCCATCGTGTCGGCCAATGTGATGCGCGATTTCGGCGCCCGCGATCATTTGAGCTGGCGGCATCTGGCGCTGATCCGCCGCCACTGGCCGGGCACCCTGGTGGTCAAGGGCATCCTCGATCCGGCGGATGCCGTGCGCGCCCGGGAGGTCGGCGTGGAGGGCATCATCGTTTCCAACCACGGCGGACGCCAGCTGGATGGCAGTGTCGCGCCCCTCGCCATCCTGCCGCAGGTGGTCAAGGCGGTCGGTTCGGATTATCCGGTGATGATCGACAGCGGCTTCCGCCGCGGCGGTGACATCCTCATGGCGCTCGCGCTGGGGGCGAAGTTCGTCTTCATCGGCCGGCCGATGAACTACGCGGGCGCCGTGGGCGGCCAGCCCGGCATCAAGCATGCGATCGGCATCCTGGCCACCGAACTGTCGCGCAACATGGCGCTGCTGGGGATCCAGAGTCCCGGCGAGGTCCGTCGCGACAGCCTCAGGATCGTGCGGTAACCACGGCCGATCTGCTATTTGATGATAGGCGGTAGGTATCCTCGGCCGTGCCGCTGAACAGCGCTACCCGGTCATCCTTGTCCCAGCCCTGGGTCAGGCGCTTGAAGGCGTTCCAGAGCACCCCATAGGAAAACATGCCCTTGTCCACTGGGAAGTTGCTTTCGAACAGGCAGCGCTCGGCGCCAAAGGCTTCCACGCAGGTCAGCACATAGGGCCGCCACAGGTCCGCCAGCTCCGCTGAGCTGGGCGGCGTGGCTCTCTCGTCGAAGGCGAAGCCACCGACCTTCATGCCCAGGCCACCCAGTTTCAGGCGCAGGTTGCTGCACCTGGCCAGTTCCCTGATGGCCAGGGACCAGGTCTGGAACACCTCCTGGCGTTGGTGCGCATAGGGTCCGGCGCCGAGCGGGCCGCCGAAATGATCGAGGACGATCAACTGGTCGGGGAATCTGCGGGCGAGGGCCAGGACCTCGTCGAGCTGGGTGTGGTACGCCCAGATGTCGAGCGAGAGGTCATGCCGGGCAAGACAGGCCACGCCTTCGTGGAAGCGCTCGTCCGTGAGCACCTTGGCCGGCGGTGGTCGCGGATTGGATACCAGGCGCGGATCGCCATGCCAGGCAGTGGCGTTGCGGATGCCGCGCAGGCGTCCGCCGCTGCGCGCCTGCATTTCTTCCAGAACCGGGACGATCCCCTCGCCCTGGCGGAGGTCGGCGCCGGCGACGATGGCGGCGCAGAGCCGGCTCTCGCCATAGAGACCGCTGGCGCTCTGGGCCGCTATTCCGGCCGCGAATTCCACTTCCCCCACAGCGTCGAAGGGCGCGGCCCGGTCCGCGCTGTACATAGACCGGCACTGCACATAGACCGAGGCCAGGATGCGATGGCCGCTACCGGTGTCCGCCAGGTACTCGGGCAGCAGGTAGCGCTGGCCGGGTCGGTCCCAGAGGTGGTGATGGGCGTCGATGATGGGCAGCTCGGGCTCCAGGATCGGTTCCTGGACCTGGGCCAGCCAGGCCTCGCGGACCGGGGCGTGGGGGGAAGCCGGAGCCTCAGCCATGGTGACGGCTCCAGGAGCTTCCTTTGGACGCTGAGCGAAGGCTCAATTCTGCATGCCCCAGCGACGGACCGTGAGCACCTCGATGCTGCGGAACACCAGGCCTTCCACCACCAGGCCGATGATGATGACCATCAGCAGGCCGGCGAAGACGTTGGAGGTCTCCAGGGCGTTGCGGTGCTGGAAGACGTACCAGCCCAGGCCGCCCGAGTTGCCGGAGACGCCGAACACCAGTTCGGCGGCGATCAGGGTACGCCAGGCGAAGGCCCAGCCGATCTTCAGGCCGGCGAGGATCGAGGGAACCGCCGCCGGGATCAGCACCTTGGCTACCAGGCGGATGCCGCGCAGCCCATAGTTGCGCCCGGCCATGCGCTGGGTCTGGCTGACCGAGAGGAAGCCCGAATAGGTGTTGAGCGCCACCGCCCAGAGCACCGAATGGACGATGACCAGCATCAGACTTTGCACGCCGAGCCCGAACCAGAGCATGGCCAGCGGCAGGATGGCGATGGCCGGCAACGGGTTGAACATGGCGGTGAGGGTGGCGAGGATATCGGTGCCCACCCGGGTGGATACGGCCAGGGTGGTGAGCAGCATCGCCAGGGCGATGGCCAGGCCATAGCTCACCATCAGTACCTTGAGCGAGCTGAGCACGGCGAGGGGCAGGGCGCCATTGACCAGATCGGTCCACAGCGCCACCACGGTGTCGCTGAAGGTCGGGAACATCAGCGGGTTGTCCAGGTAGCGGGCATAGATCTCCCAGATCAGCGCCAGGGCGATCAGCACCAGGGTGCGGCGCACGCCGGCCTGGGCGAACAGGCGCTCGGCCAGGCCCAGGCGCCGGGCGATGTCGCCGACCTGGCCGGGGGCGACAGGGGTGTATTCGAGGTCCGGGCGCGGTTGCAGGATGACGGCGGGCTTAGTCATGGGCGGTCTCGCTGGCGTTGGGGCCGAACAGCATCTGGCTGATGCGCTGGTGGAAGGCGGTGAAGCCGGCCGCGCCCTGCTGACGGAAGCCGTACTGGCTGGCATCGAGCTCGGCACGGACCTGGCCGGGATGGGGGCTGAGCACCAGGATGCGCGAGCCGAGCAGGATGGCCTCCTCGATGGAATGGGTGACGAACATCAGGGTGAAGGGCGACTGCTCCCAGAGCCCGAGCAGTTCCTCCTGCATGCGCCGCCGGGTGAGGGCGTCGAGGGCGGCGAAGGGTTCGTCCATCAGCAGGATCGCCGGCTCCATGGCCAGGGCGCGGGCGATGGCCACGCGCTGCTTCATGCCGCCGGAGAGTTGGTGCGGATAGGCGTCGACGAACTTCTCCAGGCCCACCTTGACCGCGGCGGCCCGAGCGCGGTCGCGCAATTCGCCGGCGGGGAAGCGCCGGGTTTCCTGGAGCGGGAAGAGGATATTGCCGAGTACGGTCTTCCAGGGCATCAACTGGTCGAATTCCTGGAACACCATCATGCGATCCGGACCGGGTTCGCGGACGTCCTGGCCCTGGAGGCGGATGTGGCCCGCCGCCGGTTCGAGAAAGCCCGCGACGCTCTTGAGCAGGCTGGATTTGCCGCAGCCCGAGGGGCCGAGCAGGATGAAGCGGTCGTATTCGCGGACCGCGAAGGACACCTGGTGCGTCGCGGTGATCAGCTGTTCGCGGGTCTTGTATTGCAGGGTCACGTTGTCGACCTGCAGCAGGCAGGCAGGGCTATCCGGTACGGCGGTGGGTGCGGAGGTCGGTACGGCGTTCATGTCAGTTGCCCTCGCCGGTGGCCACGGGATCGAAGAAGACCTGCTGCCAGCGTTGCGGTGCCTCCTTGAGAGCACCGCTGCCGACCATGAAGGTGGCCAGAGTCATGACGCCGATAGGCTGCACCGACCATTCGCCACTGACGCCGCGCAGCATCTCTTCCACCTGATCGAGACTCAGGCTGGAGGGCTCCGACTGCAGGAAGAGTTCGGCAGCCTTGCGCGGCTCGGCCTTGATGAAGTCCTGGGCCTGGCCGATGGCGGCGACTACGGCGGCGCTGAGTTTCGGGTTGCGCTTGACGAACTTGCCGGTGGTGGTCAGCACCCCGCTGGTCATGCGCAGGTCGAGTTCCTTGGAAAAGTCGAAGAGCTTGGTGACCTTGGCGTCCTTGGCCAGCAGATAGCTGTAGGGGTTGGGGCCGATGTAGCCGGTGATACCGGCCTTGTTGAGCAGGCTGGCGGTGGCGTCGGGATGGGGCAGGGCCACCATCAGGTTGTCCAGCCGGTGTGCCTGGCCCGGGCCGAAGGTACGCTCGGCGGCCATCTGCAGCAGCAGGGCCTGCTGGCCGGTGGGAGAGCTCACGGCGATCTTCTGGTCGGCCTTGAAGTCCTTGAGTGATTTGATCGAAGGGTCGTTGACGAACAGGGCGTTGTCGCCGGCGACAAGGGCGCAGAGCGCGCGGATATCGAGTGACTTCTGTGTCTTCTGCCAGGCCACCAGGGTACCGGGCAGGCCGTAGCCGCCGATGTCGATGTTGCCGCTGATCAGGGCGTCGTTGATGGCCGGCGAACCGCTGATGCGCTTGATCTCGAACTGGGTGTCGGGCTGTCCGGCGGCCTTGGCCTGCTCGCGAAAGAAGCCCAGCTTGTCCGCCAGGGTCACGGGCAGATAGGCGTAGCCGTACTGGATGGCCAGGGTGACCTGGCTCTGTTCGGTCTGGGCCTGAGCGGGGAGGACGGTAGCCAAGGTGAGGCTGGCGGCCAGACCCAGGACGCGGGCGAGCTGACGCAGGGCGGGACGGGACGAGCGACCGGACGGGTGCAGCATGGCGTTCTCCTTGTTATTTTTGAAATGCCATTTCTTTTAATGAGTATTTAGAAAAGCCTTGCCTGTCAAGCAGCCTTGAGGATGCAGCCTTCGTCAGCTGAAAACTTTTGCTTGCAATTGGCCTTGAGTGTTTTATTTTTGCAACGGCATTTCGTTAAAAATAAAATTGCATAGCCCTTTTTGCCGAGGGGCTTCAGCCTCTCTCAGGTGCCTGGTCATGAGCTTTTTCGCTGCGCCGCCGACTATCCAAACCTCTGTCTTCACCCGCCTGCCCGATCGCTATCGCCAGCCGAAGCGCACGGCCTGGGCGGATGCCAACCGCCAGGGCAGGGCGATCGATTCCTTCCTCGAAGGCCCTTCTTTCGATCGACAGGGCAATCTCTATGTCACCGACATCCCCAATGGACGCATCTTCCGCATCGATCCCCAAGGGGAGTGGGAACTGGTCTGCGAGTACGACGGTTGGCCCAATGGCCTGAAGATCCATCGTGACGGGCGCATCTTCATCGCCGACTACAAGCGCGGCATCCTGCTGCTCGATCCGCTGCGCGGCGAGGTGGAGACGCTACTGGGCAGCGCCGGCTCGGAAGGCTTCAAGGGGGTCAACGATCTGGTGTTCTCGCCGGCCGGGGATCTCTACTTCACCGACCAGGGCCAGACCGGCCTGCAGGATGCCAGCGGCCGGATCTATCGCCTGGCGGCCGACGGCCAGCTCAGCTGTCTGTTGAACACGGTGCCCAGCCCCAATGGCATCGTCTTCGATCCGCGGCTCAACCACCTGCTGATCGCGGTGACCCGGGCGCAGCAGATCTGGCGTATTCCCCTGGGCAACGGCTCGCTGATCGGCAAGGTCGGGGTCTTCGCCCAGCTCCACGGTGGCCTCGGCGGTCCGGACGGCCTGGCGCTGGATGAGGAGAGCAACCTCTATATCGCCCATACCGGTTTCGGCTCGGTCTGGCAGCTGTCGCAGGTGGCCGAGCCGTTGGCGCGGTTGCGGTCCTGTGCCGGGATCAGCAACACCAACCTGGCCTTCGGCGGCCCCGAGGGGCGCAGCCTGTTCATCACCGAATCCGAGACCGGCAGCATCCTGCGGGTGGAGACCAGCGTGCGGGGCCTACCCCTGTTCTCTCATCTGTAAACAGCGCTCCGGCGCCCCTGTCAGCACCACAATAATTACAACAGAGGTTATCCATGAGTCAGACCCCGCTGGGCGCCCAGGCGCCCTTGACCGATGCCGAAGGCGAACAGGTATTGCATCGCGCCCTGTGGCGCATCCTGCCGTTCATCTTCGCCTGCTATGTGATCAGCTATCTGGATCGCACCAACGTCGGCTTCGCCGCCATCAGCATGAACAAGGACCTGGGCCTGACGGCAACCATGTTCGGCTGGGCAGCGGGTCTGTTCTTCTTCGGTTATTTCATCTTCGAGATTCCCAGCAACCTGCTCATGCAGCGCTTTGGCGCGCGGATCTGGATTGCCCGGATCATGATCAGCTGGGGCCTCATCTCCATGGCCACGGCCTTCGCCACCGGCCCGGTCAGCTTCAGCATCCTGCGCTTCCTGCTCGGGGTGGCCGAGGCCGGCTTCACCCCGGGGGTCTACCTCTACTTCACCTACTGGTTCCCGGGGAAGTGGCGCGCCAAGGCGACCGCCGCCTTCCTGTTGGGCATCCCCACCGCCAACATCATCGGCTCGCCGCTGTCGGGCTTCCTGCTGGACATCCATGACTTCATGGGGTTGAAGAACTGGCAATTCCTGCTGGTGGTGGAAGCCTTGCCAGCGGTGCTGCTGGGTATCCTCTGTCTTTTCGTGCTGGTGGATTCGCCGGCCAAGGCGCGCTGGCTGTCGATCCGCGAACGCACCTGGCTGACCGAACGACTGGCCCGCGAGCAGCGCGAGATAGGCGCGGCCCATGGCTCCACCCTGCGCGCTGCCCTCACCAATCCCAAGGTCTTCGTGCTGGCCGCCATCAACTTTTGCGGCATCGTCGGCTCCGTGGGGATCGGGATCTGGATGCCGCAGATCATCAAGAGCCTGGGCATGCAGAACACCACCGTGGGACTGGTGGCGACCATCCCCTATATCCTCGGCGCCGTCGCCATGACCCTCTGGGCGCGGCAGGCCAACCTGAGTGCGCACCGACTGCCCTATGTGGCCGGCGCGCTGGGGCTGGCCGCCTGCGGTCTGGTGGGCGCTGCGCTCTCGGCCGATCCGCTGTTGCGCATGAGTTGTCTGAGCGTGACGGTGGCCAGCATCCTGTCCTTCCAGGCGACCTTCTGGGCCATTCCCTCCAGCTTCCTGACCGGTCGGGCGGCAGCGGGTGGCTTGGCGCTGATCGTCTCCATCGGCAACCTCGGCGGCTTCGTCGGGCCCTTCGCCATCGGCCTGGTCAAGGATGCGACCCAGAGTTACTCCGGACCCTTCTACGTGGTGGCCTCGGTACTGGCGCTGGGTGTCGTCATGATGCTCTGGCTGGGCGACCCGAGTCGCCGGGCGCCGGTGAAGCCAGTTGGTGGGACTGGGTTGGAGCCTGCGGGTCGCACCTGATTCAGAGGCGAGCCAGGAAGGGGGCGGCGATGAGCCGCCTTCTGCTTTTGTGGCTGGCTGCTCTTGGGCGAGAGGCCAGCGCTCCGGATAGGACCGGGCAGGAGATGCTGGCGGGATGCCGGCAGCTGGCGTCCTCGAGCGTTGACGCCTCTCGATGGCGCGTCTCTTCGCAGCAAGGGGGCTGGCCGCCTTGCCCTATGCTCCTGACACGTCGCGAGGCTGGTTGGCTTGAGTCGTCGAGGTGCGACCCTCCTGTCCCGGTTACTGCGCGACCTGTCGTGCCCGTCCAGAAGGGACACGTTGAGTTCGACGAGCGCCAATGGACCCGATGCACAATAAAAAAGGCAGCACCAGGCTGCCTTTCTTCATTCGGGATACGGACTAGGGGAGGGCGCAACCCTTCTTCTTGAGCGATTCCAGCACCCAGCTACGGTCATTGGTGCCTTCGGCGATCTGCCGCATCTGCTTTTCTTCCGCCGCGTGCTTGGCGGTGGCGCGGTCATAGACCTCGGCGACCTGGTCGTAGGGCACGCAGAGCAGGCCGTCGTCGTCGCCGATGATCAGATCGCCCGGCTCGATGACCATGCCGTCGATGGCGATGGGGACGTTGATCTCGCCCGGGCCATCCTTGTAGGGGCCGCGGTGGGAGATGCCGGCGGCGAACAGGGGGAAGTCACCCGCGCCGATGTTGGCGGCATCGCGGATGGCGCCATTGATGACGATGCCGGCCACGCCGCGCTTGACCGCATAGGCCACCATCATCTCGCCGATCAGGGCATTGGTCAGGTCGCCACCGGCATCCACCACGATGACGTCGCCCGGCTCGGCGATGTCCAGGGCGTAGTGCAGCATGAGGTTGTCACCCGGGCGCGCCTTCACGGTCAGTGCCGGGCCGGCCAGCACGCCCTGGCGGTGCATGGGACGCAGGCGCGAGCCGCCGGCGGTCATGCGGTTCATCGAGTCGCTGACATTGGCGACCGGAACCTCACGATAACGCGCGACCCATTCGGCTGCGACCTTGCGTTGGGCATTGAGAACTCTGAATCCGATGGTCATGGGCATTTCTCTTGTGGGCTTTGTTGGATGCCGCTGGAGCGGGTGTCGAATTTCAGAATGGCATTTCTTTTTTAAACATTCAACGGTCGGATGAGTGGCGTTAAATTCCAGGTTACGTTCAGTATTGCAACGCTATTCCATTATGCTAAGGTCAAGGCCTGCTCATCTGGCTGTCCGCTCGACGGACGACGTCATAACAACAAGGGATAACCCACATGACCCGCACCCTGCTTCTCACCGGCCCCGAACTCGCGCCCGACGCCATGGCCCTGGCTGCCGCCCACGGCATCCGCGTGGTACCCACCCAGCCCTACATGCCCCATGACGAGCTGGTCGCGCTGATCCGCCAGGAGCAGCCCGACGCCATCATCGTCCGCCAGGGCAAGCTGACCCGCGAGATGATCGAGGCCTCGGCTAAGCTCGAGATCATCGCCAAGCACGGCGTCGGCTACGACACCATCGATCTGCAGGCGGCGGCCGACCGAAACATTCCGGTCACCATCGCCCTGGGTGCCAATGCCCAGTCGGTGGCCGAGCACGCCTTCGCCCTGATGTTCAGCGTGGCTCGACAGACCCCCTGGCTGAACGCGCGGATGCATGCCGGGCACTGGGACAAGGCCCAGGCCAATGGCACCGAGTTGTTTGGCAAGACCCTCGGCCTGGTGGGCCTGGGTTCCATCGGCAGCGTGCTGATGGACCTGGTGGCGCCGTTGCGGATGCAGGTGCGGGTCTACGATCCCTACCTTCAGAGCCTGCCGGTGCGTGACCACGTGCGCCGGGAGGAGAGCTTCGATAACCTGTTGGCCGAGTGCGACATCATCAGCCTGCATTGCCCGCTCACCGAGGCCAATCGCCACCTGTTCGGCGCCGCCCAGTTCGCCCGGATGCGTCCCGGCAGCCTGCTGATCAATACCGCCCGCGGCGAGTTGATCGACACCCAGGCGCTGGTCGCGGCGTTGCGCGACGGCCAGATCGGCGGTGCCGGCCTGGATACCTTCCACCCCGAGCCGCCGCCGGCCGACAGCGCCCTCTGGGGCCTGACCAACCTGGTCGCCACGCCGCACGTGGGCGCCAACACCACCGAGGCCCGCGACCGGGTCGGGCTGGTGGCGGTGCAGCAGGTACTCGATCGCTGGAACGGCAAGGCGGTGGAAACCCGTGCTGTGGTCAATCGTCACCTGATCGCAGCCTGATCCTCGCGTCAGGGCGGGCGGTCTCCTTCCCGGAGCCGCTCGCTACGTCTATCTCCACAACAATAAGACGGAGAGCCTGCATGACCTCTTCCACGTCCGAAATCAGTGAACTGGAACGCGCGACGATGCGCCGCGTCGCCTGGCGCCTCCTGCCGTTCCTGATCGTCTGCTACCTCATCGCCATCATCGACCGTGGCAACATCGGCATGGCCTCGCTGCAGATGAACCAGGATCTCGGCCTGACGCCGGCGATCTTCGGTTTCGCCAGCAGCCTGTTCTTCTTTTCCTATTTCCTGGTGGAGGTGCCGAGCAACCTGGCGCTGCAGCGCTTCGGTGCGCGCATCTGGATCGCCCGGATCATGATCACCTGGGGCCTGATCTCGGCGGGCACCGCCTTCGTCCAGGGCGCCAACTCGCTCTATGTGATGCGCTTTCTGCTGGGCGCCGCGGAAGCCGGCTTTTTCCCTGGCGTGCTGCTGTACCTCACCTACTGGCTGCCCTCCAACTATAGAGCGCGCATGGTCGCCATCTTCATGGTGGCGATCCCGGGCGCCAATTTCCTGGGTTCACCGCTCTCCGGCCTGCTGCTGAGCCTGGACGGCTGGATGGGCATGCGTGGCTGGCACTGGCTGTTCATCCTGGAAGGCATTCCGGCGGTGCTGCTGGGTATCGCCTGCCTGTTCGTGCTGACCGACCGTCCGGAGCAGGCCAAATGGCTGAGCGACGAGCAGCGCAACTGGCTGACGCTCAAGCTGGCCGAGGAGCGCAATCGCAAGACCAGCATCGGCCATATCTCGCTGTGGCAGCTGCTCAAGCACAAGGATATCTGGGTAATGGCGCTGATCTATTCCGGCGCCTCGGCGGCCGGTAGCACCATGAGCGTCTGGGCGCCGCAATTGCTCAAGTCCTTTGGCCTGTCAAACCTGGAGGTCGGCCTCACCAATGCCATTCCCTATGGCCTGGCCTCGGTGGCGATGGTCCTCTGGGGCCGCAGTTCGGATCGCACCGGCGAGCGTCGCTGGCACACCTCGCTCACCATGCTGTTGATCGCCGTGGGCCTGCTGGCGGGCATGTTCACCTCGTCCCTGGCCGCCACGGTGATCCTGCTGAGTCTGGTGCTGATCGGGGCCTATTCGATGAAGGGGCCGTTCTGGGCACTGGCCTCGGGCTGGCTGTCGTCCTCCACCGCAGCGGCGGGTCTGGCCGCCATCGGTGCCCTGGCCAACCTCATCGGCGGCGGGGTGATGGTCAACGTCTATGGCGCCATCCATGGCGCCACCCACAGCCACGCCCTGGCGGTACTGCCGCTGGCCACCCTGTGCGCCATCAGTGGCCTGCTGGTGCTGGTCATGGGTCGTAAAGCCGCGGCGCGCGCCAAGGCAGACGCCCAGGCCGTAGCGACCAACGCCGGTTAAAGCTGATCACTGCCGGCCCGTCCGGGCCGGCAGCCTTTCAAGGAATCCATCATGACCTTCAATCGTCGGCGCTTCCTGAAAGCGAGCGCCCAGGCGAGTGCCGCCCTGTGCCTTTTCGATGCCCTCGGCGTCCAGGCCGCCACTCCGTTCTCCAGTATCCAAACGGCACCGAGACTCAAGGCGCCGGCCGGCAGTGTCGACTGTCACATGCACCTCTATGACGACCGTTACCCGGCGGCGCCGGGCGCCAAGCTGCTCCCGCCCAATGCCTCCCTGGACGACTATCACCAGCTGCAGGCGCTGCTGGGATTGCAGCGGATGGTTATCGTCACCCCGTCCACCTACGGCACCGACAATCGCTGCATGCTCGACGGCCTGGCGCGCAGCCAGGGCCAGGCCCGCGGTGTAGCTGTCCTCGACCAGAGCATCACCGATGCCGAGTTGCAGGCGCTGCACAAGGCCGGGGTGCGCGGGATCCGTTTCAACCTCAGCTATGGGGGCGCCGACCTGGCCGATCTGGAGCCCCTGGCGGCACGGGTCGATGAGCTGGGCTGGAATGTCCAGGTGGTCGCCACGGGCAATCAGCTGACAGAGCTGGAGAGTCGGCTGCAACGGCTGCCGGCGCGGTTGGTGATCGACCACATGGGCCATGTGCCTCAACCGGAGGGGGTGAATTCGGCGACCTTCGCCGTGGTGACCCGCCTGCTGGACGGCGAGCGTACCTGGGTGAAGCTGTCGGGCCCCTATATCAAGTCGCGCAGCGGTGCGCCGGACTACGCCGATGTGGGCGCGGTGGCCCGGGAGCTGGTGCGTCGCCACCCGGAGCGGCTGCTGTGGGGTAGCGACTGGCCGCATCCCACGGTCGCGACCGGCAACAAGCCGGACGATGGACGCATCTTCGACCTGCTGGCCGACTGGGCGCCGGATGAGCAGGTACGCAATGCCATCCTGCGCGATAACCCGGTCAGTCTGTACGGTTTCTGACGCTCATCGTGATGTTGCCGGAGCTGATGTAACTGAACATCTGCTCGGATAGAACCCTCTCCCCTCGGGAGAGGGTTGGGGTGAGGGCGCCCCCTTGCCACCAAGTCTCCAGTGGAAAAGGCTGCGCCGTTTTCCACGCTACGTGATGTATCCCCGTAGCGACAATATAGTTGCTCCTATAGGGGTAGTGCTCTTGTAGGAGCGGCAACGATAGGGGGCGCATACCTGAGTGATGGCGGGAGGCAGAGGACACCCGGATAGGCGTGGCGTACTACCCCAACTCCCCATTGAGCTTGCGTAGCAGCCGCAACAGCTCGGCCCGCTCGGCGTCGTCCAGCGGGGCGCTGGCGGCGCGGTCGCTGGCGGCGGCGCGTTCCTTGAGTTCGCCGACCAGGGCGCGGCCCTGCTCGGTGAGGTGCAGGGCATAGGCGCGGCGATCCTGGGTGCCGCGCACCCGCTCGGCCAGGCCCTGGCGTTCCAGCTTGTTCAGCAGCAGGACCAGTTGCGGCGGCTCGATGGCCAGACGCCGGGCCAGGTCGGCCTGCATCAGGCCGGGCTCCTGTTCGAGGATCACCAGGGCGGTGAACTGGGCGGGGCGCAGGTCATAGGCGGCCAGGCTGTCCACCAGATGCTGGAACATCTTCATCTGGGCGCGGCGCAGGGCATAGCCTACGGCGGTGTCCAGCCAGGGGGTGGCGGCAGGGTCCAGGGGCGTGGCGTCGTCAGGGGAACTCATCGGCGGGAAGGGCTTCCGTCGGAGATGGCGAGGGGAGGGTATCGAGGGGTCATTCTAGTCCAGATCCTGGCGGGCGCGGCGATGGCGATAGGCGAACTGGGCGCGGCTCAGGCCGAGCAGGCGCGCCGCGGCGGCCATGTTGCCCTGGCTGCGCGCCAGGGCTTCGTCGAGCAGCTCGGCTTCCAACTGCGCCAGCGGCAGCGGGCGTTCGCCGTCCACGCCCAGGCGCTCCAGCCAGCCGGTGGCAGGCGGCGCCTCGTCGACGAGCTCGGCCGGCAGCGGCTCGCCGCGAAACAGGTGGGGCAGGTCGATGAGTTCGCCCGGATCGCTGGCGATCACCCCGCGCTCCACCAGATTCTGCAATTCCCGCACGTTGCCGGGAAAGTCGTAGCGCAGCAGGGCCTTGAGGGCGCGCATGGTCAGGCCTACCGGCGGCCGCTCGTAGGCGGCGCAGAAGCGCCGCAGGAACAGGTCCACCAGCAGGGGCACGTCGTCGCGCCGGTCACGCAGGGGCGGGATGCCGATGGGATAGACGTTGAGGCGATAGAAGAGGTCTTCGCGGAAGTCGCCGCGACGTACCGCCTCGCGCAGGTCCAGGTTGGTGGCGGCGATCACCCGGACTTCCACCCTGAGCGTGCGGCTGCCGCCGACCCGCTCGATCTCGCGCTCCTGGAGCGCGCGCAGCAGCTTGCCCTGACCGGGCAGGCTCAGGCAGGCGATCTCGTCGAGGAACAGGGTGCCGCCCTGGGCCCGTTCGAAACGTCCGGCGCGGGACTGGTTGGCGCCGGTGAAGGCGCCGCGCTCCACGCCGAACAATTCGGCTTCGATGAGATTCTCGGGAATGGCCGCGCAGTTGAGGGCGACGAAGGGGCCGTCGGCGCGGCGGCTGAGGCGGTGCAGGTGGCTGGCGAACAGTTCCTTGCCCACCCCGGATTCGCCGGTGAGCAGCACCGTGGCCGGCGTCGGGGCGACCCGCTGCAGCGCCTGGAACGCGCTGTTGAAGGCCGCTGAAGCCCCCACCAGCGGCTGCTGGCCGTCGGCGGCGTGGGGCAGGGGCGCGGGCAGGCGTTCCGCCGGCGTCAGCGCCGGAGCGCCATCGCCGGCCGCATTGAGATAGCGCAGGTCTTCCGCCACGTCGGGCCAGCGTTCGGCGTTGCGGCCTTCGACCCGGCAGACGGCATGCCCCATGGCGCGGCATTCCACTTCGCGAAAGATCACCAGGCGGCCGAACAGGCTGCTGACGTAGCCGATGGCATAGCCGATCTCCATCCAGCAGGCCGGATCGCTGCCCTGACCGTGGGCGATCTGATGCTCGTCGCATTCGGCCGAGTGATGCCAGAGAAATTCGCCGCCATAGCGCCCCTGGTCGACATCGAATTCGAAATGCAGCGGCTCGACCCGCACCAGACCTTCCAGGCCATGCAGCCGGGTACCGGCGGCAAAGATCGCCGCGGCGTCGGCCTGGGGCCAGCGCTTGCGCACCAGCTCGGCGTCGCGCACCCCGGAAAGATAGCCGACCCGGGTCAGCAGGCCGCGGGCACGTTCCTGCCCCAGGGCGCCGATCAGCTCGCGCCGCAGGGCGCCAAAGGCGGAGGCGTGTACCAGCAGCATGCGCTGGTCGTTGAGCCAGATGCGCCCATCACCGGGGGAGAAGAACAGGCACTCGGCCAGTTCCGCCTGGGTCGGGCTGGCGCTGCCATCCCAGGCGGCACTGTCGCCACGCTGGAAGCCGGTAGCGGCCTGCTGCAGATCGCTGAGGGACAGACGTTCGGAACGGGCCATGGCACGACCTCTCGGGTGAATTGCGCAAATGCGCAATCGAGGAAAAGGTTATACCTCATAACTTTATCTTTTGAGCAAGGCGTTTGCCGGCTGGCCCCGGGACCTTTGCCTGTCTGAGCCAGCAAGTCCCTGATTGAACGGCGCTTTTTCCTGTCAGCCCGGTCTGGGCACAGCCCTTGCTCCCTTGCCTGTGCCCACCGCGGCCCGATAACAACAAGGAGAAGGCTATGAGCAGATCATCCACGCCGTTCCTGGACGGCGCCCCCTGGCGCGAGCGGATCTTCGATGGCGACTGGATCGCCGCCCAGGGCGGCACCCTGGAGGTCGTCGAACCTGCCACCGGCCAGCCCCTGCACTGCACCGGTCTGGCCAGCGTCGCCGACATCGACCAGGCCTGCGCCAAGGCGGCCCGGGCGCAACCGGCCTGGGCGGCCTGGACCGCCCGGCAAAAGGCCGGGCTGTTCCTGGCCGCCGCCGCGCACCTGGAGATGAATCGCGCCGAACTGGCCCCCCTGATCGCCCGGGAGACCGGTGGCATCCTGCCCAAGGCCGAGCTGGAATTGCGTGAAGCCGGGGTCATCCTGCAGCAGGTCGCCGGTCAGTTGCTGCAGGCCCATGGCGTGGTCCTGCCCAGCGAGCGCGGGGCCCTGTCCTATGCCCGGCGCCTGCCCCATGGCGTGGTAGGGGTGATCTCGCCCTTCAACTTTCCGCTGATCCTTTCCCTGCGCGCCGTGGCCCCGGCCCTGGCCTGCGGCAATGCCGTGGTGCTCAAGCCGGATCACCAGACGCCGGTGAGCGGCGGCATCCTCATCGCCCGGCTGTTCGAGGCCATCGGTCTGCCTCGGGGCGTGCTGCAGGTGCTGCCCGGGCGTGCCGAGGCCGGCGCGGCGCTCTGCGCCCATCCCCAGGTGCGGATGATCGCCTTCACCGGCTCGACCCAGGCCGGACGCCAGGTGGCGGAAAGCGCCGGGCGCCACCTGAAGAAGGTGGCCCTGGAATTGGGCGGCAAGAATCCGCTGATCGTGCTCGACGACGCCGATCTCGACCGCGCCGTCGGCTGCGCCGCCTGGGGCAGCTTCCTGCACCAGGGCCAGATCTGCATGGCCACCGGGCTGATCCTGGTGCACCAGCGCCTCGCCGCCGCCTTTACCGAACGCCTGGCCGCCCGCGCCGCCGCCCTGCGTCTGGGCGACCCGCTGGAACCCTCTACCCAGCTGGGTCCGCTGATCAATGCCCGGCAACTGCAGCGGGTGCAGGGCATCGTCGCCGACAGCCTCGCGGCCGGCGCCCGGCTGGAGCAGGGCGGTCGGCACGAAGGGCTGTTCTATGCCCCGACCATACTGAGCGGCGTCCGTCCCGGCATGCGCGCCTTCGACGAAGAGATCTTCGGACCGGTGGCCAGCGTGGTGACCTTCGCCAGCGAGGCCGAGGCCGTCGACCTGGCCAATCGCACCCCCTACGGCCTGGCGGCCGGCGTGCTCTCCGGCTCCCTGGCCCGCGCCCGGGCCCTGGGCGAACGGCTGGAGTGCGGAATGCTGCACCTCAACGACCAGACGGTGAACGACGAGGTGGTCAACCCCTTCGGCGGCCGTGGCCAGTCCGGCAACGGCGGCAGCGTCGGTGGCCTGTGCAACTGGGACGACTACAGCCAGTGGCAATGGGTGACCGAGCATAACGAGCCGCCACGCTATCCCTTCTGAGGGCCTGCTCAAAGGCTGCTGCGCGTCGGCCAAACCGCGTTGAACACGACCTGGGTCGCCAGTCCGATCGGAATGCTCATTTACCACTCGTAAATTCCGCTTCCTCAGCTGTGTTCGCCTTGTTTGGCTCTAGCTCGCGAGCCTTTGAGCAGGCTCCAAGCCCGTGTTACCCAACCAATAACAACAAGAGGAAAATCCCATGACCCTGAATGGCAAGACCCTGGTCGTCACCGGCGTGGCCTCCGGCATCGGCGCCGAGCTGGCGCGGCTGGCGCGCTTCCAGGGCGCCTATGTGATCGGCGTCGACCGCAACCAGCCCCAGTTCAGCCTGGACGACTTCCACCAGGCCGACCTGGGCGACCCCGACAGCATCGCCGCCCTGGTCAGTCGCCTGCCGGCGCGCCTGCACGGCCTGTGCAACATCGCCGGGGTACCGGGCACGGCGCCCCGGGAGACGGTGGCGCGCGTCAACTACCTCGGCCTGCGCTTGCTCAGCCAGCAACTGGTCGCGCGGCTGGGGCCGGGCGGCGCCATCGTCAATGTCGCCTCCATCCTCGGCGCCGAATGGCCAGAGCGCCTGGAACAGCACCGCGAGCTGGCGCAGATCGCCGACTTCGCCCCGGCCCAGGCCTGGCTGGAGTGTCATCCGGTGGACCAGGCCACCTGCTACCAGTACTTCAAGGAAGCGCTCATCGTCTGGAGCTTCGTGCAGTCCCAGACCTGGCTGCGCGAATTCGGCGTGCGCCTGAATTGCGTGGCGCCCGGGCCGGTATTCACCCCCATCCTCGGCGACTTCGTCAGCATGCTCGGCGAAGAGCGCGTCGCCCGCGACAGCCAGCGCATGCTGCGCCCGGCGCTGGCCGACGAGGTGGCCGCGGTGATCGCCTTTCTCTGCAGCGATGCCTCGCGCTGGATCAACGGCGCCAACCTGCCGGTGGATGGCGGTCTCGCCGCCAGTTACGTCTGACCCGGATCGCCGCGCCGGCCGGTGCGGCGATCGCGTTTTCCCACAACAAGAACAACTTCAGGACGACGTCATGCGCACACGTTTCGGATTCGGTCTGCTGGCCGCGGCCAGTCTCGCCTCCACATTGGCCCAGGCCTACGACCTGCCCGGTCTCAATCTCGGCTCCACCAGCTTCTACGACGGCGCCCCGGCGCCGGACGGTCCCGGCTGGTACTGGGAGGAGTACCTGATCTACGGCAAGACCAGCCGCTTCAACGACCAGGACGGCCGCAAGCTGCCCCTGCCCAAGCAGGAGCTGACCACCTTCGCCCCGGTCAGCCAGATCATCTATGTCGGCCAGCCCCTGGCCAATGGCGCCATGCCCGGATTCACCGCCATCCTGCCCTGGCTGGCCCACGCCGATGTCGATGACGGCCTCGGCGGCCAGGCGCTGAGCGCCCGCGAAGGGGTAGGGGACCTGACCCTGGGTGCCTTCCTGCAACTGCCCACCACCACCCGCCCCGACGGCGGACCGCGCTGGGCGCAACGCATCGAGGCCGAGATCGTCGCCCCCACCGGTCGCTACGACCGCGACCGGGCGATCAATCCGGGCAGCAACTTCTGGTCCTTCAATCCCTACTACGCTACTACCTACTGGCTGACGCCCCAGTGGTCGGTGACCGGACGCTTCTGGTACCTGTGGAACGGCAAGAACGACCAGCCGCTGCGCAGCTTCGGCGCGGTCTCCGACACCCAGGCCGGCCAGGC
Organism: Pseudomonas sp. HR1; assembly: GCF_030175875.1. Classification (NCBI taxonomy): domain Bacteria; kingdom Pseudomonadati; phylum Pseudomonadota; class Gammaproteobacteria; order Pseudomonadales; family Pseudomonadaceae; genus Pseudomonas; species Pseudomonas sp. HR1. The sequence continues at coordinate 759,432 of NZ_JASNRF010000003.1, forward strand.
GCTGCACGCCAACTTCGCCACCCAGTACGCGCTGAACGATCGCCTCAGCGTCGGTCTGAGCGGCTACTGGCTGCGGCAGATCACCGACACCCAGGTCGATGGTCACGACGTCAGCGGGCGGCGGGAAAAGGTCTGGGCCTGGGGGCCGGGTTTCACCTACGCCTTTTCCCGGGAGAATCTGATCACCGTCAACAGCTACTTCGAGCAGGACGCCGAGAACCGCACCGAAGGGCGCAAGTTCGTCGTCAACTTCCTGCACAAGCTCTAGTGCTAGCGATCGATGGGAATGCCCCGGTTCGGCGGCGGCGGAGGCGCCGGCGGCTGGGGCTGCTGCGCCTGGGGATGGGGCACCATGTGCCAGGTCTCGTTGCGCGGCCGGCGGTCGATGTAGACCGGCACCGGCTGATAGATGATGCCGGAGCCGCGCACCTCGCTTTCCTGGCGAAAGCTGGAAGAGGACGAAGAGCCACCGACCACGGTGACGTCGTCGACCGGACGTTGGCGGCTGGAAGCGGGGGCGGGTACCACGGTGACCTCCCGCGGCGCGGCGGCCGGCGGCGGCGTGGCAGGCCGGGGCGGCGGCGTGAAACCGTTGCTCTCGGGCAGGCTCTGCAGCGGAATGGTGGTGATCTGACTATTCGTTGGGCAGGCGCCCTGGGTATAGGTCGTCCGGCCCTGGTCGTCCACGCACTTGTAGACATCCTGAGCGGCCACGACGCCACTGGCGAGCAGCAGGCCATAGAGCAGCGAACGCATGATGAGGCCCTCCGGGCACTCGAATTGTCACCTGCAGGATACAAGATGCCCGCTACGGCTCCCAGTGCTGCTGTCCGGCTCGACACCAGGCATTCAGCTTATCGTCAGACTGTAAAGACTAGGCCCGGCCCGAGGTGAGGCGTATAACATCCGGAAACATTCTTTTCAGGGCAGCGACGCGTGAAGTGGTTCGTGATTGGCGGTTTTTTTCTCTGTGTTTTGTATGTGCACTTTCGCGGCCGGGTGCGCCATCGCTTGCTGCGTCAGCTCAGTGACCATTCGACCTTTCTGGCGCCGCTGAACACCTTCATGTTCCTGACCTCGCGGGTGCCCAACGCGCCCTATCACCCGGTGGAGCGCTTTCCCGAACTCCAGGTGCTGCAGGACAACTGGCAGCTGATCCGCGACGAGGCCCTCGACCTGCTGCGCGCCGGCCAGATCAAGAAATCCGCCGAGCACAACGATGCCGGCTTCAACTCCTTCTTCAAGAGCGGCTGGAAGCGCTTCTATCTGAAGTGGTACGGCGACAGCCATCCTTCCGCCATGCAGCTGTGCCCCAGGACCACCGAATTGCTGCGCGGCATCGGCACGGTCAAGGCGGCCATGTTCGCCGAGTTGCCGCCCGGATCGCGGCTGGTGCGCCATCGCGATCCCTATGGCGGCTCCCTGCGCTATCACCTGGGCCTGGCCACGCCCAATGATCCACGCTGCTTCATCGAGGTGGACGGCCAGCGCTATCACTGGCGCGATGGCCAGGCGGTGGTATTTGACGAAACCTTCATCCACTACGCCGAGAACACCACCGACCAGGATCGCATCATCCTGTTCTGCGACGTGGAAAGGCCGCTGCGCTATCGCTGGGCAAGCGCCTTCAACCGCTGGGTCAGTGGCACCCTGCTGGCCTCGGCGGCCTCGCCCAATGACGCCAGCGACAAGACCGGCGGCCTCAATCGCGCCTTCCGGCACCTCTATCGCATCCGCCAGCGCGGCAAGGCGCTGAAGAAGCGCAACCGCTTCCGCTACTACCTCGAACAGTGGCTGTTGCTGGCCGCGCTGGTCGGCGTGGTGATCTGGATCTGAGCGATCCCTGCAACCGCAAAGACAGCGGTTCGACTTGACCCCGATGCGAATCGCCTCTAATACTGTATGCATATACAGATAGAGGCGATGGCCATGGACAATATCCCTGCAGGTCTGGCGGCATGAGCGGCGGCGCCAGCCTGGCCCGGCTGTTCGAGGAGCGGCGCCTGTGGAAGGGGCAGACCAGTCCCGACGCCCGGCGCAGCGACCAGCCCACCGGGGTCGCCGCCCTGGATGCCCATTTGCCCGGCGCCGGCTGGCCGGAAGCGGCCCTGACCGAATTGCTGCTCGCCGGCCCTGGCCATGGCGAGTTGCGGCTGCTCTGGCCGACCCTGGCGCGCCTGAGCCAGGCCGCCGAGCGCATCGCCCTGATCGGGCCGCCGCTGTTGCCCTATCCCCTGGCCTGGCAGGCGGCCGGCGTGGCGCTGGATGCCCTGGTGGTGATCCGCGCCCAGGGCGCCGAGGTGCTCTGGGCCGCCGAGCAGTGCCTGCGCTCCGGTTGCTTCGGCGCGGTGCTCTGCTGGCCCGAACGCGCCGACGATCGCCAGCTGCGCCGGCTGCAGGTCGCCGCCGAGAGCGGCCGCACCCTGGCCTTCGCCCTGCGCCCGGCCGCCGCCCTGGACAATCCTTCGCCGGCGGCCTTGCGCCTGGAACTCAGGGCGCCGCTGGAACGGCTGCACATCCGCAAATGCCGCGGCGGTCAGCCCGGCGTGCTCGATCTGGCCGGCGGCGCTTGAGCTTGCCATGCGCTGGGCCTGCATCCTCTTTCCGCAGCTGGCGCTGGATGCCGTGCTGCGCCGTCATCCCCAGCCGGAGCGGCCGCTGGTGCTGCTTTCCGGTCCGCCACAGCGCCGCCTGCTGCAGGCGGTCAATCCGGCCGCGCGGGCCCTGGGGCTGCGCCCCGGCCTGACCCTGACCGCCGCCCAGGCGCTGACCCGCGACTTCGAGCAGCATGAATACGACCCGGCGCTCATCGAGACGGCCGAGGCGCTGCTGGCGGCCTGGGGCTACGGCTTCAGCTCCCAGGTCAGTCGCCACTATCCGCGGGCGCTGCTGCTGGAGATCCAGTCCAGCCTGCCGCTGCTGGGGCCCTGGCCACGGCTGGAGCGGCGCCTGCGCCAGGAGCTCCAGGGCCTGGGCTTTCGCCACCGGCTGGCGCTGGCGCCCAATCCGGTGGCGGCGCGCATGCTGACCAATGTCGCCGATGGCCTCATCGCCGCGCCGGACGATCTGCCGCGCCTGCTCGATCGGCTGCCCGTGGAGCGCGCCGGTTTCGCCCCCCAGCAGGCCCAGGCGCTGGTGCGCATGGGCATCCGCCGCCTGGAGCAACTCAAGGCCCTGCCCAGGGCCGCCCTGGCCCGGCGCTTCGCCCCCGAGCTGCTGCAGCAGCTGGATCTGCTGGGCGGCAGTCGCAGCCTGGCGCTGGAGTTCTATCGGCCGCCCGATCGTTTCGTGGCGCGGGTGGAGCTCAATTTCGAGGTGGAATCCCACCAGGCGCTGCTGTTCCCCCTGCGTCGCCTCACCGCCGATCTGGCGGTCTGGCTGGCAAGTCGCGACCGGGGCGTGCAGCGCTTCCTGCTCTGGCTGGAACATCGCCAGGGGCCGGCCACCACCCTCACCATCGGCCTGCTGGCCCCCGAACGCGATGCCGCCCTGCTGTTCGAATTCGCCCGCGGTCGCCTCGAACAGCTGCAGGTGGTGGCCCCGGTGCTGGCGCTGCGCCTGGAAAGCGAGGAGTTGCCGCTCTTCGTGCCGGAACGCCATGGCCTGTTCGACGAGCGTCCCGCCCAGGCCGTGGGCTGGGAAGTGCTACGCGAACGCCTGCGTGCCCGGCTGGGCGAGGAAGCGGTGCTGGGGCTCGGCATCCAGGCGGATCATCGTCCCGAGCGCGCCCTGGTCTGGCGCCACCAGCGGCGTCTGGAGACCGCCTTGCCCGGCCTGCGTCCGGGTTGGCTGCTGAGCGAACCGCGTCCCCTCGACGGCCAGCCGCGCCGGGTCCTCGCCGGTCCCGAGCGCATCGAAAGCGGCTGGTGGGACGGGGGCGATCAGCGGCGCGACTACTACCGCATCGAGGTGGCCGACGGACGCCAGGCCTGGGCCTTTCGCCGCTATGGCGAGGAGGCGCCCTGGTGGATCCAGGGCTGGTTCGCATGAGCGGCTATGCCGAGTTGCACTGCCTGTCGAATTTCAGCTTCCAGCGCGGTGCCTCCAGTGCCCTGGAATTGTTCGAACGGGCCAAGGCGCTGGGCTACGCGGCGCTGGCCATCACCGACGAATGCACCCTGAGCGGCAGCGTCCGCGCCTGGCAGGCGGCGCGCCAGGTCGGGCTGCCCCTGATCATCGGCAGCGAACTGACCCTCGACGACGGTCTGCGCCTGGTGCTGCTGGTGGAGGATCTGCCGGGTTACGAGTGCCTCTGCGCGCTGATCACCCGGGCCCGCCGCCGAGCACCCAAGGGCCGCTACCAGCTGGGTCGCGCGGATCTACAGCAGCCCTTGCCCGGCTTGCTGGCGATCTGGCTGCCGGGCGGCGAACCCGCGACCGAGGAGGGCGAATGGCTCAGGAGCGTCTTCGCCGAGCGCCTCTGGCTCGGCGTCGAATTGCTGCGCGGCGCCGACGATGCCGCCCGACTCTTGCAGTTGCAGTCGCTGGGCAGGCAGCTGGGCGTGCCGGCAGTGGCCTGCGGCGACGTGCACATGCACACCCGCGGACGCCGTGCCCTGCAGGATGTGCTCACCGGCATCCGCCATCACCTGCCGGTGGCCGAGGCCGGCTATCACCTGCATCCCAACGGCGAGCGTCATCTGCGGCCGCTGGCAGTGCTGGAGGGCCTCTATCCCGCGGCGCTGCGCGCCGAGACCCTGGCGATCGCCGCCCGCTGCCGCTTCGAACTGGGCGAGTTGCGCTATCGCTATCCCCGGGAGGTGATACCCACCGGCGAGACGGCGGGCTCCTGGCTGGCCGAGCTGACCCGCCGCGGCCTGGTATGGCGCTGGCCGGAGGGGGCGCCGGCAAGGGTCACCGACCAGGTGGCCCGGGAGCTGGCGCTGATCGCCGAGAAGGGCTACGAGAACTACTTTCTCACCGTGCACGACATCGTCGACTACGCCCGCCGCCAGCACATCCTCTGCCAGGGCCGCGGCTCGGCGGCCAACTCGGTGGTCTGCTACGTGCTGGGCATCACCGAGCTGAATCCGCTCACCGGCAATCTGCTGTTCGAGCGCTTCATCTCCCGCGAGCGCGACGAACCGCCCGACATCGACGTCGACTTCGAGCACGAGCGCCGCGAAGAGGTCATCCAGTACGTCTTTCGCCGCTATGGCCGCGAGCGGGCCGCGCTCACCGCGGTGGTCAGCACCTACCATGCCGCCGGCGCCCTGCGCGATGTCGGCAAGGCGCTGGGCCTGCCGGGCGACCAGCTCGACGCCCTGTCCGGGTGCGCCGGGCGCTGGACCGACGAGATCCCCGGCCCCGCGCGCCTGCGCGAAGCGGGTTTCGATCCCGACAGCCCCCTGCTGCAGCGGGTGCTCATCCTTGCCGGTCAACTGATCGGCTTTCCCCGGCATCTCTCCCAGCATCCCGGCGGCTTCGTCATCTCCGAGGCGCCCCTGGCCACGCTGGTGCCGGTGGAAAACGCCGCCATGCCCGAGCGCACCCTGATCCAGTGGGACAAGGACGACCTCGATGCCGTGGGCCTGCTCAAGGTCGACATCCTCGCCCTGGGCATGCTCAGCGCTCTGCGCCGCTGCTTCGACCTGGTCGCCAACTGGCGCGGCCAGCGCTGGACCCTGGCCAGCCTGCCCCAGGAAGATGCGCCCACCTACGCCATGATCTCCCGCGCCGACACGGTTGGGGTGTTCCAGATCGAATCCCGCGCCCAGATGGCCATGCTGCCGCGCCTCCGGCCGCGAACCCTCTACGACCTGGTGATCGAGGTGGCCATCGTCCGCCCCGGGCCGATCCAGGGCGACATGGTGCATCCCTATTTGCGCCGCCGGAATGGCGAGGAAGAGGCCGACTATCCCCATGACGAATTGCGGCCGGCGCTGGAACGCACCCTGGGAGTGCCGCTGTTCCAGGAACAGGTGATGCAGATCGCCATGGTCGCCGCCGAATATTCGCCGGGCGAGGCCGATCAGCTGCGCCGCTCCATGGCGGCCTGGAAGCGTCATGGCGGCCTCGAACCCCATCGTCAACGCCTGCACAACCGCATGGTCGAACGCGGCTATCGCCCGGAATTCGCCGCGCGCCTCTTCGAGCAGATCAAGGGCTTCGGCAGCTACGGCTTTCCCGAATCCCATGCCGCCAGCTTTGCCCTGCTGACCTATGCCAGCTCCTGGCTCAAGTGCCACGAGCCGGCCGCCTTCGCCTGTGCCCTGGTCAACAGCTGGCCGATGGGGTTCTACAGTCCCGACCAGGTCCTCCAGGACGCCCGGCGCCACGGCATCGAGGTGCGCGCGGTGACCGTGCAGGCCAGCGACTGGGACTGCCGGCTGGAGGCGGGGGCCGGCCACCAGCCGGCGATCCGCCTGGGCCTGCGCCTGGTGCAGGGACTGGCGGAGGCGGTGGGTCGGCGCCTGGTGGCGGCGCGGGGTACGCAGCCCTTTCGCGACGTCGAGGACCTCTGTCGCCGGGCCGAGCTGGATGCCCGGGCGCGCGGACAGCTGGCCGAGGCCGGCGCCCTGGCGGAGCTGGCCGGTGATCGCCATCAGGCGCGCTGGGCCATGGCCGGGGTGGAGCGCCAGCTGCCGCTGTTCGCATCGGCGGACAGCGCCCTGGAGGAACGACCAGCCTTGCCCGCGCCCAGTGTTGCGGAAAACGTCCATGCCGACTACCGCATGCTGGGCACCACCCTGGGGCCGCATCCGCTGAGTCTGCTGCGCGGCGAACTCCAGGCGCGGCGCTGTCGGGATTTCCGGCAGCTGGATGAGATCAAGCCCGGTGCCCTGGTGCGGGTAGCCGGACTGGTGCGCGGACGTCAGCGCCCTGGCACGGCCAGCGGGGTGATCTTCGTGACCCTGGAAGACGAGCACGGCATGCTCAATGTGGTGGTCTGGCGCGCGGTGGGCGAACAGCAGCGTCGACCCCTGCTGCAGGCACGGCTGCTACAGGTCGAGGGGCATCTGGAACGGGAGGCGGGGGTGCAGCACCTGATCGCCGGTCGCCTGACCGATCTGAGTCCGCTGCTCGACGAGCTCATGGTGTCGAGTCGGGATTTTCACTAGGACGGAGAGGGGAGAGGGGGAAAAGCGGAGGAGGGAGAGAGCGGGTGGAGCGGGGGGACTGTCTTCCGAAGCGCTCTGGAGCGCCCGGAAGACAAGAATCGACCAACGCAGTCTTAGCTGACGGCGTCTTTCAGGCCTTTGCCGGGCTTGAAGCCGGGCAGCTTGGCAGCGGCGATCTTGATGGTGGCACCGGTCTGCGGGTTGCGGCCTTCGCGAGCAGCGCGCTCTTTTACTGCGAAAGTTCCGAAACCGACCAGGCTGACGCTGTCGCCTTGCTTCAGGGCGTCGGTCACCGCAGTGGTGAAGGCGTCCAGGGCTTTGGCAGCGGTGGCCTTGGGCAGGTCGGCAGACGCGGCAATGGCGTCGATCAGCTCAGCTTTATTCATGTAAAAACTCCATGTGTGAGTATTGGCCAGGCAGTATAGCGGCAGCTTTGCCTTGCGTAGAGCCTTTGTGAGCCTCTACGTGGCCGGTTGAAGCAGCCTTGTTGTTCGGCGCTACAGGATACGCATAGCGGGCGAAAGAGCGATAGGGTATTCGATCAAGCAGGGCCGTGAAAACCTGATCCGCACTGCATTTTCCACGCTTTACAGCCCAGCCGTCGCCTTTTTGGGCAGCGGCGATGGCCGTTTGGTTTCCTCTAGGCGCTGAACGAAAAGTCGCCGAGCGATGGTGAGGCGAGGCGAAAAACCTTGAGGAAGCGGAGTTTACGAGTGGTAAATGAGCATTCCGAAAGGTTTTTCAACGAAGCATCACCGAGCGCAGGCAGTTTTCGTACAGTGCCTAAGCTACGCGATCGGGCGATAGATGCGGCTGCAACGGCGGCGTCAGGGGTGGCAACCCATAGGCGGCGCGGGCCGCATCGCAATGGGGATTGGCTTCGCCGTTCTCCCAGGCGGCGGTGAACTCGCGGCAGGTGCTGGAACGGTTCTCGTAGACGGTGCAGCGCGTGCCGCAGCCGACCTCGCCGAGCAGGGCGGCGCAGCGTACCGGCTTCTGCTCGGTACCTTGCATGGCCACCAGATGCGGGCTGATCGCGACGGTCAGGTGGTCGGGCACCAGGCCACCGGCCGACTGGCATTCGCCCCAATAGAAAGACACGCGGAAATGGGCGCAGCAGGCGCCACAGCTGAGGCAGGGATTCTCGGTCGACATGGACGACAGCCATCGCAGAAACCGGCAGCGCCGGCGGGACAGACCGGGATTCTAGGCAAGCCCCGCGAGGCTGCGAAGCCCCTCTCAACGACCGTTCGGCGGCGACCTACGGCAGGCCTTTTCGCGGCCCGGGCGTGACCAGATGTCGCTGCAGCCAGGCGATGAACAGCCGCACCTTGGCCGGCACCAGGCGCCGATGGGGATAGAGGGCATGGATGGCGATGGCCTGGGTGTACCAGGGCGCGAACAGCCGCTCCAGCCGACCCGCCGCCAGGTCATCACCCACCAGGAAATCCGGTTGGCGAATGATGCCATGGCCGTCCAGCGCCGCCTGGTGCAGGACGCTGCCGTTGTTGGCGCGCAGCGGCCCGCTGACCTTGATCTGCAGGCGTTCGTCGTCGCGCCGGAATTCCCAGAGATCGCCGTCGTTGGCATAGCTGTAGAGCAGGCAGCGGTGCTCGCGCAACTCGGCAGGATGCTCGGGGCGACCGTGGCGCTGCAGGTAGGCGGGCGCGGCGCAGATGAACAGCTCGACCGCCCCCAGGGGCTGCGCCACCAGGCTGGAATCGCTGAGGTCGCCGATGCGCACGGCCAGATCGAAGCCTTCCTCGACCAGGCGCACCTGGCGATCGCTCAGCTCCAGGTCGATGGCGACTTCGGGATATTCGTGCAGGAAGCTGCTCACCAGGGGCGCCAGGTGACGCACGCCAAAGGTCAGGGGCGCACTGACCCTGAGACGCCCGCGGGGCCGTTCGTGGCCTTCCTGCAGGCGCTGTTCGAGGGCCTCCAGATCACCCAGCAGGGGCACCAGTCCTTCATGGAGGGTGCGCCCGGCTTCGGTCAGGCTCAGGGTACGGGTGGTGCGCTGCAGCAGCCGGGTACCGTAATGCCGTTCAAGGGCGGCCAGGTGCTTGGTCAGCACCGAGCGGGACAGCTCCAGCCGCTCCGCCGCCGCGGTCAGGCTGCCCAGTTCGACGATCTTGACGAAGGCCTGCAGAGCTTTCAGGGTATCCAAAGATTGTTTCCATAACGTGCACAGTTAATTCCCAGCGTGCCCCTTTATTCGCGTCTTGGAAACAGGACAATGGGGTCATCTTTCCTCAGTTCGAGAATCAGCATGACCGACCGTACCTCTTCCTATGCTCCCCTGTTGCTGCGCCTGGCCCTGGGCGCCATGTTCCTGGCCCATGGCCTGACCAAGCTGCTGGTGTTCACCCTGCCGGGCACGGCGGGTTTCTTCGCCTCGGTGGGCTTTCCCGGCTGGCTGGCCTATCCGGTCACCTTCTTCGAGCTGGGCGCCGGCGTGCTGCTGATCCTGGGCGCCTGGGTGCGTCCGGTCGCCGCAGTCGCCGCCGTCCAACTGTTCGCGGCGGCGACGGTCCATTTCGGCAACGGCTGGTCCTTTTCCAATCCCCACGGTGGCTGGGAATATCCGGTCTTTCTCGCCGTGACCGCTGCCGCCCTGGCGCTGCTGGGCGCGGGCCAGCTCTCCTGGGATGCACGCAAGCGCTCCTGAATCCTGCTCGAGAGGTCGCCACCATGTCGCTTCCCACCCTGTTCGTTTCCCACGGCTCGCCCATGGAGGCGCTCGACGCCGGTGCGGCGGGAGCGGCCTGGCGCGCCCTGGGGCGGTCGCTGCCGACCCCGGCCGCCATCGTCGTGGTCTCGGCGCACTTCGACACCCGGATACCGGTATTCGGCAACGCCACGTGGCCGGCCACCGTCCATGACTTCTATGGCTTTCCCGAGGCCCTCTATCAGCTGGATTATCCCGCGCCTGGCGCTCCGACCCTGGCCGAGCAGTTGGCCCAGGGCCTGCGCGAGCAGGGCTGGGAGGCCGAGACGGGCGAGCAGGGACTGGATCATGGCGCCTGGGTGCCCTTGCGCTATCTCTATCCCGACGCGCAAATCCCCGTGGTGCCGCTGTCGATGAGCGCCGCCCGTGGACCGGACTACCACTTTGCCCTGGGCCGGGCACTGGCCAGGGTGCTACCGGCGGATACCCTGCTGATCGGTTCGGGCAGCCTGACCCACAACCTCGGTGACTTCCGCCGTGGCGGCGCCGAGTCTCCCGGCTATGTGCGGGACTTCCAGCACTGGATCCAGAGCCGCCTGCGCGAGCGGGATCTGAACGCCTTGCTCGACTACCGGCGTCAGGCGCCGCAGGCCCGTCAGGCCCATCCCACCGACGAGCACCTGTTGCCGCTGTTCGTCGCCCTAGGCGCGGCCGATCCCGAGGGCACCTTCAGCGTCCATCACGATGGCATCGCCCATCGCATCCTGGCCATGGACCTCTACGGCTTCTCCCGCCACTAGCCCCTGACGACAAAAAGCCCGGATCGATTGACGGATCCGGGCTTTTTGCTATGTCAAAACGACATTCGATCAGCCAAACAACTCGGGTCCATACCCCCACATCAGCACCGTGGTGGCCATCAGCACCTCCAGCACCAGCACCCCAATGGCCAGGGTGGAGCCGGACATGATGAAGCCTTCCCGCTGATCGATATTGAGGAAGGAGGGGATGCCGGTATAGAGCAGGTAGGCCGAATAGGCCAGGCCGACGATCCCGGCGATGGCGCACAGCCACACCAGCGGATAGAAGCCCACCAGGCCGCTCAGCAGCATGGGCGTAGCCACGTAGCCGGCGAACAGGATGCAGCGGTTGGCGCTAGGCCGATCCGGATAGCGCCGCGCCAGCCAGTGGATCACGTGCCCCATTGCCACCACCGCCGCCATGATCAGCGCATAGCTGATGACCGCCAGAACCACCGCCGTAGGCAGGTCCAGCACATGGGCCTCACCGCCACCGAAGCGCCAGCCGAAGGTCGTGGTACCCACGAGGGAAGCGACGACGGGAATGGCCGCCAGGAAGGCGACATGATGGGCAAAGAAGTGCCCGACCGTTTCCCCTTCGCGACGAATCTGCTGCCACTCGCGATCGGGATGGGCCAGCAGGCCCCAGACATGATTGATCATGATCCTGCTCCTCACCCGCTGTGGTCGCCGCAAGCGGGCCTCTGTGGATGGCGAACGCTGGGTACAACGCGACTGGCGACTACCTTAGGAGTATAGAAGAGCTCTGGAATGCGTCATGCGAGCCGACGAAGGGCAGCCTGCCTGGAAACGAAGCGACCAATGGTCAAGGGGCACCACCCTGGTGCGTTTCTGGGCCCCTGGCAAGCGGGCAACGCCCGGGCGGCAATACTTGACCACTTGGTCAGGAAATTGCTTGCCCAAGGCATCTGTTACCGGTCAACGAGGTCCGTCATGCCATCTCTCGACATCATCATCGCCGGCGCCGGCATGGGCGGTCTCACCGCCGCCCTGGCGCTGCAACAGGCCGGCCACCGGGTCCGTCTGTTCGAGCGCGCGCAGGATCTGGCCCCCATCGGCGCGGCCATCTCCATCTGGCCCAACGGCGTCAAGGTGCTGGAGCAGCTGGGGCTCGGGTCCGCCATCGCCGCGGTCAGCGGCGACATGCAGACCATGAGCTATCGCGACCATGAGGGACAGTTGCTTACCCGGTTCAGCCTGCTGCCACTCTATGAGGCCGTGGGTCGACCGGCGCGCCCCATCGCCCGCGCCCACCTGCAGCGCCTCCTGCTCGAAGCGGTGGGCGCCGAGCGGGTGACCCTGGGTGTCGGCTGCGAGGGCTTCGAGCAGGATACGGCCGGGGTGACCGTGCTGCTCGGCGATGGTCGGCGCGAACGGGCCGACCTGCTGATCGCCGCCGATGGCACCCACTCGCGCCTGCGGGAGCGGGTGGTGGGCCAGGCCATCACCCGCGAGTATTGCGGCTACGTGAACTGGAACGGGCGGGTGCAGATCGCGCCGGATCTGGCCGAGGCCCAGGACTGGGCGCAATTCGTCGGGGCGCATCAGCGGGTCTCGCTGATGCCCATGGGCGGCGATGAATTCTATTTCTTCTTCGACGTGCCCCTGCCCAAGGGCACGCCCAACGACCGCAGCCGTTACCGCGCGGAACTGGCCGAGCACTTCGCCGGCTGGGCACCGCCGGTGCAGCGCCTGATCGAACGGCTGGACCCCCAGGGCGTGGCCCGGGTGGAGATCCACGATACCCGGCCGTTGCCGACCCTGGTGCAGGGGCGGGTGGCGCTCCTGGGCGATTCCGCCCATGCCATGGCCCCGGACCTGGGACAGGGCGGTTGCCAGGCCATGGAGGATGCCTGGGTGCTGGCGCGCTGTCTGGACGCCGAACAGGATCCCCTGGCCGCGCTCCAGGCCTATCAGGCCGCGCGGCTGGAGCGGGTGGCCGGCATCGTCGAGCGGGCGCGCAAACGCTGCGAGATCACCCACGGACATGAGCCCCTGGCCACCCAGGCCTGGTACGCCGAGCTGGCCCGGGAAACCGGCGAGACGGTGATCGCCGGCCTGCGCAAGACCGCCGAGGGCGGTCCGCTGTGAAATAGCTCTGGGCCGCGGGGACGAATGGCAGTGCCGGGGGTCGAAAGGCCCACGTCCTCGTCGGAGAGTTAGCCCATGCGCCTGCGTCTCGCCCTGACCCTCGCCAGCCTTGCCATCACCCCGCTGGCCTTTGCCGCCGACGGCGGCTGTCCCTATCCGCAGACGGTGAAGTTCGCCGGCCCCAACTGGGAGAGCGGCATGTTCACCACCGAGGTGCTGCGCCTGCTGGTGGAAAAGGGTTATGGCTGCCAGACCGACAGCGTGCCGGGCAACACCGTGACCCTGGAAAACGCCCTGGCGCAAAACGACATCCAGGTCACTGGCGAGCAGTGGGCCGGGCGCAGTCCGGCCTGGCGCGCGGCGGAAAAGGCCGGCAAGGTCTTTGCCGTCGGCGAGACGGTCAAGGGCGCCACCGAAGGCTGGTGGGTACCGGAATACCTGGTCAAGGGCGATCCCGCGCGTGGCATCCAGGCCAAGGCGCCGGACCTCAAGAGCGTCGCCGATCTGCCGCGCTACAAGGAGCTGTTCCGCGATCCGGAAGAGCCCGGCAAGGGCCGCTTCCTCAACTGCCCCACCGGCTGGACCTGCGAGATCGTCAACAGCCAGAAGCTCAAGGCCTACAAGCTGACCGACAGCTACACCAACTTCCGCACCGGTACCGGTCCCGCGCTGGACGCGGCCATCGCCACCGCCATGCGCCGTGGCGAGCCGGTGCTCTTCTACTATTGGTCGCCGACCCCGCTGATGGGCCGCTACAAGCTGGTCCAGCTGGAAGAGCCACCCTTCAGCGAGAAGGCCTGGGAGACCCTGTCGGATCCGAAGAATCCCGATCCGCTGCCGTCGCGCTCGCTGCCGGCCAAGATCACCATCGGCGTCTCCCGCGACCTGCACGACAAGGCACCGGCCCTGGTGGCGCTGTTCGAGAAGGTCGAATTCCCCCTCGACCAGTTCAACGGCATCCTCGCCGGCATGGCCGAGAAACGCGAAGACGCCCAGGTGGTGGCCAAGCGTTTCCTCAAGGAGCATCCGGAGGTCTGGACGACCTGGCTGCCGGCGGAAAACGCCGAACGGGTAAAGGCGGCGCTCTGAGTGCGGTGATAGGGGATAATGGCGGTTTTCCGTGCTGGAGCCGCCCATGACCGTCGCCGCCCTTACCATGTACGTCGAGCCTGCCGAGGTGCGCGACGCCTATCGCCAGCTGGCCGAAGCCGTGGCGCTGCGCCTGGACGAGACGCTCGACCCCGCGCCCGAGGAGCTGTCGACGCTCTGGACGCATCCCGAGCTGCTGCTGGCGCAGACCTGCGGCTATCCCTGGGCCACCCGCTTGCGCGGCCAGGTGCGCCTGGTGGCGGCGCCGCGCTATCGCTTCGCGGGCTGCCAGGCGGCCGAGCACTGCGCCTTCATCCTGGTGCCCGAGACGCTGGAGGCGACCAGCCTGGCCGATCTGCGCGGCAAGCGCGTGGCGCTCAACGGCCTGGATTCCAACACCGGCATGAATCTGCTGCGCCACGCCGTGGCGCCCCTGGCGGAGCGGGCCCGCTTCTTTGGCGAGATGATCGTCAGCGAGAGCCATGCCAACAGCCTGGCGCTGTTGCAGCAGGGTCATGCCGATGTGGCCTCGGTGGATGCCGTGACCTACGGCTATCTGCAGCGCGCCCAACCTGAGCGGGTCGCCGGTCTGCGCCTGCTGCAACGCACCCGCCCCAGTCCGACGCTGCCCTTCATCACCGCCGCCAGTCGTTCGGATGCGGACGTGGAAGCCCTGCGCGCCGCCCTGAACGACAGCCTGGCCGCCGATCCTGCCCTGGCCGACATCCTGGCCATCAAGGGTGTCACGGCGGTGGACGAGACGACCTATCTACCGCTGCTGGACTGGCGGCGAGAAGCGGTGGAGCAGGGTTATCCAGTGATTGCTTAAGACCTGTCGCGGCCATAGTGGTCCGCCAATGCGGCCGCTCCTGCGGACGCAGGCACGTCGGCCGACCGCGATCCTGCGGGGGCTAGTGGCGATGAGCGTCTGCACGGATGACTCCCTCTCCCCTTGGGAGAGGGTTGGGGTGAGGGCGTCCCTCGCCACGAAGTCCCCAGCGGAAAAGGCTGCGCCGTTTTCCACGCTACGGTTCTACACCTGATGTACCCCTAAAACGCCAAGACATTCGCTCCTGCATCCAATCTGAACTGTAGGAGCGGTCGCATCGGCGGACCGCCATGGCCGCGATTGGGTGCTTGTACCGCAGTCAGCCCCGTACGCATGCAATCTAAACCCGCTCACCCTCCTGCAACCGCTTGAACTCCACCAGATCATGACTGCAGAACAGCGTCAGCCCCAAGTCCTGGCGCAGGGAAAGTTCGCGCAGGCGGGCCTGGTTGTCCAGGCGGCTGGCGCGGTCGGCTTCCATCAGTCGCTGGTAGAACCTCAGCCCCGGCGTGCAGTGGCGTTCGGGCTGGCGCATCTCGTCGCGGTAGAAATAGGCGTCGCCGGCGTGCAGCAACCAGCCCCCGTCGTGCTGGACGGCGATGCCGGCATGGCCCGGGGTGTGGCCGGGCAGGGGGATCATCAGGATTTCCGGCGGCAGGCCAGGCAGGTCTCGCACGCTGGCGAAGCCGTGCCAGGCCTCGCCCCGGGGCTCGTGGAAATGCCAATGGCGGATGCCTTGCCACTGCGCCGGACTGTAGCGGCGCCGACCGATGAAGCCGTGGCGCTGGCGCTGCGCATCCCACTCCCGCTGCAGCACATGGACCTGGGCCTGGGGAAAGTCGTCCAGGCCGCCGGCGTGGTCGAAATCCAGATGGGTCAGCACGATATGGCGGACATCGCCCGGACGAAAACCCAGGCGGCGGAGCTGCGCCAGGGCGCTGAGTTCGGGATCGTACTGGATGCGATTCATCAGCCGGAAGAAGGGACTCAGGCGCCGGCCGCGCTCCCGGAGATCGGCTTCGCCAAAGCCGGTATCCACCAGCACCAGGCCGTCCCGGTCGGTTTCCACCAGCAGGCAGTGACAGGCGAGGTGGGCGGCGAGTCCGCGGCTGAAGCCGTCGTACAGCGCCCCGCCCAGGGGGCACATGCAGCCGCAGTTTAGGTGATGGATACGCATGCTCGGCTCCGCGAAGGTGACCTCCGGTAGAAGAGGCGCGCGTGGGCAAAGTTCGAGCGCAGCGGCCATTCGCGCGGGTGTCGCAGCCAGTGAAGAGAGATCGACGGACCCGGGTGGCGACGATCGATCGACCGGAGCACGCTCCCGGATTCAGCGCCGCCGAGGCGGGTAAGGGCAGTGCCAGGGCCTCTGGCTGAACCCTGAGCCGTTGGCGCTGACCAAGATAGGATCGCCAGCGGACCGGCTCTGCCGCCCTGGCCCTCCCAGTGCAGACGGAGCCACCTATGCCCACAGCCTTTCCCCGCCGTTCCCTCCTGGCCGCCGGCCTTTCCCTTGGCCTGCTCGCCGCCGGTACCGCCCAGGCCGACAGCTGGTGCGCCAGCAAGCCGGTCAAGTTCGCCGGGGTGAACTGGGAGAGCGGCATGCTGCTCACCGAACTGATGGGCTTCGTCCTGCAGCACGGCTACGACTGCAAGGTGGATAGCATCCCGGGCAACTCCATCACCCTGGAGCAGGCCCTGGGCAACAACGACATCCAGGTGTTCGCCGAGGAGTGGATCGGCCGCAGCGAGGCCTGGAACAAGGCCGCCGCGGCCGGCAAGGTGGTCGGCGTGGGCGCGCCCATCGAAGGCGCCACCGAAGGCTGGTACGTGCCGCGCTATCTGGTGGAAGGCGAGGGCGCCAAGGCGCCCAAGCTGAAGAACATCGCCGACCTGGGCCAGTACGCGGAGCTGTTCCGCGATCCGGAAGAGCCGGGCAAGGGCCGCTTCTACAACTGCCCCGCCGGCTGGACCTGCGAACTGGAAAACACCCAGATGCTGCAGAGCTACGGCCTGAGCGACAAGTACACCAACTTCCGCCCCGGCACCGGTCCGGCGCTGGATGCGGCCATCGTCTCGGCCACCAAGCGCAAGCAGCCGATCCTCACCTACTACTGGTCGCCAACGCCCCTGCTGGGTCGGGTCGACATGGTCCAGCTCAAGCCGCGCGACGGCGAAGCCAAGCGCATCCAGGTGCAGGCAGGCCTGTCCAAGCCTTTCCACGATGGCGCCCCCGAACTGGTGGCCGTGCTGAGTCGGGTCAATGTGCCCATCGAACTGCTCAACCGCACCCTGGCCGAGCAGGCCGAAACCAAGCAGGACGCCCCCGCCGCCGCCAAGGCGCTGCTCAAGGCCCATCCGGAACTCTGGCAGGCCTGGGTGACCGACGCCGCGGCGCGCAGCAAGATCCAGGCGGCGCTCTAGGATGTTTCCCGAAGGCCTGACCTTTTCCTTCGCCGACGCCGTCAATCGTGGCGTCGACTGGCTGGTGACGCGCTACGGCGACGTCTTCCGAACCATCTCCGACACCCTGCTGCAGGCCATCGTCTGGCTCGAGGGCCTGCTGCGCGGCACCCCCTGGTGGGCGCTGTTGCTGATCGTCGCGGCCCTGGCCGCCCACGCCACCCGCCGGGTGGTGCCGACGCTACTGATCACCGGCCTGTTGTTTCTGGTCGGCGCCCTGGGGCTGTGGGACAAGCTGATGCAGACCCTGGCCCTGGTGCTGGTGGCCACCGCCATCGCGGTCATCATCGGTGTGCCCCTGGGCATCCTCTGCGCCCGCAGCGCCCGCCTGCGCCTAGTGCTGATGCCGCTCTTGGACATCATGCAGACCATGCCCAGCTTCGTGTACCTGATCCCGGTACTGATGCTGTTCGGCCTGGGCAAGGTGCCGGCGATCTTCGCCACGGTGATCTACGCCGCGCCACCGCTGATCCGCCTCACCGATCTGGGCATCCGCCAGGTCGATCGCGAGGTCATGGAAGCGGTCAACGCCTTTGGCGCCAGTCGCTGGCAGCAGCTGTTCGGCGTGCAGCTGCCGCTGGCGCTGCCGAGCATCATGGCCGGCATCAACCAGACCACCATGATGGCGCTGTCCATGGTGGTGATCGCCTCCATGATCGGCGCCCGCGGCCTCGGTGAAGAGGTGCTGGTGGGCATCCAGACCCTGGACGTGGGCAAGGGCCTGCAGGCGGGCCTGGCCATCGTCATCCTCGCCGTGGTCATCGACCGCATCACCCAGGCCTATGGCCGCCAGCGCCATGAGGTGGAGCGATGAAGATCGTCGTCGAGCGGGTCTCCAAGATTTTCGGCAAGCGCGAACAGGCGGCCCTGGCGCTGCTGCGCGAGGGGCACGACAAGGCCGAGATCCTCGCCCGCACCGGTTGCGTGGTGGGGGTGGACGATCTCTCCCTGGAGATCGCCGAGGGCGAGATCTTCGTCATCATGGGCCTTTCCGGTTCCGGCAAATCGACCTTGGTGCGCCACCTCAACCGGCTGATCGATCCCAGCAGCGGGCGCATCCTCATCGATGGCCAGGACATCCTCCAGCTGCCGCTGCCGGCGCTGCGCGAATTGCGCCGCCAGCGCATCAGCATGGTGTTCCAGAGCTTCGGCCTGCTGCCCCATCGGCGAGTGCTGGACAACGTCGCCTACGGTCTCAAGGTGCGCGGCGAGCCCAAGGCGGTCTGCCGCGAACGGGCGCTGCACTGGCTGGAGGTGGTGGGTCTGGCCGGCTACGAGCGCAAATGGCCGCACCAGCTCTCCGGCGGCATGCGCCAGCGCGTCGGCCTTGCCCGCGCCCTGGCGGCCGATACCGAGATCATCCTGATGGACGAGGCCTTTCCCGCCCTCGATCCACTGATCCGCGCCGAGATGCAGGAGCAACTGCTGGAGCTGCAACAGCGCCTGCACAAGACCATCGTCTTCATCACCCATGACCTGGACGAGGCCCTGCGCCTGGGCAATCGCATCGCCATCCTGCGTGACGGTCGGCTGGTGCAGGTGGGCACCCCGGCGGACATCCTCGGCCAGCCGGCCGACGACTATGTGGCGCGCTTCGTTCAGCGGCGTACCGCTGCGACAGTTTGAAACAATTGCGGCAGAGGCCTTCACGAGCATTTCACAGATGCGAGGCTCTGATGGTGAGACCTGCGGCCTGACCCTGTCAGGCCTTTCTCTTCCCACTGGAACCGCGCCGCAATGGACTATCTGCTACAACTCGCCGCCGACCCGACCGTCTGGGCTGCTCTCGCCACCTTGATCGTGATGGAAGTGGTGCTGGGCATCGACAACCTCATCTTCATCTCCATCCTGACCAACAAGCTGCCCGCGCACCAACAGCAGAAGGGCCGCCGCATCGGCATCAGCCTGGCGCTGATCCTGCGCCTTGGTCTGCTCGGTACCGTGGCCTGGATCGTCCAGCTCACCGAGCCCATCATCGAGGTGTTCGGCAAGAGCTTTTCCTGGAAGGACCTGATCCTGATCGCCGGTGGCCTGTTCCTGCTGTGGAAGGCGACCAAGGAGATCCACCACAACGTCGATCCCGAGCCCGACAGCGCCCTGAGCAAGGGCGGCGAGACGGCGACCCTGGCCTTCGGTTCGGCCATCGTGCAGATCCTCCTGCTGGACCTGGTGTTCTCGGTGGACAGCATCATCACCGCCGTCGGCATGACCGAGCACCTGCCGGTGATGGTGATCGCGGTGGTGGTGGCGGTGACCGTCATGTTGCTGGCGGCCGACCCCCTGGCCAGGTTCATCAACGACAACCCCACCGTCGTGATGCTGGCGCTGGGCTTCCTGATCATGATCGGCATGACGCTGATCGCCGAAGGTTTCGGCGCCCATGTGCCCAAGGGCTACATCTACGCGGCCATGGCCTTCTCGGCGCTGATCGAGGGCCTGAACATGCTGTCGCGGCGAGCCAAGCGTCGCCAGCAGGCTGCCGGCAAGTGAGGGCAGGGCGTGTCGGAAAAGGCCTTGTTACATTCCGGCACGCCTATTGCTAACAATAACTGGCAAGTCTAGGCACTATCGGTCAAGACCTTTGTCATAGCAGCGTCACACGTGAGGTTTACAACTGAAGTCATGAACATACAAGCCCAAGCCCAGAACGCCATGCATGCCCTCAGCGCCGCTTTCGCGCCGATGAGCTGCGTCATCGACGCGCCCAGCAAGCGTGGTTTTTCCTTCATCGTCGTCAACGAGCATGGCGTGGCCAAGCACACCCGCCGGATCTACCGCGACGAATACAGCAACCCGAGCCGCCTGCAGGCCATCATCGACAGCACCCGCCTGGCCATCGCCGGCTGAGATTCAGCCGGCTCCCGCTCCACCCCTCCCGCTTTACCGTCTGCGCCCCACCCGAGCTACGGGTGTACCGGCGGCAGATAGGCCAACGTTCCCCCCAACAGCCATAGCAGCACCAGCACCAGGGGTGCATGGACCAGCAGCTGCACGAAGGAAAAGCCGACCAGGTCGCGCGCCTTCAGCCCCAGCACGCCCAGCAGCGGCAGCATATAGAAGGGATTGATCAGATTCGGCAGTGCCTCGGCGGCGTTGTAGATCTGCACGGCCCAGCCCAGGTGGTACTGCAGGTCGTTGGCCACCTGCATGACGTAGGGCGCCTCGATGATCCACTTGCCCCCGCCCGAGGGGATGAAGAATCCCAACAGCGCCGAGTAGACGCCCATCAGCAGGGCGAAGGTGTCGTGGGTGGCGATCTGGGTGAAAAATGCCGCGATATGGTGCGCCAGAGTCTGGCCATCGGCGCCATTGACCTTGGTCAGGATGGCAGCGATGGAGCCGTACAGCGGAAACTGGATCAGCACTCCGGTGGTGGCCGGCACGGCGCGGGCCACGGCGTCGAGGAAATGCCGCGGCCGCCAGTGCAGCAGGGCGCCCAGGGAGATGAACAGCAGGTTGTAGGTGTTCAGCCCGGAGATGGCCTCGATGGCTGGTTTGCTGGAGAATTCCTGGATCAACCAACCAGCGGCCAGGAGCACCAGCAGCACGATCAGGATCGGACTGTATTCCAGCCATTCTCCTGGGCGGGTCGGCGTAGCGGCCGGCTTGGGCGCCGGGGTGACATCGACGCCACAGGCACGGGCATCGCGTGCGCTGTCCGGCCCGGGCGCGGTGACATAGGCGATCACCGCCGAGACCACCAGCAACACCAGCAGCAGGGCGCCGGATTGCCAGAGGAACAGCGTCTGGCTGAAGGGAATCACCCCGGTGATGGCGAGGATCGAGGGCGGCAGGCTGGCCGGATTGGCCTGCAGCTGCGCCGCCGACGACGACAGCCCCAGCGCCCAGACCGCGCCCAGGCCCAGGTAGGCCGCGGCGCCGGCGGCGCGATAGTCCATCTTGAGTTCTTCGCGGCGGGCCAGGGCGCGCACCAGCAGGCCGCCGAACACCAGGCTCAGGCCCCAGTTGAGCAGGGAGGCGAGCATGGCCACCAGGGCCACCCAGCACACCGCGCCGCGTCCGGTACGGGGCACCCGCGCCAGACGCTCGATCAGGCGCCCGGCCGGACCGGAACTGGCCACCACATAGCCGCCGATGACCACGAAGGCCATCTGCATGGTGAAGGGAATCAGGCTCCAGAAACCGTCGCCAAAGGCCTTGGCGGTCTTGGCCGCCGGCGCGCCCATGCCCAGGGCGGCCAGGGCCACCACGGCCACGGCGAGCACGGCGAACACCCAGGAATCGGGAAACCAGCGCTCGGCCCAGTTGGAACAGGCCAGGGCGAACCGCGCGCTGCGCGAATCGCGGGAGGGGGTTGAACTCATGGGAGATCCTTTTGTTGTTGTTTTTCAGGGGAACATCAGGCGTAGCGTGGAAAACGGCGCAGCCTTTTCCACGCGGTTGGGGTCATATCGCGGCCATGGCGGTCCGCCGATGCGGCCGCTCCTACAGTGTGTCCGTATCTGTAGGAGCGGCCCACGGCCGCGATAGGGACTAGCGCCGCTCCACCGCCAGGGCCACGCCCTGACCACCGCCGATACACAGGGTCGCCAGGCCACGCCGGCCCTCGCGCCGCCGCAATTCGTGCAGCAGCGTCACCAGCACCCGGCACCCCGAGGCGCCGATGGGGTGGCCCAGGGCGATGGCGCCGCCGTTGACGTTGACCTTCTCGTCATCCCAACCCAGCTCCTGACCCACGGCCAGGGCCTGGGCGGCGAAGGCTTCGTTGGCCTCGATCAGGTCCAAGTCGGCCAGTTGCCAGCCGGCCTTTTCCAGGGTCTTGCGGGTGGCCGAGACCGGGCCGATGCCCATGATCGCCGGGTCGACCCCGGCGCTGGCATAGGCGGCGATATGGGCCAGCGGCGTCAGGCCCAACGCCTCGGCCCTGGTCGCGCTCATTGCCAGCACCGCGGCGGCGCCGTCGTTGAGGCTGGAGGCGTTGCCGGCGGTGACGCTGCCGTCCTTGGCGAAGGCCGGCCGCAGGCGGGCCAGGCCCTCGGCGGTGGTGTCGGCGCGGATGCCTTCGTCGGTGTCGAACAGCAGCGGCTCGCCCTTGCGCTGGGGGATGGCCACCGGGGTGATCTCCTCGCGGAAACGCCCGGATTCCACCGCCGCCGCGGCGCGCTGCTGGGAGCGGGCAGCGAAGGCATCCTGGGCCTCGCGGCTGATCTGGTACTGCTGCACCAGATTCTCCGCGGTTTGGCCCATGTGGTAGTCGTTGAAGGCATCCCACAGCCCATCGCTGATCATTGAGTCGACCAGCTCGGCATGCCCCAGGCGCAGGCCGCTGCGCACCTTGGGCAGCACATAGGGCGCAAGGCTCATGTTCTCCATGCCACCGGCGATGACGATATCGGCGTCGCCGCAACGGATCGCCTGGACGGCCAGTTGCACCGCCTTGAGGCCGGAGCCACAGACCTTGTTGAGGGTCAGGGCCGGCACCTCGTGGGGTAGGCCGGCCTTGACCGCCGCCTGGCGGGCGGGATTCTGGCCGGCGCCGGCGGTGAGCACTTGACCGAGGATGACTTCATCCACCTCGGCCGGTGCCACACCGGTCTGCGCCAGCAGGGCGCGGATGACGGTGGCGCCGAGCTCCACCGCGGGTACGTTGGCCAGGGAGCCCTGGAAACTGCCGACCGCGGTGCGGGTGGCGGCGACGATGACGACGTCTTGCATGGCTGGGGTCTCCTCAGGCCTGGATGGGGGCGCCGGTGGCGGCGCGCAGTTCATCGAGGCTCACGCCTTCGGCCAGTTCCACCAGCTTGAGGCCGCCTTCGGTCACCTCCAGCACGGCCAGGTCGGTGATGATCAGGTCGACCACGCCGACCCCGGTCAGCGGCAGGTCGCAGGCTGGCAGGATCTTGTGGGCGCCCTTGGCGGTGTGCTCCATCAGCACCACCACGCGCTGCACGCCGGCTACCAGGTCCATGGCGCCGCCCATGCCCTTGACCATCTTGCCGGGGATCATCCAGTTGGCCAGGTCGCCTTGTTCCGACACCTGCATGGCGCCGAGGATGGCGAGGTTCACGTGGCCGCCGCGGATCATGCCGAAGCTCGCGGCGCTGTCGAAATAGCTGCTGCCGGGCAGGGCGGTGACGGTCTGCTTGCCGGCGTTGATCAGGTCCGGATCGACCGTCTCGGCGGTGGGAAAGGGGCCGATGCCGAGCAGGCCGTTTTCCGACTGCAGCCAGACGTCCATGCCGGCGGGGATATAGTTGGCGACGAGGGTCGGCAAGCCGATGCCGAGGTTGACGTAGAAGCCGTCCTGCAGCTCCCGGGCGGCGCGTTGCGCCATCTGTTCGCGGGTCCAGGCCATCTTACTTCTCCTCGCTCAGGGTGCGTTTCTCGATACGTTTCTCGGGGCTGGCGTTGACCACCAGGCGCTGCACGAAGATGCCGGGCAGGTGGATCTGGTCGGGATCCAGCTCGCCGACCTCCACCAGCTCTTCCACCTCGGCCACGCAGACGCGACCGGCCATGGCGCACAGCGGATTGAAGTTGCGCGCGGTCTTGTTGAAGACCAGATTGCCGGCCTTGTCGGCGCGCTGCGCCTTGACCAGAGCCACGTCGGCGGTCAGCGCCAGCTCCATGACATGGGGCTGGCCATTGAAGTCGCGGACCTCCTTGCCCTCGGCCACCAGGGTGCCGTAGCCGGTGCGGGTATAGAACGCCGGGATGCCCGCGCCACCGGCGCGCAGCTTCTCGGCCAGGGTGCCCTGGGGGGTGAATTCCAGCTCCAGTTCGCCGGCCAGGTACTGGCGCTCGAATTCCTTGTTCTCGCCGACGTAGGAGGAAATCATCTTGCGGATCTGCCG
Source organism: Pseudomonas sp. HR1 (assembly GCF_030175875.1). Classification (NCBI taxonomy): domain Bacteria; kingdom Pseudomonadati; phylum Pseudomonadota; class Gammaproteobacteria; order Pseudomonadales; family Pseudomonadaceae; genus Pseudomonas; species Pseudomonas sp. HR1. The sequence goes on from NZ_JASNRF010000003.1 coordinate 783,269, forward strand.
GGTCTCCAGCAGCTGGCCGAGGCCGAAGCCGTCCACCCCGGCGTTGTTGCTGATGGCGGTCAGTTCGCGGGCGCCGGTGTCTCTCAGGGCGGCGATCAGCGCCTCGGGGATGCCGCAGAGGCCGAAGCCGCCCACGGCCAGGGTGATGCCGTCACTGACCAGCCCGTCTAGGGCGGCCGCGGCGTTGGGATAGAGCTTGTTCATTATGGAGATCCTCTTGTCGTTATTGGGCGGTCCAGCCGCCGTCCATGGTCCAGGCGGCGCCCCGTACCTGAGCAGCGGCCTGGCTGCACAGGAACAGCGCCAGTTCGCCCAACTGGTCGGTGGTGACGAATTCCTGCGACGGCTGCTTCTCGCTAAGCAGGTCGCGACGGGCCTGGTCCGGATCACTGCCGCGGCTGTCCAGCTGCTGCTGGATCAGCGGGGTGAGCACGAAACCCGGGCAGAGCGCGTTACAGGTGATGCCGGTGCGCGCGGTCTCCAGGGCGGTGACCTTGGTCAGGCCCACCACGCCATGCTTGGCGGCCACATAGGCGGCCTTGCCGGTGGAGGCCACCAGGCCATGCACCGAAGAGATGTTGATGATGCGCCCCCAGTCGCGCGCGCGCATGCCCGGCAGCGCCAGGCGGGTGGTGTGGAACACCGCCGAGAGATTGAGCGCGATCACCGCGTCCCAGCGCTCCACCGGAAAGTCTTCCACCGGCGCCACGTGCTGGATGCCGGCGTTGTTGACCAGGATGTCCACGCCGCCGAAGTCGCGCTGGGCGTAGGCGAAGAGCTCTTCGATCTCCTCCGGCCTGGACAGGTCGGCGCCGTGGAAGCCGCTGCGGCCGGGCAGGCTGGCCTGGGCCGCAGCGGGATCGCCGAAGCCGTTGAGGATGAGGGTGGCGCCAGCGGCGGCCAGGCGCTGGGCGATGCCCAGGCCGATGCCGCTGGTGGAGCCGGTGACCAGGGCGGTCTTGCCGGTGAGGTCCATGGCTGTCTCCTTAGACGAGGCCGGTCAGGTAGTAGAGGGCGATGACGAAGAACACCGCCACGGTCTTGATCAGGGTGATCTTGAACACGCCGCCATAGGCTTCGCGGTGGGTCAGGCCGGTCACCGCCAGCAGGGTGATGACCGCGCCGTTGTGCGGCAGGGTGTCCATGCCGCCGCTGGCCATGGCCGCCACCCGGTGCAGCACCTCCAGGGGGATGCCGGCCGCGTTGGCGGCGGCGATGAAGGTGTCGCTCATGGCGGCCAGGGCGATGCTCATGCCACCGGACGCCGAGCCGGTGATGCCGGCCAGCAGGGTCACGCTGACGGCTTCGTTGATCAGCGGATCGGGGATGGCCTTGAGGCCCTGGGCGAACAGCACGAAGCCGGGCAGGGCGGCGATCACCGCGCCGAAGCCGTATTCCGAGGCCGTGTTCATCCCGGCCAGCAGGGCACCGGAGACGGCGGTCTTGCTGCCTTCCGCCAGGCGTCCACGGATGGCGCCGAAGCCGGTCGCCAGCACCAGCAGGATGCCCGCCAGCAGCGCGCCTTCCACCGCCCAGATGCCGGTCAGCTTGGCGACTTCCTGGGTCACCGGTTTGGCCATGCCGGGCAGGGCCAGGTTATGGGTGGCGCCGTACCAGTCGGGAATCCAGCGGGTCAGCAAGAGGTTGAGCACGCCCACCAGCACCAGCGGCGCCAGGGCCAGCCAGGGATTGGGCAGCGGCAGGTCGGCAGCGGTCTCGGGTTCGTTGCGCAGCGGTACGCTGGCATAGCCTTCGCCACTGTTGCGCGCCTTGCGGCGAGCGCTGCCGAGGTAGGCCAGGCCCACGGCGATGACGAACAGCGATCCGGCCAGGCCCAGCCAGGGCGCGGCCCAGGCGGTGGTCTGGAAGAAGCTGGTGGGGATGATGTTCTGGATCTGCGGCGTGCCGGGCAGGGCGTCCATGGTGAAGGAGAAGGCGCCCAGGGCGATGGTCGCCGGGATCAGCCGCTTGGGGATGTCGCTCTGGCGAAACATCTCCGCGGCGAAGGGATAGACGGCGAAGACCACCACGAACAGCGAGACGCCGCCATAGGTGAGCAGGGCGCAGACCGCGACGATCACCGGGATGGCCCGCTCGCGACCGAGCAGACGAATGGCCGCGGCGACGATGGCGCGGGAAAAGCCCGACAGCTCGATCAGCTTGCCGAACAGGGCGCCCAGCATGAACACCGGGAAATAGAGTTTGAGAAAGCCCACCATCTTGTCCATGAACACCCCGGTGAAGGCGGGCGCCACGGCGGACGGGTCGGTGAGCAGCACGGCGCCGAGGGCGGCGAGAGGGGCGAAGAGGATGACACTGAAACCCCGGTAGGCCGCGAACATCAGCAGCGCCAGGGCGGCGAGTGCGATCAGGACACTCATGGCTTCTCCTAGAGCTTCGCCTGGGGCGAAGCGGTTCTTGTTGTTATAGGGCGATGCAGAGATCGCCCGAAGGCAGGAGCCAGAACCGTGCCAGATTCATAGGTTATTGTTTTGTATGGATTTTTATTTTGATCGCTGCCAATTACCGCCATTTTGTCTCAAAATCTGGACACCGTAGGTTGGGCTGAGCGCAGCGAAGCCCAGCAACAGCTCGACGCCGGCCATGTTGGGCTTCGACGATAAAGCCTTCTCCACCCAGCCTGCGCATGACTCGGTAGGAGCGGCCCATGGCCGCGATAGATCGTCAATCGCGGCCATGGGCCGCTCCTACAGGCTTTGTCTCTATCTATGGATCTGTCTCATATTCGAGACATCAGCCCCAACGCCACCAGCTTCTTGTATAGCGTAGAACGCCCCAACCCCAGGCGCCGGGCGGCTTCGTCCACCTTGCCGCCGCAGGCGGCCAGGGTCGCCTGGAACAATTCCCGGTCGAAGCGCTGGCGCGCTTCGGCGTAGGTTTCGCCGGTAGCGCTCGTCACAGGCTTGGCTGGCAGTTCGGCGGAAACGCCCAAGGCCTCCGCCAGCGCCGCGGCGTCCAGCTGGCTGTCGTCGCCCAGCAATACGGCGCGCTCCAGCACGTTGCGCAACTCGCGCACATTGCCGGGCCAGGGCTGGCGCTGCAGCAGGGCCAGGCCGTCGGCGGTGAGGTCGGGCGTCGACTGTCCGCCCACCTGCGGCAGCCCGTCGAGGATGGCCTCGGCCAGCAGCGCCAGGTCGTCCAGGCGTTCACGCAGCGGCGGGATGCGGATCGGCAGCACGTTGAGGCGGTAATAGAGATCGGCGCGAAAGCGTCCCTCGGCCACGGCGGTCTCCAGGTCGCGGGAGGTGGCGGCGATCATGCGCACGTCGCAGGCCAGCACCTCGTTGGAGCCCAGGGGTTCGTACTCCTTTTCCTGCAGCACCCGCAGCAGCTTGGCCTGCAGGGCCAGGGGCATGTCGCCGATCTCGTCGAGAAACAGGGTGCCGCCCTGGGCGATCTGCAGCTTGCCCGGGCGGGCGCGCCGTTCGGCACCGGTGAAGGCGCCCGGCGCGGTGCCGAAGAATTCCGCTTCCAGCAGGCTTTCCGGGATGGCTGCGGCATTGATGCTGACGAAGGGCCGCCCGGCCCGTGGCGAGGCGCCGTGAATGGCGTGGGCCAGCAACTCCTTGCCGGTGCCGGTCTCGCCCAAGAGCAGCACCGCAGCCTCGCTGGCGGCGGCGCGCCGGGCGCGGCGCTTGACCTCCAGGCTGACCGGGCCGCTGCCGACGAAGTGGCCGAAACCGTACTTGGCGGTGCGCGCATGCTGCAGCGAGCGCCGGGTGGTGGCCAGCTCTTCCTGGATACGCAGGTAGCGGGTCACCAGCGGCGCCAGTTGCTGCAACTGGTCGAACAGGGCGAAACCGATGGCACCGATCAGCTCGCCCTCGTCGGTATGGATCGGCAGGCGCATCACCACCAGCGGTCCGTTGCGGGTCTCCAGCATGTCCAGCAGGATCGGCTGGCCATTGCGCGCCACCTCGCGCAGCAGGCTGTGGGGAATAATCTGTTCCACCGGCTGACCGATGGCGGCGGCGGCATCCGGCAGGCCGAAGTGCTGGGCGTATCTCTGGTTGATCCAGACGATGCGCGCCTCGCGGTCGACGATCACCGTGCCGTTGCTGGTCTGCTCGATGATCTCGAACAGCGAGCGGATCGCCCGCTGGCGGATGTCGGCGTAGTCTTCCAGCCCGGGCAGACCCGGCGGGGTGCGGCTCATGGCTTCAGCGCATGGCGCAGCTGGTGCAGGCGTCGCTGGACGATGCGCTCGCGCCGCGCCGCGTCCCACTCATGGAAGCCGTGGCCGCTGCGCAGGCCGGTACGGCCGGCCGCCACTTGGTCTTCCAGCAGCTGTAGCGGCGCCTCGTCCCGCGCCAGGGTCGGCCAGAGATGCCGGGCGATGTCGCGAAAGGTATCCAGGCCACCCATGTCCGCCGCTTCCAGCGGCCCGGCCATGGCATAGCGCCGACCCAGGGAGGCGCGCATCACCCGGTCCACTGTCTCGGCGTCCGCCGCGCCGCTCTGCACGATGTGCAGGGCCTCGCGCAGCAGGGCGAATTGCAGGCGATTGCCGACGAAGCCGGGAATGGCGCGCTGCAGGACCACTGCTTCCAGTTCCGCGGCTTCCAGCAGTAGGCGCACGGATTCCAGATGGGCGGGCAGGGTGGCCGTGCCGGGCACCAGCTCCACCAGGGGAATGAAGTGCGGTGGATTCCAGAAGTGGGCGATCAGCAGGCGCTCGGGATGACGCAAGTGCGCGGCCAACTCGTCCGGTGGCAGGCCGCTGGTGTTGCTGGCGATCAGGGCGTCCGGGCGCAGCATGGCTTCGAGCTGGGCATAGAGGCGATGCTTGAGCTCCAGGCGCTCGGGCACGGCTTCGAACAGCAGGTCGCAGTCGGCGAGATCGGCCAGCTCGGTGGTGGTGCTGAGGCGGGCGATGACTGCCTCGGTGTCCACCGCGATGTCGGCTTCTTCCAGCTCGGCGAGCAGGGTGCGCGCGGTGGCGGCCACCTCGGCGAGGCGGGCGGGGTCGACGTCCTGCAGCTGCACGGCATGGCCGTGGCGCGCCAGGTGCACGGCGATGCCGATGCCCATGAGACCGGAACCCAGGACGGCGAGGCGTGGCGTGGTCATGATCTTTTCCTTGTGAGACGGCCGCGGCAACCGTCTCACACTTGACCGCCCCCGGCCAAGGCACGGGGCTGTGCCTTGCACCAAAGCCGGGCTCCAGGGACCGGCCGGCGAGGGCGTCCTGGCCTCTGCCATGCCGCTTGGCGAAGCCTGGCACGGCCACTGCTAAGTCTCAGGTACGCCCATCCCGAGGAATGCCTTATGAGCAACGCCGGCAACGACTATCCCCTGAGCGAAGTCCCGCCCCACGCCCGCAAGGGGCTGGCCTCCCTGGCCATGGTGCTGCTGGGCTTCACCTTCTTCACCGCCACCATGTTCGCCGGCGGCAAGCTGGGGGTGGCCTTCGGTTTCACCGACCTGCTGTGGGTGATCGCCCTCGGCAATCTGCTGCTGGGTCTCTATGCCGCCGCCCTCGGCCATATCGCCTGTCGCAGTGGCCTCAACTCGGTGCTGATGGGGCGCTTCGCCTTTGGCGAACGCGGCAGCAAGCTGTGCGACCTCATCCTCGGCTTCACCCAGATCGGCTGGTACGCCTGGGGGACGGCCACCGCTGCCGTGGTGCTGGGCAGGTACTTCGGCCTGGAGCAGGGCGCGGTGCTGGCGCTGATGGCGGTGTTCGGCCTGGGCTTCTGCGCCACCGCCTACATCGGCTACCGCGGCCTGGAGATCCTCTCCTGGATCGCCGTGCCGGCCATGGCGCTGCTGCTGATCCTGTCCATGAGCGTGACCACCGCCAAGGCCGGCGGTCTGGCCGGCCTGCTGGCGATCCAGCCCAGCGCCAGCCTGGACCTGTCCACCGCCATCACCCTGGTGTTCGGCACCTTCGTCAGCGGCGCCACCCAGGCCACCAACTGGACCCGCTTCGCCCGTTCCACCCGGGTGGCGGTGCTGGCCAGCCTGATCGGCTTCTTCATCGGCAACGGCCTGATGGTGCTGATCGGCGCCTATGGCGCCATCGTCTACCAGCAGCCGGACGTGGTGGAGGTGCTGATGCTGCAGGGCTTCGCCACCGCCGCCCTGGCCATGCTGCTGCTCAACATCTGGAGCACCCAGGACAACACCATCTACAACTTCGCCGTGGCCGGCTGCAATCTGGTGCGTACCAGCCGCCGCAAGACGGTGACCCTTGCCGGCGCCCTGATCGGTACCGCCCTGGCCGTGCTGGGCATGTACGACCTGCTGGTGCCCTATCTGGTACTGCTCGGCACGGTGATCCCACCCATCGGCGGGGTGATCGTCGCCGACTTCTGGCTGCGCCATCGCGGGCGCTATCCGCTGCTCGCCGAGGCCCGCCTGCCGCACTACAACTGGCCGGGGCTGGCGGCCTACGGCCTGGGCACCATCGCCGCCTTCGGTTCGCCCTGGGTGGCGCCCCTGGTGGGCATCGGGGTGGCGGCGCTCGGCTATGGCGTGTTCAATGGCCTGAGTCGCGGTCGTCGTGCCGCCGCCCCCGCTTCGCTCTAGGAGATCGACCATGCGCATCCTCAACGCCCGCCTGCGTGACCGCGAAGGCCTGTATGACATCCGCCTCGAAGGCGGACGCATCGCCGCCATCGCCGAGCAGCTCATGCCGCCTGCGGTAGGGCCGGACGACATCGACGCCGCTGGCAACCTGGTAGTGCCGCCCTTCGTCGAGCCGCACATCCACCTCGACGCCACCCTGACCGCCGGCGAGCCGCGCTGGAACATGAGCGGCACCCTGTTCGAGGGCATCGAGTGCTGGGGCGAGCGCAAGGCCACCATCACCCAGGAAGACACCAAGACCCGCGCCACACGCACCATCCGCGCCCTGGCCGCTCACGGCATCCAGCACGTGCGCACCCACGTCGACGTCACAGATCCGTCGCTGGCCGCACTCAAGGCCATGCTGGAGGTGCGCGAGGAAACCCGCCACCTGATCGACCTGCAAATCGTCGCCTTTCCCCAGGAGGGCATCGAGTCCTTCAAGAACGGGCGCGAGTTGATGGAGGAATCCATTCGCCTGGGCGCGGATGTGGTCGGCGGCATCCCGCACTTCGAATACACCCGCGACCAGGGCGTGAGCTCGGTGAAATTCCTCATGGACCTGGCCGAGCGCACCGGCTGCCTGGTGGACGTCCATTGCGACGAGACCGACGATCCCCACTCGCGCTTTCTCGAGGTGCTGGCCGAAGAGGCACGCAGCCGCGGCATGGGTTCGCGGGTCACCGCCAGCCACACCACCGCCATGGGCTCCTACGACAACGCCTACTGCGCCAAGCTGTTCCGCCTGCTGACCCACGCCGGCATCAACTTCATCTCCTGCCCGACCGAGAGCATCCACCTGCAGGGCCGCTTCGACACCTTTCCCAAGCGCCGCGGCGTGACCCGGGTCAACGAGTTGCTGGAGGCCGGCCTCAACGTCTGCTTCGCCCAGGATTCCATCGTCGATCCCTGGTATCCGCTGGGCAACGGCAACATCCTGCGGGTGCTGGAAGCGGGGCTGCACATCTGCCACATGCTCGGCTATCGCAACCTGCAATCGGCGCTGGATCTGGTCACGGTCAACAGCGCCAAGGCCCTGTGCCTGGGCGATCGCTACGGCCTGGAGGAGGGGCGACCGGCCAACCTGCTGGTGCTCTCCGCTGACAGCGACTACGAGATGGTCCGCAGTCAGGGCCTGCCGCTGTACTCCATCCGTAACGGCAAGGTACTGATGCAGCGCCGCCCGGCACAGGTGGAATTGGCGGATCGGTAACGGGTGGCGGTCCGCCGATGCGGACAGGCTTGTGCCGGTCGCCTGCGATTTTCGGGGCTGGCGAAGATCTGATTATCGCTCGGACAGAGCCCCTCTCCCTCCGGGAGAGGGCTGGGGTGAGGGTACGCCTCATGCCGCGGTCCCCTGTGGAAAAGGCTGCGCCGTTTTCCACGCTACGGTGCTACGACACTGAGACCCATTCGGACAACCCCCTCTCCCTCTGGGAGAGGGCTGGGGTGAGGGCGCGCCTCATGCCGCAGTCCCCGGTGGAAAAGGCTGCGCCGTTTTCCACGCTACGACGCTGATCCTTGGTCGAAAATCCCCCTCTCCCTTTGGGAGAGGGTTGGGGTGAGGGCGCGCCCCATGCCGACGTCCCCGGTGGAAAAGGCTGTGCCGTTTTCCACGCTACGGCGTTGATCGCGGCCATGGGGCGCTCCTGCAGGAGAATCGGAATCCGTAGGAGCGGCCCATGGCCGCGATCGGCGTCCCCCGGCAACAGCGGATCGCCATAACCGCAACCAACATTACCCATGTCGCGTCCCATCGCGTCGGGCTTCGCTGGTGCTCAATTCAACCTGTGAATCCTACCGCCCACTCTCGGCGAAATCCCGCAGCGCCGCGCCGTCCAGACGATAGCGCACCCATTCGCTCTGGGCCTGGGCGCCCAGGCTTTCGTAGAAGTCGATGGCCGGGGTGTTCCAGTCCAGCACGCTCCATTCCAGGCGGCCGCAGTCATTGGCCACCGCTTCCCGGGCCAGTTCGCGCAGCAGGCCCTTGCCCAGGCCAGTGCCGCGGGCGCTGGGGCTCACATAGAGGTCTTCCAGGTAGATGCCGTTGCGGCCCAGCCAGGTGGAATAGCTGTAGAAATACACGGCATAGCCCACCACCACGCCGTCGTGCTCGGCGACCAGCGCCCGGGTCGGGGTGTCGGCGGCGAACAGCGTCGCCTCGATCTGGGCCGGACTGGCCAGCACCTCATGGACGGCCTTTTCATAGTCGGCCAGTTCGACGATCAGTTCGTGAATCCGGGTGGCGTCTTCGCGGCGGGCGGGGCGGATCTGGGAGGTCATGGGGTCCTTGGCTAGGTCGCGGGGCGGCGGCGACCTCAGGAGGGCGCCACGGCCCGATTGGCGGACCCGGACAGCATGGCGGCGACCTGCGCAGCCAACTGGTCCAGGGTAAAGGGCTTGGTCATCAGCTCCATGTTACCACCCAGGAAGGAGGTCCTACTGAGTGCGCCCTCGGCGTAGCCGGTGAGGAACAGCACCGGCAGCCGCGGCCTGAGCTGCTGGATGACCTCCGCCAGCTGGCGACCATTGAGGCCCGGCAGACCGACGTCGGTTACCAGCAGGTCCAGCTGCGGGATCTGATCCAGAAGACGCAGCGCGGCCTTGCCCTCGGCCGCGCTCCAGACCCGATAGCCCAAGGCTTGCAGCGCCTCCTGATTGACCAGCCGTACCGCATCGTCGTCTTCCACCAGGAGGATGGTCTGGCCGGCACCCTGGACGAGCTCCGCCGGCTCGGCGCGCTGCGGCTCGCGGCGCTGTTCCGCCGTGGGCAGATAGACGCACACCCGGGTTCCGCTGGCGTCACTGGCGAGGGTCAGGCGGCCATTGCTCTGCCGGGCGAAGCCATAGACCATCGACAGCCCCAGACCGGTGCCCTGGCCCTGGGGCTTGGTGGTGAAGAAGGGCTCGAGCACCTTGTCCAGCAACCGCTCCGGAATGCCGGTTCCGCTGTCCCGCACCTCGATGCAGACATAGTCTCCTGGAGGCAGCGCCTCGTCTTCGGCCGCCGGCTCGGTGACCGTCACCGGATAGGTCGCCAGGGTGACGACGCCGCCATCCGGCATGGCATCGCGGGCATTGATCACCAGGTTGAGGAGGGCATTCTCCAGCTGGTTGGCGTCGGCCAGGATCCAGGGCGCCGTCGGGTCCAGTTCCAGCGTCACCGAGATCTGCTCGCTCACGGTGCCCTGCAGCAGATCCTGCAGCGCCAGGATCAGGTCGTTGGCCGACATCGGGCGCGATTCCAGCGATTGCCTGCGCGAGAAGGCCAGCAACCGCTGGGTGAGCGCCGCCGCCCGATGCGCCGAGTGCTGCGCCGCCTCCATGTAGCGCTCCAGGCCGGCAAGTTGCCCCTTGTTCTTGATCTTCATCAGGTCCAGGGCGCCCAGCACCCCGGTGAGCATGTTGTTGAAGTCATGGGCGATGCCGCCGGTGAGCTGGCCGACCGCTTCCATCTTCAGTGACTGACGCAGCTGCTCTTCGGCGCGACTGCGTTCGGCGGTTTCCCGCTGCAATTCGCTAAGGGTAAGCGCCAGGGTACGGGTGCGCTCCTCGACCTGGACTTCCAGTTCTTCGTTGAAGCGGCGCAAGGCCAGTTCCGCGCGTTTCTCCTCGCTGATGTCGGCGATCACCGTGGTCGCACCGATGATCTGCTGGCCGGCGTCGTGAAGCGGCACCGCGCTCACCCGCAGCCAGGATTCCTCGCCGGTGGCACTGGTGTGATAGAAGTCCTGCCCCTTGACCCGCTCGCCACCCAGCGCCCGAGCGCCCGGGAAACGTTCGGGCGGCAGCAGCCGGCCATTGCTGTCGAGCGCGGTCCAGCGCGCCACTTCCTGCGGTTGCTGGGACGGAATGCGCTGACCCGGCACGTACTGCTCATAGAAGGGATTGCTGACCAGGGTGCGGCCCTGGGCATCCATGAAGCACACCCCCACCGGCAGGTTCTCCAGCAGCGTCTGCAGGCGTTCGCGCTCCTGGGCGAGTTCGGCGAGACGGTCGCGCATCTCGAACTGGCGCAGTCGCGACCGCCAGGCGGCGGCCACGCTGCTCAGCAGGGAGGCCCCACTCAGGGGCCGCTCCAGGATGACCAGATTGGTGGCGGCCGCGGGCAGCTGACGACGCAGGAGATCGTTGCCGCGGCCCGAGCGTTTGGAGTCGGAAGCCAGCAGCACCAGCGGGATGTCCGACCAGGTCGGCTGGCGCTCCAAGGCCTGCGCCAGAGCGTTCAGCTCCTGGCGCAGAGCCTCCTCGGTAAACACGATGATGCCCGTCTCGTCGCCCAGCGCGGCTGCAACCTCGTTGAGCGTGGACAGGTAGCGCGTGTGATAGCCCTGGGTGAAGAGTCGCTGCAGGCTGGCGGCATCGCCCCGGAGCGGGGCACAGATGATCAGCTCGCAGGAAGACGTCTTGGTCTCGGTCAATCGCGCTCTTCCATCAGGGGTTGCTTGGCACCGAAGTACTCCGGGGTGCCGGTCAGCACGCCGCGGAAGTCCACCAGGGGCTGACCCACCCGGATGCCCCGGGTATCGATGCGCAATTCCCGAATCGCGTCCTCGTGGCCGCCACCGCGGTGCTTGAGGATGGAAATGGCCTTGCGCAGTCGGCCCTGGGCCTCGAAGAAACGGATCAGCACCACGGTATCGGCGATGTAGGAGATGTCGAGGCTGGAGGTCATCGTCCCGACCAGACCGTGCTGGGGATTGATGAGAAAGGTCACCACCCCGGACTGACTCAGGTAGGAAAGCAACTCGTGCATCTGCAGGATCAGGTGTTGCTCCTGGGGCATGGCGGCGAGGTAGCCGTTGAGGCTGTCCATGACCAGCAGTCGGCAGTCGTTCTCATCGACATCCCGCCGTACGCGCCAGGCGAATTCGCCGGGAGACAGTTCGGCCGGATCGATCTGGTGGACCACCAGCAGACCCTCGTCGATATAGCGATGGAGCGGCATACCCATGCTTTCCGCGCGCTTGAGCAGGGTGCCGATACGCTCGTCGAATTCATAGACGGCGCACCTTTCGCCGCGCGCGCAGGCCGCGGTGACATATTGCAGGGCCAGGGTCGTCTTGCCGGTACCGGCCGGGCCGGTGATCAGGGTGCTGGTGCCGCGCAGGGGGCCACCATGCAGCAGCGCATCCATGTCCGCGATGTTGCTGGGCACGGGCTGGCCCACGAATTCCTGGTAGTGCCCTGCGGCGATCATGCGCGGATAGATCTCCAGGCCGCCGCGGCGCAGGACGAAGTCGTGATAGCCGGCGATGAAGTCCACGCCACGCAACTTCTGGATCTGCAGGCGCCGGCGGGCGGCGCCGAAGTCCAGGGTCAGGCGCTCTAGGGTCAGCACCCCGTGGCAGAGGCTGTGCAGATGATTGTCTCGCTCGCCCCCACTGGTGGTCAGGTCGTCCACCAGCAACACGGTCAGGCCGCGCCCGGCGAAGAATTGCTTGAGCGCAAGCACCTGGCGGCGATAGCGCAAGGGATCCTGGGCCAGCAGGCGCATCTCCGACAGGCTGTCGAACACCAGGCGGCGCGGCTGGAGGTCGTCGACGCGGGCCTGGATCAGCTCGATGGTGTCACCCAGTTCGGACTCCCAGGGATGCAGGATGGTCTGCTCCTGCGCACCGCCGAGCACGGCATCGGCGGCGGACAGCTCGAACAGGTGCACGCCGTCCAGGCTCCAGCCGTGGGACTCGGCCACGCACCGCAGCTCTTCGCTGGTCTCCGACAGGGTGATATAGAGCACCGACTCGCCCTGGCGGACGCCTTCGAAGAGAAACTGCAAGCCCAGGGTCGTCTTGCCCGAACCTGGGGTGCCCTCCAGCAGGTAGAGCCGATCCTTGGGTAGACCGCCGCGCAGGACCTGATCCAGGCCGGCATTGCCTGTCGCGATAATGGACGCGCTAGAAGAATTCATGGATGGCCAAACCTCGCGGCGTCGGAAACGAAGAGCACGGAAAACATGCGGCGCAGACGGCTGCTGGAGCAGAGGCGCCGTGCGTTACGCTGAGGTGAAGGGAGCGATGGAGCTGCGTTGGAACCATGCAGCGGAAAAAACGGAGGGCGCGATCCGCGCCCCGTTAATCGCAAGTCTAATCGTGTCGCTAGTCCAAGGCCACTCCGACCCATCGACACGGCCCGGCCCCGGCGCGGGTAAGAGGGCTCGCACCCTCAGGCGATCCCGTTGGGTCCGTCCAGCACCCGGCGAATCTTGCGCGCAAGATCGTTGGGGATATAGGGCTTGGAGATCACATCGAATTCCGAACCGCCGATGTCGGTGCGCTCCAGCGAATTCTCGGCGTAGCCGGTGGTGAGCAGTATCTTCATCGCCGGGTGCAGGCGTTTCACCTCGCGCGCCAGCATCACCCCATTCATGCCGCCCGGCATGATCAGGTCGGTGAACACCAGGTCGAACGGCTGCTCGTCTTCGCGCAGCAGGCGTAGGGCTTCGCTGGCATTGAAGGCGATCTGCGCGGTGTAGCCGTAGTCTTCCAGCACCAGCTTGGCCAGTTCCGCAACGTCCGGACGGTCTTCCACCACCAGGATGCGCTCGGTACCGCTGCGGCGCTCCGAGCGCTGCTCGGCCTGTTGCTGGGTGACATGGCTGTCATCCACCGGAAAGTAAAGGCGCAGGGTGGTGCCGACGTCTTCTTCCGAATAGATGCGCACCGTGCCGCCGGATTGCTTGGCGAAGCCATAGACCATCGACAGGCCGAGCCCCGAGCCCTTGCCTTCTTCCTTGGTGGTGAAGAAGGGATCCATCACCCGATCGCGGATGCTGGCCGGCATGCCGTGGCCGTTGTCGGTGATCGCCAGGCTGACATAGCGCCCGGGCATGAGGCCGTCGTAGGACATGTTCGCCAGCTCGCGCACCTCGACGTTGCGCGTCTCGATGCCCACGCTGGGCTGCGGGCAATCCGCCAGGGCGTCGCGGGCGTTGATCAGGATATTGAGCAGCGCCACCTCGGCCTGGGTGGGATCGATGCGGCAATTCCACAGCTCGGGGTCCAGCTGGGTGCGGATTTCCACGTCGCCCAGGGTCCGCTCCGCCAGTTCATGGGAGGTGCGGATCAGGTTGTTGAGGTTGAGTACCCGGCCTTCGAGCTTCTGCTTGCGGGAAAAGGCCAGCAGCTGCTGGGTGAGGGTACTGGCGCGCTCCGCCGCCGACTTGGCGTGGGTGGCGCTGCGCACGATGCGTTCCTGGTCGAAGCTGGGCTTTTCCGCAGTGCGCTGGATGATGTCGATATAGCCCATCATCACCTGCAGCAGATTGTTGAAGTCGTGGGCGATGCCGCCGGTGAGCTGGCCTAGCGCCTCCATCTTCTGCGCCTGGCGCAGGGCGTCCTCGGCGTCGCGCCGCCGGCTGACATCCAGCTGGGACGCGAAGTAGTAGGTCAGCTCGCCCGCGTCGTTGTACACCGGCGAGACGAACAGCGCATTCCAGAAGGTCGAGCCGTCCTTGCGGTAGTTGATGATCTCCACCGAGATCTCGCGCTCCTGCTCCACCGCCTCGCGAATCTGGCCGACCACCGAACGATCCGTCTCTGGTCCCTGCAGGAAGCGGCAGTTGCGCCCCAGCAACTCGTCCACCTGGTAGCCGGTCATGTCGGTGAAGGCGTTGTTGGCGAAGATGATCGGGTTGTCCGGCTGCTTGGGATCGGTCACCAGCATCGGCATCCGCGTGGTTTCCACCGCGGCAAAGAAGATGTTCTTGCCCTCGTGCGAAACATCGCTGGTAGCGGAATTGTCGACCCGCGCCTTGCGGGAGGGGGGCTGTCGGCTCACGGAGGCGGGGTCCTTGCGCAGGCGAAAAATGGGCGTCTTGGCCCTCAGACAGCCAAGCGGCGAAAAAACTTCATCCGCGCCCCTCACGAGGCCGTCTGGCATGGTTCTTTTAAGGGCTGAAAGCCAGGCGTGGCGCGGGTTTGAAGGCAATTGGCCAGCCTACCGCTCACCTGCCTCAGGTGACCGTTAGGTAGGTTCGGGGAGAACCTCTCCCGCCTTCGCTGTCTGAGCTGCCATGAAGCCGAGAAGCCTTGAAATACAAAGACAAATTCTTGTTCTGGAAGACGATCCGGGGCAGCGCGAGCTGCTGACCGAAATCCTCACCGAGCAGGGGCTGAATGTCGTGGCAGTCGCCTCCAGCGATGAAGCGATGGCTCATATGGACACCCGCGGCAGCGATACCAAGATGGTCATCGCCGACGTCAACGTGCCGGGCATGCTGGACGGTCTGGCCTTCGCCCAGCTCGCGGCGGTGAGCTGGCCCACGGTGCCCTTCATCATCATTTCCGGCTACATCGACCAGGATCTCGCCGTCCTGCCGCGGCGCGCTGCCTTCCTGCCCAAACCCTGGAGCGTGGCCGACCTCAGCCAGTTGGTCGAGAGCCTGCTGCCGCGTCGCTAGTGTCCTGCTTCATGGAATAGAGCGGCTTGACCGTGGCTTCCTCCCCGCACCTGTCATCCTGCCTTTTGTCCCCCGAATAGACACGCTCGTCGGCCTCGACCGGTCGTGACTGGCCAAATGATATGACGTCCGTCGGCATGCTGGTTTTGCAGGGAACCAAATGCGCTGAACGCTATCAATGTGCCATCTATTCCCGACTGGCAAGGAGCGCTTCATGGACGCAGTCATCACCCAGATTTCTCAGATCACCGATTGGGAATTTCTCATTGCGCTGGAGCGCAGCCTGGAGAGCCGCGGTCGCCTCGACCTGGCCGCGCGAGAAGCCCTCGAACGCCAGGGCAATCTGCTCTCGCGCCGTTACCTGATGCAGAAGGGAAAGCTCGGCAACGGCCCCTTCACCCCGGTGGAAAACGAGATCCTCGACGTCCTGGCCATGGCCACCGCCGCTCTGCGTCGCAGCCGCCGTCTGCCCCATAACATCGTCAAGACCCTGCGTGCAGGTGGTCTGATCGAAGCGGTCGAGCGTAACGTCTGCCACGCCGGCGCCCTGCAGTGCCGCACCGACTTCGAAGCCGACGGCATTCCCCGCGGCACCCTGGAGCGCATCGTCGATCGCAATCCCCAGGCCTTCGAACTGGAAGCCCGCCGCGCCGCCGCCCGCTACATCGCCGACCAGGAACCCGCCTTCCGCGCCGCCGGTTGAGCCTTGCCATGGCCGCCTGCGGGCGGCCATCGCGGTACGAGGACAGGCTGATCGTCGTCCTGACCCCGTGCTACCGTTTCGAGCCTCTCCCGCCGAAACGAGCCCCGCCATGTCCCTCGCCGACAACCTGCTGGCCTTTACCCTGGCCGCGTCCCTGCTCACCCTTACTCCGGGTCTCGATACCGCGCTGATCCTGCGCACCGCCGCGGTAGAGGGCCGCGCCCAGGCCTGGCGCGCGGCCCTGGGGATCAACGCCGGCTGCCTGCTCTGGGGCGCCGCCGTGGCCTTCGGCCTGGGCGCGCTGCTGGCGGTCTCGGAACGGGCCTATACGCTGCTCAAGTATTGCGGCGCGGCCTACCTCTGCTGGCTCGGCCTCAACCTGCTGCTGCGCCCCCGTAATGCCATTGCCCCCACGGCAGGCGCGGGCGGCTCAGGCTCCAACTGGTTCCTCAAGGGGATGCTGGGCAACGTGCTCAATCCCAAGGTCGGCATCTTCTACGTGTCCTTCCTGCCCCAGTTCATTCCCCAGGGCCAACCTCTGATCGCCTGGACCTTCGGCCTGGTCGCCATCCATGTGGCGCTGGGCCTGCTCTGGTCCCTGACCCTGATCGGCGCCACCAGTACCCTGGGCGAGACCCTGCGCAAGGCCGCGGTGATCCGCTGGCTGGATCGGGTGACGGGGGTGGTCTTTCTGCTGTTCGCCGCCAAGCTGGCGTTTAGCCGGCGATAGAGAGGGGGGAGGGCGGCGCTCCTTGGGGCGCCAAGGCCAAACCCCAGAAACGACAAAGCCCGCACTAGGCGGGCCTTGGGGTGATCCTTGCGGATCAAATTGGTCGGAGCGACTGGATTCGAACCAGCGACCTTCTCGTCCCGAACGAGACGCGCTACCAAACTGCGCTACGCTCCGTGATGGATGGCGCGCATTCTACCTAAAACTCATGCAAGCACAAGGGGTTAGGTAAAAAAATCGCGCCGGGCAGGAATCAGAGCTCCTTGATGGTGCGAACCTGGTCCTTGTTGATGCGGGTCGGCTTGCCGTCGAGCTGCTTGAAGGTATAGAAGCCCGAGTCGTCATCGTACTTCGGCGTGTCGGTGGCCTGGATCTCGCGGCCATCGTTGAGGGTGATGACGCTGGGCGTGGAGCAGCCGGCGAGCAGGGCGCTGGCGACGACCAGCAGGGCGGCGGGGAGCAGGTGCTTGTTCATGTGACGGTCTCCTTTCTTGGCAACCAAGCGGGCTTAGGACCGCGGGTGCAGGGCCGAGTTCGTCCGGGAACCGGTGGGTCACGCCGTCTGGCCGGGTGGTTCGCCGCGTTCAGACCGCGCTTTCCAGCGCCGCGGGGTCGTTGAAGTTGGCCAGGCGAATATCGTCTTCAGTGAAGTCCACGGCGGCCAGGCCAAGGGGCAGCAGGGCGCCACGCGGACTGCGCTCGCCATCCGCCCAGGCCTGGCGCAAGGCCGGCAACAGGCGCCGGGGCAGGGCGCTGAACAGCGGTTGCCAGAAGCCACTCTGGCGCGCCATCACCGGGCCCGCGCTCGCCTGGGCCGCCGCGAGCAGTTGCAGGGCGAGGGCGGCATCGATGCGCGGCGCATCGCAGGGCAGCAGCAGCACCCAGTCATGCCGCGCCACGGCGAGGCCGGCGAGGATGCCGGCCAGCGGGCCGGGAAAGTCCGGTTGGTCATCGGCCACCAGTTGGTCGGCCCACTGGGCATAACGCGGCGCATTGCGGTTGCAGGAGATCACCAGGTCATCGGTCAGTGGCCTTACCGCGGCCTGCACCTGGGCCACCAGGGGTTGGCCGCGCCATTCCACCAGTCCCTTGTCGCGTCCGCCCATGCGCTGGCCGCGACCGCCGGCGAGGATCAGGATGGAAGCGGGCAGAAGGGACATGCAGCGGACCTCGGCTTTCGGACGTGGGGAGCGGGCTTTCATCCTAGCCCGGTTTCGCCGCTGGCGGTCGGCTGGAGTGGGGTTTGTCCGGGCGCAACGGCTGGGCTAGACTCGGGCGCGCCCCGTGCAAAGGGGCGTGCTAGACACCTTTGATCCCTGCCGTGCGCTGGCGGGGAGTCCCTGCCCAGAAGGAGTTTGGAAACGATGAAGACGATGCTGCTCCCTGCGTTGGCTCTGGCCGCCTTGCCCGCCTTTGGTGCGGGCGGTGGTGAACCTCCCTCGGTCAAGGTCACCTTTGGCCAGCCGACCATCCGCCAGAAGCTGTTCTACGAAAAGCTCTACGAGAAGAAGCCCTATCCCGACGCCACCCTCTATTACTACAGCAACGGCGTCTACAAGATCATCTCGCCCGGCGAGGAGCACTACGGCGTCTACGTGGTGCACGGCAAGCTGACCGACGACCAGTACCAGGTGGATTTCATCTCCCTGCCGTCCGCGGACTGGGGTGGCAAGACGGCCCGGCATTTTCTCAAGTTCGATCGGAAGGCCGGCACCTTCACCCAGCAGGCAACCTGGGAGGAAGACCCGAATATCGCGCCCCAGTACGGCCGCTTCAGCCAGGATGCCAACGACATCGCCGATCCGCGTCCCATCAAATGGGAGACCCATGCCGAAGGCGAACAACGCCAGCGCTAGGCGTGGCCAGGCGCCCTCTCGGTTGAAGGGGCGCCGGCTTTTCCTCTAGGCTGTGACGATGCAGCCTTCTCGGACCTTCCCCGCGATCCTGGCCGACAGTCGGCGCGGCTATCTCCTGGCCGGTGCCAGTCCGGCGCTCCCCCTTTCGGGAAACCCGCGGCCCGTCCGGCGGTCTTCCGCTGCACCCTTTCTTTCGCACACTTCGGAAACCCAAGCAGATGAGCCATAAAGCCGAGGCGGTTTTCGTACCGCTGAACATCGCCGTCCTGACGGTCAGCGATACCCGCACCTTCGAGACCGACACCTCGGGTCAGCTGTTCGTCGACCGCCTGGAGGCCGCCGGCCATTTCCTCGCCGACCGCGTGCTGCTCAAGGATGACCTCTACCGGATCCGCGCCCAGGTCGCCCATTGGATCGCCGAAGACCAGGTGCAGGTGGTGCTGATCACTGGCGGCACCGGCTTCACCGGTCGCGACAGCACCCCGGAAGCCGTGGCCTGCCTGCTGGACAAGCAGGTGGATGGCTTCGGCGAACTGTTCCGCCAGATTTCCGTGGCCGACATCGGCACCTCCACCGTGCAGTCCCGCGCCCTGGCCGGCCTGGCCAACGGCACCCTGGTCTGCTGCCTGCCGGGGTCGACCAATGCCTGCCGCACCGCCTGGGACGGCATCCTCGCCGAGCAGCTGGACAACCGTCATCGCCCCTGCAACTTCGTGCCGCACCTTAAGCAGGCCGAACCCTGCGGGCCACGCGGATGAGCCTGCTGTCGCTGGAAGAGGCCCTGGCGCGACTGCTGGCCCTGGCGGCCGAAGACGGTCCCTTGCCTCTGGAGCAGGTCGCCCTGGAAGACGCCGACGGCCGCATCCTGGCCGCGCCCCTGGTAGCCGACCTGGATCTGCCGCCCTGGGACAACAGCGCCATGGACGGCTACGCCCTGCGCCTGGACGACTGGCAGGGCGAACCGCTGCGGGTCTCCCAGCGCATCTTCGCCGGCCAGGCACCGGCCCCGCTGGAGCCGGGAACCTGCGCCCGCATCTTTACCGGTGCGCCGGTGCCGGCGGGTGCCGACTGCGTGGAAATGCAGGAAAACACCGAGGTGCTGGACGATGGCCGGGTGCGCTTCGTCGAGCAACTGCGGTCGGGCCGCAACATCCGGCGCCGCGGCAACGAGGTCAAGGTGGGGGACGAGGTCCTGTCGGCCGGCACCGCCCTGGGTCCTGCGGAGCTGGGCGTCGCTGCGTCCCTCGGCCGGGCCCAGCTGACTGTCTTTCGGCGCCTCAGGGTCGCGGTGCTGTCCACCGGCGATGAACTGGTCGCGCCCGGCCAGCCGCTCGGCCCGGGGCAGATCTACAACAGCAATCGCGCCCTGCTGATCAGCTGGTTGCGGCGGCTGGGCTGCGAGGTGTCGGACCAGGGCATCCTGCCCGACGATCTCGCCGAGACGCGCCGGCGGCTGGGCGCGCTGCAGGCCGATCTGATCCTTTCCACCGGCGGTGTCTCGGTGGGCGAAGCCGACTACCTGGGGCAGGCCCTGCGCGAGGAGGGCGAGCTGACCCTGTGGAAGCTGGCGCTCAAGCCGGGCAAGCCGCTGACCTGTGGGCGCTTCCGTGGGATCCCGCTGATCGGCCTGCCGGGCAATCCCGCCTCGACCCTGGTGACCTTCGGTCTGCTGGCGCGGCCCTATCTGCTGCGGCGGGCCGGCAAGATCGACGTGGCACCCTTGAGCGTCGAGGTGCCGGCCGGTTTCGACTGGCCGCGTGCCGGTGCGCGCCGCGAATACCAGCGGGCGCGCCTGGAGAATGGCCGGGCGGTACCCCACCGTAACCAGGGCTCCAATGTGCTGCAGACGGCGGCCTGGGCCCATGGCCTGGTGGAGATCCGCGAGGACCGCACCTTCGCCGTGGGTGACCCGGTGCGCTTCATTCCGCTCGCGGAATTGCTCAAGGCCTAGCCAACCGGCGGTCAGGACTGAACGTGGCCGTTGGGCCACAGTCCTAGTCTCCAGATTCGCTCGCCGGGCGCTGCCCGGTACCTGACGCGGCATCTCGCCGCGCAGCGCCAACCTTGGACGACAGACATGACGACGACAGGCACCCTGGCTGACGCAGCCCTGGTCATTCTCAATGGCAAGGAAACCGGTAACGAGGACGTTCGGGAGGCCATTCTCGAACGGCGTGCCGCCGGTCATCGCATCGATGTGCGGGTGACCTGGGAAGAAGACGATGCCGCGCGCTTCGTCGAGCAGGCGACCCGCGAAGGCTACGGTACCCTGGTCGCGGCCGGCGGCGACGGCACCCTGCGGGCGGTGGCCGAGGCCATGGCGCAGAACCACAGCCAGGCCCGTCTCGGCCTGCTGCCCCTGGGGACCGCCAACGACTTCGCCCGCGCGGCGGGTGTGCCGGTGGAGCCTGCCGCGGCCCTGGCCCTGCTGGACGGTCCGACCAGCGCCATCGACCTGGTCGAGGCGGAGGGTCAGCTGTTCCTCAACATGGCCACCGGCGGCTTCGGCTCCCAGGTCACCGCCAACACCCCGGGTGAACTCAAGCGCCTGCTGGGTGGTGCGGCCTACTTCCTCACCGGCCTGACCCGCTTCGCCGAGGTGCATTCGGCCCATGGCCGTTTCCGCGGTCCCGGTTTCGAATGGGAAGGCGAATTCCTCGCCCTGGGCATCGGCAACGGTCGCCAGGCCGGCGGTGGTCACGTGCTCTGTCCCACCGCCGTGGTCAACGATGGCCTGCTCGACGTGGGTATCCTGCCGGCGTCCCAGGACGTGCTCGGCACCCTGGGCGAATTTCTCAGCAAGGGCTTCAGCACCGAGGAGATGTTCATCCGCGCGCGACTGCCCTGGGTGGAGCTGGAAGCCGCCGAAGGCCTGGACATGAACCTCGATGGCGAACCGGTCAAGCGAGACCGGGTGAGATTCGAGGTGCGTCCGGGTATCCTGCAGGTCTGTCTACCGGTGGATTCGCCCCTGCTGGGCGAGACCGCCGGCACCCTGGCCGAGCCGGCGGCGACGTCCTGAGCAGGCGCCTGCGGAGGTAACGTTGGAGCTACTGATCAATGCGGGAATCGTGCTGGCCACCGTGGCCGGCATGGAAGCCTTCGCCTGGTGGTCGCACAAGTACATCATGCATGGCTGGGGGTGGGGCTGGCATGAATCCCACCACCGCCCGCGTACCGGCTGGTTCGAGAAGAACGATCTCTATGCGGTGGTCTTCGCTGGCCTCGCGATCCTGCTGATCGCCCTGGGCAATGCCGGCTACTGGCGCCTGCAGTGGATCGGCGCTGGCATGACCCTCTATGGCCTGCTGTACTTCATCGCCCACGACGGCCTGGTGCATCAGCGCTGGCCATTTCGCTACATCCCGCGCAGCGGCTATCTGAAGCGGCTCTATCAGGCGCATCGCATGCATCATGCGGTGGACGGCAAGGACGGCTGCGTGTCCTTCGGTTTCCTGCTGGCGCCCACCACCCAGCAACTCAAGCAGCAGCTGCGCGAGATACACGGCGGCGCCCTGGATTCTTCGCGCGAGCGCAAGGCGCGGGATCAGGTGCAGGAAGGTGCGGATTAGGCGGGAGAGGGGAGCGCCTCCGAGGAGGCGCTAAGCAGGGTCAGGCGACGGCGGGAGTGTCGTCGTAGGCGGCGAACAGGGAGTGGGCGTACTGACTGCGTTCGCTTTCGTTACGCAGCAGATCGATGAATTCCTTGGCCGGCGGATTCAGGGTACCCGCTTCGGCAGCGGTGACCACCTGGGCCTGTTCTCCGGCCGCCAGTTCGGCGAAACCGGCACCCAGACGCTCGGTGCAATAGCTGTCCACCACGGCCAGACCGTCACGCAGCAGATCGCGCAGGTTGGCGCCCTGCTGGACCTGCGCCTGCTCGTCGAAGGGATCGACGATGTTGGAACGGTCGCCGTGGGCGTAGGGGGTCAGCATGTGGCGATCGATGAACTCGGGCAGCCGGGCATCGGCCTGCTCGCTGTCGGCCTGCAGGTGAGCGCAGAGGGCGACCAGGGTGCGCCACTGGGTGGCGTTGAAGAATTCGGGCTTGTAACCGGACTGCGCGTTAGCGGAAAGGCCAAGGGCAAGTAGTGACGAGGAGGCAGCGAAGCGATCGTGTGAAACAGCCGTTTCCGTCTTGTGCATGTGCAAATCCCATACTCGTAGGCTGACTACCGGATGCAGCGCTCTGGCTCAGGCATCCATCCATCCGCGGCCCACCAGGGGTCGCTTTAATCCGACCCGTTTATCGCATAAAAGTTTGCAGGTGGGCAGCCCCAAGATGCGCACAAATGTGACCGAAGCGCGATCGCTGGCGTCAGCGCCGCGGCCGGGTCCAGAGCTCGCTCGCGCGTGGCTCGTCGCGCTGGTGGCGGGACAGCATGGCGCGCGCGGCGCCGCGGCAGACCAGGCGCAGCTTGTCGGCGGTGCTGGTGCTGACCCGCTGATCCCAGGCATGGGCGCCCAGGTGCAGCACCTGCACGCCGATCTCGCGATAGACGCCGCGGGCGGTGGCGATGGCCCAGGCCGAACGCAGGGGCAGGGCGGCCAGGCCCTGGCGTGCCGAGTCGTAGTAGGGCTCGGCCAGGCGCACCAGACGCTCGGCCAGCTGGGCGACGGCTTCGCGATGGCGCGGCGCGGCCAGTTCGTCCGCCGGCACCCCGAGTTCGTCGAGCCATAGCCGCGGCAGATAGACGCGGCCGATGCGGGCGTCCTCGACGATGTCGCGGGCGATGTTGGTGAGCTGGAAGGCCATGCCCAGGTCGCAGGCACGATCCAGGGTTTCCTCGTCTTCGGCGCCCATGATGCGCGCCATCATCACCCCGACCACCCCGGCGACGTGATAGCAGTACTCCAGGGTGTCTTCCAGTTCCACATAGACGCGCTCCTCGACGTCCATGCGAAAGCCGGCCAGGTGATCCAGCGGCAGCGCAAGGGTAATGCCGTGGCGCTTGACCACCCGCTGGAAGGCGGCGAAGGCCGGATCCTGCAGCGGCTCGTCGCCGTAGGCGGCGCGGGTCAGGCGTTCCAGCTCGGCCAGGCGTTCCCCCCCGGCGCGGCGATCGCCGTCGACCTGGCCATGGCCCAGTTCCTGGCCATCGATGACGTCGTCGCAGTGGCGACACCAGGCATAGAGCAGCACGGCGCTCTCGCGGGTTTCGGGGGCGAACAGCTTGGCAGCCGCAGCAAAGCTCTTGGAACCGACGGCAATGCTCTGCTCGGCGTGGTCGACGACGTCAGGGGTGGCTGGCATGGCTAACCGTGCTCCTCGAGGATGACGCTGGCGGTGGCCTTGGCCGAGCCGACCACGCCCGGAACGCCGGCCCCGGGATGGGTGCCCGCGCCGACCAGGTAGAGGTTGGGAATGACACTATCGCGATTGTGCGGCCGGAACCAGGCGCTCTGGGTGAGGATGGGCTCCAGGGAGAAGGCCGAGCCGACATGGGCATTGAGCTCCTGGCGGAAATCGGCCGGGGTGAAGATGCGCGAGGTGACCAGCTTGGCCCTCAGGCCGGGCATGTAGCGCTCTTCCAGGTAGGCGAAGATCTTGTCTCTCAGGAGCGGGCCCTCCACGCTCCAGTCGACGTCGGCATTGCCCAGGTGCGGCACCGGCGCCAGCACGTAGTGGGAACTGTGGCCGGGCGGTGCCAGCGACGGATCGGTGACGCAGGGCGAGTGCAGGTAGAGCGAGAAGTCGTCCGGCACGCCCGGGCCCTTGAACAGTTCGTCGATCAGGCCACGATAGCGCTGGCCGAAGCAGACCATGTGGTGTTCGAGACCCACCGGCGGCTGGCTCAGGCCGAAATGGATGACGAACAGCGACATGCTGTGTCTCTTGCGCTTGAGGCGATTGCCCTCGACCACGCCATGGGTGTGGTGGCCAAGCAGCTTGCGATAGGTGTGCACCACGTCGGCGTTGGAGGCCACCAGATCGGCCGCGAGCTGGCTGCCGTCGGCCAGGCAAACGCCGGTGGCGCGATTGCCTTCGGTGAGGATGCGTTCCACCGGCGCGTTCAGCCGCACCTCGCCGCCAAGGTCGGTAAAGAGCTTCAGCAGGCCGAGCACCAGCTGGTGGGTACCGCCCT
Source organism: Pseudomonas sp. HR1 (assembly GCF_030175875.1). NCBI lineage: Bacteria > Pseudomonadati > Pseudomonadota > Gammaproteobacteria > Pseudomonadales > Pseudomonadaceae > Pseudomonas > Pseudomonas sp. HR1. The sequence continues at coordinate 807,636 of NZ_JASNRF010000003.1, forward strand.
TGGCGAACCAGACGCCCCACTTGCGTTCCAGCGCATGGATCAGCGCATAGATCGAGGAGGTGGCGAAGGGGTTGCCGCCCACCAGCAGGGTATGGAAAGACAGCGTCTGGCGCAGCTTCTCGCTCTTCACGAAGCGCGACACCTGGGTGTAGACGCTGCGCCAGGCGCTGAGCTGGGCCAGCTTGGGACCGGCGGCGAGCATGTCGCCGACCTTGAGGAAGGGCTTGGCGCCGAGGCGGATGTAGCCTTCTTCGAATACCGCCTGGGAATAGGCCAGGAAGCGCTGGTAGCCGGCGACGTCGTCCGGTTCCAGGGCGCGGATCTGCTCGTCCAGCCGGGCCTGGTCGTTGACGTAGTCGAAGCGGGTGCCGTCTTCCCAGCACAGCTGGTAGAAGGGGCTGACCGGCAGCAGCTCCACATAGTCGCGCATCTGCCGACCACTGAGGGTGAACAGTTCTTCCAGGGCCGAGGGATCGGTGATGACGGTCGGACCGGCGTCGAAGGTGAAGCCCGCGTCCTCGTAGACGTAGGCACGGCCGCCGGGCTTGTCGCGGCCCTCGATGAGGGTGGTGGCGATGCCGGCCGACTGCAGACGGATCGCCAGGGCGATACCGCCAAAGCCGGCGCCGATGACGATGGCCCGCTTGGGCGCGTTACCTTGGGTCATGGTGCTTCCTTGAACTGAGGAGGACGAGCCAGCGCGGCATCCAGGGCCGGTTTCAGCGGCACCGGCGGTTTGCCGGAAAGGATGCGCAGCCGATCGAAGGCGGTGAGGCGGCCGGCGTAGAAGCGCTGGATCAGCGGTTCTCCGAGGCCGTAGAACCTTTGCATGACGCGCACCCGGTGCTCGGGGCGGCCGGCGAGAAAGAGCATGCGATTGAGCAGGCGGAAGAAGCCTTGGCCCTGCCAGCGGCCCTGGGCGTACTGGCGCAGGCCGTCGCGCAGCACGGCGCTGGAGGTGAAGGGCTGGGCAGCCAGGTGCTCCGCCAGGCGCACCGCTTCGGGCAGCGAATAGCCGGTGGTGGGATGGAACAGCCCGGCGGCCAGGCCGATGGGGGCGCCGGCAGTGACGTTGTCCCAGTAGCGGTCCAGATCGCCGCCCAGGGTGATGGGCAGCACGCCCTGTTCCTCGCGCAGCACCTCGGCGATCTCCCAGCCCTGCTGCCCGGCATAGTCGGCCAGGTGCTGGCGCAGGCGCTCGACCGGCAGGCTCTCGCCATCGGCATAGTAGGTGTCTTCGATCAGCAGCCGGTCGGGGGCCAGTGGCAGGCTGTAGACGAAGCGATAGCCGTCCAACTGATCGACGGTGGCGTCCATCACGATGGGTTCGGCCAGGCCATGGGGCCGCGTGAGGCGTACCTCCTGGCCGAGAAATTTCTGATAGCCGAGCCAGAGCGCCGGATCGGGCCGCGGTCCGCGGGCGTCGATCACCGCGCCGGCGGCCAGGGTGTAGCCATCGGCGAAGACCACGCCATCGTCCTGCAGGCGCAGCACGTGGCGCCCCAGCAGCAGGCGCTCGGCGGGCAGGCGCGCGCTCAATACCTCATGGAAGCGTTCGGCGCTGATGCTGGCGTAGCCGCTGCCGAGTTGCCGCTGGCGCTGGGGGAAACGCACCTCGTAGCCCGGCCAGCGATGGGCGACCAGCGGATCGATCCAGGCATGCTGCGGCGCGGTGAGGTCCGGCTCGTGGAAGGACCAGGTGTGGTTGCCGCCCAGGCGCGGACCGGCTTCCACCAGGCGCCAGTCCAGCTCCGGGCGGGTTTCGGCCAGGCGCAGGGCGAGCAGGCCGCCGGCCAGGCCGCCGCCGACGATCAGCAGGTCAGGACGCACGTTCGAGTCCTCGCCGGGCCAGGCCATCCACCAGGCGAGCGGCCGTGGCGACGCCGCCTGCCGCTCTGGCGATGGGCACGAAGCGTTCGGCCGCCTGGCGATAGCTGGGGTCGGCCAGCACGGCGCCCAGGGCCTGGGTCAGGCGGGCCTTGCTGGCCAGCCGCGGAGCCAGGCAGATGCCGGCGCCGACCCGCTCCAGGCGCCGGGCGATGCCCGGCTGGTCGAACACCATGGGCAGGGCGAGCATGGGCTTGCCGGCCGCCAGGGCGTCCAGCACGGTATTGAAGCCGCCGTGGGTGATGACCGCATCGGCGCGGGCAATGGCCGCTTCCTGGGGCGCGAAGTCGGTGACCCAGGTGGCGCCGTCGTCGAGCAGGCGGCGCTCGCCGCTGGCATCCAGACGCCCGCAGTGGGCGATCAGCACCTGGATGCCCAGCTGGCGACAGGCCTGGGCGATGCGGCGGAACAGCGGCAGCCGGCCACCCTGCAGGGTGCCGAAGGAGGCGAAGACGAAGGGCCGGCGCGGATCGATCTCCAGCTCCAGCCGTTGCTCGCGTACCGCCGGCGAACGCAGCGGCCCGACTTCGTGGAAATGGGGCGGCGGGGTACGACGCGGAAAGTCGAAGCCCGGCAGGCACTGGCTCAGCTGCAGATAGGGCGAAAAGCAGTCGTCGAGGGTCCGGCGGTCGCCAAGGCCGAAGGCCTGGGCCTGGCGCTGGATGACCTTGCCCTGGCCGCGCATCATCAGGTCGAACACCTGGGTGGCGCCCTGGACGATCTGCCGCTCCCGCTCGCTGGCGGGGTAGGCGAAGGGCAGGGTGGGCAGGGGCAGATGGGGCTCGCGATTCATCGGCACGGCGCAGGCCAGGGATGCATAGGGCAGGCCCAGGTGGTCGCCGAGGAGTCCGCCGGCCGGTTCCATCTGGTCGGCGATCAGGCAGTCGACCTCGATGTCACGCAGGGCGGCAGGGCCTTCGCGGCAGAACAGTTCGGTATTGCGCGCCATGTCGGCGATCACGCCGAATACCGACCAGGGCTTGCTGCTGGCGGTACGGGCCAGCAGCGGCGCCAGGCTGCCGCGCGGATGACTGGTCGCGCCTATCGCCTCGAACTCGATGCCCGCCGGCAGCGCCCGGTCGCCCACCTCCACCTGGTGCAGCAGGGTGACCCGGTGGCCGAGCGCGACCAGCGCCTCGCCCAGCACCAGATGGGTGGACAGGTGGCTCGGCAGCGGCGGCGAGATCAGGGCGACATGCATGGCGGCGTCCGGTCGGGTGTCGGCCACTATGGGCACCGCAGCGGCGCGGCGTCTAGCAGCTCGGCCTGGCGCAGGCCGGCCAGATTGGCCGAGCCAGTGCAGAAGCAGGCGATGCGCAGCTGTTCGATCACCACCTGGAAATGCGCGATCACCGCCTCGGTGGATTCGGTGGCGCCGGGCAGGGCCGCGGCAGCCTGACCGGCCATATCCGCGCCGAGACGGATCGCCTTGGCCACATCGATGCCATCGCGGATGCCACCCGAGGCGATCACCGTCGCCTGCGGGCAGGCGGTGCGCACCTGGCGCAAGCTCTCGGCGGTGGGGATGCCCCAGTCGGCAAAGGCGCGGGCAACGGCGCGCTGCTGGTCGTCACGGGCCCGTTCGGCTTCCACCGCCGCCCAGCTGGTGCCCCCGGCGCCAGCGACATCCAGCACCGCCACACCAGCCTCCAACAATTGCGTGGCGACCCGGCCCGACAGGCCGGCACCGACTTCCTTGACGACGACCGGCACGGCCAGTTGTGTAACCAGATTTTCCAAGGCGAGGAGGATGCCGTGCCAGCGGCGATCGCCACCGGCCTGCACGGCTTCCTGCAGGGGATTGAGATGCACGATCAGGGCGTCCGCCTCGATCATCTCCACTGCGCGGCGGGCTTCGTCGAGGCCGTAGCCAGCCACCAGCTGTGCGGCGCCGAAGTTGGCCAGTAGCGGCACGTCCGGCGCCAGACGGCGCAATTCGCCGGTGAGGCCCTGGTCGCCACCCTGCTGCAGGGCGATGCGTTGGGACCCGACTGCCAGGGCGATGCCCAGGGTCTGGGCCGCTTCGGCGAGATGGCGATTGATCAGCGCGGCCCGCTCTGGGCCGCCGGTCATGGAGCTGATCAGCAGCGGCGCGGCCAGGGGACGCTCGAACAGGCGGGTGCCGAGGTCGATCTCGTCGAGGTTCAGCTCGGGCAGGGCGCAATGCGTGAAGCGGTAGGCGTCGAAGCCCGTAGTAACGGCGCTGCGGGCCTTGTGGGGATCCAGCACGATGTCCAGATGATCGTTCTTGCGGCTTGCCAGTTCCCAATCCACCATGTCTTCTAGAGTCCGCCCTGAATGACCTTTCGTCGGTCGTTGTGGTCTGGTAGGGGACGACGGGTTCGCTTTGCGAAGACCTAATCCACCAAGGTGCGACCGTTCGTCGGTTCCACATATGGAGTATCTCGACTCATGGCGACCGTATTAGTGCCGAACGCGACAGACAATTTTGCCGCTGCGCTGCAATGGCAGCGTACCCGTATCGACGAGCGTCTGGCAGAGCTGTTACCGGCCGGCAGCGATCCGGTCGCCGCAGCGATTCGCAGTGGTGTGCTGGCACCCGGCAAGCGGCTGCGTCCGCTGCTGATGGTGCTGGCCGCCGAGGACCTGGGTCAGGCCGACGAGGCCGTCCTCGATCTGGGCTGCGCCGTGGAAATGGTGCACGCCGCCTCGCTGTTCCTCGACGACATGCCCTGCATGGACGACGCCCGCCTGCGCCGCGGGCGGCCGACCCTGCACGTCGAGTTCGGCGAGGACGTCGCCATGCTGGCTGCGGTGGCCCTGCTCAGCCACGCCCTGCGCCTGGTCGCGGGCCTCGCCGGGGTACCGGCGGAAACCCGCACCCAGATGGTCTGTCAACTGGCCGATGCGGTCGGCACCGCCGGGCTGGTCTGCGGCCAGTACCATGACCTGCACGGCGGCCGCCAGGCACGGCCGGCCGATGCCATCGCCCTGACCAACCAGCTCAAGACCGGCGCGCTGTTCTCCGCGGCCATGGCCATGTCCGGTGCCACCCTGGTCACCACCGCCGTGCAGCGCGAGGCCTTCCACGTCTTCGCCTGCCAGCTCGGCCTGGCCTTCCAGTTGCTCGACGATCTGGACGACGGCAAGGGCCTGGGCAAGGACGCCGGCAAGGATGGCGACAAGTCCACCCTGGTCAGCCTGCTCGGCCGCGACCATGCGCAACGCCAGTTGCACGGTCACCTCAAGCAGGCCCGCGAGGCTCTGGCCCAGGCTGGTTGCGCCGACGGCGCCCTGGCCGGCCTGCTGGATATCGTCTTTCGTCCGCGTTAGGGCGAATTACTGGGGATCCGGCCCTCTAATCTCTCGATAGCCTTGTTTCCCCCTGAGGAGTCCTGAGATGTCGAAGTGGAAAATTGCTTACAGCAACGTTGACGGCAACACCTCGGTGGTCACCACCGACGCTGACCAGAAACCGGACATGGAGCGGATCGCCCAGATCGTCCGAGACGATGCCTTGGAAGAATACGACGACAGCGAAGTCCCCCGGGATTACGACGAACCCACGGTAGCCCTGCTGGAACGCCACGGCATCACCATCACCGGGATCACCGAAGAAGGCTGATCGCCGGGGTATCTGGCTCTAGCGCAAGGGCCAGATACCGCCATCTCCCACCACGAAGATCCGTCGCGCCGGATCGGGTGCCAGCAGGTGCCCGCCGGTGAAGTCGCCAAAGGCCGGCAGGATCAGCACCTCGTCATTTTCCAGACAGAAGCAGGGCAGGCGCAGCGCCTGGCGCCCACGCCCCTGCAGGCGAAACGCCGGATGGATGTGGCCGGCCAGCACCGGCAGGCGCGGGTGTGGATCGGGTTCGTGCTGCAGCGACAGGCCGTCCAGTTCCAGCGGCTCGCCCACTACGTCGATGCCCAGCGCCGCCGGTGGATCGCCAGCGCGTCTGTCATGGTTGCCGCGGATCAGCAGCAGCCGCAGATGGGCCTGATGTTCCCTCCAGCGTTCGAGGGTGTCCAGGGTCAGGGGCGCGCGGGATTCCGGGGCGTGCAGGAAGTCACCGAGAAAGATGATCTCCCGGCAGTCATAACGCGCTAGCAGGCCGTCCAGCCGCGCGATGTTGCCCGCGGTGGTGCCATGGGGCACCGGCTGGCCCAATGCCCGGAAGGCGGCCGCCTTACCGAAATGGATGTCGGCCACCAGCAGCGCCTGGCGCGCGGGCCAGTAGATCGCCTTTTCTGCGAGCAGCCAGAGTTCGACACCGGCGAGGATGAGAGGGTGATAGGCAGGCATGGGTTCTCCAGGAAGCGCTTCCTGCTCTGATGGCGGCCAGGTGCCGGGGTTCAGCCCTGTTGGAGGGGAGGGCCGCTCTGCTAACGCCCTCTCCCTGCGGCAGGGTTGGGGTGAGGGCGACCCTGCCCCGAATTCTTCAGTGGAAAAGGCCAGGCCGTTTTCCACGCCACGGAATACGCACCCGCGTAGGTTAGGTTGAGCACAGCACAGCCCAATCGGCATCGCCCCTGTCGGGCTTCGACGATGGAGCCGTCTCAACCCAGCCTATCGCGACACCGGGCCGCGAGCCGAAATACAACCTATGACCACCATTGAACCAGGCCAGGTGCGCCGTCGCCTGCAGCCCGGTAAACTGGCGGTTCACTAGAGTCCGGAGCGACCCATGTCGACATCCTTCGCCCAGATGCTGGAAAACATCACCCCCGATATCTACGAAGGCCTCAAGCTGGCCGTGGAGATCGGCAAGTGGCCGGACGGCCGCAAGCTTAGTCGCGACCAGGTCGAGCTCTGTCTGCAGGCGGTGATCGCCTACGAGGCCAAGCACCTGCCCGAAGACCAGCGGACCGGCTACATGGGTCCCCAGGAGTGCGCCTCCAAGTCGGTGCCCATCGAGAACATCCTGTTCAAGTCCGACGCCATCCACTGATTGTCCGCGCCTTACCCCGACGAGGTGCCCTTCGGCGACGAAGAGGCACCTCGCGTCTTTTAGAAACCGAGAAATTCCTACCGTGATGACCGAACTGGGCCGTGGCGCCCTGCGCAAGATGGCCGTGACCCTGGCCGACCCCGTCAACTACGCCTTTCGCCTCGATGAGCGCGAGGTGCCGGTCAATCCGCTGATCGGCCGTCGCCTGCGCCTGGAATACCTGGGCGCCATCCACTGCACCCACTGCGGCCGCAAGACCCGCAAGAGCTTCAGCCAGGGCTACTGCTATCCCTGCTTCACCGCCCTGGCCCAGTGCGATAGCTGCATCGTCAGCCCCGAAAAGTGCCACTACGAGCATGGCACCTGTCGCCAGCCGGAGTGGGGCGAAGCCCATTGCATGGTGCCCCACGTCGTCTACCTGGCCAACTCCTCGGGCCTCAAGGTGGGCATCACCCGCGCCACCCAGCTGCCCACTCGCTGGATCGACCAGGGCGCCTACCAGGCGCTGCCGATCCTGAGGGTCGCCACGCGCCAGCAGTCCGGCCTGGTGGAAGACCTGCTGCGCAGCCAGGTGGGCGATCGCACCAACTGGCGCGCCATGCTCAAGGGCGTGGCCGCACCGGAAGACCTGGTGGCGGTGCGCGAGCGCATCTTCGATGCCTGCGCCCAGGGTCTGGACGATCTCCAGGGCCGCTTCGGTCTGCAGGCGATCCAGCCGGTGGTCGACATGGCGCCCATCGAGATCCATTATCCGGTGACGGTCTATCCCACCAAGGTGGTCAGCCACGACCTGGAAAAGACCCCCGTGGTGGAAGGCACGCTGCTGGGCATCAAGGGTCAATACCTGATGTTCGATACCGGCGTGATCAACATTCGCAAGTACACGGCCTATCAGCTGGCCGTGTCCGCCTCCGCAGCAGAGATGTAAGGACGTAAGCCATGCGCACCGACCAGCCCCAGACCATCTACCTCAAGGACTACCAGGCGCCCGAGTACCTCATCGAGGAGACCCGCCTCAGATTCGAGCTGCACGACGACCAGACCCTGGTACATGCCGAATTGCGGCTGCAGCGCAATCCGGCCCGTGGCGCGGGCCTGCCGCCGCTGGTGCTGCATGGCGAGGAACTGGAGCTGCTGGCGGTGGCCCTGGACGACCAGGCCCTGGCCGCCGACGACTATCAGGTCGAGGCGGGCAGCCTGACCCTGCAGCCCCAGGGCGAGGCCTTCGTGCTCAAGACCTCGGTGCGCATCCATCCGGAAAGCAACACCGCCCTGGAAGGCCTGTACGTCTCCGGCACCATGTTCTGCACCCAGTGCGAGGCCGAAGGCTTCCGCAAGATCACCTACTACCTGGATCGGCCGGACGTGATGAGCGTCTTCACCACCACGGTGGAAGCCGACAAGGCCAAGTACCCGATCCTGCTCTCCAACGGCAACCCGGTGGCCAGCGGCGAAGCCGAGGGCGGCCGTCACTGGACCACCTGGGAAGATCCCTTCCCCAAGCCGGCCTACCTGTTCGCCCTGGTCGCCGGTGACCTCTGGTGCGTCGAAGACAGCTACCGTACCGGCAGTGGCCGCGACGTGGCCCTGCGCATCTACGTCGAGCCGGAGAACATCGGCAAGCTGCAGCACGCCATGGACAGCCTGAAGAAGTCCATGCGCTGGGACGAGGAGGTCTATGGCCGCGAATACGATCTGGACATCTTCATGATCGTCGCGGTGAACGACTTCAACATGGGCGCCATGGAGAACAAGGGCCTCAACATCTTCAACTCCAGCGCCGTGCTGGCCAGCCCGCGCACCGCCACCGACGCCGCCCATCAGCGCGTCGAGGCCATCGTCGCCCACGAATACTTCCACAACTGGTCGGGCAATCGCGTGACCTGCCGCGACTGGTTCCAGCTGTCGCTCAAGGAAGGCTTCACCGTGTTCCGCGACGCCGGCTTCAGCTCCGACATGAATTCGCCCACGGTCAAGCGCATCGAGGACGTGGCCTTCCTGCGCACCAACCAGTTCGCCGAGGACGCCGGTCCCATGGCCCACCCGGTGCGCCCGGACCACTTCATCGAGATTTCCAACTTCTACACCTTGACGGTGTACGAGAAGGGCGCCGAGGTGGTGCGGATGCTGCACACCCTGCTGGGCGCCGAGGGCTTCCGCAAGGGCACCGATCTCTACTTCGAGCGCCACGACGGTCAGGCGGTGACCTGCGACGACTTCATCAAGGCCCTGGAAGACGCCAATGGCGCCGACTTCAGCCAGTTCAAGCGCTGGTACAGCCAGTCCGGCACCCCGCGCCTGGCGGTCAGCGACGGCTATGACGCCGCGGCCCAGACCTATCGGCTGACCTTCAGCCAGAGCTGCCCGCCCACCCCGGGCCAGCCGACCAAGGAGCCCTTCGTGATCCCGGTCCAGCTCGGTCTGCTGGATGGCCAGGGGCGCGACCTGCCGCTGCGCCTGGAAGGCGAGGGCGCTGCCCAGGGCACCGACCGGGTGCTGTCGGTCACCCAGGCCGAGCAGACCTTTACCTTCGTCGACGTGCCCGAGCGCCCGCTGCCGTCGCTGCTGCGTGGCTTCTCCGCGCCGGTCAAGCTCAGCTTCCCCTACAGCCGTGAACAGCTGACCTTCCTCATGCAGCACGACAGCGACGGCTTCAACCGCTGGGACGCCGGCCAGCAGCTGGCCGTGCAGGTGCTGCAGGGCATGATCGCCGGCGAGCCGCTGGACACCCGGCTGGTGGAAGCCCTGCGCACCGTGGCGGCGGACGAGTCCCTCGATCCGGCCATGGTCGCCGAGATGCTCTCGCTGCCGTCCGAAGCCTATCTGGTGGAACTGTCCGAGCAGGCCGATCCCGGGGCCATCCACGGCGCCCGCCGTCAGGCGCGTCGGGCCATCGCCGAAGCCCTGCGCGACGTGCTCTGGCAGCGCTATCGCAGCGCCCGCGAGGCCTCGCGTACCACGCCCTACCAGGCCAGCGCCGACCATATCGCCCGCCGCAGTCTGCAGAACGCCGTACTCGGCTATCTGATGCTGCTGGAAGAGCCGGAGGCGCGCGACGCCGCCCTGGAGCAGTTCGACAACGCCGACAACATGACCGAGCGCCTGGCTGCCCTGAGTGCCCTGGTCAATTCCGGTTTCGAGCAGGAAAAGGCCGACGTCCTGGCGCGCTTCTTCGAAGAGTTCAAGAGCGATCCGCTGGTCATGGACACCTGGCTCAGCGTCCAGGCGTCCAGCCCCCTGCCGGGTGGTCTGGCGCGCGTCCAGGCGCTGATGGAAAATCCGGTCTTCACCCTGAAGAACCCCAACAAGGTGCGGGCGCTGATCGGTGCCTTCGCCAACAGCAACCTGGTCAATTTCCACGCCGAGGATGGCAGCGGCTATCGCTTCCTGGCCGACCAGATCATCATCCTCAACCGCCTCAATCCGCAGATCGCCTCGCGGCTGCTGACGCCCCTGACCCGCTGGAAGAAGTACGGCCCGGCGCGTCAGGCGCTGATGCGCGCCGAGCTGGAGCGCATCCTGGCCAGCGGCGAGTTGTCCAGCGACGTCTACGAGGTGGTGAGCAAGAGCCTGGCGTAGGAGATCCGACTGGGCTGCTTGTGGGGCTTTGACGACAGAGCCGTCTCAATCCAACCTACCTCCTCCCGTAGGTTGGGTTGAGCGCAGCGAAGCCCAACATCCGCCCACCGTTGCAAAGCCTGACGTCCAGCGTCGGGCTTTTTTTCGCCCGGATTTTCCCGCGCGGCCCTAGCCTGTAGCGCCTCTGCCGGCCAGTGGAAAAACCGCGCACACCCCCGTGCCTGACAACTCGTCTCCGCTCTGGCGCCGCTTGGCTGATAGAAATGCTTTAGGCTGCCAGCTGTATTCAAATCGGCTGCAGAACGAGGCGCCGCCGCCGACAGGGTAGGCGAGAGGTCTCGACAGGCCTGGATCCAGTCACCGGAAGAGCACGGAGCGGCAGATGAGTCATGCACAGCTGATGGATTGGGGATTCGTCCTGATAACCCTGTGCAATATCCTGCTGATCGCGCTGGTGGTGTTTCTGCTGTGGCAGCGGTACGTCGCCAGCGACGCGGCTTCCAAGGCCGAGGGCGCTAACGAGGAGCAGGCGCCGGTTGCCCCTGAGGTGGTCGACAGCGCGCCTGCCAACGCTCCGCCGCCGCCACTTCCCGCCAGTCCCGCCCCGGCGGCGAACCGCAACGTCGACCTCTTCGACGAGGGTCCGGAAGAGGTGTACGACGGCAACTATCCCGAGTGGAAGAAAAGCGACGACCCCTATGTCGAGGAGTTGCTGTCGCACCGCGAAGCCCTGGAGCTCAAGGTCGACAACATGGTCATGCGGCTGACGCGGGCGCACAAGGTGGTGACCGGCCTGCGCGCGCAGAATCGCGAATTGCGCGCCTCCGAGGCCCAGGCCCAGCGACTGCAGGAGGAACTGACCCGGACCCAGACCAGCCTCGCCCAGATGCGTCAGGAGCGCGATGCCCTGCTGCTGCAGCTCCAGCCCGGCCGCAAGGCGGACGCAGCGCCACGCCAGCCCACCGACCCGGGCACGCCATCCCCGTCTTGAACCGCGGTATGCCCCCCGGATTCACCAGCCATCCCCTCAACCGCCGCATCCGTCGCGCTGTGCAGCGGGCGCAGCGGCGCGCGCCCTAGACTGGAAATTCTCAGCACCTTCAAGGACGATTCGATGAAACTGCTGCTCCTGCTGGCTGCCCTGGTCGCTCTCGGCCTGTTCGCGATCAGCCTCTACAACGCTCTGGTCACGGCGCGTAACGCCTACCGCAACGCCTTCGCCCAGATCGATGTCCAGCTCACCCGCCGGCACGATCTCATCCCCAATCTGGTGGAAGCGGTGAAGGGCTATCTGCAGCACGAGCGCGAAACGCTGCAGGCGGTGATGACGGCGCGCCAGCAGGCGCAGTCCGGCCTGCACCAGGCCAAGACCCGGCCGGAGGATCCCGTCGCCCTGCACGCCCTGGAGCAGGGCGAGCAGGGACTCGGCATCGCCCTTGGGCGGCTGTTCGCCGTGAGCGAGGCCTATCCGGAGCTCAAGGCCAACGACACGGTCCTGCAGCTGATGGAAGAGCTGAGCTCCACGGAAAATCGCCTGGCCTACGCCCGTCAGGCCCATAACGATGCGGTGATGGACTACAACAATCGCTGCGAGACTTTCCCCGGATCGCTGCTCGCCCGTCGCTTCGGCTTTCGCCTGGCGCAGCCGCTGACCTTGCCGGACGGGGCCGCCCGCCAGACCCCGCGCATCAGCCTGAGCTGAGCGCGTGCGCTTTCTCGACGACCAGGCCGCGGCGCGCCGGCGCACCCGGCTGTGTCTTGCCTTGCTGGCCCTGGTGGTGCTGCTCATGGCGCTGGCCAGCGCCGGTCTGGCCCTGGTGTTCCTGCCGCGGGAGGTGATCGACTACCTCGGTGGGCGTGGGGCGACGCTGGTCAAGACCGGCCTGGCATTCACCGGCATCATCGCCGGCGCTTCCTTCTGGAAGGTGCGGCAACTGGCGCGCCAGGGCGGCGAGGCCGTGGTCAGGCAGCTGGGCGCCGTGCCATTGGACGATCAGACCGACCCCCGTACCCGTCAGCTGCACAACGTGGTGGCGGAGATGGCCCTGGCCGCCGGCGTACCGGTGCCGCGGCTGTACCTGCTGCCGGACGAGCCGGCCATCAATGCCTTCATCAGCGGCTACGGACCGGCAGATGCCAGCCTGTGCCTGACCCGCGGCGCGCTCAAGCTCTTGAACAGGGACGAATTGCAGGGTGTCGTCGCCCATGAATTCAGTCATCTGCTCAACGGCGACATGCGCCTGAATCTGCGCCTGCTGGGCTGGCTGCATGGCATCAGCCTGATCGCCGACCTCGGACAGGAGCTCTTCTCGGATCGCACCTCGACCATCACCCGGGTCGATGGCAACCACCTGCTGGGCTGGTTGCTGGGCACCGTGCTGCTGGCGGTCGGCGGCTGCGGACTGTTCTTCGCCAACCTGATCCAGGCCGCGGCGGCGCGCTCACGCGAGCGTCTGGCGGATGCCTCCGCCGTGCAGTTCACCCGCCAGCCCCAGGGTCTGGCCAATGCCCTGAAGAAGATCGCCGCCCATCCGCTGCAGGGGCGGCTCTATCACCGTCGGGCGCGCAGCGTCGCGCACATGGTGCTGGGCGACTCGGGCGCCTCCTGGTTCGCCACCCATCCCCCGGTGCTGGAGCGCATCCAGCTCTTGGAACCGGACTTCGACGAATGGCAGTTGGAGCGCCTCCGGGCGGAAGCCTTGCTGCCCATGGGCGTCGCCTATGTGGCAGGGGGTACGCCGCCCGCTTCGCCGCCGCCGACCGCCGTAGCGCTGCCGGTTGCACCGGCACTGGCCGATACGCCCCTGCGCACCCTTCCACCGGCCCTGCTCGAAGTGCTGCGCCAGCCGCAGCAGGCGGCGGAGCTGTTGCTGGCACTGGCCGGCACGCCGCCGGCAGCGGGCGGCGGGGAGGGCGCGCGCTGGGTGAACAGTCTGCATGCCTCTCTGCGGCTGCCGGTGGCGCAACTGACCTTTCCAGCCATCCGCCAACTGCCGCGGCCGGTCCTGCGCCAGCTGCTGATCGATCTCAAGGCAGGCTTCGCCGCTGCGCCGGACCTGGAGTTGTCCCGCTACTGCCTGGCGCAGATCATCCAGCGTCAGCTGATTGCCAGCTTGGCGCCTGGTCGCCAACGGCTGTCGGGGCGGGGCAAGCTGGCGCAGGCCCGGACCGCGGTCCTTACCTTCTATGCGGTGGCCGCCGAACAGAGCCACGATGACGTCCAGGCCGCTCGTCGGGCCTTCCTGCTCGCCGTCGCCCGTACCTTTCCCGGTTTGCACTGTAGCTACGCGCCGCCGCGTCCCTGGCGTCCGGCGCTGGACGGCGCCCTGGCGCAGCTCGCCCAACTGAGCGTGGCGGCGCGCACCCTGGTACTGGAGGGCCTGCTCTGTCTCATCGAGGCGGACGAAAGGGTGCAAACCGCAGAGCTGGAGCTGCTGAGGCTCTATTGTACGGTCCTCGAATTGCCGTATCCCGCCCTGGACGAATACCTTTCACTCGCCGATGACAAGCTCTCGCAAAAAGGTTGCCGTTCGGCTGATACTGGCCAGGTGATATCTGCACTGTGATCCACACTGGCGCCCGCGGCGACAGCTCGCCGAGGGATAACGTGGCGTTCATAATTCAGGATGATGCATGAAGTTCCTCGTGGTAGACGACAGTCGAGCGGTCCAGACCATCATCAAGCGGATTCTGGCGAATACCGGTTACAGGGATATCGAATTGCGCGTGGCGTCCACCGGTGAGGAAGCCGTGGCGCTGCTGGAGAGTTGGACGCCCAACCTGGTGCTCACCGACTGGCACATGCCCGGCATGACCGGTCTGGAACTGCTCCAGGCGATCCGTCAGCGGGTGGGCGCCGACATCCACGTGGGTTTTGTCACCACCGAGTCGTCGGCGCGCAACATCGAGGCGGCCTACCGCAATGGCGCAGCCTTCGTGGTGACTAAGCCCTTCGCCCAGGAAACCCTGCAGCAGGCGGTGCTCACCGTGCTGCAGGATGGCGCCAGCGCCGAACAGGCCATTGAATCCTCCGGTCGCGAGAGCCTGCCGATCCCGACTCGTTTCAACCCTGACCCACAGCGCATCCGCCAGTTGCTCGGCCTCTCGTCCATCGTCTGCCAGATAGAGCCCATGGCGCCGATTCCGGTTGATCGGCTGGCCTTGCCCTATGTGATCGGCATCTATGGCCATCCGCAGAGCAAGGCACTGGAAGCCGTCTGCCTGCTGGACCTCAACGCGGCCTGCATTCTCGGTGGCTCCCTGGCCGGACTCGCGCCGGCAGCCATCCACAGCGCCATTGCCAGCGCGACCCTGAGCCGGGAAATCTACGAGAACGCCACCGCCTTCCTCGCCGACCTCAGCGGCATGATCTCCGCCGGCAAGGGTGGTGCGCCGCTGGTACTCAGCACCAGTCACCTGGTGCAGAAGCCCTTCGAGAAGCTCTACAGCCTCTGGCGGCAGAACAATGGTCGCGCCGATTTCAGCCTGTCCTTTCCCGGGCTGGGTGACGGCTTCATCGCCTTCCTGTTGAGCTAGGGGATGGCCGACTCGCGCTTCGTCGAATGGGGTTTCCTGCTGGTCACCCTGTCCAATGTCCTGCTCATCGCCCTGGTCCTGACCCTGCTCTGGCAGCGCCTCTTTCCACGCCCCGAGGCCGCGGTCGAGGACCCCGAGGTCCCTGCGGCGTCTGCGCCCGGCGCGCCGCTGCCGCTCACCAGTCAGGCCGAGACCGCTGCCAGCCTGATCGACGCGGCGCGGCAGGCGGATGTCGAGCCCCTGGGGCAGGCCATCAGCGACAGCCTGGATCTGGTAGGCCGCCTCGACGGGGTGGGCGGTGACGACTATCCGGACTGGAAGAAGACCAACCAGCCCTATATCGACGACCTGCTGTCCCATCGCGAGAGTCTGGAATTCAAGCTGGACGATCTCAAGTCCAAGCTGGACCGGGCGCACAAGCTGATCACCAACCTGCATGTGCAGAATCGCGAGATGCGCGGTGCGGAAGCCAAGCTGCAGCGCCTCAGTCTCGATCACGATCGGGTGCAGGGCACCCTGCTGGAAGTGCGCCGCGAGCGCGATCAGCTCAAGGTGAAGGTACAGCGACTCGGCGAAGAGCTGCTGCGGCTGCGGCAACAGCCCGCGGCGCCGGCCGCGGCGGGCGTGGCCGAGGTGGATGGGCGCCCGCAGGAGGAGCTGGAGACCCTGCGCGAGAGTCTCGAAGAGGAGCGGGCGAAGCTGTCGCGCACCCTGGTGGAAAAGGAGTTCATCGAGCAGGTGTTCATCGATACCGACGCCGTCACCGACAGCTATCAAGCCCTGCAACAGGAGCATGCCGCGCTGCAGGAGCAGCTGCAGGCGCTGCAGGCCCGGCTGGACGCCGCTCAGTCGCGGTAAAGGGCATCACGGATGGCGTCGGGGAAGGGGCCGCTCATGCCGGCGATCGCCGTGTTGGTGAGGATGACCACGCTCAGCTCGCGCGCCGGGTCGATGAACCAGGCATTGCCGTAGACGCCACCCCATTGCAGGGTGCCAGGCGTCTGCGGGGTCTTCGCCACCCGGGCATCGCGCAGCACCGCCGCGCCCAGGCTAAAGCCCCAGCCCGGGGCGTCGTCGCGCTGCAGCTCAGGGATCTGGTCTTCCATGAACAGGCGCTGGCTGGCCGGTTGGAGCAGCCGCCCCTGGCGGAGCGCCTCGAGAAAGGCGAGATAGTCGCCCGCGCTGCCCTGCATGCCACCGCCGCCCGAGGCGAAGGCCTGCGCCGAAAGGGCGCGTGCCGGCGAATAGAGAATGCCGCCCTTGGGCATGGGTAGCAGATAGGGCTCGCTCATGGGTTCGGGGCGCGGATAGCCGTCGCGATAGGCCGTGGCCAGGCGCCCGGCTTCGCTGACGTGGAAGCTCAGGTCGTGCAGACCCAGCGGTGCGGCCACCTCCCGCTGGACGACCGCCGGCAGGGGCTGCCCGGTGGCGGCCGCCAGCACGCCGCCCATCACGTCCAGCCCAAGGGAGTAGCGCCACTGGGTGCCCGGCTGGAAGTCCAGCGGCACCCCCGCCAGGCGTCGGAGGTTTTCTTCCAGGGTCAGGGAGGCATCATCCAGGCCGTCGGATACCCCGGCACGGTGATAGGGACCGTGCTGGTCTTCGCCGAAACCATAGTGCAGGCCGGCGGTGTGGCTGAGCAGCTGCGCCAGGGTCGGCGTGGCCGCAGTGCCATCGGCCAGAGCCGGGGTGAAGTAGGGCAGGTAGCGACTGACCGGCGCCTGCAGATCCAGGCGGCCCTGGTCCGCCAGCCGCAAGGCGGTCACGGCCACCAGCGGCTTGGTCAGGGAGGCGAAGCGAAACAGCTGGTCTTCCTGCATCGGCCGCCGGGCTTCGCGATCGGCGAAACCGGCGGCGCGCCGATACACCACGCGGCCCTGGTGAGCGACCATGACCACGGTGCCGACGATGCGCTGCTGGGCGATGGCCTGTTCCAGGATCGGATCGAGGCGGGCGGCGAGGGCCGCGTCCTCGGCCTGGGCAAGGGGGGTACTCAGGCCGAGGCCGAGTGCGCTGGCGAGCAGTAGGGAAGACATCTGGTTTAAGCTCCTGGCGAATCGCCGGCGGCTGGACCGGCCAAAGGAGGAATCCTCGCATGATTCGTGACATTTTGAAGATGGGCGATCCCCGCCTGCTGCGGGTGGCACCGCCGGTGGCGGCCGAGCGCTTCGGTTCGGCCGAGCTGCAGGGGCTGATCCAGGACATGTTCGACACCATGGCCGCCGCCGGTGGCGTGGGCCTCGCGGCGCCGCAGATCGGCGAAGACCTGCAACTGATGGTCTTCGGTTTCGAGCGCAATGTCCGCTATCCCGAGGCGGCGCCGGTGCCCCTGCAGGTGCTGATCAATCCGCGGATCCAGGTGCTGGACGCCAGCGAGGAGCTGGGCTGGGAAGGCTGCCTGTCGATCCCGGGGTTGCGCGGCGAGGTGCCACGGCCGCGGCGGATCCGCTATCGGGGCGTGGATGGCGACGGTCGTCCGGTGGACCAGGAGGCCGAAGGCTTCCATGCACGGGTGGTGCTGCACGAATACGATCACCTGATCGGGCGACTCTATCCCTCGCGCATCCAGGATTTCGCCCGCTTCGGCTTCACCGAGGTACTGTTTCCCGAGCTGACCGCGGCCGCGCAGCGCTAGGCGCCGGCGGCCTCCAGCTGCGCTCTGACGGCCGCCGCCAACTGGGCGAAGGGCACCGCGCCATCCAGGGCGCGAGCCTCTTCGACGGGCGCCCCGGCGGAGCGCAGCAGCAGCGTCGGCACCGCGGTGATGCCCAGGGCTTCGGCGCGATCCTCGGCGTGCAGCACGACATCGGTATGGTCGCCCCGGGCCAGGCTGGCTCTCAACGCCTCGCTGTCCAGACCGCTGTGACGCGCCAGGTCGAGCAGCACATCCAGCTCGCCGATATCCCGACCCTCTTCGAAAAAGGCCTGGAAGACCGCCAGGTGGAAGGCGTCGAAGCGATCCTGCTCGCGGGCGAATTCCGCCGCTTCGAGCGCCAGGCGACTGCGGGGTTGCACGGGCGGCAGCCGCAGCACCATGCCGTATTCCGCCGCCATGGGATAGACGGCGCGATCCCAGGTCCGGCGCAGGTAGTCACCGGCAGGGTCGAGGGTGGGCGTGGGCTCGGGACGCAATTCGAAGGCATGCCACTCGATGGCCAGCTGGTCGCCGAATTCCTCCTGCAGACGCGCCAGCTGGGGCAGCTCCAGGTAGCAGAACGGACAGACGTAATCGCTCCAGACATCCAGACGAACGCGCGGGGTGGCGGTCATGGCAGTGCTCCGGAAGGGCATGGTGTCTGTCGGACCGCACCCGAAAGCGGATGTTCGGTGAACGTGCCGATATCCACGGCCGATAGGGCCCCCAAGTACGGGTTGCGAGCCGGAGGTTGGCAGCCAGCAACCGACGTCCTCTTCATATCCGGAAACGGAATGGCCACCGGCCAATTGCGTGAAATGGGTGGCGATCCGCGCTCTAGACGCTTGCCTTGAACCTGTCCCCGACCCCAGGTTCCTATGGCTGCATCCTTTCTTTCACGCGCTAAGGACTATCACCTTGGGTTTTTTCGAACGCAAACTGACATTCCTTCGGCAAACCTTCAGCTACGTCGGCTGGTCGGTTTTCTGGCTGCTGCTGTGGGACATCGCCGTCACCGTCGACTACATGATCTTCGTCGACCAACGGGCGCAGCTGCCCAACATCCCCCTGACCCTGATCGGCTCGGCGCTGATCGTGCTGACCAGCTTTCGCAACACCAGTGCCTATCAGCGCTGGTGGGAAGCGCGCACCCTCTGGGGCGGCATGGTCAACAGCTCGCGCAGCTTCGCCCGGCAGGCGCTGACGCTCATCGACGATGGCGACGAGCATTTCAACGCCATCAAGACGGTGCTCATCGAGCGCCATCTCGCCTATGTCCGCTGCCTGGCCTGCCAGCTCAGCGGCGACCCGCTGCCCAAGGAAGTCCGCACCTACCTAGGCAAGGAGGAGTGGGCGATGCGCAAGGAGACCAACAACTTCGCCAACGCCATCCTCAGCGGCTCTTCCAGTCTGATCGCCCTGGAGTACCGCGCCGGTCGCCTGGACAGCATCCGCCTGGAGCGCCTGGAAGCCACCTTCGTCGACATGTCCAACTGGCAGGGCGGCATGGAGCGCATCGCCAACACGCCCTTGCCCTATCCCTACGTCAACTTCCCGCGGCTATTCGTCTTCCTGTTCTGCGTGCTGATGCCCATCGGCCTGGTGGAAAGCCTGGAGTGGTACACGCCGCTGGCCTCCACCGTGGTGGGCTTCATGTTCCTGGCGCTGGAAAAGGTCGGAACCGATCTGCAGAGTCCCTTCCAGCGCAGTCGGCACCAGATCACCATGGGCACCATCTGCAATACCATCGAAGGCAACCTGCGCACCATGCTGCGCGATGCCCGCGGGGGTTACGCCTCGGTCAGCGAGATCGTGCGGGATTCGCGGTTGAGCTCGCCGGAGAAGGATTCCGTCTGAGCGGCGCCCGGGGCTGGCCATCGCCAGCCCCGGGCATGGGCCTTACTTGAAGTCCCACTGCATCTGCGCCGGGATGCTGATGTCGCGCGAGGAATGCACGCAGACATCCAGGTAGTCGGTGAAGCGCGGCGGGGCGGCGATGCCTTCGTCCAGCAGACGCTGATTGTCGAACAGGTAGTTCAGATCGGCGAAGCCGCCGTACAGCTTGAGCGCCCGCAGCACCAGCCGCGGATTCGCCGGGCCGATACGTTCGTTGAAGTCGGCCGCCAGTTCCTTGAGATCGGCGCTGTCCACCTGGCGATAGCGCTCGCCCACCGGGGCATCGCCCATGGCGCCGGCATAGGCCTCGTCGATTTCACCAAAGGTGCAGGCGCCGGCATTGCCCGCCGAGATGTGATACAGGCTGTAGTTCAGCTTGGGCTTGAGGGCCAGTTCTACTAGGGCTTCGGCGCAGTAGTCCACCGGAATGACATCGATCTGCTCGTCGAGGCCACAGGTGAAGCGCTCCAGGGCGAAACCCATGCGGAACACCCAGAAGATGCTGCCCGACGCCTTGCAGCCGGAACGACGGTGACCCACCACGATGGAAGGGCGTGCCACCACCAGCGGCAGCAGCGGCAACTCGTTGCGCAGCTTGAGTTCGATGGCCGCCTTGGAGGCGGTGTAGTCCACCAGTTGCTGCTCCGGCTCGGGGAAGTCCCAGGTCTCGGCGACCGGTGACTGGCGCTGCGGACCGCAGGCCATGGCGGTGCTGACGTGCAGGAAGCGCTTCAGCCGCCGCGACTGGGCGCAGGCCTCGGCCAGGGCGAAGGTGCCTTCGACGTTGACTGGCCAGATCTTCGGATTGCGCGAGAAGGAGGCGACCGCCGCGCAGTTGATGACCTCGTCCAGCGTCTGCAGGAGCGGCTTGGCGGCGTCGATCCAGTGGGTGTCCAGCAGGTCGCCACAGAGGATCTGTTCGGGCCTGAGCAGGGCGGCCAGGCGCTCGTCGACGTCATGCACGCGCAGATTCTGCAGCAGGCGCTCCAGGCCTTCTGCGGGAGTCGCGGCCCGGACCAGGAATCTCAGCCCTTCGACATGGCCCAGCTCCAGCAGGCGCAGGGTGACGGCGCCGCCGAGAAAGCCGGTGGCGCCGGTGACGAGGATACGGCGCGGCGCGGCGGTGAATTGGATGGAAGAGACGGGAAGCGACATGGCGGAGGCCCTGGTTGGCGGAACGTGGGCGTACCTTAAGGGTCGACGCTGAAGGATTTATTAAGGCCGGGGAACCCCTCCAGGCTGGCGTCTTTCTAGATGCCCAGCGTAACGACCGATAACCGCCTGGAGACCCCCATGGAACTTCCCGTTCACGATCTGACGACCCTCTTCGAACAACTGGGCCTGGACTCCGATCCGGCTGCCATCGACGACTTCATCGCCAGTCATTCGCCACTGCCCGACGAGGTCAAGGTGTCCGAGGCCGACTTCTGGTCGCCGGCGCAAAAGGCCTTTCTCAAGGACGAAATCATGGGCGACGCCGACTGGGCGCCGATCGTCGACGAGCTGAACGTCCGTCTGCATAGTCATGACTAATGCTGTAGGGCTGGAGGTCTCCAGCCCTGCCACACCTCTCGTGTCCGGAGATTTGCCATGAACGCCGTCCATGCCCAGCAGCAGCCCAACGATCCGCCCGTCGCCGATGACGAGGACGAGGTCAGCGAAGAGCAACTCGACGAATCCGTCGAGGAAACCTTTCCCGCGAGCGATCCCATCTCGCCCTGATGGATTCTTGGCGCCGTTTCGACGGCGCTGTTCCTACCCCTGATCCGGCTTTCCTGCACTTTCGTCGTGCCGTTTTCCTCCGCTGACCAGCCTTTCCCGCCGCGGCTGCTAAGGTAATCGCGTCGCGCACGCATCGCGACCGGGGTCGCGCAGGCGATCCGATGGATCGTTCAACGCAGGGAATCTCATGATCAAGACCTTTTTCGCCACCCTGGCCGGCTCGCTTATCGCTTTGGCCATGCCCTTCGCCGTGGCCGAACCCATCGTCATCAAGTTCGCCCATGTGGTGACGGACGACACGCCCAAGGGGCGCGGTGCCCTGCAGTTGCAGAAGCTGGTGCAGGAACGCCTGGCGGGCAAGGTCAAGATCGAGGTCTATCCCAACTCCAGCCTGGTGGGCGATGCCGACGAACTGGAGGCGCTGCGCAGCAACAGGGTCCAGCTGCTGGCACCCTCGGTTTCCAAGCTCAATGCCCTGGCCAAGCCGCTTAAGGTCTACGATCTGCCCTTCCTGTTCGACAATATCGAGGCGGTCAAGCGCTTTCAGCGCCGCGACAAGAGTCGCGAGCTGCTGGGCAGCCTGGTCCCCCATGGCATCACCGGGCTGGCCTATTGGAACAACGGTGGCCGGCAACTCTCGGCCACCCGGGAAATCCACGTTCCCGCCGACCTCAGGGGCCTGAGCTTCCGCGTCGAGTCCTCCGATGTGCTGGCGGCCTACTACCAGCAGCTCGGCGCCCAGGCGGTCAAGCTGCCCTTCGCCCAGGTCTACGACGCCCTGCGCACCGGTAAGGTCCAGGGCGCGGAAAACCCCTGGTCGAACCTGCTGGGGCAGAAGATCAATACCGTGCAGCCCTACATCGTCGAGGACAACCACAGCTTCCTCACCTACATGCTCATCACCAACACCACCTTCTGGAACGGGCTGCCCTTCGAAATCCGCAGCGAGCTGGAGGCCATCCTCGACGAGGTGTCCCAGTCGGTGAATCGCGATGCCGAAACGATCAATGCCAAGGCACGCGAGCGGGTGGTGGCGGCCAATACCAGCAAGATCCTGGTGCCGACGGCTGCCGAGCGCGAGGCCTGGCGCGCGGCGGTGGCGCCCCTGATCAAGGGGTACGAAAGCGAAGTGGGCAGCGATGTCCTGCGCGCCGCCGAGGCGGCCAATCGGCGCTGAGATTGCACGGGCGTCCACCCTGGATTTGCGGCAAACTGGCACGGCGTCATCCCGACAACAAGAGGAATAGCCGTGCAGCACGCGGTCATCAGCGGTAGTGGGCTCTATACGCCGCCCGAAAGCATTTCCAACGACGAGCTGGTTGCGTCCTTCAACCAGTGGGCAGGCCAGTGGAATGCCGAGCATGCCGACGCCATCGCCCAGGGCAGCCTGGCGCCCCAGCCTGAATCCAGCGCCGCCTTCATCGAGAAGGCCTCCGGCATCCGCAGCCGCCATGTGGTCGACAAGGCCGGCATCCTCGATCCGGCGCGCATGGTGCCGCGTATCCCCGAGCGTTCCAACGACGAGCCCTCGATCCTCTGCGAGATGGGTGTCGCCGCGGCACGCGAGGCCCTGGATCGCGCCGGACGGACGGCCGCCGACATCGACGGCGTCATCGTCGCCTGTTCCAACCTGCAGCGGCCCTATCCGGCGGTGGCCATCGAGGTCCAGGCCGCGCTGGGTATCCAGGGCTACGGCTTCGACATGAACGTCGCCTGCTCCTCGGCGACCTTCGGCCTGCAGACCGCGGCCAACGCCGTGCAACTGGGGCAGGCGCGGGCGGTACTGGTGATCGATCCGGAGATCTGCACCGGCCACCTGAATTTCCGCGACCGCGACAGCCATTTCATCTTTGGCGATGCTGCCACCGCCCTGGTGGTGGAGCGTGCCGACCAGGCGACCTCGGCGCACCGCTTCGAGATCCTCGGTACCCGGTTGTTCACCCAGTTCTCCAACAACATCCGCAACAACTTCGGCTTCCTCAACCGCGCGGCGGAGGAGGGCATGACCCACCCGGACAAGCTGTTCGTCCAGGAAGGGCGCAAGGTGTTCAAGGAGGTCTGCCCCCTGGTGGCCGAGCTGATCGGCAATCACCTGGCCGAACTGGACATCCCCGTCGAGCGGGTCTCGCGCTTCTGGCTGCACCAGGCCAACCTGGCGATGAATCAGCTCATCGTCAAACGCCTGCTGGGGCGCGAACCCGAGCCCAACGAGGCGCCGGTCATTCTCGATACCTACGGCAACACCAGCTCGGCCGGTTCGGTCATCGCGCTGCATCTGCACCATGAGGATCTGGCCAGCGGCAGCCTGGGCGTGCTCAGCTCCTTTGGCGCGGGCTATTCCATCGGCAGCGTGGTGCTGCGCAAGGTCTGATCGACGGCAGGAGTCTTCCCGGGATGACCGTTGTCGGACCTGGGAAGACCTCTTGAAATAGGAAGACCCCGTGCCGCCAGGAAGTCTGCTCCAGGTGCAACTGCATCAGCTGCGCCCCACCCAGCCCGCGATCGGCCACGACCAGGTGCTGTACAAGCTCGGCAAGTACGCCTGCGACCGGCGCAAGCTGTTCGACGACTACTGCGAAGCCAACGGCCAGCACCTGAGTGGTGGCTTCCAGCCGAGCACCAGTCTGCGCTCGGCCGGCGACGCCCTCGGGGTACGGCCGCCGGGTAGCTGTCCGGATGAAATGAAGACCGTCGTCATAGGTCCGGGGCGGCAGCTCTATCTCACCGACGGCCACCACACCTTTTCCGCCTTCTGGGAGCACCCCGGTGGCGGCCCCGAGACCCCGGTGTGGGTCAGGGTCACCGACGATTTCAGCGACGCCGCGACCATGGCCGACTTCTGGATCCGCCTGCTCGACGAGCGCAAGGCCTGGCTCAAGGATCCCCAGGGCCGGCCCATCCTGCCCGAGCAGCTGCCGCCGACCCTAGGGCTCTCCGCCATGGCCGACGACCCCTACCGGGCCCTGGTCTATTTCACCCGCCAGATCGGCTACGACAAGCCGCGCACCCCGGATGGCCGGGTATTGCCGTCGGAATTCCTCGAGTTCTACTGGGCCGAGTGGCTGCGCATGCTACTGCCGCTGCGGGACTACGATCTCGACGATCGCAAGAGCTACGCCAAGGCGGTGGAGCAGGCCGCCAGGCTGATGGTGGCCAACCCGGGCATGCTGATCGGCAGCTCGGGCCGTACGGCGCTGGAAATGGGGGCCTATCGCGCCCTGGACAAGAAGGTCCTGCGCAAGCTCTCCTCCAGCGATGGCAAGTTCACCTACCTGCTGGCCGCCCGCGCCCAGCGTGCGGCCCTGTGCCGGGCGATCTAGTCGGTTTCCGGCTTAAGTGTCTGTTACTAGCAGGTTTTTTTCTTATTGGTGTTGACAGGGGAGGCCGGGCCTCTTAACATGCGCCCCGTCCTGACCGACGGGGCTATAGCTCAGCTGGGAGAGCGCTTGCATGGCATGCAAGAGGTCGACGGTTCGATCCCGTCTAGCTCCACCAA
>NZ_JASNRF010000030.1:0-1104 GCF_030175875.1 Pseudomonas sp. HR1
GGACCGCCTTCGGGCAGCTTGAGCGCTCTCAGCCTCTCGTGTCCGCCGGCACTGCGAACGATGCCGTGCCGGTTGGCCTGAGAAGCGGTAGCATTGTTCCGAGTGGGTAGCTGAGTCAGCGAGATTTGATCATGAGCGAGAGAGAGAACTTGGAGCTCGAGTCCCGGCGTCTTCAGGTAGAGATGCAGCGGATGATCGTCCAATCTATGAGGGACACGGCCGAGATAAACCGGAAGAACCTTGAGATGCTCTCTAAACCAGCCTGGAGGTCGTTCGAGCATTTCTGGGTTCCACTACTCATTGGGTGTGGATTGGTTTCCATTCCGGCAGCAATCGTATTTCTGCTCCACACGCTGTCCTGAAGGAAGGTCGGCCGCACCGGCGCAATTATGGCGCCGAACCTTGAGACGTGTCAGTACTCTGTGTTATTAGTCTGCCCAGGGGCTACGAGCACTCGTATTGCTATCCTTCAAGCTCGTGCGCAGAGCCAGTTCAGTTCAGTCTAGTATTAGTGCACCAAAATTCTTTCAACGTCCCGGAATGGGATAATTCGAATGCTATTTGGAGCATCAAGATATGACACTGCTGGACATCAACGAATTGACGACAGCCGAAACTATAGAACAAATGCAAAGTGCGCTGGACCAAAATTGGAAGATACTTTGGTCGCTACCGGATGGGACGTGTGTCTTGGGACGTTTTAACCGAGATAGGATGTTCGCCAATATAGACCGATTCGCTCGCGAATTTGCTACTGAGCGAGACATCGACTAGCGAAATACGGGCGCCATTGGCGCGCCCGTATTGTGTCAAGGCTAAGAAGAGATGTCGCGCTGACAGCTAAGTAAAAATGTCATTATGGCCTTACGGCCGAGCCTAACTCTTATCTGAGTGACATCAATAGTTGGTACCTAGCTCTGCCTTTCTGAGAGTTAGATAAGCGTGTCATGTGCGCAGACTAGTCCGGCGCGTGAAGGTCAGGATGAATGCCGTTCGACCTCCTTGGGAGGTACATGAAATCGTGCCACCATGCGCTTGCATCAGTGACCGGGCAATCGCTAACCCAAGCCCTGCGTTCCCATCACCTTCGCGGCGTGCAGGATC
>NZ_JASNRF010000031.1:0-1099 GCF_030175875.1 Pseudomonas sp. HR1
CCAATATTGGCCTGCTCGATGACGAGTTTCTTGCCGAGGTGCGCAATCTGCCGGAGAAGAACCTGGCGGTTGAGCTATAATGCAGCGCAAACTGGAAGCAGCGGATCCAAATTTTGAGCTGATCAACACTGTTGTGGATGTGTGCCAATACTATGCCACTGATAAATAACCATTATATTTTAGACGATGAGGATAAACAGATAATTAGCGATTTAGTCGCACAAGAGGGACACAACCATAAAGACTGGTCTAAAGATGAGCTAATGAAGTTACGCAGTAAAGTCCGTGAATTTTACCGTCTTGAGCAGAAAGGAGTATGTCCTTACTGCAAGGGAACTTTGTCCGTAACTGCCGCAGGAAACGCGACTGTGGAGCACATATTGCCAAAATCGAAGCATGTAGCGTTTCTATTTGAACCCAAAAATCTATGTGTTATCTGCGCAGACTGCAATCTTGCAAAAAATGATAAAGCCATTCTAAACGAGGAAGAAACGGAAACTCTTAACGGGGATGCTACAAATTATCCAAAATCCTCTGAGCGTTTCAAAATTGTTCATCCGTCGATAGACGAATACGACGAGCATATAAAGGTACATCGAAACAAGCTTTACTCCGACAAAACTGACAAGGGCTGGTTTACAATCGGCATCTGTAAGCTTAACAGATACACCAGAAAATTCGGGTTTGAGCCTGAAGCATTATCAGACTACGCACTATTCGAGCAACTACAAAAGTTCAAGGATGGAAGTGAGGCGGAACGCGATGAAGTAATGAGAAAGCTCAGAGCATTAATCCCCACAAACACGTAAGCCCTGTAAAATTGAATGACCATAACAGACAATGAGGATTGTGATATTTAGCAAATTCTTATTAATCAGCAATCATACTGCGGAGTTACTCCCGACGCTCATTTCAAATTAAGCCACCAAAGAGTCACACAGAAATTCTCTAGCTTATAATAAACTTAATTAATTATTAAAATTTGTCTTTAGTCGTTGTGGACCACAGAAGCAATGGCTGTCACTCGAATAGACCGCAAGCAGCCACGTTCTAACAAAGATTCGGTTCCTTCCACGAAATGAAAAGACCTTGGAACCAT
>NZ_JASNRF010000032.1:0-1088 GCF_030175875.1 Pseudomonas sp. HR1
CGTGCGCTTGGCTTTGTACAGCACGCTGCGCTTATCGAGTTTTTTGTAGGTGCTGCGGCGTGCCGCCACCTGCCAGATAACTTCACGTCCTTCATGCTCGGGCCGCTTTTCGACACCGGTGTAGCCTGCATCGGCGCAGACCACGTTTTCGTCGCCATGCAGCAATTTGTCCAGCTGGGTGACATCCGCCACATTGGCCGCCGTGCCCACTACGCTGTGCACCAGACCCGATTCGTCATCGGCGCCGATGTGGGCCTTCATGCCGAAATAATACTGGTTTCCCTTCTTGGTCTGGTGCATTTCCGGGTCGCGCTTGCCGTCCTTGTTCTTGGTCGAACTGGGCGCATTGATCAGCGTTGCATCGACGATGGTGCCCTGGCGCAGCGACAGGCCGCGGTCGCCCAGATAGCCATTGATGACAGCGAGGATGCCGGCCGCCAGCTCGTGTTTCTCCAGCAAGCGGCGGAAGTTGAGAATGGTGGTTTCGTCGGGGATGCGCTCCAGGTTCAGCCCGGCAAACTGGCGCAGGATCGTGGTTTCGTACAGCGCTTCCTCCATCGCTGGATCGCTGTAGCCGAACCAGTTCTGCAGCAGATGCACACGCAGCATCGCCATCAACGGGTAGGCCGGACGGCCACCTTCACCCTTCGGATAATGTGGCTCGATCAAAGCAATCAAGCCCTTCCACCGCACCACCCGATCCATCTCGATCAGGAACAACTCCTTGCGGGTTTGCTTGCGCTTGCCAGCGTACTCGGCGTCGGCGAAGGTCATCTGCTTCATCGGGAAACTCGGTGGGTGGGGTCGCGGTATTTTGCCAAATCAGAAGTCTTTTTCAGAGTTTCCCTAGTTAATGGCAGAGTGCCAGCAACGACCCTGACCTACGCTCATAGAAACGCCAGGCTGAACCGAAAGAGGCCGAGACTTTCGAAGCTGTATATTTGGTTCTGGAGGTTTCACGTGCAAGCGTCCTCATCAAGAAAATGCGGTTCGACAGCCGCAGCGCTCAACGAAGCGTGCTTCTGCGTAAGCCTAGATCAAGCTGCGCTCGTAAACGCATTGACCGAACAGCTTGGGGATTCAGAGCT
>NZ_JASNRF010000033.1:0-1075 GCF_030175875.1 Pseudomonas sp. HR1
CAAGAACTGGCCGCCGCTGATGGCACCGGCAGGGGCCAAGAGCGGTGACGGCTATACCGTAGTACAGCGTGAGGATGGTAGCCAGCAATGGGCCTATAAGGGGCAGCCACTCTATACCTGGGTAAAGGACAGCAAGCCCGGTGAAACGACCGGTGAAGGTGTCAATCAAGTCTGGCACGTCGCGAAGCCTTGATCGTGGAGCAGTCCCTGCGGACAGCGGGGACTGCTTATCTATTTAGTAGATTACTTTTTATATCATATTCAATTTTTCAGATAATCGAGCCGGGCTAGACTGTTTGCATTCCTCAGCGGAGCTCACCTCATGACATTAAAGGATGCTATAGCCCTGCGCACCGGCGGCAAGCCGCTCAGCCAGCTCAAGCAGCCGCTCGAAGTCGTTCGCCAGTTCACCCCCAACTGGTTTGCGGCAACGATGGGCACCGGTATTTTGGCAATCGCCTTAGCGAGTTTTCCCGCGTCGGTACCCGGCTTGCGTCTGATCGCCGAAGGACTGTGGCTGTTCAACATTTTGCTTTTCGTTCTATTCAGCGGCTTGTATGCCGCTCGCTGGATCTTGTTCTACAACGAAGCCAAGCAAATTTTTGCCCACTCCACCGTATCGATGTTCTTCGGCACCATTCCGATGGGGTTGGCAACAATCATCAATGGGATGCTGATCTTTGGGCTGCCACGATGGGGTGAGGTGGCTGTCACGATTGCCACCGGACTTTGGTGGGTCGATGCGGCCATGGCACTGGTTTGCGGAGTAGCGATTCCGTACCTGATGTTTACTCGTCAGCAGCACAGCATCGATCAAATGACGGCGGTATGGTTGCTACCTGTGGTAGCCGCCGAAGTGGCCGCTGCCAGTGGCGGGCTGTTGGCACCGCACCTAGCCGATGGCGGGCACCAATTCACCGTGCTGGTGACCAGCTATGTGCTTTGGGCCTATTCGGTACCTGTCGCCCTAAGTGTCCTCGTGATCCTGCTATTGCGGATGGCACTGCACAAGCTGCCTCACGAGAACATGGCTGCATCGAGCTGGTTATCGCTTGGCCCCATTGGTACAGGTGCG
>NZ_JASNRF010000034.1:0-1031 GCF_030175875.1 Pseudomonas sp. HR1
TCATGTTGATCGCGGCACGGGTGCCGGCCGCTGCCGCCACATAGACGAACTGCGGCTGGTCGGTGCAGTCGCCGGCCGCGTAGATGTTCGGGTTGCTCGTGCGCATGCTTTGGTCGATGGCGATGGCACCTTGCGCATTGACAGTGACCCCCGCTGCGTCCAGCGCGAGGCTGCGCGTGTTCGGTGTCCGACCGGTGGCAACCAGCAGTTTGTCGGCGCGCAATTCACCGTGCGTGGTGGTCAGCACGAATTCACCGTCCATATGGGCGACCTGGCTGGCTTGCGTGTGCTCCAGCACCTCGATGCCCTCGGCACGGAAAGCGGCTGTCACCGCCTCGCCGATGGCCGGGTCTTCACGGAAGAACAAGGTATTGCGCGCCAGGACCGTGACCTTGCTGCCCAGCCGGGCAAAGGCTTGCGCCAGCTCCAGCGCCACCACCGACGAGCCGATTACGGCAAGGCGTTCGGGAATGGTGTCGCTCGCCAGGGCCTCGGTGGAAGTCCAGTAGGGTGACTCTTTCAAGCCCGGAATCGGCGGGACCGCCGGGCTGGCACCCGTGGCGACCAGGCAGCGGTCGAACATCACGACGCGCTCGCCACCCTCGTTCAAACGGACGGTAAGGCTCTGGTCGTCCTTGAAGCGCGCCTCACCGTGCACAACGGTGATGGCCGGATTACCGCCCAGGATGCCTTCGTACTTGGCGTGCCGCAGTTCGTCGACGCGGGCCTGCTGCTGGGCCAGCAGCTTACTGCGGTCAATCGTAGGCACAGTTGCCGCAATACCGCCATCGAACGGGCTTTCCCGGCGCAGATGGGCGATGTGGGCGGCGCGGATCATGATCTTGGACGGCACACAGCCGACATTGACGCAGGTGCCGCCGATGGTGCCGCGCTCGATCAGCGTGACCTGCGCGCCTTGCTCGACGGCTTTCAGCGCCGCCGCCATCGCGGCTCCACCGCTGCCAATGACCGCTACCTGCACCGGGGGCTCGTTGCCACTGTGCTTTTCGGCGGCGGCCATCCATCCCCGC
>NZ_JASNRF010000035.1:0-1021 GCF_030175875.1 Pseudomonas sp. HR1
GAGGTTGAACTGGGTCTGCAGCTGCACCAGGTCCTGTCGGTCGGCCTGCGCCGCGCGGCGGCGCGGGCGGCAACTGACGATCGAGGTCGACGCAGCAGCACCAAGTTCTGCCGGCCAGCGCAGGGCTGCGCAGCGGTGCCGGAAATGCCTCCAGCCCTGACACAAGAATGCATCGCCGAAAGAATAGGACCATATTTGGTTCTAATTTGGGCCGATAAACGATAGAGTGGGCCGCATTGCAGTGAACATTGGGATCTATCAATGCGAGTCGAAACAATCAGCTACCTGAAAAAGAATGCGGCCGATCTTGAGCTCACTGAGCCAATGATTGTTACCCAGAATGGCAAGCCAGCCTATGTGATCGAGGCCTATGCGGATCGTGTCCGCCGCGATGAGTCCATCGCCCTGGTCAAGCTGTTGGCGTTGGGATCCAAGGAGTACGAGGGTGGCAAGCACATATCATCCGAGCAGCTGAAAGAAGGCCTGCAACAGCGGTTCGGGGGCGATAGCAAATGACAGCCAGGGCTTTCCAGGTCCGGTTCAGCGCTTCGGCGAGGACCTGCGCGCATGACCAGGTGCACCACCTCGCAAAATCGGTTTCTCGCCCCGACGCAGTTGCAAAGATGACCAGCGTCGTTGACGAGGTCGCCATCGAGCTCCGGAAGTCCCCTCTCGCTCACCCGATTGCCGCCGCCGGTGCCGAGTTTGGTATCACCAGGTATCGCGAGATCTCCAAGTCTGGCTATCGAGCGGGATATCTGGTCGACGAGGCGCGGCGCGAAACCGTCGTGCTCGCCATCTTCCGTGATGGGCAGGACATCCAAGAGCTGCTGTATCGGCACCTGCTCACAGGTTGAGACGTACCGATACTCGCCACTCGCGGCGATCCGTAGTCGGCCAGCAGTGCCCCGCAACTGGGGGTACCGGTGATCCACAGGGGGGCCGGTGGCGCCGTGCAAGAGGCTGACACACCTGCCAGCGCTCAGCAGGTCGGAGCCGTCCCGTCATCTCCATTTAGCCG
>NZ_JASNRF010000036.1:0-975 GCF_030175875.1 Pseudomonas sp. HR1
TCGGCGGCCCGATGGTACGCAAGCTGGTACGTACGGAATCAGCCATTTTGCGCCCCATATAGCTGGACGAGCTGCGCGGCATCAGCTAACAAAGGCTATAAACAAACCGGTTAACGCGGTATATTGGAAGCATCAAGGTATGCGCTCTTAGTACGCAAACATCCGAAGCCGGTTCAGATACTTCGATAGTAGTTATAACCGAACTGTTGAAGAGTAATTAAGGTCAGCAGGGCTAGTATGCTTGTGGTGCACAGTTGCGCTCCTTACCTATCGCATGGATCGTCGGAAACATCATGGATACTGTCACGCTCACAAGCATCCCCCTGATTCTCGGCTTCATCTCACTCGGCCTACTGCTGTATTTACGACAGCGCACTAAACAGCGCCGTGCCGTCGCGATAAACCAAGAGCAGCCAAACAAGGACGAAACAGTTACGGTGGAAGATCGGGCGTATGCTGAGAATTTCTACTGCTTTATGCTGACTAACGGAACTTGTCGCTCCGGCTTCACGATGGGGCCACCGAAACGGGCACCTGACGTACGAACACCGGGTGAAAGTTTTTCATCCGAATTTAGACTGAACGATGGCTTGCCTCAGCTTGAAGAACGAGTGCATCCAAGCGAGGATCTAAGGTCATAAACAGGTCGCCTTCATAGCCATCGGTAAACCTAAATATAGCCACAGCGGCCATGAAAATGTATCCCTACATGTATCTCCTAAATATAATTAACCCTCGAAATCTCTGAATATCAGTAGGTTACGCAGCTAGTTAAAGTAACTCCGGC
Organism: Pseudomonas sp. HR1; assembly: GCF_030175875.1. Taxonomy (NCBI): domain Bacteria; kingdom Pseudomonadati; phylum Pseudomonadota; class Gammaproteobacteria; order Pseudomonadales; family Pseudomonadaceae; genus Pseudomonas; species Pseudomonas sp. HR1. Next base: position 788 of record NZ_JASNRF010000036.1, read on the forward strand.
CCACCAAACCAAACCAAAACTCCTGACTTTCCTATCAAAATTCAGGGGTTTTTCTTTGGGTTTCAAAAGTCTTGAGATTCCTGCTTGCCGACAGTTCCTGCACTCGATAATCGTGAACCTACACTATCGGCGTAGGAAATCTAGCTGATCTCAGCTCGTATCCTAAGCGTTGTCTGGCCTCGCTTGAG
>NZ_JASNRF010000037.1:0-930 GCF_030175875.1 Pseudomonas sp. HR1
CCGCATTCATGGTGGTTCCTTCGCGCCTTGCGGTGTCGACCCTATAGAATCGATCAAACACTCGGGCCTGAAGCTCGGCTGGAATCGTTGTGCCTCGGTTGGATATGGCTGTGCAAACCGAGCCACCGCTCTCGCTTATTTCAACGCTGATGGTGCTGCCTTCCTCTGCATATCGAACTGCGTTAGAGACTATGTTTGAGACGGCCCGTCTCAGCATCGATTTATCGCCATGTACCGATCCATCGCCTGAAAGCGCGATTTCTACCTTTTTGTCCTCGGCTGCAAGCTCGTAATATTCGATAACGCTCGCGGTAATCTCAGCCATGCTGGCATCTTCGGCATTGGGCGTAATCTTCCCGTTGTCCGCCTTGGCGAGGAATAGCATGTCATAGACCATCTTTGACATGCGCCTAAGTTCTTCGAGGGCGGAATACAAAATGTCTTTGTAGTCGGTATTCTCGCGGTCGCGCAAGAGCGCGACCTCCATTTGGGTAAGCATGCTGTTCAGCGGCGTTCTTAGCTCATGCGCGATATCCGCTGAGAAACCTGACAATCTGAGAAAAGAGTCGTCCAAGCGCGAAAGCATTTCGTTGAAGTTGTCTACGAGTTCATGCAGCTCGCCTGGCACCGACTCGGTTGGAATTCTGGTATCTAAGCAGTGGGCGGTTACCGTAGAAGAAGTCTTGGACAGTTCGTCTATTGGTTTTAAGCCTTTCCTGATCAGAACAACACCTAACGCGCCACTCAGAAGTGCACTAACGACAAGCGTATAAGCAAGCCACTGCTAAATCATATCGAAGAAGTGGATTCGGTGCGTTACATCCAAAGCCAAATAGATAACAGTGTCCTGCCCTTCTACCCACCGATTTACTTTTCTGGTAATTCCGCTGTACTGGTGGCCACCGAAACTTACCGTCCAGCGTTCCTCTT
>NZ_JASNRF010000038.1:0-928 GCF_030175875.1 Pseudomonas sp. HR1
AAAAGACCTTGGAACCATCAGATCCAGCTCAGCTTATCAGCAACCGTGTATGCCTACTTGTATGCCTCGCCACCCGACGCCCAGCCAAGAGCAGTCATTAAGCGGCCTTCAAGGTTAAGTGTTGACGTAGTCGCTGTTTCTAACTTGCGAATCGCCTGGCTGACAGCGGGCTGGCTTACGCTCAATACCCGTGCCGCCTTGCTGGTGCTGCCAGCGTTCTCGATTAACTTTATTACACCTATCTAAACCTCTTATATTAAAGCCATAGTGTCAGTATAACTTAATCTCAAGCGACACTCGTATCACATAGTCACCAGCTATTCGATGCTACTTCATAGCTTTCTGAATACATGCCACAGCTATCTATACAACTTTAAGAGACCGTACTGAGCATGTGATACTTATAGAAAATGCCGACATTAGTCCGATGACCGTACCCATAGTATGATCGAGACGATGGATCAGTATCAGCTAATAGGCAATCTTTAGACACCCTATTTCATCTGCCTCCGAAGAATCAAAAGATGTGCAGATTGATAACCGAAGCCACTCAATTATCAGTTTTTTTGTCAAGCTTTGTATTCTCTTTTTCTGTTAATGCTCGATGATAAGCACGATCTCTATCAACCCTACCTTGGTCCGCGCGGAATTGCTCGTTTCGTTGTATCGACCGCTCTGCGCCATCAGCAGCGTACAGCAAGCTAGATACGGAAAAAAGGAGCGTTACAAAAGCCATTTTTGCTAAAATCATAATTTAAGCCCTTAGGTTTTAACTCTGAAAACCAAACCACTTCAACTGACTCTAGGTTAAGTTGAGGGAGAATTTACAAGATTATCAGCCTTCGACAGGCTAATTAATAACCAGAGGCACAGCCAGCAAAACTGGCTGTAGCCGTCAACGAATCAATGACCTCAACTTTTTAAATAT
>NZ_JASNRF010000039.1:0-925 GCF_030175875.1 Pseudomonas sp. HR1
GAAGCCGACAGGGAGAGATCCTGCATTGACATCACCTTGTGACGCCCAGCGGGGTAAAGTAGCGGCTTTTTCCGATCACCTAGGAGCTGTAGCGTGGACAGGGAAAACTATTCCTAGACGGCCGCCTTTCTTTGGTCCAATGCCGATCTGCTGCGCAGTGACTTCAAGCAATCGCAGTACGGCCGCATCATCCTGCCGTTCACCTTGGTGCGGCGAATGGAGTATGTGCTCGCGCCAACCAGGGATGAGGTGATCCGGAGAAAAAGCGCCTGTCCGAGATCATCGAGGTGCTGAACGATTTCACCGGTACCGAGGTGAGCGATGACGACCAACTGCAATTCCTTACCGGCATCACCCAGCGCATCAGCCGCCAGGAAGATGTGATGGTCTAGGTGAACAACCACTCGATCGAACAGATCATGCACGGGCTGCTCCCTAAGCGCGTGCTTGATACGGTGCTAGATGCGATGACGAACCACGAAAAGCTGATCCTTGAAGTGCTGGACAACGAGACCAAGAGCCGGGCATTTGCGCAGGTGATCCACAAGATGCCGGTCGGCAATTTTTGCGGGCAGGGCAAGACAGGTTAGGCGGGCTTATCGGAGCCCACTCAATCCCAGTATGTAGGAGACGAGGATGTCGATTTACCAGCCGGATTTGTTCGAGTCAGAAGCAGCTCGTTCCGTACTGGACCAGCTGATCGAGGACTCGCGGCTTTACCGCACAAGTGCAGATTACCAGCAGCTACTGGACTTCACGGTGAAGCTCAAAAACTTTGCGCCGTTCAATGCAATGTTGCTGCAGATCCAAAAGCCGGGGCTGCAACACGCCGCTTCGGCTTACGAATGGCGCGAGAAATTTAACCGCAAGCCCAAGCGTGGTGCCCGACCATTGTTGATACTTTGGCCGTTTGGTCCAGTCGCTT
>NZ_JASNRF010000004.1:0-348260 GCF_030175875.1 Pseudomonas sp. HR1
CGCCGATGGTAGTGTGGGGCTTCCCCATGTGAGAGTAGGTCATCGTCAAGCGCCTAACACCCAGCACCCCCGCTCAGATCACTCTGGCGGGGGTGTTGTCTTTGGGGCGGGAAAAGTTTGGCCGGGGCGTCAGCATGCCTAGGCGCTGGGAGCGGATGAACGGCCAGCGAAGGCCTGAGACTGCGTAGCTGAGGTTGCCCTCACCCTAGCCCTCTCCCGGGGGGAGAGGGGACTAGGAGCGGAGTGGCGGAGAGGTTGGCGCAGGGCCTGCTAGACGGTGCTGCTGACACTCCGCAAAGAGCACAAGAGCCACAACAGCCCGGCTGCGCCGGGCTATCGCGGCCATGGTGGTCCGTCGATGCGGCCGCTCCTGCTAGAAGGCATGCAGTAGGAGCGGCCCATGGCCGCGATCGGATGGTCGGATGTTGGGCTTCGCTGCGCTCAACCCAACCTACCGCAGCGTTACAAGAGCAAGAAAAAGTCCGGCATGTGCCGGGCTTTTTGCGTTCAGGGTTTGCGGGCTATCAGGGTGGCGCGCAGGGGAGCGGGGAGGCCTTCGACGGTCAGGCCTGGATCTTCCGGATTCAGGAAGTCCGGTAGCGACTGGAAGCCCATCCATTCGGTGGAGCGCTGTTCGTCTACCGTCGTGGGGGTGAGGTCCACCAGGCGGACGTCACGATAGCCGGCGCGTTGCAGCCAGAGTTGCAGGGCGGTCGCGGAGGGCAGGAACCAGACGTTGCGCATCTGGGCATAGCGGTCTTCGGGTACCAGAACGGTGGTGGTATCGCCTTCGACCACCAGGGTTTCCAGGACCAGCTCACCGCCGCTGTCGAGGCAGTTCTTCAGATCCAGCAGGTGGTCGATGGGCGAACGACGATGGTAGAGCACGCCCATGGAAAAGACGGTATCGAAACCGCCGTCCAGTACGGGCAGTTCTTCCAGTGTCAGTGGCAGGTGCCAGGTGGGCAGGTCGGGCAGATAGCGGCGCAGGGCCTGGAATTGGCAGTGGAACAGCCAGTTGGGATCGACCCCTAGGACCAGGCTGGCTCCGGCGCCAAGCATGCGCCACTGGTAGTAGCCATTGCCGCAGCCGACATCCAGGACGCGCTTGCCCTGCAGATCCAGGTGAGGGGAGACCCTGTCCCACTTCCAGTCGGAGCGCCATTCGGTATTCAGGTGGAGATCGAACAGCTGGAAGGGGCCCTTGCGCCACGGGCGCAGTTGCAGCAGTGCCTCGCGCAGGGCCTGGTGCTGCTCCGCGGTAGGAGCACCGAGGAGGCGCACGGCCTCACTCAGTTCGACAGCCGCTACAGCGATTTCGGGGAGCGCATCGACACCCGCTTGCCAGCGCTGCAGATCGCCGTGGCCGCGGGCGTACTTGGCGGCCAGGACGGCTTCGAGGGACTGGGACCAGGTGGCCAGCGGAGTATCCGCCAGCGCCTGTTGCAGGGCTGCGAGGTAGGACGGCTGGGTCATGGCAGGGCGATCAGGGAGGTGAAGTTGAGGCATTGGAACCAGGGCACGACGGTGGTGAAGCCGGCGGCCTGCAGGCGCGCACGGTGTTCGTCCAGAGTGTCGGTGAGCATGACGTTTTCCAGCGCGGTGCGTTTCTGGGCGATTTCCAGCTCGCTGTAGCCATTGGCTCTCTTGAAGTCCAGGTGCAGGCCGTTGAGCAGGGCCTGGGTCTCGGTCTCCGGAAAACGGATCTTTTCCGACAGCAGCAGGGCGCCGCCGGGCAGCAGGCTGGCGCGCAGTCGGCTGAGCAGGCCCAGGCGCTGTTCCGGGGCGATGAATTGCAGGGTGAAGTTGAGGGCGATCACCGAAGCCGGTTCGAGCGGGACTTCGAGGATATCGGCTTCCACCACCTCTACCGGGAGCAACTCCTCATGCATGGAGTCCTGGGCGCTGAGGTATTCGCGGCAGCGGGTAACCATGGCGGTGGAGTTGTCGATGGCCACCACCCGGGTACCCTCGGCGCGGACATGACGGCGCAGCGCCTGGGTCACGGCGCCCAGGGAGCAGCCGAGGTCATAGAGGCGGCTATGGGGCTGGGCGAACCGTGCGGCGATGACACCGAGATTCTCGACGATGGTGGGATAGCCCGGCACGGATCTCTTGATCATGTCGGGAAAGACGCGCACCACGTCTTCGTTGAAGGTGAAGTCGGCAGGAGGCTGCGGCGACGCGAACAGGCGGTCGGCTTCGCTCATGGGCGGTACCTGGAAAATCGAAAGGGGGCATTGTACCCCCGGCAGGCACCGCTGGACGTGGGCTCAGCGGATTTCGATACGGCAGTCGAAGCGGGCCTGGGGCTCGGCATCGGCATCCCAGGGCTGGCGAGCCTGGAGTTCGAGATGGGCGCTGCCGGCGCTCTGGGCGCGGAAGCGCCAGAGGGACTGACCGGCGCTGCCGATGCCGCCCTGGTCCTGGCGCTGTTCGCGAAAGACTTCCGGGCCGAGTTGCCTGAGGTTGTCGCTGCGCTGAAGGATGTTCCAGCGATAGCCGCTGGTGGGATCGCTGGGCAGGGTCAGGGTCAGTTCCTGGCCGATGTGCATGGCCAGCGGGGTGCAGTCGCTGTCGTCACCCAGGATGAGGTTGCCGCTCGGCTGGGTGCTGCTGCAGCCGGCCAGGAGCAGACAGCCGCAGAACAGAAGACGGTTGGACATGGAAACCTCCGGGGTATGACGGCAAAACGCAGAGCATACCCCAAGAGGTCGGACGGTCAGACTAGAAGAGCACCTTGGCGACGTCGGCGAAGCGCTTGGCGAAGTGGACGGTCAGCCCCTCCTTGAGATAGGCGGGCAGCTCTTCGAAATCACCGCGATTGGGCTCCGGCAGGATCAGTTCACTGATCTTCTGCCGCCGCGCCGCGATGACCTTTTCCCGTACCCCGCCAATGGGCAGCACCTGGCCGGTCAGGGTCAGCTCGCCGGTCATGGCCACGTTCTTCTTGGGCGCCTGGTTGCGCGCCAGCGACAGCAGGGCGGAGGCCATGGTGATGCCGGCACTGGGACCATCCTTGGGCGTGGCGCCTTCGGGTACGTGCAGGTGGACGAGGGCCTGGTCGAAGAAGTTCGGATCGCCCTTGAAGTCCTTGAGATGCGCGGTGACGTAGCTGTAGGCGATCTCGGCGGATTCCTTCATGACGTCACCCAGCTTGCCGGTGAGCTTGAAGCCGCGATTCAGGGTATGGATGCGCGTCGCCTCGATCGGCAGGGTGGCGCCGCCCATGCTGGTCCAGGCCAGCCCGGTGATGATGCCGACCCCGGACAGCACCTGCTCCTTGCGGAAGGGCGGCATGCCCAGATAGTCCTCGAGATCCGAGGCGCCGATCTTGATCTTGAGCTTGGGGTCCTCGATGAGCCTGACCACCGCCTTGCGCACCAGCTTGCCCAGCTGCTTCTCCAGCTGGCGTACGCCGGCTTCCCGGGCATAGCCTTCCACCAGGGCCTTGAGGGCACTGTCGGTGAGCGTCAGGCGATCCTTGGGCACCCCGGCCTTGTCCAGCTGCTTGGGCCAAAGGTGCCGCTTGGCGATGGCCTGCTTTTCCTCGGCGATATAGCCGGAGAGGCGGATGACCTCCATGCGGTCCAGCAGAGGCCCGGGAATGGAGTCCAGGGTGTTGGCGGTACAGACGAACAGCACCTTGGACAGGTCCAGGCGCAGATCCAGATAGTGGTCGAGGAAATCGACGTTCTGTTCCGGATCCAGGGTCTCCAGCAGTGCCGAGGCGGGATCGCCTTGGTAGCTCTGGCCCATCTTGTCGATCTCGTCGAGCATGATGACCGGATTCATCACCTTGACGTCGCGCAGGGCCTGGACGAGCTTGCCGGGCATGGCGCCGATGTAGGTACGGCGGTGGCCCTTGATCTCGGCTTCGTCCCTCATGCCGCCGACACTGAAGCGATAGAAGGGGCGGCCGAGGGATTCGGCGATGGACTTGCCGATGCTGGTCTTGCCCACCCCGGGCGGACCCACCAGCAGCACGATGGAGCCGGTCACCTCACCCTTGAAGGCGCCCACCGCGAGGAATTCGAGGATGCGATTCTTGATGTCGTCGAGCCCGGCGTGGTGCCGGTCGAGCACCTTGCGCGCGTGCTTGAGATCGAGCTTGTCCTGGCCGTGGATACCCCACGGCAGATCGGTGGCCCAGTCCAGGTAGTTGCGGGTGACGCCGTATTCCGGCGAGCCGGTCTCGAGGATGGACAGCTTGTTCAGCTCGTCGTCGATGCGCTTCTGCGCGGCTTCGGGCAGGATCTTGCCGTCCAGGCGCTGGCGAAAACCTTCGATGTCGCTGCTGCGATCGTCCTTGGTGATGCCCAACTCCTGCTGGATCAGCTTGAGTTGCTCCTTGAGGAAGAATTCGCGCTGGCGCTCGTTGATCTTGCGATTGACCTCGGCGGACAGCTCCTTCTGCAGGCGCGCGACCTCTACCTCCTTGCGCAGCAGCGGCAGGACCTTTTCCATGCGCTGCAGCATGGGCACGGTATCGAGCACCTGCTGCAGTTCATCGCCCGGCGCGGTGGTGAGGGCGGCGGCGAAGTCGGTGAGCGGCGAGGGATCGTTGGGGCTGAAGCGATTGAGATAGTTCTTCAGCTCTTCGCTGTACAGCGGGTTGAGGGGCAAGAGCTCCTTGATCGCGTTGATCAGCGCCATGCCGTAGGCCTTCACCTCGTCGCTGGGATCAGGACTGGGGCGCAGGTGCTCGACTTCCACCAGATAGGGCGGACGCTGCCGGCGCAGCCAGCCGCGGATGCGCACCCGCGACAGGCCCTGGGCCACGAACTGCAGCTTGCCGTCCTGGCGGGTGGCATGGTGGATGCGCACCAGGGTGCCGTGCTGCGGCAACTGGTCGGGATCGAAGCCGTCGGCATCGCCGGGTTGCTGCTCCATGTAGAACAGCGCCAGGCAATGGTGGTCGGTCTTGGCCACCAGCTCCAGGGTTTCCGCCCAGGGCTCTTCGTTGACGATGACGGGCAGTACCTGCGCCGGGAAGAAGGGGCGGTTGTGAATGGGGATGACGTACAGCTTGTCGGGAAGATTCTGGCCGGGTAGCACCAGACCGGTCTGGCCGGCTTCTTCGCTGAGAATGTCCGCTTGATTGTCCTGATCGCTCATTGGCGTACCTTGGGCTTGGATGTAGGGCCAACATGGGGCGAGGGCGCTGCTTTTTCAACGCAGGCCAAGACCTGTCCTTCTTGACCGCCGGGCACCGCTTGAAGTGCGACGACCGGGGCAACGACTGGCCGTCGCGACGATAAAGATTCCCCCGAGACTGCCGCTAAAGCTGAAGTCACGCCGCGAAGCCGGCGAGAGTTTCCAAGGGCGCGCGGTGGAGAACAGCGGGTGAACAAGCGACATCTAGTAACGGGATTGCTGGTCTTGGGCCTCGGCACCGCGCAGGCGGCGCCGGTCGCCGTGCAGGTCGTGGACAGCCAGGGAGCACCCCTGGCCGATGCGGTGGTGATGCTGTCGGCGCCGGGACTGGTGCCCGAGCGGCGGCCCGCGGCCATCGACCAGCAGAATCGGCGCTTCGTCCCCCATGTCCTGGCGGTGGCCACCGGGACGGCGGTGAGCTTTCCCAATACCGACGACATCCGCCATCAGGTCTATTCCTTTTCCAGCCCGAAGCGCTTCGAGCTGCCGCTCTACCACGGGCTTCCCAGCACGCCGGTGGTGTTCGACCAACCGGGCGTGGTGGTGGTGGGCTGCAATATCCACGACTGGATGGTGGGATACGTCTACGTGACCACCGCCGGGCGCTCCGCGGTGACCGACAGTCAGGGCCAGGCCCGCCTGGAGGCGCCGGACGGTCATTATCAGCTGGCACTGTGGCACCCCGACCTCAGCGACAAGCAGGAGGTCGCCCAGCCTGCGCTGGACGTGGCGGGCAAGCCGGTGACCCTGAAACTCCAGCTGGCGGTTCAGCCGAAGCCGCAGTCCGCGGAGCCGGCGAGCTCGGCTTTCGAGGATGCCTTCCACAAGGCCACGCACGATGAAGCTCATCCATAGTTTCCAGACCCGCATCGCCGGCAGTCTCTTCCTGCTGATGCTGGTGGTCATCACCCTGGTCTATCTGACGGTCAAGGCCGCCACCGAAGCCAGTGCGGTGCGCCAGTCCTATGACCAGCTCGACACCGGGGCGCGGGTCTTTCGCCAGGTGCTGGACGGGCGCTGCCGCCGGCTGAACGATGCCGTGCGGGTGCTCGCCGCCGATTTCGGCTTTCGCGATGCCGTCGCCAGTGGCGATGTGCCGACCCTGAGGTCAGCGCTGGCCAACCATGGCGCCCGGGTGGGCGCGGGCGATACCTATCTGCTGGATCTGGACGGCCGGCTGATCGCCAGCACCGTGGCGGCGCACAGCCAAGGCGAGCGGCTGCCCGTCGCGGTGGCGTCGGGCAATGACGGCAGCTGTGTGCTGGCGGGTACCGGCCTGCCGCAATTGCGGGTCACGGTGCCGGTCCGGGCTCCTGTACCCATTGCCCAGGTGGTGATGAGTTTCGCCATGGATCAGGCCATGGCCGAGGAATTTCGCTCGCTGATCAACCTGGACGTGGTGTTTCTCGGCGAAGCCGCGCTGATGGCCAGTACCCTGCCTGAGGAGCAGGGACGGCGGCTGCTGCCTGAGCTGGCGAACGCGCCCCGGGGCAGCGATAGCTGGCAGCTGGCCCTGGGTGATCGCCGCTATCAGGTCAAGCGGCTGACCCTCGGCACCGCCGACCATCCGGTACAGGTCTATCTGCTGCGTTCGCTCGATCTGGCCATGGTCGAGTTCGAACCCCTGCTCAGGCAACTGGCGCTGATCGCCGGCGGTGCCCTGCTGGCGGCGCTGCTGGGCGCGTTGTGGCTGGCGCGCAACCTGGCCCTGCCGTTGCGGCAGCTGTCGGTGATGTCCTGGCGGATCGGCCAGGGGGACTACGGGGTCAAGGTGGAGGTCCAGCGCCGGGACGAATTCGGCCGCTTGGCGCAGGTGCTCGAAGAGATGCGCCAGGGCATCGCCGAGCGCGAGCAGCGGCTCAATCACAATGCCTTGCACGACGCCCTGACCGGATTGCCCAATCGCATCCTGGCCGAGGAACGCCTGCGGGTCTTTATCGCCACCCAGTCCCAGGTTTCGCTGCTGTACCTGGGGCTGGATGGCTTCCAGGCGATCAATGAAAGCGCCGGGGTCGCCGGCGGCGATCGCATCCTCAGGATGGTGGCCGAGCGCGCTCAGGTACTGCTGGCCGGGCGTGGCTGCGTGTCGCGACCGGTAGGGGACGAATTTCTCGTGCAGTTCTGCCGTGTCGGCCTGGAAGGCGCGGTGGGGCTCGCCGAGCAGTTGCGTCTGTCGCTCGCCGAACCCATCGAGTGGGAAGGTCAGTTGTATCGTCTCAGTTGCCGGATCGGCGTCGTCGAGTATCCGCGCCATGGCGACGATCCGACCCAGCTGATCGAGCGCGCGCGCAGCGCCATGCTCGATGCCGGGCAGTTGCCGGATCGCCTGCGGGTCTATGATGAAGGTCGGGATGCGGCCCAGCAGCGGCGTCTGCAACTGGTCCACGATCTGCCGCTGGCGGGCGAGCGGGGTGAATTGATGCTGGTGTTCCAACCCAAGGTGGCCTTGCAAGGTAATGGGCCGCACCAGGCCGAGGTGCTGCTGCGCTGGCGGCACGCCGAACTGGGCATGGTCTCGCCGGGTGAATTCATTCCCCTGGCCGAGCGCAGTGGCAGCATGGCCGGACTCACCCGCTGGGTGATCCAGGCGGCGATCCGGCAACTGGCGCTCTGGCAGACCCAGGGCCGCGAGGTCAAGGTGTCGCTGAACGTCTCGGCGGTCGACCTGGCCGATGCCCGACTGCCCGAGCGGGTGATGGGCTGGCTGGATGACGCCGGCGTCTCGGCGCGGCAGCTGACCTTCGAGATCACCGAGAGCGCCATCATGGCCGATCCGGAAGCGGCCATCGCGCTGCTGACCCGGCTCTCCGTGCTGGGCATCCGGTTGTCGGTGGACGACTACGGCACCGGCCAGGCTTCCCTGGCGCACCTGAAGCGGCTGCCGGTGGACGAATTGAAGATCGACCAGTCCTTCGTGAAGGAGCTGGCACCGGGCAACGATGACGCCGTCATCGTCCGCTCGACCATCGAGATGGGCCACAACCTGGGTCTGGAGGTGGTAGCCGAAGGGGTCGAGGAAGCCCGAGCCCTGGCGCTGTTGCGCAGCTGGGGCTGCGATGTGATCCAGGGGTACTACATCAGCCGCCCGGTACCGGCCGTGGAATTCGAGGCCTGGATGGAACGGCAGAGCCAGCCGGTGCTGGAGGCGCTGTCATGAAGCGTGGCTGGCTGCTAGCGGGGTTGCTGCTGGCGACCGGGGTGCAGGCCGACGGCGGCAAGCTGCTGGCCACCGGTGGCGCCAGCAGTCTGGAAGGCGCGGCGGGTGGGGGCATCACGCCCTGGGCGGTGATCGGCGGCTATGGCGAAAGCGGCCAGGCCGGCGCCACCGCCTTTGCCACCCGGGTATGGACCGGTGACTATCGGCTCGATGCCACCGGCGTGGCGGCGGCCTATGACAATCGGGTGGAGGTCTCCTATGCCCGCCAGCGCCTGGACATGCCGACCCTGCGGCGGTTGATGAAGCTCGAGGAAGACAGCCTCAGCCAGGACATCGTCGGCGCCAAGGTGCGCCTGGCGGGAGACCTGATCTACGACCGACTGCCGCAGATCGCCCTGGGCGTGCAGTACAAGCATCAGCGCGACTTTGGCATTCCCGCGGCCGTGGGGGCGCGGCGCGACAGCGATGTCGAGGGCTACCTGGGTGCCAGCCGGCTGTTTCTGGGCGGCGCCTTCGGCTACAACCTGCTGCTCAACGTCGGTCTCAGGTACAGCCGCGCCAACGAGATGGGGCTGCTGGGCTTCGGTGGCGATCGCAACGACAGCCGTCAGTGGCTCAAGGAGGGCTCGGCGGCGGTGTTCTTCAATCCCCAGTGGGCGGTGGGCATGGAATATCGCGAGAAGCCGCAGAATCTGTCCTTTACCCGGGAGAGTGACTGGGTGGATACCTTCGTCGGCTATTTCCCCAACAAGCATCTGTCGCTGGTGCTGGCCTATGCCTGGCTGGGCGAGATCGCCACCCTGGACGATCAGCAGGGCCTCTACCTGTCGCTGCAGGGGAGCTACTGATGCAGGCGAAGCCTCTGGTGCTGGCGGCACTGCTGCTGATGCTGGGTTGCACGCCCCAGCCGCCGGTGGGCGATCGGCTCTATCAGGAGCTGGGTGGCCAGCCCGGCATCACCCGAATCGTCGAGGGCATGCTGCTCAACGTGGCGCGCGACGGGCGGATCCGGCACTACTTCGCCAATGTCGACATCGCGCGGCTGCGCAAGCTGCTCATCCAGAAATTCTGTGCCGATGCGGGCGGTCCCTGTCGCTATGAAGGGGCGAGCATGGCGGAAAGTCATCGCGGTCTGAATCTGCAACCCGCCGACTTCAATGCCCTGGTGGAAGACCTGCAACTGGCCATGCGGCGCGAGGGCATCCCGGAGCGGGCGCAGAATGCCCTGCTGGCGCGGCTGGCGCTGCAACGCGGCGAGGTGATCCGCCAGTAGCCTGCCGGCTGTCGCTGGTTTCGAACCTCATCCGCGCCAGATCCTCCCTAGGCAAGATGCCTACGAGAGGGATGATGCTTGAGCAAGACGACTTCTGCGGCCGATCTCGGTCTGACCCTGGCGCCGGGCGACGAGCTGGCGCTGTTCGGCTGGTTCCTGGCCAGCTACCTGTTCGGCAAGCGCATCTCCCAGAGCATCGCTGCCCAGGCCTGGACGGTGCTCTATCGCAAATACGGCCGCGACACGCCGCGCAAGCTGCTCAATCTGAGCTGGCAGCAACTGGTCAACTATCTCGGCGAGGGCCACTACCGGCGTTATGACGAGAGCACCGCCACGCGCCTGCTGGATGTCTGTCGTCATCTGCAGGAAGACTATGGCGGCAGTTTTCTCAAGCTACGTAACGCCAGTGCCGATCGTGCGGATTTCGAGCGCCGCCTGCAGACCCTGAAGGGGGTGGGCCCCAAGACCTGCGAGATCTTCATGCGCGAGGCCGGGCCCTTGCTGTTTCCCGACTGAATGCACACCGCCGGCATGGGGCCGGCGGTGTTCACGACGGACGGAAGACTGTTATTTGCCCAGGTCCGTCTTGAGACGGCTGCCGGCATAAGCCTGGGCGTCCTTGGCCTTCTGCACCACCGCAGCGGTGCCGAAGAACTCGTGGGTGACGCCCGGATAGACCTTGCGCTCCACCTGGACACCGGCCTGGCGCAGGGCGGTCTCCAGGAAGCCACCGTCGTCACGCAGGGGATCGATCTCGGCATTGACGATGGTCACCGGCGGCAGGCCGGCGAGGTCGGCGCGAGTCAGGTCCAGGCGCGGATCCTTGAGATCGGCGGGCGTACGGGTCACCTGTTCGACGAACCACAGCATCATCGGCCGATTGAGCGGCTTGGCGTCCGCATACTGCTCGTAGGACGGGGTATGGGTGTTGGTCTGGGCCACCGGATAGACCGACAGCACGTGCTTGGGTGCGGTGAGACCGGCCTTGCGGGCGGCCACGGCGGTCGCCACCGCCAGGTTGCCCCCGGCGCTTTCACCGGCCAGGGCCAGCCGCTGGGAATCGCCGTTGAGCGAGCCGGCGTGGGTGGTCACCCAGCGATAGGCCGCCAGGGCGTCATCATGGGCAGCGGGAAACTTGTATTCGGGCGCCTGGCGATAGTCCACCGAGACCACGATGGCATTGGCCTGCTTTGCCAGACCGCGGGCGCCACCGTCGTAAACGTTGCGATCGGCGAACACCCAGCCGCCGCCGTGGAAGTAGAGGATGACCGGGAAGGGACCCTGGCCCTCGGGGGTGTAGATGCGGGCGGGCAGCACACCGGCGGCCCCGTCGACGGCGCGGTCGACGCTGGTCACGCCGGGTACCAGCGCCTCGGGCTGGGTGGGACGACCCTCGTCCTGCAGGACACCCTTGACCGCATCGGCGATGGTAGGCTGTTGGCGGGCCTGCTGAGCGGTGAGTTTTTCCACGGCCTTGGGATCGAAGCTGGCGTATTTGTTCAGCACCTTCTGCATGTCGGCATCGGTGCGCGCCATGCTCTTGGCATTGCTGATCGCCTCGGCACCCAGAGAACGTTTTTCCGGATCGCGGGCGCAGCCGGTCAGGGCCAGACCGGCGCCAACCAGAGCGAGGGCGAGGAGGGTGGGTTTGCTACGCAAGACGGACAGCGGCATGGCGGAAATCCTGTGCGAATTCAGAGGGCCTACCACCAAACCGACATGCTTATCGCGCGATAGGTTCCGGCGGACCGCTGGCAGGTACCTGGCGATCGGCCTGCTGGGATTGCTGGGTAGCCAGGCCGTCGCCGAGCCGGCGGCCTACTGGCGCTGGCGCAGCAACACCGATGGTCAGGACTTCTGTACCCAGACGCCGCCGGGGCCGGGTTGGGTCCGGATCGCGGGGCCCTTTCGCGATCTGCAGTGTCGCGAGGCGGGCAGTCTGCCCCTGCGCCGCTGGGCCGCGCCGCCGCAACAGTCCCGCTAGTTCGAGGTTTCCGCCGCCTTGAGCAGCGAGGCGCCGAGCTCGCCTTCGTAACGCTGCCACACCGGGCGCATGGCGTCCCGCCAGCGCGCCCGTTGTTCGGGAGTGAGGGTGATGATCTCGCTGCCACCCGCGGCGGCGATGCGCGCCCGATCACGCTGGTTTTCCGCCTCGGATTGCTTTTTCACCTCGAAGGTCACCTGGTCGATGATCTCTTCCAGGGTACTGCGTACGGCGAAGGGCAGGGTGCGCCAGCGATCCGCCTTGACGATCAGCATGTAGTCGAGGGCGCCATGGTTGCTCTCGGTGAAATAGCGCTGCTGCTGGTCGAGACGCTGGCTCCAGTAATTGGACCAGGTGTTCTCGGTGGCATTGACGGTGCCCGTGGTGAGCGCCTGCAGGGTCTGGTTGAAGGGCAGCCTGACCGCCGTGGCGCCCAGGGCCTCGAACTGGCTCTGCAGGACGTCGGAATTCTGGATGCGGAACACCAGTCCCTTGGCATCGCCGGGTTCGCGCAGGGGCTTGCGCGCCGACAGCTGCTTGAGGCCGTTGGGCCAGTAGGCCAGGCCGATGACCCCGGCTGGCTCCAGGCTCTGCAGCAGCTGGCGACCGCTGGGCCGGGCCTGGAAGTGATCGAGGGCCGCACGACTCTCGAACAGGAAGGGCAGGTCGAACAGCTTGAGCTTGGGACTGAGTTCGGTGAGTTTGCTGATCGCCGGCGCCAGGATGTCGACCTTGCCGTCCTGCAGCGCCTGGAGTTCGTTGGCATCGGTAAAGGCCGTGCCGCTGGGCAGCACCTCCACCTGGACCTGCCCGGCGAGACGCTGCGCCACCAGCTGCTGGAACAGCTGAGCACCCTTGCCCTTGGGGGTCTCCGGCGCTACCACATGGGAAAACCTCAGAGTAATGACGTCAGCGTAGCTGGATGTCATGGGCAGGGCGGCGGAGAGCAGGGCGCAAAGGCCCAGGATCGACGACTTCATGGCAGGTCCTGGTGATTTTTCTTGGAATCCTTGTAGGCGTACTTTACCAGTGCGACGTCAGGTCGCAGGGCCTGTGGGAAGGCGTTGGCTGCCGTTTGGCGGATGACCGGGAGAATCGGCGTCGCGCTGGCGTTCTAACGACCACATCCAAGAGAAGGAAGCGCCCATGAATACCGCTCAAACCGTTCGTTTGCCCGATGGCACTACCGTTCCGGCGCTGGGCCAGGGTACCTGGCGCATGGGCGAGAACGCGGATCTGCATCGCCAGGAGGTCAGTGCCCTGCGCCAGGGGCTGGACCTGGGACTCACCCTGATCGACACCGCCGAGATGTATGGCGAAGGCCGCGCCGAGGAACTGGTGGGCGAGGCCATGGCCGGGCGGCGGGACGAGGTCTTCCTGGTGAGCAAGTTCTATCCGAAGAACGCCACCGAAGCCGGCGTACCCCTGGCCTGCGAACGCAGCCTGAAACGCCTGGGCACCGATGTCATCGACCTCTATCTGCTGCACTGGCGCGGCCAGGTGCCGCTGATCGAGACGGTCATGGCGTTGGAGAAACTGCGCGACGAAGGCAAGATCCGCCACTGGGGCGTTTCCAACCTCGACACCAGCGACATGCTCGAGTTGAACGATGATCGCTGCAGCGCCAATCAGGTGCTCTACAACCTGGAACAGCGCGGTATCGAGCATGACCTGCTGCCCTGGTGCCAGCGTCAGCAGATGCCCCTGATGGCCTATTGTCCGCTGGGGCAGGGCGGGGATCTGCTGCGCCACCCGGCCCTGGCTACCCTGGCCGAACGGCATCAGGCCACCCCGGCGCAGATCGCCCTGGCCTGGGTGCTGCGTCAGCCGGGTGTGATCGCCATTCCCAAGGCCGGCGATGCCGGACATCTGGAAGAGAATGCGCGGGCCCTGGATCTGCGCCTGAGTGAAGAGGACTTCGCCCTGCTCGACGGCGCCTTTCCGCCGCCGCAAGCCAAGAGTCCGCTGGCGATCATCTAGCCGCCGCGAATCAACCGGCGCAGGGGGAAACGACTGGGGTGGCAGGCTTCGGCCACCTGCCGCGCCACCGGCAGGGGCTCGTCTTCCAGCCAGGCCGCCAGCAGTTCGGCGGCCAGCGGGGTGGTGACCAGGCCACGGGAGCCGTGCGCCAGATTGACATAGAGTCCCTCGCGCCAGGGCGCCGTCTGCTCGGGTACCTGGCGGGCGTCGTAGGCCAGTGCCTGGTAGCGCTGGACGAAGAGGTCTTCGTCCACCACCGGGCCGACCAGGGGCAGGTAATCCGGCGAGGTACAGCGGAAAGCCACGCGACCTTCCAGTTTCTCGGCTTCATAGCCGACAGCCAGCGCGGGTGACAATTCGGCGAGCAGGTGCAGGTTGCTCTGGTGTTCCGCCTGGCTGGGTTCGGTGTCGCTCCGGTCGAACACGAAGCTGGCGCCCAGGCAGTGCCGACCTTCCCGCGCCGGGGCGAGATAGCCTTCGCCGCAGACCACGGTGGCCAGCGCCTGGCTGTCCGGGGTTTCCGGCAGCGCGGACAGCTGTCCGCGGATCGCCTTCAGTGGCAGGCCGGGCAGCAGCGTTCGGGCCTGGGCGGCGCTGGCCACTACTACCACCGTCGCCGTCAGCGGCTCGCCGCGGGTACTGGCCTGCCAGCCGTGCTCGGTCTGCTGCAGGGCGATCACCTCGGTATGGGTGACCAGCTCGATATTCGGATGGGTCAGCCAGTGCGCGCACAGCGCCGGCGGATGTACCCAGCCTCCTTCCGGAAAGAACAGGCCACCCGCCGTCAGACCGATTCCGGCCCTGTCACTGGCGGCTTCGCTGTCCAGCGGCTGCAGCAGATCGGCGGGGAAGTGCGCGGCCAGTTGCGCCTGCCGCTGGGCGTCCTTGTCCGTCAGCGCCAGTTGCAGCACCCCGCAGGGTGACCAGGCTGCGCCAGGTGGCAGAGCCTGTAATTCGCGCAGGGTCAGGCCGAAGCCATCGAGGATCAGCCGACTGAGCGGGGTGTCATGGGCCGACAGCTTGAGATAGAGCACGCCCTGGGGATTGCCGGAGGCCTCCTGGGCGGGCGCCCCGTGGCGCTCGACGATCCGGACCTGCCAGCCGCGGCGGGCCAGGCTGGCGGCGGTGGCGCAACCGGCCAGGCCGGCGCCTATGACCAGGGCCGTGCGCGGGCCCTGGGGGCGCGTTGGGCGGACATACCAGGGCATGGGGGTAGGGGCGACGGGGCGTTCCAGCTTGCCGGCCAGCATTTCGCGCTTGTGGCCGAAGCCGGGCACCTTGGCCATGGCGAAGCCGGCCTCGTTGAGACCACGGCGGACGAAGCCGGCACAGGTAAAGGTCGCCAGGGTGGTGCCGGCATGGGACAGCCGAGCCAGCTCGGCGAACAGCGCGGGCGTCCACATCTCGGGGTTCTTGGCCGGGGCGAAGCCGTCCAGGAACCAGGCATCGCAACGGGCATCCAGTTCGGGCAGGCGCTCCAGCACATCGCCGACCAGCAGGGTCAGGGTGATGCGCCCGTCGCCCAGGATCAGCCGCTGGAAGCCTGGATGGATCGCCTGGTACTGCCGCTGCAGCGCTGCGCTGTAGGGGGCGAGTTCCGGCCAGAGACTCAGCGCCTGGGCGAGATCGGCAGCGGTCAGCGGAAAGCGCTCGACGCTGACGAAATGCAGGCGCGCTTCCTGTGGTGCCAGGGCGTCGAAGAGTTGCCAGGCGCAGAGGAAGTTGAGGCCGGTGCCGAAACCCGTCTCGCCGATGGTGAAGACTTCGCCCGGCACCAGCGCGGCGAAGCGTTCGGCCAGGCGATTCTGCTGCAGGAAGACATAGCGCGTCTCTTCCAGACCGCTGGCGCGGGAAAAGTAGACGTCGCCATAGGTGCGGGAGAGGGGTTGCCCGGAGGCATCCCAGTCGAGCTGGGCGTGCTGGAAATCGGTCATGAGCGGCGCGGCCTGGGATTCAGGGCGCGCAGTCTAAAGGATCGAGCGCAGGCGGTCAGACGTTGCTGACGGATTGGCGCATCAGGCCCTGAGAGGTCTGCAGCCGTTCGACGTAGCGATCGATCTGGTTGAGGGCTTCTTCGCGGCTGAAGAAGGGGCCTTCCAGGGTGCCCTCGCGGGTGGTGAAGAAAAACTGACCGTTGACCACGCTGACGCGCTCGCTACGGAAATGGGTGCTGGCACCGGGGTCGTCATTACGTTTGCCTAACATGAGAATCTCCTCCTCGTCTTGCCAACAGACCATGGCGAGCGCTGCGGGTTGCCCCGCTCGGCCAAATGGCGGTCCGTCGATCTTCCTTAGGTGTAGCACCCTAGCGGCCGCGGCGCCTGGGTGGAAAAAGCGCGACGAAATTGTGAGAGGCATCACGCAGCACAGGGCGTAGCCGCCGGACGATGGCCCTGGACGGGTCGTCTTTCGCGTTATAACCACAGCGTGATCCGATCTTTCCCGCCCGCTCTGGTGGGCGGCATAGTGCCGCTATCCCTACCTGCATCAGGAGAACTGCCAATGACCATCCGTCTGGGCGACATCGCCCCCGATTTCGAACAGGATTCCAGCCTGGGTCGCATCCGCTTCCACGAGTGGCTGGGCGACAGCTGGGGCGTGCTCTTCTCCCATCCGGCCGACTTCACCCCGGTCTGCACCACCGAACTGGGCCTCACCGCCAAGCTCAAGGACGAATTCGCCAAGCGCGACGTCAAGGTGATCGCCCTCTCGGTGGACGGCCTGGAATCGCACCAGGGCTGGATCAAGGACATCGAGGAAACCCAGGCGACCGCCGTGGGCTTTCCGATCCTGGCCGACGCCGATCGCAGTGTCTCGACCCTCTACGACATGATCCACCCCAACGCCAACGACACCCTCACGGTGCGCTCGCTGTTCGTCATCGATCCGCAAAAGAAGGTGCGGCTGTCGATCACCTATCCGGCCAGCACCGGACGCAACTTCGACGAGATCCTGCGGGTGATCGACTCCCTGCAGCTCACCGACAATCACAAGGTGGCGACCCCGGGCAACTGGAAGGATGGCGATGACGTGGTCATCGTGCCGTCGCTCAAAGACGAAGAAGAACTCAAGCGCCGTTTTCCCAAGGGCTACACCGCGGTGAAGCCCTATCTGCGCCTGACCCCGCAGCCCAATCGCTGACACCTGCGGTGACAAGAAAACCCCGGCTCCGGCCGGGGTTTTTGTTTTCTGGTTATAACCAAGTGCCTAAAGGATATTTTTAGGGAATAAGCACCCCTTGCTAAGGTCCGCTCATTCCTTTTCGAGCGGCGCGACACCGCTCCTTTTTATCCTGGAGGCGGCGATGCAGGTGGTGACTTTGGCGGGCAGTCCGGGAGCGCGGTCGCGCTCCACCGGCGTGCTGGATCTGGCAGCGAACTGGCTGCAGGCGCGCGGCGTGGAATTGTCGCGCTGGCGTATCCAGGACTTTCCCGCCGCCGACCTCATCGGTGCCCGTTTCGACAGTCCGCCAGTAGTGGAACTGATCGCCCAGTTGCAGGCCGCCGATGGCCTGGTGATCGCCACCCCGGTGTACAAAGCCTCCCTGGCCGGCGCCCTCAAGACCCTGCTGGACCTGCTGCCCGAACGCGCCCTGACCCATAAGGTGGTGCTGCCCCTGGCCACCGCCGGTTCCAGCGGCCACCTGCTGGCCATCGACTACGCGCTGAAGCCGGTGCTCTCGGCGCTCAAGGCTCAGGAAATCCTCAATGGCGTCTTCGCCGACGACAGCCAGGTCAGCTACACCGAGACCGGCGTCGCCCTGACCCCGGCGCTGGAGCAGCGCCTGCACGAATCCCTCGAACAATTCCACGCGGCCCTGGTGCGGCGTCCCCAACCCCTGACCCCCGAGCTGCTGGCCGATCGCATCGGTCAGGCGCGCTGGGGCATCTGACCAGGAGCGTTAGTCATGCAGTTCTCCTTCACCCGTTCGCTGCTCGCCGTTTCCCTGCTGACCCTGGCCGCCGGCCTGGCGCAGGCGGAAGAGACGGTGCGCATCGGCTACCAGAAGTACGGCACCCTGATCACCCTCAAGGCCCGCGGCACCCTGGAGCAGCGCCTGGCCAAGGACGGCGTCAAGGTGCAGTGGACCGAATTCCCCGGCGGCCCGCAGCTACTGGAAGGCCTCAACGTCGGCAGCATCGACTTCGGCGTGACCGGGGAGACCCCGCCGGTGTTCGCCCAGGCCGCCGGGGCCGATCTGGTCTATGTGGCCCACGAGCCGCCAGCGCCCACCAGCGAAGCCATCCTGGTGCCCAAGGATTCGGCCATCCAGTCGCTGGCCGATCTCAGGGGCAAGAAGATCGCCCTGAACAAGGGTTCCAACGTCCACTACCTGCTGGTGCAGGCACTGGCCAAGGCCGGCATCCCCTACAAGGACATCCAGCCGGTCTACCTGCCGCCCGCCGATGCCCGCGCCGCCTTCGAGCGCGGCGCGGTGGATGCCTGGGTGATCTGGGATCCCTATCAGGCCGCCGCCGAGACCCAGTTGCAGGCGCGCACCCTGACCGATGCCACCGGCCTCGCCGACAACCATCAGTTCTATCTGGCCACCCGCAGCTTCGCCAAGGCCCATCCCGAACAGGTCGGCGCCATCGTCGACGAGGTGCGCTCGGTGGGCGAGTGGGCCAAGGCCCACCCCGACCAGGTCGCCGCCCAGGTGGCGCCGCTGCTGAACCTGCCGCTGGACACCGCCGAACGGGTGGTCAAGCGCCAGGGCTATGGCGCCCGGTTCATCAGTCCCGAGGTGGCGGCGCAGCAGCAGAAGATCGCCGACGCCTTCACCGCCCTCAAGTTGATTCCCAAGCCGCTGGTTATCCGCGACGTGGTGTGGACCCCGCCCGCCAGTCTGCAGACCGCTGCCGCCAAACCCTGAATTCGCCTGCTGGAGAAAGTCCCCATGAGTCTCGATATCTTCTGGTTCCTGCCGACCCACGGCGATGGTCACTACCTGGGTACCGCCGAAGGCGCCCGCGCCGTCGACCACGGCTACCTGACCCAGGTCGCCCAGGCCGCCGATCGCCTGGGTTTCGGCGGGGTGCTGATCCCCACCGGTCGCAGTTGCGAGGATTCCTGGCTGGTGGCCGCCTCGCTGATCCCGGTCACCCAGAAACTCAAGTTCCTGGTGGCCCTGCGCCCGGGGATCATCTCGCCCACCGTGGCGGCGCGGCAGGCGGCCACCCTGGATCGTCTGTCCGGCGGCCGGGCGCTGTTCAACCTGGTCACCGGCGGCGATCCCGACGAGCTGGCCGGTGACGGCCTGCACCTGTCCCACAGCGAAAGATACGAAGCCTCGGTGGAGTTCACCCGCATTTGGCGTCGCGTGCTGGAGGGCGAGACGGTGGACTATGACGGCAAGCACATCCAGGTGAAGGGCGCCAAGCTGCTCTATCCGCCGCTGCAGCAACCGCGCCCGCCGCTGTACTTCGGCGGCTCCTCCGATGCCGCCCAGGACCTGGCCGCCGAGCAGGTGGAGCTGTACCTGACCTGGGGCGAACCCCTGGACGCGGTGCGCGAGAAGATCGAGGCGGTCAAGGCCAAGGCCGCCGCCCAGGGCCGCACGGTGCGCTTCGGCATCCGCCTGCACGTGATTGTCCGCGAGACCAACGAAGAGGCCTGGAAGGCCGCCGACCGGCTCATCGCCAACCTGGACGATGCCACCATCGAAAAGGCCCAGGCCGCCTTCGCCCGCTTCGATTCGGTCGGCCAGCAGCGCATGGCCGCGCTGCACGGGGGCCGCCGCGACAACCTGGAGATCGCCCCCAACCTCTGGGCCGGTGTCGGCCTGGTGCGGGGCGGCGCCGGGACCGCGCTGGTCGGCGACGGTCCCACCGTGGCCGCGCGGGTCAAGGAATACGCCGCCCTGGGCATCGATACCTTCATCTTCTCCGGCTATCCGCACCTGGAAGAATCCTACCGGGTGGCCGAACTGCTGTTCCCGCACCTGCCGGTCAAGCGGCCGACCCAGGTGGAGGGCGCCAACTACGTGAGTCCCTTCGGCGAGATGGTGGCCAACGACATCCTGCCGCAGAAAGCGGCGCAGAGCTGAGGGGGCGGGCATGAGCAGTACGACTGAACGTCAACTCCAGCGCCTGGCGCCCTGGGTGGTGCCGGTGGCCCTGATCGTCGCCTGGCAGCTGTCGGTGAGCAGCGGCCTGCTGTCCAGCCGCATCCTGCCGTCGCCGGCGGCGGTGCTGGAAGCGGGCTGGAGCCTGGTCAAGAGCGGTGAGCTCTGGCAACACCTGGCCATCAGCG
The DNA here is from genome assembly GCF_030175875.1 of Pseudomonas sp. HR1. NCBI lineage: Bacteria > Pseudomonadati > Pseudomonadota > Gammaproteobacteria > Pseudomonadales > Pseudomonadaceae > Pseudomonas > Pseudomonas sp. HR1. The sequence continues at coordinate 19,804 of NZ_JASNRF010000004.1, forward strand.
GCTGGCGTGCCGGTATCGGCTTCGCCATCGGTGGCAGCATCGGCCTGGCGCTGGGCTTCATCACCGGGCTGTCGAAATGGGGCGAGCGCCTGCTCGACAGCACCCTGCAGATGGTGCGCAACGTGCCGCACCTGGCGCTGATCCCGCTGGTGATCCTCTGGTTCGGCATCGACGAGTCGGCCAAGTTGTTCCTGGTGGCCCTGGGGGTGTTCTTCCCCATCTACCTCAATACCTACCACGGCATCCGCAACGTCGATCCGGCGCTGGTGGAGATGGCCCGCAGCTACGGCCTCTCCGGGGCGCGGCTGTTCTGGCACGTGGTACTGCCGGGCGCCTTGCCGGCCATCCTGGTGGGGGTGCGCTTCGCCCTCGGCCTGATGTGGCTGACGCTGATCGTCGCCGAGACCATTTCCGCCAGCTCCGGCATCGGCTACCTGGCGATGAACGCCCGGGAATTCCTGCAAACCGACATCGTGGTGCTGGCCATCCTGCTCTATGCCGTCCTCGGCAAGCTGGCGGATCTCGCCGCCCGCGGCCTGGAACGCGCCTGGCTGCGCTGGCATCCGGCCTATCAGAAGGGAGCCCACGCATGACCAGTCTGCAAGCCGTTCCACCGCTGGCGCGGGGCATCGCCCTGAAGCTGCAACAGGTGGTCAAGACCTTTGGCGAGCGCACCGTGCTCCATGGGATCGATCTGGAGATCCCGGCCGGCCAGTTCGTCGCCGTGGTGGGCCGCAGTGGCTGCGGCAAGAGCACCCTGCTGCGCCTGGTGGCCGGACTCGACCGCGCCAGTGGCGGCACCCTGCTGGGGCAGGACGAACCCCTGGCGGCGCACCGCGAAGACACCCGGCTGATGTTCCAGGACGCGCGCCTGCTGCCCTGGAAACGCATCATCGACAACGTCGGCCTGGGTCTCAAGGGCGACTGGAAGCCCAAGGCGCTGGAAGCGCTGGAAGCGGTCGGCCTGGCCGATCGCGCCCAGGAATGGCCCTCGGCGCTGTCCGGCGGCCAGAAGCAGCGCGTAGCCCTGGCCCGCGCCCTGATCCACCAGCCGCGCCTGCTGCTGCTCGACGAGCCGCTGGGCGCCCTGGATGCCCTGACCCGCATCGAGATGCAGCAACTCATCGAAGGCCTCTGGCAGCGCCACGGCTTCACCGTGCTGCTGGTGACCCACGACGTGGGCGAGGCGGTGGCCCTGGCCGACCGCGTGGTGCTCATCGAAGACGGCCATGTCGGCCTGGATCTCGACGTCAATCTGGCGCGCCCCCGGGCCGCCGGCGATGCCCAGCTGGCCCGCCTGGAAGCCGAGGTACTGGCCCGGGTGCTGCAGCAGCCGCTCAACCCCGATCTACCCGAAATCGTGCAACCCCTGCCCACGCAACTGCGCTGGGCCTACTGATTGATCACCCGAGGAGTTCTGCCATGACCATCAAGGCCATCAACGTTCGTAACCAGTTCAAGGGCACCATCAAGGAAATCATCGAGGGCTCGGTGCTTTCCGAGATCGACGTCCAGACCGCCGCCGGCATCGTCACCTCCGTCATCACCACCCGCTCGGTCAAGGAGCTGGAACTCCAGGTGGGCAGCGAGGTGATCGCCTTCGTCAAATCCACCGAGGTGTCCATCGCCAAGCTGTGAGGCGGCCCTGCTGGTGAGGAAACCCGCCCTGGTGGCGGGTTTTTTGTTGGGGCCTGGTGTTGTGCATCCGCGTCACTGCCACGATTCTGCAACCTGGGTCGGTTCCAATGCCGCTTTTGCCTGGAGGAATGCGGGTGCGGCGACAAAGGGGCGTGGCCCTGCTGATGGCGCTCTGGGCGCTGGCCCTGGTGGCGGCCTTGTTGCCGGTGCTGCTGGCCGAAGGGCGGGCCGAACTGCAGCGGGCGCGGTTGCTGGAGCACGAGACCCTGGCGCGGGCGCTGGCGGCGGGCGCCGAGCAGGTAGTCACCCAGGGCCTGATACAGGCCGGGGCCCGCCAGCGTCCCGAGTTCTGGCAGAGCCTGAGGGGGGAGGTGCTGGCCTATGAGGTGGAGGGGGCCCAGGTCCGTGCCCAGCTGCGCGATCTGCACGGCTGCTTCAACGTCAACGCCCTGGCCGGCCCGGAGCGGGACCTGGCGTTGCGGCAGCTGAAGCAGCTGCTGGCGCAGCGTCCGGGCGGCCTGGGCGAGCCCGGACTGACGGCTGCGGCCTTTGCCGAGCGCCTCGCCGACTGGGTCGATGCCGACGGCGAGACCCGTGAATTCGGTCTGGAGAGTGCCGAGGCCCTGCGGCTGGCGCCGCCGCTGCTGGTGCCCAATCTGCCGCTGGCCGAGATCGGCGAACTGGATCGGCTGGAGCCGGCGCGCCCTGGTCGGCATCTGCACCTGCGTGAACTCTGTGCCCTGCCGGAAACCTCCGGCTGGCGCCTCAATGCCAATGCCCTGGGGCTGGGTCAGCTGGCGCTGCTGGAGGCGCTGTTTCTCGATGAGGTGCCGCGCGAGACGCTGCAACTGCTGATCACCGCGCGGCCCGCCCAGGGCTATGCCACGGTCGAGAGCCTGCGCGAAGCGCTGCCGGGGGTGGGGGAGGAGACCTTCAGCCTGCTGACCCAGCGGCTGATCCTCAACAGCGGCGACTTCCTGCTCGGGGTCGAGGTGAGTCGCGACAGCCAGGTCTTTCGTCAGGTGCGGCAGCTGGCGGCCCAGGGCGTGAGTCGCTGGCATGCCGCGGTGCCGGCGCAACGGGTGCGCTGGCTGGCGACACGGGACACCACGCTGTGGGTACCAGGCCCGGGTGGGGCGGAGGTGTTGCAGTAGCCTTGCGGTCCGGGCCGTAGCGTGGAAAACGGCGCAGCCTTTTCCACAGGTGACTTCGTAGCGCGGAGCATGCCCTCACCCCAACCCTCTCCCAGGGGGAGAGGGGGTTGTCGGAGCAGGTGATCCGCTCCATCAACGCTTGAACCGTAGCGTGGAAAACGGCGCAGCCTTTTCCACAGGTGGCTCTGTAGCGCGGGGCATGCCCTCACCCCAACCCTCTCCCAGGGGGAGAGGGGGCTATCGGAGCAGGCGAGCCGCTCCATCAAAGCCAGAGCCGTAGCGTGGAAAACGGCGCAGCCTTTTCCACAGGTGGCTCCGATGCGCGGGGCATGCCCTCACCCCAACCCTCTCCCAGGGGGAGAGGGGGCTGTCGGAGCAGGTGATCCGCTCCATCAACGCCAGAGCCGTAGCGTAGAAAACGCTGCGCGGCTCCCTGCTCGACGGGAAGGATCTCAAAGCCGCCGGAAGGCAAAAGGCTCCCGCGGTCGTCGCCAACCGGGGGAGCCTGGCTCTCGCCGACGCGATCAGACGCCGATGGGGCCGCCGTCGAGCTTCTGGATCACCACTGTGGAGGCGCGGGGACGCACCTTGGTGCCGGCCGGGGTGGCGTCGGTGGCGACTTCGCTGAACGGCCAGTTGTCCGGGTGCTGGACGTTGATGAACATGGTCGTCAGGTCCGGGGTCCAGGTGATGCCGGTGATCTCGCAGCCATTGGGTCCGACCAGGAAGCGGCGTAGCGCGGTCTGGTTGGTGGCGGAAATGGCGACCTGCTTGCCGCTGCCATCCACAACCTGGGCCGGAATGACCGCCAGCAACTGGTCGTTGGTGTACTCGGCCACGGCGTTGTCGCTGTTGTCGGTCTCGATCCAGAGGATGCCGCGGCTGTCGAAGGCCAGGCCGTCGGGGCTGGCGAACTGGTTGAGTTCGGTCAGGCCTGAGCGATTGATATCTGGGGCCGCACCGGCGTCCGAGCCGAAGACGAAGATGTCCCAGGTAAAGTCGGTCTGGTTACTGTTGTCCTTCCAGCGCACGATGTGGCCGTTGACGTTGGGCACCCGCGGGTTGGCGGCATTGGCCGAGGTGCGTGCCGAGTTGTTGGTGAGGGTGACGTAGACCTCGCCGGTGAAGGGGTTGACCGTGGTCCACTCCGGGCGGTCCATCGGGGTCGCGCCCACGGCGTCGGCGGCGCCGCGGGTGTTGAGGATGATGCCGGCCAGGTCGCCGTAGAGGGCGCCCAGGGTACGGCCATCCTTGGTCGGCGCATTGACCGTCAGCGGCAGCCACTTGCCGTTGCCGCCGTCATCGAAGCGGGCGACGTAGAGGGTGCCGTTGTCCAGGTACTTGGCGCCGATGGCCAGGCGATTGGCCGAGTTGGCGTCGGCCGGATCCCAGGCGGCGGCGGAAACGAACTTGTAGATGTATTCGTTGCGCGAGTCGTCGCCCATGTAGAACGCCAGCGGCTGGCCGGCGACCGGAATACCGTAGGCCGAGCCCTCGTGGCGGAAGCGACCCATGGCGGTGCGCTTGGTGGCCGGCGCGGCGCTGTTGTAGGGGTCGATCTCGACGATGTAGCCGTAGCCGCTGGCTTCGTTGCGGAAGTCCTGGGTCGCGCTGGCGCCGGTGGGGGTCAGGTCGAAGCGGCGGAATTCGTTGTCCACCTCGCTGGCGTCACCCGCCGGCGTCTCCCAGCCGTAGTTGCTCTTGTTGGTGATGCCGATGCGCTTCTGGTCGACCGGCAGGGTGCCCTTGTTGACGAAGATGCCCGGCCAGTTCTCCTCGCAGGTGAGGTAGGTGCCCCAGGGGGTGAAGCCGTTGCCGCAGTTGTTGTTGGTGCCGCGGGTGCGGGTGCCGTCGGGGGAGTAGGGGGTGACCAGATTGGCGTTGCCGCGCAGCGGACCGGCGATTTCCATGGGCGTGGCGCTGGTGAAGCGGCGATTCAGCGCGTCGTTGGTGACCACCTGCCAGATGCCGTTGACCTTGCGGATGCGGATCACCGCCGCGCCATGGGCATTGATCTCCTTGCGCACTTCCTCGGCCGGACGCTTGCCGTTGGTGGTGGTCGGGCCGTTGGGGTGCAGCACCTTCTGGTCGATGTATTCGTAGTTGATGGCCAGCAGGCCGTCGCTGCTGGAGTTGTTCAGCGGGAAGAAGTGCATGCCGTCGTGGTGCATGCCGGCGGCATTGGCCTGGTCGGTGGAGGTGTTGCTGCCGTCGCTGCGCCAGGCGTTGGCCAGGTTGTTCAGCGGGGTGCCCCAGGGCGCCAGGGTGCGGGCGCTGTAGCCAGAGGCCAGGACGATGGCGTCGAGTCGGGCGCCGCGGATGGATTCGAAGCCAAGCTTGAGCTGCGGCGCCGGGGCCGGCTGGCTGGGGGCCGGATCGTCGTGCGAGCCGCCACCGCCGTCGAAGCAGGCGGTCAGGCCACCGCCGGCGATCATGGCGATGGCGGCACCCAGACCGCCCTTCATGACACTGCGGCGCGACAGATAACGGTCGACGACGGCATCCAGCGGTTCGTTGCCGCTTTCGTTGCGGTTACGGTCGTCGCTCGTGAAAGTGCTCATGCGCAAAGCTTCCTTGGTTGATCACGGGAGCCGGCGACTTTAGGAAGCCTCTGTGATGGTCTGGTGACTGAAAGGTTACAGCCGGTCATTTCCCGGCAGTCGCGCTGTAACAGTTTGTAACCTGCTGTTTTGTCATGAATTTGTAGCTTTTCGCCGCCTAGGATGCCGCCCTCATTTAAGCGCGTAAGGCAGACATCGGATGGGCAACTGGGCACGACGCCAGGTCTTGGGTTGGCTCGCGGCGGGCGCCACGGCACCCCTGCTGGGTGGCTGTGCCCGGGGTTTTTCCGCCAGTCCGGCGGACACCGATCTGCAGCTGCTCTATGTCGCCGACACCCTGGATGCCCGCGAACCCGGCTGGCCGGTGGTGCCGCGGGTGCGGCTCGGGCCGGCCGGGCGGATCGGCGCCGCGCCCTGGCGTACCGGCGCCGACGCGGCTCGTCTCGCTCCCGCGCTGGCACCGCTGCTGGATGCCGGGCGTGGCGACGGCCAGCGCTATGGTGGCTATGCCGCCCTGGCCTGCCAGCTGACCCAGTTGCGCACCCGCCAGGGCGCGATCCGTAGCCTGACCCTGGAAAACGGCCAAAGCTGGAACGGCAGCGGCCTGACCCAGCTGACCCGCGGCGAGGCCGGGGTCGAGGGCAGCCAGTTGCTGGGCAGCGAGGTCCGTGTCAGCAGCGACGAGCGCCTGCTCTGGCCCGAGCGCAGCGCCGCCCTCTATCGCCGCTATGGTCGCCCGGTGCTGGGCGCCACCCTTACCGAAGACCAGCGCACCGCCCTGGGCGTCGCCCCCTTCGCCCTGATCGAGCGCGACGGGGTGCGCATCGCCCTGGTCGGCGTGACCGATCCCTATGCCAGCGACCAGCAGGCGCCGCTGGCCGACTGGTATGCCCGACTGCGCCCGGTGCTGGCCGAGGCCCGGGGCAAGGCCGATCTGCTGGTGGTGCTGGCCGATGTCGGCAGCGGGCCGGGCCTGTGGCTGGCCGAGCGGCTGGAGGAAGCGGACCTGCTGCTCTGCGCCCGCGGCCAGGATCTCTGGCCGGAACTGATCCCGGTGATGCGCGGCAGCGGGCGTCCGCTGCCGGTGTGCCTGCCGGGCTGCCGCGGCGTCGGTATCTTCGAGATCCGCTGCCGGGGCGGTCGCGACGGCTGGCGCCTGGACGCCGTCTTCCATCCGGTGCAGGCCGAGCGCGTCTCGGATCGAGCCCTGCTGGAACATTATCAGCGGCAACTGGCGCGGGCCCGGGCGCCCCATGCCGGCTGGCTCGACCAGCGCCTGGCACGGGCGCCGGTGGACCTCTGGCGCCGCGACCTGCTCGGCGGCAGCTGGGATGCCCTGATCGCCGCGGCCCTGGGCGGTGGCGATGCGCAGCCGGTGCTGCTGCCAGGGCTCAGATATGACCTGCCCCTGCGGCGGGGCGACTGGATCACCCGCGAGCACCTGATCGCCCTCTGTGGCGGCCACGAGGCCACGGTGCTGGATCTGCCCACCTCGGCGGACGGCCTGCGCACGCTTCTGGAAGAGGCCGCCGACAACCGCTTCGGCGAACCCCTGCTGCTGGACAACAGCCAGGATCTGCCGCGGCTGCTGGGCGTTCAGTGGACCTGCCGCTACGGCGCGCCGCGCGGCCAGCGCATCGGACCGCTGCAGGCACCCCTGGGCGCCTCCTTTACCTGTCGCACCTTTGCCCTGGGGCGTGAACTCGGCACCGGCGAGGCGCTGTGGCAGCGCCTCGAAGCCTATCTGCGCGCCCGGCCCGCCGACTGGGGCCTGGTACCCCTGGCGCCGCCACGCCTGGAGTTCGTCGAGGGTCATCCGGGCTGGCATCCGCTGGCTGCCTTGCGCCGCCGTCTGGAGTCGCTGGCCTGATGGCGCGCCTGCTCATCCATCCCCTGGCGCTGCGGCTGCTGACCCTGCTGTGGCTGGGCATCGCCGCCTGGCTGGCGGCCCGGGTGGTCTGCGACCTGCGCCTGCTGTGGCTGCCGACGCCCGCGCCCAGCGCCCAGGTCGAGGCGGCACCGGCGGCCGATCTGCTTGCCGGCCATTGGCGCGCCGCCAGCCAGGCCGCACCCAGCAGCCTGCCGATCCAGTGGGTCGGGGCGATCAAGGCGGTGCCCATCGACGGCTCGGTGGTGGTGCTGCGCCACGGCGATCGCCAGCTGTCCCTGGTGCTGGGCGACAGCCTGGCGCCCGGTCTGGTGCTGACCGCCATCGACGCCCAGGGCCTGGTCTTTACCCGCGGCGATCGCGAAGAGCGGTTGCCCTGGCCGGCGCCGCGCGAACTCGTCGGGCTCGCCGCCAGCGGTACGGCCAAGCCGGCGCCGATCAAGGCCGCGCCCCTGCCGAGCGCGGAGGAGGGTGACCTGGCCACTCTGCTCAGGCGCATTCGCGCCACCCCGGTGCGCGAGCATGGCGAGCTGACCGGCTACCGCCTGCAACCCGGCGCCGAGCCGGCCTTCTTCAGTGGCCTGGGCCTGGAGCCCGGCGACGTCCTGCGCCGGGTGGACGCCGTCCCCGTGGCCGATACCCGGGCGCTCCTGCAACGCCTGCCGCACTGGCGCGCCACCGGCGCCCTGACCCTGGAACTGGAACGTCAGGGGCGTGCCCTGGCCCTACCCGTGAGACTGTCCCTGTGAAGAAACGCAGCTATTGCGGCCTGCTCCTCGCCTTCTGCCTGCTCGGCGCCCAGGCCGAACAACGCTTCGAGGTCAACTTCGAGAACACCGAGATCGATCTGTTCATCGAAAGCGTCGGGCGCATCACCGGCACCAACTTCGTCATCGACCCCCGGGTGCGCGGCACCCTGACGGTGCGCAGCGCCCAGCCCCTGGCCGCCGACGATGTCTATGCCCTGGCCCTGGCCCAGTTGCGCGCCAACGGCTACGCCGCGGTGGAGCTGGACGACGGCAGCGTGAAGATCCTGCCGGACCAGGCCGCCCGTACCGAGCCGCTGCCGGTGGAGCTGGATGACGGCGCCCCGGCCAAGGCCGGGGCCGGCGATACCGTGGCGACCCGGGTGTTCGCCGTGCGCGGTGGCAATCTCGAACAGCTGCTGGGCATCGTCCGTCCGCTGATGGACGCCCGGGTCGGGGTGGCCACGCCCTATCCGGCCAGCAACCTGCTGGTGGTGACCGACTGGCGCAGCAACCTCAGTCGCATCGGTCAACTGCTGACGCGGCTGGACCGCGGCCGCGACGAGCCGGTGGAGATGATCACCCTGCGCCATGCCCAGGCGCGCGACACCGCGCCGCTGGTGGAGCGGCTGCTGGCCAGTCGCGGCCAGGCCGGTGGTGGTGTCCAGGTGCTGGCGGACGCCCGCAGCAATGCTCTCATGGTGCGCGGCGACGAGGCCGTGCGCCGCCAGGTGCGCCGGCTGGTGGCCGAACTGGACGTCTCTCGCGATGCGGCCAGCGACACCGAGGTGGTCTATCTGCACCACGCCAAGGCCGGCGAGGTGGTCAAGGTGCTGCGCGGCCTGAGCGGCGAGGTCACCCAGGAGGCACGGGTGGAGATTCCCGTGGCGCCTGCTGCTGGTAATACCACCCCTGTGGAGGGTGGGGCGGAAGGGGAAGCCCCGCTGCCCAAGAGCGGCGGGACGCTGGCGCCGGGGGCGCCCGGTATTCGTCTGGAAGCGGACATGGGGACCAACTCCATCGTGCTGATCGGTCCGCCACGGGAGCTCGCCGGCTACAAGCGCATCATCAGCCAGCTGGATATCCGCCGCGCCCAGGTCGTGGTGGAAGCCATCATCGCCGAGATCACCGACACCAAGGCCAACCAGCTGGGTGTCCAGTGGCTGTTTCTCGACCGCAACGGCAACCTGCCGGCGGGCAGCGTCAACTTCACCAACGGCACGCCCATCAACGGCATCGCCGCCGCCGCGGCCAACCAGGACACCACCGCCCTGGGCAGTCTGCTGTCGGGCATGCAGGGCATCTCCGCCGGGGTCGGGCGCATCGGTGGCAGCGGTTTGAATTTCGTCACCCTGCTGCAGGCCATGCGCAGCGAGAGCGGTTTCAACCTGCTGTCGACGCCGACGCTGCTGACCCTGGACAACGCCGAGGCCTCGATCATGGTCGGCCAGGAGGTGCCCTTCGTCACCGGTTCGGTCACCAGCAACAACGCCAATCCCTACCAGACCATCGAGCGCCGCGAGGTGGGGGTCAAGCTGCGCCTCAAGCCGCAGATCAACGAAGGCGACACCGTGCGCATGGAGATCGTCCAGGAGGTCTCGTCGCTGGCCGACAACGTGCGCGCCAGCGACGTGGTCACCAACAAGCGCGAGATCAAGACCACGGTGATGGTCGAGGACAACGGCCTCATCGTCCTCGGCGGCCTGATCAGCAACGAAGGCAACGACAGCGACCAGCGGGTGCCGCTGCTGGGCGACGTGCCGGTGCTGGGCAATCTGTTCAAGTCGCGCACCCGCTCCAGCACCAAGCAGAATCTGGTGGTGTTCATCCGCCCGCGCATCCTGCGCGATCCGGCGCTGGTGCAGCAGATCAGCGAGGACAAGTATCGCGGCATGCGCGCCGCCGCCCCGGCCGCTGCCTTGCCGGCCACCCCGCCGGGCAGTCGCGGCGCGCCCACCCTGCAGAGTCTCTATCCCTCGGCGCGGGCGCGCCTGGACGGCCTCTGATGACACCGACGCTGCCTTATCGCCTGGCGCGCCAGGCCGGTATCGCCCTGGCCGCCGCGCCCGACGGCTATCGGCTGCTGTGCCGTACGGATGCCGACCTGGCCCTGCTGCAGGAAGTACAGCGTCGCCATGGTCCCCCCCTGGGCTGTGACTGGCTGCCCCGCGAGGTCTTCGAACAGCGCCTGGGACCGCTCTACGAAGCCGGCCAGGCCACGACCGAAGCCCTGGTGGAAGGCCTGGGCGAGAGCGTCGACCTGGCCGGGTTGATGGAGGAGCTGCCGCGGGTCGAGGACCTGCTCGACAGCGCTGGCGAGGCGCCGGTGATCCGCCTGATCAACGCCCTGTTCGCCGAGGCCCTGCGCCTGGACGCCTCCGACCTGCACGTGGAGACCTTCGAGCAGGCGCTGGTGGTGCGGGTGCGGGTGGATGGGGTGCTGCGCGAATTGCTGCGCCCGCCGCGGGCCCTGTCGGCCATGCTGGTGTCGCGGATCAAGGTCATGGCGCGGCTGGACATCGCCGAGAAGCGCCAGCCCCAGGATGGCCGCATCACCCTGAGGGCCAGCGGCCGGGACGTCGACATCCGCGTCTCGACCCTGCCCGGCGTCCACGGCGAGCGGGTGGTGATGCGCATCCTCGACAAGCAGGCCAGCCTGCTGGAGCTGGCGCGCCTCGGCCTGCCGCCGGCCATAGACACTGGCCTGCGTGGTGCCCTGGCCCAGCCCAACGGCATCCTGCTGGTGACCGGGCCGACCGGCTCGGGCAAGACCACCACCCTCTATGCCAGCCTGGGCCTGCTCAACGAGGGCAGCCGCAGCATCCTCACCGTGGAAGACCCGGTGGAATACGCCTTGCCCGGCATCGGCCAGACCCCGGTCAACCCCCGCGCCGGCCTGACCTTCGCCAGCGGCCTGAGGGCCATCCTGCGCCAGGACCCGGACGTCATCATGATCGGCGAGATCCGCGACGTGGAGACTGCCGGCATCGCCGTGCAGGCCAGTCTCACCGGTCACCTGGTGCTCTCCACCCTGCACACCAACAGCGCCCTGGGCGCCATTACCCGCCTGCGCGACATGGGCGTGGAGCCCTTCCTGCTGGCCTCCAGCCTCAAGGGGGTGCTGGCCCAGCGGCTGGTGCGGCGGCTCTGTGGCTGCGCCGCCTGGCGTCCGTTGCGCCCGGCCGAGCAGGCGCTCCTGCCGGGGTTGGCCGGCCTCGAACGGCTGCGCGAACCCCAGGGCTGCGCGGCGTGCAACGGCAGTGGCTATCGCGGTCGCCTGGGGCTCTATGAATTCGTCGCCCTGGACGCCGAACTGGCCGAACTCATCTATCGCGGCGCCGGTGAAGGCGAGATGGCGCGACTGCTGGAAGGCCGCCGCGCGACCCTGGCCGAGGGCGCCCTGGCGCGCCTGGCGGCGGGCGAGACCAGCCTGGCGGAGGTGCTGCGTGCGGTGCACCAGTAACGCCCTCGACGGAGCGCTGCGCTGATGCCGGCCTACCGCTACCTGGCGCTGGACGGCGACGGGCGTCGCCAGCGCGATGTCATCCAGGCCGAAAGCGAGCGCCACGCCCGCCAGCTACTGCGCGAGCGCGGCCTCTTTCCCCGCGAGGTGCAGGCGAGCGGTCCGGTGCGCGGCGCGCGCGGTCGCGGCGCACGGCTGGACGCCAACAGTCGCACCGATTTCACCCGCCAGCTGGCGACCCTGGTGGGCGCCGCCATTCCCCTGGCCGAGGCCCTGCAGATGCTCGAGCGCCAGAGTCGCCAGGCGGCGCTCAAGGCCTTGCTGCTGGATCTGCTGGGCCAGGTGCGCGAGGGCTACACCCTGGCCGACAGCCTGGGCCGCCATCCCGGCACCTTCGATCCGCTGTACCTGACCCTGGTGGCCGCCGGCGAGCGGGCCGGGCGCCTGGGCCCGGTGCTGGAACGCCTGGCCGACTATCTCGAACGGGTGCAGCGCCAGCGCCACAAGGCGCGCACCGCGCTCATCTATCCCCTGGCGCTGGCCCTGGTCTCCATCGCCGTGGTGGCCGGTCTGATGACCTTCGTGGTGCCCAAGCTCACCGAGCAATTCATCCACAGTGGCCTGCAATTGCCCTGGATCACCCGCGCCCTGGTGGCCGTCAGCGATGGCCTGCTGGTCTTCGGACCCTGGTTGCTGGGTCTGCTGGTGCTGGCCGGTGTCGGTCTGCAGCGCTTGTTACGCCAGGTCCTGTGGCGGCGACGCTGGCATCGGCAACTGCTGCGTCTACCGCGCCTGGGCGAGTTGCTGCGCACGCTCGACAGCGCCCGCCTGACCCGCAGCCTGGCGATCCTGGTCGGCAGCGGCATCCCGGTGCTCGAAGGCCTGCAGGTCAGTCGCGCCACCCTGGGCAACCAGGTCCTGGGTGACGCCCTGGACGCCGCCATCGAGCAGGTCACCGCCGGTACCGGCCTCGGCCGGGCGCTGGATCGCACCGCGGTGTTTCCGCCGCTGCTGGTGAACATGGTCGCCAGCGGCGAGGCCAGCGGCACCCTCGACGCCATGCTGGAGCGGGTTGCGGATGCTCAGGAGCGGGATTTCAACCAGCAGGTGGACCTGGCCCTGGCGCTGTTCGAACCGGTGCTGATCCTCATCCTCGGCGGCGTGGTGCTGGCCATCGTCCTCGCCATCCTGCTGCCCATCATGCAGCTCAACCAGGCGCTCAACCTCTGATGCACCCCAAGGAGACTTTCGCGATGCGCTCTCACGCCGTACCCGCCCGCCAGGCCGGCTTCACCCTCATCGAGATCATGGTGGTGATCTTCATCATCGGCCTGCTGGTGGCCATCGTCGCGCCCAATGTGCTGGACAACCAGGACAAGGCCATGCAGCAGAAGGCTCGCGCCGATCTCGCCAGCCTGGAGCAGGCGCTGGACATGTACCGCCTGGACAACCTGCGCTATCCCACCGCCGAGCAGGGCCTGGCCGCCCTGGTAAGCAAGCCGACCCAGGCCCCCGAGCCGCGCAACTACCGCGCCGACGGCTATATCCGCCGCCTGCCGGAAGACCCCTGGGGCGCCGCCTATCGCTATCGCATCCCCGGCGAACATGGCCGAGTGGATCTCTACAGCCTCGGCGCCGACGGTCGCGAAGGCGGCGAGGGCAGCGACGCCGACATCGGCAACTGGACCCTCTGAGCTGCCATGCCGGGGCGCCAGGGCGGTTTCACCCTGCTGGAGCTGATGGTGGTGCTGCTGATCGTCGGCCTGCTCACCGCGGTGGGCGTGGCACGCCTGGGCGGCGGCACTCCGGCCGGGCAGTGGCGCCTGGAAAGCCTGGCAGGGGACTTCCAGCTGGCGCGGGACACCGCCCGCCGCAGCGGCCGCATCCTCGGCTGGCAGGCCGACGCCACCGGCTTTCGCTATCTGCAACTGGTGGCCGACACCCGCGGGCCACGCTGGCAACCCCTGGCCAGTGCCGATCTGCCGGACGGGCGCTGGCCGAGTGGTCTGCAACTGGCCGAGCCGGTGAGTGCCCAGCCGCGGCTGATCTGGTGGCCGAATGGCGATACCCAGGGCCAGCGCCTGGCCTTTGCCGAAGACGAGCGGCAGTGGCTGCTGGTGGTCGACGGGCGCGGCCGCGCCTCGGTGGAGCAGCCATGAAGCAGACCGGTTTCACCCTGCTGGAGGTGCTGGTGGCCCTGGCCATCGTCGCCTTCATGGCGGTGGGCGTCAGCCAGGTGATCGGCCAGCGACTGGACATCGCCGGGGTCGCCCAGTCCCGCGAGCTGGCCCAGCTGTGCGCACGTGAACTCACTGCCCGGGCGCAGGTGGAGGGCCTGGCCACCGGCCAGGGCGAGTTGAACCAGGGTGGCGAACGCTGCTACTGGCGCCTGGAGGGCGCAAGCGGCCCCCTCGGCGGGCGGCTGACGCTCTATGCCGATGCCGCGCTCAGTCGAAGCCTGGGCGACTGGCCGATCCAGGCCGGAGTCCAGCCATGAGAAACCAGGCGGGCATGACCCTGATCGAGGTGCTGCTGGCCATCGCCCTCACGGCGCTGCTCGCCGTCTTGCTCGGCAGTCTGGTCAATCTCTGGCTCGACGCCCGCGGTCGCCTGGCCGCGCGGGAATCGACCAACGCCCGGGTGCTGGACCTCTGCGGCCTGCTGGAGCGGCGCCTGGGTGGTCTGGTCCTGCGCCCGCTGCAGGAGCACCGGTTGCCGCTGCACAACGCCCTGCTGGACTGGCGCCCCGCCGAGAACCGCCTGGACTGGGTCGCCCTGGACAGCCTGCCGCTGAGTGCGGGGCAGGGCGCCGGTCGCCTGCGCCGCCAACGCCTGGAATGGGATGCCGCCCAGGAACGGCTGCGACTCTGGCGCAGTGCCGAGCTGGATGCGGTGGAGGCCCCGGTCTGGCAACCGGTGTTCGATCAGCCCGGCATCGAGCGCCTGCAACTGGAATTCCACGGCGGCGGTCGTTGGCTCGCCTATCCGCCCCCGGCCGAACCCGCCAACGGGGTACGGCTGACCTTTACCCTGCAGGGTGCCGGCTATGTCTGTACCTTCGCCCTGCCTCAGACAGGTTGCCCCCATGCTCGCCTCCCTCCCGCTCGGGCGCCTTTTGCCCCTGCTGCGCCGCGACCTCAGCCCCGCCCACAGCTCCACGCGGCTGCTCCTGCGTACGCGGCGACCCGGTCCGCCGGGCCCGGACAATCCGCTGGTGGCCGCGCGCCTTCAGGACGGCCAGCTGCAAGCCGCGGCAGCGCTGCCCGCGTCCGCCCAGCCGGTGACCCTGCTGCTGCATGGCGAAGACTGCAGCCTGTTCGATGTCGCCGCACCCAAGGGGCTGCGTCCGCACGAATGGGGCCTGCTGCTGGAGGACCAGCTGCTGGCGGACGCCAGTGACCAGCACCTGGTCTGCCTGGGGCGCAGCCCGGGTCGGTTGCGCCTGCTGGCCCTGGATCGGGCGCTGCTGGAGGCCTGGCGTGAGCACTGCGCCGCCTGCGGCTGGACGGTGGCGGCCTGCTGGGTCGACTTCCAGCTGCTGCCCGAGCCCACCGCCGAGAGCGGGATCGGCCTGCGCCTGGGCGAAGGCCTGAGATTCAAGACCCGCCTCGAGGGCCACGAGGTCTGGCTGACCTGGCCGCACGCCCTCGAAGCCAGTCTGCCGCCCGCCCTGGCCGCGCTGCTCGAAGCCGGGCCCGAGGCCTCCCGCGATCCGCTCTGGCCCCGGCCCGCCGCAGGTGTCGCGCCCCTGGATCTCTGGCCGCGCCAGGGCCAGCGTCGCAGTCGGCCCGCGCTGGGCCTGCCGCGTCCGCTGGTGCTGGGCATGGCCGCTGCCGCGGTGCTGGCGATCCTGCACCTGGGCCTGCAACAGGTCCAGCAGTGGCGACTGGCCCAGCTCGACCGGGCCTATGTCGCCCAACGGCTGGGTCTGGCCAGCGACCGTCTCGAGGCCGGCCGCGCCGAACGCGAACTCCAGTTGGCCAGCCGCACCCGGCGGCAGCTGGAGGGCCAGTGGCGCCTCTGGCAGCGCCTCAGGGAGCCCCTTGGCGCCGCCCTGACCAGCGCACCAGGGCTGCGTCTGGTGGAGTGGTCGCTCGATGAGCAGGGCATCCAGCTGGTGCTGGAAGGGCCCGCCAGTCTGGACAACACCTTGCGCAGCCGACTCGGCGAGGAATTCGCTACCCTGCAGTGGCAACGGCAGGCCGGACGTCTGACCCTGCGCCTGGCAGTCCCGACGGAGAAACGACCATGAGCACCCTCTTGCAGCGCTGGCAGCGGCTGCCTGCCGACCGCCAGCGACTGGCCCTCGGCGGTCTGCTCATTCTGCTGCTGGCCGCCACCCTCTGGATGCGCCCCACACCCGGCGGCCGACCGGCTTCGGTGGACTGGGTCCGCCTTGCCGCAGAGGCCCGGGCACTGCCGGTCGCCCAGCCGCTGCAGGAAGCGGACTGGCGCGCTGCGGTAGGTGGGGTGACCTTCAGCGCCCTGACCCTGGCCGAGCCGGTCTGGCACCTGCGTGGCGAGGCGGCCGATATCTTTGCGGTGGAACGGCTGCAGGCCTGGGCGCGGGCACGCGGCTGGTTGCCGCAGACCCTCAGGATTCGCAGCCAGTCAGGGGGCGTGGCCTTCGAACTGGACGTCCTGGCGGTGCTGGTGGGGCGGACGCCATGATCCGCTGGCTCGCGCGCCTGGTCGTTGCCCTGTTCGCCCTGCTGATCTTCGCCCTGGGCTGCCTGCTCTATTGGCCCGCGGCGGACTGGCTGCCGCGGCTGCTACCGCCCCAGGTCACCCCGGTGGGGCTGCAGGGTTCCCTGCTGGGCGGCGGCATGCAGCGCCTCGACTGGCCGGGCGGCGGTGCCGGACCCTGGCAATGGCAGCTGCGCTGGCCGGGCCGGTTGCAGGTCAGGATCGGCGAGGCCGAGGCTGCGCCCTGGGGCATGGTCCTCAGCGGCTGGCCCTGGCGGTGGCAGGCCGATCTCGCCGGAGGTGACCTGCGCTGGCTGCAGGCGCCGGGCAGCGCGCTGCTCGCCGGTCGGCTGGTGGGCGAGGTACGCCTGGCAGGCAGTTGGCGACGTTGCCAGGCGGCGGGTGGCGGATGGCAGGGCGATGGCCTGCAGCTCCTGGCGCCCCGGCGTCTCGCCCTGGGCGAGTCCCGGTTGCAGGTGGATTGCCAGACGGCGCCCTGGCTGCAGGGCGTCTTCGAGCGCACCGGCCAGCATCGCCTGGAACTGCGCCTGAGCCTGGCGAACTGGCGCGGGCAGGTGCAGGGCACGGCGCAGCCCGGCAGCGACATGGCGTCGGTGCTGCAGAGCATCGGCTGGCTCAGGCCCGGGCAGAGCCAGGTGATGGGGCGCTTCTGAATCTGGAAGGGCAGGGATCAGGCGACGCGCAGGCCCTGGCTCGACCCCAGCTTCGCCAGGTGGAGCAAGCCTTCCTCCCACTGCCGATGCCCGGAGCGTGTGTTGATATGGCCGGCACCGGGCAGGATATCCAGTTCGCTGCCCCAGGCCTGGGCCAGGGCTTCCGCCCGCGGCAGGCTGATGGCAGGGTCGTTGTCCGAGGTCACCACCCGCGAGGGGAAGGGTAACGGTTGGCGTGGCAAGGGGGCGAAACCCACTAGCTCCACGGGGCAACCCGGACGTTCGACATCGGCCGGCGCCACCAGCAAGGCCGCCAGCACCCGCTGCCGGCGGGCCACCGGCGCGCTGGCCGCCCAACGGGCGACGGTCACGCACCCCAGGCTATGGGCGATCAGCACCACCGGCGCATTGGCCTGGGCGATGGCCGCGTCGAGAGCGGCGACCCAGCGCTGCGGATCGGGACGCTGCCAGTCGTCCTGTTCGACCCGACGGGCATCCGGCAGGCGGTGTTGCCAGTGGGTCTGCCAATGCTCGGGACCGGAGCCTTGCCAACCGGGAAGGATGAGATAGCGGGTCATGGCGGTGCTCCGCGGGGGAAGGGGAGCATCGATAGTGCCGACGGTTGATCCGCAGGAGAAAGAATAAAAGGCGCTTTGGTTATGCCTTACGCCTTGGTATGCAGTGGCGGAATCGCGATCGTGGCGGTTCGCCGATGCGACCGCTCCTACGGAAATATCTGTCTTGTGTAGGAGCGGCCGCGTCGGCGGACCGCCATGGCCGCGATCAAAAAACCCAACTACTCGTTCCGCCCCAACCGCTCCACTTCCTGCAGCCAGCGCAGCCGCTGCTCCTCGTCCGCCGCCCGCACCGGCGAATACTCGTGCACCTGCAGCACCTGGATGCCGCAGGCTTCGAGGCCTTCCTGGATGCCCTGGCGATGGGGCGCCTGGTTGCGCAGGCGCTGCCAGGGGGAGGGCGGGGTGTCGGAGGTGACCAGCAGCTCGGCGCTGCGGCCGGTCAGCAGCGGCTCGCCGCCCCAGGTCTGATCGCGCTGGGCGAAGGCGAAGCCCGGTTGCAGCACGCGCTCGAGAAAGCCCGCCAGCACCGCCGGCAGGCCGTTCCACCACACCGGGTAGATGAACACCAGGTGCTCGGCCCAGTGGATCTGCCGCTGGGCTTCCAGCAGATCCGGCTCCAGCGTCTGCGAGAGGTCATAGCCCTCGCGCAGCACCGGATCGAACTGGGCGTCGGCCAGCTTGAGCTGGCGTACCACCTGGCCACTGGCCTGGGCGCCCTGGACATAGGCATCGGCCAGCGACTGGCAGAAACTGGTGCGCTTGGGATTGCCCTGGATGACCAGCAGGCGCCGGCCATCCCCTTCCAGCGGCGTGGCGCCGCGTGCCTCAGCCACGGCCACCGGCTTCCAGCATGGTTTCCGGACGTACCCATTCGTCGAACTGCGCATCGGTCAGGTAGCCGAGCTCCAGCGCGGCGGCGCGCAGGGTCTTGTTCTCGGCATAGGCCTTCTTGGCGATCTCGGCGGCCTTGTCGTAGCCGATGTGCGGATTGAGCGCGGTCACCAGCATCAGCCCCTGCTCCAGGTGCTCGGCCATCTTGTGCTCGTCCGGTTCCATGCCGGTGACGCAATGGGTGTTGAAGTTGCGGCAGCCATCGGCCAGCAGGCGAATGGATTCCAGCACGTTGTGGGCGATCACCGGCTTGTAGACGTTGAGCTGCAGATGGCCCTGGCTCGCGGCGAAACCCACGGTGACGTCGTTGCCGATCACCTGGCAGGCCAGCATCGACAGGGCCTCGCACTGGGTGGGATTGACCTTGCCCGGCATGATGGAGCTGCCCGGTTCGTTGGCCGGCAGTTTGACCTCGGCGAAACCGGCGCGCGGACCGGAACCCAGCAGGCGCAGGTCGTTGGCGATCTTCATCAGGGCCACGGCCAGGGTCTTGAGGCCGCCGTGCAGGGCCACCAGCGGCTCATGGCCGGCGAGGGCGGCGAACTTGTTCGGTGCGGTGACGAAGGGCAGACCGGTGAGTTCGGCGATTTCCTTGGCGATGGCCTCGTCGAAGCCCTTGGGCGCGTTGAGACCGGTGCCCACGGCGGTGCCGCCCTGGGCCAGTTCCAGGACCGCCGGCAGGGCGTTGCGGATGGCCCGTTCGGCCAGATCCAGCTGGGCGACGAAGGCCGACAGCTCCTGGCCGAAGGTCACCGGGGTGGCGTCCATCATGTGGGTGCGGCCGGTCTTGACCAGGTTCTGGTAGCGTGCCGATTGCAGCGCCAGGCCGCCGGACAGCTCGGCGATGGCCGGCAGCAGGTCGTTCTGCACCGCCAGGGCGGTGGCGATGTGCATGGCGGTGGGGAAGCAGTCGTTGGAGCTCTGACCGCGATTGACGTGGTCATTGGGATGGACCGGCTTCTTGCCGCCCATGCCGTTGCCGGCCAACTCGTTGCTGCGCCCGGCGATGACCTCGTTGACGTTCATGTTGCTCTGGGTGCCGCTGCCGGTCTGCCAGACCACCAGGGGGAACTGGTCGTCATGGAAACCGTCGAGGATCTCGCTGCTGGCCTTCTCGATCAGGGTGGCGACGTCTTCCGGCAACTCGCCGAGGCGCAGATTGACCCGCGCGGCCGCCTTCTTCACCGTCGCCAGGGCATGCACCACCGCCAGCGGCATCTGCTGGTTGCCGATGGCGAAGTTTTCCAGCGACCTCTGGGTCTGGGCACCCCAGTAGACGTCGTCGGCTACTTCGATGGGGCCGATGCTATCGGTTTCGGTGCGGCTCATGGCGGTCTCCGTTGATGAGGTAGGGTCCAGCTAACTTGGGCAGCAGGTTAGCGCCAGGGTTCCCAAATGGGAAGTGTTCTCAAATAGCTGCGGATCCTCGCCAAGTTCAGGCCAGGTTCAGCCGCTCTGTGGCACACTCGCGGTCCATTTTCAGCCTCCTGAAGGATGCCCATGAAGAAGACCCTCCGTACGCTTGGCGCCGTCGTTGTGCTCGCCAGCGCCAGCAGCTTCGCCCTGGCCGATGCCAAGAGCCACGCGGCCGACGCGGAGCGCTTTCTCAAGCTGGCCAACGCCGACAAGCTGACCACGCCGGTCTATGCCCAGGTCCAGCAACTCTTCGCCCAGCACTTCGAGCAGGCCAAGGCGCCGGCCAAGAAGGCCGTGCTGGAAAGCTACACCGCCCGCGCCAACCAGGCGCTGGACAGCACCATCGGCTGGGAAAAGATCAAGCCCGAGATGGTCAAGCTGTACACCGACAACTTCACCGAAGATGAGCTGGAAGGTCTGATCAAGTTCTACCAGTCCGATCTGGGCAAGAAGATGATCGCCACCCTGCCGCGCCTGTCGGCGCAGTCCGCCCAGCTGACCCAGGCCAAGCTGGAGCAGGCGGTACCCAAGGTCAACGGCATCCTCGCCGAGATGGACAAGGAGCTGGGCGTGAAGCCGCCGGCCGGTGCCGAGAACGCGCCGCCGCCCGCCAAGCGCTGATTCCCGCCGTTGCCACGAAGCCCGGACCTGTTCCGGGCTTTGTCGTCTGAGGGCCGACCGGAGCGATTCCGGGCGGGCCGCCAGCCCGTTAGAATGCGGGTTCTTACAGTCGAGGTATCCCCATGAGCATGCGCGAACGTATCCAGTCCAGCCTGGGCCTGTTGCAACCCGAGCACCTGGAGGTGCTGGACGAAAGCCACATGCACAGTCGCGGCCAGGAGACCCACTACAAGGCGGTGGTGGTCAGCCCGCACTTCGCCGGTCTCAACGCGGTGAAGCGCCACCAGAAGGTCTACGGCACCCTGGGCGAACTCATGGGCCAGTTCCATGCCCTGGCGCTGCACACCTACACCCCGGAAGAGTGGGCGGCCCAGGGGCAGGCACCGGATTCGCCCACCTGCCGCGGCGGCAGCAAGCACGACCTGGCGGGTTGAGTCCCGCCAGCCCTGTTCAGCGATAGCCTGTATTGGTTAAAATTTGATCGGCGCCGGCATCCTTGCCGGCGTTTTCGTCTAACCGGTCCGCCCTTTGCGAGGGCGACCCCTGGGAACCCGAAGATGACCGACAAGATTGTCGTGGCGGCCTTGTACAAGTTCGTCACCCTGGACGACTACGTCCAATTGCGTGAACCCCTGTTGCAGACCCTCCTGGCGAACGACGTCAAGGGCACCCTGCTGCTGGCCGAGGAAGGCATCAACGGTACCGTCTCCGGCAGCCGCGAAGGCATCGATGCGGTACTGGCCTGGCTGCGCGCCGATCCGCGCCTGGTCGACATCGACCACAAGGAATCCTACTGCGCCGAGCAGCCCTTCTATCGCACCAAGGTCAAGCTGAAGAAGGAAATCGTCACCCTGGGCGTGCCTGGCGTCGATCCCAACCGCCGCGTGGGGACCTATGTCGAACCCCGGGACTGGAATGCCCTGGTCGACGATCCCGAGGTGCTGGTGATCGACACCCGCAACGACTACGAGGTGGGCATCGGCAGCTTCAAGGGCGCCATCGATCCCAAGACCAAGAGCTTTCGCGATTTCCCGGCCTATATCCGCGAGCACTTCGATCCGGCCCGGCACCGGAAGGTCGCCATGTTCTGCACCGGCGGCATCCGCTGCGAGAAGGCGTCGAGCTTCATGCTTCAGGAGGGCTTTCCCGAGGTCTTCCACCTCAAGGGCGGCATCCTCAAGTACCTCGAAGAGGTGCCCGCGGCCGAGTCGCGCTGGGAGGGCGAGTGCTTCGTCTTCGACAACCGGGTGACCGTGACCCATGACCTCGCCGAAGGGGTCTACGACCAGTGCCATGCCTGCCGCACGCCGGTCTCGCCGGAAGACATGCAGTCGCCGCACTACAGCCCCGGCATCAGCTGCCCGCACTGCTGGGATTCGCTGTCGGAAAAGACCCGCGCTGGCGCTCGCGAGCGGCAGAAGCAGATCGAACTGGCGCGTCTGCGCAACGAACCCCACCCCATCGGCCGCGATCCGCGGCTCAACGCCACGCCCAGCCTCGAGGAGGTCTAGGATGACCGGTCGCCTGCTCTATGTGATGGACCCCATGTGCTCCTGGTGCTGGGGCTTCGCCCCGGTGGTCGAGCGCCTGGCCGAGCGGGCGGCTGCCCAGGACATCCCCCTGCAGCTGGTGGTCGGCGGCCTGCGCCGCGAGCGGGTGGCCCAGGACACCGCCAGCCGGGTACGCACCCTGGCCTACTGGCAGGCGGTACAGGAGACCACTGGCCAGCCCTTCGCCCTCGACCAGGGCCCGCCGGAAGGCCTGGTGTACGACACCGAGCCGGCCTGCCGCGCCCTGGTCGCTGCGCGCCAACTCGACGAAGAGGCCGTCTGGCCGCTGGCCAAGCGCATCCAGCGAGCCTTCTATGTCGAAGCCCGCGACGTCACCCAGCCGGCGCTGCTGGTGGAACTGGCCGAGGCCTGTGGCCTGCCGCGCATCGAATTCGCCCCGCTGTTCGACGGTGAGGCGGCGCACCAGGCCACCCAGGCCGACTTCGACTGGGCACTCAATCTGGGCATCGCCGGTTTCCCCACGCTGCTGGCCGAGCGGGACGGCCAGCTGGCGCTGATCACCAACGGCTACCAGCCGCTGGACGAACTGGAGCCGCTGCTGGACGCCTGGCTCAGCCGCGGCGCGCAGCCGGCGTGACCCTGGTCATCGACGAGCGTCTGACGCTGCCGGAGCAGGAAATCCAGCTCACCGCGGTGCGCGCCCAGGGCGCGGGTGGCCAGAACGTCAACAAGGTCTCCAGCGCCGTCCACCTGAGATTCGACATCCAGGCCTCGTCGCTGCCGGAAGCGCTCAAGGCGCGCCTGCTGGCCTTGCGCGACCAGCGCATCAGCCGCGACGGCGTGGTGGTGATCAAGGCGCAGCAATACCGCACCCAGGAGCAGAATCGCGCCGATGCCCTGGAGCGCCTGGCCGCGCTGATCGCCGCCGCCAACGTCCAGGAAAAGCCACGGCGACCCACCAAGCCCACCTACGGCTCCAAGCAGCGCCGCCTGGAAGGCAAGTCGCGTCGCAGCGGCCTCAAGGCCAGTCGCGGACGGGTGGATTTCTAGGGTGCGCGCGAGCCTTAACTAGCGCACCACGATCAGCGCGCTGCCGGCGGCTTCCAGCATGTTGCGGGTGTTGCTGCCCATGAAGAAGTGGCGCAGGCGGGAGTGGCCGAAGGCGCCCATCACCACCAGCTCGAGACCGTGCTGCTTGCGATAACGCTCCAGGCCCAGCTCCACGTCGCCGTCGGTGATGGCGGTGGTGACCGTGCGGCCCCGGGCTCTGAGTTCGTCGGCGGCGCGAGCGAGGGCGACGCGGCGTTCTTCGCGGTCGCGGCCAACCGTCACCAGGTGGCAGGCCAGGCCGTCGAACAGTCGGCAGTTGGCCACCCAGGTCACCGCCTTGCGGGCGCTGCTGCTGTCGTCATAGGCCAGCAGCACGCCGTCGGGTTTGACGAACAGGTGGCCGGCCACCAGCAGCGGGCGATGCAGGAGGCGGATGGCGCTCTCCAGATGGCGACCGATCAGCCGCTTGGGCGGGCTGTCCTCGCCCTGGCGGCCCAGCACGATGAGGTCGAAATCCTCCTGCAGACTCTCCAGCGAACCTATCAGGTCACCGTGCTGCAGCACGGCGCCGGCGCAGCGGGCCTGCTGCTCCTCTACCCGCAACTGGGCGGCATCGAGCAGCAGCCGACCCTGGTCTTCGGCGAGATTGCCGCGCTGGGCGTCCAGGGCGGCCAGCTCGGTGAGCAGGTGTTCGCGGTTGACCAGCAGCGGCGGCGTGGCCTGGCCCGGCCGTGGGAAGCGGCGCTGATCCAGTACATGCAGCAGGGTGAGCGGGGCATCCAGGGCGAGACCCGCCCAGGCGGCGAAGTCGCAGACGGCGGCGCTGACGGCCGAGCCGTCGAGGCAGGCAAGGATCTTGGACATGGCCGCGGATCTCCGGGAGCAGGACATTGCTGGGAGAGACCCGGCGGCGCCGTCCGGGGTTCAATCGCCGAGGGCGAGGTCGTCCGTCACCCCGCCGCGACGCAGCAGCTGCTTGCAGCGTTGCGACAGGTGCAGCACCCGCACCCGCTTGCCGGCCTTGGCATAGCGTTCGTGCAGGGTATGCAGCGCCGCCACCGCGGAATAGTCGACGAAACTCAGGTGGCGGCAGTCCACCACGACCTTCGCGGGATCGCCGGCCGGATCGAACTGGTTGAGAAAGGTGGCGGTGGAGGCGAAGAACAGGGTGCCGTGGACCTGGTACCTCTTGCTGCCGTCGGCCTCCAGGTGGCTGTCGGCATAGAGCCGGCGGGCGTGCTGCCAGGCGAAGTTGAGCGCGGCCAGGACGATGCCGCAGAGCACCGCGGTGGCGAGATCGGCGAAGACGGTGATCACGGTGACGGCGACGATCATCAGCATGTCGCTGCGCGGTACCCGGTGCAGCACCCGCAGCGAGGCCCAGGCAAAGGTCTGCTGGGCGACCACGAACATGGTGCCGACCAGCGCCGCCAGGGGAATGCGCTCGATCAGCGGCGAGAGAAACAGCACGAAGAGCAGCATCAGCACGCCGGCGACCACCCCTGACAGCCGGCCACGGCCACCCGAACTCAGGTTGATCATGGTCTGGCCGATCATGGCGCAACCGCCCATGCCGCCGAACAGCCCCGAGGCCAGGTTGGCCGCGCCGAGCGCCACGCACTCGCGATTGGGGCGGCCGCGGCTCTCGGTGATTTCGTCGGTGAGATTCAGCGTCAGCAGGGTCTCCAGCAGGCCGACCAGGGCCATCAGCACCGCATAGGGCAGGATGATCTGCAGGGTTTCCAGACTCCAGGGGATGTCGGGCAGCGCCAGCCGCGGCAGGCCGCCGGCGATATGGGCCATGTCGCCCAGGGTACGGGTCGGCAGGTCGAGGAAGTGCACCGCCAGGCCGACGCCGAGGATGGCGGCCAGGGCCGGCGGCACGGCGCGGGTCAGGCGCGGCAGGAGCCAGATGATGGCCATGGTCGCTGCGGTCAGGCCGATCATCAGATACAGCGGGGTACCGCTGAGCCAGGTCTCGCCCTGCTTGAAGTGCTCCAGCTGGGCCAGGGCGATGACGATGGCCAGGCCGTTGACGAACCCCAGCATCACCGGGTGCGGCACCATGCGGATCAGCTTGCCCAGGCGCAGAAGACCGAAGCCGATCATCAGCAGGCCGCCGAGCACCACCGTGGCCAGCAGGTACTGCACGCCGTGCTGCACCACCAGGGCGATGATGACCACCGCCATGGAGCCGGCGGCGCCGGAGACCATGCCGGGGCGGCCACCGAAGAGGGCGGTGAGGGTACAGATGAAGAAGGCGCCATAGAGCCCCATCAGCGGGTTGAGATGGGCGACCAGGGCGAAGGCGATGCACTCGGGCACCAGGGCAAAGGACGTGGTGAGACCGGCCAGGATGTCGGCGCGGGGAGAGACACTTTTCATGGCGTATCCAGAACGGGCGATGGCGCGGCGGGGCGCGATCGCGGAGAGACGACAGGGCAGCAAGACACGGGCAGCCGCCGCAGGGGCGGTTACCGGGGGAGGGGTGGTGCTATGGCGGCGTCGGCAGGCGCTTGGACATGGTGAAGGGGTCCGAGGCATCGCGAGGAAAGTTAGCGAGCTTAGCATGACTTTCCGGCGCTGCCGAATCGACGGGATCGGCGGACCGCTCTACCGGACGCCTTTCGCCAGGCCCTGACCTTGCACATCCGCTGGATAAGCAGTCGCGATCCGCTGCCCACTCGCCACCCCGTTCGTCAGACCGCGGCGGATCAGGAGACGGAAGGCCGACTTCCATTGATCGGCGACAACAGCGAAGCGCTCGATAAGCCAAACGGTTGAGTTACTCTCTGTGCAGGGTCCGGCTACGCACCGGACCCAGCCTGAACGAGGATAAGAACCGTGGATATGAACCGTCGGCAATTCTTCAAGGTCGCTGGAGTCGGCCTTGCGGGATCCAGCCTGGCGGCGTTAGGCATGGCTCCCACAGCCGCCTTTGCCGACCAGGTGCGCCATTTCAAACTGGCGCACACCGTGGAAACCCGTAACACCTGTCCCTACTGCTCGGTCGGCTGCGGCCTGATCATGTACAGCATGGGCGACCGGGCCAAGAACGTGGCCCAGAACATCATTCACATCGAGGGCGACGCCGACCACCCGGTCAATCGCGGCACCCTCTGCCCGAAGGGCGCTGGCCTGCTGGATTTCATCCACAGCCCCAATCGCCTCAAGTACCCCGAAGTCCGCAAGCCCGGCAGCAACGAGTGGACCCGCATCAGCTGGGACGAGGCGCTCGGGCGCATCGCCACCCTGATGAAGGAAGACCGCGATGCCAACTTCATCGCCACCAACGACAAGGGCCAGACGGTCAATCGCTGGCTGACCACGGGCTTCCTGGCCGCCTCGGCGTCCTCCAATGAAACCGGTTATCTGACGCACAAGATCGCACGGAGTCTGGGCCTGCTGGCCTTCGACAACCAGGCGCGCGTCTGACACGGCCCGACGGTGGCAGGTCTTGCCCCGACGTTTGGCCGTGGTGCGATGACGAATCATTGGAGCGACATCAAGAACGCCAATCTCGTCCTCATCATGGGCGGCAATGCCGCTGAAGCCCATCCGTGCGGCTTCAAATGGGTCACCGAAGCCAAGGCGCACAACAACGCCCGGCTGATCGTGGTCGATCCGCGTTTCACCCGTTCCGCTTCGGTTGCCGACTATTACGCGCCGATCCGTACCGGCAGCGACATCGCCTTCCTGGGCGGGCTGATCAATTACCTGATCACGAACGACAAGATCCAGCAGGAGTACGTCCGCAACTACACCGACGCCGGCTTCCTGGTGAAGGAAGGCTTCACCTTCGAGGACGGCCTGTACAACGGCTACGATGCGGAGAAGCGCACCTACACCGACAAGGTGAACTGGGGCTATCAGATCGGCGACGACGGCTTCGTCAAGATCGATCCGACCCTGCAGGATCCGCGCTGCGTCTTCCAGCTGATGAAGCAGCACTACAGCCGCTACACCCTGGAGGTGGCCAGCCAGACCTGCGGCACGCCGCCCGAGGCGATCCAGAAAGTCTGGGCGGAAATCGCCGAGACCTCGGCGCCCGGTCGCGTCATGACCATCCTCTATGCCCTGGGCTGGACCCAGCACTCCATCGGCGCGCAGATCATCCGCTGCGGTGCCATGGTGCAGTTGCTGCTGGGCAACATCGGCATGCCCGGTGGCGGCATGAACGCCCTGCGCGGTCACTCCAACATCCAGGGCCTCACCGACCTGGGTCTGCTGTCGATCCAGCTGCCCGGCTACCTGACCATCGGCGGTGACGGCGAGCAGGACTACAACGCCTTCATCACCAAGCGCGCCAGCAAGCCGCTGCGCCCGGGGCAGCTGAGCTACTGGCAGAACTACGGCAAGTTTCACGTCAGCCTGATGAAGGCCTGGTACGGCGACAAGGCCACCAAGGACAACGACTGGTGCTACCACTGGTTGCCCAAGGTTGATGTCACCGGCGCCGGCTACGACGTCCTGCGTTACTTCGACATGATGGGCAAGGGCCAGGTCAACGGCTATGTCTGCCAGGGCTTCAACCCCATCGCCGCCTTCCCCAACAAGGCCAAGGTGATGCGCGGGCTGTCCAAGCTCAAGTGGCTGGTGATCATGGACCCCCTGGCCACCGAAACCTCCGAGTTCTGGCGCAACCACGGCGATCACAATGATGTGAACACCGCCGATATCCAGACCGAGGTGTTCCGCCTGCCCACCACCTGCTTCGCCGAAGAAGATGGCTCTCTGGTCAACTCCAGCCGCTGGCTGCAGTGGCACTACAAGGGCGCCGAGGCACCCGGCGAAGGGCGCAGCGACATCGCCATCATGTCCGAGCTGTTCCTCAAGCTGCGCGAGGCCTATGCCAGGGAGGGCGGGGCCTTCCCCGATCCCATCCTGGGGCTGTCCTGGCCCTACGCCAAGCCCGAAGAGCCGGCACCGGAAGAACTCGCCAAGGAGTTCAACGGCTACGCCGTCACCGATGTGCTGGATGCCAAGGGTGCGGTCTCGGCCAAGGCCGGGCAGCAGCTCGCCGGTTTCGGCCAGTTGATGGACGACGGCAGCACGGCCTCGGGTTGCTGGATCTTCTGCGGGTCCTGGACCGAGCAGGGCAACCAGATGGCGCGGCGCGACAACAGCGATCCCTTCCACATGGGGCAGACCCTGGGCTGGGCCTGGTCGTGGCCGAACAACAGACGCATCCTCTACAACCGCGCTTCCTCGGATCTCCAGGGCAAGCCCTGGGACCCGAGCAAGAAGCTGGTGTGGTGGAACGACAAGGCGCAGAAGTGGGGCGGTACCGACGTGCCCGACTACAAGATCGACGCCAAGCCGGCCGATGGCATGAGTCCCTTCATCATGAACCCCGAAGGGGTGGCGCGCTTCTTCGCCCTGGACAAGATGGCTGAAGGGCCCTTCCCGGAGCACTACGAGCCGTTCGAGACCCCCATCGGCGTCAACCCGCTGCACCCCAACAACCGCAAGGCCTTGAACAGCCCGGCGGCGCGGGTGCTCAAGGATGACTGGGCGGACTTCGGTGATCGCAAGGATTTCCCCTATGCAGCCACCACCTACCGCCTGACCGAGCACTTCCACTACTGGAGCAAGCACTGCCGCCTCAACGCCATCATCCAGCCGGAGCAATTCGTCGAGATCGGCGAGGTGCTGGCCAAGCAGAAGGGCATCGCCGCCGGTGATCTGGTGCGCGTCACCTCCAAGCGCGGCCACATCGTCTGCAAGGCGGTGGTGACCAAGCGGATCCGTCCGTTGCAGGTCAACGGCGAGACGGTGCACCACGTCGGCATCCCCATCCACTGGGGCTTCTCCGGTGTGGCGCGGATGGGTTATCTGGCCAACACCCTGACCCCCTTCGTGGGTGACGGGAACACCCAGACGCCCGAGTTCAAGTCGTTCCTCGTCAACGTGGAGAAAGCGTGATGGCCAGTCAGGATATCTATGCCCGCTCCGCGACCACCACGGCCTACACCTCGGTGCGCACCCAGGCGGAAGTGGCCAAGCTGATCGACGTGTCCAAGTGCATCGGCTGCAAGGCCTGCCAGGTCGCCTGCTCGGAATGGAACGAGTTGCGCGATGAGGTGGGCCATACCCATGGCACCTACGACAACCCGGCGGACCTCACCGCGGACTCCTGGACGCTGATGCGCTTCACCGAGCACGAGGACGAGGCCGGCAAGCTGGAGTGGCTGATCCGCAAGGACGGCTGCATGCACTGCGCCGAGCCGGGTTGCCTCAAGGCCTGTCCGAGTCCGGGGGCCATCGTCAAGTACGCCAACGGCATCGTCGACTTCAACCAGGACCACTGCATCGGTTGCGGCTACTGCATCGCCGGTTGCCCCTTCGATATCCCGCGGATCTCGAAGAAGGACAACAAGGCCTACAAGTGCTCGCTGTGTTCGGACCGGGTCGGAGTCGGCCTGGAGCCGGCCTGCGTGAAGACCTGCCCGACCGGCGCCATCACCTTCGGCACCAAGGACGCCATGAAGGAGCACGCCGCCGAGCGCATCGTCGATCTCAAGAGTCGCGGCTACGAGAACGCCGGTCTGTACGACCCGGTTGGGGTAGGGGGCACCCACGTCATGTACGTGCTGCACCATGCCGACCAGCCGCAGCTGTACAACCACCTGCCCAAGGACCCGACCATCAGCCCCACCGTGGGCCTGTGGAAGGGCTTCACCAAGCCCCTGGCGCTGTTCGCCATGGGCGCGGCGGTGCTGGCCGGCTTCTTCCACTACGTGCGTGTCGGCCCCAACCGGACCGATGACGACGACGAGGTGGTCGAGGCGCCGCCCCGTCCCGAGGGCGATGCGCCCAGGGGCGAGGTCAAGCAGCTGAGTCCGTCCGTGCAGATCTTCGATCCGCACGACAAGCAGCCCTAGCAGGCGTACGCCCCCGGCTTGGCCGGGGGCGTCCTGGGAGATCGAGATGAAACCTGAAATCCAGCGTTACAACGCCAACGAGCGGACCAACCACTGGATCGTGGCGATCCTGTTCTTCATGGCCGGGCTGTCGGGGCTGGCGCTGTTCCATCCCGCGCTGTTCTGGCTGTCGAACCTGTTCGGCGGCGGCACCTGGACGCGCATCCTGCATCCCTTCATGGGTGTGGCGATGTTCGTGTTCTTCGCCTTTCTGGTGATCCGCTTCTGGCGGCACAACAAGATCGGTCGCGAAGACGCCCAGTGGCTCAAGCAGATCAACGACGTCCTGAACAACCGCGAGGAAAAGCTGCCGCCGATCGACAAGTACAACCCCGGGCAGAAGATCCTGTTCTGGGTGCTGCTGGCCTGCATGCTGGTCCTCTTGGTCAGCGGCGTGGTCATCTGGCGGCAGTACTTCGCCCACCTGTTCCCCATCCCGGTGATCCGCCTGGGCGCCCTGGCCCATGCCGTCGCCGCCTTCGTGCTGGTGCTGTCGATCATCGTGCACATCTATGCCGGGATCTGGATCAAGGGTTCGGTGACCGCGATGATGACCGGCTGGGTGAGCCGGGCCTGGGCCAAGAAGCACCACTCGCTGTGGTACGAGAAGGTCACCCGCGAGAAGAAGTGAGCCCTTTGCTGTTGGGCTTCGCTACGCTCAACCCAACCTACCGGATGAGGTACGCGGCATTTTTTGCCCCCTCTCCCTCCGGGAGAGGGTTGGGGTGAGGGTAGCGAAGCCCGCACCCCAACCCGCCCGCTATCCTGAATCCTCTCTTCCACCGTTCTGCTAAGGAGCCCTGCCATGGCGGGCCAGATCCTCGAGCCCGGCGAAATCGAAGCCGCGGCCGTCAATCCCGATTTCATCCTGCTGCCCGGTGGCGAGCTGTTCGGCTATCGCGCCGACCGCCTGCGCCTGCTGGCCACCGGCAATGCCCTGGGCGACTACCTGTTGCTGATGGCCGAGGTGTGCGAGGCCCAGCAAGGGGTCTTCGACCGCCTCGCGCCCCTGCCGCTGGACGAGGCGCGTAGCGCCCGGAGTCTGCAGCACGGTCTGCCGCCCCTGGGCTACGACACCCTGGTCCGCGAAGGCGACTGGCTGCCCGCCCTGGATGCCCTGCTGGAGACCCTCACGCTCTCTCAGGCACCGGTGCAGGCCGCCCTGGACGAACTGCGCCAGGCCGACGCGGGCCAGCGCAAGGCCTGGGCCATTGCCCTGCTGGCGGGCAGCTACGAGCTGGTGCCGGCCGGCGTGGTGCCCTTTCTCGGCGCCGCCCTGCAGGTGGCCTGGACCCACTGGCTGCAGCGCAGCGACTTCAGCGCCCTGCGCGAACAGGGCAGCCAGACGGCCTGCCCCTGCTGCGGTGCGCCGCCCATGGCCGGCGTCATCCATCACCTGGGCAAGGCCAATGGCCTGAGGTACCTCACCTGTTCGCTGTGCGCCTGCGAATGGCACTTCGTGCGGGTCAAGTGCAGCCACTGCGAGACCGGCAAGGGGCTGGGCTACTACTCCCTGACCACCGACGACGCCAACGCCCAGAAGGCCCCGCTGCGCGCCGAGACCTGTGCCCACTGCAAGACCTATCTCAAGCACCTCTATCGCGACCACGACGCCCGCAGCGAACCCTTGTCCGCCGACCTCGCCAGCCTGGCGCTGGACGTGCGCCTGGCGGAAGAGGGCTACGAGCGCCACGCGCCCAACCTGCTCTTCGCCCCGGGCTAGACCGGGCATGGCGACCGCCCGGGGCAGGGCGGTCGCCGTTCCTTCTGTTTCCGCATATGGCGCGCTGCTCCGCCCGGGCCTCTGTAGGCACACGCTCTCCGGTTGCGCTTCGTGAAGCCAAGCCGCGCGAACCTCGGCGAAGCGGTCGCCAACTTTGCTTATCGCGCCAAGAGTCGCTCGAGGATGCCCTGTCACCTGCGGGTCATCTTGCAGAGCCAGTCTATCGAGGGGCACAAAACCTTCTATCACGCCGGGCGGCGAAGCCGTCTAGTATGGAGATTGCGCCGCTTCGTCGGTGTGCCCATCTGATGAGGGGATAACAATGACCGCAACGTCCGCTTCGCCCATGGTGGGGCTCTCTCCGGAGCCGGCTCGACGCCGGCATCGGT
The DNA here is from genome assembly GCF_030175875.1 of Pseudomonas sp. HR1. Classification (NCBI taxonomy): domain Bacteria; kingdom Pseudomonadati; phylum Pseudomonadota; class Gammaproteobacteria; order Pseudomonadales; family Pseudomonadaceae; genus Pseudomonas; species Pseudomonas sp. HR1. Next base: position 51,716 of record NZ_JASNRF010000004.1, read on the forward strand.
GTCTGTCGAGCCCCTAGGCCGACGCGACCGGAACCACGCCTTCTGCAGGCCGTGCTGCTGTCGCGGCTGACAACCGGATGAACAAGACCCTGAGGTAGCCAAGAAGATGTCGACCGAATCCAAGTGCCCGTTCAATCACGCCGCCGGCGGCGGTACCACCAACAAGGATTGGTGGCCGAACCAGCTCAATCTCAACTTCCTGCACCAGCATTCCTCGCTCTCCGATCCCATGGGCGAAGAGTTCGACTACGCCACCGAATTCAAGAGCCTCGACCTGGAAGCGGTAAAGGCCGACCTGCGCGCCGTGATGACCGATTCCCAGGACTGGTGGCCGGCTGACTTCGGTCACTATGGCCCGCTGTTCGTGCGGATGGCCTGGCACAGCGCCGGCACCTATCGAGTCGGTGACGGCCGTGGCGGCGCCGGTCAGGGTCAGCAGCGCTTCGCGCCGCTCAACAGCTGGCCGGACAACGTCAGCCTGGACAAGGCGCGCCGGCTGATCTGGCCGGTCAAGCAGAAGTATGGCCGCAAGATCTCCTGGGCCGATCTCATCGTGCTCACCGGCAACGTTGCCCTGGAATCCATGGGCTTCAAGACCTTCGGCTTTTCCGGCGGTCGCCAGGACGTCTGGGAACCGGACGACGCGGTGTTCTGGGGCTCGGAGACCGTCTGGCTGGGGGGCGATGTCCGCTACGGCGAGCACAAGCAGATGGAGCAGCCCGGTGACGGCGTGCTGACCGCACAGCCCGAGCAGCATCCGGTCGAGCAGAGCCGCAACCTGGGTTCCAGCCGCATGCTGGAGAACCCGCTGGCTGCCGTGCAGATGGGCCTGATCTACGTGAACCCCGAAGGTCCCAACGGCAATCCCGATCCGGTGGCCTCGGCCCATGACATTCGCGAAACCTTTGGCCGCATGGCCATGAACGACGAGGAAACCGTCGCCTTGATCGCTGGCGGCCACGCCTTCGGCAAGACCCACGGTGCGGGCCCGGCCACCAGCGTCGGTGCCGAGCCGGAAGCGGCCGACCTGGAACAGCAGGGCTTCGGCTGGCAGAACAGCTATGGCACCGGCAAGGGCGCCGACACCATCACCAGCGGCCTCGAAGTGACCTGGACCTCCACGCCGACCCGCTGGAGCAACGAATACTTCGAGAACATGTTCAAGTTCGAGTGGGAGCTGTTCAAGAGCCCGGCCGGTGCCCACCAGTGGCGGCCCAAGGACGGCGCCGGTGCCAATGCCGTGCCCGATGCCCACGATCCCAGCAAGCGTCACCAGCCGACCATGCTGACCTCGGACCTGGCGCTGCGCTTCGATCCGGCCTACGAGAAGATCTCCCGCCGCTTCCTGGAAAATCCGGACCAGCTGGCCGATGCCTTCGCCCGTGCCTGGTTCAAGCTGACCCACAGGGACATGGGGCCGCTGGCCCGTTACCTGGGCCCGGAAACCCCGGCCGAGGAGCTGCTTTGGCAGGACCCGCTGCCCAAGGCTGAAGGTGCGCCCCTGGGCGAGGCCGAGGTCAAGGCGCTCAAGGACAAGCTGGCCGCGTCCGGCCTGAGCGTGTCCGAACTGGTCGGCACCGCCTGGGCGGCGGCTTCCACCTTCCGCGGTTCCGACAAGCGCGGCGGGGCCAATGGCGGCCGGCTGCGCCTGGCGCCGCAAAAGGACTGGGCCGTCAACCAGCCGGCGCAACTGGCCAAGGTGCTGGGTGTGCTGGAGGGTATCCAGCGTGACTTCCAAGGGCAGGGCAAGCAGGTGTCCATCGCCGACCTGATCGTGCTGGCCGGTAGCGTCGGGGTGGAAAAGGCCGCCCAGGCGGCGGGGCACTCGATCAGCGTGCCCTTCACCCCGGGTCGCGTGGATGCCTCCCAGGAACAGACCGATGTGCAATCCTTCGGGCATCTGGAGCCCTGGGCCGACGGCTTCCGCAACTATGTGGGCGGGGAGTTCAAGGTCAAGCCGGAATTCCTGCTGGTGGACAAGGCGCATCTGCTGAATCTGACCGCGCCGGAACTGACGGTGCTGCTGGGCGGCCTGCGCGTGCTGGACATCAACGTGGGCGGCGCCAAGCACGGCGTCTTCACCCAGCGGCCGCAGACCCTGACCAACGACTTCTTCGTCAACCTGCTGGACATGGCCACCGAATGGAAGGCCACCGGTCCGGACAAGGCCACCTTCGAAGGTCGCGATCGCAAGACCGGTGCCGTGAAGTGGACCGGTACCCGGGTCGATCTGGTGTTCGGCTCCCACGCCCAGCTGCGCGCCCTGAGCGAGGTCTACGGCAGTGCCGACGCCCAGGAGAAGTTCGTCAAGGACTTCGTCAAGGTCTGGACCAAGGTGATGGAGCTGGATCGTTTCGATCTGCGCTGATCGCCATGCGGTGACGGAAAACGCCTCCTTCGGGAGGCGTTTTTTTTGGCCTCGCCAGCGACCCGCCGTTCATCCCCGATCAGTGGCGAGTCTCGCGGAGGCCACAGCCTGGAGCCATTCCGGCGCCCCCGGCGCGAGGGTCCGCCAGCCTTAAGCAAACCCTAAGCGCCCCTTAAGGAGCGCGTAACCCGGGAGATACAAACTGCGCTAAACACCCAGAGGCTGTCCCCCATGGAAGCGCTTGCCGAACTCTCCCTCAGTCTGGTCGAAGGCCCCATCCGCCCCGATCTGTGCCGCGATGAAGTCCTCGCCGATCTGTTCGAGGCCACCGCGGCGCGGGCGCCGGAGCGACCCGCCCTGCTCGAAGGCGAGCGCAGCCTGAGCTACGGCGAACTAAACGCCTGGGCCGACCGCGCCGCCTCGCGGCTGCTGGCCGCCGGCGCCGGGCCTGGCCGCGTGGTCGGCCTCTGGCTGCCGCGCGGCATCGAGCTGCTGGTGATGCAGCTGGCCATCGCCAAGACCGGCGCCGCCTGGTTGCCCTGCGATGCCGAAACCCCGGCCGACCGCGTGGCCCTGTGCCTGGAAGACGCCCAGGCGGTAGGCGTGATCACCGGGGCGCCCTTCGCCGATCTGCTGGCGCGCCCCGGGTTGCACTGCTGGACCCCCGACGCGCTGAGCGTCGCCCTGGGCAGCGGCGAAACCCTGCGCCGGCGCGGCCTGGTCTCTCCGGACAATCTGGCCTACCTGATCTACACCTCCGGCTCCACCGGCAAGCCCAAGGGCATCGGCATCCGCCAGGACAGCATCTGCCACTTCCTGCGCAGCGAGAATTCGCTGCTCGGCATCGAAGCCGGCGATCGGGTCTACCAGGGTTTCTCGGTGGCCTTCGACATGTCCTTCGAAGAAATCTGGATCAGCTACCTGGTGGGCGCCACCCTCTGGCTGGCCCCGCGCGAGATCACCGCCGATCCCGAGGCCCTGGCCCGCGCCCTGAGCGCCAATCGCATCAGCGTGCTGCACGTGGTGCCGACCCTGCTGGCGCTGCTGCCGGAAGACGTCCCCAGCCTGCGCCTGATCAACCTGGGCGGCGAGATGTGCCCCGAGCCCCTGGTGGCGCGCTGGAGCCGGCCGCAACGGCGGCTGTTCAACACCTATGGCCCCAGCGAGGCCACCGTCTCGGCGAGTCTGGCGCCGCTGCAACCGGGCGAGCCGGTGACCATCGGCCGGCCGCTGCCCAACTACAGCCTGCTGGTGGTGCCTGCCGATGCCAGCCAGCCGCTGGCGCTGCTGCCGCGCGACCAGGTGGGCGAACTCTGCATCACCGGTCCCGGCGTGGCCGATGGCTACCTGGGCCGCCCGGAGCTGACCGCCGAGAAATTCCTGCCCAATCCCTGGAGCACCGGCAGTCACGATCTCAAGCTCTATCGCACCGGTGACCTGGCGCGGGTCGACGAACACGGCCAGGTGCACTGCCTGGGCCGGGTCGATGACCAGGTGAAGATCCGCGGCTATCGCGTCGAGCTGGGCGAGATCGAAGCCACCCTGGCCCGCCAACCCGGGGTCGGGACCGTGGCCGTGGTGCTGCGCGAAGAGGGCGGCGTGGAGCAACTGGTGGCCTTCCTGGTCGGCGATGGCGGCCCGCTGCCACGCAGCGACCTGCTGCGCACCGAACTGGCCGGCTGCCTGCCGCTGTACATGGTGCCCAGCCGCTTCGAATGGCTCGGCGAGATGCCACGGCTGAATTCCGGCAAGATCGATCGCAAGCAACTGCGGGCCCGCCCCCTGGCCATCGCTGCGGTGGCGCCGGTCGCTCCGGCCAGCGGCGCCCTGGGTGCGCTGCTGGCGGCCACCGCCGAACTCTTCCCCGGTCAGCCGCTGCACGCCGAGATGGATTTCTTCGACGACCTGGGCGGGCACTCGCTGTTCGCCGCCCGGCTGGTCTCGCGCCTGCGCCAGGATCCGCGCTATGCCAGTGCCACGGTCAAGGCGGTCTATGCCGGCCGCACCCTGGGCGCCATCGCCGAGGCCCTGGAGGCCGACGCCGCCGAAGCGGGCGCAACGACGGCCACCGAGGCCTGGGCGCCACCCAGCCGCTGGCGGCGCTGGCGCTGTGGCCTGGCCCAGGCGGTAGCCCTGCCGCCGCTGCTGACCCTGCGCCTGGGCCGCTGGCTGGCGCCCTTCCTGGCCTTCCCGCTGCTGATCCATTCCGGCACCGCGCTGCCCCTGGCGATGCTGACCGCCCTCAGTCTGTTCGTCCTGGCCATCGGCCTGGAATTCGCCGTGGCCGTGGTGGGCAAGCGCCTCACCGGCCGCCTGCAGCCCGGTCGCTATCCGCTCTGGGGTCTGACCTACTACCGCTGGTGGCTGGGTGAGCGCTTTCTCGCCCTGGCGCCGGCCTACCTGCTCAGCGGCTCGCCCCTGGCGCGGGGCTGGCTGCGCCTGCTGGGCGCACGCGTCGGCGCCGAAGCCTTCGTCGGCACTCTGACCCTGCGCGTCCCCGAGTTGCTGACCCTGGGGCATGGCGCCAGCCTGGGCAACGGCGTCAATTTCGAAAATGCCCGGGTGCTGCGCGGCGAATTGCTGCTCGGCGCCGTGACCCTGGGGCGCGAAGCCCAGGTCGGCTCCTATGCCATCCTCGAAGGCGACACCGCCCTCGGTGACGGTGCGCGGCTGCAGGCCCAATCCGCCCTGCGCAGCGGTCAGCGCATCCCGGCCGGTCGCCACTGGGGCGGCGCGCCGGCCCGCGATCAGGGGGCCGCCGGTGCCCGCGTGCTGCCGCCGGCTCCGGTGTCCCGCGCCCAACGTGCCCTGCTGAAAGGTCTCTATGCCCTCAGCGGCCTGGTGGTCTCGGTGCTGTTCTTCATGCCGCTGTTTCCCCTGGCGCTGCTGATCGACGAACTGGAAAGCTTTGGTGGACTACCCTGGTGGCACACCTCTTCGCTGCTGTTCGATGCCCTGCAATACGGCGTCCTGGCCCTGCCGCTGGGCGTGGTCAGCGTCGCCCTGACCCTGCTCGGCTGCGCCCTGGCGCGGCGGCTGATCCTGCCGCAGCTGGAAGAAGGCCAGTGGTCGATCGACAGCCTCTTCTACTGGCGCAAGTGGCTGGCCAATCTGATCCAGGAGTCGGCGCTGCAAAGCTTGCAGGGCCTCTATGCCACCGTCTATTCGGCGCTCTGGTATCGCCTGCTGGGTGCCCGGGTCGGTCGCGATGCCGAGATATCCACCGCCCAGGGTCCGGTCTCCTCGCTGCTGGAACTGGGCGCCGAGACCTTTATCGCCGATGCCGTGATGCTCGGTGACGAACAGGTCGCCCAGGGCTGGATGACCCTCAGACGCACCTCCATCGCCCGGCGCAGTTTCGTCGGCAACGGCGCCTATGTCGCCGACGGCTGCCACATCCCCGAAGACGCCCTGATCGGTGTCCTGGGTCGACTCGACGAGGGTGTGCCCCTGCGCCAGGGCGAAACCTGGCTCGGCTCGCCGGCGGTCCGGCTGCCGGCGCGGGAAACCCTCACCGGCTACCCGGAAAGCCTGACCTTCCACCCGACCCCCTGGCGCCGGGTGGCGCGTGGCCTGATCGAGGCCCTGCGCATCGTGCTGCCCACCGGGTTCACCGTGGCCGCCGGCTGCGCCATCGCCGAGGCCCTGGTGCCGCTGTGGCAGCAGGGCGCCTGGTTGCAGCTGCTCGGCGAAACGCTGCTGGCCGGCAGCGCCTTCGCCCTGGCCAGCTTCCTGGTCGTGCTGGGGCTCAAGTGGCTGGTGGTAGGCCGTTATCGTCCGCGTTCGGCGCCCATGTGGACCTTTTTCGTCTGGCGCAGCGAAGCCATCACCAGCCTCTACGAAACCCTGGCGGTGCCCAATCTGCTCGGCACCCTGCGCGGCACGCCCTGGCTGCCGCTGGCGCTGCGCCTGCTCGGCGCCCGCCTGGGTCGCGGCACCTACCTGGATACCACCGACCTCACCGAATTCGACTGCGTGCGCCTCGATGACCACGGCGAACTCAACGCCCTGGCCGGGCCCCAGACCCATCTGTTCGAAGACCGGGTGATGAAGGTCGGCGAGGTGGAGCTGGGCAAGGGCGTCAACCTGGGGCCGCGCAGCGTGGTGCTCTATGGCGCCCGCGTCGGCGACGACGTGGAACTGGGTCCGCTGTCGCTGGTGATGAAGGGCGAAACCCTGCCGGGTCGCTCGCGCTGGGAGGGTAACCCCGTTCAGCCCCGGCGCTAGGACTGTCACACAACCATAAAGACAGCCCTGGATACTCCGCCCCGTACAACGATGACGGGGCAAGGCGATGACGGCGTGGGTACGACGGATCAGGATCGGACGGACCGGCTGGCTGCTGGGCCTGGCCCTGCTGCTGGCACTGGGGGTGACCCAGGGCCTGCGCAGCAGCCATCTGGACAGCCAGTTGCTGTTCTGGGTCGGCCAGCAGTGGCAGAGCGAACCCCGAGCCTCCCTGGAACTCGGTCGCTACCGGGTGGCGGTGGAAGCCAAGCCGGTGGCCGGCGTCACCGAGAATCTGTCCGACCTCAGCTATGACCCGGAGCGGGATCGCCTCTGGGCGGTGGTAAACAATCCGCCAGAGTTGCTGGCGCTGAGCCGGGACGGCGAGCTGCTGCAACGCCATCGCCTGGAAGGCTTCGATGATGTCGAAGGCGTGACCTATCTGGGCAACGACCGCCTGCTGCTGGCGGAAGAGGGCGCCAACGCCCTGACCCTGGTAGGCATCCCCGAGGGCGACGACGTGCTCCGGCGCAAGGACTATCGCAGCCTGACCCTGGATCTCTTCCCCCGCGCCAACCAGGGCTTCGAAGGCCTGGACTACGACGCCGCCCGCGATCGCCTGTTCGTGGTCAAGGAGCACTCGCCGCGCAAGCTCTATGAAATCCGTGGCCTGCTCAGGAGCTTCGACGGCGACTTCGCCCTGCGCATCATCGATCGCCAGGCCTGGCTGGACCAGGCGCCCAGCACCGGTGACCTGTCCGCGGTCCATGTCGATCGCCGCACCGGTCACCTGCTGCTGCTCAGCGACGAGTCGCGGGTGCTGATCGAGCTCGATGACCAGGGCCATACCCTGGATACCCGTTCCCTGGTGGCGCCCTTCGGCGGCCTGTCACGGCGGATCCGCCAGCCCGAGGGCGTCACCCTGGATACCGCCGGCAACCTCTATGTGGTCAGCGAACCCAATCTGTTCTATCGCTACCAGAAGCGCTGATCAGACGCCGCCCAGTCGCTCCAGCACGGCAGGGGTGTCCTGGGCGCCCATGGCGCGGGCTACGCTCAGCGCCGTGTTGCCGGCGGCGTCCCGGGCCTTGGGATCGGCGCCGCGGGCGACCAGCAATTCCACCATCTGCACGTGATTGAACATGGCCGCCATCATCAGCGCGGTCTTGCCGTCGGGCATGGCGCCCTCCACGGCGGCGCCGTGCTCCAGCAGCAGTTCGGCCATCGGTAGGTTGTTCTTGAAGGCCGCCCCGGCCAGGGGCGACTGGCCCATGTCGTTGGCCAGATTCGGATCGGCCCGGTGCTCCAGCAGGACACGACTGGCCTCCAGGTGACCGTGGTAGCTGGCCAGCATCAGCAGGCTGTCGCCCTTGTGATTGCGCAGATTGGGCGTCAGCCCTTTTTCCAGCACCAGGGCCAGCACCTCGGCATTGCCGGTGCGCGCGAGGTTGAACACCTCGGTGGCGAATTCCTGGGCTTCTTCATCGGTCATGCGCTGGGGACCGTCTGCGGTCATGGGGTTCTCCTGGGCTAAGGCGGGCGGGACCCTCGGGGTCCCGGGCGATAGGAGGGCAGACCCGAACGGCAGGAGGGAGTTCTCTCGCGGCGGCGAAACAAGGCCGCCGCGAGCCGGCTAGCCGAAGGTGGCGTGGGTCTCGGCGAAGGCCTGCAATTCCGCCACGCTGTAGTTGCCGACCATCAGCACCGGGCCATGGGCCGTGCCGATCTGCGCCGGCAGGGTGTCCAGAAAACCACCGGTAGGGGTCACCCCGAGGTTGGTGTATTCGGCGGCCGGCAGATGGAATTCGGCGATCAGGCGCGCCGCTTCGGCGATTCCGGCGGCCACGCTGAGCGGATGCAGGGCCGCCCCTAGCGGATTGACCTGGCCACCGTTGTCGCCGTTGAACAGGTGGCCGACCTTGGCCGCCGCCTGGGTCAGGTCGTGCTGGTCGGCCTGGGCACCGATCAGGAACAGCGAGCCATAGTGGGGCAGGCTGCCGCCACCCTCGGCCTGGCTGACGAAGCTGGGCGCGAAGGGCTGTTCGCCACGGATGTCGGAGCTGTAGTTGGCTACCGGATCGCCGAGGGTGACCACATTGACGAAATTGCCCCCATGGCCCACGGCCTGAGCATCGCGGGGAATGCCCGAGGCCTCGAAGCTGATGCCGCCGAGACCGGTCTGCTGGGCGACGTAGGCCGCCGAGATGCCACCCAGGGAGTGGCCGGTGACGAAGATGTCCTGGGTGCCATAACCCTGCTTGGCCGCCGCCTCGATGACCTGGTGGGCGAAGTCCAGCGACTGCCGCTGGGCGCTGGAGACCTGCTGGCCGAGGATCTGCAGATCGCTCAGCAGGCCACCGGCGGTGGAGAGGGGATCGATCAGCAGATTCTCGCCTCTAGTGGTGCCGGCATAGGTGATAAGCACCTGGTTCTCGGCGGTGATCCAGGTATGGGCCGTGGCGCCGTTGAGCGAGTTGTGCAGCGTCAGCTGATGGCCATCGACGAGGAACGGCCGCATGCCGTCGGGCGTGCCACCCAGTACGTACTCGCTGATGGCGCCGTTGAGGAATTCGCTGACGGTAGGGGTGCTGGCCGAGTGGGTCTGCGCCAGCGGCGTGGCCGCGGCGCTCTTCAGCGTGTGCAGGTAGGTGAAGTTGCCGAGGCTGACGATGTCGCTGTTGTCGAGCAGGCCATCGCTGGCCCAGAGGGAGGATTTCTTGGACATGACGGCACCTTTGTTATTGTCGTGAGGTGGACGTGGTGGCCAGGGCCCTCCACACCAGGACCGCGGCAGGTGGCTGGGAAGAGCCCGCGAAACCATCCTAGGACGGGCTCTGGCACGCGGCAAACCGGGAACCCGGGGGTCATTTCCGGACGCCCCGGGTCCGGGTTCGGGCCGCTCTCTCCCAGGGCGGGACGAGCCTGCGGCAGTCCGGCGCCCCTGGTCGACCCGCCGCGGGTTCGGGCTACACTGGGGGTCGACTCGACCCAAGAGGCTCCCATGACCGCCATCCGCCTGCCGTCCATCGACCGCCTGCTGCGCCATCCCGCTTCGCGTCCGCTGGAGGAACGCCACGGTCGCGAGCAGGTCCTTGGCGGCTATCGCTTGCTGCTGGACGATCTGCGCGAGGCCCTGAGGGCCGGCACCCTGACCGCGGTGGAGGTGGAGGAGGGCGTGCTGGCCGGGCGCCTGGGCGAGCGCCTGGCGTTGCACAGCCAGCCGCGGGTGCGGCGGGTGTTCAACCTCACCGGCACGGTGCTGCACACCAACCTGGGGCGGGCGCTGTTGGCGGAAGAGGCCATCGCCGCGGTAGCCGAGGCCGCGCGTCAGCCGATGAATCTGGAATTCGACCTGGCCACTGGCAAACGCGGCGATCGCGACGACCTGGTCGCCGACCTGGTGCGCGAACTCACCGGCGCCGAGGCGGTGACGGTGGTCAACAACAACGCCGCGGCGGTCCTGCTGGCCCTGCATGCCATAGGCGCACGCAAGGAAGGGGTGCTGTCCCGCGGCGAGCTGATCGAGATCGGTGGCGCCTTTCGTATCCCCGACATCATGGTCCGCGCCGGGGTCAAGCTGGTGGAGGTGGGCACCACCAACCGTACCCATGCCCGCGATTACGAAGCTGCCATCGGCCCGCGCACCGCGCTGCTGATGCGGGTGCACACCAGCAACTACAGCGTCCAGGGCTTTACCGCCAGCGTGGCTACGGCGGAGCTGGCCGCCATCGCCCGCGCCCATAAAGTGCCGCTGTTGGAAGACCTGGGCAGCGGCACCCTGGTGGACCTGACCCGTTGGGGACTGCCCGCCGAACCCACGGTGCAGCAGGCCCTGCGCGACGGCGCCGACCTGGTGACCTTCAGTGGCGACAAGCTGCTCGGCGGTCCCCAGTGCGGCCTCATCGTCGGTCGCCGCGACCTCATCGAGCGCATCAAGAAGAATCCGCTCAAGCGGGCGTTGCGGGTCGACAAGCTGACCCTGGCCGCCCTGGAGGCGACCCTGGCGCTCTATCGCGATCCGGATCGACTGGCCGAGCGGTTGCCCAGCCTGCGCCTGCTGTCGCGCCCGGCCGAGGCCATCACCACCCAGGCCGAGCGGCTGCTACCGGCCTTCGCCGCCGTGCTGGGCACGACCTATGCGGTCAGCGTGGAGCCGGCGCTTGGCATGATCGGCAGTGGCGCCCAGCCGGTGGCCCGCCTGCCCGGGGCGGCGCTGTGCTGTCGCCCCCAGGTCAGCAAGCGCCTGCGTGGGCGCGCCTTGCGACAACTGGAAGAAGGCCTGCGCCAGCTACCCATCCCGGTGGTGGGGCGCATCGACGCCGATGCGCTCTGGCTGGACCTGCGCCAGCTCGACGACGAAGCCGCCTTTCTCGCGCAATTGCCAGCGCTGCTGCTGCCGGAGATTCGTTAACGGACGACCCAGCGCTGCCGGGCCCAATTGCTCAGCAGATCCACGCCCAGCACCAGCACCAGCATGCCGAGGATCACGGTGGCGGCCTGGGCCTGCTGGAACAGGCTCAGGCTGAAGTACAGCTGCTGCCCCAGGCCACCAGCGCCGACGAAGCCGAGGATGCTGGCCATGCGGATATTGTTTTCCCAGCGATAGAGCAGATAGGCCAGCAACTGCGGCCAGACCGCCGGCAGGGTGCCGTAGAGAAAGGCCGCCAGCGCGCCACCGCCGGCCAGGCGAATGGCTTCGGCGGGCGCCTTGGGGGTGTTTTCCAGGGCTTCGGCGAACAGCCGACCGAGCACCCCGGCGGTGTGCAGGGCCAGCGCCAGGGTGCCGGCGTTGGGTCCCAGGCCGGCGGCCAGCACCATCAGCGCCGCCCAGACCAGTTCCGGCACGGCGCGCAGGGCATTGAGCAGCAGCCGCGCCAGCGCCAGGGCGCCCAGGCCTAGGCGCCCGGCCGCCGGCAGCGCCAGCAGGATGCCGAGCAGCCCGGCGAGCAGGGTACCCAGGGCCGACATGGCCAGGGTTTCTAAGGCGCCGTGGGCCACGGCCGACAGCTGGGCGAGGGAGAAGTCCGGCTGGAGAAAGTCGGCCAGGAAGCTGCCCATCTGGCCTAGGGCGCGAGCGCTCAGCAATTCGCCGAAGGCGGTGCCCAGGTAGCTGGCGGACGCCACCAGGGCGGCGCCCATGGCCAGCACCGTCAGAGCGCCCCGGCCCCGGCCCGGACCACGCTCCACCTGGCGCAGCAGGCGACTGAGCACATCGGCCAGGAGCACCAGCACCAGGAAGGTCAGCAGCAGGCTGGCCACCTCGCCACCGGCGAACATGCGCAGCGACAGATCGACCTGCTGGCCGAGCCCGCCGGCGCCGACGAAGCCCATCACCACCGAGGCGCGAACGGCGCACTCCCAGCGATAGACGCTGTAGGAAATCATCTCGCCCGCGGCGTTGGGCAGCACGCCATAGACGAAGGCCTGCAGGCGACTGGCGCCCTGTAGCAGCAGGGCCCGCGCCGGGCGGGGATCGACCGATTCGAAGATTTCCGCATAGACCTTGCCCAGCATGCCGCCGTAGGTGATGGCGATGGCCAGCACCCCGGCGGTGGGACCCAGGCCTACGGCGCGGACGAACAGCAGCGCCCAGACGATCTCCGGCACGCTGCGCAGGACGATCAGCACCCCGCGCACCAGTCCGCGGAGCAGGCGCGGCAGGCGGCCTGGACGTCCGCCGCGGGGCAGGGCGGAGATCGACAGGACACGGGTGGCGAGCAGGGCGGCGGGCAGGGCGATCAGCGCCGCCAGGGCCATGCCCAGGGTGGCGATGGCCAGGGTTTCCAGGGTGGCGCGCCCGAGCACGGCGAGAAAGTCGGCGTCATGGGCGGGCGGCCAGAAGCCGGCGAGAAAGTTGCCCATGGTGCGGGCGTTGTCGCCGGTGAAGAGACCCAGCAGATCGAATTCCGCCAGGCGCAGCGTCGGCCAGGCCAGCAGCAGGGCCAGCAGGGTGAGCAGCAGCCGGGGCCGGGCGGCCGGGTCTTGGCGAGGCGAGGTCAGCATCGCGGCAGGTCGAGCGGCGTCTCGGCCGGGGCCGGGGCCGGGGCGGCAGGCTTGAGGGTGGTGCTCAGGCCTTCATTGGCATAAAGGTCGGCGAGGTCGGTCGGGGTGACTGCGCTGGCGGGCTTGTCCCACAGCAGCCGCCCGGCCCGCAGACCGAGGATGCGCGGAAAGCGCTGCAACGCCAGTTCGACGTTGTGCAGGCTGGTGACCAGGGTGGTGCCCTGGCGCGCCGCGGCGTCGCTCAGCACCTCCAGGGTATGGGCGGCCAGCACCGGGTCCATGGCCGACACGGGTTCGTCGGCGAGCAGCAGCTGCGGCTGCTGGTAGAGCGCCCGGGCGATGCCGATTCGCTGCAACTGGCCACCGGACAGCTGATCGCAGGAGGAGTAGAGGCGATCGGCGAGATCCAGCGGCGCCAGGGCCGCCGCGGCGCCGGCGCGATCCAGCGGATGCACCAGGCTGACCAGGCTGCGCGCCAGCGACCACTGGCCGAGACGTCCGGCCAGCACCGCAGTGATGACGCGCTGGCGCGCCGGCAAGGGCGGCGCCTGGTGGATCAGGCCGATGCGGGCGCGCAACTGGCGCCGCGCCCGGTTGCCCAGGCTCCAGGGCTGCTGGTCGAGCAGCTCCAGCTCACCCGCGAGCGGCCGCAGCCCGGTGGCCAGCAGGCGCAGCAGGCTGGTCTTGCCCGCCCCGGACGGACCGATCAGCGCGACCTGCTCACCCTGCTGCAGGTTGAGGTCGAGATCGGCCAGGGCGGGCGACCCGTCGGCGTGTACCAGCGTCACGCCCCTGAGGGCGAGACTCACTTGAGCAGGCCGGCCGCCAGGGCGGAAGCCTCGATGCTCTTGTAGTTGTCCGGCGAGGTCGGCACGAAGCGGCTGGCCGCCTGCAGGTCGAGGATCGCCTTGTCGGCTGGCTTGGCCGGATCCAGGTCGAGGAAGGCCTGCTTGATCTTGGCCGCCAGTTGCGGATCCAGATTGCCGCGCACCGTCCAGTTGTAGTCGTAGTAGGCCGGGGTGGTGGAGATGACCCGGACCTTGCTGGTGTCGACCTTGCCGGCGTCGACCAGCTTCTTCCACACCGAGGCGTTGAGCACGCCGGCATCGGCCTTGCCCGCGGCGACCCAGGCGACGGTGGCGTCATGGGCGCCGGAATAGGCCACCCGCGAGAAGAACTGCTCGGGAACGATGCCGTCCTGCTGCATGAAGTAGCGCGGCATCAGGCTGCCCGAGGTGGAAGAGACCGAACCGAAGGCGAAGGTCTTGCCCTTGAGGTCCTGCAGGGTCTTCACGGCCGGGTCGGCGGTGATGAACTTGCTGGTGAACTGCTGATCTTCTGCGCGCTGCACCAGGGGGGTCATCGGCGCCTTGCGCTGCGCCTGGACGAAGGTGAAACCGCCGAACCAGGCCAGGTCCAGGCGATCCGAGGCCATGGCTTCCACCACGCCGGCATAGTCGGACACCGGGACGAATTTCACCGGCATGCCCAGACGCTGCTCCAAGTATTCACCCAGCGGCTTGAACTTGCGGATCAGCTCGGTGGGCGCCTCGTCGGGAATGGCCGAGACGCGCAGTTCGTCGGCGGCGTGGGAGAGCAGGGAAGTCAGGGACAGGGCCAGGCCTGCTGCCAGGGCCAGCGAACGCTTGAGCATGGGTTTCTCCGGTTCAATAGCGGAAAAAAAGGGGCTGCAGTATAGGGGGTGGCGCTGTTTTGCGCAGCCGCCACGAGGCCGCGGGCCTGGCAGGATGCAGCTGCGGCGTGGCGCGACGGCTCTGGGAAGGGGTTAGGCAGCGGACGCGACCCGGCATGCGAGTCCGCTGCGGTGGTGTCAGGACGGGTCGGCGAGCACTCAGGTCTCGTCGAAGAAACGCTCGTTCCAGTCCACCAGGGGTTGCGGCGAATTGAGCTTCTGCCCGTAGATCACCGCATAGGCCAGCACGTTCTGCACGTACTGGCGCGTCTCGTCGAAGGGAATGGTCTCCACCCAGACATCGAAGGCCAGGTGGCGGGCGCCCGTCAGCCAGCGCTTCACCCGGCCGGGACCGGCGTTGTAGGCCGCCGAGGCCAGCACCCGGTTGCCGTTGAACTGGGCATGGACCATGGACAGATAGGCGGTGCCCAGCTGGATGTTCTTCTCCGGGGTCAGCGCCTGTTGCGGCGAGGCCAGGGGAATGGCGAACTTGCTGGCGGTATGGCTGGCGGTGGCCGGCATCAGCTGCATCAGCCCCATGGCGCCCACCCCGGAGCGCGCATCGGCCATGAAGCCGCTCTCCTGGCGGGTGATGGCGAACACCCAGCTGCTGTGCAGACCGCGGGTCTGGGCCTCGCGCACGAAGCTCTCGCGATAGGCGATGGGGAAGCGGATGTCCAGGTCGTCCCAGTACTTGGCCAGGCTGATGGTGCGGATCGCCGGGAAGTACCACTGCATGTCGTAGGCCATGCGTGCCTGGGCCACCAGTTCGTCACGGTTGAAGTGACGGCTGACATAGAACCACTCGCGGCGAGCATTGATCGGCTCGCCACGGGCGATGAATTCCAGGGCCCGCTGCACGCCGGGGGTGTTGCGCACCTTGCGCTTGAGGGCGTCGCTGAGCATCAGCGGCTTGTTGTTGAGCTGATAGGGCGCCTTGCTGCGGTCCGCGGCAAGGAAGCCGTAGTAGTCGCGCTCGCGACTGACCTCGGCGTATTCCCGCAGCACCGCCGGACTCTGCGGCTGCATCAGCTCCAGGGTGCGGGCGCGCCAGTATTCCCAGCGATTGGCCTTGGCCAGGCTCGGCGGAAAGCGCTCGATCAGCGCATGGGCATCGCTCCAGCGACCCAGGCGCAGCAGCAGGCGGGCTCGCCATTCGCTGACGTCGTCGTCCCGCAGCTCGGGATCATAGCGCTCCATCAGCGGCAGGGCGCGGGGATCGAAATTCTTTGCCAGGGTCAGGCCGATCTGGCGGGCGATGGCGACCTTTTCATCGCGGGTGAAGGGCATGCGCTGGCTGTAGATTTCGAGCAGGCTCATGGCCTGTTCCGGGTCCTGGCGCGCCAGCTTGCGCAGGCCCAGGCCGACCACGTCGGCGAGACTCTCGCTGGCCGGGGCGAAGGCCTGGACATTGGCGATCTGCTGCGGCTTCTGGGCCACGTCGATCAGCCGCTGGGCCTGGCCGGACAGCGTCGGCAACTGGGCGGACAGGGTGCGCACCAGGCCGTACTCGCCCTTGTCGGCGGCTAGCTTGGCACGCTCCCAGACGCGCTCCTCGGTGAGTTGCCCGCGCGCCGCCCAGGCCTGGAACAGGCCGTCGCAGGTGGTCGGCTGGGCCTTGCCCACCAGCCAGTATTTCTCCGCCAGTTTGAAGCCCTCGCTGGCATTGCCCTGGGCGATCAGGTACTGGCCGTGCAGGCAGTCCAGCTCGGTGAAGTTGAAGTCCGGCGAATAGTATTTCTCGAAGCGATTCCAGTCGCCACGATCGGCCAGGCTGCGCAGCCAGCGCAGGCGCAGCCAGTTGGACTGCGGCAGATCGCCGTGCTCGGCGAGAAAGGTCTCGATCTCGGCATCGCTGGCCCCGGGGACGCGCTTGATCAGCTCGTCATAGGCCAGATAGGGCTCCAGCGGATAGGTGCGCAGTTCGCCGCGATTGGCCAGGTAGACACTGGCATCGCCGCGGTCCAGCGCCGCCTTGGCCTGGTCGTAGAGTTGCCGCTGCTGCTCCAGGGGAGCGGCTTGCGAGGTGGTGGAGCCGATCAGGGGAGCGAGGAGCAGGGGCAGGATGACGAACAGGCGACCGCGCATGGGAATTCCGTAAAAGCTGGATGCGGAGGGGGCGGCGCGCACTGCGCAAGGCAGGCGGCCGACCGTCACGGGGCAGTCTAGCTTACGTGCCGGCGCCAGGCGGCGAAAGCGTCGGCCATGGCCTGCCGTCGGGCGGTCCGGGCGTTTCGCCGGCTCGTGTCGACCGGCGCCGGGGTGGGCGTCTCTGCTAGACTGGCTGGCCTTTTTCGCGGAGAAACCCATGGCGCTGCTCAAGTTCACCAACGTATCCCTGGCCTTTGGCGTCACCCCCTTGCTGGACGGGGTGTCCTGGCAGATCGAGCGGGGCGAGCGGGTATGCATCATCGGCCGCAACGGCACCGGAAAATCCAGCCTCCTGCGCATCGTCAAGGGCGAGCAGCAGGCCGATGACGGCGAGGTCTGGCGCGCCCCGGCGCTGAAGATCGGCGAACTGCCGCAGGAATTGCCGCGCGCCGACGACCGCTCGGTGTTCGACGTGGTGGCCGCAGGCCTGGCCGGCGTCGGCGAATTGCTCGCCGAGTACCACCACCTGACCCAGGACACCAGCGGCGAACTGGACATGGAGCGGCTCATGCACGTCCAGCAGGAGCTGGAGGCCCGTGACGGCTGGCGCCTGCAGCAACTGGTGGAAAGCACCCTGAGCCGGCTGCAGCTGCCGGCGGAAAAGACCCTCGCCGAACTGTCCGGCGGCTGGCGGCGGCGCGTGCTGCTGGCCCAGGCGCTGGTGGCCGAGCCGGATCTGCTGTTGCTCGACGAGCCCACCAACCACCTGGACATCGGCGCCATCGCCTGGCTGGAAGACGCCCTGCGCGGTTATCCCGGTGCTGTACTGTTCATCACCCACGACCGCGCCTTCCTCCAGGCCCTGGCCACCCGCATCCTCGAACTGGATCGCGGCAACCTGATCGACTGGCAGGGCGACTACGCCAGCTTCCTGGTGCACAAGGAGCAGCAACTGGCGGCCGAAGAGACCGCCAACGCCCTGTTCGACAAGCGCCTGGCCCAGGAAGAAGTCTGGATCCGCCAGGGCATCAAGGCCCGCCGTACCCGCAACGAAGGTCGGGTCCGTGCGCTCAAGGCCATGCGCAACGAACGCAGCGAGCGCCGCGAACGCCAGGGCAAGGCCAATCTGCTGCTGGAAACCGCCGACAAGTCCGGCAAGCAGGTCATCCTCGCCGAGCACATGAGCTATGCCCATCCCGGCGGCGAACCCCTGATCCGCGACCTGACCCTGCTGATCCAGCGCGGCGATCGCATCGGCCTGCTCGGCCCCAACGGCTCGGGCAAGACCACCCTGCTCAAGCTGCTGCTGGGTGACCTCCAGCCCACCGCCGGCAAGATCCAGTACGGCACCAAGCTGGAGATCGCCTATTTCGACCAGCTGCGCCTGCAACTGGAACCGGAAAAGACGGTGATCGACAACCTCGCCGAGGGTCGCGAATTCATCACCATCAACGGCCAGGATCGGCATGTGCTGAGCTACCTGGGCGACTTCCTGTTCAGCCCCCAGCGTGCCCGCACGCCGGTCAAGGCGCTGTCCGGTGGCGAACGCGCGCGCCTGCTGCTGGCCAAGCTGTTCAGCAAGCCGGCCAACCTGCTGGTGCTGGACGAACCCACCAACGACCTCGACGTCGAGACCCTGGAGCTGCTGGAAGAGGTGCTGCTGAGTTTCGAGGGCACCGTGCTGATGGTCAGCCACGACCGGGCCTTCCTCGACAACGTGGTGACCAGCACCCTGGTGTTCGAGGGGGAAGGGCGGGTCCGCGAATACGTCGGTGGCTACCAGGACTGGCTGCGCCAGGGCGGCTCGCCGCGTCTGCTCGGCGTGCAGACCCGGGAGGACAGCAAGCCGGCGCCGGCCAAGGCCGAACCCGTGCCCGCTGCGGCACCCGTGGCCGCTGCCGCCGCGCCGGCCAAGCGCAAGCTCAGCTACAAGGAACAGCGTGAGCTGGACGCCCTGCCGGGCGCCATCGAAACCGTGGAGATCGAATTGGAGGCCCTGCAGACCGCCATTGCCGATCCGGGCTTCTACCAGCTGCCGAACGAGGTCACCCAGGCCAAGCTCGCCCGAATGGACGCGCTGCAGGCCGAACTGGATCGCCTCATCGAACGCTGGGCCGAACTGGAGTAATTCAGCCCGGCCGCGGACTTGGAGCCCGTTCAAAGTCTCGGAGCTAGAGCCAAACAAGGCGAAAATGGCTGAGGAAGCGGAGTTTACGCGTGGTAAATGAGCATTCCGAAGCCATTTCAACACCGTTTGGCCGACGCGCAGCAGACTTTGAACAGGCTCTTAGGCCTTGTCTTTCTTCAGGGCTACCGCCAGGGTATCGCAGGGCGCGCCGTGCAGCAGGTCGTTGGACGTCGAGCCCAGCAGCAGCGCCAGGCCGTGACGACCGTGGCTGCCGACCACGATCAGGTCGCAGCCCTGTTCCTTGGCCATGCGGTGGATTTCCTGGCGCGGTTGGCCGTAGGCCAGCACGCAATTGCCGGCCAGCTCCGCATACTGGGTGGTGAAGCCATCCAGTCGCTCGCGGGCCTGCTCGATCTGCTGCTGCTGCAGCGACGACAAGTCCATAGGCACGTCGCCGCCAAAGGCCATGGCCATGGGCTCGACCACGTGCACCAGCGACACCTTGCTGCCACAGCACTGACCCAGGGCAACCGCACGGCGGATCACCGGCTGGCAATCTTCGGTCAGGTCGACGGCAACCAATATGTGTTGGTAGGCCATACACATCTCTCCTTCATGATGGGGCGCCAGACCGTACCGTGGCTGGCGCTCGATTCGCAGGCTCTAGCCCACTTGTAGTTTCGACTCCAGGAGTCGGGGATAGCTCCACGGCTATCTTGCACAGAAGCGCGCCAAGCTCAAGCGCCCGCCACGCGAACCCCGCTCGCGCTTTCCCCGTGCGTCCCAATTGACAAGCGCCCGCTTTTGCCAGAAGGTTGTGCGAGCCGTTCAAACGGTTGTATGAATTTTCGCCCCGGCCCGGCCGGTGCCCTCCACAGAACAATATCGGGGCTGGCGATTCTCGGCTTCCACCCAAGCCGCCGCCCGCTTCGCGACCAGGACTCAAGGGAGACCCGCTGATGATTTTCGAAGGCAAAGCCCTTTCGGTGCGCGACGTGGAGGACGGCATCGCCGAACTTCGCTTCGACCTCCAAGGCGAATCGGTCAACAAGTTCAGCGCCATCACCCTGCGCGATTTTCGCCAGGCCGTGGATGCCCTGAAAGCCCACGCCGGCCTGCGCGGCGTCATCGTCACCAGCGGCAAGGACGTCTTCATCGTCGGCGCCGACATCACCGAATTCGTCGAGATGTTCGGTCGGCCGACCGAAGAGCTGCAGGCCGGCATCGCCGAGATCAACCGCATCTTCAACGATTTCGAAGACCTGCCGGTGCCCACCGTGGCCGCCGTGGGCGGCATCGCCCTGGGTGGCGGTTGCGAGATGACCCTGGCCGCCGACTACCGGGTGCTGAGTACCGCAGCGCGCATCGGCCTGCCGGAAGTCAAGCTGGGCATCTATCCGGGCTGGGGTGGTACCGTCCGCCTGCCGCGCCTGATCGGCAGCGACAACGCCATCGAGTGGATCGCGTCCGGCAAGGAAAACGACGCCGCCACCGCTCTCAAGGTCGGCGTGGCCGATGCCGTGGTCGCCCCCGAGCACCTGTTCGACGCCGCCCTGGACCTGGTCCGCCGCGCCGCCGCCGGCGAGCTGGACTACCGCGCCAAGCGCAAGCCCAAGCTGGAAAAGCTGCAGCTCAATGCCATCGAAGCCATGATGGCCTTCGAATCGGCCAAGGG
This sequence comes from Pseudomonas sp. HR1, assembly GCF_030175875.1. Lineage (NCBI taxonomy): Bacteria > Pseudomonadati > Pseudomonadota > Gammaproteobacteria > Pseudomonadales > Pseudomonadaceae > Pseudomonas > Pseudomonas sp. HR1. The sequence continues at coordinate 71,901 of NZ_JASNRF010000004.1, forward strand.
CTTCGTCGCCAGCCAAGCCGGTCCGCACTATCCAGCACCGCTGGAAGCCATCAAGGCCATCCAGAAGTCCGCCAACTACGGCCGCGACAAGGCACTGGAAGTCGAAGGCGCCGGTTTCGCCAAGATGGCCCAGACCTCGGTCTCCGCCAGCCTGGTCGGCCTGTTCCTCAATGACCAGGCGCTCAAGCGCAAGGCCAAGGTGTTGGAGAAGCAGGCCGCGCCGGTCAAGCTGACCAGCGTGCTGGGCGCCGGCATCATGGGTGGCGGCATCGCCTACCAGTCCGCGCTCAAGGGCACTCCGATCCTGATGAAGGACATTCGCGACGAAGCCCTGGAGCTGGGCCTGAGCGAAGCCAGCAAGCTGCTCAACAAGCGCGTCGAGAAGGGCCGCCTGGAGCCGGCGAAGATGGCCGAGGCGCTCAATCGCATCCGCCCGACGCTGTCCTATGGCGACTTCAAGAACGTCGACCTGGTGGTCGAAGCCGTGGTCGAGAATCCCAAGGTCAAGCAGGCCGTGCTGGCCGAGGTGGAAGGCCAGGTGCGCGAGGACGCCATCCTCACCTCCAACACCTCCACCATTTCCATCAGCCTGCTGGCCCAGGCGCTCAAGCGTCCGGAAAACTTCTGCGGCATGCACTTCTTCAACCCGGTGCACATGATGCCCCTGGTCGAGGTGATCCGCGGCGAGAAGACCAGCGAGAAGGCCATCGCCACCACCGTGGCCTATGCCCGCCAGATGGGCAAGAACCCCATCGTGGTCAACGACTGCCCCGGCTTCCTGGTCAACCGCATCCTCTTCCCGTACTTCGGCGGCTTCGCCGCGCTGCTGGCCCAGGGGGCCGATTTTCAGCGCGTCGACCGGCTGATGGAGAAGTTCGGCTGGCCCATGGGCCCGGCCTACCTGATGGACGTGGTCGGCATGGACACCGCCCACCACGCCCGCGACGTCATGGCCGAGGGCTTCCCCGAGCGCATGAAGGAAAGCCGCAAGACCGCGGTGGACGCCCTCTACGAAGCCCAGCGCTTCGGCCAGAAGAACGGCAAGGGCTTCTATGTCTACGAGACCGACAAGAAGGGCAAGCCGAAGAAGGTCGCCGACCCGGCCGTGGCCGAGGTGCTGGCACCGGTCACCTACGAGCAGCGTGAATTCACCGACGAGGAGATCGTCGAGCGGATGATGGTGCCGCTGTGCCTGGAAGCCGTGCGCTGCCTGGAGGACGGCATCGTCGAGAGCGCCGCCGAGGCCGACATGGGCCTGATCTACGGCATCGGCTTCCCGCCCTTCCGCGGTGGTGCGCTGCGCTACATCGACAGCCTGGGCGTGGCCGAATTCGTCGCCATGGCCGACAAGTACGCCGACCTCGGGCCGCTGTACCACCCGACCCCCAAACTCCGCGAAATGGCCGCCGCTGGCCAACGCTTCTTCGGTTGAGCCTGGAGTAAAGAAATGAGTCTGAATCCGAGAGACGTCGTCATCGTCGACTTCGCCCGCACGCCCATGGGTCGCTCCAAGGGCGGCATGCACCGTAACACCCGCGCCGAGACCCTGTCCGCGCGGCTGATCGACGCGGTCCTCGACCGCAATCCCCAGGTCAATCCGGCCGAGGTGGAAGACGTGATCTGGGGCTGCGTCAACCAGACCCTGGAGCAGGGCTGGAACATCGCCCGCATGGCGTCGCTGCTGACCCGCATCCCGCACACCAGCGGCGCCCAGACGGTGAGCCGCCTGTGCGGTTCCTCCATGAGCGCCCTGCACACCGCCGCCCAGGCGATCCAGACCGGCAACGGCGACGTCTTCGTCGTCGGCGGGGTGGAGCACATGGGTCACGTCGGCATGATGCACGGCGTCGACCCGAATCCCCAGCTGTCGCTGCATGCCGCCAAGGCGTCCGGCATGATGGGCCTGACCGCCGAGATGCTGGGCAAGATGCACGGCATCACTCGCGAGGCCCAGGACCAGTTCGGCTATCGCTCGCACCAGCTGGCCTGGAAGGCCACCCAGGAAGGCAAGTTCAAGGACGAGATCATTCCCCTGGAAGGTCACGACGAGAACGGTTTCCTCAAGGTCTTCAGCCATGACGAGACCATCCGTCCGGAAACCACCCTCGAAGGCCTGGCGGCGCTGAAGCCGGCCTTCAACCCCAAGGGCGGTACCGTGACCGCCGGTACCTCTTCGCAGATCACCGACGGCGCCTCCTGCATGCTGGTCATGTCGGCCCAGCGCGCCCAGGACCTCGGCCTGCAGCCGCTGGCCAGGATCCGCGCCATGGCCGTGGCCGGTGTCGATCCGGCGATCATGGGCTACGGTCCGGTCCCGGCGTCGCAGAAGGCGCTCAAGCGCGCCGGTCTGACCATCGCCGACATCGATTTCATCGAACTCAACGAAGCCTTCGCGGCCCAGGCCCTGCCGGTGCTCAAGGACCTCAAGGTGCTCGACAAGATGGAGGAAAAGGTCAATCTGCACGGTGGTGCCATCGCCCTGGGTCACCCCTTCGGTTGCTCTGGCGCCAGAATTTCAGGCACGCTGTTAAATGTCATGAAACAGAATGACGGCACCTTCGGCCTGGCCACCATGTGCGTGGGTCTCGGCCAGGGCATCACCACGGTGTTCGAACGCCTGCGCTGATCCGCCGCAGCGTGCGTCATCCGACCGGGGCGCCCCCAGGGCTGCCCCGGTTTTCTTTTTTCGAGGTGGAACATGGCATTGCAGACGGGACTCTACCGGCACTACAAGGGTCAGCAGTATCGGGTACTGGGCGTGGCCCGGCATTCGGAGACCGAGGAAGAGCTGGTCATCTATCAGGCGCTGTACGGCGAATACGGACTCTGGGCCCGGCCTCTGAGCATGTTTCGCGAGAGCGTCCAGGTCGATGGCGAGCAGGTGCCGCGCTTCGCGCTGATCAGCGTCGAAGCCGATCCCTTGGGTCTGGATGCCACGCCGCAGCCTTGACCTTGCCGACATCGCCACTATATATAGCGGTGCCGCGTTGGCCGACCGCCCCCGGCGCACCAGACTGAAGACGTTCTGGTCCTCCATTCGCCGTTCCGGCGCTCGCCTTTCGCTCGCTCATCGCTTTCAAGCAGGAATCTGACTCTCCCATGGGTAAATCGCTGGTCATCGTGGAATCCCCGGCCAAGGCCAAGACCATCAACAAGTACCTGGGCAACCAGTACGTGGTGAAGTCGAGCATCGGCCACATCCGCGACCTTCCCACCAGCGGCGCCGGCACCGCCAAGGAGCCCGCCGCCAAGACGCGCAAGACCGCCGCCGAGGCGCCCGCGCTGTCACCCAAGGAAAAGGCCCGGCGCCAGCTGTTCGCCCGCATGGGCGTCGACCCCGAGCACGGCTGGAAGGCCCACTACGAGATCCTGCCCGGCAAGGAAAAGGTGATCGAGGAGCTGCGCCGCCTGGCCAAGGACGCCGACACCGTCTATCTCGCAACCGACTTGGACCGCGAAGGGGAGGCCATCGCCTGGCACCTGCGGGAAGCCATCGGTGGCGACGACTCGCGCTATAAGCGCGTGGTCTTCAACGAGATCACCAAGAAGGCCATTCAGGAAGCCTTCTCCCAGCCCGGCGAGCTGGACATCAATCGCGTCAACGCCCAGCAGGCGCGGCGCTTCCTCGACCGCGTGGTCGGCTACATGGTCTCGCCGCTGCTGTGGTCGAAGATCGCCCGTGGCCTGTCCGCCGGTCGGGTGCAGTCCGTCGCGGTCAAGCTGGTGGTGGAGCGCGAGCGCGAGATCCGCGCCTTCGTCCCCGAGGAATACTGGGAGATCCATGCCGACCTGGCCACGCCGAAAAAGGCCCAGGTGCGCTTCGAAGTGGTGCGCGAGAAGGGCGAAGCCTTCAAGCCGCTGAACGAAGCCCAGGCCAAGGCCGCCCTGGCCAAGCTGGAAAAGGCCGCCTATCGCATCGCCAAGCGCGAAGACAAGCCGACCAGTAGCCGGCCCTCGGCACCCTTCATCACCTCCACCCTGCAGCAGGCGGCGAGCAATCGCCTGGGCTTCGGGGTGAAGAAGACCATGATGATGGCCCAGCGTCTCTATGAGGCCGGCTACATCACCTACATGCGTACCGACTCGACCAACCTGTCGGGCGATGCCATCGCCATGGCCCGCGGCTATATCGAGAGCGAATTCGGCAAGCAGTACCTGCCGGAAAAGGCCAATGTCTACGGCAGCCGCGAAGGCGCCCAGGAGGCGCACGAGGCCATCCGCCCGTCCGACGTCAACGTCAAGCCCAACAGCCTGTCGGGCATGGAACGTGACGCCGAGCGCCTGTACGAACTGATCTGGCGCCAGTTCCTGGCCTGCCAGATGCCGCCGGCCGAGTACCTGTCCACCACGGTGACCGCCGCGGCGGGTGACTTCGAGCTGCGTGCCCGCGGCCGCATCCTCAAGTTCGACGGCTACACCCGCGTCCTGCCGCAGCAGAGCAAGCCGGGCGACGACGACGTCCTGCCCGAGATGAAGCAGGGCGAGGACCTCGGCCTGGTCAAGCTCGACCCGAGCCAGCATTTCACCAAGCCGCCGGCTCGCTTCTCGGAAGCCAGCCTGGTCAAGGAACTGGAGAAGCGCGGCATCGGCCGACCCTCCACCTACGCGGCCATCATTTCCACCATCCAGGATCGTGGCTACGTGACGGTGCACAACCGCCGCTTCTATGCCGAGAAGATGGGCGACATCGTCACCGATCGCCTCAACGAAAGCTTTGCCAACCTGATGGACTTCAGCTTCACAGCCAACATGGAAGGCAACCTGGACAACGTTGCCCAGGGCGAGCGGGACTGGAAGAACCTGCTCGACGAATTCTATGGCGACTTCAAGCAGAAGCTGGAGACCGCCGAGGCCGGCGAGAAGGGCATGAGGGCCAACCAGCCCACCCTGACCGACATTCCCTGCCAGGTCTGCGGCCGGCCGATGATGATCCGCACCGCGTCCACCGGGGTGTTCCTAGGCTGCTCGGGCTATGCCCTGCCGCCCAAGGAACGCTGCAAGGCCACCATCAACCTGGTGCCGGGCGACGAGATTGCCGAAGACGACGAGGGCGAATCCGAGTCCCTGGTCCTGCGCGGCAAGCACCGTTGCCCGATCTGCAGTACGGCGATGGATGCCTACCTGATCGACGAGCACCGCAAGCTGCACGTCTGCGGCAACAACCCGGACTGCCCGGGCTACGAGATCGAAGAGGGCAGCTATCGCATCAAGGGCTATGAAGGCCCTTCGCTGGAATGCGACAAGTGCGGCAGCGAGATGCAGCTCAAGACCGGGCGCTTCGGCAAGTTCTTCGGCTGCACCAATCCGGCCTGCAAGAACACCCGCAAGCTGCTCAAGAACGGCGAGCCGGCCCCGCCGAAGATGGACGCCGTGCCCATGCCGGAGCTGCGCTGCGAAAAGGTCGACGACACCTATGTGCTGCGCGATGGCGCCTCGGGGCTGTTCCTGGCTGCCAGTGGCTTCCCGAAGAATCGCGAGACCCGCGCGCCGTTGGTCAGCGAATTGCTGCCCCATCGCGACGAGATTGATCCCAAGTACCATTATCTGCTCAGTGCCCCGGTGAAGGACTCTGAAGGCCGTCCGGCGGTGATCCGCTTCAGCCGCAAGACCAAGGAGCAGTACGTGCAGACCGAGGTCGAGGGCAAGCCCACCGGCTGGAAGGCCTTCTACGACGGCAAGAAGTGGCAGGTGGAAGAAAAGCGCTAGCGTCTCTAGCGCCAACTGCAGACAGGAGGCCGGCGTGAGCCGGCTCCAGGAGAAGGGCATGGCCAACGAGCGTTATACCCGCACCAACCAGAAGCTGTACTTCGCCGGTCTGGCCCTGGAAAGCTGGCGCCTGGCCCAGGCTGCGCCCGCCGCGCAAAGCCAGGGCCGGATCATGGCCGAGCGGGAAGCCTGCCTGTTTCACCTGCACGGCGCCTTGCTGGGACTCTGTCAGGAAGTGGCGGGCTTTTACCGCCACCCCACCATGGAGGCCACCTCGCTGGCCGTTCTGCTCGCTCCCGAGGCGCTCAATGAAGCGCCCAGCCCGGAAATGGGCGAGCTGATCGAGTTGGCCGGTAACCCCGAGACCTGGCTGGCGCGACTGATCGCCGAGTACCAGCGGCTGCTGCAGCCGCCCCAGGCACCCCGGCGACCCAAGCAGGATCCGACGCTGCCGTTGATCGAGGCGGTCAGCCTGGAGCCGGCCGAGCCGGAGCTGGGTCTCGAAGAGGTGGAAGCCTGGCGTGAAAGCCTCAAGCAGACGGCGCTCAGATTCCGCGGCGCCATGACCGAGTGGTAGGGTAGTTCTCGCTACAATGCCGTAGAGGCCGTCAGGACGATGGCCTTGCAGACCGTCGAAAAAGGCTCAGGCAAGTCAGCCTCTCAGACCCCACGCTGTTACACTGTCCGCTTAGCTGTGGAGATACTGAATGACTACTGCCTACCTGGAAATCGTTGAACTCTCCGATGGTCGCATCGTGTTGCGCCGTGCGGACGACGAGGAAGCCCTCGTTACCCTGGAGTTTTCCAGCGATGCCAAGGATTTCCTGCATGGACAGCAGATAGAGGTGGCCAAGGCCATGTTCAACCTGGGTGTGCAGATGGCCGGGCGCCTGGCCGAAGGCGATAGCCTCCAGCGCGACGATCAACCGCGCGTCCTGCACTGATTCTTTTCCAGATCCGGCATTCCGTCCTGGAATGCCGCCGCTACATCCCGTCCCGCCGCCTGCTTCCTACGCGAATCTGACGTTCAGACTCTGGCTGTTGCCCTGGGCCGCGGCACGTGCCAGCTGCTGCTTGCCCGCATCGCTCAGGTCGTGCAACCAGCTGATCACAGTATGGCTCTGCCCCTTGCGCAGCACCTCGCAGCCCAGTTGCAGCGTCTTGGCAGCGCTCGGCGTCTGCAGCAGAAGCACACGCTCCGGATTCAGATGGGTGCTGCGCAACCAGGCGTTGCTGAGCAGCGACGGCGGCGTGACCAGGGTCAGCCAGCGGGCATCGTCCTTGTCGCTCAGCTGGCGCAGGATGGGCGCCAGCAACTGCAGGCACTGTTCCTGGCTGCCGTGCAGGGACATCTCGCTGAAGGTGTCCGGCAGTGGAGCGGCGGGCAGTTCCCGGGCCGGCTTGCCGGGCTTGGGCAGAAAGGCGGTCAGCTCCTGCAGCAGGAACTCCGGTGCCAGATCCAGCTCTTGAACCGACGAGCGCGGCGCATCGAACATCAGGGGAAATTGCATGGCGACCTCCTGGAGGCGACTCGATCAAATCCACTCGAGATCATGTACCACGGATACATGACGTCACTGTGCTCAGCCTGGTCTTGAGCGCTTTCCGGAGCGCGAACAGATACCCCCGATCAAGACTTCGGCGTAAGGCATAAAGGCGTGATAACGGCTGGCCCGAAGGCCAGCCTTAGACGTTAGCGGCGGATGACGCCAACGCTTAACCCTTCGATGGCGAATTCCTGAGTGGAAAGATCGACTTCGATAGGGGAGAACTCGGGATTTTCCGCCAGCAGGGTGACCTGGTTGCCCGAGCGCTTGAATCTCTTCACGGTGACTTCGTCGCCCACCCGGGCCACGACGATCTGGCCGTTGTGCACCTCGCGGGTCACATGGACGGCCAGCAGGTCGCCATCGAGGATGCCGACGTCTCTCATGCTCATGCCCTTGACCTTGAGCAGGTAGTCGGCACGCGGCTGGAAGAAGGCCGGGTTGATGGCGCAGTTTTCCTCGACGTTCTGCTCGGCCAGGATGGGAGCGCCCGCAGCGACCCGACCGATGACCGGCAGGCTCTCGTCGGCCTTGCGCGAAGTATCCAGACCCGGGATGCGGATGCCCCGGGAGGCGCCCGGCGTCATCTCGATGGCACCCTTGCGGGCCAGCGCCTTGAGGTGCTCCTCGGCCGCATTCGGCGATTTGAAACCAAGCTCCTGCGCGATCTCCGCGCGGGTAGGCGGAAAGCCATTGGCTTCGAGGCAACGCTTGATGAAGGCCAGGATCTCGGCTTGTCGCGGTGTCAGTTTCAGCATGATGCACGTCGCGTCGTCTAATGATGCTGTGATTATATACAGTAACTCCGGGTTGTAGGCAAGGCCGCCGACCTCGACTTCGGACGACAGGCCGCGATCGTGACCAAAAGCCCGCAGAGGGTGGAACGACGCGGCTTCCAGGCCATTGGCTGGCCGCTCGCCGGCCGAACCGCGATTGACTTCGATAGCGTTTGAAACATATGTTTCAAACGGAATTCATCTACCGGGGAAGGTCATGGCGCAGTCGGATACCGTGGAGCGCATTCTGGATGCGGCCGAGCAACTGTTCGCCGAGCGCGGCTTTGCCGAGACCTCGCTGCGACTCATCACCACCAGAGCCGGGGTCAACCTGGCGGCGGTCAACTATCACTTCGGGTCCAAGAAGGCCCTGATCCAGGCGGTGTTCTCGCGCTTTCTCGATCCCTTCTGCTTCAACCTGGAGCGGGATCTGGATCAGTGGCAGCCCAGGAATGGCGAGGAGGTGAGCCTGGAGGCGCTGCTGAATCTGCTGGTGGATCACTCCCTGGCCATCAAGCCGCGGCATGGCAATGACCTCTCGGTGTTCATGCGGCTGCTGGGACTGGCGTTCAGCCAGAGCCAGGGCCACCTGCGCAAATACCTGGAGCAGACCTATGGCCGTGCCTTCCGCCGCTTCCTGCTGCTGGTGAACCGGGCAGTTCCCGAGATTCCGCCCCTGGAGCTGTTCTGGCGCGCCCACTTCATGCTCGGCGCAGCGGTGTTCAGCATGTCCGGCATCAAGGCGCTGCGGGCAATCGGCGAGAACGACTTCGGCGTCGATACCCACACCGACCAGGTGCTGCGGCTGATGGTGCCCTTTCTCGCCACCGGCATGCGGGCGCCCACGGCGATGCACGCACCGGAACTGGCCCAGGCCCAGTATCGGCCGCGGCGGCCGGTCGCCGTGGAGACGGCCGAGACCTACTAGGCTGCGGCATCAAGGGTGGCTGGGGTAAGCTTGCGTCCCTTTCACGGCGCCGTGCGCCGGAGCATTCGGACGAGGTACCCATGCAAGGCTCCCTGATGGTCGATATCGCTGGCACCTGGCTCACCGCCGAGGATCGCCAGCTGCTGCGTCAGCCGGAGGTGGGCGGACTGATCCTGTTCGCCCGCAACATCGAAACCCCGGGCCAGGTTCGCGAGCTATGCCGTGCCATCCGCGCCCTGCGGCCGGAACTGCTGCTGGCCGTGGACCAGGAAGGCGGTCGCGTGCAGCGCCTGCGTCGTGACGTGGTCCGCCTGCCGGCCATGGGGCAACTGGGCGGTCGCGCGGACAGCGCGGAACTGGCCCGCCTCTGCGGCTGGCTGATGGCGACCGAGATCCTGGCGGTGGGCCTGGACTTCAGCTTCGCACCGGTGCTGGACGTCGACCATGGGCGCAGTCAGGTCATAGGCGCACGTTCCTTCGGCAAAGCCGAGCAGGTGATCGAACTGGGTGGTGCCTTCATCGCCGGCATGGGCGACGCCGGTATGGCCGCGACCGGGAAGCATTTCCCCGGCCATGGCTGGGCCGAAGCCGATTCCCACTATGCCATTCCCACCGACGAGCGCGATCTGGACATTCTGCTGCACACCGACCTGCGCCCCTTCCAGGCCCTGTTGCCGACCCTGGGCGCGGTGATGCCCGCTCATGTCATCTATCCCGCGGTGGATCCCCAGCCGGCCGGCTTTTCCCGGCGCTGGCTGCAGGACATCCTGCGCGGCGAACTGGATTACCAGGGCGTGATCTTCAGCGACGACCTGTCGATGGCGGGCGCCCACGTGGCGGGCGATGCCGGCCAGCGCGTCGAGGCCGCGCTCAGCGCCGGCTGCGACATGGGGCTGGTGTGCAATGACCGCGCAGCGGCCGAGCTGGCCCTGACGCGGGTGCAGCAGCTGGGCGTCTCGCCCGCGCCGCGGCTGGCCAGCATGAGGGCCCGCCGCCACGTCGATCTCGATTACCGGCAGCAACCGCAGTGGAGTCTTGCCCTGCGGCGGTTGCGCCAGGCTGACCTCATCTAAAGGACATTCCCATGACTACCTACGCCATCATCGGCGGTACCGGCCTCACCGCGCTCGCGGGTCTGGAGCTGGACCAGGCCCAGACCTTCGAGACGCCCTGGGGCGCGCCCTCGGCGCCCGTGCAGCGCGGCCACTATGCCGGGCGCCCGGTGCTGTTCCTGGCGCGCCATGGCCATCCCCATCGCATTCCGCCGCATCAGGTCAACTACCGCGCCAATCTCTGGGCGCTCAAGGAGGCCGGTGCCGAGGCCATCGTCGCGGTGAACGCCGTGGGCGGTATCCATGCCGCCATGGGCAGCGGCCATCTGTGCGTGCCCCATCAACTGGTGGACTACACCTGGGGGCGCGGCCATACCTTCTTCGAAGGGGCCGACCTTGCGCACGTCACCCACATCGACTTCAGCTTTCCCTACGATGAGCCCCTGCGGCAGCGTCTGCTCGGGGCACTGCGCAGGCTGCAGCTGCCGCACAGCGACCATGGCATCTATGCCGCGACTCAGGGGCCGCGCCTGGAGACGGCGGGGGAGATCGTCCGGCTGGAGCGCGACGGCTGCGACATCGTCGGCATGACCGGGATGCCGGAGGCGGCCCTGGCCCGCGAATTGGGCCTGCCCTACGCCTGCCTGGCGCTGGTGGTGAATCCGGCGGCCGGCAAGGTGCAGCGGGAAATCACCATGGCCGAGATCGAAGCCGTCCTGGCCAGCGGCATCGACGAGGTGCGGCAGGTGCTGGCCGAGGTGCTGGCGGGCTGATAGCGCTCAAGCCGCTCCCGGGATCGACCGGGAGCGGCTCTTCGATCAGCTGGCGGCGGGCGTCAGGCGGTCGAACAGGGCTTCCAGGACGTTGAAGCGCTCTTCCGCCCGCTCCATGGGTACCTGGAACTTGAACAGGGTCGCGCCTTCCAGCCGGTACTTCTTCGGCTGCGCCTGGATCATCTTCACCAGCACCAGCGGATCCACCTGGGTGTCGGCGGCGAATTCCAGCCGTCCGCCCTGGGGCCCGGCATCCACCTTGACGATGCCCAGGCCTTCCGCACGCAGCTTGAGCAGCGTCAGGCGCACCAGGTTCTTGGTCGGTTCCGGCAGGAGCCCGAAGCGGTCGATCATCTCCACCTGCAATTCCTTGAGGGCGTCTTCGTCCGCCGCCGAGGCGATGCGCTTGTAGAGGATCAGCCGCGCATGGACGTCGGGCAGGTAGTCTTCCGGGATCAGCGCGGGCACGCGCATGTTGATGTCCGGACCGCCGCCCAGGGGTTGTTCCAGGTTGGGTTGCTCGCCCTTGCGGATGGCCTTGACCGCGCGCTCGAGCATTTCCATGTAGAGGGTGAAGCCGACCGCCTGGATCTGGCCGCTCTGGCCTTCGCCGAGCAGTTCGCCGGCGCCGCGGATCTCCAGGTCGTGGGTCGCCAGGATGAAGCCGGCCCCCAGGTCCTGGGCACCGGCGATGGCTTCCAGGCGCTTCTCGGCGTCCGGGGTCATGCCCTTGCGCGGCGGGGTGAGCAGATAGGCATAGGCCTGGTGGTGACTACGGCCGACCCGGCCGCGCAGCTGGTGCAGCTGGGCCAGGCCGAACTTGTCGGCGCGCTCGATGATGATGGTGTTGGCATTGGGCACGTCGATGCCGGTCTCGATGATGGTCGAGGCCACCAGCACGTTGAATCTCTTGTGGTAGAAGTCGCTCATCACCTGTTCGAGATCGCGTTCGCGCATCTGTCCGTGGCCGATGCCGACGCGGGCCTCCGGCACCAGTTCGGCCAGTTCGCGGGCCCGCTTCTCGATGGTCTTGACCTCGTTGTGCAGGAAGTACACCTGGCCGCCGCGCAGCAGTTCGCGCAGCAGGGCTTCCTTGATCACCGCGTTCTGCTCCTCCATGACGAAGGTGCGCACCGAGAGACGCCGAGCCGGCGGGGTGGCGATGATGGACAGGTCGCGCATGCCGGCCACGGCCATGTTCAGGGTGCGTGGGATCGGCGTGGCGGTGAGGGTGAGGATGTCCACCTCGCTGCGCAGCGACTTGAGCTGTTCCTTCTGGCGCACCCCGAAGCGGTGCTCTTCGTCGATGATGGCCAGGCCCAGGTCCTTGAACTTCACGTCGCCCTGCAACAGCTTGTGGGTGCCGATGATGATGTCGATCTTGCCTTCGGCCAGCTCGCGCGCGGCGGCGGCGACTTCCTGGGCCGACTTGAAACGGCTCATCACCTCGACGCGTACCGGCCAGTCGGCGAAGCGATCGCGGAAGCTGTTGTAGTGCTGCTGGGCGAGGAGGGTGGTGGGGACCAGCACCGCCACCTGGCGGCCACCGTGCACGGCGATGAAGGCCGCGCGCATGGCCACCTCGGTCTTGCCGAAGCCCACGTCGCCGCAGACCAGGCGATCCATGGGCGTGCCCGCCAGCATGTCCCGGTGCACCGCCTCGATGGCGGCCTGCTGGTCCGGCGTCTCCTCGAAGGGGAAGCCGGCGGAGAAGGTGGCGTAGTCCGCCGCCGGGTCCTTGAAGGCATAGCCCTTGCGCGCGGCGCGCCGGGCATAGACGTCGAGCAGTTCGGCAGCCACGTCGCGCACCTGTTCGGCGGCCTTGCGCTTGGCCTTCTGCCAGGTCTCGGACCCCAGCTTGTGCAGCGGCGCCAGGGCGTCGTCGGTGCCCGAGTAGCGGGCGATCAGGTGCAGGTTGGCCACCGGCACATAGAGCTTGGCGTCGTCGGCGTATTCGAGCAGCAGGAATTCCTGGGGCTGGTCGTCCAGCTCCAGGGTGATCAGGCCCATGTAGCGGCCGACGCCATGGTCGATGTGCACCACCGGCGCGCCTTCGCGCAGCTCGGTAAGGTTCTTGATGACATTCTCGCCGGCGTCACGGCCCTTCTCGCGCCGGCGGCGCTGCATGATGCGCTGGCCGAACAGCGGATTCTCCGGAATCAGGGCGACCCCGGCGTCATCCAGCACCAGGCCTTCGTCCAGCGGCGCCAGGGCGATGGCGATGCGCTCGGCGCTGGCCTGGAAGGCCGCCCAGCCGTCGACCTGGCCAGGGCGCAGGTTCAGTCGGGCGAGCAGCTCCAGCAGCACCTCGCGGCGACCGGCGCTTTCCGCGGTGAACAGCACGCGACCGGGGAAATCGGTGATGAAGTGCTCCAGGGCCGCCAGCGGCTGGCTGGCCTTGGCGTCGATGGCCAGGTCCGGCAGGGCGCGTGCGGCGAAGCGCTCGCGGCCCACGCCGGCTTCCAGGTCGTCCGCGCCGATGACCACCCGTGGCCAGGCCTTCAGCCGGGCGAAGCAGTCTTCCACCGGCAGGAAGACATCGGCCGGCGGCAGCAGCGGCCGCTCCGGATCGACCCGGCGGTCTTCGTAGCGATTACGGACATCGGTCCAGAATTGCTCGGCGGCCTGTTCGATACCCGGCAGGGAAAACACCTGGGTGTTGGCCGGCAGATAGTCGAAGAGGGTCGAGGTCTCGTCGAAGAACAGCGGCAGGTAGTACTCGATGCCTGCCGGGGTAATGCCGCTGGCCAGATCCTGATAGATGGGGCAGCGGCGATAGTCCACGTCGAATCTTTCGCGGAACCGCGCACGAAAGCCGGTCACCGCCTCCTTATGCAGCGGGAATTCCCGCGCCGGCAGGAGACGGATGCTGTCGACCTTGTCGATGGATCTCTGCGTTTCCGGATCGAAGGTACGCAGCGTCTCGATCTCGTCGTCGAACAGGTCGATCCGGTAAGGCAGGTTGCTGCCCATGGGAAAGAGATCGATCAGGGCGCCGCGCACGGCGAATTCGCCGTGTTCGTACACCGTATCCACATATCTATAGCCGGCCGCTTCCAGGCGCGCGCGGGTGGCTTCCACGTCCAGCCGCTGGCCGACGTCCAGCACCAGGCTGCTGCCGAGCAGGAAGCGCGTGGGCGCCAGGCGGTGTAGGGCAGTCGCCAGAGGGACTACCAAAATGCCGTGGGACAGCTCCGGCAGCCGATAAAGGGTAGCGACACGCTGGGAGATGATGTCCTGGTGGGGCGAGAAGACATCGTAGGGTAGCGTCTCCCAATCGGGAAAATTCAGTACCGGAAGTTCAGGGGCGAAGAAGCGCAGTTCCTGCTCCAGGCGATCAGCGGTCTGGCTGTCCTGGGTGATCAGCAGGATGAAGCGGCGGGTCGCGGCCTTGGCGGCTTCAGCGATGGCGAGGGCTAGCGCGGCGCCGGGCAGATTGCCCCACTGCTGGCGGCCGGCGGTTTCAGGAATTGACGGGGTACGCAAAACTGACACGCGGGCGGAACTCCGGTGGATTTCGGGAGGGTTGGGATTGTAACGACCGGGCTTTCACGCTGTCAGTGCAGCGACGCGCGTAGATTGCCTGGGACAGGCAGCGCGGTCATAATGTAGTTCCTTTTTTCAGCTCCTACATAGGGAAGGATTTGTCGTGAGTCAGAAGCCTGAGCAGTGCCTTGAAGAATGGATCGATCGCGAAGCGCTCGCCGAGGCCATGATTCCCCTGATTGGTCAGCTGTACCGTAACAACAATGTTGTGACCTCCATTTACGGTCGCGGTTTGGTCAACCGTTCGGTGATCTCCATTCTCAAGGCCCACCGGTTCGCCCGCCAGATCGACAACGTCGAGCTGTCCGTGCAGGACACCTACCCGCTGGTGAAGGCCCTGAGCGAGCTGGAACTGGGCGCCGCCTCCATCGACCTCGCCCGCCTGAGCCTTAAATTCAAGGCCGAAGGCGCCGGTCGCGACCTCAAGGACTTCCTGCGCAGCGAGCTGTCCGCCGTGGTCGGCAAGCAGGGCGTCGAGCAGCGCAAGGGCAAGGACGTGGTCCTCTACGGCTTCGGTCGCATCGGCCGCCTGCTGGCGCGCATCCTCATCGAGCACCAGGGTAGCGGCGACGGCCTGCGCCTGCGCGCCATCGTCGTGCGCAAGGGCGCCGACAACGATCTGGTCAAGCGTGCCAGCCTGCTGCGTCGCGACTCCGTGCACGGTTCCTTCGACGGCACCATCACCGTCGACGAAGCCAATAGCACCCTGTGTGCCAACGGCACCCTGATCAAGGTGATCTACTCCAACGATCCCACCACCGTCGACTACACCCAGTACGGCATCCAGGATGCCATCGTGGTCGACAACACCGGCAAGTGGCGCGATGCCGAAGGCCTGGGCCAGCACCTCAAGTGCAAGGGCGTTTCCCGCGTGGTGCTGACCGCACCCGGCAAGGGCAGCCTGAAGAACATCGTGCATGGCATCAACCATGACACCATCACCGCCGAAGACACCATCGTCACCGCGGCCTCCTGCACCACCAACGCCATCGTGCCGATCCTGAAGGCGGTCAACGACAAGTACGGCATCGTCAACGGTCACGTCGAGACCGTGCACTCGTACACCAACGACCAGAACCTGATCGACAACTTCCACAAGGGCGATCGCCGTGGCCGCAGCGCCGCGCTGAACATGGTCATCACCGAGACCGGCGCCGCCAAGGCCGTGGCCAAGGCACTGCCGGAACTGGCTGGCAAGCTGACCGGCAACGCCATCCGCGTGCCGACGCCCAACGTCTCCATGGCGATCCTCAACCTGAACCTGGAAAACGCCACCAGCAAGGACGAGATCAACGAGTACCTGCGCGAGATGGCGCTGCACTCGCCGCTGCACAAGCAGATCGACTTCGTGAACTCGCCGGAAGTGGTGTCCAGCGACTTCGTCGGCTCCCGCCATGCGGGTGTGGTCGATGCCGGTGCCACCATCGTCAGCGACAACCGTGTCGTCCTCTACGTCTGGTACGACAACGAGTTCGGCTACAGCTGCCAGGTCGTGCGGGTGCTGGAAGAGATGGCGGGCGTCAATCCGCCGGCCTTCCCGGCCTGAGTCTTGCGTCCTAGGCAAGGCTGACTTGCAAGAAAAAACGGGAGCCCGCGTGGCTCCCGTTTTCGTTTTGACCGGGTTTTGCGCCACAATAGCGACCCGTGACAAGAGGTCGCAGCCCCCTGGGGCGATCTCGCGCCGGATCCGACCTCTCGCGAGGCGGTCCGGCTCCAGCCGTCGCCTGCGGACGGCTAACCTTCTGAGGAGAAAGCATGGCGGTCTATAGCTACGACGTGGTGGTACTGGGTTCGGGACCGGCAGGCGAGGGCGCGGCGATGAACGCCGCCAAGAATGGCCGTCGCGTGGCGGTGGTGGACAATCGCCAGGTGGTCGGCGGCAACTGCACCCACCTGGGCACCATTCCCTCCAAGGCGCTGCGCCATTCGGTCAAGCAGATCATCCAGTTCAACACCAACGAGATGTTCCGCTCCATCGGCGAGCCGCGCTGGTTCTCCTTTCCCGATGTGCTGCGCAGCGCCGAGCGGGTGATCGCCCGCCAGGTGTCGTCCCGCACCAGCTACTACGCGCGCAATCGCGTCGACCTGTTCTTCGGTACCGCCAGCTTCGCCGACGAGAACACCATCGAGATCGTCAACCTGCGTGGCGATCTGGAGCGCCTGGTGGCCAAGCAGGTCGTCATCGCTACCGGCTCGCGACCCTATCGCCCGGTGGACGTAGACTTCAGCCATCCGCGCATCTACGACAGCGACACCATCCTGTCGCTGACCCATACCCCGCGCCGGCTGATCATCTATGGTGCCGGGGTGATCGGCAGCGAATACGCCTCCATCTTCAGTGGTCTCGGCGTGCTGGTGGACCTGATCGACAACCGCGACCAGCTGCTCAGCTTCCTCGACGACGAGATCTCCGACGCCCTGAGCTATCACCTGCAGAACAACAATGTGCTCATTCGTCACAACGAGGAATACGAGCGCATCGAAGGCCAGGAAAACGGCGTCGTCCTGCACCTGAAGTCCGGCAAGAAGCTGCGCGCCGATGCCCTGCTGTGGTGTAACGGCCGGACCGGCAACACCGACCAGCTGGGCCTGCAGAACGTGGGCATCTCGGTCAACAGCCGGGGCCAGGTCACCGTCGACGAGAACTACCGGACCTCGGTCGCCAACATCTATGCGGCGGGCGACGTCATCGGCTGGCCAAGCCTGGCCAGTGCCGCCTACGACCAGGGGCGTTCGGCCTCGGACAATATCCTGCACGACAACAACGGGCGGGTGGTCAACGACATCCCCACCGGCATCTACACCATTCCCGAGATCAGTTCGCTGGGCAAGACCGAGCGCGAGCTGACCCAGGAGCGAGTGCCCTATGAGGTCGGCAAGGCCTTCTTCAAGAGCATGGCGCGGGCGCAGATCTCCGGCGAACCGGTGGGCATGCTGAAGATCCTCTTCCACCGCGAGACCCTGCAGGTGTTGGGCGTGCACTGCTTCGGCGACCAGGCCTCGGAGATCCTGCACATCGGCCAGGCGATCATGAACCAGGAAGGCGAGGCGAACAGCATCCGCTATTTCGTCAACACCACCTTCAATTACCCGACCATGGCCGAGGCCTACCGGGTAGCGGCTTTCGATGGCTTGAATCGGTTGTTTTGAGTCGGCCCAGGTTGAGCGGACGGAGGCGAATGTCCGCTCGGCTAGCCCCCCTCTCCCCTCGGGAGAGGGCTGGGGTGAGGGTGCTCCCCGTAGCAGTCTCCAGTGGAAAAGGCTGCGCCGTTTTCCACGCTACGGAGTCGGCTCGCATCACGGCCATGGCGGTCCACCGCTGCGGCCGCTCCTACGGGTGTTTGCCTAGAGGTAGGAGCGCTGTCTTTATCGCGGCCATGGGCCGCTCCTACGGTTACATCGAGCCTGTAGGAGCGGCCCATGGCCGCGATCAGTGAAGCATCAGAGTCCCGCAGAGGCGGCCGCAGCGACGGACCCCATGGCCGCGACTGCTGGGGCAGGCAGGAGCCTACCCCAGCGTCCGTCGCGCCAGACTCGGAAAATCGGTGATCAGGCTGTCCGCGCCGAAGTCGGCCAGGCGGCGCATCAGGCTGGCGTCGTTCACCGTCCAGACCGAGACGTGCAGGCCCTGGCGCTGAGCCTTGAGCAGCCGTTCCGGGGTGCACAGCGTCCAGTTCAGCGCCAGCAGGTGGCAGTCGTAGTGAGCGGCCACCTTGAGCGGATCCAGCCAGGCGTATTCCGCCACCAGTCCACGCGCCAGCTGTGGGGTGTCGCGCTGCAGGGCGCGCAGGACCTCGCGCGAGGAGCTGGTGACGGTCACCTTGTTCTGCAGGCCGAATTCCTCGACCAGCTGGGCGATGGCCCTCACGGTCTGCGCCGCCCGCACTCGCGAGGCGCTCTTCACCTCCAGCTGCCAGTGTTCGAAGGAACACTTCTCGAACAGCTCGCGCAGGGTCGGGATGGGGCAGGGGCGCGGCCACACCGGCCCCCCCTGGCGGGCATCCAGGGCGACCAGATCGGCGACCGCCTTTTCGCTGACCTTGCCGCCACGCCCGGTGGTGCGTTTCAGGGTCGGGTCGTGGATCACCACCAGCTCGCCGTCCCGGGAGAGGTGCAGGTCCAGCTCGCAGCGCGTGACGCCCAGTTCCAGGCACAGCTCGAAACCGGCCAGGGTGTTTTCCGGGGCTTCGCCGCGGGCGCCGCGGTGTCCGTAAATAAGGGTCATGAGGGCTCCTAGGCGCTAGGGTGAGGGGACCGGACGCCGCGGTTCGCGAACCGCATCCAGCACCCGGTCGTTTTCGAAATAGACGCTGAAATCTCTGTAGTCCCAGCGGCGGATGGCTGGCCGACCGACCGGCGGGTGCTCCTGATCGGGCAGGCCGAAGCGCTCCAGGACCTGGCTGCGACTGTCGCCACGCAGAGGCAGCGGGGTACTGCCATCGCCCTGCTGGCCCAGCGGGATCTGCAGGGTCTCGGCCCAGCCGGGCAGGGCGGCGCCGAGCAGCAGGAGCGCCAGCCAGGGGCGTTTCACGCCTCGTCTCCACGGTCGGCGCGGCGCACCCGGGCCTGCTGACGCAAGACGTGGCGCGCCAGCAGCTGGCGCTGGGCGTCTTCCAGGTCGATGAAACTGGTGCCGATCTCGTACCCGCCCTTGACGGCCTGGCAGCCGGTCACCTCGGCCAGCACCTGCAGGCCCAGGCCCTGGGGCGGCAGTGCCATGCGCAGGTCGAGCCGGGTGCCCAGGGCATAGGGCTCGGCATCGACGAAGGCCAGGCCGCCTTCGGACAGCACCACGTCGCGGGTGGCGCCGCTGTCGTGCAGGAGATTCCAGGTAAAGGCCTGGCCGAGCAGGTCCAGGCGCTTGTGCACCAGGCGCAGGCAGGCGGTGACGGCGCGGTCGCGCTCGTCCAGATTGCGCAGCAGGTGACGGGATTCGAATTCCAGCTGATGCAGTTCGCTCAGGAGTGCGAACAGCGGCGCGGTCTCGCCGGGGACCCCGTCGGCAGGGCTGATTTGCAGTGCGATACGGTCGGTGATGCGATAGTATTCCCGCCGTTCACGCGCGTCTGGGGTGGTCATGTCGGGCCGCTCCGTGGGTGATGGCCCCGAGTGTAGCCGGCGAGCCGGCACGGTGTCGCCGTCCAACCCGCAGGGCGCCTACGTCTTTCCGCCGTGCAAGCGAGCCTATGTTCAGACCCCTGCCGATCTACCTTGGCCTGCGTTACGTCCGCGCCAAGCGCCGCAACCATTTCGTCTCCTTCATCTCGCTCACTTCCATGATCGGCCTGGCCCTCGGCGTGGTCGTGATGATCGTGGTGCTGTCGGTCATGAACGGCTTCGACCGCGAGATGCGCGATCGTGTCCTCGGCATGATTCCCCATGCGACGGTGGAGTCCTACCAGCCGGTCAACGACTGGCGCAGCGTGCGCGAATTGGCGCTGCAGAACAGCCAGGTGACCGCGGTGGCGCCCTTCACCCAGTTGCAGGGCATGCTGGCCCACGACAAGGCGGTGCAGACGGTATTGCTCAACGCCATCGATCCGGCCGAGGAGCCCAAGGTCTCGATCATCCCCAGCTTCATGCGCGAGGGCCGGCTCGACGACCTCAAGCCGGGCGAATTCGGCATCATCATCGGCTCTCTGGCCGCCGAGAAACTGGGCGTCAAGGTCGGCGACAAGCTCACCTATATCGCCCCGGAAGTGGCCGTGACCCCGGCCGGCATGTTTCCGCGCATGAAGAGATTCACCGTGGTGGGCATCTTCAGCGTCGGCGCCGGCGAGCTGGACGGCTCGGTGGGCCTGATCGACATCGAGGACGCCGCGCGGCTGCAGCGCTGGCCGGCGAACGCGGTGCAGGGCGTGCGCCTCAAGCTGCACGACCTGTTCCAGGCGCCGGACGTGTCCTGGAACATCGCTCGCCAGCTGCCGGGCAACGACTGGTACGCCCGCGACTGGACCCGCACCCACGGCAATCTCTACCAGGCCATCGGCATGGAAAAGACCATGATCGGCCTGCTCCTGCTGCTGATCGTCGCCGTGGCCGCCTTCAACATCGTCTCCACCCTGGTGATGGTGGTGACCGACAAGAAATCCGACATCGCCATCCTGCGCACCCTGGGCGCCACGCCCCGGCAGATCATGGCGGTGTTCATGGTCCAGGGGACCTTCATCGGCGTCATCGGCACCGCCATCGGCTGCCTGCTGGGCGTGCTCGCCGCGCTCAACGTCAGCGCCGCCCTGGCCTGGGTGCAGCGGGTCACCGGGCACCAGTTCCTCAACGCCGAGGTGTACTTCATCGACTACCTGCCGGCGCAGCTGCAGCTGCACGACGTCCTGCTGGTCTGCGGCGCGTCCTTTGCCCTGAGCTTCCTGGCCACGCTCTATCCCTCCTGGAGCGCCGCCCGTACCCAACCCGCCGAGGCCCTGCGTTATGAATGATCGAGCCGTTTTGCGTTGCCAGGACCTGGGCAAGCGCTACGAGGAAGGCCCCCAGACCGTCGAGGTGCTGAGCAACGTCCAGCTGACCCTGCAACCGGGCGAGCGGGTGTCCATCGTCGGCAGTTCGGGGTCGGGCAAGACCACCCTGTTGAACCTGCTCGGCGGCCTGGATACCCCCAGCAGCGGCAGTGTCTGGCTCGACGGCGAGGAGCTGTCGGCGCTCAACGAGAAGGCCCGCGGCCTCCTGCGCAATCGCGCCATGGGCTTCGTCTACCAGTTCCACCACCTGCTGCCCGAATTCAGCGCCCTGGAAAACGTCTGCATGCCTCTGTTGATCGGCAAGGCCTCCATCGGCGAGGCCCGCGAGCGCGCCGCCAAGCTGCTGGAGCGGGTCGGTCTCGGCCATCGCCTGGGCCACAAGCCGGCCGAGCTGTCCGGTGGCGAGCGCCAGCGCGTGGCCATCGCCCGGGCGCTGGTCAACCAGCCCAAGCTGGTGCTGCTCGACGAACCCACCGGCAACCTCGACCAGCACACCGCCCACGGCATCCAGGATCTGATGCTGGAGCTGTCCACCTCGCTGCGCACCGCCTTCCTGGTGGTGACCCACGACCAGGTGCTGGCCGGCCAGATGGACCGGATGCTGCGCCTGGACGAAGGCCATCTGGTCGACGCCACGCCGGCCCGGCAGGTCTGAGGTCGCCATGTTCAGACCGCTTTCGCTGTTCATCGGCCTGAGATACACCCGCGCCAAGCGGCGCAAGTCGTTCATCTCCTTCTTCTCGCTGGTCTCCATGTTCGGCCTGGCGCTGGGCGTGCTGGCCATGATCCTGGTGCTGTCGGTGATGAACGGCTTCCAGGAGGAAATGCGTGGCCGCATCCTCGGCATGGTGCCCCATGCCTTCATCAGCGCGGCCCAGCCGCTGGACGACTGGCGCCCGCTGGCAACCAAGGCCGAGCAGCAGCCCCATGTGCTGGCGGCGGTGCCCTATACCCAGTTGCAGGGCATGCTCTCGGTACGGGGGCGCATGCAGCCGCTGCTGGTGGACGGCATCGATCCCGCCCAGGAAAAACGCGTGTCCATCGTCGGCGAGCGCATGACCCAGGGCAGTCTCGACGCCCTCAAGCCTGGCGAATTCGGCATCGTGCTGGGCGAGATCGCCGCGCGGCGCTTCCAGCTGGAGCTGGGCAGCCAGGTCACGGTGATCATCCCCGAGGTCGGCGCCACCGGCAGCATCACCCCGCGGCTGCGGCGCTTCACCGTGGTCGGCACCTTCAAGGTCGGCGCCGAACTGGATGCCTCCCTGGCGCTGATCAACGTCGCCGATGCCGCGCCGCTCAAGGGCTGGCAGCCGGGCCAGGTGGAAAGCATCCGCCTGGCGCTGGACGATCTGTTCCAGGCGCCGCGCATTTCCCGCGACGTGGCCAAGGCCCTCGGCGACGGCTACCAGGCGCGCGACTGGACGATCTCCCAGGGCAGCCTGTTCCAGGCCATGCAGATGGAAAAGACCATGATCGGCCTGCTGCTCTTGCTGATCGTCGCCGTGGCCGCCTTCAACATCATCGCCACCCTGATCATGGTGGTGGCCGACAAGAAGGCCGACATCGCCATCCTGCGCACCCTGGGCGCCACGCCCGGGCAGATCATGGCGGTGTTCATGGTGCAGGGCACGGTGATCGGCCTGGTCGGTACCCTGATCGGCGGCGTGCTGGGCGTCATCGCGGCGCTCAACGTCAGCAGCTGGATCGCCGCCCTGGAGCGCCTGGTCGGCCACAAGCTGTTTGGCGGCGACATGTACTTCATCAGCAACCTGCCGTCGCGGCTGGAGCTGGAAGACGTGGTGCTCATCGCCGTGGCCGCCCTGAGCATGAGTTTCCTGGCAACCCTCTATCCCGCCTGGCGCGCCTCGCGCACCTCACCGGCCGAAGCCCTGCGCTACGACTGATCTCCTGCCGGGCCAGGGGGCGCCATGCCCCTGGTCCTGTGGCGTCCAAACTGCTCTAATCCGCGCTTCTGAAGCCCTTTCGGCTCTCCATGGATGGAGTCCTGATGCGCGCCGCTCTGCTGTCCTTCGCCCTGGGCGTGCTGCTCCTGCGCGCCTTCGCCACGCTGCCGTCGCTACCGCTGCTGGCGGCCCTCGCGGCCGTGGCCCTGGCACTGCTGTTCACCCGCTTCCTGGCGCTCGGTGCCCTCGGGCTGGGTCTGGCCTGGGCGCTGCTCAATGGCCACTGGGCGCTGGACGATCGCCTGGATCCGGCGCTGGAACAGCGGGTGCTGTGGATCGACGGCCAGATCAGCGGGCTGCCCACGGTGGACGCCGATTCGGTGAGTTTCGTGCTCGCCGGGGCGACCAGCCGCCGCGCGCTTGAGCTGCCGGCGCGGATCCGCCTGAGCTGGCACGGCGGGCCGCGCCCGCTGGCCGGCGAACGCTGGCGCCTGGCCGCGGAGCTGCGCGGCCCTGCGGGCCTGGTCAACCCCCTCGGCCAGGACCGCGAAGCCTGGCTGCTGGCCCAGGGCATAGGCGCCACCGGCAGCGTCAAGGATGGCCAGCGCCTGGCCGCCGCCAGTGGCCTGGCGACCTGGCGCGACGGCATCCGGCAATACCTGCAGAGGCGCGATCCGGCCGGGCAGGGCGGCCTGCTCGCCGCCCTGGTGGTGGGTGACGGCTCGGGCATCACCGATGCCCAGTGGCAGCTGTTCCAGGACACCGGCACCGTGCACCTGATGGTCATCTCCGGGCAGCACATCGGCCTGATCGCCCTGGGCGTCTATGCCGGAGTGGTCCTCCTGGCGCGGCATGGCTGCTGGCCGCGCCGGCTACCCTGGCGCCTGTCCGCGGCGGTGCTGACCATCGCCACTGCGCTGGGCTACGGACTGCTGGCCGGCTTCGAGGTGCCGGTGCAGCGGGCCTGCGTCATGGTCACCCTGGGCCTGGTCTGGCAACTCGGGCGCCAGCAGGTGCGGCTGGCGGATGCCGTGCTGCTGGCCTTGGTGCTGGTGCTGGCCGCCAATCCGCTGGTCAGTCTGCTGCCCGGCTTCTGGCTGTCCTTTGGCGCCGTACTGTTGCTGCTGTGGAGCTTTGCTGGCCGCCTGGGCCGCCTGCCCTGGTGGCTCACCCTCGGACGCGCCCAGTGGTGCATGGCCGTGGGCCTGGCGCCGCTGCTGCTGGCGCTGGGCCTGCCCCTGAGTCTGAGCGGCCCGCTGGCCAATGCCCTGGCCGTGCCGCTGATGGACCTGGCCATCGTGCCCCTGGCCCTGGCGGGGACGCTGCTGTCCCTGCTCTGGTCGCCGCTGGGAACTCCGGCCTTGCTGCTGGCGGGTGGCCTGCTGCAGGGACTGCTCTGGCTGCTGGGCGGCTTGGCGCACCTGGGGGCGGCCTGGCAACCGGTATTGGCACCGACCTGGGCGCTATGGCTGGCGGGGCTGGGCGCGCTGCTGGCCCTGCTGCCCGCGGGGGTGCCGCTGCGAGTCTTCGGCGCGCTGCTGATGCTGCCGGGGCTGTTTCCCCCGCCACCGCTACCCGCGGAGGGCCTGGCACGGATCACCGTGCTGGACGTGGGGCAGGGCCTGGCGGTGCTGGTGCGCACCCGTGACCATGCGCTGCTCTATGATGCCGGTCCGCGCCAGGGCAGCTACGACAGCGGCGCCCGGGTCGTCCTGCCCAACCTGAAGGCCTTCGGCATCGGCGCCCTGGACGTCATGCTGCTCAGTCATGCCGATGCCGACCACGCCGGTGGTGCGCCGGCCGTGGCCAGGGGACTGCCGCCAGGACAGGTGCTCAGTGGCGAGGCGGGACGCCTCACGCCGGAACTGCACGCCCGGGACTGCACGGATGGGGCCGAGTGGCGCTGGAACGAGGTCGCCTTCACCACCTGGTGGCACCCCGCGGCGGATTCCAACGCGTCCTCCTGCGTGCTCAGCGTCGTGGCCAGGGGCGAGCGCCTGCTGCTGACCGGCGACATCGACGCCCGCCGTGAAGCCGAACTGCTGGCCAGCGGTGTGCCCGTGGCGGCGGAATGGCTGGTCGCGCCGCACCACGGCAGTCGCAGCGGCTCCAGCGCCGCCTTCATCGACGCCGTCCAGCCACGTGGCGTGCTCATCTCCCGAGGGCTGAACAATCGCTATGGCCATCCCCATCCCCAGGTACTGGCGCGCTATCGCGAGCGCGGCGTGCTGCCCTACGACACCGCCGAGCGGGGCGCCCTGAGCTGGACCCTGGGTCGCTGGGAGGCACCACGCGGGCAACGCCAGGTGCGGCATTGGTGGCGGATAGGCCCGCCGACACCCTGATAGCCTATTCAAAGGCTGCTGCGCGTCGGCCAAACCGCGTTGAAAAGACCTTCGGAATGCTCATTTACCATTCGTAAACTCCGCTTCCTCAGGTCTTGTCGCCTTGTTTGTCTCTAGCTCGCGAGCCCTTGAACAGGCTCTCCGGCGTTCGTGCTAGAGTGGCCGCATTTTGCGGCAGGGGTAACGGTCTCGTGTTCGAAATGGTCAAAGCGGGCGGCTGGATGATGCTGCCGATCATTCTCAGTTCCATCCTGGCCACGGCCATCATCGCCGAGCGGCTGTGGACCCTCAGGCGCAGCCGGGTCGCACCGCCGACGCTGCTCGCCCAGGTCTGGCGCTGGATCCAGGACAAGCAGCTCAATGCCGAGCGGCTGCGCGAATTGCGCGCCGGATCGCCCTTGGGCGACATCCTCGCCGCGGGCCTGGCCAATTCCCGCCATGGCCGCGACATCATGAAGGAAGCCATCGAGGAAGCCGGCAGCCGCGTGGTCCACGACCTCGAGCGCTACCTCAACACCCTCGGCAGCATCGCCGCCCTGGCGCCCCTGATGGGTCTGCTGGGTACGGTGTTCGGCATGATCGACATCTTCAGCGCCTTCATGAACGACGGCATGGCCAATGCGCCCATCCTCGCCGGTGGCATCTCCAAGGCCCTGGTCACCACCGCCACCGGCCTGCTGGTGGCGATTCCCGCGGTGTTCTTCCATCGCTACCTGCTGCGCCGGGTCGATGAGCTGGTGGTGGGCATGGAGCAGGAAGCGGTCAAGCTGGTGGACATCCTTCACGGCGATCGCGAGGTGGACGTCCGCGAAGGAGCCCCGGCGTGAAATTCCGTCGCCGCGCCGGGGGCGCCGCTCGCGAAGAGGTCTATATCAACCTGGCGTCCTTCATCGACGTCATCTTCGTCCTGCTGCTGTTCTTCGTGGTGACCGCCACCTTCAGCAAGCCCAGCCAGCTGAAGATCGAATTGCCCGAGGCCGATAGCGCCGCCGCGGCCGCCAACCAGGGCAGGATCCTGGAAATCAGCATCACCGCCGAAGGCCAGATGGCGCTCAACGGCCAGACCCTGGCGCGCAACGACCTGACCGGCCTGACCACCGCGCTGCAGCGGGAATCCGGCGGCGACAACAGCCTGCCGCTGGTGATCACCGCCGATGGCCGCGCCACCCACCAGGCGGTGGTCATGGCCATGGACGCCGCCGGCAAGCTGGGTTTCAGCCAGTTGCGCATCACCACCCTCGAGGCCCAGGCGAAACGGCCGTGAGCCTGGGCGAGCGCCTGGTCCGCGCCTGGTACCAGGGGCATCCGGCCCTGGGCCTGCTGGCGCCGCTCGAAGCCCTCTATCGCCAGGTCGCCCGGCGCAAGCGCCAGCGTTTCCTGGCGGGGCAGGGCAGCATCCATCGCGCGCCGGTACCGGTCATCGTGGTGGGCAATCTCACCGTGGGCGGTACCGGCAAGACGCCCATGATCCTCTGGCTGATCGGCCACCTGCGCGCCCGTGGGCTCAAGGTCGGGGTGGTCAGCCGCGGCTATGGCGCCACGCCGCCGAGTCTGCCCTGGCGGGTGCGGGCCAGCGACACCGCCGCCGTCGCCGGCGACGAGCCGCTGCTGATCGTGCAGCGCACCGGGGTGGCGCTGGTGACGGATCCCGACCGCGGTCGCGCCGTCGAACGCCTGCTCGCCGAAGAATCGCTCGACGTCATCCTCAGCGACGACGGCCTGCAGCACTATCGCCTGGCCCGCGACCTGGAGCTGGTGATGGTCGATGCGGCGCGCGGCTTCGGCAACGGTCGCTGCCTGCCGGCCGGCCCCCTGCGCGAACCCCTGGAGCGCCTGGCCGAGGTGGACGCCGTGATCCACAACGGCGCCGCGGTCGATCCGGCCGACGGCTTCGGCTTGACCCTGCAGCCCAGTGCCCTGGTCAATCTGCACAGCGGCGAGACGCGACCGCTGGATTTCTTTCCGCCGGGGCAGCGCCTGCACGCCCTGGCCGGCATCGGCAACCCCGGGCGTTTCTTCGCCACCCTCGAAGGACTACACTGGCAGCCGTTGCCCCATGCCTTCGCCGATCACGCCACCTACAGCGCCGCGGACCTGACCTTCACCCCCGCGCTGCCGCTGGTGATGACCGAGAAGGACGCGGTCAAGTGCCGGTCCTTCGCCGCCGCCGACTGGTGGTACCTGGCGGTGGACGCCCAGCCCTCGGCCGCCTTCGTCGCCTGGCTGGACGGGCGTCTCGACCGACTCCTGCCCGAACACTCTCACTGACGGAACCTCTGCCCATGGATCTCAAGCTGCTGGACATCCTCGCCTGCCCCCTGACCAAGAGCCCGCTGATCTTGAGCGACGACAAGACCGAGCTCATCAGCAAGGCCGCCGGCCTGGCCTTCCCGATTCGCGACGGCATCCCGGTGATGCTGGAAAGCGAGGCGCGCATCATCACCACGGACGAGCGTCTGGATAAATGAGCGCCGCCTTCACCGTCGTCATTCCGGCGCGAATGGCCAGCACCCGGCTGCCCAACAAGCCGCTGCTCGACATCGCCGGCAAGCCGATGATCCAGCACGTCTGGGAGCAGGCCCGCCGCAGCGGCGCCGAGCAGGTGGTGGTGGCGACCGACCACGACGACATCCTGCGTGCCTGCGAAGGCTTTGGCGCCCGGGTCCTGCTGACCCGCGCCGACCATGCCTCGGGCACCGATCGCCTGGCCGAGGTGGCCGAGCTGCTCGGCCTGGCCAGCGACGCCCTGGTGGTCAACGTCCAGGGCGACGAGCCGCTGATTCCGCCGGCGGTGATCGACCAGGTGGCGGCCAACCTCGCCGCCCATCCCGAAGCCGGGGTAGCCACCCTGGCTGAGCCGATCAGTGACGTCGATAGCCTGTTCAATCCCAATGTGGTCAAGGTGAGCACCGACGTGAACGGCCTGGCGCTGACCTTCAGCCGGGCACCGCTGCCCTGGGCGCGCAACGCCTTCGCCAGCGATCGCGCGCAGCTGCCCCAGGGCTTTCCCTATCGTCGCCACATCGGCATCTACGCCTACCGCGCCGGCTTCCTTGCCGATTTCGTCAGCTGGGGCCCCTGCGCCCTGGAAGAGACCGAAGCCCTGGAGCAATTGCGCGCTCTCTGGCACGGCGTGCGCATCCATGTCGCCGATGCCCTGGAAGCGCCCCAGGCCGGCGTGGATACCCTGGAAGATCTCGAACGCGTCCGTCGCCTGCTGGGAGCCTAGATGACCCTGCGCATCCTGTTCGTCTGCATGGGCAACATCTGCCGCTCGCCCACCGCCGAAGGCATCCTCAGGGCCAAGCTGGACGCCGCCGGCCTTGCCGAGGCGGTGGAGCTGGACTCGGCCGGCACCGGCGACTGGCATGTCGGCAAGGCACCGGATTCCCGGGCCATCCAGGCCGCGGCCGGTCGCGGCTATGACATCGCCAACCTGCGCGCGCGCCAGGTCGCTGAGGACGATTTCCAGCGCTTCGACCTGATCCTGGCCATGGACCAGGACAACCTCGCCTGGCTGGAACAGTTGCGTCCGGACGAGGGCGCCGTGCCCGAACTCTTCCTGGCGCGCCAGGGCCTGGCGGTGGACGAGGTGCCCGATCCCTATTACGGCGGCGCAGCTGGCTTCGAGCGGGTCCTCGACCTGCTGGAAAGCGCCTGCGATGGCCTGGTCGCCGAGGTGGCTGCCCGTCATGGTCGCTGAGCTGCAACAGCTGGTTCCGCTGCAGGGCCTCAATACCTTCGGTCTGGTGGCAGAAGCCGATCGCTATCTGGAAGCCGCCAGTGACGCCGAGGTCCGCGCGGCCCTGGCGCTGGCCCGGCAGCTGGGCGTACCCCTGCGGGTGCTGGGCGGTGGCAGCAATCTGGTCCTGCCCGAACGGGTCGAGGGCCTGGTGCTGCGGCTGACCTCGCGCGGTATCCGTCTGCTGGCGGAGGAGGGCGATGCCCTGCTGGTGGAAGCCGAAGCCGGCGAGCCCTGGCACCCCTTCGTCATGGCCACCCTGGCCAACGGCTGGTACGGCCTGGAAAATCTCAGCCTGATCCCGGGCACCGTGGGCGCCTCGCCGATCCAGAACATCGGCGCCTATGGCGTCGAATTGAAGGACAGATGTGCGGGCGTCACGGCGCTCGATCGCCACAGCGGCGAACTCCATGACCTCAGTCCGGCCGATTGCGCCTTCGCCTACCGCGAGAGTCGCTTCAAGGCCGAGGCCGGACGCTGGATCGTGCTGCGGGTGCGCTTCCATCTCAGTCGGCGCCCGCAGCTAGTGCTGGACTACGGTCCGGTGCGCCAGGCCCTGACCGAGGCGGGCGTCACGCAGCCGACCCCCGAGGCCGTCAGCGCGGCCATCTGCAGCATCCGCCAGAGCAAACTGCCCGACCCGGCGGTGCTGGGCAATGCCGGCAGCTTCTTCAAGAATCCGGTGGTGACCGCTGCCGAAGCCGCCGCGCTGCAGGGCCGCTATCCAGGTCTGCCGACCTATCCGCAGGCCGATGGCAGCGTCAAGCTGGCCGCCGGCTGGCTGATCGACCAGGCCGGCTGGCGCGGTCATCGCGATGGCGCCGTGGGGGTGCATGCCGCCCAGGCGCTGGTGCTGGTCAACTTCGGCGGCGCCCGCAGTCGCGACGTCCTGGCCCTGGCCGAGCGCATCCGCGCCTCGGTGCGCGAGCGCTTCGGCGTGACGCTGGAGATGGAGCCGGGAAGCCTGACGTGACCGACGACGCCCCCGATGCCCAACGCCGCCGCCTGCTGATCGCCACCACCTCCGCCGTCGGCGGCCTGGGACTGGTGGCGGGTAGCGTGCCCTTCGTCTGCGCCCTGCGGCCCAGTCGTTCGGCGGAGGTGGCGGCGGCGCCGGTCGAGGTGGATCTCAAAACCCTGCGCGAAGGCGAGCAACTCACGGTGCAGTGGCGCGGCCAGCCGGTTTGCGTGCTGCGCCGCAGCGCGGCGGACCAGGCCCGGCTGTTGGCCGACCAGGCCGGCCTCGCCGACCCGGATTCCCGGGAATCCAGCCAGCCACCCTATGTCGATCCACGGCTGAGATCGCGGCGGCCGGACATCTTCGTGGTCACCGCTATCTGCACCCACCTGGGCTGTATTCCCTCCCTGGACACCGCAACGACGAACCAAGGCTATCTCTGTCCCTGCCATGGCTCCCATTTCGATCTCGCTGGGCGGGTCTATCGCGACCAGCCGGCACCCCTGAATCTGGCCGTGCCTCCCTATCACTTCAAAGGCGAGAGCCTGCTGGTGATCGGCAGCGACGGGGAGGGCGTGGCATGAGGGACAGGGAGCCCGGCTGGCTGGAGCGACGGCTGCCGATCGGCGCCTTCTGGCGCCGACACCTCAGCGACTACCGGGTGCCGCGCAACCTCAACGTCTTCTATCTGTTCGGCTCGCTATTGCTCTTCATCCTGGCGCTGCAGGTGCTGACCGGACTCTGGCTACTGTTCGGCTATGAACCCACCGTGAAGGGTGCCTTCGCCTCGGTCCAGCTGTTCATGCGCGAGGTGCCCTTCGGCTGGCTGATCCGCTATCTGCATGCGGTGGGCGCCTCGGCGCTGTTCGTCTGCCTCTATCTGCACATGCTGCGCGGCCTGCTGTACGGCTCCTACCGCGCCCCGCGCGAGCTGGTCTGGAGCTTCGGCGTGCTGCTCTATGTGCTGCTGCTGGCCCAGGCCTTCTTCGGCTATCTGCTGCCCTGGGGACAACTTTCCTACTGGGGCGCCCAGGTGTCCCTCAGTGCCGTCGAGGCCGTGCCCCTGATCGGCCCGACACTGGCCGACCTGCTGCGCGGCGGGATAGTGCTGTCCGATGCCAGCCTGCGCCGCTTCCAGGCCCTGCATGTGGTCGGGCTGCCACTGCTGATCCTTGCACTGGTGAGCCTGCACGTCGTCGCCCTGCGCCAGACCGGCTCGAACAATCCCGAGGGTGACGAGCGCGATGTCAGCGGTGCCGCCGGGGTGCCTTTCCATCCCTATCTGACGCTCAAGGACCTCTGCGGCCTGGCGGTCTTCCTGCTGGTCTTTCTCGCCGTGGTGCTGCTGGCGCCTGACCTGGGCGGACTGGTGCTGGAACCGGCCAACCAGCAACCGGCCGATCCGCTGGTGACTCCCGCACATATCGCGCCGCCCTGGTACCTGGCACCCTTCTATGCGCTGCTGCGCGCGGTGCCGAGCAAGGCCGGCGGTCTCGGCCTGGCGGCCCTGGCCATCGCCCTGCTGTTCGTGCTGCCCTGGCTGGATCGCAGTCCGGTCCGCTCGGTCCGCCACAAGGCCTGGCCGGCGCGACTGGGGCTGTACCTGGCCTGCCTGGCCTTTGTCGCCCTGGGCGTGCTGGGCGTAGTCGCCCTGACCGATGGGCGCCTGCTGCTGGCGCGTCTGGCGGCGGGTGTCTATTTCATCGGCCTGCTGGGCATGCCCTGGTACAGCAGGCTGGGTCGTCCGCGTACGCCAGCGGAGTCCCGGTCATGAATCGCGTTCTGCTGCTGGTCCTGCTGCTGTGCAGTGGTCTGGCCATGGGCACCGAAGGTGATCCCCGGGCCGGTGCCATCAGCTTCGGCCGCTATTGCCTGGCCTGCCATGGCCAGGAGTACCAGCGCTTCGACCGGGTCGCCGCCGATCTTCACCTCGACCTCGCCAGCTGGGCGCCCGGACGCACCCCCAGCGCGCCCATGCTCGGCCTGCTCAAGCCCGAGGATGCCCGGCGTGCCTTTGGCAGCGTGCCGCCGGATCTCACCCTGATCGCCGCGGTACGCGGCGAGGCCTGGCTGCGCGCCTTCCTGCAGGAATTCTACGTGGCGCCCGGGCGGCCACTCGGGGTCGACAACCTCAGGGCACCCGGCACGCGCATGCCCGATGTCCTGGCCGCCCTGCGCGGCCGCCAGGTGCGCGACTGCAGCGCGGGGCGTTGCGTGCTGCGCCTGGAACCCGGCAGCGGCGCCCAAACGCCCGAGCAGTTCGCGCGTACCGTCGACGATCTGGTCGCCTACCTCGGTTATTCCGCCGCGCCCGAGCGCAGCCTGGCCTGGCGCCTCGCGCCCTGGGTGCTGGGCTATCTGCTGCTGTTCGCCGTCCTGGCCTTCTGGCTCAAGCGCGAATTCTGGCGGCGATTGCCCGACAGTGAGCGATGAGACTAGGTGGCGGGCGGCAAGGTGCGAGATAATCCCTCCTTTGCAGCTTCGCCCCCAACCGGGGAGGGACCCATGGGCGCCATAACCCGCCTGACCTGTTTCCATGATCCCGAGGATCACTACAGCCACCGGATCCGTCTGATCCTGGCGGAAAAGAACGTCGAGTGCGAGCTGATCGCCGTGCGCCGGGGCGAGTGTCCGCGGCAGCTGGCCGAGCACAATCCCTATGGCACCGTGCCGACGCTGATGGATCGCGACCTGGTGCTCTATGGCACTGAGGTGCTCATGGAGTACCTCGAGGAACGCTATCCGCATCCGCCGCTGCTGCCGGCCTATCCGGTCACCCGCGGCCAGTCGCGACTGCTGATGCACCGCATCGGCCGTGACTGGTGCAGCCTGGTGGACGCCATCCTGCAGGCCGCGCCGGGCGCCGACCTCGCCACCGCACGCAAGGAATTGCGGGAGAGCCTGACCGGCGTGGCGCCGATCTTCGCGGAAAAACCCTTTTTCCTGAGCGACGACTTTTCCCTGGTGGACTGTTGCCTGCTCCCCCTCCTGTGGCGCCTGCCGCGCCTGGGCGTCGAATTGCCCCGGGCCGCCAAGCCGCTGCAGGACTACATGGATCGCATGTTCGCGCGCGACAGTTTCCGATCCAGTCTTTCGGTCACCGAGCGTGAGATGCGCTAGAGGAGAACCCCATGAATTCCAGTCGCCCCTACCTGGTCCGCGCGCTCTACGAGTGGATCGTGGACAACGACTGCACGCCCCATCTGCTGGTCAATGCCGACTACGCCGAGGTGCGCGTGCCGCCGGGCTATGCCAACGACGGCCAGATCGTGCTGAACGCCTCGCCCAGTGCCGTGCGCGACCTGCACATGGACAACGAGGCGGTGAGCTTCAATGGCCGCTTCGGCGGCGTGGCCTACAACCTCTACGTCCCGATCGGCGCCATCCTGGCCATCTACGCCCGGGAGAACGGCCAGGGTATGGTCTTCGACAGCGAGCCCAGCCCGCCGGATGACCAGGGTCCGGACACTGGCGGCAGCAAGCCCGAGGCGCCCAAGCCGGCACCGGCGCGGCCGAGTCTGAAAGTGGTCAAGTGATCCCCGCCGGCCTGCTGCGAAGTCTCTTTGCGGCAGGCAAGAAAAAGCCCCTGTCGGCATGGCCGGCAGGGGCTTTTTCGTAAGCCAGGCGGACTCAGCGCTTGAGCGAGGCCGGCAGGTGCGGCTGGATCTGGGTCAGCAGGCCGCGGAAGCACTTGGGGTTGCCGGCGACGATGTGGCCCTTCTCGAGGAAGTCGTGGCCGCCGTTGAAGTCACCGATCAGGCCACCGGCTTCCTGCACCAGCAGGGCGCCTGCGGCCATGTCCCACTCCGACAGACCCATTTCCCAGAAGGCGTCGAAACGACCGGCGGCGACATAGGCCAGGTCCAGGGCGGCGGAGCCGGCGCGGCGGATGCCGGCGGTCTGACCGATCAGGCTGCGGAACATGCCCAGGTAGTTGTCCAGGTGATCGACGTCATTGGCACGGAAGGGGAAGCCGGTACCCAGCAGGGCACCTTCCAGGCTGCGCCGGTTGGTGACGCGGATGCGGCGACCGTTCAGGGCGGCACCGCGGCCACGGCTGGCGGTGAATTCTTCCTGACGCACCGGATCCAGGACCACGGCGTGCTCCAGGCGGCCCTTGTACTTGCAGGCGATGCTCACCGAGAAGTGCGGGACGCCACGGAGGAAGTTGGTGGTGCCGTCCAGCGGGTCGACGATCCAGACGTAGTCGGCGCCTTCGCCTTCGCCCGCCAGGTAGCCGGATTCCTCACCGTAGAAACCATGGGTGGGGTAGGCCTTGCGCAGGGTGGCGAGGATGGTCTGCTCGGCGGCCCGGTCGACTTCGGAGACGAAGTCGTTGGCGCCTTTTTCGTCGACGGCGATCACGTCCAGGCGCTCAATCGAACGGAAAATCAGTTCACCGGCGCTGCGGGCCGCGCGCAGTGCGATGTTCAGCATGGGCTGCATGGATAAATCACCTGGGTTGTATAAGGAAAGCCGGCAATGATAGCAGACTTCGCGGCGCTGGAAGGGGTATTCGTGGCAAGCGGGCGCGTGTGGGCGTAGTATACGGCGCCGATTTCCCGCGTCCGCTCGAGGATAGCCACGTGCTGAACAACATCCGCGTCGTTCTGGTCAATACCAGCCATCCCGGCAACATCGGCGGTGCCGCCCGGGCAATGAAGAACATGGGGCTGTCGCGCCTCTATCTGGTCGATCCCGAGGACTTTCCCAGCGGCGAGGCCAATGCCCGCGCCTCCGGGGCCAACGACGTGCTCGACGCCGCCATCGTCGTCGACACCCTGGAAGAGGCCCTGACCGGCTGCAGTCTGGTGCTGGGCACCAGCGCCCGCGATCGCCGCATCCCCTGGCCGCTGCTGGATCCGCGCGAATGCGCCACCACCTCCCTGGCCCAGGTGGAGCAGGGTGGCGAGGTAGCCCTGGTGTTCGGTCGCGAATACGCCGGCCTCACCAACGAGGAGCTGCAGCGCTGCCACTACCATGTGCACATCCCCTCGGACCCGGCCTTCGGCTCGCTCAACCTCGCCGCAGCGGTCCAGGTGCTGGTGTACGAGGTGCGCATGGCCTGGCTCGCGGCGCAGAACCAGCCGACCAAGATGAACAAGGTCGAGGCCACCGCCATGCTCAACACTCAGCCGGTGACGGTGGAGGAGCTGGAGCTCTATTACGAGCACCTGGAGCAGACCCTGGTGGAGATCGGCTTCCTCGATCCTGCCAAGCCGCGTCACCTGATGAGTCGCCTCCGCCGCCTCTATGGCCGGGCCGGCATCAGCAAGCTGGAAATGAACATCCTGCGCGGCATCCTCACCGAAACCCAGAAGGCCGCCCGGGGCGAATCCCATCCGCGGACTATCCCCCCGATAGATAATGCCTGAGTGATTTGGTCGGTTTTAAAGTTGACCTTTTTTGTCGGGAATCCGATAATCGGGGTCATCCGATGCAACCCGCTCGAGTTCGTCATGAGACTGACCACCAAAGGCCGCTATGCCGTAACCGCCATGCTCGACCTGGCGCTGCATGCCCAGCGGGGCCCGGTGTCGCTGGCCGACATTTCCGAGCGGCAGGGCATTTCGCTGTCCTATCTGGAGCAGCTGTTTGCCCGGCTGCGCCGCGGCTCGCTGGTCAACAGCGTGCGCGGTCCCGGCGGCGGCTACCAGCTGGCGCGCGACATGGGCGGTATCCATGTCGCCCAGGTGATCGATGCCGTCAACGAATCCGTGGATGCCACCCGCTGCCAGGGCAGTGGGGGTTGTCACCAGGGTGATACCTGCCTGACCCACCACCTCTGGTGCGACCTGAGCGATCAGATCCACACCTTCCTCAGTGGCATCACCCTGGCCGACCTGGTCGCCCGCAACGAGATCCAGCAGGTTGCCAAGCGTCAGGACACCAAGGTCTGTGCCAGCAAGCAATCGCCTTTAGCGGTCGAAAAAATCGAAGCGTCCACCATCGACTGAGCAGAGACGCCCGTCTGATTAGGAGTAACCGATGAAATTGCCGATCTACCTAGACTATTCCGCCACCACACCCGTCGATCCGCGCGTCGCTCAGAAGATGAGCGAGTGCCTGCTGGTGGACGGCAACTTTGGCAACCCCGCATCGCGCTCCCACCTGTTCGGCTGGAAGGCCGAGGAAGCCGTGGAAAACGCCCGTCGTCAGGTGGCCGAACTGGTCAACGCCGACCCGCGCGAGATCGTCTGGACCTCCGGTGCCACCGAGTCCGACAACCTGGCCATCAAGGGCGCCGCGCACTTCTACCAGAACAAGGGCAAGCACCTGATCACCTCCAAGATCGAGCACAAGGCGGTGCTGGACACCACCCGCCAGCTCGAACGCGAAGGCTTCGAGGTCACCTATCTCGAGCCGGGCGAAGACGGCCTGATCACCCCCGAGATGGTCGCGGCGGCCCTGCGTGACGACACGACCCTGGTGTCCATCATGCACGTCAACAACGAGATCGGTACCGTCAACGACATCGCCGCCATCGGCGAGCTGACCCGTTCCCGTGGCGTGCTCTTCCACGTCGATGCCGCCCAGTCCACCGGCAAGGTCGAGATCGATCTGGAAAAGCTCAAGGTCGACATGATGTCCTTCTCGGCGCACAAGACCTACGGTCCCAAGGGCATCGGCGCTCTCTACGTCCGCCGCAAGCCGCGCGTGCGTATCGAGGCCCAGACCCATGGTGGCGGTCATGAGCGTGGCATGCGTTCGGGTACCCTGGCGACCCACCAGATCGTCGGCATGGGCGAAGCCTTCCGCATCGCCAAGGAAGAGATGGTCCAGGAAAATGCCCGCATCAAGGCCCTGAGCGATCGCTTCTACCGGCAGTTCGAAGGCCTGGAAGAGGTCTACCTGAACGGCAGCCTGATCCACCGTGTGCCGCACAACCTGAACCTGAGCTTCAACTACGTCGAAGGCGAGTCGCTGATCATGGCGCTCAAGGACCTGGCGGTCTCGTCCGGTTCGGCCTGTACCTCGGCCTCCCTGGAGCCGTCCTACGTCCTGCGCGCCCTGGGCCGCAACGACGAGCTGGCGCACAGCTCCATCCGCTTCACCTTCGGTCGCTTCACCACCGAAGAAGACGTCGACTATGCCGCGAGCAAGGTCACCGAAGCCGTCAACAAGTTGCGTGAATTGTCTCCGCTGTGGGACATGTTCAAAGAAGGCGTAGACCTGAGTCAGGTCGAGTGGCAAGCCCACTGACCCACCCCCTGATGAGTGAGGATTGAACCATGGCATACAGTGAAAAGGTCATCGACCACTACGAAAATCCGCGCAACGTCGGCAAGTTCGACGCGGCTGATCCGGATGTCGGCACCGGCATGGTCGGCGCTCCCGCGTGCGGCGACGTGATGCGCCTGCAGATCAAGGTCAACGAGCAGGGCATCATCGAAGATGCCAAGTTCAAGACCTACGGCTGCGGCTCCGCCATCGCCTCCAGCTCCCTGGCCACCGAGTGGATGAAGGGCAAGAGCATCGAGGAAGCGGCGTCGATCAAGAACAGCATGATCGCCGAAGAACTGGCCCTGCCGCCGGTGAAGATCCACTGCTCGGTACTCGCCGAAGACGCCATCAAGGCGGCGGTCAGCGACTACAAGCAGAAGAAAGGCCTGCTCTGAGGAGGAACCATGGCGATCAGCATGACCGAGTCCGCCGCCCGCCACGTGCAGCGTTCCCTCGACGGACGCGGCAAGGGTGAAGGCATCCGCCTGGGCGTTCGTACCACGGGCTGCTCGGGACTGGCCTACGTACTCGAGTTCGTCGATGAATTCGCGGCCGAGGACCAGGTGTTCGAAAGCCATGGCGTCAAGGTCATCATCGACCCCAAGAGCCTGGTCTACCTGGACGGCACCGAGCTGGATTTCGTGCGTGAAGGCCTCAACGAGGGCTTCAAGTTCAACAATCCCAACGTGCGTGGCGAGTGTGGCTGCGGCGAAAGCTTCAACATCTGAGGCCCGCCATGGGTAAGCCCTGTCACTTCGCCCTGTTCGAGATCAAGCCCGCCTTCGAGATCGATCAGGCGGGTCTGGCCTCGCGCTATCGCGATCTGGCCCGCACGGTCCATCCGGATCGCTTCGCCGATGCGCCGGAGCGCGAAAGACGCCAGGCGCTGGAGCGGTCGGCCGAGCTCAACGAGGCCTATCACGTGCTGCGCGCTCCGTCGCGCCGCGCGCGCTATCTGCTGGAGCTCGAAGGGCACGAGATGCCGCTCGAGGCGACCATCCAGGACACCGACTTCCTCATGCAGCAATTGCAGTGGCGCGAGGAGTTGGAAGACCTGCAGGACGCCGGCGACAGCGCGGGCATTCCCGCCTTCCGCCAGCGCCTCAAGGATGCGCAGCGTGACATCGAGCAGGCCTTCGCCGCGATCTGGCAGGATCCCGCCCAACGCGAGTCTGCCGAGCGCCTGGTCCGTCGCATGCAGTTTCTCGACAAGCTGGCCAGCGAGATCCGCCAGCTCGAAGAGCGTCTGGACGATTAATCACAGGTGTCGCTCCGGCACCGACAACCATAAGCCGACTAGCCAATGGCTCTATTGCAGATAGCCGAACCCGGAATGGCGCCCAAGCCGCACCAGCGCAAGCTGGCGGTGGGCATCGATCTGGGCACCACCAATTCCCTCGTGGCCGCCGTCCGCAGTGGCGTGGCCGAGACCCTGCCCGATATGCAGGGCGAGGTGATCCTGCCGTCCGCCGTGCGCTACGCCGCCGCTGGCGTGGAGGTGGGGGCGGGCGCCAAGGCCGCTGCCGCCCAGGACCCCTTCAATACCATTCTTTCCGTCAAGCGCCTCATGGGGCGTGGCATCGCCGACGTCAAGCAGCTGGGCGAGCAGTTGCCTTATCGCTTCGTCGCCGGTGAATCGGAAATGCCCTTCATCGATACCGCTGCCGGGCGCAAAAGTCCGGTAGAGGTCTCCGCCGACATCCTGCGGGTGCTGCGCGAGCGCGCCGAAGCCACCTTGGGTGGCGAGCTGGTCGGCGCCGTCATCACCGTGCCGGCCTACTTCGACGATGCCCAGCGCCAGGCGACCAAGGACGCGGCCCGCTTCGCCGGCCTGAATGTCCTGCGCCTGCTCAACGAACCCACCGCGGCGGCCGTGGCCTATGGGCTGGACCGGGGCGAGGAGGGCGTGGTCGCCATCTACGACCTGGGGGGCGGCACCTTCGACATCTCCATCCTGCGCCTGACTCGCGGCGTCTTCGAAGTCATGGCCACCGGTGGCGACAGTGCCCTGGGCGGTGACGACTTCGATCACGCCATCGCCGGCTGGATCGTCCAGCAGGCCGGGTTGTCCAGCGATCTGGATCCGGGCACCCAGCGCCGCCTGCTGCAGAGCGCCTGCGCCGCCAAGGAAGCCCTGTCGGCCGCCGAGCGCGTCGAGGTGAGTCACGGCGACTGGTCGGGCGTGCTGGACCGCAGCACCTTCCAGGACCTCATCGCACCCCTGGTCGCGCGCAGCCTCAAGGCCTGTCGCCGTGCCCTGCGCGATGCGGACGTGGAGCCAGCGGATATCCGCGCCGTGGTCATGGTCGGCGGTTCCACCCGCGTGCCCTATGTCCGTGAAGCCGTGGGCGAGCTGTTCGACTGCACCCCGCTCACCGACATCGATCCGGATCGCGTGGTCGCCATCGGCGCCGCCCTGCAGGCCGATTCCCTGGCCGGCAACCGCGCGGGCGAAGAATTGCTGCTGCTGGACGTCATCCCGCTGTCCCTGGGACTCGAGACCATGGGCGGCCTGATGGAAAAGATCATTCCGCGCAACACCACCATTCCGGTGGCGCGGGGTCAGGACTTCACCACCTATCGCGACGGCCAGACCGCCATGCTGGTGCATGTGCTGCAGGGCGAGCGCGAACTGGTCAAGGACGCCCGTTCCCTGGCGCGCTTCGAGCTGCGTGGCTTTCCGCCCATGGTCGCCGGGGCCGCCAAGATCCGCGTCACCTTCCAGGTCGATGCCGACGGCCTGCTCGGCGTTAGCGCCCGCGAGCTGTCCAGCGGCGTGGAAGCCAGCGTCCAGGTCAAGCCGTCCTATGGCCTGACCGATGGCGAGATCGCCAACATGCTGCAGGACTCCTTCCGCCATGCCGGAGACGACATGCAGGCCCGCGCGCTGCGCGAGCAGCAGGTCGAGGCCCGGCGGCTGATCGAGGCGGTCACCGCCGCGCTGGCCGCCGATGGCGAGCGCCTGCTGGACGCCGAGGAGCGTCAGGTGATCGAGCTGGAAATCGGCCGGCTGGCCGAGTTGCTGGACGCCACCGACGTCCAGGCGCTCGAAGACCAGACTAAGCGTCTTTCTCACGTGACCGATGCCTTCGCCGCCCGGCGGATGAACGCCTCGGTCAAGGCGGCCCTGGCGGGTCGCCGTCTCAACGATATCGAGGAGTAGTTCCATCATGCCGCAGATCACCCTGCTGCCCCACGCCGAGCACTGCCCCGAGGGCGCGGTCTTCGAAGCCAGCGAAGGCGAAACCATCATCGCCGCGGCCCTGCGCAACGGTATCGACATCGAGCACGCCTGCGAGATGTCCTGTGCCTGCACCACCTGCCACGTGGTCATCCAGGAAGGCTTCGACTCCCTCGAGCCTTCCGATGAACTCGAGGACGACATGCTGGACAAGGCCTGGGGCCTGGAGATGCGTTCGCGCCTGTCCTGCCAGGCGGTAGTTGGCAGCGAAGACCTGGTGGTGGAGATTCCGCGCTACACCATCAACCAGGTTTCCGAAGGTCACTGAGGACAGCTGTCATGGCACTGAAATGGACCGATGTGCTGGATATCGCCATCGAACTCAACGACGCCCATCCCGACGTGGATCCGCGCTACGTGAATTTCCTCAAGCTGCGCAACTGGGTCGTGGAGCTGCCGGAATTCGACGACGATCCCCAGCGGGGTGGCGAGAAGGTGCTGGAGGCCATCCAGGCCGCCTGGATCGAAGAGTCCGCCTGACGCATCGCCCGTACCGCGCTACGCTTTTCACCGGGACCCGCGTATAATCCGCGGGTTTCGTTTTTGCTCTATTCCCACATTCGGAGTTCACATGTCTGTTCAACGTACCCTGTCGATCATCAAGCCCGATGCCGTATCCAAGAATGTCGTCGGTGAGATCGTCACCCGCTTCGAGAAGGCTGGCCTGCGCGTCGTCGCTGCCAAGATGGTCCAGCTGTCCGAGCGCGAAGCCGGTGGCTTCTACGCCGAACACAAAGAGCGTCCCTTCTTCAAGGACCTGGTCTCCTTCATGACCTCCGGTCCGGTCGTGGTCCAGGTGCTGGAAGGCGACAACGCCATCGCCAAGAACCGTGAGCTGATGGGCGCCACCGATCCCAAGAAGGCCGACGCCGGTACCATCCGTGCCGACTTCGCCGTCTCCATCGACGAGAACGCCGTCCACGGTTCGGACTCCGAAGCGTCCGCCGCTCGCGAGATCTCCTACTTCTTCGCAGCCACCGAAGTCTGCGAGCGCATCCGCTAAGGATGAGCGCTGGCCAGGGAAGCGGCCAGCCCGCCTTCCTGGCACCGCCCGCGCCCTGCGCGGGCTTCAAACAGATTTCGTCGAGGTGATCCCATGACCACAGCCACCGATAAGGTCAATCTGCTGGGCCTGACCCAGCCGCAACTCGAGTCGTTCTTCGAGTCCATCGGGGAGAAGCGCTTTCGCGCCGGCCAGGTCATGAAGTGGATCCATCACTTCGGCATCGATGATTTCGACGCCATGAGCAACCTGGGCAAGGCGCTCAAGGAAAAGCTCAAGGCCGCCGCGGAGATCCGTGGCCCCGAGATCGTCAGCGAGGACATCTCCCGCGACGGCACCCGCAAGTGGGTGATCCGTGTCGCCTCCGGCAGCTGCGTCGAGACCGTCTACATTCCGCAGAACGGCCGCGGCACCCTGTGCGTGTCGTCCCAGGCCGGTTGCGCGCTGGACTGCAGCTTCTGCTCCACCGGCAAGCAGGGCTTCAACAGCAACCTCACCGCCGCCGAGGTGATCGGCCAGGTGTGGATCGCCAACAAGTCCTTTGGCAGCGTGCCCGCCAAGATCGACCGTGCCATCACCAACGTGGTGATGATGGGCATGGGCGAGCCCCTGCTGAACTTCGACAACGTCGTTGCCGCCATGCGCATCATGATGGACGACCTCGGCTACGGCATCTCCAAGCGCAAGGTGACCCTGTCCACCTCGGGCGTGGTGCCGATGATCGAAGAGCTGGCCAAGCAGATCGACGTCTCCCTGGCGCTGTCGCTGCACGCGCCCAACGACGAGCTGCGCAACGAGCTGGTGCCGATCAACCGCAAGTATCCCCTGGCCATGCTGCTCGACGCCTGCCAGAGATACATCGGCCAACTTGGCGAGAAACGCGTCCTGACCATCGAGTACACCCTGCTCAAGGACGTCAACGATCTGCCCGAGCACGCCCTGCAGATGATCGAGCTGCTGCGCAACGTGCCCTGCAAGATCAACCTGATTCCCTTCAATCCCTTCCCGCACTCCGGGTACGAGCGGCCGAGCAAGAACGCCACCCGCCGTTTCCAGGAGCTGCTGCAGCAGGCCGGTTTCAACGTCACGGTGCGCACCACCCGCGGTGACGACATCGACGCCGCCTGCGGCCAGCTGGTGGGCCAGGTCATGGACCGCACCCGCCGCAGCCAGCGCTATATCGCCGTTCGCCAGCTCGACGGTGCCGAAACCGTAACGCCGCTCCAGGGCTGAGGGCGCGACCATGGCGATCACGCGCTTTGCGGCTGTCGCGCTCGCCCTGGTGGTCGGCGGCCTCGCCGGCTGCGTGACCGAGGGCGACCGCAATCCCATGGATACCCGCCAGGGGCGGATGCAGGCCCGTGATGCCTACATCCAGCTCGGCCTCGGCTATGTCCAGCAGGGCAACACCGAACAGGCCAAGGTGCCGCTGAAGAAGGCGCTGGAGCTGGATTCGTCCAGCGCCGACGCCCATGCCGCCCTCGGGCTGGTGTTCCAGGCCCAGGGCGAGACCGGCCTGGCCGATCAGGAATACCGCCTGGCCCTGCGCGAGCGGCCCCGCGATGCCCGCATCCTCAACAACTATGGCAGCTTCCTCTATGAGCAGGGGCGCTACAAGGATGCCTACGAACGTTTCACCCAGGCCGCCGAAGACAGTCTCTACCCCGAGCGCGCCCGGGTGTTCGAGAATCTCGGCCTGACCGCCCTGCGACTCAATCAGGTCGACTTGGGCAAGGAAAATCTGGAAAAATCCCTGCGGCTGGATCGCAATCAGCCCAGGGCCCTGTTCGAATTGGCTCAACTGGCCTACCAGACGCGCGACTATGTGCCGTCCCGGAGCTATTACCAGGCCTTCAGCCAGCTCAGTCCCCAGGATGCCCGCAGCCTGTTGCTCGGGATCCGCCTCGCCGAGGTGTTCAATGATCGCAACACCGCCGCGAGCTATGCCCTGCAGCTGAAGCGCCTCTACCCGAACTCACCTGAATATCGTCAACTTCAGTCGGAGCAGAAATGACCGCAGTGCAATCCGAAGCGGTACACGCCGGACGGGGCAATCCCGGTGAGATCTTGCGTCAGAAGCGCCTGTCGCTTGGCTGGAGCCAGGCCCAGGTCGCCCAGAATCTCAATCTCAGCGAGCGCATCATCGAGCAGCTCGAGTCCGGC
The DNA here is from genome assembly GCF_030175875.1 of Pseudomonas sp. HR1. Lineage (NCBI taxonomy): Bacteria > Pseudomonadati > Pseudomonadota > Gammaproteobacteria > Pseudomonadales > Pseudomonadaceae > Pseudomonas > Pseudomonas sp. HR1. The sequence continues at coordinate 115,285 of NZ_JASNRF010000004.1, forward strand.
AACTATCAGCAGATGCCGGGGCACACCTTTGCCCGCGGCTATACCAAGGCCTACGGCAAGCTGCTCGGCCTGGACCAGGTCGAACTGGTGCGGACCTTCGACGGCTACACCGGCACCGATGCCAAGGGCAGCACCGTGCACAGCCTGGGGCGTCTCGACGAGCCGGTGCGGTTGTCGCGCAATGTCCTGAGATTCGTCAGTTTCATCCTGGTGGTGCTGATCATCGCCATGGGCCTGTTCTGGTGGCAGGAGCGCAGTCGCCAGGCCTCCAGCGCCAGTGCCGTGAGCATGGAGCATGTCGAGGTCGAGGGCGCCGACGGCAAGACCGAGATCCATCCCATCGACGAGCCGGAAGAACAGCCCCCGGTCACCGCCCAGCAGCCGGCCGCCACCCTGCCGTCCCCGGTGGGCACGCCGACGCCGGATGCCAATGCCGTCGCCGCCATGACCGCCCCGACCGCTGCGCCCAGCCCGGCTCCGGTCACGGGTTCGACCTCGCCAGCGCCCACGGCACCCGCCGCCGCGACCCCGGCCGCGCCGGCCAGCGCCCCTGCCGCGGCGCCCGTCGCCGGCAGCGACAACCTGAACATCCGCTTCACCGCCAATTGCTGGACGCAGGTCAGCGACGGTAACGGCAAGATCCTCTTCAGCGGCGTGAAGAAAGGCGGCGAGAGCCTCGAATACGCCTCGATCAAGGCGCCGGTGAACATCCGTCTCGGCTTTGCCCGCGGTGCCCAGATCTCCTACAACGGCCAGGTCGTCGACCTCGCGCCTTACACCAAGGGCGAGACCGCCCGCATCAAACTCGGTCAGGCCGGACAATGACGTCCGGCGACCCCATGGGAAACCAGCATGCATAGCGAATCGCCCATCAAACGTCGGTTGTCCCGCAAGATCTGGGTCGGCTCGGTGCCGGTCGGCGGCGATGCCCCCATCGCCGTGCAGAGCATGACCAACACCGAAACCTGCGACGTCGACGCCACCGTGGCGCAGATCCAGCGCCTGCAGGACGCCGGTGCCGACATCGTGCGCGTCTCGGTGCCCGACATGGACGCCGCCGAAGCCTTCGGTCGCATCAAGCAGCGGGTCAGCCTGCCGCTGGTGGCCGACATCCACTTCGACTACAAGATCGCCCTGCGCGTGGCCGAACTGGGCGTGGACTGCCTGCGCATCAACCCCGGCAACATCGGTCGCGAAGACCGGGTCCGGGCGGTGGTCGACGCGGCCCGCGAGCGCGGCATTCCGATCCGCATCGGCGTCAACGCCGGTTCGCTGGAAAAGGACCTGCAGAAGAAATACGGCGAGCCCACCCCGGAAGCCCTGGTGGAATCGGCCATGCGCCACGTCGACCACCTGGAGAAGCTGGACTATCCGGACTTCAAGGTCAGCGTGAAGGCCAGCGACGTCTTCATGGCCGTGGCCGCCTACCGCCAGTTGGCCACCCGCATCGAGCAGCCGCTGCACCTGGGCATCACCGAAGCCGGTGGCCTGCGCTCGGGTACGGTGAAGTCCGCCGTGGGCCTGGGCATGCTGCTGGCCGAGGGCATCGGCGACACCATCCGCATCTCGCTCGCGGCCGATCCGGTCGAGGAGATCAAGGTCGGTTTCGACATCCTGAAATCCCTGCGCCTGCGTTCGCGCGGCATCAACTTCATCGCCTGCCCGAGCTGCTCGCGGCAGAACTTCGATGTGGTCAAGACCATGAACGAACTGGAAGGGCGCCTGGAGGACCTGCTGGTGCCCCTGGACGTCGCGGTGATCGGTTGCGTGGTCAACGGCCCCGGCGAAGCCAAGGAGGCCCATGTCGGCCTGACCGGGGGTACGCCCAACAACCTGGTGTACATCGACGGCAAGCCGGCCTCCAAGCTGAACAACGACAATCTGGTGGACGAGCTGGAAGGGCTCATCCGCCGCAAGGCGGCCGAAAAGGCCGAAGCGGATGCCGCGCTCATCGCGCGCAGCTGAAAGATCAAGGAATAAGGCCCTTTCGTGAGCAAGTCCCTGCAAGCCATCCGTGGCATGAACGATATCCTGCCGGAGCAGACCCCGGCCTGGCGCTACCTGGAACGTACCTTCGCGACGCTGCTCGACGGCTATGGCTACCACGAGATCCGTCTGCCCATCATGGAGTTCACCGAACTCTTCGCCCGGGGCATCGGCGAGGGCACCGACGTGGTGGACAAGGAGATGTACACCTTCCTCGACCGCAACGAAGAGTCCCTGACCCTGAGGCCGGAAGGCACCGCGGGTTGCGTGCGGGCCGTGCTCGAACACGGCATGACCGGCGGTGGCCAGGTGCAGAAGCTCTGGTACGCCGGCCCGATGTTCCGCTACGAGAAGCCGCAGAAGGGTCGCTATCGCCAGTTCCACCAGATCGGCGTGGAGGTGTTCAACCTGCCCGGTCCGGACATCGACGCCGAACTGATCGTGCTCACCGCGCGCCTCTGGCAGCGCCTGGGGCTGACCGACGCCGTCACCCTGCAGCTCAACAGCCTGGGTTCCAGCGCCGACCGCGCGCGCTATCGCGAAGCCCTGGTGGCCTATCTGCAGGAACGCTTCGAGCAACTCGACGAAGACAGCCAGCGCCGCCTGACCACCAATCCGCTGCGCATCCTCGACAGCAAGAACGCCCAGACCCAGGCGCTGCTGCAGGACGCCCCGACCCTGGCGGATTACCTGGACGACGAATCCCGCGCCCACTTCGATGGCCTCAAGGCCCGCCTGGACGCCGCCGGCATCCGCTACCAGATCAATCCCAAGCTGGTGCGTGGCCTGGACTACTACGGCCGGACCGTCTTCGAGTGGGTCACCGACAAGCTGGGTGCCCAGGGCACCGTCTGCGCCGGTGGCCGCTACGACGGCCTGATCACCCAGTTCGGCGGCAAGCCCACCCCGGGCGTCGGCTTCGCCATGGGCGTCGAGCGCCTGGTGCTGCTGCTGGAAACCCTGGAGTGCCTGCCCGGTGATCTGCAGCGCCCCGCCGATCTCTATCTCTGCGCCTTTGGCGAGGCGGCCGAACTGGCCGGCCTCAAGCTGGCCGAGCAGCTGCGCGATGCCCGTCCCGACCTGCGTCTGCTGGTCAACGCCGGTGCCGGCAGCTTCAAGAGCCAGTTCAAGAAGGCGGACAAGAGCGGCGCGCTCTGGGCGATGATCCTGGGTGATGACGAACTGGCCGCGCAACAGGTGGCGCTCAAGCCGCTGCGTGGCGAGGCGCCCCAGGAAAAGGTCGATTTCGCGGCCCTGGCCGCTCGTCTGGACGAGATTTTGCCCCCGGCCGGTTCCGGTCGCGGGAATTGAGGAGAACGGATTTGAGTTCCATCGACGACGACAATCTGGTGGTCGCCAAGGCCTGGTGGCAGCGTAACGGCAAGCCGCTGGTGGCCGGTGGCGTCATCGCCCTGGTGGCGGTACTCGGCTGGCAGGGCTGGCAGCGCTATCAGAACAACCAGGCGCAAGGCGCCTCGGTGCTCTATCAGCAGCTGGTGGAAGCCGCGCTGGCGCCCGGTGGCAAGGTCGACACCGCGCGGGTGACCGATACCTACAGCAAGCTCAAGCAGGATTATTCCGGCACTGCCTACGCCCAGTACGGCAGTCTCTTCGTCGCCAAGGTGGCGGTGGAGAACAATCGCCTGGACGACGCCGCCGCCGAACTCAAGGCCGTGGTGGACAAGCCCCACGATGCCGAACTCGGCGAGCTGGCGCGGCAGCGTCTGGCCCGGGTGCTGGCGGCCGAGGGCAAGGCCGAAGAGGGCCTCAAGCTGCTGGACGGCGAGGCGCCCAAGGCCTATGTCGCCAACCGCGAAGAATTGCGTGGCGATCTGCTGGTGGCGCTGAAGAAGCCGACCGAGGCCCGCGCCGCCTACGAAAAAGCCCGCGCCGCGCTGCCCAACGATGCAGCCGAAGGCGTGCTGCAGATGAAACTCGATGATCTCGCCAAAGGAGACGCCTGATGTTGCGCTGGAAGCCTATCGCGGTACTGGGTCTCGCCCTTGCGGTCGTCGGGTGCAGCAGCACCGGCAAGAAGGAATTGCCGCCGGCCGAGCTGAAGGACATCAAGGCCGAGGTCCGGCTGGATGAAGTCTGGAGTCGCTCGGTGGGCGATGGCCAGGGCAAGGAATACAACCGCCTGGTCCCGGCCGTGGACGGCCAGACCATCTTTGCCGCCGATGCCGATGGCCGGGTCATGGCGATGAATCGCGAGACCGGTGCGGTGCTGTGGAAGAAGGACCTGGACCTGCCGGTCTCCGGCGGCGTCGGGGTCGGTTCCGGTCTGGTGCTGGTCGGTACCCTGCGTGGCCAGGTCATCGCCCTCGACGCCGGCAGCGGCGACGAGAAGTGGCGCGCCCAGGCCTCCAGCGAGGTGCTGTCCGCTCCGGTCGTCAACAACGACGTGGTGGTGGTGCAGTCCCAGGACGACAAGCTGCAGGCCTTCGAACTGGGCAGCGGTACCCGTCGCTGGATCTACGAAGACACCCAGCCGGTGCTGAGTCTGAGAGGCACCGGTGCCCCCCTGGTCACCAACCAGGTGGTGATGGCCGGTTTCGCCAGCGGCAAGGTGGTCGCCCTGGACGTGCAGCGTGGCCTGCCGCTGTGGGAACAGCAGATCGCCGTGCCCAAGGGCCGTTCCGAACTGGAGCGCATCGTCGACGTGGACGGCGGCCTCTCGCTGTCGGGCGACACCCTCTATGTGGTCAGCTACAACGGCCGCGTGGTCGCGCTCAATCCGGCCAACGGCCAGATCCTCTGGCAGCGTGACGCCTCCAGCTACGACGGCGTGGCCGAAGGCTTCGGCAACGTCTACCTGAGCCTGGACAACGGCACCGTGGAAGCCGTCGAGGAATCCTCAACCTCCGCGCTCTGGACCAATGCCGATCTGGCCCGTCGCCAGCTCACCGGGCCGGTGGTCTGGTCGAGCAACGTGGTGGTGGGCGACTACGCCGGCTACATCCACCTGCTGAGCCAGGTCGATGGGCGTTTCGTCGGTCGCACCAAGGTCGACGGTGACGGCGTCCGGGTACGGCCACTGGTCGTCGGCGATATGCTCTACGTTTACGGCAATGGCGGTAAACTCGTCGCCTATCGTCTGCGCTAGAAACTATTATCCTCAACCGATGGCCGCTACCGTGAAGTTCGGTAGCGGCCATCGTGTTTTCTGCTCTGGGAGAGCCGCATGGTTCCCGTAATTGCCCTGGTGGGGCGGCCGAACGTCGGCAAATCCACGCTTTTCAATCGCCTGACCAAGACCCGGGACGCCATCGTCGCCGACTTCGCCGGCCTGACCCGCGATCGCAAGTACGGCGAAGCCAAGTGGCAGGGACGCACCTACATCGTGGTCGACACCGGCGGTATCTCCGGTGACGAGGAAGGCATCGACCTGAAGATGGCCGAGCAGTCGCTGCAGGCCATCGAAGAATCCGATGCGGTGCTGTTCCTGGTGGACTCCCGCGACGGCATGACCGTCGCCGACCAGATGATCGCCGAGCACCTGCGCAAGAGAAACAAGCGCACCTTCCTGGTGGCCAACAAGGTCGACACCGTCGATCCCGAGATCGCCCGGGCGGAATTCAGCCCGCTGGCCATCGGCGATGCCTTTCCCATCGCGGCGGCCCACGGCCGTGGCGTGAACAACCTGCTGGAAGCCGCCCTGGGCGTCTTCCCCAAGGACGAGGTCGAGGTCGAGGAGCTCTCCGAGGAGCAGGTGCGGGCGGCCGCGGAAGAGGGCGGTGACGTCTTCCGCCGCGTGCAGGGCATCGACGAGACCACCGGTATCAAGATCGCCGTGATCGGTCGACCCAACGTCGGCAAGTCGACGCTGGTCAACCGCATGCTCGGCGAAGAGCGGGTCATCGTCTATGACCAGGCCGGCACCACGCGCGACAGCATCTACATCCCCTTCGAGCGCAACGAAGAACGCTACACCCTGATCGACACCGCCGGCGTGCGCCGGCGTGGCAAGGTCTTCGAGGCGGTCGAGAAGTTCTCGGTGGTCAAGACGCTGCAGGCGATCCAGGACGCCAACGTGGTGATCTTTGTCATGGACGCCCGCGAAGGCGTGGTCGAGCACGACCTCAACCTGCTCGGCTTCGTGCTGGAGACCGGTCGTGCCCTGGTGATCGCCCTCAACAAGTGGGACGGCATGGAGTCCGGCGAGCGTGACTACGTCAAGACCGAGCTGGAACGCCGGCTGCTGTTTGTCGACTTCGCCGACATCCACTTCATCTCGGCGCTGCATGGCACCGGCGTAGGCCATCTGTACAAGTCGGTGCAGCAGTCCTTCGCCTCGGCCACCACCCGCTGGCCCACCAGCCGCCTGACCCAGATCCTCGAGGACGCGGTGCAGGAGCACCAGCCGCCGATGGTCAGCGGACGCCGCATCAAGCTGCGCTATGCCCACCTGGGCGGCGCCAATCCGCCGCTGATCGTCATCCACGGCAACCAGACGGAAGCGGTGCCCAAGTCCTATACCCGCTACCTGGAAAAGACCTATCGCCGGGTGCTCAAGCTGGTGGGGACGCCGATCCGCATCGAATACCGCGGTGGCGAGAACCCCTTCGAGGGCAAGAAGAACACCCTCACCGAGCGCCAGGTCAACAAGAAGCGCCGGTTGATGAGCCACCACAAGAAGGCCGAGAAGAAGCGCAAGGACAAGCGGCGGTAAGCCGGTCGGGCGTTTTGAAGGGAAGGGGGCTTAATAGCCCCCTTTCTCTTTGTTAGCGGATTCTGGCGAGGAGGCTCCTCGCGCACCGAACTTCCCCCTCTCCCTTCGGGAGAGGGTTGGGGTGAGGGTGATCCCTGCGACGGCCTAGCAGTGAAAAAGATCGTAGCCTTGTCCCCTTCGCGTCGCCAAGGGGTGACCTGACTGCCTGCGGTTGCCCTCACCCTGGCCCTCTCCCAGAGGGAGAGGGGATGTTTGGGTCAGGCCTTGTACCCAGGCTATGCCTAGACCGCTGGCTGGCTGATCGGCTTAGCACTACTTGCCCTCTCGCACAAAAAATCGCAGTCTGCCGATCTCCTTCCAGCCAGACCTGTGCCCGCGCGATGATCCAGAGCAAGCTTCCCGGCCTCGCCGTCACCATCTTTACCCGCATGTCCCAGCTCGCCGCCCAGACCGGTGCGCTGAATCTGTCCCAGGGCTTTCCCGATTTCGATGGCCCGGCCGAGTTGCTCGCGGCGGTCGGTCGCCATGTCGCGGCCGGCCACAACCAGTACGCGCCCATGACCGGGCTGCCGGCGCTGCGCCAGCAGGTGGCAGCCAAGGTCGCCGCCTTCTATGGCCGAGAGGTGGATGCCGAGACCGAGGTCACCATCGTACCCGGCGCCACCCAGGGCCTGTTCTGCGCCCTGCAGACGCTGGTGCGGCCAGGTGACGAGGTGATCGTCTTCGATCCCTGCTACGACAGCTATGAACCCTCGGTGCAACTGGCCGGCGGGCGCTGCGTGCACGTGCCCCTGGCGCTGCCGGGCTTTGGTATCGACTGGCCGGCGCTGGAGGCGGCCCTGAGTCCGCGCACCCGTGCCATCGTACTCAATACCCCGCACAACCCCAGTGGCGCCCTGGTCAGCGCCGCCGAGCTGGACCGCCTGGCCGCGCTGATCCGCGGGCGCGATCTCTATCTGGTCAGCGACGAGGTCTATGAGCACCTGGTCTACGACGGCGAGCGCCATGCCAGCGTCATCGCCCACGACGAACTCTATGCCCGCGCCTTCGTGGTCAGCTCCTTTGGCAAGACCTATCACGTCACCGGCTGGAAGACCGGCTATGTGGTGGCGCCACCGGCGCTGTCGGCGGAATTGCGCAAGGTGCACCAGTACGTGAGCTTCTGCGGAGTGACGCCGATCCAGGCCGCCCTGGCCGACTTCATGGCCGTCCATCCCGAGCATCTCAGCGAGCTGCCGGGCTTCTACCAGGCCAAGCGCGATCTCTTCTGCGATCTGCTGGGCAACTCGCGCTTCACCTTCCAGCGCGCCGCCGGCACCTATTTCCAGGTGGTCGACTACTCCGCCATCCGCCCGGAGCTGGACGACGTGGCCATGGCCGAATGGCTGACCCGCGAGCATGGCGTCGCCGCCATTCCGCTGTCGGTGTTCTACCAGGCGCCACCCGCGGACCTGCGCCTGGTGCGCTTCTGCTTTGCCAAGCGCGAAGACACCCTGCGCCAGGCAGCGGAGCGGCTATGCGCGATCTGACCCCCATCCAGGACCTGCGCCTGGCGCTGGTACAGAGCGAACTGGCCTGGCACGACCCGGCCGCCAACCGTGCCCATTTCGAGGCGCTGTTGAGGGACGTGGGCGAGACCGACCTGATCATCCTGCCGGAAATGTTCACCACCGGCTTTTCCATGGAATCGGCCGCGCTCGCCGAGCCCGCGGACGGGCCGACGGCGGCCTGGATGAGCGAACAGGCGCAGCGGCTCGGCGCGGTGGTCACCGGCAGCCTGATCGTGCGGGACGCGGCTGGACAGCACCGCAATCGCCTGCTGTGGGCGACGCCGGATGGCGAGTTGCAGCACTATGACAAGCGCCATCTGTTTCGCATGGCCGGCGAGCACGAGCACTATGCCCCGGGCGAGCAGCGACTGCGGGTGACGCTCAAGGGATGGCTGATCCGCCCGCTGATCTGCTACGACCTGAGATTCCCGGTCTGGAGTCGCGCCCAGGACGACACCGATCTGCTGCTCTATGTGGCCAACTGGCCGGCGCCGCGGCGCGGCCACTGGAATCGCCTGCTGCCGGCACGGGCCATCGAGAATCTCTGCTATGTCGCTGCGGTGAATCGGATCGGCAGCGACGGCAACGGTCATCCCTATGCCGGTGACAGCCAGGTGCTGGACTTCCAGGGGGAGCCCCTGATCGACGCCGGCGTGGAATCCGGCATCTTCCACACCACGCTGTCGGCCGCAGCCCTCACGGCCTATCGCGAGCGCTTTCCGGCGCAGCGCGATGCCGATGCCTTCCGCCTGGACTGATCAGGCCCAGAAGGGCGCTGGCTGGGCGGCATGCTGGTGGATCAGGGCAATGGCCTGGTCCACGTCCGCCGCGGTGGTGTAGCGACCCAGGCTGAATCTGTAGCTGCGTGCCGCCTGTTCGGCGGTCAGGCCGAGGCCCAGGAGCACATGGGAGGGCGCCGCCTTGGCCGAACTGCAGGCCGAGGTGGTCGAGAAGGCCAGCTGCCGCTGCAGCGCCGCGGTGTCCAGCGGCGTGGCGAAGGTCAGATTCAGGGTGTGGGGAATGCGCTGCCGGGCGCAGCCATTGAGCCGCATGCCGTTCAGGGTTTGTACCCCGGCCAGGAATCGCTCGCGTAACTGGCCGAGACGCTCGTTCTCTCGCGCCATGGCCTGGCCGGCGAGGGCGAAAGCGGTCCCCATGCCGACGATCTGGTGGGTGGCCAGGGTGCCGGAACGCAGCCCGCGCTCATGGCCGCCACCGTGGATCTGCGCCTGCAGGGCACCCTCGGCGCGCGGACCGACATAGAGGGCGCCGATGCCCTTGGGCCCATAGGTCTTGTGCGCGGAAAAGGACATCAGATCGACTTCCAGGCCGGCCAGGTCGATGGCGACCTTGCCGGTGGCCTGGGCGGCGTCCACGTGGAAGAGGGCGCCCCGGACGCGCACCAGCCGGCCGATGGCGTCGATATCGGTCAGGGTACCCAGCTCGTTGTTCACCATCATCAGCGAGACCAGGCAAGTGTCCGCTCGCCAGGCCTGGGCGACGACCTCAGGGGTGATGAGGCCTGCCGCGTCTGGCGCCAGGTAGGTGACGGTGAAGCCCTCGGCTTCCAGCTGGGCGGCGGTATCCAGTACCGCTCGGTGCTCCAGGCAACTGGTGATCAGATGGCCATGCCCGCGACGCCGGGCCACGCCGAGCAGCGCGAGATTGTTGGATTCGGTCGCGCCGGAGGTCCAGATCAGCTGTTCGGGCCGGGCGCCAACCAGGTCGGCCACCTGCTGGCGGGCGGTGTCCACGGCGCGCTGGGCGTCGTTGCCGAAGGCATGGCCGCGAGAGGCGGGATTGCCGAAGACGCCCTGGCGCCCCATACAGCCCAGCATGGCTTCGATGACGACATCGTCGACAGGGGTGGTGGCGGCGTAATCGAAATACAGGGGATAAGCGTCCATGGCGGCCTCGGGCATTTGAATGGACCTAGGCTAACGCTGGCGCGCGTGAAGAAATTTGCTTTTTTATCGCTCATTGAGCTTTCGAGCAGAATAGAATTCTTTCTAATAGCCGTTGTAGAGAAAATGAATTCATGGATCGCTTCGATCGCGCCATTCTCGAGATCTTGCAGCAGGACAGCACCCGACCGGTGGCCGATATCGCCGAACGCATCGGCCTGGGTACCACGGCCTGTTGGCGGCGTATCCAGAAGCTGGAGGAGCAGGGCGTGATCCGCGCCCGGGTGGCACTGCTCGATCCCCGCGAGCTCAACGTGGGGGTGACGGTCTTCGTTTCGGTACGCACCAATCAGCACGCCATGGACTGGCTGCAGCGTTTCCACGAGGCGGTGGCGGCCATTCCGGAGGTGGTCGAGCTCTATCGCATGGCGGGCGATACCGACTACCTGATGCGCATCGTGGTGCCGGACATCGCCGCCTACGATGGCGTCTACAAGCGGCTGATCCAGGTACCGGGATTGCTGGACGTCAGCTCCAGCTTCGCCATGGAGCAGATCAAGTACAGCACCGCCTTGCCGCTGGATTATGTGCGGTAGGAGGATTGGGCTATCGCGGCCATGGGCCGCTCCTACGGGGTATGGATCAGGCCTGTAGGAGCGGCCCCTGGCCGCGACACCTCAGCGATAGGCGCTGACCTGATCCAGCAGGGTGATGTCGTCGGCCGGTAGTTGCAGCCGGGTGGCGGCCACCAGGTCGTCCAGTTGGGCCTGGGAGGTGGCGCTGGCGATCGGCGCGGTGATGCTGGGGCGGGCGATCAGCCAGGCCAGGGCGACCTGGGCCGGGGTGGCGTCGTGCTTCTCGGCGATCTCGTCGAGGCCGGCCAGGATGGCCATGCCGCGTTCGTCCAGGTAGCGCTTGACCATCTCCGCGCGCGACCCCTGCAGATCGTCCTTGGTGCGGTACTTGCCCGTCAGGAAGCCGCTGGCCAGGGAGAAATAGCTGATCACGCCCAGGCCGAGTTCCTTGACCACGGGTTCCAGCTCGGTCTCGTAGTCCTGGCGGGCATGCAGGTTGTAGTGGGGCTGCAGGCTCTGGTAGGCCGGCACGCCCAGGCGTTCGGCGACCTGGGCCGCTTCACGCAGGCGCTGGCCGCTGTAGTTGGAGGCGCCAATCACCCGCACCTTGCCCTGTTCCACCAGCCGCGCGAAGGCGCCCAGGGTTTCCTCCAGCGGGGTGTCCTCGTCGTCGCAGTGCGCCTGATAGAGGTCGATGCGATCGGTCTGCAGGCGCTTGAGCGAGGCTTCCACTGCCTGCTGCACATAGCTGGCCTTGAGACCCTTGCGACCTTCGCCCATGTCCATGCCCAGCTTGGTGGCCAGGATCACCTGGTCGCGCTTGCCGCTGCGGGCGAACCACTTGCCCAGCAGGGTCTCGGATTCGCCGCCGCTGTTGCCCGGCGCCCAGCGCGAATAGACGTCGGCGGTGTCGATGAAGGTCAGGCCCGCCTCGAGCAGGGCATCCAGCATGCGAAAGGACTGGGCTTCGTCCAGGGTCCAGCCAAAGACGTTGCCACCAAAGCAGAGCGGGGGCACCTGGAGATCTGAGTGGCCAAGGGTACGAGTGTGCATGGAATCCTCATCCGGTTGGGGGAGTCATGCAGGTTACGACCGATGGCCGCGGCTCAAGGTTCGAGGCGCGTAGGCCCGGGCCACTCCCGCAGGGGGAGGGGTTTGCCCAGGGCATAGCCCTGGGCGTAGTCCACGCCGATGGTGCCGAGCAATTCGAAGGTGGCCTGGGACTCGACGAATTCGGCGATGGTCTCGGCGCCGAGGTGGTGGGCGACCTGGTTGATGGACTCGACGATGGCGCGATCCAGCGGATCCTGGTCGAGGCTGCGGATGAAGCTGCCGTCGATCTTCACGTAGTCGACGCGGAAGTGCTTGAGGTAGGCGAAGGAGCTGAGGCCGGCGCCGAAGTCGTCCAGGGCTATGCGGCAGCCGCGTTCGCGGACCTGGCTGATGAGCGCCGAGGCCACCGAGAGCTTGTTGATCACCGCGGTCTCGGTCAGCTCGAAGAGCAGGCGCTGCGGATCCAGCGGCGAGGCCGCGATCAGCTCCAGCAATTCGGGCAGGAAGTCGGGATCGCTCAGGCTGTTGCCCGAGAGATTGATGCCCACGTGCAACCCGGGTCGTTCCTGCAGCCAGGGCACCAGCTCGACCAGCACCTGACGCACCACCCAGCGGTCGATGCTGCTCATCAGGCCGAAACGCTCGGCGGCCGGGATGAAGGTGGCTGGCGAGATCAGCTGGCCTTGGACATCGCGCAGGCGCAGCAGCAACTCGACATGCTGCGCCGCGCCGCCGCGGCTCCGGGTGGGGACGATGGTCTGGGCGTGCAGTTCGAAGCGATGCTGCTCCAGGGCCTCGCGCAGGCCGCTGGCCATGAGGATCTCGCGGTGCTGGCGCTCGACGTCCTCGCTGCCGGCGCGATAGAGCGCCGCGCGATTGCGCCCGGCGTGCTTGGCGGTGTAGCAGGCCACGTCGGCCTGACTCATCAATTCGGCCGGGCTCGGGGTTTCGGCGGTGATGGCGACGATGCCGGCGCTGGCGCCGACGTCATAGATCCGGCTTTGCCAGTTGAAGCGCACGGCGCCGATGCTGGCGATGAGCTTTTCGGCGACGGCCTCGGCCTGCACCAGATCGCAGTCGCGCAGCAGCAGGGCGAATTCGTCACCGCCGATCCGCGCCACGGCATCCGAGCCGCGCAGGGAGTCCCGCAGCAGAGTGCCCAGTTCGCGCAGCAGCAGATCCCCGGCGGCATGGCCGGCGGAGTCGTTGACCACCTTGAAGCGATCGAGGTCGATGAAGCACAGCGCGTGCTGGACGGTCCCGGCCTGGGCCTGCTGCCAGGCGGCGTCCAGCTCCTGCTCGAACTTCAGGCGGTTGTAGAGGCCGGTCAGGGCGTCGTGGGAGGCGTTGTAGCTCAGCTCGCGCTGCAGGTTGCGGGCATGGGTGACATTCTGGAACACCAGCACCGCGCCGATGATGCGGCCATCCACCGTACGCACCGGCGCGGCCGAATCCTGCACCTCGTGCCTTTCACCCTGGCGGCTGAGCAGCACCGCGCCCTCGTCCAGGGAGGTGATGGTCTGCTCGCGCAGGCAGCGGGTCACCGGACTGGGCAGGACCTCGTCGCTCTGGCTGTCGTGGATGAGGAACACCTCTTCGTGGGGCCGGCCCCGGGCATCCGCCAGCGACCAGCCGGTGAGCTGCTCGGCGACCGGATTGAGAAAGAGGATGCGTCCATCCATGTCGGTGGTCAGCACGGCGTCGGCGATGGAGGCCAGGGTGACCTGCAGCCGTTCCTTTTCCTCGTAGAGCGCCGTGGTCAGCTGATGGTGCTCGGTGACGTCGCTGTTGCTGCCGACCAGGCGTACGTGGCCGTCGGCCTCGACCACCGAGATCAGCTCGGAGCGGATATGGCGCACCTCGCCGCCGGGGCCGCCGCGGTTGATGCGGAAGTTGAAGGTGTAGAACATCGACTCGCTGGCGACCTTGTCGAACACCTCCAGCGAACGCGCCTTGTCGTCCGGGTGGATGAAGGTGAGCCAGAAGTCCATGTCCCGGCTGAGATTGTCGGGGGCAATGCCGTAGAGATCTCTCAGCCGCGCATCGGCATTGAAGCCCGGACTGCGGGTATCCCATTCCCAGATGCCGACGTTGCTGGCGCGAATGGCCAGTTGCAGCCGCTCGCGGAGCCGGGCGTTGGTCGCCTCGGCCCGGCGCTGGGCGTCGATGTCGCGGGCCTGCAGCAGATAGCCGGTGAGCAGGTCGCCATCATCATGGTCGGGCGACAGCGCCAGTTGCATCCACAGTCCCTGGCCGTCGCGGTGCAGCAGACGGCGGGTCTGCTCGCCTTCCTCGATCGTCAGGGGTTCTTCGCCATCGGCGATCAACTCCTTGAGCGACCGGCCGTCGAGGCTGTGGCGCGGATAGCCGAGCATGGCCTCCAGGGCGGCATTCACCTGACTCAGGCGGCCCTCCACCGACAGCAGCGCCATGCCATAGGGCGCGGCGCTCAGGGCATGGCGAAAGCGTGCCTCGTTGCGCGCCAGGCGCTGGTTGTGGTGACGGCTCTGCTGCACGGCGGCGGCCAGCAACAGTGGGGGAATCTGCATCAGGGCCACGGGAATGTAGGTCAGGGCTTCCTGCACCAGGGTGGCGCCGCGAACGCCGAGCAGATAACCGTGGGCCACCAGGTAGGTGAAGATCAGGATGTTCAGGCCGCCGACCACCGCGGTACCCAGGGCAGTGAGCCTCAGGGTCATCAGCAGCAGCAGGGTGGAGACGTAGACGAAGGGGTAGGGCACATAGGCCAGCAGGCCGAGCACCAGCACGGGGCTGATCAGCAGCAGGACGATGAACTCACGGGCACCCTGACGACTGAATTGCCGCCACTGCAGCGGGCGGCCGAGAAAGGCCAGCGGCATCATCACCAGCAGGCCGAGGGCGTCGCCGAGGTACCAGTGCAGGGCCACCCGCAGCAGCTCGGGATTGCCCTGCTGAGCGGCGATCAGGGTGCCCAGGGCGGTACCGGCCAGGGGCGTCACCAGCACCCCGTAGAACAGCAGTCGGCCCATGGCCGCGACATTGCGTTCGGGATGGAGGATGCGGCCATGCAGCAGCCAGGCGCCGAACAGGATCTCGGCCAGATTGGGTAGGGAATAGAGCGCGCCGATGGCCGGGTCCCCACTGAAGGGCAATTCGGCCAGGGCGCCGGCCGGCCAGACCGCCAGCAGTTGCAGCGGCCAGCGCCGGGGCGCCGAGCGCAGCAGCCAGGCGATCGCCAGGCCATTGGGCAACCAGAGGGTGGCCACGGTGGAGGACGCCTGGCGGGTGAAGAGGATGCACAGGACCGAACTGATCAGGAACAGCAGCGCCAGCGCGGTGGCGTCACGCAGCAGAGAGGTGTTTCGCGACAGAGTGAAGGTCATTGCCTATCCAGACAAGCTGCCCGGCTGGCCGAAGCGGGCAGGCGAGACGGTCCCTAGGAAGCGGGGAGTATCTCCGCTGATTCGCCATAAAAAAAGGGAACACCGACAGGTATTCCCTTTGGTTTGACGAATGTCAGTTTCAGGCGGCCTTGGCCTGGGCCTGGGTCACCGCGCGATTCAGGGCGCTGAGCAGGGCGCGGAAGCTGGCGGTGGTGATGTTCTCGTCGATGCCGATGCCATGCAGCGGACGCTGACCTTCCAGGCGGACCTCGATGTAGGAAGCGGCCTTGGCGTTGGCGCCGGCGCCGATGGAGTGCTCGTGGTAGTCCATGATCTCCACCGCCTGCGGCAGGCTGGCGACCAGGGCTTCCAGCGGACCCTTGGCGGTGCCGTGCCAGTGCTCGGTACGACCCTCGACGGCGACCTTGATGTCGACGGTGGAGGTGCCGTCTTCCTCGCGCAGCTTGTGGCTGACCAGGGCGTAGGGGCTCTTGGCCTGCAAGTATTCCTGTTCGAGCAGGGCGTGGATCTGCGCCGCGGTCATCTCCAGGCCCAGGCGATCGGTTTCGCGCTGCACCACCTGGCTGAATTCGATCTGCATGCGGCGCGGCAGGCTGATGCCGTATTCCTGTTCCAGCAGGAAGGCGATACCGCCCTTGCCCGACTGGCTGTTGACGCGGATGACCGCCTCGTAGTCGCGGCCGATGTCGGCCGGGTCGATGGGCAGGTAGGGCACTTCCCAGAGGGCGTCCGGCTTCTGCTGGGCGAAGCCCTTGCGGATGGCGTCCTGGTGGGAACCGGAGAAGGCGGTGTGGACCAGATCGCCGACATAGGGATGGCGCGGGTGCACCGGCAGCTGGTTGCACTCCTCGACGGTCTTGCGCACGGCGTCGATGTCGGAGAAGTCCAGCTCGGGGTCGACGCCCTGGGTGTAGAGGTTGAGCGCCAAGGTCACCAGGCAGACGTTGCCGGTGCGCTCGCCATTGCCGAACAGGCAGCCTTCGACGCGATCGGCGCCGGCCATCACCGCCAGTTCCGAGGCAGCGACGCCGGTGCCGCGGTCGTTATGGGTGTGGACGCTGATCAGCACGCTGTCGCGGCGGTCGATGTGGCGACCGAACCATTCGATCTGGTCGGCGTAGTTGTTGGGCGTGGCGCACTCGATGGTGGCCGGCAGGTTGAGGATCAGCTTGTTGGCGGGGGTCGGCGCGAACACCGCGATCACCGCGTTGCACACCTCGACGGCGAAGTCGGTCTCGGTGGAGCTGAACACCTCGGGGGAGTACTCGAAGCCCCACTGGGTCTCCGGCCGCTCGGCGGCCAGGCGCACGATGGTCTGGCCGGCGGCCACGGCGATGGCCTTGACGCCGGCCTTGTCCTGGCCGAAGACGATGCGGCGGAAACTCGGCGCGCAGGCGTTGTAGTAGTGGACGATGGCGCGCTTGGCGCCCTTGAGCGATTCGAAGGTGCGCTCGATGAGGTCGTCACGGGCCTGGGTCAGCACCTGGATGGTGACGTCGTCGGGGATGTGACCGCCCTCGATCAGCTCGCGGACGAAGTCGAAGTCGGTCTGGGAGGCGGAGGGGAAGCCCACCTCGATCTCCTTCAGACCCACGGCGACCAGACACTTGAAGAAGGCCATCTTCTTCTCGGCGTCCATCGGCTCGATCAGCGACTGGTTGCCGTCGCGCAGGTCGGTGGACAGCCAGATCGGCGCCTTGTCGATGACCTTGTCCGGCCAGGTGCGGTCGGGCAGGGCGACGGGCGTGAAGGGACGGTACTTCTGCGAGGGGTCTTTGAGCATGGTCATGGCGATTCTTTCCTTGGGCGTGGTCGGGACTTACGAAGCGAGCGCGGTCGAGCTTCGCAGTCGTGGACTGACCAGTCGCAGGCAGCGGTGCTGCCGGAGGAGGATGAGGGTATGGGCGTTGTGCATGGCGCTTACGTTAGTCCGCCCAGGGCAGGTCTCGCAATGTTCTTTTTGAAATTGGCAGTAATGTTCGATCAGCGCGATTTTCTGATGATTTATTGCTGGATGAGGCTGGTTATTGGTGATTTCTAAAAGAGCGGGTTTGTGTTTTTTGTGTAACCCGAAATCGCCGGGGTGATCCCTGGCGTCGGGTTGGGGTCAATGCTGGACGATTCCCTGCAAACGAACGGAAGGAAGGCGTCCATGAAGACTCTGGTGCTGGCAGGGCTGGCGACCACCCTGATCGCCGGCTTGGCGTCGGCGGTCCAGGCCGCCGACAACCCCCTGGAGGCGGAACGCTGGAAGACGCGACCGCTGATCCTGGTGTCGCCGACGGCGAAGGATCCCCAGGTCGCGAAGCTTCGCGAAGAACTGGCGCAGCCGGCCAATCGCGAAGCCTTCGTCGAGCGGGAAATGGTGCTCTATACGGTGGTAGGTGACGCCGGCAGCCGCAACGACGAGCCGCTGCGGCCGGAGCAGACCCGGGCGCTGCTCAAGGCGCTGGACGCCCGCGCCGGCCAGCCGGCAACGCTCTATCTGGTGGGCAAGGACGGCGGGGTCAAGGTGCGGGAGCAGCAGGATTGGTCGCTCAAGGCGCTGTTCGGCACTATCGACCGGATGCCGATGCGGCGGTAGTCGTAGCTCCCTCACCCCAGCCCTCTCCCAAGGGGGAGAGGGGGTTCTCCGAGGCCATCCGGACGCCGTGTAGGTGGACAACGGCGCAGCCTTGTCCACGTGGGAGCGCCGAGTCACCGGAAACATTGCGGGCTGAGTGCCTGAGCTGATCGCGGCCATGGGCCGCTCCTACAGGCTCCGATGTGACCGTAGGAGCGGCCGCATCGGCGGACCGCCATGGCCGCGATAAGTACGGTGGCGTGCCGTCAGTGGAAAACGCTGGCGCGGTTTTCCACGCTACGGGGTTGGGGTTTTCCCTCACCCCAGCCCTCTCCCGGAGGGAGAGGGGGCCTGTCGAGGCAGCCGGATGCAGCGCAGGTTGGATTGGGCTTCAGCGATGTGGCTACTTCAACCCAACCTATTGCGTGAGGATATAGGCGTCCCAGCCTTCAGGCGTAGACGTAGGGCCCACCCTGCTCCAATGCCCGTTGATAAGCCGGACGTGCATGGATGCGCTTGAGGAAGTCCACCAGCTTGGGGCGCTTGCCGTTGTCCAGGCCGGCGCGGCTGGCGGCGGCTTCCAGGGGGAAGCTGAGCTGGATGTCGGCCGCGGTGAAGCTATCGCCGACGAACCAGCCGCTTGCGCCCAGCTGGCTTTCCAGGTAGTCCAGGTGCAGGTCGAGCTGGGGCTGGATGAAGCTGGCCGTGGCCTTGGCGGCGATGCCCTTGGCGATGGGTTTGGCAAAGAAGGGCATGGGCGAGGTGGCGATGCGGTCGAACACCAGCTTGAGCAGCAGCGGGGTCATGGCCGAGCCTTCGGCATAGTGCAGCCAGTAGGTGTAGCGCACGAACTCCGGGCTGTCCTGGGCGGGCAGCAGTTGCGGGCCGTAGCGCCGCGCCAGGTAGTCGACGATGGCGCCGGATTCGGCCAGGGTCAGGTCGCCGTCGACGATCACCGGCGACTTGCCCAGCGGATGCACCTTGCGCAACTCCGGCGGGGCGAACAGGCCGCCAGCTGCTCGCTCGTAGCGTTGCACCCGATACTCGATACCGAGCTCTTCGAGCAGCCAGAGCACCCGCTGGGAGCGGGAGTTGTTCAGGTGGTGGACGACGATCATGGTCTTTCCTTAGGCCTGGAGCGGGCGGGTCAGGGCGCCGGGGTGCCCGGTTCGCCGAGGGAGGTCATGGCCTCGGTTGGCTCCAGCCGCATGCGGAAATCGCGTCCGCTCGGGTGCTGGAACACATGGAGGCCGAATTCCGGGAGGATGGAGAGCAGGTGGTCGAAGATGTCCCCCTGGATGCCCTCATATTGCGCCCACACCGTGGTGTTGGTGAAGCAGTAGATCTCCACCGGCAGACCCTCGCTGGAGAGCGGCATCTGGCGCACCAGCAGGGTCATGCCCTGGTGCACTCCGGGATGGGCGCGCAGATAGCGTTCCACATAGGCGCGAAAGGTCCCCAGGTTGGTGACCCGGCGGGTGTTGACCGGCTCCTGGCCGCGTTTTTCCAGCTTGCGATTCCAGTCCGCCAGTTCCTGTTCCTTGGCGGTGAGGTAGTCGTCCAGCAGGTTGAAGCGGTGCAGGTGCTCGCGCTCGGCGTCGCTGAGGAAGTGCACGCTGTTCTGGTCGATGTTGAGCGCGCGCTTGATCCGTCGGCCACCGGCTTCCTGCATGCCGCGGTAGTTGCGGAAGGAGTCGGTGATGAATCTCTTGGTGGGGATGGTGGTGATGGTCTTGTCGAAGTTCTGCACCTTGACCGTGTGCAGGGCGATGTCGATGACGTCGCCGTCGGCGTTGAGCTGGGGCATCTCGATCCAGTCGCCGACGCGGATGATGTCGTTGCTGGAGATCTGCACGCTGGCCACCAGGGAGAGCAGGGTGTCCTGGAAGATCAGCAGCAGCACCGCGGCCATGGCGCCGAGGCCGGAGAGCAGGATCAGCGGCGAGCGGTCGATCAGGGTGGCGATCATCAGGATGACCGCGATGGCGTAGATGACGATCTTGCTGACCTGGACATAGCCCTTGATCGGCTTGAGCCGTGCCGAGGGCCGCCGCGAATAGAGCACGTTGACCACGTTCAGGGCGCTGCCCAGGGCCAGGGCGATGGTCAGCACGATGAAGGCGCTGCAGACGTTCTGCACCACGGTGACCAGGGCCTCGGGACGCCCGGGCACCAGTTCGATGCCGATCGACAGCACCAGGGCCGGGACGATGTTGGCCAGCCGGCCGATGACGCGGTGGTGATTGAGCTCCTGGTCCTGACCGAAGGAGGTGCTGCGCAGCAGGCGATAGAAGCCGCGCACCAGGATGCGCTTGACGATCCAGTTGAGCACCCAGGCCGCCAGCAGCAGGCCGAGGCAGGCGACCAGGGTGAGCAGTTGCGGGTGTTTTTCGAGGTCGTCGATCAGGTTGGTCAGGGCCGTGGGCATAGGGGGTCTCTTGACGGGATACTACGGGCGCCACGTTAGCAAAGCTGCGCCCAGCATGCCGTATTCGGCGCCTGTGCTCGGTCCAAGGTTCAGCCCTTCCAGGAAAAATTCCATGCGCGTTCTACCTGCCTTTTTCACCCTCGTCGCCGTGCTGCTGCTAGCCGGTTGCGCCGGACGTCCCTTCGGACCGCCGACCCTGGACGATCGCCTGGCCGACCTCGGCTATCGGCAGGGCGCGGCCATGGACACCATCCTGGGCTTCGATCTGTCCGGCTGGCACTACCTGGACACCCGGCACCTGGCGCTGGGCACCGGGTTGGGCCGCGCCTACCTGGTGGACTTCACCGTGCCCTGCCGCAATCTGGCCGCTGGCAATCGCCTCGGCTATCGCTCGCGGGCTGCCGGCCTGCGCCCGGGTGACGTCCTCGTCTCCACCGATGCCCGGGGCAACCGTATGGAGTGCCCCATCGGCGGGCTGTATCGCCTCGATCCCTGGCGCTGAAATCCCATGATCCTGACCCTCGGTCATTCCAATCATCCGCTGGCGCGCTATGTCGAGCTGCTGCAGGCGCAGGGGGTGACGGCGGTGGCCGATGTGCGCTCCCAACCCTATAGCCGCCATGTGCCCCAGTATCGCCGCGAGGCCCTGCGCGACGGTCTGGCCGCGGCGGGGATCGCCTATGTGTTCCTGGGCCGGGAGCTGGGCGCGCGCAGCCCGGATCCGGCGCATTACGAGGACGGACAGCTGCGCTATGACCGCCTGGCCGCCAGCGCGCCGTTCCAGCAGGGATTGCTGCGGCTGGAGCAGGGCCAGGCCCGCTGGCGCATCGCCCTGCTCTGCGCCGAGCGCGATCCCCTGACCTGTCATCGTGGCCTGCTGGTGGCGCCCTGCCTGGTGCGGCGGGGCCTGGCAGTGACCCATATCCATGCGGACGGTCGGCTGGAATCCCAGGCCGTGCTGGAAGACCGGCTATTGGCCGCGAGCGGTCTGGCGGACGGCGATCTCTTCAGTTCGCGCGAGGAACGGCTGGAGCGGGCCTATGCCCGCCACGGCTGGGGGCCAGGTGTCTAGCGCTCCACCGGCTCGCGCTTCTTCCACCAGCCGGCGAACAGGCCGACCGGATAGAGCGTCACCATGACGGCGAACACCACCCAGGTGCGCCAGGACCAGGCCGACAGCACGAAGCCCTGGGAAAAGCCCACCAGCAGATAGCAGGCCGCGGCGACCAGCAGGATGCTGCCGAGGGCGCTGCCGAAGCGGGGTCTTGGGGTCATGGCGGTCATTCCGGGTCGGGGTGGAGGCGGGCGTTCCTTTTAAGCCGAAGCCGGCTGTCTGGCAATGCCTGCGACTGCTACCAATTGTTTGCCACTGTTCAGGGCTTGAAGGCGCCGATGAAGATGCTCGGATCGACGCGCACGTCATTGAGGCTGACGTTCCAGTGCAGGTGCGGGCCGGTCGCGCGCCCGGTGCTGCCGACGCGACCGACCACCCCGCCACGGGGCACCTCCTGGCCGACCTGGACGTCGACGCGGGAGAGATGGCAGAACATGCTGATCAGCCCCTGGCCGTGGTCGACGAACACCGTCTTGCCGTTGAAGAAGTAGTCGCCCACCAGCACCACCTTGCCGGCCGCGGGCGCCTTGACCGGCGTGCCGGCGGGCACCGCGAAGTCCAGGCCGGAATGCGGATTGCGCTCCTGGCCATTGAAGAAGCGGCGCAGGCCGAAGGGACTGGAGAGCGGGCCGTCCACCGGCTTGTCGAGGAGCAGGTTGCTGGGCTGGTTCGGCGAGAACAGCCGGTAGGCGGCCTGCTGTTCGGCCAGCTCGCGCTCGAAGCGCTTGAGATCCTCGGGGTTGGGCGTGACCTGGCGCTGGTTCTTCAGGGTGATGCGCTGCTCGGCATAGTGGCGGTTGCCGACCGTGAAGGCCTGGGGTGCTGCGCCGGGGACCTCCAGCGGCTGGCGACCCGCGGCGGTGCCCAGGGGGATGCCGACGATGGCCACCCAGCCGTTGCCGTCCTTGACCACCAGCACCGGCTTGCCCTGGTAGCGCACCCGCGGCGCCGCGTCGCCGGGGATCGGCACCACGGCGACGCCGCCCGGCACGGGCTTGTCCAGCAGGCGTTGCAGGTAGGTACCGGCATGTGCGGGCAGGGCGAGGAACAGGCAGCAGAGCAGGGGCAGCAGGCGGGACATGGGGTTTTCCAACGGCGAAAACGCCCATGCTGGAGCAGGCGAGGGCCGCAGGGCAAGGCGCCCGCAGCCCGCTTCGTCAGTTGGGCACGATCTTGTAGAGCACGGTTTCCAAGGCCGGCTTCTGCTTGGGATCGAAGAAGCTCATTTCGGGGATGCGCGAATCCGTGACATAGACGGTGCCATCCGGTCCGCGACCGAAGGTGTCCGGCCAGATCAGTTTCTTGTCCTGCACCAGGGTGGTGAGCTGGCCGTTCTCGCGGATCTTCACCGCATGGTCTTCCACCGCGCTGACATAGAGGCGCCCTTGCGGGTCCATCAGCAGGCCATCGGCCGGACCGTTCTCGCCGACCTTTTCCACCTTGGCCGGCAGGCTGGCGAGGTCGTCGCCCTGCAGCGCCGCGGTGGCGATGCGGTAGAGGGTATTGCCCTTGACCGCCTGCCAGTAGAGGTAGTCGCCTGCCGGGGAGAGGGCGATGCCGTCGGCGGAGAATTCCACGCCGCGGCCATCCGGACGCACCAGCGGCTCGCCATCGGCCTTGACCTTGACGCCCTTCTCGGCCTGGGTGCTCGGATCGCCATCCAGGGCGCGCCGCGCCTTGCCGCTCTCCAGATCCAGAACCACCAGGGCGCCGCGGGCACCGGAATCGGTGATATAGGCGTGGCGACCGTCCGGGCTGAATCTCACGTCGTTGAGGTAGCTGCCCTGAGGCGCCACGCTTTCGTCCAGCGCATAGACCTTGCTCACCTGGTTGCTGGCCAGGTCGATCCTGACCAGCTTGGGTGCGCCGGGCACCACCAGCGCCTGGGCCGGAGCGCCCGGATCGATCACCCAGAGACTGCCGCGACCGTCGGCCACCACGGATTGCACGCAGACCCAGTGGTTGCCCGGGGTCAGCTCGTCGCGCTTGGCATTGCGCCAGCCGTTCCAGGCCGGGTCCGGATAGGGCACCAGGCTGCCATCGGGCTTGAGTTCAGCGACCGAGACCTCGCTGTCTTCGGTCCAGCGGGGGAAGTTGACGAAGATCCGTCCGCTCTCGCTGACGGTGACGCCGGTGACCTGGTGATCGAAGCTGGCGACCTTTTCCAGTTTTGCGCTGGATTCGGCGGCCAGGGCGACCGGTGCCAGGGGCAGGGCGGTCAGCAGGGTGGCCAGGGCGAGGCGGGAGAGGGCGGGTCTGGGCATGGCGGATTCCTGATGGGTGACCGGAAGGGCCGGTCCTGCAGGTACGACTGCGCCAGCCGCCCGGAAGATCGCCGGGGCCGACGGCCGGCCGGCCCTGGCCCCAGGCGGGAACGTCCGTGGAAATCCCGGGGTCCTCCTTCAAACCCCCAGGGAGAAGACCATGCCTCGTCTCATCACCAGCAGCCTGGCCCTGCTGACCCTCGGCGCTCTGCTCGCCGGTTGCGACAAGTCGCCGGAAACGCCACCACCCCAGCGCAGCGAGGTGGTGCAAAAGAGCGCGCCGGGCAGCGATCCGGCTACCCAGTCACCCGAGCGAACCGTGGAGCAGCCCCGCCAGTAGGGCTCAGCTCGCCGGCACGCCCTGCTGCCAGACATCCCAGTGTTCGACGATCTCCTGCACCAGCGGATTGCCGGTGCGATAGAGATTTTCCAGCGCCGGGGCGAAGCCGCCCTGCTTGGCGTAGTCGAGCAGGTTGTCGACCTCGGAGGCGCCCTTGGCCGGACGGTCGAAGTCCGAGCCGGCACGGACCACCGCCAGGCGTTGCAGGTCCACCTTGCCCAGACGGCTGGCGCGCAGCAGGGCCTCGTAGGTGGCGTTGTCCTCCTGCTGGGTGGTGCAGTAGCGGCCCTGGCCGTTGGTGAGCAGGCGGGTCCACTCCTCGGCGCGTTCGGAGAGGCGGGTGCCGGAATACCAGGTGTCGCCGGCCAGGGTGTCGCAGCGGGTCACCACCGGCGGCTGGTTGGCCGGGGCGTAGTCGTAGCGTTGGCGCCAGGCCTTGGATTCCGCGCTCTCGATCAGCTCGGCCTGGCGGGACAGGGCGTAGGCCTTGTCTCTCAGGCGCACATTGAGTTCGAACACCTCGGTCTTGTAGTCCAGCGGCGGTTTCTCGCCCGGCCCCCGGGTGTTGATGCCCAGGTAGCCGGTGGGCCAGTCCTTGGGCACGTCGCGAGGATCGAGCTCCCACTGGATACCGAAGTCCACCAGGTAGCGCGCCCAGGCGGTGGTGCCCAGGGTGCCTTCCTTGGGACTGATCCCGGCGATGCCAGCGATCAGGAAGTAGGTCTGTTTGAGGTCGAACTTGGGCGACAGGGTCAGCGCTAGGGTCGAGGCGGCGGCGTTGGCGTGCCCCATTCCAGTGGTCATCAGGCACACCCGTGCCTCATTGCAGAGCACATCCGGATAGTCGGCGGAGAGCCCGTCGACGGCGACCTTATGGGTGAGCTTGAGGCGATCGATCCAGGTCTGGGCCTCGGGGGCGAACATCGCCACGAGCATGACCTTGGGTTGCAGCGGCGCGGCGGGCGGGGTCTCGGCCTGGGCCGCGCCGGCCAGCAGGGCGGTGGTGAGGGGAAACAGGGAAGCGCGCAGAAGGGAATGCATGGAGGGCCTCGGTAGGGGGAAATCCTGACCGAGGGTTCAAGATACATGCCACCATCGGTCCGGGTTGGACCGATTAGTCCAACAGAGACAGAGTGGTGGGTTCTTGGTGATTGTCCAGTACCCGCACCGCCAGTTCGCCCTCGGCGAGGCGGGCAATGAGCTTTTGCCCATTGGCGACCTCGGCGGCGGACCGCACGGCATGGCCCCGCTCGTCGAGCAGGATGCTGTAGCCGCGACCCAGGGTCGCCAGGGGGCTGACGATCTGCAGCGTCTGCACGGTGCCGGTCAGGCGCTGCTGGCGCTCCTTCAACTGGCGCTGCATGACCCGGGGCAGCCGCTCGGCCAGTTGCTCCAGGCGCTGGCGCAACAGAGCCAGCTGGCGCCCGGGATGCTGGCCGGCCAGGCGGGTGTCCAGGTGCGCCAGGCGATCGCGGCGGCGATTCTGGGCGATGACATAGGCGCGGCGCAGGCGCAGGTCCAGGTCATCCAGCCGCTGGGCCTGCTGGCGCAGTCGTTCGCCGGGATGGCGCAGGCGGCGGCTGCAGGCTTCCAGACGCAGGCGCTCGCGGGCCAGGCGCTCGCGCATGCGCAGGAGCAGCTGGCGATGCAGGCCGTCCAGGCGCTGGCGCAGGTCGGCGCTGTGGGGCGCCAGCAACTCCGCGGCCGCCGACGGGGTAGGGGCGCGGACATCGGCGACGAAGTCGGCGATGGAGACATCGGTCTCGTGGCCGACGGCGCTCACCACCGGGGTCTGGCAGGCGGCCAGGGCGCGGGCCACGGGTTCTTCGTTGAAGCACCAGAGGTCTTCCAGGGAGCCGCCGCCGCGCGCCAGGATCAGCGCATCGAAGCCCTGGCGGTCGGCCAGTTGCAGGGCGCGGACGATCTGGGCGGTGGCCTCGCGGCCCTGCACCGCGGTGGGGACCAGGGTCAGCTCCACCTGGGGCGCGCGTCTCTTGAAGACGCTGACGATGTCGCGGATCACCGCGCCGGTCGGCGAGGAGACGATGCCGATGCGCTGCGGATGGGCGGGCAGCGGGCGCTTGCGTTCGGCGGCGAACAGGCCCTCGGCGGCCAGCCGCTCCTTGAGTGCCTCGAAGGCCAGGCGCAGGGCGCCGTCGCCGGCCGGTTCGACGCTGTCGAGGATCAGCTGGTAGTCGCCGCGGCCCTCGAACAGCGAGACCTTGCCGCGCACCTTGACCGCCAGGCCGTCGCGCAGCGCCTGGCGCACCCGGCTGGCGTGCTGGCGGAACAGCGCGCAACGCACCTGGGCCTGGCCGTCCTTGAGAGTGAAATAGAGATGGCCGGACGCCGGCTTGGCCAGGTTGGAGATCTCGCCCTCGACCCAGACCTGGGCGAAGACGTCCTCCAGCAGCACCCGGGCACGGCTGTTGAGCTGGCTGACGCTGAGCACCTCGCGGTCGAGACCGAGGCGGGCGAAGGGGTCCTTGAACATGGGGCGCTTTCTATGGCTTTCGTCGGCCTCACCTTAGCAGCTATGGGCGCGCGGCGAGCAGCGGATTAAGCTGCGCGCCCCATTCTTCGAGACCCGCGTTCCATGACCCTGCGCCAGACCATCCTCGCTCCCCGCATTTCCAGCCATCCACGGGTGGAGCGCACCGCCGTGGAGATCCTTGGCTGGCTCGCCGCCAGCGGCGTGGTCCGGGCCGAGGCCTCGCCCTGCCTGCCCAGCCGCGGCCGGCGGGGCCATGCGCCGGGTCCGCGACTGACCGAGGTGCTGCGCCTGGCGCCGGGCATGGACGATCCGCGCGACTATGCCGATGGCGGTCTGGAGATCGTCACCGAGCGCTGCATCTTCACCCCGCTGGACGGCTTCGAGGGGCGGGCGCGTTGCCCTGCCTGCCGTCGCGAGATCGGTGAAGCGCTGTTCGAGCACCTGGAGGTGTGGATGCCAGCAGAAAGCGACAACTTCGCCTGCCCGGAATGCGATCACGAAGACGACATCAACGGCTTCGATTTCCCCCAGCCCTGCGCCTTTTCCGATCTGGGCTTCATCTTCAACCACTGGCCGGCACGGGCCTTCGCTCCGGCCTTCCTGGAGGAATTCCGGAGAAGGCTGGGGCAGCCGTTGGCGGTGGTTGAGGTTTAGGAATTTTCCCGGGGGTTTATCGCGGCCATGGGCCGCTCCTACAAGCTCAGATTCATCTGTAGGAGCGGCCCATGGCCGCGATCACCAAAAAACCGATGTCTCGTAGGAGCGGCTGAATCGGCGGGCCGCCATGGCCGCGATAAGACAGGGGAGCGCATGGCGGCGCTGCGCTGGGTTTGTCCGTAGCGTAGAAAACCGCGCAGCGTTTTCCACTGGACGTCACCGTATGACAGTGGACAAGGCTGTGTCTTTGTCCACGCCACGACCTACGCCTTAAGCTTACGCAACCACTCCAGCCCCGCCGAGGTATCACCGCGCGGGCGGTACTCGCAGCCGATCCAGCCGTCGTAGCCGAGGGCGTCGAAGCGTTCGAACAGGTAGGGATAGTACAGCTCGCCCAGGTCCGGTTCGTGGCGGTCAGGGACGCCGGCGATCTGCACGTGGCCGATGCCGGCGAAGTCGCGCTCGAAGGTCTTGCTGACATCGCCCTCGACGATCTGGCAGTGGTAGCAGTCGAATTGCACCTTCAGATTGTCAGCGCCTATGGCCTGGCGGATGGCCTGGGCGTCGTCCTGGCGATTGAGGAAATAGCCGGGCATGTCGCGCGGGTTGATCGGCTCGATGAGGATCGTTACCCCGGCCTTGGCCGCCTGCTCGGCGGCATGGGCCAGGTTGCCCAGGTAGGTGTCGCGGGCGCGGGCCCGGTCGACCCCGGTGGGCAGCAGCCCAGCCATCACGTGCACCAGGCGATTGCCCAGCACGGCGGCGTAGTCCAGGGCGCGGTCGATGCCGGCGCGGCACTCGGCCTCGCGACCGGGCAGGGCGGCCAGGCCGCGCTCGCCAGCGGCCCAGTCACCGGGTGGGGCATTGAACAGCACCTGGGTCAGGCCGGCGGAGTCCAGCCGGGCCTTGATCTCGGCGGCGGTGTGCTCATAGGGAAAGAGGTATTCCACGGCCTGGAAACCATCCGCCGCGGCGGCGGCGAAGCGGTCGAGGAAGGCATGCTCGGGGTAGAGCATGCTGAGGTTGGCGGCGAAGCGGGGCATGGCTTGTCTCCCAGATCAGACGAAGGGCCAGAGCAGCAGGGTGATGGCGAAGCCCAGGCACCCCAGCAGGGTGGTCAGGACGGTCCAGGTACGCAAGCCGTCGGCGACGCTCAGGCCGACCAGCTTGGTGAAGATCCAGTAGCCGGCGTCGTTGATGTGCGACACGGCCAGGCCGCCGGCGCCCATGGCCAGGCACAGCAGGGCCATGTGGTTGGCCGAGAGGTCCAGGGTGGCGATCAGCGGGCCGAGGATGCCGGCGGTGGTGACCAGGGCCACGGTGGTGGAGCCCTGGACCGCGCGCAGCAGCAGGGTCAGCACGAAGCCCAGCGCCAGCACCGGCAGGCCGGTGGCGCGCAGCAGTTCCGAGACCACCGCGCCGATGCCGGTGTCCACCAGCACCTTGCCGAAGACGCCGCCGGCACCGGCGATGAGGATGACCATGGCTACGCCGGGCAGCGCCGAGCCGATGACGTCCGAGACCTGCTCGCGCGACCAGCCGCGGCGGAAGCCCAGCACATAGGCGCACAGCAGGGTGTCGATCAGCAGGGCCACCAGGGGCGCGCCGACCACGGTGAGGATGTCGCGCAGCAGGTTGCCGGCGGGCAGCCAGCTGGTGGCCAGGGTACCCAGGAGGATCAGCACGATGGGCAGCAGGATCAGGGTCACTACCAGACCGAAGCCGGGCGCCGGGGCGGGCGGCAGACCGGCGGCGAGGCCGGCCGGGGTCTCGTCGACCTTGACCGCGGCGGCGCCGAGGCTGGGCAGGCCGGGGGCCATGTCCTGGCCGCGGCCCCACTGCTGCAGGTGGGTGTCGGTGATCTGCGGACCATAGACGTCGCTACGGATATCGTCGGTCATGGGGTAGTGACGACGGGTCATGCGCCCGGCCACCCACCAGCCGATCAGGGCCAGCACGGCGGTGATCGGCAGGCCGAACAGCAGCACCCGACCGAGATCCGCGCCCAACTGGCCGGCGGCGGCCACGGCGCCCGGGTGGGGCGGCAGCATGGCGTGCACGGTGAGCATGGTGGCGCACATCGGCAGGGCGAAGACGATCAGCGGCTTGCGCGCAGTGCGGGCGATGCCATAGGCCAGCGGCATCAGCACGATCACACCGACCTCGAAGAACACCGGGATGCCGACCAGGAAGCCGGCCAGGGTCAGCGCCAGCGGCGTGCGTCGGTTGCCGAAGCGCTCGATCAGCGTCTTGGCCAGGGCCTCGGCGCCACCGGAGAGTTCGATGATGCGACCGATCATGGCGCCCAGGGCGATGATGATGGCGATGTGGCCGAGGATCTTGCCCATGCCGCCTTCGATGGTCGCCACCAGCTTGGACGGCTCGACCCCGGCGGCCAGGGCCACCAGGATGCTCACCAGCATCAGCGCCACGAAGGGCTGGAATTTGTACTTGAGAACCAGGAACAGCAGCAGGGCGATGCCCGCCGCGGCGATGAGGACCAGCAGCAACGGACTCATGAACGGGACTCCGGGCGGATGGGGCTGACGACGTGGGACATGGCACTTTCCTCGCTATTGTTGTTTTTCCAGGGCAAGCCGATCCCGCGACGGCCAATGAGGGCCATCGTGGGGGTATTGCGGTAACGCGGGCTTCAGGTCACCAGACGGCGCCGAAGGTCTCCGCCAGTTCGGCCAGCGCGGCGGCATCCAGCGGCGCCGGGCGCGGCTCGGTCAGCAGCCACAGCCGCGCGGTTTCTTCCAGCTCCTCCAGGGCGAAGCTGGCCTTGCTCACGCTGCTTTCCCAGACCACCGGACCGAGGCGTTCGAGCATCACGCCGCGGACCCGGTTGGCCAGTTGCGCCACCTGCTCGGCGACGCTGGCGGCGCCGGGGCGGGCGTAGGGAATCAGCGGGATATGACCGACCTTCATCACCTGGTAGGGGGTGATGGGCGGCAGGATGTCGTCCGGGCGCCAGACGCCGGCCAGGGTCAGGGCCACCAGGTGGGTGGAGTGGGTATGCACCACGCCGCCCACGCCGGGATTGCGGTCATAGACCTGGCGATGCAGGGCCAGGGTCTTGGACGGCTTGTCGCCGGAGACCCAGTCGCCGTTCAGGCCGACCTTGGCGATGGCCGCCGGATCGAGGCGACCCAGGCAGGCATCGGTGGGGGTGATCAGCCAGCCGTCTTCCAGGCGGGCGCTGATGTTGCCGGCGCTGCCCACGGTGTAGCCGCGGGCATAGAGGCTGGCGCCGACGGTGCAGATCTCTTCGCGTAGCCGGGCTTCGGCGCTCATGGCTGTTCTCCCGCCAGCTGGCGCAGGGCCTTGGCGAAGAAGTCGCGACTGCCGAAATTGCCGGACTTGAGCGCCAAGGCCAGGGGTTCGCCCTGCACCTGGCCGAGGGTGGCCGGCACGCCCGGATCGATCTGGGCGCCGATGCGCAGGGCTTGTACGCCCAGGGCCTGGACCACGGCGCCGGAGGTCTCGCCACCGGCCACCACCACACGGCGTACGCCGCTGTCGAACAGGCCGCGGGCGATCTGGCCCAGGGCACGCTCCACCAGTTCACCGGCGCGCGCCACGCCCAGCTCGCGCTGGATGGCCTTGACCTCGTCGGCGGGGCTGGTGGCATAGATCAGCACGGCCTGGTCCTGCTCGCGCGCCCAGGCGAGGGCGGCGTCGATGGTGTCGTCACCCTGGGCAAGGGCTAGGGGGTCGAGGCGCAGGGCCGGGCGCCCGGCTTCCAGCCAGGCAGCGACCTGGCCATTGGTAGCCTGGGACGCACTGCCGGCCAGCACGGCTTCGCCACCGGTGGGCAACTTTAGGGCGGCGGCGTCGTGCGCCTGCAGTAGACCGGCGCGGCGGAAATTCTCCGGCAGGCCCTGGGCGATGCCCGAACCACCGGTGACCAGGGGCAGCTCGGCACAGGCCGCGCCCAGGGTGTGCAGATCGGCATCGGAAAGGGCATCGGCGATGGCCAGACGATGACCCGAAGTCCGGAGCTCGGCGATGGCCGCGCGCACGGCCTCGGGGCCCTTGGCGACCTGGTCGTAGCGCAGCAGCCCTACCTTGCCGCGACTCTGGGCCTGCAGCACCCGCACCAGGTTGGCATCGCTCATGGGCGTCAGCGGGTGGTGCTGCATGCCGGATTCGCTGAGCAGCTGGTCCTGTACGAACAGGTGGCCACGGAACAGGGTGCGGCCGGTCTCCGGGAAGGCCGGGCAGGCCAGGGTGAAGTCGTAGTCCAGCGCCTCCTGCAGGGCCTCGGCCACCGGGCCGATGTTGCCTTCCGCGGTGGAGTCGAAGGTGGAGCAGTACTTGAAGAAGAACTGCCGGCAGCCACGCTGGCGCAGCCAGGCGAGGGCGGCCAGGGATTCGCTCACCGCCTCGGCCGCCGGCGTGGTGCGGGATTTCAGCGCCACTACCACGGCGTCGGCGGCTTCCAGTTCGGCGTCGGCAGCGGGCACGCCGATCACCTGCACGGTGCGCATGCCGCCGCGCACCAGCATGTTGGCGAGATCGGTGGCGCCGGTGAAGTCGTCGGCGATGCAGCCCAGCAGCGGGCGGGTCTCGGTCGCGCTCATCGGTCTCACTCCGCGGCCTTGGGCAGCTCGATGCCCGGGAAGATCTTGATCACCGCCGAGTCGTCTTCACGACCGTAGCCGGCAGTGGAGGCCTGCATGAACATCTGGTGGGCGGTGGCCGACAGCGGCAGCGGGAATTTCGAGGTGCGCGCGGTATCCAGTACCAGGCCCAGGTCCTTGACGAAGATGTCCACGGCGGACAGCGGGGTGTAGTCGGCCTTGAGGATGTGCGGCACGCGATTCTCGAACATCCAGGAGTTGCCGGCGCTGTGGGTGATGACCTCGTAGAGGGCCTCCGGATCGACCCCTTCACGCAGGCCCAGGGCCATGGCCTCGGCGGAGGCGGCGATGTGCACCCCGGCCAGGAGCTGGTTGATGATCTTGACCTTGGAACCCTGGCCGGGGGCGTCGCCCAGGCGATAGACCTTGCCGGCCATGGCGGCCAGGACCGCTTCGCCCTTGGCATAGGCTTCCGCGGTGCCGGAGGTCATCATGGTCATCTCGCCACTGGCGGCCTTGGCGGCGCCCCCGGACAGCGGGGCGTCCAGCAGCAGGATGCCGCGCTCGGCCAGGCGCTCGCCCAGCTCCACGGCGTAGGCCGGAGCCACGGTGGCGCAGGCGATCACCAGGCTGCCCGGACGCAGGGCGGCAACCGCGCCCTGCTCACCGAACAGCACGGCTTCGGTCTGCTCGGCGTTGACCACCACGGTGATGAGGATGTCGCAGCTGTCGGCCAGGGCCGCAGGCGAGGTACAGGCCACGCCGCCTTCGCTGGCGAAGGCTTCCAGCACGCTGGCGCGCACGTCGCAGGCATGCACGGCGAAGCCGGCCCGCAGCAGCGAACGGGCGACGCCCAGACCCATGGCCCCGAGGCCGATGACACCGACGTTGTCTTGCATCTTGTTGTTCTCCGTAAAAGGTCAGGCGAAGCCGGCCTGCCGCAGGCGGCGGGCGGCGTTGTAGATGTGCTGGCGGGCGGCGTTGGCGGCGGCCAGGGGATCGCCGAGGCGAATGGCGGCGACGATGGCCTGGTGTTCTTCGTGCACCTGACGGGAGAAGTCCTCGCGCCGCGCCTCGTTGGTGCGGGTGATGCGGGTGGCCGTCTCGAGGTACTGGCTGACGAATTCCAGGGTCCTGATGAAGTAGGGATTGCCGGTGGCCTGGGCGATGGTGCGATGGAAGGCCACGTCGGCGCGTACGCCGTCATGGCCGTCGGCGACCTCTTCGTCGATGGCGGCCAGGGCCTCGTCAATGGCGACCAGATCGGTCTCGCTGCGGTTGATGGCGGCTTCGGAGGCGATCTCGGCCTCGATGGCGCGACGCAGGTCCAGCAGGTGGAAGACGCTGCCGGGCAGGCTGGCTTCGTCGGCGTCGATGCGCAGCGGACGGATGCTGGCGTGAGCGGTGACGAAGATGCCGCGACCCTGCTGGGGCTGCAGCACGCCTTCGTTCTTCAGCCGCGAGATGGCCTCGCGCACCACGGTACGGCTGACGCCGAAGGCTTCGGAAAGCAGGGCTTCGCTGGGGATCTTGCTGCCGGGGGCGAAGACACCGGCTTCGATCTTGTCCAGCAGCTGCTGAGCGACACTGTCGCTCAGGACATTGGCGGGAACCTTGGCGAACATGGAGACCTGCTTATGTGGTTGTAAGGTTGTCATACAGGTTGTAGCGCTACTTTCGCACAGGCTTTTGCCTTTGTGTAGTGGTTTGGGCTGAGGCACTACGGAATTTTTGTGATGGATTCTACGGCTGGCAGAAGCGGGCTAGAGCGGCTATTAAGTGTTATAATATAACATTTGCGGATGGAGGGCTGGTCGATGACCGCTGAAGAACTGCTGGCGCTACCTGCCGCGGACTACATGAACGAGGTCCAGCGCGCATTCTTTCGCCAGTTGCTGCTGACCCAGCGTGGCGATCTGCAGCGCCTGATCGACGAGCAGGTGGAAGACCTGCGCGGCCTGGACACCCACGGCGATCCGGCCGACGTCGGCAATGCCGAGCAGGAACGCCAGTGGCAACTGCGCCAGCTGGAACGGGAAAAGAAGCTGCTGGACAAGATCGACGCTGCCTTGGAGCGCCTGGCCCGCGACGACTACGGCTGGTGCCAGGAGACCGGCGAACCTATCGGCCTCGCGCGGCTGCTGCTGAGACCCACCGCGACCCTCAGCGTGGAAGCCAAGGAGCGCCAGGAACAGCGGGAGCGGCATCTGCAGTCGTCGTGAGGGATTCGCGGTTGGGCTTCCCTCACCCCAACCCTCTCCCTGGGGGAGAGGGGGCGGTATGGAGCGGCGGAGGACCCTGCAAGGGGCGTAGGGTGGAAAACCGCGCAGCGTTTTCCACGCGTTCAAGGGCTCAGGCGTGAAGGGCTTCCCTCACCCCAACCCTCTCCCGGGGGGGAGAGGGGCGGTATGGAGCGGCGGAGGACCCCGCAAGGGGCGTAGATACCGTCTTCGCCCTTCAGTGTGCAATGGCTAAAGCAGGGTCGAAAGGCTTGCCCGATTTGAGCACGCCATAGGCGATGGTCAGCAGCTTACGCATGGCGGCGCAGACGGTTTGTTTACCTTTCTTGCCCCTGGCTTTCAGGCGCTCGGCTTGCGCCTTGATAGCCGGGTTATAGGTCAGCGCCACGACAGCAGGTAGGTATAGCGCACTTCGTAAGCGGACTGATCCCATGCGCGAGATGCAGGTATGGGCGCGCGCGAGGCCGGACTCCTGCAGGCGCGGGTTCAAGCCGGCAAAGGCGGTAACGGCGCGCGCATCGGCGAAGCGGTCGATATCGCTGAGCTCCGCCAGGATCAGGGCGGCGGTCTTGTCAGCGATGCCGTCGATACTCACCAGCAGGTCGCGCTTACCACGCAAAGTCCGGATCGTCGTCGATATGGCGATTGATCTGTTCGAGCGTCCAGGCGATCTGCTCATCGAGCCGTTGCAAGACTGCCCGGATCGAGTCCTGGACTTTTTCCGGACTGATCTCAAGCCGATTGAGCTCCATCTGCCGTAGCGATTGGAGATCCTCCAGGCGCCGGGTCAACGCGCGAAGCGTGCGGATGGACACAGGTTCCGGGTGCCAGGCTCGCAGACTATCTTCATGCCGCTGGCCATAGGTGGCAATCAGCTTGGCGTCGAGTTTGTCCGTTTTGCTGCGCTGCAACTGGCTTTGCGCATAACGGGCGATCTGTGCTGGATTGAGCACCGCGATTCGGTAGCCCAACGCATGGAAGTGCCCGGCGAGCGATTCGTGATAGATGCCCGTGGCTTCCATCACGATCCAAGCGCCTGGCTCGGCATGCTGTTGCAGCCAGTCAGCAAAGACCGCGAAGCCTGCCTGATCGTTGCTCAGCTTGCCCTTTGTCCGGTACTTGCCGTTGGACTGCAGGACGGCCAGGTCGAAGCTGCGCTTGGCGATATCAACGCCTACTACTACGGCCATGAAGTCTCCTCCTTCAGATGCGTCACGATCACGTCATCCCGTCCAACCTTGCGTAATACGAGCTCTTGAGGCTCCAGATACCGTTCGGACTTGGGGATGAGTGTGGAGGAGGCAGCCTATCTACGCTGCAAGCTCAAAGGCTTAAGGGTGGACGCGGCTTGCCATCCTCCCCCGATGATCAGTCGGGGACTATGACCTCCTGAGGAGGCTGTAGTCGAGATACAAGGGTGGAAAACCGCGCAGCGTTTTCCCCGTGTTCAAGGGCTCAGGCGTGAAGAGGTGCCCTCACCCCAAACCCTCACCCGAGGGGAGAGGGGGCGGTATGGAGCGGCGGAGGATCCTGCAAGGGCGTAGGGTGGAAAACCGCGCAGCGTTTTCCACGCGTTCAAGGTTTCAGGCGTGAAGGGTTGCCCTCACCCCAACCCTCTCCCGGGGGGAGAGGGGGCGGTACGGCGCGCGAAGAGGGTATGGCTCCATCGTCGAAGCCCAACAGGGCGGGGCGCCCTTGGGCTTCGCTGGCGCTCAACCCCACCTACGGCAGCCGCTGCGCCTCGAACAACTCGCCCGGTCGCACGATCTGCTCGCGGGCGGCGATCAGCGGCAGGTCACGGCTGCCGGGGGCGGTGCGGGCGACCAGGGCGTAGAGGGCGCTGACCGCATGGGACGCCGCGGCGGGCGTGGACTGGCCGTTGAGCAACTGGCCCAGCAGCACCGCGGAAAAGACATCGCCCATGCCGTTGGGCAGCGGCTGCAGATCCAGGTAGGGCGTCTGCACCAGCCAGGCGTCCGCGGCCTCCACCACCAGGGTGCTGAGGACGTCGATCGGCAGATCCGGGGTGCGCAGGCTGGTGATGACGATGGTCTTGGGCCCCGGTTGACCGGGGCGGCCGAGCAGCAAGCGGGCAGCGGCCACGGCGTCGGCGGTGTCGGCCAGTGGCTGGCCGTGCAGCAACTCGAATTCGTACTGATTGGGGGTGATCAGACTGGCCTGCTCGATGGCGCGGCGGCGCAGGAAGTCGGGAATGCCGGGGCGCACGAAGATGCCGCGGCCGACGTCGCCCATCACCGGATCGCAGAGATACTGCAGGTCGCCGCGCTGACGACGGATCTCCTGCACCACGCCGAGGATCACCTCGCCGATGGCGGCGTCGCCCAGGTAGCCGGAGAGCACCGCCACGCAGCGCTCCAGCACCCCGCGGGCGCGCAGGCCGTCGAGCACGTCGTGGATGTGTTCGGGCGGAAAGACCTGGCCCTTGAATTCGCCGTAGCCGGTGTGATTGGAGAATTGCACCGTGTTGACCACCACCGGCTGCAGGCCGAGCAGTTGCAGCGGCAGGGTAGCGGCAGCGTTGCCGACGTGGCCGTAGGCGACATGGGACTGGATGGACAGCACCAGCGGCGGCTGGGCGGGCAGGGCGGCGGGCATGGCGATCTCTCGGGCGGCGGGCTCCGGGTCAGGAGCCGGAAGGGTGGAGGCCTGCAGCTTACCCCAGCGCTTCCGGCGAACCCTAACCCGCCTGTGGCGGTCTGCATCGGCAGTGCAGATCGCTCCCGGCGCTGGCTACACTGGAGCGGCTGTCATTCACCTCTGGCCCCAAGGAGAAACGGGGAATGTCCGAGCTTCGCTTCGCACGTCTGGTGTTGGGTCTGCAGGCCCTGGTCTGGTTTGGACTCGCCCTGGCGCATTGGTTCTATCCCTATGAGATGGCCAATGCCCGCGGCATGGTGCTGATGGATTCGGCCTCGGTGGCCGAGGCGCGGGTCTGGTACGGCGGCATGCAATTCGCCCTGGCGCTGTTTGCCGTGCTGGCCTTCCGGCGGGCGGAATGGCTGTCGGCCGGCCTGCTGCTGGTGGCCTTCGTGCAGCTGACGCTGTTCGTGGTGCGCCTGATCAGCGGCGTACTGGGCGAATCGGCCACCGCCGAGCTGGATCTCTATTCCCAGGGTTATCGCCTGGTGATCGGCGTCCTGGCGCTGCTGGCGTTGCGCGCGCACCGCCGCCACGAGCAGCGGGAGCTGGAGAATCGCCGGATCTACCAGGGCCAGTGACTAGCGCCCTGGCCGGGGCCGCGCGGTGTCGATCTGATCGCTGCGGGCGAGGCCCAGGGTCAGCTGGCGACAGAGGTCGAGAAATTCGACCATGGCCCCGGTCTGGTACTTCTGCTTGTGCCAGATGAAGCAAAACTGGCGGCGCAGATCCAGGGTCGGGGTCGCGATGGGCACCAGGGTGCCGCGGGCGAAGGCGTCTCTCAGCGCCAGCCGCGACAGGCAGCCGATGCCCAGTCCCGATTCCACCGCGCGCAGGATGGCCTCGGTGTGTTCCAGCTCTAGCCGCACGTCCAGTGGCTGGGCGTGATGGCGCATGGCCTGGTCGAAGGTCAGGCGGGTGCCGGAACCCTGTTCGCGCAGGATCCAGGCCTGGGCTTCTAGTTCGGCCTGGGTGGCCTCCCTGCCCGCCAGGACATGTCCGGGCGCGCAGAACACCACCAGTTCATCCTCGATCCAGGGTTGCACCTCCAGATCCGGATGCTGGCAGTCGCCTTCGATCAGGCCGAGGTCGATGTCATGGTTGGCGATGCGTTGCACCACGCTGGCGGTGTTATGCACGTGCAGTCGCACCCGGCAGTCGGGATGGCGCTGCATGAAATCGCCCAGCAGCAGGGTGGCCAGGTAGTTGCCGATGGTGAGGGTGGCGCCGACCTCCAGGGAGCCGAAGCCGGTCTTGCCGCGCAGCAGATTTTCCACCTCGGCGCTGCGGTCGAGCAGGGCCACCGCCTTGGGCAGCAATTGCCGGCCCAGGGCGTTGAGCGTCAAACGCTTGCCCGCGCGGTCGAATACCCGGCAGTCGAATTGCCGTTCCAGTTCGCCCAGGGCGGTGCTGGTGGCCGACTGCGACAGACTGAGCGCCTCGGCCGCCCGGGAAACGCTTTCCTGGCGCGCCACGGCGACGAAGACCTCGAGTTGACGCAACGTGAATCTCATATCTGCCTTTTGGATAACCTATATTCGAATTATTCATTTCACGGATATTTTCCCCCTCTATAAACTGTCGCGCAATTTCTATCCAGCCCCGGGCTGTACCGATTTTTCCTGGAGTCATCGATGAGCAACCTGTACACCGAGCGCGTCCTGAGCGTTCATCACTGGAACGACACCCTGTTCAGCTTCAAGACCACCCGCAACGCGGGCCTGCGTTTCGAGAACGGTCAGTTCGTGATGATCGGCCTGGAAACCGAAGGCGGTCGTCCGCTGATGCGCGCCTACAGCATCGCCAGCCCCAACTACGAAGAGCACCTGGAGTTCTTCAGCATCAAGGTGCCGGACGGCCCCCTGACCTCGCGCCTGCAGCACCTCAAGGAAGGCGACAACCTGATGGTCAGCCGCAAGCCCACCGGCACCCTGATCCTCAGCGATCTCAAGCCCGCCAAGCACCTCTATCTGCTGAGCACCGGCACCGGCATGGCGCCCTTCCTGAGCACCATCCAGGATCCGGAAACCTACGAGCGCTTCGAGAAGGTGATCCTGGTCCACGGCGTGCGCTACGTGAACGAACTGGCCTATGCCGACTTCATCACCAAGACCCTGCCGGAGCACGAGTTCATCGGCGATCTGGTGCGCGAGAAGCTCATCTACTACCCCCTGGTGACCCGTGAGGAATTCCGCAACCAGGGTCGTCAGACCGACCTGATGCGCAGTGGCAAGCTGTTCGCGGACATCGGCCTGCCGCCGATCAATCCGCAGGATGACCGCGCCATGATCTGCGGCAGCCCGAGCATGCTGGACGAGACCAGCGCCGTGCTGAACGAATTCGGCCTGACCATCTCGCCGCGCATGGGCGATCCGGGCGACTACCTGATCGAGCGCGCCTTCGTCGAGAAATAACGCGAGCAGGCTCCCCGAAAACCCGCCCTCCGGCGGGTTTTTCGTTTCCGCGGCCCGGCGGGCTGAACTCCCCCGGCGCCGGACCGGTCGGTTGCTGCAAGGCGTGTCATGGCGACACGCCACTGCCGGGAGTCCCCATGAAGCCCTATGTGATCTGCCATATGATGTCGTCGGTCGACGGCCACGCCCTCACCGATGGCTGGGATCGCGCCGTCAAGAAACAGGCCGATACCACCTACGAGCGCCTGGCCGAGCGCTTCGCCTTCGATGCCTGGGCCTGCGGCCGGGTGACCATGGAAGAGATCGCCCATGGCGAAGGCTATCCCACCGGCGTCGCCCAGGCGCCCATCCCGCGCACCCATCATTTCGCCAAGCGCGATGCCGCCAAGTACGCCATCGCCATCGATCCCCAGGGCAAGGTGGCCTGGAAAAAGAACGAGGCCCTGGATTCCCACGTGGTGGCGGTGCTGACCGAAGGCGTCAGCGATGACTACCTGACGCACCTGCAGAACATCGGTGCCTCCTACGTCTTCGGTGGCAAGGACGAACTGGATCTGGCAGCGGTGCTGGAATTGCTCAACGCAGAACTGGGCATCGAGCGGCTGGTGGTGGAGGGTGGTCCCCATGTCAGCGGCTCCTTTGTCGCCGCCGGCCTGGTGGACGAGATCAGTGTGCTGATCATCCCGTTGGTGGACGGCCGTGGCGCCCATCCGGCCTCCTTCGAGATCGCCGAGCAGGCCTGGCAGCAGCCGCTGTACCTCAAGCTGGATACGGCCGAAGCCCAGGACGACGGCAGCGTCTGGCTGCGCTATCGGCGCGGCTAGCCGAGCGCCCTGGCCAGCGCCAGGGCGTCGGCATCCACCTCCGCTTGGGCCTGCAGTGGGCAGACCCCGCTGGCATAGCGGGCGATCACCTCGGGCACCTGGGCCAGGGGGACCGGTCGGCTGATGTGATAGCCCTGGATGAAGTCGCAGCCCAGGGCGCACAGCAGCCGCAGCTGCTCCAGATGCTCGACGCCCTCGGCGGTGACCTTGAGCTTGAGCGGCCGGGCCATGCCGATGATGGCCTGGACGATCTGGTGATCGGCGTTGCCCTCGGCCAGCCCGGTGACGAAGGAGCGGTCGATCTTCACGGTGTCGATCGGCAGGCGCTTGAGGTAGGCGAGCGAGGAATAGCCGGTGCCGAAGTCGTCGATGGACACCGTCACGCCCAGGTCGCGAATGCGCTGCAACAGCTCGGCGGTGGGCTGCACGTTCTTGACCAGGGCATTTTCGGTCACCTCCAGTTCCAGGCGCCGCGGCGACAGTTGGTGGTCGTCCAGCCGCCAGGCGATCTGCCCGGGGAGGGCGTCGTTGCTCAGGCTCAGCGCCGAGCAGTTGACTGCGATGCGCAGCTCCGTGAGGCCAGCGGCGGTCAGCTCGGCCAGGTCCTTGCAGGCCCGCCGGAGCACCCAGGCGTCCAGCTCTTCGACGAAGCCATTGGCCTCGGCCACGCCGAGAAAGTGGTTGGGCGCCAGCATGCCGAGGCGGGGATGGTCCCAGCGGATCAGGGCTTCGGCCTTGTCCAGCTGACCGCTGGCGACGTCGAGGATGGGCTGGTAGTAGAGCTGCAGACCGCGCTCCTCGACCAGGGCTTCGCGTAGTTCGGCCTCCAGCTCCAGTTGCAGCGAGATCTTCTCGCGCAGGGTCTCGTCGAAGAAGCTGAAGGTGTTGCGGCCATTGCCCTTGGACAGGTAGAGCGCGAGATCCGCGCTCTTGAGCAGCTCTTCGCAGCAGCCGCCGTCGCGAGGATAGAGGCTGATGCCGATGCTGGTGGTCATCACCAGGGTGCGGTTGCCGATGGTGACCGGATTGCGCAGGCGCTCCAGGATGCGCTGGGCCAGGTGCCGGGCCTCCTCGGGTCCGGCGAGGCTGGCCAGGATGCAGAATTCGTCGCCACCGAAGCGAGCCACCAGGTCGCCGTCACGCACCGCCTCGCGAATGATCTTGGCCATGGCCACCAGCAACTGGTCGCCGGCGTCGTGGCCGAGGCTGTCGTTGATGCGCTTGAAGTGATCGATGTCGAGAAACATCACCCCCAGGCTGCGCCCCTGCTGGGCATGGCGCTCGAGGATCTCGGCGAAGGCCTGATTGAAGGCGCGGCGGTTGTGCAGGTCGGTGAGGGGATCGTAGTGCGCGGCCTGTTGCAGCGAAGCGCGCGCCTCGTCGAGCTGGCCGACCAGGGAATTGACCCGCTCCAGGTCGTTTTCCTTGCGCTGCAGCTGGCGATCGGCCCAGGCCGCGCCCAGGCCACCTACCACCAGCAGCAGGGCGATGATGGCGATGCCCACCCCCAGCTGCCAGGAATTGCTGGCGCCCTGCAGGGCGTCTGCGGTCTCGGCCGGGGCGACCAGCACCATGGACCACATGCCAGTGAAGTGCATGGCGGCGATCGCCAGGCCCATCACCAGGGCGGTGGCGATGCGCAGCCAGCGATAGATGCCGGTGTAGTGGCGACGGAAGATCTGGATCAGCTGCAGGGCGGCGAAGCTCGCCCCCACGGCGATGCCGATCGACAGCAGGAAGGGCAGCGGGCGATAGAGCACCATGGCCTCGGTGTGCACCGCGGCCATGCCGGTGTAGTGCATGAGCACGATGCCCACGCTCAGCACCGTGCCGGCCTTGAGTCGCTGGCCCAGAGTGAGATCGGGCTGGCTGAGGGCGGGCATGGCCATGAGTCCGGCCAGCACCACGATCAGCAGCGAGGCCAGGGTGATGAAGAGGTCGTAGTGCACCCGGGTGGGCACGGTAAAGGCCAGCATGGCGATGAAGTGCATGCCCCAGACGCCGAAGCCGAAGCTCAGGGCGCCCATCAGGCTCCAGGCGCGGCGCCGGGCCAGGGTGCGGGTCTGGCCGATGCGCTCGGCGAATACCAGGGTGACATAGCAGGCGCTGACCGCCACCAGATAGGCGAGGGCGACCAGCCAGCCATCATGCTGGCCGTGCAGGTGCACCTGCTCTTGGGCGAGAGGGGCGACGAGAAAGTCGAGTCCCAGCCAGTTGTTCATTCCGTGGCCTCGGCAGGAAGTCTGGCGCGGCTGGAGGAAGACGGCCCGGCGGGGTCTCCGCCCGGGTAGATTTCACTACGGCAACCTGCGCTCTGAGATTAGCTTGCCTTGCCCTATCGGCGTGGTGAAGAGGGGCTTTAACGCGGAGCCATGCAGTTAGCGCGCAAGGTTTTTTCAGGGCGGCAAAGGGACTTCCATCACCCTCCGGACGCGAATCAGCGAAGCGCTCTGGATAGCTGGCTAGCGACTTTTTGATATCACCTGGCTAGCATCATGACCGTTCGTCGAACAGGATGTGGACGAACGGTCATGGCGGGAGGAAATCGGCCAAAAAGGCCAACGTGAAAGGATTCAGCTGACCACGCGATAGCAGGGCTCGTAGGCCGCGCCGCCGGGCAGCTTCATCCGGTGCTGCTCGACGAAGGCCTGCAGCAGCCGATCCAGCGGCCGCATGATGTCGGGATCGCCATGGATCTCGTAGGGCCCTCGTTCCTCGATCAGCTGGATGCCCTTGGCCTTGACGTTGCCGGCGACGATGCCGGAAAAGGCGCGGCGCAGGTTGGCGGCCAGTTCGTGCGGCGGCACGGCATGGGTCAGCTGCAGGGCGGCCATGTTCTCGTGGGTGGGATCGAAGGGGCGCTGGAAGCCTTCCTCGATGCGCAGCAGCCAGTTGAAGTGGAAGGCGTCGTGGCGCTCGCGGCGGAACTGCTTGACCGCCTTGAGGCCCTGGGCCATCTGCCGGGCCACCTCGACCGGATCGTTGACCACGATCTGGTAGTGACGCTGGGCGGCTTCGCCCAGGGTGGCGCCGATGAAGGCATGCAGCTGCTCGAGGTAGGGCGCGGCGCTCTGCGGCCCGGTGAGCACCACCGGGAAGGGGATGTCCCGGTTGTCCGGGTGCATGAGGATGCCCAGCAGATAGAGAAATTCCTCCGCCGTGCCGGCGCCACCCGGGAAGATGATGATGCCGTGGCCAACGCGGACGAAGGCCTCCAGGCGCTTCTCGATGTCGGGCAGGATCACCAGTTCGTTGACGATGGGATTGGGCGCCTCGGCGGCGATGATGCCCGGCTCGGTGAGGCCCAGGTAGCGGCCGCCCTGAATGCGCTGCTTGGCGTGGGCGATGGTGGCGCCCTTCATCGGGCCCTTCATCACGCCCGGGCCGCAGCCGGTGCAGATGTCCAGGCTGCGCAGGCCGAGTTCGTGACCGACCTTCTTGGTGTACTTGTATTCCTCGGTGCTGATGGAGTGACCGCCCCAGCAGACCACCATCTTCGGCTCAATGCCGGCGCGCAGGGTGCGGGCGTTGCGCAGCAGGTGGAAGACGTAGTCGGTGATCCCCTCGGAGCTTTCCAGATCGATGCGCAGGCTGCTCTGTTCGCTCTCGGTGTAGACGATGTCGCGCAGGGCGCTGAACAGCATCTCGCGGGTGCTGGCGATCATCTCGCCGTCGACGAAGGCGTCGGCCGGGGCGTTGATCAGTTCCAGGCGCACGCCGCGGTCCTGCTGGTGGATGAGTATCTCGAAGTCCTGGTAGGCCTCGAGGATGGTCTTGGCGTTGTCGCTGTGGGCGCCGGTGTTGAGGATGGCCAGGGCG
Source organism: Pseudomonas sp. HR1 (assembly GCF_030175875.1). Classification (NCBI taxonomy): domain Bacteria; kingdom Pseudomonadati; phylum Pseudomonadota; class Gammaproteobacteria; order Pseudomonadales; family Pseudomonadaceae; genus Pseudomonas; species Pseudomonas sp. HR1. The sequence goes on from NZ_JASNRF010000004.1 coordinate 158,812, forward strand.
CACTGGCGAAAGAGCTGGTAGAGGTTGCCCGAGCCGGCCGCGCTGAGCTGCTGGACCTCGCGTTGGGAAAGGGTCTCCAGGCTGCCCTTGGGGCTGACCTGAGCGTTGATGACCTGTCTGCTTGGAGCCATAGATGCTTCCCTATCGGTGATACGGCCGAACGGCGGCCGTAGCCGGGTGCGGACCGCCTCATGCGATCCGGCAATGTCATTGTTGGGGCCTTGGCCGCCGGAATGCAAACCGGGCGGCATCAGGACGCCGCGGTCACGTCCAGTACCCGGATCTGTTCCGCGGTCGGATAGTGCCAGTGCACCTCGACGTCCCAGAGGCGCACGCCATAGCGGCGCTCGGGCGTGGGCGCCTGGTAGGCCGGGCGCGGATCCTGGGCCAGGCACTGCTCGATCAGCTCGGCCAGGGGCTCACCCAGGCGCTGGCCATGGGCCTCGGCCTGGACGCGCGCTGCGTCCGCCCAGCCTACCGCCAGGGCCGGCGGCGGCGCCTCGGCGATGGCGTTGTGGGCACCCGGCGGGCTGTCGGCGTAAGGCACATAGGGCTTGATGTCCAGCACCGGGGTGCCGTCGAGCAGGTCGATGCCCGAGAGCAGCAGCCGTCCCGGTTCGAGGCCGTCCAGCCGGACCACCGACTGGCCGATGCCGTTGGGTCTGTGGGTGGCGCGGGTGGCGAACACCCCCAGGTAGCGATTGCCGCCCAGGCGCGGCGGCCGTACCCGCAGGCGCGGCTGGCTCTCCAGCGCCTGGTGGAAGAGAAACAGCAGCCAGACATGGCTGACGCCTTCCAGCCCTTCGACCGCCTCGGGCCGATCGAAGGGCGGCAGCAGTTCCAGCACGCCGCGGGCGGCCGGCGCCAGGGCGGGCTGCCGGGGAATGGCGAATTTCTCCTTGAAGCAGGAGCGGACGTGGCCGATGGGGGTGACGCTGTGCTGCATGGGGCGGGGCCGTCTGACGCAGGGCTGGTCATTATGCCCTGCCCGAGACCTCGGCGGCGGCGGGCGCCTCGTCGGCGTTGCGGCGCACGCCGCGCAGATTCATCGCCGCCAGGCCCAGCTGCAGTACGATCAGGGCATAGGCTTCGGCCTGCAGGCCCCAGGCGATCCACAGGGCATTGCTGAGCAGGAACACCCAGAAACCCAGGCTGCGCCGGCCCTGGCGCTGGGAGGCCACCAGCCAGGCGGCGAGCAGGGTGATGGCCATGGCCGGCCATTGCAGCAGATCGAGCGCTTCCATGGAAAACCTTCAAAAGATTGACTAATGAAGGTGAGCCTTGGGAGGCGCCTCGAGTTCCAGACGCTGGATTCAGGACGCCGGATGGCGCGCCCGGGCGTAGGCGATGAAGCCGTCGATATCGGCGCTGCACAGGTATTCGCCGGCGGCGAGGATCTCCGCCTCGGGCCAGTCCCACCAGGCGATGGCGAGCAGTGCCTGGCAGGTGGCTTCGGGAAACCGCCACTTGATGAAGCGTGCCGGATTGCCGCCCACCACCGCATAGGGCGGCACGTCGCGGGTAACCACGGCGCCGGCGGCCACCACGGCGCCATGGCCGATGGTGACGCCGGAGAGGATCAGCGCATCGGTGCAGATCCAGCAGTCGCTGCCGATCACCACGTCGCCACGGGTGCCGCCGTAGTCCTTGATGTGGGCCAGGTCGTCGACGAAGGCGGGAAAGGGATAGGTGGTCACCCAGTCCAGCCGGTGCAGGCCGCCAAGCAGGATGCGCACCCCTTCGGCGATGGAGGTGTAGCGCCCCAGGCGCAGGGTGGCGCCTTCCTTGAGATCGAACACCCTGGGCGCGCCATAGGTGCCGGCGCCGATCTCGTAGTCGGGCAGCTCGCGGCGCAGGCGCGCCGTGCGCTGGTGCAGGCGGGGCAGGGCGGCCAGGGCCTGGCGTTCACGTTTCTTGCGCAGCTTGTCGAGAAAACCCATGGCGGTGCCCTGGCGAAAAGTATCCGGCAGGATACAGAAGCGCCTGGGCCGCGCTCAATCGCCGGGCTCGGCCCGCTCGTCCTCCATCGCTGGCAGGCCGAGCTGGTCGGCGAGATCCTGGAGGTCGCTCGCTTCCAGATCCCAGCCGCCTGCGGAGACTTCGCCACCGGCCGGGCCCTTTTCCCGCGGGCGCTGGATGAAGGCGGTGGCCAGGCCCAACTCCTTGGCCGCCTGCAGGTCGCCATTGTGGGCGGCGCAGAGCATTACCTGTTCCGGTTCCAGGTCGAGCAGGGCGCAGGCACCCAGGTAGACCTCCGCGGCCGGCTTGTAGCGCTGGAAGAGATCGGCGCCAAAGAGCATGTCCCAGGGCAGCCTGGCATGGCGGGCCATGTCCAGCAGCAGACTGACATTGCCATTGGACAGGGCGCAGACCGGATAGCCCTGGCGCAGCCGCGTGAGACCCGGCACGGCATCGGGCCAGGGGGTCAGCTGGTGCCAGAGTCTATTGATCCAGGCCACCTCGGCGGTGGTCAGGCCGACCAGGCCGTAACGGGGCAGCAATTCGTCCAGCGCCAGCCGATGCACCTCGTCGAGGGGCAGCCAGGGCAGGGTGCGGGCCTCGATCTGCGGCAGGATGGCCTCGTAGGCTTCGGCGCGCCAGGCATCGGCCAGCCGCTCCCAGTCGCCCTGGACGCCATGCTTGGCCGACAGCCCCTGCAAGCCCTCGACCAGGCTGCCACGCCAGTCCACCACAGTGCCGAAGACATCGAAAAGTAGCGCCCGGACGGTCGTCGTCATGGGTAGACTCCTGCAGAAGGTTGTCTCCACCAGACGGAGCACGGGTGACGGGGGTTCCCCCGGAGTGCCCGAAGGTCACCTCTCGCCAAAGGATCCCTGCATGACACTGCGTCACCTCAGCCACTGGGTGTTCGACCTGGACGGCACCCTGACCCTGGCGGTACACGACTTCGCCGCCATTCGCCGGCATCTGGGCATCCCCGAACAGGCCGACATCCTCCACCACCTGGCCGAGTTGCCGGCCACCGAGCGCGAGGCCAAGCACGCCTGGCTGTTCGAGCACGAGCGCGAACTGGCCGTCGCTGCCCGCCCGGCACCGGGTGCGGTCGCCCTCATCCGGCGCCTGCACGAGGACGGTCGCGCGCTGGGCATCCTCACCCGCAATGCCCGCGATCTGGCGCTGCTGACCCTGGCCGCCATCGGTCTGGAAGACTGCTTCGCGCCCGCCGCGGTGCTGGGGCGCGACGAGGCGCCGCCCAAGCCCGATCCGGGTGGCCTGCTGCGGCTGGCCGAACTCTGGCAGGTGGCGCCAGACCGCCTGGTGATGATCGGCGATCACCGCTACGACCTGGAGTGCGGGCGGGCCGTGGGCTGCCGGACACTTCAGGTCAATCAGCCGGGCGATCCCTGGCCGGCGGCGCGGGACCAGCGCTTCGAGACCTGCACCGAGATCCTGGCGGCGCTCTGACGCCAGGAAATTGCCCGTCAGGCGCAAATAGTCTGTTGTTTGCCGGGCCACTGGCTAAGATGCCGGCTTCGGATCCATCTCAGGCCAGCCCTATGAGCCTCCACGCCCCTTCCAGCGACCAGCCGTCCTCCAGCGATCTGCGTCAGTACGAGCGCCAGACGCTGGAAAGCCTTGCCACCGGGCTGCCTCTGACCAGCGTGCTGCACGCGCTGCTGCAGCGGGTGGAGGCCCTGGCCCAGGTTCGCCTGCATGCCTGCATCCTGTTGCTCAGCGAGGATGGCCGCTATCTGCAGGACGGCATCGCGCCCAGTCTGCCGGAAGCCTACAGCCGCGATCTCGGTCGGCTGGAGATCGGCCCGCTGGCGGGCTCCTGTGGCACCGCCGCCTACCGGCGCGAAGCCGTCTATGTCGAGGACATCGCCTGCGATCCGCTGTGGGCGGGCGCCCGTGACCTGGCGCTGCGCTACGGCCTGCGGGCCTGCTGGTCGATGCCGCTGCTGGCCCTGGATGGCCGGCTGCTGGGCACCTTCGCCAACTACTATCTGGAGCCACGGCGCCCTCTGGTCGCCGAGCGCGACGCCTTCCGCCTGGTCACCGAGACCGCCGCCCTGGCCATCGAGCGCCACCAGGCGGATCTGCAGCTGCGCGAAAGCGAAGACCACTATCGGCATCTGGTGGAGCTCAATCCCCAGTACACCTGGACCTGCGATCCCGACGGCGGGCGGATGGTCTTTTCGCCGCGCTGGCAGCAACTGACCGGCCAGCCGGCGCTGCACGCCGATACCTTCTGGACGCTGCTGCATCCGGACGACCGCCAGGCGACCCGGCAGGCCTGGGACGCGGCGCGCCGCGCCGGTCGGGCCTACGACCAGGAGCACCGGGTACGGGTGGCGGATGGCAGCCACTGCTGGCTGCGCACCCGCGCCTATCCGCGGCGCGATGAAGCGGGCGCCGTGATCCGCTGGTACGGCACCAGCGAAGACATCGATGACCGCCGCGAGGCCGAAGAAGCCCTGCGCCGCGAGCGCGCCACCCTGGAGATCCAGGTGCAGGCGCGGACCGCCGAACTGGAGGAGAGCAATCGCCAGCTGCGCGAGGAGATGCACAGTCGCGCCCAGGCCGAGGAGCTGCTGCGCCAGGCGCAGAAGATGGAAGCCGTGGGCCAGCTCACCGGCGGCATCGCCCACGATTTCAACAACCTGCTGGCCGGTATCCAGGCCAGCCTGGATCTCCTGCGCCGCCGCCTGGCGCCGGAGGTCCTGGCCGGGGTCGGCAGTCTGCTCGACACCGCCACCCAGTCGGTCGGACGGGGCGCCAGTCTCACCCATCGACTGCTGGCCTTTTCCCGCCGCCAGACGCTCAATCCCCAGGCGGTCGACGTCGCCCGGCTGATCGGCGACTTCCAGGAATTGCTGCTGCACAGCCTGGGACCGCAGATCCGCTGCCAGCTCGAACTGGAGGCCGGACTCTGGCCGGTCGACGTCGATCCGCACCAGCTGGAAAATGCCCTGCTGAATCTGGCCATCAACAGCCGCGATGCCATGCCGGCGGGTGGCACCCTGACCATCCGCGCGCGCAACTGGGTGCAGTCCGACGCCGATCCGGGTCTGCCGGCGGGCGACTACCTGCTGATCGAGGTCGGCGACGATGGCGTGGGCATGGCGCCGGAGGTGCTGGAGCGGGTCTTCGAACCCTTCTTCACCACGAAGCCGGTGGGCCAGGGCTCGGGGTTGGGACTGTCCATGATCTATGGCTTCGTCCGCCAGTCGCGCGGCCAGGTGAGCGTGACCAGCGCGCCGGGGCAGGGCTGTCGGGTGAGCCTGCTGCTGCCGCGTCATCCGGCCCTGGCCGCCCAGGCACCCCAGCCGGTCACCAGTGCCCCGACCGCTTGCGTCCTGCCCGGCGTCCGGGTGCTGCTGGTGGAAGACGATGCGGTCATCCGCGAGTTGCTGGTGCAGGTGTTCGTCGACCTGGGCTGGGAGTATCGCGACGCCGTGGATGCCGAGTCGGCGCTGGCGGCCCTGCGCGAAGGCGAGGGCTTCGACCTGCTGATCACCGATGTCGGCCTGCCGGGGCTGAACGGCCGCTTGCTGGCCGGCGCGGCCCGTACCCTCAGACCGCACCTGCCGATCCTCTTCATCACCGGCTATGCGGCGGGCAACGAGCCGCCCGTCCCGCTGGTCGGCGAGCGCATGGCTGTGCTGGGCAAGCCCTTCACCCTGGAAGCCTTCGTCGCCCAGGTGCAGGAGCTACTGGACGCGCCCGCCGCCCTGGCGCGCTGAAGCCTGGTCGCCGGTGCCGAACAGTGCCTGGCGGCCTGCGGGCGAGGTAAAGATGGCGTCGCCGTTGTGGCCCACGCCGGGCACCTCGATCAGCGCCTGGCGCAGCCCCGGATGGCGGCCCTGGAGATAGCGGTAGTAATTCAGCCCGCGGGCCAGGCGATAGGGGCCCTGGGCCTCGGCGGCGCAGCCCTTGTCCAGCGCCGGATGGTTGGGATCGGTGTCCTCGGCGCCCAGCAGATAGGTCAGGTCGAGTCCCGCATAGTGCTCTTCCAGGCTGGCGGCCGTGCGACCCGCGGCATAGGCCGGCAGGCCCTGCATGCCGTATTTCCAGGTGTCGAAGTCCGGGCAGCTGGCCGCCGCGGCGAAGGGCACGGGCTGGCCCTGGGCATCCGGACGACGGGTATCGAAATAGGCATAGGACGAGGGATTGGCCACCACGTATCTCAGGCGAATGCCCTGGGCGGCGAGGGCCTGCTCGCCCTGGCCGAGCACGGCGTAGCGCTGCACCACCTGGCCACCGCCGGAATGTCCGGCGATCACCACCTCCTGCAGATTGGGTAGCAGCCGACGCTCCGCCAGGCGGGCGAGCAGGGCATCGAACACCGCGAAGCTGCTCAGCGGCTGCGGACCCAGGGCGGGCTCGCCGCCCATCCAGGCATTGCCCTGCCAGCGCAGCAGGGTGTCCGGCAGCCGATGGCGTTGGACGTCCGTTTCATTGAGGAATTGCGGGGCGATCACCAGGGTGTCCGCCATGGCGCCGGCCGCTGCCGTGGCCGTCTGGCCGGAGCGAAAATAGGTCGCGGCATTGCGCAGCCGGCCATGCACGATCACCAAGGCGCGGCGGATCTCCGGATGGGGCCGGTCCCAGTCGGTGGACAGCTGCAGCGCGGCCTGCGCCTGGCCGATCGGCAGCCGGTCGCTGACGATACGGGCGACCCCCTCATGGGGCGCCGCCAGGGCGGAGCCCCAGGCCAGGGCCAGGCACAGCGCGAGCAGGCGACGCATCGGGGATCTCCCGCTAGAGGTCAGAGCGCCTTGGCGGCGAAGGTGTCGCAGCTCTCCACCTTGCCACTGTCGAAGCCGGTGCGGAACCACTTGACCCGCTGCGCGGAGCTGCCGTGGGTAAAGGAATCCGGTACCACGCGGCCCTGGGACTGGCGTTGCAGGCGATCATCGCCAATGGCGTTGGCGGCGTTCAGCGCCTTCTCCAGGTCCCCCGGCTCCAGCCAGTTCAGCCGCTTCTGGGCGTCGTTGGCCCAGACCCCGGCATAGCAGTCGGCCTGCAGTTCCAAGCGTACCGACAACCCGGTGGCACCCTCGGTGGGAATACCACGGCGGCGCGCCGCTTCCATCTTGCTGGTGGTGCCGGTGAGGTTCTGCACATGGTGGCCGACCTCGTGGGCGATCACATAGGCACGGGCGAAGTCGCCGTCGGCGCCGAAACGCTGCTGCAGTTCCTGGAAGAAGGTCAGGTCCAGGTAGACCTTGCTGTCCACCGGGCAATAGAAGGGACCGCTGGCCGCGGTGGCGCCGCCGCAACCGGATTGCACCTGGCCGTTGAACAGCACCAGCTTGGGCGGCTGATACTGCTCGCCATGGGCCTGGAAGATGCGCGTCCAGGTGTTTTCGGTCTCGCCCAGCACCACGCGGACGAAGTCTACCTGGCGGTTGTCGGCCGGGGCGGTGGTCTCCTGCTGGCTCGGCGCGCTCTGGCCGCTGAGGCTGATCAGGTTGCCGAGGATCTGCGTCGGACTCTGGCCGCTGAGCAGGCCGAACACCACCACCAGGGCCACGCCACCCAGGCCGAGGCCGCCGCCGATCTTCATGCCGCGTCCACCGCTGGCCTGTTGCACGTTGTCGCTACGTTGTCCCTTGTCCCACTGCATGGCGGCCGCCTCGTGATTGTCGTTATCGCTTGCTTCTACCCGAAAAGCGTCTGCGCATCGGTGATGCTTCGTTGAAAAGCCCTTCGGAATGCTCATTTACCGCTCGTAAATTCCGCTTCCTCAGGACTTTTCGCCTCGCCTGACCTTCGCTCGACGACTTTTCGGACAGAAGCTAGGACCGCGGGGCGCGCCAAAAATGCGTTACCGGAAATGACAACGCCCGCGACGGGCGCGGGCGTTGTCGGCGGAGCGGAGCGCGGGATCAGGCCACGGTCTGGCCCTGCTTGAGGCTCTGCATGTCGATCACGAAGCGGTACTTCACATCGCTCTTGAGCATGCGCTCATAGGCTTCGTTGATGTCCTGGATGGCGATCTGCTCGATGTCCGAGACGATGCCGTGCTTGGCGCAGAAGTCCAGCATTTCCTGGGTCTCGCGGATGCCACCGATGAGCGAACCGGCCAGCTGGCGGCGCTTCATCACCAGGTTGAACACGCTGGGCGCCGGGTGCGGCTCGGCGGGTACGCCGACCAGGGTCATGGTGCCGTCCCACTTCAGCAGGGTGAGGAAGGCGTCCAGGTTGTGCGGCGCGGCCACGGTGTTGAGGATGAAGTCGAAGCTGTTCGCGTGCGCGGCCATCTCGTCTTCGTTCTTCGACACCACCACCTCGTCGGCGCCCAGGCGCAGGGCGTCGTCCTTCTTGCCTGCGCTGGTGGTGAAGAGCACCACGTGGGCACCCATGGCATGGGCGATCTTGACGCCCATGTGGCCGAGGCCACCCAGGCCGACGATGCCGACCTTCTTGCCCGGGCCAACCTTCCAGTGGGCCAGCGGCGAGTAGGTGGTGATGCCGGCGCACAGCAGCGGCGCCACGGCGGCCAGGTTCTCGGTGTGGCTCACCTTGAGCACGAACTTCTCGTTGACCACGATGTGGTCGGAGTAGCCGCCCTGGGTGTTTTCGCTGCCACCGTAGAGGTTGCCGTTGTAGGTGCCGGTGAAGCCGTTCTCGCAGTAGGACTCTTCACCGGCGTCACAGGGGGCGCAGTGCTGGCAGCTGTCGACCATGCAGCCGACGCCGACGGTGTCGCCGACCTTGAAGTTCTTCACGTGGGCACCGACCGCGGTCACCTTGCCGACGATCTCGTGACCGGGCACGGACGGGTACAGGGTGTTGTTCCACTCGTTGCGGGCAGTGTGCAGGTCGGAATGGCAGACGCCGCAGAAGAGGATGTCGATCTGCACGTCGTGGGCGCCGGGTTCGCGCCGCTCGAAGGAGAAGGGCGCCAGGGGCTGGTCGGCGGACTGGGCAGCGTAGCCTTGGGCTTGGCTCATGAGATACCTCATCTAGGTGGTGGAACTGAGTGGTGGAGCAGGGCGGCCAGGTTGGCCTGGCCCGGTGACAAACCGTCGATCCTGCTGAGCCAGAGCCGACGGCACCAATCGATCGTCTCGATAATCGTCATGCCGCCCATCGATGGAACTCAGGGGCGAGCGGGTGTACGAGGGTTTACGACCGGGGTGCTTGAGCGGATGTTCCCGTCCGTGGCGCGGCAGTCGGGGCCACTGGTCGAGCGGTCGTGGCTAGCGCGAAAGCTTCGGCGCCACCGTGGGCAGCAGGCGACTGGCCAGGTGCTCCAGCAGCAGCCGGACCCGCGGCAGACTCTCGCGACTGCGCGGCCACACCAGGTTGATCGGCGAGCCCTCGACGCCGTGCTCGGGCAGCACGTCCACCAGAGCGCCGCTGGCCAGGTGCGTGGCGATCAGCCAGGTCGGCAACTGGGCGATGCCATGCCCGGCCAGGGCGGCCAGCACCTCGCCTTCGCCATCCCCCACCACCAGGCGCGGCTGGAAGATCCAGCGTTCGCTGTCGCCCGGCTGTTCGCCGCGCAGCTGCCAGGGGCTGATCAGGCCATCGGCCTGGCGAAAGCCGATGCACTGGTGATCGACCAGCTCGGCCGGGGTCCGGGGGCGGCCATGCTGGGCGAGATAGGCCGGGGCGGCGCAGAAGACCTGGCGCTGGGTACCGAGGAAGCGATGCCCCAGGCTGGCCGGCCAGGCGTCGGAGCCGCCGATGCGCACCAGGATGTCGATGCCCTCGTGGACCGGATCGACGAAGCGATCCGACAGCGACAGATCCGGTTGCAACAGCGGATAGCGGTGCAGCAATTCCAGGATCAGCGGCAGCACATGCAGGCGGCCATAGGAGGCGGGCAGGTCGATGCGTACCCGACCGTGGGGCTCGCCGTCCTGGGCGGCCAGGCCCACTTCGGCCTGTTCCAGCTCGGCCAGCACCCCGGTGCAGGTGCGATAGAAGCGGGTGCCGGCTTCGGTCAGGCTCAGCCGGCGGGTGGTGCGCTGGAACAGCCGCACGCCCAGCCGGCTTTCCAGCCGGGCCACGCTCTTGCCGACGGCCGAACCGGTGAGATTGAGACGCTCGCCAGCCGCGGTGAAGCTGCCGAGATCGGCCACGGTGACGAAGACGTCGAGCCCCTTGAGGCGTTCGGAGGAATACAAGGCTGGCTCCCGATTGCGGAATCTAATTCCAGTTAAAAAGGAATTTATACCCAGGATACGCCGTTAATTCTCCAATAGGCTGGAATCAACCCTGAGACAAGGCACTCCCTTATCTACAGCGCCTGCGACCGCCGCAGGCCGTCTCCCATCCCTATCTGGAGGTTTCATGCGCAAGGGCACCGCTCTCATCGTCGGCGTGACCGGCATTTCCGGCTACAACCTGGCCAATACCCTGGTCGCCTCGGGCTGGACCGTCTACGGTCTGGCGCGCAAGCCGGTGGCGCAGGAAGGCGTCATCCCGGTCGCCGCCGATCTGCTTGACGCCGAGTCCACCCGCCAGGCGCTGGCCGGTCTGCCGATCAGCCATGTGTTCTTCTGCACCTGGACCCGTCGCCCCACCGAGAAGGAAAACGTCGAGGCCAATGGCGCCATGATGGACAACCTCTGCCAGGCCCTGGACGGCGCGCCGCTCGAGCACCTGGCCCTGGTGACCGGCACCAAGCACTACCTGGGTTCCTTCGAGGAATACGGCAGCGGCAAGGCCGAGACGCCCTTCCGCGAAAGCGAGCCGCGCCAGGCCGGCGCCAACTTTTACTACACCCTGGAAGATATCCTCTTCGCCGCCGCCGAGCGCCATGGCTTCGGCTGGAGCGTGCACCGCTCCCACAGCATGATCGGCCAGGCCAAGGGCACCAACGCCATGAACATGGGCCTGACCCTGGCGGTCTACGCCTCCCTGTGCAAGGCCACCGGCCAGCCCTTCGTCTTCCCCGGTTCCCGTACCCAGTGGGACGGCATCACCGACGTCACCGACGCCGGCCTGCTCGCCGAGCAACTGGAATGGGCCGCCCTGGCGCCGGCCGCGCGCAACCAGGCGTTCAACACCGTCAACGGCGACGTCTTCCGCTGGCGTTGGCTGTGGGGCGAGATCGCCGCCTTCTTCGACCTGGAGCCGGCGCCCTATCCCGAGCAGCCCATGCCGCTGGAAGCGCGGATGAAGGACGTGGCCCCGGCGCAGTGGCGCAAGCTCGCCGAGGAGCACGACCTGGTGGAAGCCGACGTCGACAAGCTGGCCTCCTGGTGGCACAGCGACGCCGACCTGGGCCGCGAGATCGAGTGCCTCAACGACATGACCAAGAGCCGCGACCTGGGCTTCTTCGGCTATCGCGACACCCGGGCGAGCTTTCTCGACCTCTTCACCCGGCTGCGGGCCCAGCGCCTGATTCCCTGAGCCGCTCTGGACCGCCGGTCCCCGTGAACGGGGGCGGCTGGCGGTTTTCAGAGGTTGCACGCGGGGCGCAGAATGCGAGCTCTTCTCGCAGGATGCGCCCCCATGCTCGACTCTCTCGTTGCCCTCGTTCCCGCCTTCAGCCCGCTGGACTGGCTTTTCATCGAAGCCATCGTGGTCCTGGCCTATCTGATCTTTGGCGTCGCCGGCTTCGGCAGCGCCCTGGTCGCCGGTCCCTTGCTTACCAGCTGGATGCCGCTGTCGCGCATCGTGCCCCTGCTGGTGATGCTGGATTTCCTCGCCTCCTTCCACAACTGGCTGCCGGATCGCCGCGCCATTGCCGGACGTGAACTCAGGCGCCTGCTGCCCATGCTGCTGCTGGGCGCGGCCCTGGGCACCTACCTGCTGATGCGCACCGATGCCCGGTTGCTGATGCTCTGGCTGGGGCTCTTCGTGGTGGCCTATTCCACCTACAGCCTGTTCAGTCCCAAGGGCTTTCGCCAACTGGCGCCGGCCTGGTCGATCCCGGCGGGCGGGGTAGGGGGCCTGTGCGGCGCCCTGTTCGGCAGTGGCGGCTTCCTCTATGCGCTCTATCTGAATGGCCGCCTGGAAGACAAGAACGCCATCCGCGGCACCCAGAGTTTCCTCATCGGCTGCAGCGCCTCCATCCGCATCGTCCTGCTGCTGATCGCCGGCGCCTACAGCGATGGCAGCCTGCTGCTCCTGGCGGTCTGCCTGCTGCCGGCCATGCTGCTCGGCGGCTGGATCGGCCGCCACCTGCAGCGCCGCCTGTCCCGCGAACGCTTCACCCGCCTGGTGACCTGGCTGGTGCTGGTGTCGGGCGTGACCCTGATCGGGCGGTATTTGGTGGGGTAACCAACGAGCCTACGGTGGTCCGCTATCAAGTTTGGCGTTGTGATGATCGCGGCCATGCCGGTGCGCCGTAGCGACCGCTCCTACAGTGACCGGTGACTCCGTAGGAGCGGCCCATGGCCGCGATGCTCTCAGACGCCGTAGCCTGGTAGGGTGGAACCGCGTAGCGTTTTCCACGCGACGCTGCCACCTCGGGAACTCCCAAGCCGATCCACCTCTCCGCTCTACAACACCCGTGGCGGAGATCCCCCATGCTCACCTCCATCCAGGCCGGCGTCCTGGACGTCGCCTACCAGGTCCAGGGCCCGGACGCCGGCCATCCGGTCTTGCTGCTGCATGGCTTTCCCTATGACATCCACGCCTACGCCGAGGTAGCCGATGAACTGGCCGCCGCTGGCTGCCGCGTCCATGTGCCCTTTCTGCGCGGTTATGGCGCGACCCGCTACCTGAGCGCCGACACCCCGCGCTCCGGCCAGCAGGCCGCCCTGGCCCATGACGTCCTGGCGCTGCTCGACGCCCTGGGCCTGGAGCGGGCGACCCTGGCCGGTTACGACTGGGGTGGTCGCGCTGCGGGTATCGTCGCCGCCCTCTGGCCCGAGCGGGTCGCAGGGCTGGTGCTGGGCGACGGCTATCCGATCCAGGACATCGCCCGCGCCGCGACCCAGCCTGCCGAACCGGCGGCGGAGCTGCGCTATTGGTACCAGTACTACTTCCATAGCGAGCGAGGTCGCGCCGGACTGGCGAAACATCGCCGCGAATTCTGTCGACTGCTCTGGTCGCTGTGGTCACCCAGCTGGCGCTTCAGCGACGCTACCTACGCGCTTACCGCCGCGGCCTTCGACAATCCCGATTTCGTCGATACCGTGATCCACTCCTATCGCCACCGCTACGGTCTGGCCCCGGACGATCCGGCCTATGCCGAGACCGAGCGCCGGCTCGCCGCTCAGCCACCCATCCGCGTGCCCACCACGGTATTGGCCGGTGCCGACGACGGGGTCACCGCGGTGCAGGGTGAAGCCGAGGTAGCGCAGCACTTCAGCGGACCCTTCCGCTACGAGGTGCTGCCCGGCTGCGGCCACAACATCCCCCAGGAAGCCCCCGCCGCCTTCGCCGCCGCGGTAAGGGAGCGCTTGCCATAGGTTGGGTTGAGACAGCTTCATCGTCGAAGTCCGACAGCGTTCAAGCCTGGACAATGTCGGGCTTCGCTGCGCTCAACCCAACCTACGAGGCGTGCGCCGCTTTTCCTCCCTCTCCCTCTGGGAGAGGGCTGGGGTGATACGGCTTCATCGTCGAAGCTCAACAGGGGCGGTAATGCCAAGACGGTGGAAAACGCTGTGCGGTTTTCCACCCTACAGAGCGCTGCGTAGGGTGGATAACGGCGCAGCCTTATCCACGCGATCCACGCGCCCCCAAGCCTACCGCCCCAGCACCTCCGGATTGGCCAGGCCGGTCGGTTCGCCGCTGAAGAAGCCCACCAGGTTGGCGAAGGCCTCGCCGAAATAGAGTTCGTAGCTGTGCTTTTCCACGTAGCCCAGGTGCGGGGTGCAGAGCACCTGGGGGTGGGCGAGCAGGGGATCGTCCGGCGCCACCGGTTCCTGCTCGAAGACATCCAGCGCCGCCTGGCCAGGGTGGCCCAATTCCAGCGCCGTGAGCAGGGCACCGGGTTCGATCAGGCCGGCGCGGGCGGTGTTGACCAGCAGGGCGCTCTTCTTCATCCGCGCCAGGTCCTCGGCGCGCACGCAGCCGCGGCTGCGCTCGCTGTATCTCAGATGCAGGCTGATGACATCGGCCTCGGCGAAAAAGGCCTCCTTGCTGGGCGCCGCGCGATGGCCGTCGGCTTCGGCGCGGGCGCGCGAGGCCTCGCTGCCCCAGACCAGCACCGGCATGCCGAAGGCCTGGCCGTAGCGCGCCAGGCGCTGGCCGATCTTGCCATAGCCCCAGATGCCGAGGATCTGCCCGTCCAGTCGTTCGCCCAGATTGACCTGCCAGCGCCCGGCATAGAGGGCGTCGATGGCCGGCTTGAGCTTGCGGCGGGCCATGAGGATCAGCGTCCAGGTCAACTCGGCGGTGGAGACCGGCGAGCCACTGCCTTCGCACACCGCCACGCCCTGGCGGGTGCAGGCGGCCACGTCGAGGTGGGCGGTGGCCTTGCCGGTTTGGCTGATCAGCTTGAGTCGCGGCAGGTGCGCCAGCAGCTCGGCGTCGATGCGGGTGCGCTCGCGGGTCAGCACCAGGGCATCGGCGTCACGGAAACGCTCCACCAGCACCCTGGGATCGCGTTCGGCGTCGTGATAGAGCGTCACCTGATGCCCGGCGCGCTGGAGCAGGGGATAGCAATCCAGGGTTTCGACGACGTGCTGGTAGTCGTCCGGGATGACGATATGCATGGCGAGCTCCGTTGTTGTTCTGGATCGCCAGTGGAGCACCTGCGGAGTCGTCCGACAAGATGGGGCGCAACGGTGGACGCAGCTGTGCCCTTGTCTACCCTACCGGTAGCCTGGAAAACCGCGCAGCGTTTTCCGGGACGAGCCCTAGTAGGGAATCACCAGCGGCGTACCCGCCAGGGGATTCTCGATCACCGCGCACTTGAGGCCGTACAGCGCCTCGATCAGCTCGGGGCTGACGATCTCCGCCGGCGGGCCCTCGGCGAGGATGCGGCCGGCGCGCAGGGCGATGATGTGGTCGGCGTAGCGACAGGCCTGGTTGAGGTCGTGCAGCACCGCCACCAGGGTGCGGCCGCCTTCGCGGTTGAGGCGGCAGAGCAACTCCATCAGCTCCACCTGGTGGGCGATGTCGAGAAAGGTGGTGGGCTCGTCGAGCAGCAGCAGCGGAGTCTCCTGGGCCAGTGCCAGGGCGATCCAGACACGCTGGCGCTGGCCGCCGGACAGGCTGTCCACCGCCCGCTCGGCCAGCTCCAGGGTGTTGGTGGCTTCCAGCGCGTGCTGCACCGCGCGCTCGTCAGCCTCCGTCCAGCCGGCGAAGGCCTGGCGATGGGGATGGCGCCCGCGCGCCACCAGGTCGCTGACCAGGATGTCGTCCGGCGCCACCGCGCTCTGCGGCAGCAGGCCGATGCGACGAGCCACCTCGCGGGTCGGCAGGTCCTGGATCAGCCGACCGTCCAGGCGTACCTCGCCGGCACTGGGACGGATCAGCCGCGCCAGGCTGCGCAGCAGAGTCGACTTGCCACAGCCGTTGGGGCCGATGATGACGGTGAAGCGCCCATCGGGCAGCCGCACATCGAGGTCGGCGCAGATCGGCTGGCCGCCATAACCGACGGTGAGACCGTGGGCGGCGAGGCGACTGGAAGGGGCGTCTTGGCTCATGAGGTCCGCCGCCATTCGCGGCTCAGCAAAAAGATCAGATAGAGGCCGCCCAGGGCGCCGGTCAGCAAGCCGACCGGAATCTGGAAGGGCGCCAGCAGCCGCTGGGCCAGCAGGTCGGCCAGGGCGGTGAGGCAGGCGCCGAGCAGGGCGGGGGCGAGGATGCCGAGATCGGCGCTGCGGGTCAGGCGCCGGGCCAGCTGGGGCGCCGCCAGGGCGACGAAGCCGATGGGACCGGCGGTGGCGATGGCCAGGGCGGCCAGGGCCACGGCAACCGCCAGCAGCAGATTCTGGCTGGGCAGCACGGCCAGGCCCAGGGCCCGGGCCAGGTCGTCGCCCAGCTCCAGCAGGCGCAACCGCCGCGCCAGCCAGGCGGCCAGCGGCAAGAGCAGCAGGCAGCCGGCGAGCAGGGTCAGGGTGCGACTCCAGGTCAGCATGTCCAGGCTGCCGAACAGCCAGAGCCGGGCCTCCTGGGCTTCGTCCAGCTCGGCGCGGGTCAGCAGGTATTCGTTGAGGGAGGCGAGCAGGGCGCTGACGGCGATGCCCAGCAGGATCATCCGCTCGCCGCGGATCCCCGCCAGGGCCGCGAGGCCCGCCACCAGTACCGCGGCCAGCAGCCCACCGCCGAGGGCGCCCAGCATCAGCGCCGCGCCGCCCAGTTGCAGCCAGAGCAGGGTGATCAGGGCGCCACTGGCCGAGCCGACGGTGAAGCCCACCAGGTCCGGACTGGCCAGGGGATTGCGCGCCAGGCGCTGGAAGATGGCGCCGCTGGCGCCCAGGGCCGCACCGACGCCAAAGGCCGCCAGCAGCCGCGGCAGGCGCAGATCCAGCAGGATCAGACTGGCCAGGGCATCGCCCCGGCCGAGCAGGGTGACCGCCACCCGGTGCGGCGCCGGGGCGAAGGCGCCGCCGGTGAGGGTCAGGGCGCAGATGCCGATGGCCGCCAGCAGGAGCAGCAGCAGGCAGGCCTTGAAGCGCGCCGAGCGGCGGGGGGCGAAGCGATGACGACTCAAGGGCGCACCCGCCGGGCGGAACGGATGATCAGCGCGAGCAGCACCGGGGTACCGAGCAGGGCGCAGACGATCCCGGCTTCCAGCTCGCCTGGCAGGGCCACGCGGCGGCCCAGGGTGTCGGCCAGCAACAGCAGATTGGCACCGGCCAGGGGCGCCAGGGCCAGGATCCAGCGCCAGTCGGCGCCCACCAGCAGGCGCAGGGCATGGGGCACCACCAGGCCGAGAAAGCCGATGGGTCCGGCCACCGCGGTGGCGGCGCCGCACAGCAGCACGATGGCGACGAAGGCCAGCAGCCGCAGTTGCCCCGGTCGGGCCCCCAGGGCGCGACCCAGGTCGTCGCCCAGGGCCAGGGCATTGAGACGGCTGCCCAGGGGCAGACCCAGCGCCAGGCCGATCAGCAGCAACGGCAGGATGCCGAGGGCGCCGCCCGGCGTCTGGCCGCTCAGGGCGCCCACCGCCCAGAAGCGGTAGCTGTCGAACACCGCGCTGTCGAACAGGGTGATGATGCCGGTGCAGGCGTTGAGGCTGGCGCTGAGGGCGATACCGGCCAGGATCAACCGTATGGGCTGACCACGGGCCGGGGCACTGCCACCGAGCAGATAGACCAGGCCGGCGGCCAGGGCCGCTCCCAGCAGGGCACAGGCCAGGCGCGTCGGGGCATCGTCCAGCCCCACCAGCGACAACCCGGCCACCACGGCGAAGGCCGCCCCGGCATTGATCCCCAGCAATCCGGGATCGGCCAGCGGATTGCGCGTCAGCGCCTGCATCAGTGCACCGGCCAGGCCCAGGGCCGCGCCCACCAGCAGCCCGAGCAGGGTGCGCGGCAGGCGCAGTTCCCAGAGCACCACGGCGTCGGTCGAGTCATCGGGCGCGACGAGCAGGTGCAGGATCTGCGCCGCCGACAGCGACCGCGCCCCTATGCCCAGACTCGCCACCACCGCCAGTGCCAGCACGATCAGCAGCAGGACCAGTACCAGGCCACCGCGGGTCGCGGATGCTCGTTGCGCCAGAGGCGCGGGGCGGGCTGGCGCGGTCATGTCATCCCCAGGGCGCCGGCGACCGTGCTGATCACCTGGCGCGCGGCGAGGGGGCCGGCGTTGAGATAGAAGGCGTCGGTGTCCACGCGGATGGCTCGGGATTGGCTCACCGCAGTGAGTCGAGGCCACAGCGGCTGTCGCGCCAGGCTGGCCAGGGCGGTGCCCTGCTCGGCATAGAACAGCCAGTCGGCGTCGGCCAGGTCCAGCAACTCGGCGCTGACATCCCGCGAGGTGCCCTTGAAGCGCTGCGCCGCCGGACGGGTCACGCCCATGGCTTGCAACAGGCCGCCGGCAAAGGAATCCGCGCCCATCAGGCGCAGTCGCGCGCCGCTGGAAAACAGCAGGGAGGCGGAGGGCGGCTGGGCGCCGAAGCGCTGCGCCAGACCGGCCAGGTCACTATCCAGGTCCGCCAGCAGTCGCCCGGCCTGCTGCCGGCGGCCCAGGGCATCGGCCAGCAGCAGGAAATCCGGTCGCCAGTTGCCGCCGGTACCGCGCGCCACCACCGTGGGGGCGATGCGCGAGAACAGCTCCAGCCCGCCGGCCTTGAGCACGGTGCGATTGAGTACGATCAGATCCGGCGCCAGGCGCGCCAGGGCTTCCAGATCCGGCGCCTGGCGACTGCCCAGATCGACCATGGCCTCCAGCTCCTGCGCGCGGCTGGCGAGGGCGGTGCGCAGATAGCCGGGCGCCAGTTCGCGATTGTCCACACGGGTGGTGCCCGCCGGGATCACGCCCAGGCTCAGGGCGGCGTCCAGCTGGCCGGTGGAGATCACGGCCACCCGCTGGGGTTGGCGCGGGATCAGGGTGCTGCCCACCACATGCTCCACCTGCCGCGGAAAGTCGCCATCGACGACCGCTGGCCGCGCGAACACCCGACCGGGCAGGCCGGCGAGCAGCGCGGTACCAGCGGCGAATTGCAGAAGGGAACGGCGATCGAGCATGACGGGGACTGGCTGAAGACGGAAAGAGGCCCGCCAGGCGGGCCGAGGCCCCGTGGCGGGGCGGCTAGGATAGAGCATCAGCACCTGGCTGACATCCGCTGTCCATTGCCTCTTTCTGGCTCAGGGCGATTTTCTTCGCCCGCTCTCGGCGGTGCTGTCGCCTCCATTGTTCCGAGCCGCCAGATCGCGGGAAAGCCACGGGACCCCAACGTCTGGGCAGGCAGGGATCCCGCGGCCGGGTGCCGGGCCCTAGCTGCCTATGCCGCGCGGACCGGCGGACACCGTACCGGCCACGTCCTGCAGATCCTGGATGCCCACCAGTTGGATCAGCGAATCGGCGGCGTCGATCTGACCGGTATCGCCCACGTTATGCAGAACGTAGGTGTCCGAGCCATAGTGAAAGACCGCGGCACGCTCGTTGTAGGCCATGGATTGCGCCACCTGTTGCAGTGCGCCGTACAGGCTGGTGGCGCCCTTCAGGGCCGCATCCTCCACCGTGGTGACCGCCTCGGGTTTCTGGATCGAAAAACCGAAGATGAGCTGGTCTTCACTGGCCTGGTAGTCGGTAATCGTTACGTGGTTGGCCGCCAGAGAGCGATTGGCGGCGGCGCTGCTGCTGCCATCGAAGTTGGCCAACGTACCGTTGCCCAGGGTGTCGACGATGAGGTAGTCCCGGCCTTCACCCAGGGTGATGGTAGCGCCGTGACCGTAGTTGCCCCTTACGGTGGCATTGTGCGCCGCGACGCCCTTTTCGATGGACAGGTCGATGGAGTCTCCACCCGCACCGGCGTTGATGACCATATCGGCCTGCTGGATGTAGGCCGAGATATCGTCCCCACCGGCACCCGTGTCTATCGTCAACGGCTTCACCCTGGAATTGCCGAGCGCGGCGACGCTGTCCAACTCCGCTGCGGCGATGGTGCTGACATAGAGAAAATCGCCCGCGCTACCGGTCGTTACCGTCTTGAGAAAGGCGCTCTCGCTACGGACGTCGGGGCCATCGGTTCTGTAGGCATTGGTCAGGTCGATGAACAGGCCGACGGTGGACTGGGAGCCGTCGAACGTCTGCAGCCCGTCGAAGTTGCTCAGGTCGACGTGAGACCACAGGTTGAGGTCATTGGTGGGCACATCGGTGAGGCTGACGGTCAGCTTGGCAATGCTCGAATCCAGCGAGGTGTCTCCCGGTGTGGTGCCGCGGGTATGGCCATCCAGGAGCGTTCGTTGCTCTTCGTAGTGACCGATGAGGCTCACTTCATTCAACGTCGAGCCTGCCGTGTAGTGCGGACCGTTGGCGTCGAAGGTCTTGGCGAAACCGACCTTGGCCGCGGCGGCATTGATGTCGAGGGTAAGGCGCGGCTGGTTCTGGAAAGCGTAGTAGCTGAAGCCGTCGAAGGTACCGGCCGGCGTGGCGGGTACGGCGGCCTGGGCTGCCCTGGCAAAGGTGGCGGATGGATTGGAGAGGGTCTGGTCAGCGTCTAGCGGATGTTGCTTGGCAGTCATGGCGTTCATCCTTGGTGAAAGTCAGGTTGAGCGCTCGCTGAACTTGCTCAGGGGAGCAAACGACTTGAACAAACGAACGTGGACTGGACAGTGCCTGCCTTTCCACGCCCCGTCAGTGAACCATGCCTCATTCGTTGGCGCTGAAGGACGGTGCCGGAAGAGGGGATCGTACCTTTCAGCCCTCGGCCGGTTTTCGCACGCTGAGGGCTAAGAGGTACGCGTATCCTTTAGATCAAAAGCTCACGCTGGCACTCAACCGCGCCGTCCGCGGCTCGCCCACCGCGACCTGCAGCGGGCTGTTGGCGCTCGATGGGTAGTACTGCTTGTCGAACAGGTTGTCGACGTTGAGCTGCAGGCGGGTCTGGTAGCCGGTCACCGGCAGGTCCCAGCGCAGGAAGGCGTCGGCCACGGTGTAGCTGCTCATGTAGAAGCTGTTGGCCGTATCGCCGGCCCGTTCGCCGACGTAGCGGGCGCCGCCGCCCAGACGCCAGTCGCCCAGGTTCGAACGCACTTGCAGGTGATGGGTCAGATACAGGCTTCCCATGTGCTCGGGTGCCTGGGTCAGACGATTACCCTCATTGCTGGGGTCATCCAGCACCTTGGTCTTGTTGTAGGCATAGGTGGCGATCATGTCCCAGCGCTCGGCCAGGCGACCGGTGAGATCCACCTCCACGCCTCGTGAGCCGACCTTGCCGGCGGCTTCGCCGATGCTTACGCCATTCACGCTAGTGGTGGTGACGACGTTCTTCTTCTCGATGTCGTAGAGCGCGACGTTCAGGTTCAGCCCCGGCGTCAGGTCGTACTTGGCGCCGACCTCGAAGCTGCGGCCTTCTTCGGGATCGAAGGTGGTACCGCGGTCGTCCACCGTGGTGTTGGGGACGAAGGAGCGGCTGTAGTTGCCGTACAGCGACAGGTCCTCGGTCGCCTTGAACACTAGTCCGGCCAGCGGCACCACGGCATGATCGCGCTTGTCCAGGTTGACCACATGGGTGTTGCCCAGGCCCTGAGCGGCGTACTGGTCGAATTGCTGATAGCGCCCGCCGAGCACCAGAATCCAGCGATCATTCAGGTGCCAGTTGTCCTTGAAGTAGAGGGACGTCGAATCCAGGTCGCTATCCTGATCGCTCTGGGCTGCGCTGAGCAGGCTGGGCGCCGCCAGGTTGCCGTACACCGGCGCGAAGATATTGATGTTGCGGCGGGAGCCCGTGTTGTTGCGGTAGGTCTTGCCGCGGTACTGACTGTTCTCTTCGTGGTCGATGCCCACCAGCAGCTCATGACGCTGGCCGAACAACTCCTGACTGCCGATGAAGTCCCAGCTGGTGTACTGGGTTTCATAGTCGTAGTTGGCGCCATTGGCAGTCCGCAGCAGGTTACCGTTGGCGGCCAGAGAGACCGGCTGGGCGAAGTCCAGGCTGTAGCGATCGTTGTTCCAGGCATAGATCAGCCGGGTCTTCCAGTCGTCGCTGAGCTGATACTCGAAACGGGCACTGGCGGTCTCGGTGATGCCGTCGCCCTTCGCCCATTTCTCGTCCAGTCGCTTGTTGTAGTCGACGCTGGCCGGATGGCCGTTGACGAACACGGTGCCGCGATCCACCGGGCCGCTGTAGTCGTTGTAGGAATAGGCCAGGGTCAGGCTGGCGCGCTCGCCGGTCCAGGACAGCGACGGCGCCACCAGGGTGTGCTGGCTGACGCCATAGTTGCGCCAATAGTCCTCGCTCTGGCGTTCGGTGACCAGCCGGTAGGCCAGGCCGGTATCGCCAATCGGGCCGGTGGTGTCCAGCCCCAGATTGCCGCCGCCTTCGCTGTAGGCCGAACCACTGAGCCGGGTGCGTTGCTGATATTGCGGCTGTTTGCTGACCACGTTGATCAGGCCGCCGGGCTCCAGGGCGCCATAGAGCAGAGAGGCGGGGCCCTTCAGGACTTCCACGCGCTCGGCGGTGGCATCGAAGTTGTGCGACAGGCTTGAGCGGACGCCATCGCGCAGGATGGAGCCATCGGCGTTGGTGCCGAAGCCGCGCTTGACGAAGCTGTCCTTGGTACCTGCGAGGGTATTGCTCTGGGTCACGCCGCTGATGAACTTCATGGCGTCATCCAGGCTGCGCACCTCGAAATCGCCAATGGTCTCGGGTGTTACCACCTGCACCGACTGCGCCTCTTCCTTGATCGGCACATCGCTCTTGCTCGCGGTCGAGGCCCGGGTCGCGCGATAGCCCTGGTCGGCCTCCGTCGCCGGGGCGGAAATGTCCATGGGGGCGAGGCTGGCGTTTTCCGCGGCCAGGAGGCCCGAACTGGTCGCCAGGGCCAGGGTGCTGAAGGCGAAGGGCGCAAAACGGCGAAGGGCTCTGGGCGGCGTGTTCAAGGGCGATCTCGAGAGGGGCGGGGAAAGTGGCGGCGATTCTATGTTGATAGTCATTCTCACGTAAATCGAATCCTCTTACCGTTGGTGTCCAGGTCCGTTGCCGCCCATCCCCAAGCGCAGGTATAATGTCGCGCTCCTAAATTTTCCCGCCCGGGAGCGCCCGCCATGCTGCGCATCAGCCAAGAAGCCCTGACGTTCGACGACGTTCTCCTCATCCCCGGCTATTCGGATGTCCTGCCGAAAGACGTCAGTCTCAAGACCCGCCTGACCCGTGGCATCGAGCTGAACATTCCCCTGGTGTCCGCCGCCATGGACACCGTGACCGAGTCCCGTCTGGCCATCGCCATGGCCCAGGAAGGCGGCATCGGCATCATCCACAAGAACATGACCGTCGAGCAGCAGGCCGCGGAAGTCCGCAAGGTCAAGCGCTTCGAGGCCGGCGTGGTGAAGGACCCCATCACCATCGACGCCGACGCCAGCGTGCGCGACCTGTTCGACCTGACCCGTATGCACAACATCTCCGGTGTTCCTGTGCTCTCCGGTCGTGACCTGGTCGGTATCGTCACCTCCCGCGACGTGCGCTTCGAGACCCGTCTCGACGTGCCGGTGCGCGAAGTCATGACCCCCAAGGATCGCCTGGTCACCGTGCGCGAAGGCGCCGACAAGCAGGAAGTCCGCGAGCTGCTGCACAAGCACCGCATCGAGAAGGTGCTGATCGTCGACGAAGCCTTCGCCCTCAAGGGCATGATGACCGTCAAGGACATCGAAAAGGCCAAGGCCTACCCCAACGCCAGCAAGGACGACGCCGGTAGCCTGCGCGTCGGCGCAGCCGTCGGTACCGGTGCCGAGACCCCCGAGCGCGTGGCCGCCCTGGTCGCCGCCGGCGTCGACGTCATCGTGGTCGACACCGCCCACGGTCACTCCAAGGGCGTGATCGAGCGCGTGCGCTGGGTCAAGGAGACCTACCCGCAAGTCCAGGTCATCGGCGGCAACATCGCCACCGCCGAAGCCGCCAAGGCCCTGGCTGACGCCGGCGCCGACGCGGTCAAGGTCGGCATCGGCCCGGGCTCCATCTGCACCACCCGCATCGTCGCCGGTGTCGGCGTGCCGCAGATCTCCGCCATCGCCAACGTCGCCGCCGCCCTCGAAGGCACCGGCGTCCCGCTGATCGCCGACGGCGGTATCCGCTTCTCCGGTGACCTGTCCAAGGCCATCGTCGCCGGTGGCTACTGCGTGATGATGGGCTCCATGTTCGCCGGTACCGAAGAGGCCCCGGGCGAGGTCGAGCTGTTCCAGGGCCGCTCCTACAAGTCCTACCGCGGCATGGGCTCCCTGGGCGCCATGTCCCAGACCCAGGGCTCCAGCGACCGCTACTTCCAGGATTCCGCCTCCGGCGCCGAGAAGCTGGTTCCCGAAGGCATCGAAGGCCGCGTCCCCTACAAGGGCCCGCTGGCGGCGATCATCCACCAGCTGATGGGCGGCCTGCGCGCCTCCATGGGCTACACCGGTTGCGCCACCGTCGAGCAGATGCGCACCAAGCCGCAGTTCGTGCGCATCACCGGCGCCGGCATGGCCGAATCCCACGTCCACGACGTGCAGATCACCAAGGAAGCGCCCAACTACCGCGTGGGCTGATTCCTAATTCAAGAGCCTGTTAAAAGCGCCGCGAGCTAGCGACAAACAAGGCGAAAATGGCTGAGGAAGCGGAGTTTACAAAGGGTAAATGAGCATTCCGAAGCCATTTTCAACGCGGTTTGGCCGACGCGCAGCGGACTTTTAACAGGCTCTTAGTTCTTACGTTGCGATTCGGGGCTGTCTCACAGCCCCGAATCGTCTGAACCTAGCGCTATCGAGACCTGGCCATGTCCCAAGACATCCACGCCCACCGCATCCTCATCCTCGACTTCGGCTCCCAGTACACCCAGCTCATCGCCCGCCGCGTGCGCGAACTGGGCGTCTATTGCGAGCTGCACCCCTTCGACATGGACGACGCCGACATCCGTGCCTTCGCTCCGCGCGGCATCATCCTCGCCGGTGGTCCCGAGTCGGTCCATGAGGCTGGCAGCCCCCGCGCACCCAAGGCGGTGTTCGACCTGGGCGTGCCCCTGTTCGGCATCTGCTACGGCATGCAGACCATGGCCGAGCAGCTCGGCGGCAAGGTCGAAGGCTCCAACATCCGTGAATTCGGCTACGCCAAGGTCGACGTGGTCGGCAAGAGCCGCCTGCTCGAAGGCATCGAAGACCACATCGACGACGACGGCGTGCTTGGCCTGGACGTCTGGATGAGCCATGGCGACAAGGTCGGCAAGCTGCCGGACGGCTTCCACATCGTCGCCAGCACCCCCAGCTGCGCCATCGCCGCCATGGGTGACGACGAGCGCGGCTGGTACGGCGTGCAGTTCCACCCCGAGGTGACCCACACCAAGCAGGGCGGGCGCATCCTCTCGCGCTTCCTCAAGGACATCTGCGGCTGCGAAGCCCTCTGGACCCCGGCCAACATCGTCGAGGACGCCATCGCCCAGGTGCGCGCCCAGGTCGGCAGCGCCAACGTGCTGCTGGGCCTCTCCGGCGGCGTCGACTCCTCCGTGGTCGCAGCCCTGCTGCACAAGGCCATCGGCGACCAGCTGACCTGCGTCTTCGTCGACAACGGCCTGCTGCGCCTGCACGAGGGTGACCAGGTGATGGCCATGTTCGCCGAGAACATGGGCGTCAAGGTGATCCGCTCCAACTCCGAGCAGCGCTTCCTGACCAACCTGGAAGGCGAAGCCGACCCGGAGAAGAAGCGCAAGATCATCGGCCGCACCTTCATCGACGTCTTCGACGCCGAAGCCAGCAAGCTCGACAACATCAAGTTCCTGGCCCAGGGCACCATCTATCCCGACGTCATCGAGTCGGCCGGCGCCAAGACCGGCAAGGCCCATGTCATCAAGTCCCACCACAACGTCGGGGGCCTGCCCGAGGAGATGAACCTCAAGCTGGTCGAGCCGTTGCGCGAACTGTTCAAGGACGAGGTGCGCAAGATCGGTCTGGAACTGGGCCTGCCCTACGACATGGTCTACCGCCACCCCTTCCCGGGTCCGGGCCTGGGCGTGCGCATCCTCGGCGAAGTGAAGAAGGAATACGCCGACCTGCTGCGTCGGGCCGACGACATCTTCATCACCGAACTGCGCAAGGCCGACTGGTACCACAAGGTCAGCCAGGCCTTCGTCGTCTTCCAGCCGGTGAAATCCGTCGGCGTGGTCGGCGACGGTCGTCGCTACGCCTGGGTCGTCGCCCTGCGCGCAGTGGAAACCATCGACTTCATGACCGCCCGCTGGGCCCATCTGCCCTACGAGCTGCTGGAAAAGGTCTCCAACCGCATCATCAACGAAATCGACGGCATCTCCCGCGTCACCTACGACGTCTCGAGCAAGCCGCCGGCGACGATTGAGTGGGAGTGATCCCGCGTCCGGCATAGGCCGGTAAGTCTCGCAGAGAAAACCAAAAGCCCGCGTAATTGCGGGCTTTTGGTTTTTTGATGAGGGTGAATCCTGGCAGTCTCCACGACTTGCGCCGCACGGCTAGCCTCTTTAGCACCCGTTGGGCTACAACCCTGACTGAATCAAGAAATGCCCAGTGCATCAGCAGAGGGGTATGGGCACCGTTTAAAAGAGGGTCGTGGCGGGATCAGCGTCGTGCGATGGGGCAGGATTAGGCAGCTGTGGTTGACGGATGGACGCTCAGGCAACCTGGGAGACTATTGGGTGGGTTGCGTGGTTGCCGTTCATTAAAACTAGTCGCTTGATGGGGGAATTGCTCCCCATCGGAACAATTTTCATAGCCGCTGACTAGCCGTTTGCATTTGCCATGACCGGCCGCACACACGGCTCAGGGACGAAAGCAATCATTCATGACTGACCGCTAACGACCCAAAGCAGACATTAACACTCATGACGTCGGTAAATCCGAAGCAGTGAATCGTGTCATGTTTCTTATGTCTGTTTTCTCCGGTTCCGCATGTCCAAAGGTGACACCAAATCGGCCAGATAGCTCTTTTCTGCCTTTGGGTGTCAATGAAAGTGCTCGGCTATCGAGGTCTTGGATAACCCATTTGCGGTTCAACACTGTCTGAAGCAAAGCTGCTCCAAGCGCACCGCCCAAATGAGGGCGCCGCATGCTCCAGTCCAGACACGAACAAGCGAACATGCGCCGCTGTGCCTTTACTTTCGCTATTTCGATATCCAAACCAACAATCGCTGCTTCGCCGCAATCAGTCAGTTGATATGCACGGTGATCAGCGTCAGCGCTGGTCAACCAACCTGACTCGATGAAGTGATCATGCAGACGCACTGCCAAGGTTCCGGCCATGTGGTCATAGCACGTACGCGCAAACTGCAATCGGTTAGGAGCGGTTGAAACAAACCTCGGGCTCACGGACTGGCCCACCACCATAAGGGCTTCAAGAGCTTGTGCCACTTGTATGTCCGCCAGACTGTAATAACGATGCCGTCCCTGCGTGTGCAGCTTGAGCAACCCGTCCTCTTTGAGTCTCGCCAAGTGCGCGCTTGCGGTGGACGTGCTTACGTCGGCGATGACGGCCATTTCGGTACTGGTTCGCGCGTGACCATCCATAAGCGAGCAAAGCATTTTCGTCCTCGCAGGTTCGGCAATAGCGCCGGCGATCCGTGAAAGGGCAAGCTCATTACCTCGGAAATCCATATTTCGTTCCTGAGCGAATCGTCAGCGTGGAAAGTAGCCGATAGTAACCGTTCTTTGTGAACCGGACTTGCAAATGACGCCGTTTGAAGCAGCCACCCATGATGATCCCTATGGTTACTACGCCCTCCTCAGGCAACAGAAAGCATTGTTCTTCGATGCAGATCTTGGTTTATGGATTGCAAGTGGGGTCGAAGCGGTCGAGGCCGTTCTGGAGAGCCCCGATTGTCGGGTGCGCCCCCTGCACGAGCCAATTCCTCCCGCCATTGCACAAGGCGCCGCCGGAGATGTTTTTGGTCGGTTGATGCGTATGAATGAAGGCGCTCGACATAGGTGCCCGAGGATGGTGATTGAGCCCGCACTAGCATCTATCGAGATGAAAGGTGTTGCCGACATGGTGGCACGTGTGGTCACGACCCTTGGTGATTCCCTCAAAACTACAGACGAATTGATGTTCACGTTGCCGGCTTGCGTGATTGCTTCGTTGATTGGGCTGCCATCTTCCCGCATGCAAGAAGTCGCAAAGCTGACACGCAATTTTGTGGCCTGCCTGTCGCCACTAAGTGATGAAGCGCAGATCAACGAAGCTCATTCTGGTGCGACGCAGTTAAGCCGAATATTCAGCGTGCTGCTGCGCGACGATAGAAGTGAAAGTCCTTTTTTGGCTCGCATCCGCAGCGAGAGCAAGGCCATTGAATGGGCAGACGAGGAAGCGCTGATTGCCAATCTGATCGGCTTGATGTCTCAGACCTGCGAAGCGACTGCAGGCTTGATTGGCAACACGCTTGTGGCGCTCCACCGAAATCCAGACCTGATTGGACACGGACAGCCTGCGCGGAGCCTCGTTGGAGACCTGGTGGCTGAGGTAGCGCGCTACGATTCGCCGGTGCAAAACACCCGGCGATTCGTTGCAAAGCGGTGCACTGTTGGCGATACCATCCTGGAGGCGGGTGATACTGTTCTGGTGTTATTCGCTTCAGCAAACCGGGATCCCGGCCTGAACCCAGACCCCGATAGCTTCTTGCTCAAGCGAAGCCACAGACGAGCCTTCAGCTTCGGCTTAGGGCGACATGAATGCCCAGGTCAGCAACTGGCGTTGACGATTGCCTCTGAAGCGATATTGGAGTGGTTGCAACGTCAGCCTTCTTCCGCTGTTCGATTGGATCGATGGAGCTATTTGCCGTCGCTGAATGGGCGCATTCCTAAATTTTATCTCGCCGAGGAGGCCCGGTGATGATCGCTGTTATTTTTGAAGCCTGGCCACGCGAAGGGCAATACCAGCGTTACCTTGACCTCGCCGCTGAACTGAAACCATTACTGGCCGAATTGGATGGCTTCATCTCCGTAGAGCGTTTCCAAAGCCTGAGTGAGCCAGAAAAAGTACTATCACTGTCATTTTGGCGTGACGAAGAAGCTGTTCAACGATGGCGCGGCCTTGAGTTGCATCGTGCGGCCCAATCAGCAGGCCGCGAGCAGGTTTTCAACGACTACCATCTGCGAATTGCCCACGTGGTACGAGACTACAGTCTTGAAGACCGGACCCAAGCGCCGCGCGATAGTAGGAAAGCTCATACCTGATCGTTTCCATTCCGCAAACCGTGCAACGCAAACGGGTGATGTGCTGAGTTCAAAGGGGCTACACCGTTTGCTTTTTGGCCCTATTTTCATGGCGGGAAGTGTCTGCACCTGGCCGCTAGTGGCCCTACGACAACGGCAGCTTTGGGTCGGTAGCGGTCGCTAGTTTACGTTCGCTTTTTGCCGCCAGCAGCCACGGAATGATCACATCACGGTACTCATGTTCTAGGCCCGGCGGGCGGAGCGTGTTGCGTAATCGGTATGTCTCCGTCGGCTTTTCGCCGGCTACAGGACTGAAAGGTTAAGCCCATACTCATCGGCCTAACCTAAACTTCTTCAAGCTTCTGAATGAAGTGGCATGAGTGCCTGCGTAAACCCGAGCGGGGGCAAGGTATTCCGGGATTACGGTTGTGAACGGACTCGGCTAAGCCAGAGGTCACTGCTTGGATAAGAGCTCTTATCGCACCTGATACCCCCTACGAGTCAAACCGCCAACACCTCAGCCAAATGCTCTCCCTCCAACCAACCCCTAATCTCACTCGCCCTCATAGGCTTGGCGAACAGATATCCCTGCGCCCTTGTACAGCCTAGATTCTTCAGCGCACCCAGTTCTGTAACCGTCTCCACCCCTTCCACAATGCATTCCAGCTGCATGTCCTGGCACAGGGCGATCAGGGATTTGACGATCTTGAAGCTGGCCGGGTCGAGGTGGAGGTCTGTGACGAAGGTGCGGTCCACCTTGAGTTTGGTCAGCGGCAGTGCGTGGATCTGGCTCAGGCTGGAATAGCCGGTGCCGAAGTCGTCGAGGGAGATGCCGCAGCCCAGTTCGCGGAAGCGGCTGATGGCGCGCTGGGTCTGGGGTAGGTCCTGGATGGCGGCGGTTTCGGTGATTTCCAGGTCGAGGCAGGCCGGGTCGAACGGGCTGTGCTTGATCAGTTCGACGATCTGCTGGGCGGCTTCCTCGGAGGCACAGTCGTGGGCGGAGAGGTTGAAGGCCAGGCGGATGCCGGCGGGCCAGCGCGCGGCCGCGTTCAGGGCCTTGTTCAGCAGCGGCAGGGTAAGTCTATTGACCATGCCGACGCGCTCGGCGGTGGCGATGAAATCACCCGGCGGAACGTTGCCCAGCTCAGGGCTTTCCCAGCGGGCGAGGGCCTCGAAGGCCACGGTTTGCTTGCTGCGGATGTCCACGATGGGCTGGAAGACCATGTAGAACTCGCGCTCCAGGTCGGCCCGGCGCAGGGCCTGTTCGGTCAGGCCTTCGCGATTGAGTTGCTGGCGATGGGCGGTGCTGAACAGGCAGGCCGTGCCGGGACGGTGGCGCTTGCTCTGGTACAGGGCGTAGTCGGCGTATTCATAGACGTCCGTGGCGGAAAAGGCCTGGTCGGGAAAGGTGGCAAGGCCCAGCGAGCCACTGATCTGGATGGGCAGGTCCACCAGCAGGAAGGGCTCGCGCAGGCTGGCGCAGACCCTTTCGCCAAACGCCCGCAGCTGCTCATCGCTCAAGACCCCGGTGATGATCAGGCTGAATTCGTCGCCGCCCAGGCGGGCCAGGTGGACGTCTTCGCCCAGCAGCGCGCTCAGGCGCTGGCCGACCTGATGGAGCAGTCGGTCGCCCACGCTATGACCATAGAGATCGTTGACCGGCTTGAAGCCGTCCAGGTCGATCAGGCCCACGGCCAGGCGGGTCCCCTGGGCGCGCGCGTCGGCCAGCAGCGTATCAAGGCGGGAGAAGAATTGCCGCCGATTGGCGAGGCCGGTCAGGCTGTCCTGGTTGGCCAGCTTGAGATTTTCCTCGCTGAGTTTCGCCGTCTGCGCCTGCATGTTCACCAGGCGGGTGAAGTCGCCGTACTGCGCCTTGAGGATGACCAGCATGGCGATGGACACCAGCAGGACGTCGATCGCCGTGGCCACGAAGGTGCTGATGGTGGTGGAGGCGAAGAACACCACGAAGGCGGTGTTGACCACGGCGGTGGTGGCCAGGGCCGCGGGCAGCAGGTGCATCATGCAGAAGATGCAGCCGATCACGGTGATCGCCATGTAGAAGCCCACATGCGCCTGGGTGTAGCTGTCGCCATAGGGAAACAGCGCCAGCGCCCAGGCGGTGAAGGCCGAGGCCACGAAGGGCGCCAGCCGGTTGGTGCGCTTCAGGGCCGTGAGCATCTGCGTCGGACTGCGCGGCTGGTTGCGTGTGCGGAACCACTCGGCCGCGCGGATCACGCCGAACAGTGTCATGACCAGCGGGCAGTAGAGCACCAGCCAGCGTGGCGCCACGGCATAGTGGGTGCCGGCCAGCATCAGGGTGTTGGTCAGCAAGATGAAGTACATCATCGGCAGCTGGCGCGACAGCGCAAGGTATTGCGCCTTGACCAGGCCAGGATTGTCCTTGGGCACGGACATCAGGGCGCGCACGCCGAGCAGGAGTCTCTTCATCGGGCAGGGCTCTGAAAATACGACCAGGTAATAGCTTGCACGGAATATCCTTTCCAGCCTGGGCGGCGCAGGGCTAAGGCTACGCTCATGAGAGGCTGTCGGCTGGCGCCAGGAATTCTGCAATCTTTACGACTAGTGGCACCTGGGCAGCAGAGCGGGGGCGCCGCGCGGAAAACTGCCGTGCGCAGGCGTTGGCGGGGCGCAGTAAAAAGCCCGCCAGTTGGCGGGCTTTTTCAGGTGCGCAGTTCCTAACCCAGCTTGGTCAGCAAGGCGTCTGCCGCGGCTTCCGAGCTGGCCGGATTCTGGCCGGTGACCAGGTTGCCGTCCTCGACCACGAACTCGCCCCAGTCCGGGCCCTTCTCGTAGCGGGCGCCGAGCTTCTTGAGTTCGTCTTCCACCAGGAAGGGCACCACGTCGGTGAGTTGCACGCCGGCTTCTTCGCTGTTGGTGAAGCCGGTGACGGTACGGCCCTTGACCAGCGGGGTGCCATCGGCGGCCTTGACGTGACGCAGCACGCCGGGGGCGTGGCAGACCAGCCCGAAGGGCTTGTTGGCCTGGGCGAAGGCTTCGAGCAGGGCGATGGAGTCGCGGGATTCGGCGAGGTCCCAGAGCGGGCCGTGGCCGCCGGGATAGAAGACGCTGTCGTAGTCCTCGGCCTGCACCTCGGCGAGCTTGACGGTGCTGGCCAGGGCCTGCTGCGCCTCGGGATCGTTCTTGAAGCGTTCGGTGGACTCGGTCTGGGCGTCGGCGGCGTCGCTCTTGGGGTCCAGCGGCGGTTGGCCGCCGGCGGGGGAGGCCAGGGTGATCTCGGCTCCGGCGTCCTTGAAGACGTAGTAGGGAGCAGCGAATTCCTCCAGCCAGAAGCCGGTTTTCTTGCCGGTGTCGCCGAGCTGGTCATGGGAGGTCAGGACCATCAGGATCTTCATCTCGGTTTCCTCTTGCACGCGGGGTGGGTGTGGTTAGACAGACCCTGGATGCGTCCGGCTAGTGCCCTCGAAAGGCCAGCGCTGGGAACCAGCGCTCGCTGCCCTGCCCGGAGTAAGGGGCAGGGCAGCGGTATGACATCAGCCCCAGTTGCCGATGCCGCGCTCGCCAGCGGCGACGGTGGAGGCCACGTCGGTGAGGTCGTGCGTACCCACCAGCTGGATCAAGGAGTCCGAGGCGTCGATCTGGCCGCGGTCGCTGCCGTCATGGAAGACGTAGGTGTCCTTGCCATAGTGGAAGACCGCAGCGTGCGCGTCGCCGGTGGTGTTCTGGACCACCTGCTGCAGGGCGGCATAGAGGCTGGTCGCGCCCTTGAGGGTGGCGTCCGCCACGGTGGTGACCGCCGAATCCACGAACAGCGAGGAGCCGAAGACGATCTGGTCATCCTTGGCGTTGTAGTCGGTCACGGTCACGTGGTTGGCTGCCAGGGAGCGGTTGGCAGCGGCGCTACTGGAGCCGTCGAAGTTGACCAGGCTGGAGGTGAGCAGGCTGAGGGTGTCTCGGCCTTCACCCAGGGTGACGGTGGCGCCATGGCCATAGTTGCCGCGTACCGTGGCGTTGTGGGCAGCCACCCCTTCGGTGAACAGCAGGTCGACGAAATCGTTGCCGGCACCGGCCTTGATGACGATGTCGGCCTGCTGAATATGGGCGCCGATCTGGTCATTGCCGGCGCCGCTGTCGACGGTAAGGGTCTTGACCCGGCAGTTGCTCAGGGCGGCCACGCTGTCGAGTTCCGGCGCGGCGATGGTGCTGACCTGAATCAGGTCGTTGCCGCTGCCGGTGGTCACGCTCTTGAGGAAGGCGCTCTGGCTGGAATAGAGGTGATCCAGGCCGTGCTCGTAGCCATTGAGGAAGTCGATCGACAGGCCGGCGGTGGACTTGGAGCCGTCGAAGGTCTGCAGGCCGTCGAAGTTGTTGAGGGTGATGATGTCGCCTTCGTGGAACTGGTTGTCAGCGGTGTCGGTGAGGCTGACGGTGAGCTTGGTGATGCTCGAATCCAGGGTGCCGTCGCTGGCGGTGGCGCCGCGGGTATGGCCGTCGAGGCGCGTCAGCTGGCCTTCCCAATGCCCGGTCAGGGTCAGCTCGTTCAGGGTCGAGCCGGCCGCATAGTGGGGGCCCTTGGCATCGAAGGTCTTGGCGAAGCCAACGTATTCGGGCGCGGTATTGATGTCGAGGGTCAGCCGCGGCTGGCTCTGGAAGGCGTAGTAGGTGACGCCGTCAGAGATGCCGGCCGGCTTGGCGGGGGCGGCGGTCAGCGGCGCCTTGGTGGTGGCGGCGGCGGTGAACAGGGGAGCGGGGGTGTCCAGGGGGTTCTTGTAGGTCATTGCGGTCATCCTTAATGCAGGTCAGGCCTTGCGCTCGCTGGACACGTTCTCGCGCAGGGCAAGACGTTTCACACAGCTGAACGTCACGCCGACAGTGCCTAGCTTTCCACGGAGCTACAGCGAACCACGCCGCAATTTCATCGGGCCACTAGTGGGATGCCGCTAAACGGTAGTGCGCTAAAAGTTCAATAGGCAGACGATTAAGGCGACCAGCAGCGCGATCAGCACCGGTGACCAGCGGGTGCGCAGGAGCAGCGCCAGGGCCAGGGCGGCCAGGACGACATCCGTCAGGCTGCGGATCGCCCCCGTCCACACCGGATCGTAGAGCGCCGCGAGCAGCAGACCGACCACCCCGGCGTTGAGTCCGGTCAGCAGGCGTTGCCAGCCGGGGTGCTGGCGCAGCGACTGCCAGAAGGGCAGGGCCGCGAGCAGGAGCAGGGCGCCGGGCAGAAAGATCAGCAGGGTCCAGAACAGGCCATTGAGCCAGGCGGGCAGGGCCGCGGGCACTAGGGCCCCCAGGTAGGCGGCAAAGGTGAATAGCGGTCCGGGCACCGCCTGGGCCAGGCCGTAGCCGGCCATGACCTGGCTGTCGCTGACCAGGCCGCTGGGCACCACCACCGCCTGCAGCAGCGGCAGCACCACGTGGCCACCGCCGAACACCAGGGCGCCGGTGCGATAGACACCCGCGGCCAGGTTGTCCCAGACGGGTAAGAGCAGCAGCGGCAGCAGGAACAGCAGCAGTGCGATCACACCCAGGCGTCGGGAGAGTCCCGTTTGCAGGCTCGGGGCCGGCGGCGTGGCGGCGGGCGCCAGGGCCAGGCGCCCGACCAGGGCGGCCAGACCCAGGCCCAGCAGCTGGCCCGCCGAACCGGGCAGCCAGAGCGCCAGGCCGGCGACGACCAGCGCCAGGACGCGGCGCGAGGTATCCGGGCACAGGCTGCGGCCCATGCTCCAGACCGCCTGGGCCACCACCGCCACGGCAAAGACCTTGAGCCCATGCACCGCGCCCGAGTCGGCCAATCCCGGAAAGTGGGCGAGGCCCAGGGCGAACAGGATCAGCAGCAGGGCGGAGGGCAGTGTGAAACCCAGCCAGGCCGCCAGCAGACCCCAGCCACCGGCACGCCCCAGGCCCAGGGCCATGCCGACCTGGCTGCTGGTCGGGCCGGGCAGCAGCTGGCAGAGGGCAACCAGCTCGGCATAGGCGGCTTCGTCCAGCCACTGGCGCCGCGTGACGAAGGCCTGGCGGAAGTAGCCGAGGTGGGCGATGGGGCCGCCAAAGCTGGTGCAGCCCAGGCGCAGGAAGATCAGGAAGACCTGCCAGGCGCCGTCCTTATCGCGGGCGATGTCGCGCATGGGGGCCTCGATCAGCCGCGCGGCGCCGCAGAGGGAACCACCACCTCGCCATCCTCCTTGACGAAGGGACCGCGCTGCGGCTCGGGCAGGATCTCCAGCACCCGTTCCGAGGGCCGGCAGAGGCGGGTACCCAGGGGGGTCACCACGATGGGTCGATTGATCAGCAGGGGATGCTGCAGCATGGCGGCGATCAGGGCCGCGTCATCCAGCTGCGGATCGTCCAGGCCCAGCTCGGCGTAGGGCGTACCCTTCTGACGCAGCAGCTCGCGCACCGGCATGCCCAGGTCGGCGATCAGCCGCTCCAGCTGCGCCCGGTCGGGCGGTGTCTCCAGGTAGTGGATGACCGTCGGCTCGACGCCGCTGTTGCGAATCAGGCCCAGCACGTTGCGCGAGGTGCCGCAGGCGGGGTTGTGGTAGATCGTGATGGCGCTGTTCATGGACGGTCTCGACGGTGGGAAGGGGCACCCCGTTCGTACCAGCCACGCGAGCCGTTCACCAGGCGCACGACCAGCAGCATCAGCGGTACCTCGATCAGGACGCCCACCACGGTAGCCAGGGCGGCGCCCGAGTGGAAGCCGAACAGGCTGATGGCGGCGGCCACCGCCAGTTCGAAGAAGTTGCTGGCGCCGATCAGCGCCGAGGGACAGGCCACGCTGTGGCTCTCGCCCACCAGGCGATTCAGCCAGTAGGCCAGGGCCGAATTGAACAGCACCTGGATCAGGATGGGCACGGCCAGCAGGGCGATCACCAGCGGCTGCGCCAGGATGGCCTCGCCCTGGAAGGCGAACAGCAGCACCAGGGTTGCCAGCAGGGCGGCCATCGAGAGAGGGCCCAGACGGGCCAGGGTGCGGTCGAAGGCGGCCTGACCCTGGCGCAGCAGCGCCCGCCGCCAGAGCTGGGCGAGGATCACCGGCAGCACCAGGTAGAGAACCACCGAAAGCAGCAGCGTGGCCCAGGGCACCGTGATCGACGACAGGCCCAGCAACAGGCCGACGATGGGGGCGAAGGCGAAGACCATGAGGGTGTCGTTCAGCGCGACCTGGGACAGGGTGAACAGCGGATCGCCCTGGGTGAGTCGACTCCAGACGAAGACCATGGCGGTGCAGGGCGCCGCTGCCAGCAGGATGAGCCCGGCGATGTAGCTGTCCAGTTGCTCCGTCGGCAGCCAGGGCGCGAAGAGCTCGCGAATGAACAGCCAGGCGAGCAGCGCCATGGAGAAGGGCTTGACCGCCCAGTTGACGAACAGGGTGACGCCGATCCCGCGCCAGTGCTGGCGCACCTGGCCGAGGGCGCTGAAATCCACCTTCAGCAGCATCGGCACGATCATGATCCAGATCAGCAGGCCGACCGGCAGATTGACCTGGGCCACCTCGATCCGGCCGATAGCGCGGAACAGGCCCGGAGCCAGCTGGCCGAGGGCGATGCCGGCGAGGATGCAGAGCGCGACCCAGAGGCTGAGATAACGCTCGAAGGTGTTCATGGCGGGTGCTGCCGGGGGGCAGGCGGGGGGACTGTGCATGGCGGGCCTGGTCTTGTGGTTGGCGGTGGAGGGACGGAGGTCAGCAGGAGCAGCGCGGCGATGCGCTGACCGCGCAATCATCGCCGGCGCAACAGTGCTCGGTCAGGTAGCCGAGCAGGGCATTCATCTGGTCATAGGCCGCGCGATAGATGAGATTGCGGCCCTGCTGTTCCACCGAAACCAGACCGGCATTGGCCAGTTCCTTGAGGTGGAAGGAGAGGTTGCTGCGGGCTACCTCGAGCTGATCGGCCAACTGGCTGGGGGTAAGGCCGGTCGTGCCCGCGACCACCAGGGCGCGGAAGACCTTCAGGCGCTGGGCGTGGGCGAGGGCGGCGAGGGCGGAAACGGCAAGCTCTTCATTCATGGTTCAATAGTACAAGGATCGTTGAATCATTGAATGATAGGGCGTGGTGGGCGTCTGGTCGAGCCCCTATCAGCGGCGCAGCTGTCGCAACGCTTCCAGTACCTGCTGCAGCGGGCGACTCAGCGGTTTGTCGCGGCGCAGCACCAGGGCCAGGGTGCGGGTCAGGGGCGGTGCCAGCGGCTGAACCTGTAGTCCGTGGCGATGGTGCTCGGTGGCCACGGCGATGCCGGGCACCAGGCTGTAGCCGAGGCCGGCGGCCACCAGTTCCTTGAGCGCTTCGATGCTGCCCAGCTCCATCACCGGTCGACTGGCCTGGCCAGCGCGGCGAAACCAGTCGTCGATCAGCAGCCGGGTGCTGCTGCCGGTCTCGAAGGCCAGCAGCGGCGTCTCGGCCAGGTCGGCTGGCGCCAGCGCGCGCGCTGGCAGGGGACTGGCGGGGGGCAGCAGGGCGACGAAGGCATCCTCCAGCAGGGGTTCCACCTGCAGGTTGCGACCGCTGGCGGGCAGGGTGACCAGGCCCAGGTCGAGGCGGTTGTCTTCCACCGCCCGCAGGACGTCCAGGGTGTTGCCGGTGCTGACCCGCACATCCAGCTGCGGAAAGCGCTGGCGCAACTGGCCCAGCAGCGGCGGCAGGAGGTGGATGCAGGCGGTGGCGCCGGTGCCGATGGCGACCCGGCCGGCGACCGTCTCGCCATGGCTGGAGAGGGCCTGTAGGGCCTGGTCCACCGCGGTCTGGATCCGTTCGGCGTGATCCAGCAGCAGACGACCCGCGGCGGTGGGCTTGAGACCGCGCCCCAGGCGCTCCAGCAGCTTGAGACCCAGGCGTCGCTCCAGCTGGCGGATCTGCAGGCTGACCGCCGGCTGGCTCAGCCCCAGGCGATCGGCCGCGGCGGAAAAGCTGCCGGTGGCGACGACCTGGACGAAGGTCTCCAGCTGAGTGAGGTTGAGGTCGGCCATGCCAAGGTTTCGCTTATACCGGTGATAACCGAGCATAGCTTTATCTTTGGCTGGCCGTCCCGGCATGATCGCCCTATCGATCCCGTGAATGGACCTCTCCCGTGAACACCGCTCTGCTGTTGCGCGATGCCACCCCTGCCGATCTGCCGGCCATCCAGGCCATCTATGCCCCGCACGTGCTGCATGGCTGCGCCAGCTTCGAGCTGGAACCGCCGGACCTGGCCGAGCTGGGCCGCCGCCTGGCCGCGGTGCGCCAGGTCGGGCTGCCTTACCGGGTGGCCGAGCTGGAGGGCGAGGTGGTCGGCTATGCCTATGCGGTGCTCTATCGCCCGCGCCCGGCCTATCGCCACACCGCGGAAGACTCGGTGTACGTGCGCGACGGCCTGGGCGGCCAGGGCATTGGCCGCCGCCTGCTGGAAGAGATCGTCGCGGCCTGCACGGCAGCGGGCTTTCGCCAGCTGGTGGCGGTGATCGGCGACAGCGCCAACCAGGGCTCCATCGCCCTGCATCAGCGGCTGGGCTTTCGCACCGTCGGCACCTTCGAGGCGGTGGGCTTCAAGCACGGGCGCTGGGTGGACACGGTGCTGATGCAGCGCAGCCTGGGTGAGGGCGAGCGGACCCCGGGTACGCGCTGATGACGCCGATGCCGAGCGATCGCGCCATCTGGCAACTGGGGCTGATGCAGTTGCTGGCCTGGGGCCTGGCCTTCTATCTGCCCGGGGTCTATGGCCCGGCGATGGCCGCGGGGCTGGGCTGGGACGCGCGCTGGGTCTATGGCGGCTTTTCCCTGGCGATGCTGACCATGGGCCTGGTCTCGCCCTTCAGCGGCGCGGTGATCGAACGCCTGGGTGGCTGTCGCACCCTGCAACTCGGCCTGGTGCTCGATGCCCTGGGCTGCCTGGGCCTGGCCGCGGCCCAGTCGGCGCCGCTGTTCTACCTGGCCTGGGTGACCCTGGGCGTGGGCATGCGCCTGTCGCTGTACGACGCCGCCTTCGCCACCCTGGCGCGGCTGGCCGGCGAGCGGTCGCGGGCGGTGATGGTGCGCATCACCCTGCTCGGTGGATTGGCCTCGGCGGTGTTCTGGCCATTGGGACATTGGCTGCTGGAGGGGCTGGGCTGGCGCCTGGGGCTGGTGGTCTATGCCGGCATCGCCCTGGCCGGGCTGCTGTTGCTTCTGCCGCTGCCCAATGTACGGGGATGCCTGCCCAGTGCCGAGGTGCCCGTCGCGGCGGCGGGCGGCTCGCCACGCCTGGCCAGGGTACTGTTCGCCACCGGGATGGCCTTGATCGGCTTTCTTTCGGCGGGACTGTCGGCGCATCTGCCGGCACTGCTGGCCGAGCGTGGGGTGCCGGTGGGGGTGGCGGCGCTGTGGGGGATCGGCCAGGTCTGCGCGCGGCTGGCGGAACTGGCCTCCGGGCAGCGGCTTTCGGCGCGCCAGCTCAATCTGTTGCTGGGCCTGGGCCTGCCGCTGAGTTTCGCCCTGGCGCTGGCGAGCGAAGGCCACCTGGGCCTCACCGCCGGCTTCGTCTTTCTCTATGGCGCCCTCAACGGCCTGGTGGCGGTGCTGCGAGCCAGCCTGCCGCTGGAACTGTTCGACCGGGCGCTCTATGCGCGGCTGACCGGCAAGCTGCTGGCGCCGAGCTTTCTGCTCTCGGCGGCCGCGCCCTGGTGCTATGCCCTGGCGCGGGAAAGTTGGGGGGGTCGTGGTCTGCTCGGGCTTTGCCTGCTGGTCAGCCTGGGCGTGACCCTGGCCGCGCTGGGGCTGCTCGGCCGGCGGCGTCCGGCGCCGGCCTGAGGCGGGCGCGCTAGTTCAGGCGGCGGGCGAACTGACCCACCGCACCCACCACGCGCTGGGCGCCGTCCTGGATCTCGGTGATGCGGGTACCGGCGGCATTGGCCAGTTGCAGGCCCTGTTCCGCCTGGTGCTTGCTCGCTGCCATGTTGGCGACCGCGGTCTGCGCCAGCTGCTGGTTCTGCTGCACCACGCCGACGATCTCCTCGGTGGCCTTGCTGGTGCGGCCGGCCAGTTGGCGGACCTCGTCGGCCACCACGGCGAAGCCCCGGCCCTGTTCACCGGCCCGCGCCGCTTCGATGGCGGCGTTGAGCGCCAGCAGGTTGGTCTGTTCGGCGATGCCGCTGATGGTCTTGACGATGGTGCTGATGACCAGCGACTGCTCGCCCAGGGCCTCGATGCCGTTGGAGGCGACCTGTAGCTCCTCGGCGATCTTGCGCATCACCGAGACGGTGTTCTGCACCACCTCGGCACCCTGGCGGGCGCTTTCGTCGGTCTGCTGGGAGATGTCGAAGGCGACCTTGGCCGCCTCGGCCACCGCTTGTTCCTGTTCCACCTGCTCGGTGATCACGGTGGCGAATTTGACCACCTTGTACAGCTCGCCACGGGTGTTGAGCACCGGGTTGTAGGAGGCCTCCAGCCACACGGTACGGCCATGGCTGTCGAGGCGCTTGAAGCGGCTGGCGATGAATTCGCCACGATTCAGCCGCGCCCAGAACGCCTGGTATTCGGCGGAATTGGCTTCTTCGCTGGTGCAGAACTGCCGGTGGTGCTTGCCCTGGATCTGCTGCAGCGAATAGCCCATGCCCTGCAGGAAGCGGTCGTTGGCGGTGAGCACCTCGCCGGCCAGGTTGAATTCGATGACCGCGGTGGATCGCAGCAGGGCGTTGATCAGCCCGGAATGCTCGGTGGAGGTCTCGACCTGTTCGGTACGGTCGTTGCCGTAGCAGATGGTCTTGTGGATGCGGCCGTCGGCGTCGCGCAGCGGCTGCCAGGTGGCATAGAGCCAGGCTTCCTGGCCGTTGGCCCGCAGCAGGCGGTACATGCCGCTGGTCTGGTTGCCCTGGCTGAGCGCATTCTTGAGGTCGCGATAGCAGGGCAGTTGTTTGACGTATTCCGGAATGAAGGCATCCAGCGGACGCCCCACCACGTTCTCGGCGCGATAGCCCATCTCGCGGCAGAAGCGTTCGTTGACCCGCTCGACGTTGCCGCGCTCGTCCACGGTAAGACTTAGCGCCTGGCTTTCGAAACCGGCGTGCAGCTGACGCAATTCGGCGACCTCGGCGCGCAGTTGGGCGAGTTCGGTCTTGAGCGGGCGATTGAACATGGCAGGACACCGAGAGGAGTGAAAGTATGACTTCCACTACTTCGACGGTGCCGGGATTTTCTTAAGGGGAGCGCAGCGACTTTCGACTAAAGCCGCAGCCGTCAGGCCTGGCGACTGGCGATGAAACGCCGGAAGACTTCCAGGGTGGCCTCGCTGACATGGTGCTCCATGCCCTCGGCATCGCGGCGGGCGGTATCGGCGTCCACGCCCAGGGTCAGCAGGAAGGTCTCCACCACATGGTGGCGGGCGCGACTGGCTTCGGCCAGGGCTTCGCCTTCGGGGGTGAGGAAGACGCCGCGATAGGGACGCTGCACGATCAGGCCGGCGGCGGCCAGGCGCTTGAGCATCTTGGCCACGGTCGGCTGGGCCACGCCGATGCGCGCGGCGATGTCGACCTGACGGGCTTCACCGCCGTCCCGGATGAGGTCGGAAATGAGCTCGACATAGTCTTCGATCAGCTCCTGACGATGCGCCTCGCGGACCTGTTGAAAACCTTCCATATGAATGGATGGATCGACCAACCGATTCAGCAGTTCGTCGTCCTTTGTCATGTTGCCCACCTGAATGACCTTCTCCGCAAAGACCTGAGGCGCGTCGAGAGGACGCGATCGGGCGCCATTTTGACCGAGTTGCGGGCGAATACCAAAGATTCCTTCGCCAATGGGCGTTATCGACGGATGAGATAGAGATTTTTTATTGCTGGATGTGTGAATTTTAGCCTAGGCTAAATTCTCCAAAGGGTAGTCCTACCTTGCCGCACGAGTCCGCCATGAAAGAATCCGCCAGCTACGTCGAGCCTGCCTGGCAGGAGCCTGCGCCGTCCGCCCGGCCCAGTCTGGGGCGGATGAATGCCAGCGTGCCGGTGCCCGAAGGCGGCAGCTGGTTGCGGCGGCTGCTGGCCTTTCTCGGCCCCGGCTACATGGTCTCGGTGGGCTACATGGATCCGGGCAACTGGGCCACGGACCTGGCCGGCGGCTCGCAATTCGGCTACCTGCTGCTGTCGGTGATCCTGCTCTCCAACCTCATGGCCATCCTGCTGCAGGCCCTGGCCGCACGGCTGGGCATCGCCACCGGGCTGGACCTGGCCCAGGCCTGCCGCGCGCGTTATTCGCGGCCGGTGAGCCTGCTGCTGTGGATCGCCTGCGAGATCGCCATCATCGCCTGCGACCTGGCCGAGGTGATCGGCACCGCCATCGCCCTCAACTTGCTGTTCGGTATCCCGCTGATGTGGGGCGCCATCCTCACGGCGCTGGACGTCTTTCTCATCCTGCTACTGATGAATCGCGGCTTTCGCTGGCTGGAAGCCTTCGTCATCGCCCTGCTGACGCTGATCTTCGTCTGCTTCGGTGTGCAGATGGTGCTGGCCCAGCCGTCCCTCGCCGCGATCGCCGACGGCTTTCTGCCCAAGGCGGAAATCGTCACCAATCCGGCCGCGCTCTACCTGGCCATCGGCATCATCGGCGCGACGGTGATGCCCCATAACCTCTATCTGCATTCCTCCATCGTGCAGACCCGCGCCTATCCGCGGAC
The DNA here is from genome assembly GCF_030175875.1 of Pseudomonas sp. HR1. Taxonomy (NCBI): domain Bacteria; kingdom Pseudomonadati; phylum Pseudomonadota; class Gammaproteobacteria; order Pseudomonadales; family Pseudomonadaceae; genus Pseudomonas; species Pseudomonas sp. HR1. The sequence continues at coordinate 201,040 of NZ_JASNRF010000004.1, forward strand.
CGAGGAGGGGCGCCGGATGGGCCTGCGCTGGGCGGTGGCCGACAGCACCCTGGCGCTGATGCTTGCGCTGTTCGTCAACGCGGCCATCCTGATCACTGCCGCGGCGGTGTTCCACAGCGCCGGGCGCACCGACGTGGCCGAGATCCAGGACGCCTACCACCTGCTGTCGCCGATGCTGGGCGTCGGCATCGCCTCGCTGCTGTTCGCGGTGGCGCTGCTGGCCTCGGGCATCAATTCCACGGTCACCGCGACCCTGGCCGGCCAGATCGTCATGGAAGGCTTCCTGTCGCTGCGCATTCCCGACTGGGCGCGGCGGCTGATCACCCGCGGCATCGCCGTGATCCCGGTGGTGGTGGTGACCGGTCTCTATGGGGAAAGCGGCACGGCCAAGCTGCTGGTGCTGAGCCAGGTGGTGCTGTCCATGCAGCTGCCCTTCGCGGTGATCCCACTGGTGCGCTTCGTCTCGGATCGCCAGCTGATGGGTAGCTTCGTGATCGGTCGGCTCACACAGGTGCTGGCCTGGGCGATCGCCGGGCTGATCGTGGTGCTCAATGTGAAGCTGCTGGCCGATATCCTTCTCGGATAGCGGATAACTGAGGTCTGACGACCTTTGGTGGCTCTGGAATGCTGGTCTGGGAACTTCTAAAAGCGTGACGGTATCAATCCGTTACCACAATAAGTTCTTCCCATAACCACCCTGGAGCACTTGCCATGTCCTACGACGCCCGCCACACCCCAGCCTATGCGGCCACCACGGCCACCGCTACCGCACCGCTGCTGAAGCGTATTTCCTGGAGTTCGATCATCGCCGGCGTGGTCATCGCCCTGACCGTGTCGCTGCTGCTGAGCCTGCTCGGCACCGCCATCGGCTCGGCTTCCATCGATCCACAGCAGGAAGCCAATCCGCTGTCCGGCCTGGGCAAGGGCACCGGTATCTGGGTCGGCGTCAGCGCCGTGGTGTCGGTCTTCGTCGGTGCCTGGATCGCCGGTCGCCTGGCCCAGCGCGAAGGCGCCCTGCACGGCATCCTGGTCTGGGCCAGCGTGACCCTGGTCAGCGTCTATCTGGTGTCCAGCGCCGTGAGCGGCGTGGTGCGTACCGGTCTGAACGTGGCGGGCAGCGGTCTGTCGATGATCGGCAGCGGCCTGTCCCAGGCGGCACCGGCCCTTACCAACCAGGTTCAGGACCAACTGCGTCAGCAGGGCATCCAGCTCGACCTGGGTGATCTGCAGAACGAACTGGAAACCGCGCTGCGCCAGACCGGCAAGACCGAACTGCAGCCGGAGAATCTGAAGCAGCAGGCTCAGGGCGCCGAACAGGACGCCAAGAACACCGCCCAGAACAGCGCCAACAATCCGCAGCAGACCGATGACCAGCTGAGTGCACTGCTGGATCGTCTGAAGCAGCGTGGCGACCAGGCCTGGAACGCCGCCGACCGTCAGGCGCTGGTCAACCTGATTAAGGCCCGCACCGGCAAGAGCGATGCCGAGGCCAACGCGATCGTCGATAAGGCCCAGCAGACCTACCAGCAGGCCTATGCCAAGTACCAGGAGCTCAAGGCCCAGGCCGAACAGAAGGCTCGCGAAGCGGCTGACGTGGCTGCCCGCAAGGTCTCCCAGGCCAGCTGGGTCCTGCTGATCAGCCTGGTGATCGGCGGCATCGTCGGTGCCATCGGTGGTGCCCTGGGTCGTCGTACCCAGCCGGCCAACAAGGTGGTTGCCGCCTAAGCGCAGCATCCAGCGGATCCCGCGGGATCCGCTGACCAAGCACGAGGCCCGGACTGGCGACAGTCCGGGCCTCGTCGTTCAGAGATGACGCCTCGCCTAACGGTCTGGCCGCAGCACCCGGGCGAGCAGCTGCCGGCACAGCACCAGGTCCGGGCGCTCGGCGCCGAACAGGGTGCGATAGATCAGCGGGGCGACCAGGCCATCGAGCAGGACGTCCAGGGTCGGAGCCGGTTCGCCACGGCTGCGGGCGCGTTCGAGCAGCAGCTCCAGGCGTTCCCGGGTCGGCTCGGTGCAGCGCACCGCGCAGCCCGGATCGGTGGCCGCCAGGGCGTCCCTGAGCATGGCCTGGCCGGGGGTGGAGGCGAGGTCGTCGACATAGTGTTCCAGCCAGCGTTCGAGATCGCCTCTCAGGCTGCCGGTGTCCTCGGGCGGCTGGTCCGGGCGCAGCCGCTGCAGGTCGACGTCGGCCAGGAGACTGGGCAGATTGCCCCAGCGACGATAGAGGGTCGAGGGCGTGACCCCGGCGCGCGCGGCGATCAGGGGGACGGTGAGGGCTTCCCGGGGCTGCTCCTGCAGGAGCGCCAGGACGGCCTCGTGGATGGCTTGCTGAACGCGGGCACTGCGGCCGCCGGGACGGGCTTGCTTGCTGGTCATGGTGACAGGATACCCGGCTCTTAACGCAAACGCATTGCTTTTGCTGCAGGAAGGGTTCAGGCTTTAAAGCAATTATTTAGCTTTAAGGTGCGGACATGTCTTCGCTGAACGGCTCCTCCTCTCCACGCCTGACGCTGCTGGGTTCAGTGCTGCTGACCTTCCTGGCCGCGTCCAGCGCGCCGACCCCCCTCTATGCCAGCTACCAGCAGGCCTGGGGCTTTTCCACCTTCTGGCTGACCTGGGTGTTCGCCGTCTATGCCTTCGCCCTGCTGGCCGCCCTGCTGGTAGGCGGGCGGCTGTCCGATCATCTGGGGCGGCGGCCGGTGATCCTGGCGGCGCTGCTGCTGGAGGCCGGTGCCATGCTGCTGTTCCACCAGGCGCATGACCTGGCGGATCTGGTACTCGCCCGCGCCCTGCAGGGCCTGGCGACCGGGATTGCCACCAGTGCCCTGGGTGCGGCGCTGCTCGACGTGGATGCCGAGCGCGGTCCCTGGTTGAACAGCCTGACGCCGCTGCTCGGCATGGCGATCGGCGCGCTGGGCTGCGGCCTGCTGGTGGAATTCGCGCCGGCGCCGCTGCAACTGGTCTATCGGCTGTTCTTGGCGCTCTTTCTGCTGCAGGGCCTGGCGCTGCTGCGCCTGCCCGATAGCGGTCCGCGCCGACCGGGTCTGCTCGCCGCCTTGCGCCCCCAGCTGGCGGTGCCGCCCCAGGCCCGCGCCATGCTCTGGCGGGTCCTGCCGCTGGAGCTGGCGGTCTGGGCCGTGGGCGGCTTCTATCTGTCGCTGATGCCGGCGTTGGTCAAGGCGGCGACCGGTACGACGTCGATCCTGGTCGGCGGGGGCGTGGTGGCCGGCCTCACGCTCACCGGTGCGGCCTGTCTGCATGGCTTGCGCCTCTGGCCGGCGGCGCGCCTGCTGCGGCTGGGGGCGAGCACCCTGGTGGCCGGTCCGGCGCTGCTCTGGCTGGCGGTGGCCAGCGGTCAGCTGGGACTCTTCGCTCTGGGCACCCTGGTGACCGGCGTCGGCTTCGGCAGCGGCTTTCTCGGCGCCACCCGCAGTCTGCTGCCGCTGGCGGAAGCGACCCAGCGCGCCGGGTTGCTGGCCGCCTTCTATGTGCTCAGCTACCTGGCGTTCTGCCTGCCGGCCCTGGCGGTCAGCGCCCTGGTGCCACGGCTGGGCCTGACTGGCGCCGCCGAGCTCTATCTGGTCGGGGTGATCCTGCTGGCGCTGCTGGGGGTGCGCAATAGCCTGCCCCGTGCCTGCGTGCAGCCGGGTTAGAGCAGGATGTCGGCGGGACCGAAAATGGCCCGCTCGACGGGGCTGCCGGTGACCCGCTCTTCATTGGAGAAGCCGTCGTGGTCGCGCAGCGGGCCGAAGTCGATGCCGGTCAGCTGCTCGATGCGCAGGACGCTGCACTGGTAGGTGCGCAGGCGACCGAAGGCGATGGAGAGCTCGTCCAGTTCGCGGCGCTGGTCGATGAGGTAGGCGCTGGCGGAGGGCTTGCCGTCGTCACCGAGAAAGGCCACCACCTTCCAGAAGGCTTCGGGGATCCGGGCGTCGCGATAGGCGCGGTCATCCGCACGCAGGACCGGGCCGCTGAAGACGCTGACCCGTGCCTGCCAGCGGTGGGTGTTGTCGAGAATGTAGTCCTCCAATTCCAACCAGGTCTTCTGGTTGAAGGCGGCCATCTGCGGCGCGCAGTTGGTGAAGTGGAAGGTGTCTTTATTGGCCTGGGCCGCCATGGGACCCCAGTTGGGATCCTGGCGCCGCACCAGATGACCCCGGTCGAGCAGGTTGTCGGCATAGAGCGCCTCGCCGAGCTGGGCTTCCAGCGGCACCCGCCCGTCACAGGCCCAGGCATCGCGGCTACGTAGCACCTCCTGGTGCTGGCTGCCGTCGATATTGACCCCGACCCAGAGCGCCATTCGCCGGCTGCGCGAGAGGCTGACTGAGAAGTGGGTGTAGTCCAGGCGGTCGCCCGAGGCGGGCAGGGGATAGACATCGCCGGCCAGGGCCGCGCTCGGACGGGGCCAGGGGACCTGGAAGTCCCCAAGGAAATCGGCCTGGTAACCCTGGCGATCGGCCAGGCTGGCGGCGGGGGTGATGCGCGGCTCGGCGCTTCTCAGACCGGCGGGTTGCGCCGGCAGCAGGGGGCGCAGGTCGGCGAGGCGCGGGCGATAGGCGAGATCGACGGCAAAGGGCTGGCTGGACATGGCGGCGCTCTGGCGAAAGGGGCGAACCGCCAGCGCAGCACAGGGAGGTTACCGGACGATGACGACGGTCAGCGAATCGGTATGCACCGGCGCTAGCTGGCAAACTCGTTCGCGACCTAACGATTCCAACCCTTGAGTGAACCGCCCATGAAGCTATCGCTGTTTTCCCCCTTTGCCCGCCAGCGCGTCTGGCTGCTCGGCGTGCCCGGCCTGCTCCTCACCGGCGCCGCCCTGGCCAGTCAGCAGTCCGATGCCAAGGGCTTCGTCGAAGACGGTGACCTGACCCTGCTGCTGCGCAACTACTACTACCTGCGCCAGAACGAAGGCGACGGCCATGGCGCTGAAGCGCGCAACAGTCGCGATCCGCGCAGCTGGACCCAGGCCTTCCTGCTCAACTACACCTCGGGCTTCACCCAGGGCACCGTGGGCGTGGGTGTGGATGCCTATGGCTATCTGGGTCTCAAGCTGGATGGCGGCGATGGCCACGCCAACACCCCGAACATGCCGGTGGACGGCGACGGCAGCCAGCGCAGCGAATTCAGCAAGGGTGGAGCGGCGGTCAAGCTGCGCGTCTCCAACACCGTGCTCAAGTACGGCGACCAGCAGCCCACGGCGCCGGTGCTGGCGGCGGGTGGCAACTGGCTGTTTCCCCAGACCGCCCGGGGCTGGAGCCTGGTGAGCCAGGAGGTCGATCACCTGATGCTCGAAGGCGGTCACTTCACCGCCGCCACGGCGCCGCGCACCACCGGTTCGGACGGCGGCATCTTCGCCGGTTACGCCGGCGTCGAAGCGGCCTCGGCCAGCTACGCCGGGGGCGTCTACAAGTTCAGCGATCACCTCAGTGCCTCGCTCTATGCCGGGCACTTCGAGGATGTCTGGGACCAGTATTACGGCAACCTCAACTATGTGGTGCCGCTGGCCGCCGAGCAGAGTCTGACCTTCGACGCCAACCTCTATCGCACCCTGGACGCCGGCAGCGCCAAGGCCGGCAGTATCGCCAATACCGCCGGCTCGCTGGCCGCCGCCTTCCAGACTGGCGCCCACACCTTCACCCTGATCCACCAGCGTATCCATGGCGACCAGCCCTTCGACTACGCGGTCTTCGGCGCGCCGGTGCCGGGGTCCTTCGGTGATTCCATCCTGCTCGGCAACTCGATGCAGTTCTCCGACTTCAACGGCCCGGGCGAGCGCAGCTGGCAGGCCCGTTACGACCTGAACATGGAAAGCTATGGCGTGCCGGGCCTGAGCCTGATGGTGCGCCATACCCGTGGCAGCGGCATCGATGGCACCCATCTGGCCGCGGACTCGGCCTATGCCGGTCTCTATGGCGACGGCGACAAGGAACACGAGACCGATCTGGAGGCCAAGTACGTCCTGCAGAACGGCCCGGCCAAGGACCTCAGCTTCCGCCTGCGCCAGGCCTGGCATTCCGGCAGCCAGAGCACCGGCGGCACCGTGGCCGAAACCCGGCTGATCACCGAGTATCCGTTGAATATCCTGTGATGGGCGGCGCTCTGCAGGTTGGGCCTTGTAGGTTGGGTTGAGCGCAGCGAAGCCCAACGGTGCCGAGGTCATGCGCGGCTTGTTGGGCTTCGGCGATAAGGCCGCCTCAACCCAACCTACAGGGCTGGGCCTGGTGGGTTGGGTTGAGCGCCGCGAAGCCCAACAGTCCATTGGCCATTGGCATGTCCGGGAGTGCCCTCACCCCAGCCCTCTCCCAAGGGGAGAGGGGGCAGTTCGGTGTGATCGGGCACCGTGTAGGTTGGGTTGAGCGCAGCGAAGCCCAACAGTCCATTGGCCATCGACATGTCCGGGAATACCCTCACCCCAGCCCTCTCCCAAGGGGAGAGGGGGCAGTTCGGTGTGATCGGGCGCCTCGTAGGTTGGGTTAAGCGCAGCGAGGCCCAACAGTCCATTGGCCATCGGCACGTCCAGGAATGACCTCACCCCAGCCCTCTCCCATGAGGAGAGGGGGTAGCCGCGTAGAGTGGATAACGGCGCAGCCTTATCCACGCCCAGGTGCAGAGGGCAGTGGAAAACGCGGCGCGGTTTTCCACGCTACGGATACCCTGGCAGCGCGACACCAGGGGACAAGCTACCACCCGCGCCGGACCCAACCGCCCCCTCTCCCTCGGGGAGAGGGCTGGGGTGAGGGTTGCCCCCCCGCCAACGGTGCCAGGATCGAGCGCGGCTTGTTGAGCTACGGCGATGGAGTAGCCTCAACCTAGCTAAGGCCAACCTTGGCTACTTGCCACCTTTGGCCATCGGCATGTCCGGGAATACCCTCACCCCAACCCTCTCCCAAGGGGAGAGGGGGCAGTTCGGTGTGATCGAGTGCCGTGTAGGTTGGGTTGAGCGCAGCGAAGCCCATTTCAGACTTTCGCTCGCGATTCCTCCAGCAGCCGCTCGATCTCCCCATGCAGCCGCTCGGTGGCGCCAACCCGGTCGATCCACCATTCGGTGGACCAGACGCGCAGCAGCGTCCAGCCGAGGCCCTGGAGGATGGCGCTGCGGGTCTTGTCGCGGTCGCGGGCGGTGGCGGCGCTGTGGTAGGTGGCGCCGTCGCATTCGATGCCCACCAGGTAGTCGCCCGGACGGTCCGGATGGACGATGCCCAGGTCGATGCGGAAACGCGACACGCCGATCTGCGGCACCACCTGCCAGCCCTTGGCCTCTAGCGCCTGGGCCACGGCTTCCTCGAAGGGCGAGTCGTGGCCGCCCAGCGAGCCCTTGACCGCCGCCGCCAGGGCCTGGGGACCGCGCTGGGCGAATTCCAGGAACAGCTTGAGATCCCGTACCGCGCGGGCATTGGTGCGGTTGAGGTCGATCAGCCCCGGATCGAAGGAGGAGAACACCAGCATCTCCCGCCGCGCCCGGGTCACGGCCACGTTGAGGCGGCGCCAGCCACCGTCCTTGTTCAAGGGGCCGAAGTTCATCGACATCGTATTGGCGCCCGGCTCGGTGGGACCGAAGCCGATGCCGAGCATGATCAGGTCGCGCTCGTCGCCCTGGACCGTTTCCAGATTCTTCACCACCACCGGCTCGGCCAGGTCTTCGGCGAAGTGCGCCTCGATCTCCGGGTGCTGCTGGCGCGCGCGGTCGAGCAGATCGGTGACCAGGCGCTGCTGTTCGCTGTTGAGGGTGATGATGCCCAGGCTGAGACCGGCGAAGGCCGGGTCGAGCAGGCGCTTGACCGCCTCGGCGACCATGGCCTGGGCTTCCAGAGCGTTGTGACGCCCCTTGCCCTTGGCGTAGACGCCGTCCACCCGCCGCCATTCCACCGCGCTCGGACGGATCTCCGGGGCGGGGAAGGTGATGAGCTTGCCGTCGTAGTAGTGATGGTTGGAAAAGGCGATCAGGCTCTCGTGGCGACTGCGGTAGTGCCAGTTGAGGCTGTGGCTGTAGATGCCGGCGCCCAGGCATTCGTCGAGGATGCTCTCCAGGTCCTCGGCGGTGTCGTCCTCGCCGGCGGCGCGGTCGAAGAAACGGGTCGGCGGCATCTGCCGGGGGTCGCCGGCGATCACCACCTGCACGCCGCGGGCGATGGCGCCCACCGCGTCCCAGGGCGCGATCTGCGAGGCTTCGTCGAAGATCACCAGGTCGAACAGGCCGCCATCGGGCGGCAGGTACTGGGCGATGGACAGCGGACTCATCAGCATGCAAGGCGCCAGCCGCGCCAGGGCGTCGCCCATTTCCAGCGCCAGCTGGCGCAGCGGCTTGTGCCGGCGCTGCTTCTGCAATTCGTGCTTGAGCACGGCGAAGCCGCCACCCTGGCGCGCCGCGTCGTTCTTCGGCGGCAGGCCGTGGCAGAGCAGGGCGCGGATATGGCGCACGGCGAGGGTCTGCAGGCGATCGTCCAACCGGCGATAGGCCTGGATGTCGCTTTCGTGCTCGGCCGGGACGAAATCGCGCAGCAGCGGCTCGGCGTCCAGGGCGGTGGCGGCGAACCAGCGGGCATAGGCGGTTTCGAAGACGGCTGCGAGATCCTCGCCGGAGCCGACCGAGACGCGCGCGATCAGCGCTGCCAGGCCGAGGGCGTCGGCTTCCTCGCGGACCCGCTGCCAGTCGCACCAGGCCTTGAGGCGACCGGGCTGGCGCAACAGGGCGGCGGCGGTGCGTACCAACTCGGCGGCCGGGGTGTCTGCCGGCAGTCCCGCCTGCTCGGCGAAGCTCTGGCGCGCGGCTTCGGCGGCCTCCAGGGCGGCGGCGAAGGCGCTGCTGGCCGGGGCCAGACTGGTGTCTGCCGGCTGGTCCTCGGAATGCTGCAATCGGCGTGCTGCGGCCTGGCGCAGGGCCAGCAGCTGCTCGGGCGTTTCCGCCAGGGTCGGCAGCGCCGTGCTCAGCCTTTCCGCCAGGGCGCGGCGCGCGAGCAGGGCCTCCAGGTCGCTGGTGACGCCCTGCCAACCGCTGATGCCGGCCAGGTTGGGCGTCAACTCGTCCAGTTCGGTGAGCAGGGTGCGCTGGCGCCGCAGGCGAGGCAGGTCGGCGGCCACATCGGGCTGGCCCTGGGTTTCGCCCTGGCGGGCGAGATCCTGGGTGACCTGGCGCTGGGCGCGGCTGGCGAAGATCCAGAAGCGCTGCCCGGCGGCGTCCCAGGCGGTTTCCAGCTGGGTCAGGGCGACGCGGCGACAGGCTTCGGCGGCATAGGGCACCGACAGCTCGCGCTCCAGCGTCTGGTAGTCCCGCAGCAACTCCAGGGCGCGCCCCAGCTGGCGCTGACGCTCGGCGGCGCCAGGCCCGAAGGCGAAGGCCAGGTCCTGGCCGGCGGCGTTCTGCAGCAGCTCGGCGAATTCCAGCAGGCGCCGGGGTGCCACCTGATCCGCCAGCGGCAGGCCAAGGACATCGCGCAGGCGTTGCCGCGCCTGCTGCAGGGCCTGCTGGGTGTCGCGCAGCCGTTCGGCGGCGCCGACCAGGGCGTCCTGCCAGGCGTTGGACCAGGGATGGGCCGGCAGGAGGGCGAAATCCGCCGCCAGGCTGCGGCCGGTCTCGGCGTGCAGGGCCAGGCGGCGCACGGCGTTGCGCAACTCGGCCAGGGCCTCGGCGTCGTGGGCGTCGGCATTGGGCCAGGCCAGGCGCGGTGTATCGGGGGCGGCGTCGCGCAGGACGCGGCCAATGCTCTGCTGCAGGGTCAGGCCATTGGGCCAGCGCCGGTGCAGGCGCTCGACCACTGCATTGAGGCGATCGCGCAGGCGTTCCACCTCGGCGGCCTCGGCCAGCCATTCTTCTTCGTCGAGGCCGTCGCGGGTATCCCAGGCGCGCTCCAGCTGCTTGAGTACCTCGGCCTTGGACGCCTTGCTCGAATGCAGCTCCAGGCAGAATTCGCCCAGCCCCTGGGCCTCCAGGCGGCGATACACCACGTCCAGGGCCGCGCGTTTCTCGGCGACGAACAGCACCCGCCGACCGAGCGCCAGGTTGTGGGCGATCATGTTGGCGATGGTCTGGGACTTGCCGGTGCCGGGCGGGCCGTCCAGCACGAAGTCCTGGCCACCGGCCGAGGCCAATACCGCCGCCAGTTGCGAAGAATCCGCCGGCAGCGGGGTGAAGAGTTCGGCCGGGGTGACCTGGCGATCCAGCTCGCGCTCGCGGGGAAAGCTGCCCCCGCTCAGGTAGGCGCCGGATTCCGTGGTGCGCTCCAGCAGGTGACGCACCAGCGGGCTTTCCATCAGCTGGTCGCTGCGCTCGGTGAGGTCCTTCCACATCAGGTACTTGGCGAAGGAGAACTGGCCGAGCAGCAATTCGTTGCTGACCTCGAAGCCGGGCAGGTCGCGCACCGCGCGGCGGACCCTGGTCCAGATGCCATCCACGTCGATGCCGTTGCCATCGCCGGGTAGCGGGCCGTCGAGCCCGGAAATGTCCAGGTCGAAGTCGTGGCGCAGGAGCTCCAGCAGGGTCAGGTTGAAGCGTGGCTCGTCCTCGAACAGGTGCAGGGTGATGCCGCTGGCGGCGCTCTGTCGCTCCAGGCGCACCGGCAGCAGGATCAGCGGCGCCCGGTAGTGCTTGGGATCGTCGGCCGCCTTCTTCCAGCGCAGGAAGCCCAGCGCCAGGTAGAGGGTGTTGGCGCCGCCCTCGTCGAGATCGCTGCGGGCGCGGCGATAGAGCTCCACCAGGGCCGCGTCCAGTTTGGTCGCATCCAGGGGCGCGACCACCTCGCCGCGGGCCAGGGCGCCGCGGGCGTATTCGTCGTCGAGATTCTCGTGCTCGCGGGCTTCGTGCAGCACGGCGTCGCGCCCGCTCACCGCCAGATCCGGCAGCGGCACCAGGCGCAGTGCCCGGCCCTCGGCCAGGCGATCTTCCAGCGCCGCCGGCTCGGGGCAGAGCAGGGGCACGCTGCGGGCGTTGTCCGGCACATGCAGCAGGCGATTGCGGGTGGTGAGGTCGAGCAGCTTGCGCTGCCACAGTGCCAGGCGCCCGACCGGGGTGGTCGGCGCCGCCTCGACGTCCACGTCGAAGGCCGGCAGCGGCGGGGCTTCTTCCAGGGCTTCGCCGGGCAGCAGCAGGCCGTCCGCATGGATGGCCGGCTGGCCGGGCACCGCCAGCGGGCGAATGCGTTGCAGACGGGCACGACGAACGTCCAGCGCCAGCACGAAGGACTCGTCGTCCAGCTGCCGCTCGGCCAGTTGCATGGCCTGGCTGAAGGAAGGCGGCGGCGAGGCGGTGGCCTGGGTGGTCTCGAAGACCAGCAGGTCCTTGAGCGCTACCCGCTTGCGCACCGGCTCGGCGTCGTCGGTGAGCAGCTGGGCGAATTCCTGGGGCTGCAGCCAGACCCCGGCGAAGGCATGGCCGCGGGTAATGACCAGCAGCGGATTGAGACCGGCCTGTTCCAGCGCCGCGCAGGCGAGCAGGGCGAGATCCAGGCAGGTGGCCAGGCCGCCGTCGAGGATGGCGCCCGGCGTGCGGATCTTCTGGCCCTGGCGCTCGAAACTGGCCGGCGGCACCGCATAGGTCAGCTGCAGACCGCACAGCGCCGACCAGAGCGCCGAACCCAGCTCCCAGACGCGTCGCCGCGAGCCGCTCTCGTACCCGTCCAGCGCCGTGGACTTGCCGGCGCGGCGCAAGACCTCGGCGGCCGCGCCCAGCAGGCGATCCACCGCCGGGTCGTTGGGCATGACGAAGGCCGCGGCCAGCTCGGGCATGCTGTCCACGCCGCCCCACTGGTTGCGGGCCAGCAGCTCGACCGGATAGCGCCGCGTCTGCAGGATCTCTTCGCCCTGGCGTACCGTGAAGGTCAGCTGGGCGACCAGGCTTTCCTGCAGACTGCCGAGCAGGGCGGCGTCGAATTCGAGGTCGCGATCATCGAGATGAAGGGTGCCCTTGGGGTCCAGGCGCTCCAGGTGCCAGGTGCGCGGGACCACGAAGGCCGGCTCGGCGGTCACCGTCAGGCTGACGTCGACCAGGGGTTCCTGGCCGCTGTGGGTGAGGCGCAATTCGCGCAGCACGGGCACCGCGTTCTGGTGCGCCGCAAAACCGATCTTGCCGGCCAGCACCAGTTCGACATCCACGCTCATCGCCTACCACCCTTGCTTATTGCCTAAGGTAGATGAATGTACAGTAGTAGGAGTGTCGATGCAGCTCATAGCCGGCCTGGGCAAGCGGAAAAAGTCCTTTGGTGACGGGCGGTTGCGTGGTTTGAGGGATAGGTCGCGCTTCAGGCCGCCGGGGTCGGGAAGACCAGGCTGAAATGGATGCCCCGCTCATCCTGCTCGACCTCGGCGCGGCCGCCGTGCAGGCGCATGATGGCGGCGACGATGGCCAGGCCCAGGCCGTTGGAATCATGGGGCTGGTGGCGCGAGGGATCGGCGCGGTAGAAGCGGTCGAACAGCCGACGCAGGTGCTCCGGTGCCAGCGCCGGCCCGGCATTGCTGACGCGGATGCGCCCGCCGTCCGCCTGCAGGAGGATCTCGCCGTCCGGCTCGGCATAGCGGATGGCATTGGCCACCAGGTTGCTCAGGGCGCGGCGCAGCATCAGCGGATCGGCGACAACCTCGCCGCCGCCCGATACCACCAGGCGCAGGCCGCGCTCGTCGGCCGGCCCTTCGAAATAGTCGGCGATGCGCGCCAGCTCTTCGTCCAGCTGCAACGGCTGCGGGGTCAGCACCGCCTGGGCGTCGTCGGCGCGGGCGAGGAAGAGGATGCTTTCCACCAGCCGCGAGATGCGCTCCAGCTCCTCCAGGTTGGACGCCAGCAGCGCCTGGTAGTCCTCGGCACTGCGCACCTGGCGCAGGGCGACCTCGGTATGGCCCATGAGGGCATTGATCGGCGTGCGGATCTCGTGGGCGAGGTCGGCGGAAAACTGCACCAGTCGGCCATAGCCGTCGGCCAGTCGCGCCAGCATGGCGTTGTAGTTCTCCACCAGCGGTTGCAGCTCGCGCGGGGCATCGGCCAGCTCCAGGGGCGCGGCCAGGCGGGTCGGGGTGATGCCGCCGGCATGGCGGGCGATGCGCCGCAGCGGCGCCAGGCCGCGTCGCAGCAGCAGATAGCCGAGGCCAGCGGTACACAGGAAGGCCAGGGTCACCGCGCCGATCAGGCCCAGCCGGAAATCGGCCAGGGTGGTGTCTTCGTTGCGCAGCACATGGGCGGCGGTCAGCTCCACCGGGCCTTCGGGGGTGTTCACCGCGACCCGCGCCGCGCGCCAGCGGGTGCCGTCGGCCAGCTGGCCTTCGCGCAGATCGGCCCGGGTCGGTCGTCGGGTCTGGGGGATGACGGCCAGCTCGGGAAGGGCGATCTGCAGCGGATTGGAGGCGATCACCGGCTTGGCGCCCGGCGCGCCGATGAGAAAGACGTCCTGCTCGTTACCCAGCATGTTGGCGAACAGCTGTGGGCTGCGCTCCAGCGTTTCCAGTGACAGATCGGCGCTGAGCAGGCTGCGAAAATGCGCCAGGCGACCGAGCAGGGCATAGTCCGCGCGCTCCAGCACCGTCCGTTCCAGGCTGTGGTAGAGGAAGACGCCCGCGCCGCCCACGGCGAGCAGCGCCACCAGGGCGAACCCCAGGGTGGCGCGCAGGATCAGCGAGGGTGAGCGGGCGCTCAAGGGCGGACCTCGCAGACGTAGCCGATGCCGCGCACGGTATGGATCAGCTTGACCGGGTAGGGGTTGTCGACCTTGGCGCGCAGCCGCTTGATGGCCACGTCCACCACGTTGGTGTCGCTGTCGAAGTTCATGTCCCAGACCTCGGCGGCGATCAGGGTGCGCGACAGCACCTCGCCCTCGCGGCGCAGCAGCAGGTGCAGCAGGGCGAATTCCTTGTTGGTCAGCACGATGAGGTCGTCGCCACGGTTCACTCGTCGCCGCAGGAGGTCCAGCTGCAGGTCGGCGAGGTGGAAATGCTCGGGCTCGCGCACCACGCCACGCCGCAACAGGGTGCGGATGCGCAGCAGCAGCTCGACGAAGGAGAAGGGCTTGACCAGGTAGTCGTCGGCGCCAAGCTCCAGGCCGCGGATGCGATCCTGCAGGCCATCGCGGGCGGTGAGAAAGAGCACCGGCACGTCGAGCTTCTTGCGCAGCACCTCCATGATCTGCCAGCCGTCGATGCCGGGCAGCATGACGTCGAGGATGATCAGGTCGTAACGGCCGTCCAGGGCCAGGTGCAGGCCGTCGGCGCCGTGCTGGGTCCAGTCGACCGCGTAGCCGGATTCGCCGAGGCCCTTCTTCAGGTACTCGCCGGTCTTCTGGTCGTCTTCGATGAGGAGAATGTGCATGACGTAATGGTAGGGCTTCCGGTCGCTCCGCTGGGTGACATTTTTGTCATTCGCCGGTCATCTTGCTGACCCCCCACGCGTCGCACTGTGGCGGGGCGATTCCCTATCCCAGGAGGCTCCATGCGTACCCAGACTCTGCTCCGCGGTTCCCTCGCCCTGCTGCTCGCCGGCAGTGCCCTGCTGGCTCAGGCCGCGCCCATGCCCACCGTCAAGCCCATGCGCGGCACGGTGGACAGCGTCCAGGGCGACACCCTGGCCTTCACCACCCGCAATGGCGCCCACCAGACCCTGATGCTGGATGACAAGACCAGCTACCGCGCCGTATCCAAGGCCAACCTGGATCGCATCGAGGCCAACAGCTTCATCGGATCCGCTGCCACACCGCAGCCCGACGGCACCCTCAAGGCGTTGGAGGTGACGGTGTTCGAGGCCAGCCTGCGCGGCTCCGGCGAAGGCCACTACGGCTGGGAAAATGCCGATGGCAGCACCGGCACCATGACCAACGGCACCGTGGGCGAACTCAAGAAGGCCAACGGCCGCACCCTGACCGTGCAGTACAAGGGCGGCGAGAAGCAGCTGGTGGTGCCGGAAGACGTGCCCATCGCCTATGTCGAGAAGGGCGACCGCAGCCTGCTCAAGCCCGGTGCCAAGGTCGTGCTGTTCCCCGCCGAAGACGGCAAGCACGCCAAGGGCGTGGCCGTAGGCAAGGACGGTTTCACCCCGCCCATGTAAACCCCAGCGCGGTCGCCAGGCGACCGCGTCCAACTTTCCGTGGAGGGGAACCCCATGACCACCTCGCGACGGCGCCTGGTGCACCGCTGGCCGGTGCGCCTCACCCACTGGCTCAACGCCCTGGCGATGCCCTGCATGTTCATGAGCGGCTGGGCGATCTACAACGCCTCGCCGCTGTTCTCCTTCACCTTTCCCGCCTGGTCGACCCTCGGCGGCTGGCTGGGTGGCGCCATCGCCTGGCACCTGGCGGTGTTCTGGCTGCTGGCGGTGAACGGCCTGGTCTATCTGCTCTATGGCCTGTTCAGCGGCCACTTCCGGTGCGATTTCCTGCCCCTGTCGCCACGCGCCATCGGCCGGGATTTCATCGCCGCCGCACGTCTGCGGCTTGGCCACCAGCTGGGCACCTACAACGCCGTGCAGCGCCTGCTCTACTGGGGTGTGCTCGCCCTCGGGGTGCTGGTGGTGCTCTCGGGCCTGGCCATCTGGAAACCCGTGCAGTTGCAGGGATTGGCCGTGCTGCTGGGCGGTTTCGACACCGCCCGATACGTGCATTTCTTCGCCATGGCCGGCATCGGCGCCTTCGTCGTCGTGCACCTGGCCCTGGTCATCCTGGTCCCCCGCACCCTGCCGCCGATGATCACCGGCCGTGCGCACGAGGAGGTTGACGATGAGTCGGCGTGAACGGCTGCGCCTGGAACCGGCGCAACAGCGGCAGGTGGAAAATCTGCAACGACGCCTGCTGCTCAAGCAGGGCCTGACGGTGGGCGCCCTGGCCATGCTCAGCGGCTGCAACCTGCAGGACGGCGACAGCGTCGACAAGGTGCTCTGGTCCATGTCGCGCTTCAACGACCGGGTGCAGGCCTGGCTGTTCGGCCGCGAGCGCCTGGCGCCGACCTATGCCGCCAGCCAGATCACCAACCCCTTTCCCTTCAACGCCTTCTACCCCGAATACAACGTTCCGGAAGTGGACCTGAGCGACTATCGCCTGGAGGTCTCCGGCCTGGTCGCCCACAAGCAGGCCTGGACCCTGGAAGACCTGCGCCGCCTGCCGCAGCGCGCCGACATCACCCGCTTCATCTGCATCGAAGGCTGGAGCGCCATCGGCCAGTGGGGCGGGGTGCCGCTGCGCACCTTCCTCGAACGCATCGGTGCCGACACCACGGCCAAGTACGTCGGCTTCAAGTGCGCCGATCGCTACTACTCCAGCATCGACATGGCCTCGGCGCTGCATCCCCAGACCCTGCTGGCGCTGGACTTCGGCCAGGTGGCCCTGCCGCCGGACTACGGCTACCCGCTGCGCCTGCGGGTACCCACCAAGCTCGGCTTCAAGAATCCCAAGCACATCCAGGCGCTGTTCGTGACCAACGACTATCCCGGTGGCTATTGGGAGGACCAGGGCTATAACTGGTTCAGCGGGATCTAGATCCCACTCAACGTCTGCTGCGCGTCGGCCAAACTGCGTTGAAAAGACCCTGGGTCGCCAGCCCGGCCTAGGCGGCCCCGTCGCAATGCTCATTTACCACTCGTAAACCCGAGCGCGGGTCCGATCCGCTTCCTCAGGTCTTTGATTCGCTAGCGCTCACCCTTCGGGCCAGGCTGCGCCTGTTACTCCCGCAGGTCGTTGCGCCTTGTCTGTCTCTAGCTCGCGAGACGTTGAGCGGGATCTAGCCGGCGGAACCCCCGTCGTCGGGGGCAGTCGAGATACCACCCATCCTTTACCCAGGAGTCTCGCCATGTCCGCCCATCCCTCGATCGGTTTCACCGGCTTCGGTGCCATGGCCCAGCGCATGGGCGCCAACCTGCGCGAGGCCGGCTATGCGGTCAGCGCCTATGCCGAGCACCAGCAGGACGGCGAGCGCCACGGCACGCCCATGGAGCCCCTGGCGACCCTCTTGCCCCAGGCGGAGGTGGTAATCGTCTCCCTGCCCAACGACGCCATCCTCGAACAGGTGCTGCTCGGCCCCGACGGCGTCCTCGCCCGGCTGGAGAGCGGTCGTCTGCTGATCAACACCAGCACCAACTCGCCGGCGCTGGCGCTGCGCCTGGAGGCGGCCGGTCGCGCCCGGGGTATCGCCGTGGTCGAGGCCCCGGTGTCCGGCAGCACGCCCGAGGCGGAAAAGGCGCAACTGGTGGTCCTGGCCGGTGGCGAACCCGAGGCGGTGGAGCGCGCCCGTCCCATCCTCGAGACCCTGGGCAAGACCGTGCACCACGTCGGTCCGACCGGACAGGGCGCCGCCATCAAGCTGGCCATCAACGGCCTGATGGGCGCCGGACTCGCCGCCCTGGCCGAGGCGCTGGCCTATGCCACCCGCGCCGGCCTGGATGCCGAGGTGCTGTTCGAGGTGTTCGGCGACCTGGCGGTGCTCTCGCCCCATCACCAGCGCAAGCTGGCGGCGCTGCGCGACGGCGACTTCGCCCCGCAATTCCCGGCGGCGCTGATGCACAAGGACATGGGCCTCCTGCTGGCCGAACTCAACGCCACCTACCAGGGCGCCCCGACCCTGGCCGCCGCGGCGCAGCAACTGGCGCTGGGCGCCGAACTCCATCCGGACGCCGACTACCTGATCACCGCCGACGTCCTGCTGGAGGAAGCCGAAGACGCCGCCACCCGCTGACACCTGACTTTCCCCCTTCCGGGACGACGTCTAGACTGCTCCGGTCCGTCGTCCCGGAATCCCTGCCGCATGACCGCTACCGGCGCCGTCCCTCAGTTCTGGCGCGATCCCGCGCTGCCCTTTCTCGAAGCCCGTTCCATCCAGGACGGCCGCGCGCTCTGCTATGCCCCGCATTCCCACGAGACCTTTTCCATCGGCACCGTGCTGGGTGGGCGCAGTCGCTATCACAACGGTCGGACCCGCGAATTGGTGGGGGCGGGGACCCTGGTGCTGATGAATCCCGGTGACGTCCATGCCTGCAATCCCCAGGGCGAGGCTGCCTGGCGCTATCGCATGCTGCACGTGGATGCCGGCTGGCTGGCCGAGCTGCAGCGTCCGGGGCGCGACGACTTCCAGCCCCTGGCGGCGCAGCTGTCGCGGGACGGCCAGCTCTATGCCGGCCTGGAAGCCCTGCATGCCTGCCTGGTGGATCCCGACACTCTCACCCTGCAGCGCCAGAGCCAGGCGCTGCTGTATTTCGAGGCCGTGCTGGCCCGCCTGGGTCGCACCCCGGCCGCGGCGGTGCCGGTGCGCGAGGATCGCCGGCTGAGGCGCGCCGCCGAATTTCTCGATGCCCATTGCGGCGAAGGAGTCAGCCTGGACCAACTCAGCCAGGTGGCGGATCTCTCGCCCACCCAGCTGATTCGCAGCTTTCGCCGGCGCTTTGGCCTGACGCCCCATGCCTATCTGATCGACCGGCGCATCCGCCTGGCGCGGCAGCGCCTGCGTCAGGGCGAGGGGCTGGCCGAGGTCGCCCTGGCCACCGGTTTCGCCGACCAGGCCCACCTGCAGCGCACCTTCAAGCGCCTGGTGGCGGCCACCCCCGGTCAGTATCGCGCCGCGTCAGCCCTCCCATAGCAGCGAAGCGGCGCACAGCACCAGCAACGCGGCGAGGGCGCGATTGAGCAGGCGCAGGCGACCTGGCGTCAGGGCGCGGCCACGCAGCCATTGACCGGCCACCGCCCAGCAGGCCAGGGAGGCGAAACAGATCACCAGGTAGAGGCCGGCGAACAGCGCCAGGCGGCCGCGATCCTCGCCCACGAACAGCGCCACCCCGGCCGCAGCGGCGAGCCAGGCCTTGGGATTGAGCCACTGCAGCAGGGCGCCGTCGCGAAAGCCCGGGCAGGCCGCCACTGCGCCGCTGCCCAGGTCCCCCGAGGCCCGTGTCAGTTTCCAGGCCAGGTACAGCAGGAAGAGGGCGCCCGCCACGCGCAGGATCCAGAGCAGTGCCGGCCAGGCGGCCAGCACCTCGTGCAGGCCGAGGCCGACCGCCAGCAGCAGGACGACGAAGCCCAGGGTGGCCCCGGCGACATGCCACAGGGCCGGTCGCCAGCCGTGGGTGAGGCCGGTGTTGAAGCCCACCAGATTGACCGGGCCGGGAGAGAGGGACGCCACCAGGGCAAAGGCGGCCATGGACAGGATCAGGGTCATCGCGAGGTCTCGACAGTTGTGGAGACCTGAACCTAGCGGGGATGCCCTCTGGAGGTATTGAAGAAAATGACCCTTGCAGCCCGACGAAAGGCGGGAATTCGCGGCGTTTCGCTAACGTCCATTACAGCGAGCCCAGCGCTCCCCCGGTGGTTTCAACGTCGCTGTCGGCCACCGGGGCTTTCTTTTCTCTCGTCCGGGTACGCTAGGGCGCGATGGGCAGGGTGAAGCGGAAGGTACTGCCTTCGCCCAGGGCGCTGGTGACGCTCAGCTCGCCGCCATGGGCTTCGACGATGCCCTTGGCGATATACAACCCCAGCCCATGACCGGTAGGGTTGTCTTCCTGGACATGCCAGAACCGCTCGAACACCCGCGCCTGCTGCGCCTGGTTCATGCCGCGACCGTTGTCCGTCACGCTGATCTCCGCCAGGTTGCCGACCTGCCGCATGCTGAGCTGTACCAGACCGCCCGGCGCGGTGAACTTGATGGCATTGCCCAGCAGATTCATCAGTACCTGGAAGATGCGTTCGGCTTCCACCAGGACCTGGAGCTCCGGATCGGCCGCGTATTCCAGACTGATGTTCTTGATCTCCGCCAGCGGGCGCGACAGCAGGATGGGCTGCGCGCAGACGTCGGCCAGGCGCGCGGGCTTCAGATCCAGCGCCAGGCGATCCGATTCGATCTTGGACAGGTCCAGCAGGTCGCTGATCAGGGCATTCATGCGATTGGCCGCGGTCTCTATCACCTCGAGCGAACCGGGCAGGCGATCATCGCCCGGGGCCAGCTTTTCCAGCTGGCGCTGCAGCATTCCGACCTTCATCAGGATGATGGTGATGGGGCTGCGCAGGTCATGGGAGACCGCCGCCACGATCTCGTCGCGTAGACGCACCGCCTGCCGCTCGCGTTCGACCTGGCGTGCCAGATCCAGCTCGATGGCCGAGCGGCGCAGGTCCTTGGCGGCGAACAGATCGGCCTGGCGCCAGCGTTCGGAACGCAGCCGTACCAGCTCCTTCCAGGCATCGAAGGAACGCCGCGGATGCGGATAGTTGAGCCCTGGACCCGGCATGGGCACCGTGGCTTCCAGCTTGGCCGGGTTACCGCTCCAGACCACCGTGGTAACGATCTCGGGGCGGAACCAGAGCACCAGGTTGCGCACCGGCTTGGGCAACGTCAGGGCCAGCACGCCACTGGCGCTGGCGCTGTAACGGCGGGCGTCGGGCAATTCGTCGGCCAGGCAGCGAGTCGCATAGATGCCCGAAGTGTCCATCTCGGCCGTGACCCAGGCGGCGAGGACGCGAATGTCCTCCGCGCCGGGGCACTCTCCCAGGGTGCAGAGCTCGTCCTCCACCAACACCGCGACCCCGGTGGCATCCACCAGCTCCAGGAGGTCGGTGGGTCTTTCGCAGAGTCCGCTGAGCACCTCGCCACGGCTGTCGCACATGCCCTGGATCAGGGCTGCCAACTGCGCCTCGCGGGCGTCGATCTCACGCTGCACCTGGCGATTCTCCAGAGCGCGGATCATCAGCGATACCAGCACCCCGACCGAGCGGCAGGCCATCCGCGTGCGATAGGGCAGATACAGGGGTTCGCGGTGGCCACAGCTGATCAGTCCCCAGAGCTTGTCGTCGCTGATCAGCGACACGCTCATGGAGGCGCGCAGACCCTGGTTGCGCACGTACTGGCAGTGGATGGGCGATACGCTCCGCAGCACCGCATGGGTCAGATCGATGGGGTCGCGCTCGGTGCCATGGAGAAAGGCCGGTACCAGCGGGATCGCCTCGTACTGGGCGTCGGGAATATTGCGGATCCAGTTCTCGTGATAGAGCGCCCGGGCCTGGGCGGGGATATCGCTCGCCGGAAAGTGCATGCCCAGGTAGCTGTCGATGTCGTCGACCCGATCCTCGGCCACCACCTGGCCATCGCCGCCATCATCGAAGCGATAGACCACCACCCGATCGAAGCCGGTCAGGGCGCGCACCTCGCGCACAGCGCCTTCGCACAGCTCGGGCAGGGTACGGGCCTGTTGCAGGCGGGCCAGGGCACGGGCCAGCCCGGCGGGTTCGACACCGCCATGGTCGTCCGGCTCGAATTCCAGGAACACCAGGCCATGATTGCGATGCAGGATCACGTCCATGTCGCGGACCGGACGCGTCCAGCTCAGCGGATTGGCCTCCTCCAGATGCTCCAGGGTCAGCGCCTGCCGCACCTGTTCGTACAGTTCGAGGGGCAGCACCTGCTGCAGCGGTCGATCCAGCAACTCGACCTGGGGCTTGCTGAACAGCTCGGGGAGGTTGCGGCTGGCATGCTTGATCAGCCCTTCCGCCTCATCGAACGCGATAAGGTAGCCGTGTGCCTGGATGGCGCCTGGAATGCGGATCGGCTCGCTTTCGCAGCTTTGCAGGGACTGACCGGAGGGTGCAGCAATCATGCGACTGTCTCAGATGAACTCTTGAATAGGACCGCAACGAGGCGGACCTGTTAAAGCTTTAGCACCGAATGGCTGTGAATGTGATGCCGTTCACGCACTGCCAGCAGTCACCGCACCATTTTCGCATTGGCATTATCTGATAACCATTATCGCGATCATTTTTTGCCGAAGGGTTCATCTTTGGCGGCGGATCCCGCGACTGGTCTCGCGGGCTGACGGCGGTATCATGGCGCTTTGTCCAGAGTTCAGTCATGGCCCGCTTCCGCCCCTTGCCCATCATCGACCGCAGCCGGGATGACCTGTTCATGCGCGAAGCCCTGGCCCTGGCGGAACAGGGCGCCGCCCAGGGCGAGGTGCCGGTCGGCGCCGTGGTGGTGCTCGACGGCGAGGTCATCGGCCGCGGCTTCAATCGCCCCATCGGTGCCCACGATCCCAGCGCCCATGCCGAGATGCAGGCGATTCGCGACGCCGCCGCGCGGCTGGCCAACTACCGGCTGCCTGGCGCGACGCTCTATGTGACGCTCGAACCCTGCAGCATGTGCGCCGGCCTCATCGTCCACAGTCGCATCCAGCGCCTGGTCTATGGCGCCAGCGAGCCGCGCGCCGGCATGGCCCAGAGCCGCGGGCGCTTCTTCGAGCAGGACTTCCTCAACCACCGGGTGCTGGTGGAGGGTGGGGTGCTGGCCGAGGCCTGTGGTCAGGTGCTGACCGACTTCTTCCGCGCGCGGCGCAATCCCGCGGCCGGCGAAGGCTAGGCCGCCAGTTCGCGCATCCGCGTGAGCACGGCATTCAGGCCGTTGCTGCGCGATTGCGACAACTGCCGTTCCAGGCCGAGTTCGCCCAGCCAGCCGTGAATGTCGAGGCGGCCCAGCTCTTCGCGGGTCAGGCCATTGGCGCGCACCAGCACCACGGCGAGCAAGCCCTTGAGCACCCGGGATTC
This sequence comes from Pseudomonas sp. HR1, assembly GCF_030175875.1. Taxonomy (NCBI): domain Bacteria; kingdom Pseudomonadati; phylum Pseudomonadota; class Gammaproteobacteria; order Pseudomonadales; family Pseudomonadaceae; genus Pseudomonas; species Pseudomonas sp. HR1. Next base: position 223,509 of record NZ_JASNRF010000004.1, read on the forward strand.
GCTGCTGGCACGAAAGAAATGACGCTCGCCCTGGGCTTCATGGGTCAGGCGTACCCGGCTCTCGCAGCCCTGTACCAGGTCTTCGTCACGCTCCTCGAGCACCGCCGGCAGGCGCTCGGCCCACTGCAGCAGCAGTCGCGAGCGCGCCTCCCAGCCCTTGGCGATGACAAAGGCGCGGCGGGCTTCCGCCGCATCGGGAAGCAGATTCATCGCAAGAGCTCCAGGGCGTTGTCCAGGGCGGTGAAAAAGCGCTGCAGGTCCTCGGCATCGTTGTACAGGCCCAGGGAAATCCGCAGCGCACCGGGGGTCTGCAGGGTCTGGAACAGCGGCATGGCGCAGTGCTGACCGGCGCGCACCGCGATGCCCTGTTCGCCCAGCAGATGGGAGAGATCGCCGACGTCCACGCCCGCGACCTGGAAGCTGGCCAGGGCGATCTGGGGTTCACCCAGCACCCGCACGCCGTCGCGGGCAGCCAGCCCGGCCAGCAGCTTCAGGCTCAGGGCCTGCTCGTGACCGCGGATCAGCGTCTCGTCCTGGCCCTGCAGCCAGTCGACCGCCGCGCCCAGGGCGATGGCCGCGCCTATGGGCGGCGTCCCCGCCTCGAAGCCCATGGGCGCGGCGTGGAAGCGGGCGTCGGTGAAGGTGGTGTGCTGCACCATCTCGCCGCCGAATTGCCAGGGCTTGAGCTGCGCCAGGCACTCGGCCTTGCCCCAGAGCACGCCGATGGCCTCCGGGGCATAGAGCTTGTGGCCGGAGAACACATAGAAATCGGCGTCGAAGTCGGCCGGGCGATGCCGCCCATGGACCGCGCCCTGGGCGCCATCCACCACCAGCCAGGCCGGCGAGCGTGCCCGGATCAGGGCCGCGAGTTCCGCCAGCGGCTGCCAGGTGCCGAGCACGTTGGACAGTTGGCTGACCGCGACCACGCGGGTGCGCGGCCCCAGCAACCGCTCGGCGGCTGCCAGATCCAGATGACCGCTCGGAGTCAGCGGGATGACCCTGAGTTCGAGGCCGCGACGCCGGGCCAGCTGCTGCCAGGGCAGCAGGTTGGCGTGGTGCTCCAAGGCACTGATGAGAATCTCGTCCCCGGCTGCGAAGGCGTCTTCCAGGCCATAGGCCAGCAGATTGAGCGCCTCGGTCGCGCCGCGGGTCAGCACCACCTCGGGCGGCGCGGCAGCGCCCAGCCAGGCGGCGATCCGCCCCCGGGCGCCTTCGTAGGCGGCGGTGGCGCGCTCGGCAGCCCAGTGCTGGGCCCGGTGCACATTGGCCGCACCCAGGCTGTAGCTGGCCAGCAGGGCATCCAGCACTACCTGGGGCTTCTGCGCCGTGGCGGCGCTGTCGAGGTAGGTGATGCCGTCGGCGGCGAAGGCGGTGAAAGCCGGGAATTCGGCTCTCCAGGGGGAGGGTAGCGACATGGCGACAGCTCCGGGGTAGCCCGCGCGAGGCGGGCTGCCCGGTTGTGGACTCAGTTGTGCGCGTGCAGCGCTTCGTTGAGTTCGATGGCGGTCTTGTTGGTCTTGCACTCGACCGCGCCGGTTTCCGAATTGCGGCGCAGCAGCAGGTCGCTCTGACCGGCCAGCTCGCGCGCCTTGACTACCCGTACCAGCTGGTTCTGGTCATCCAGCACGGCGACCTTGGTGCCCGCGGTCACATAGAGACCGGATTCCACGGTGCAGCGATCGCCCAGCGGGATGCCAATGCCGGCGTTGGCGCCGATCAGGCAGCCTTCGCCGACGCTGATGATGATGTTGCCGCCGCCAGACAGGGTGCCCATGGTGGAGCAGCCGCCGCCCAGGTCCGAGCCCTTGCCGACGAAGACGCCCGCGGAAACGCGGCCTTCGATCATGCCGGGGCCGGCGGTACCGGCGTTGAAGTTGACAAAGCCTTCGTGCATCACGGTGGTGCCTTCACCCACATAGGCACCCAGGCGCACGCGGGCGGTATCGGCGATGCGCACGCCGGCCGGCACCACGTAGTCGGTCATCTTGGGGAATTTGTCCACCGAGAAGACTTCCAGCAGCTTGCCGCGCAGACGGGCTTCCAGCTGCTCGGCCGGCAGCTCGGCCAGGTCGATGGCGCCCTGGTTGGTCCAGGCCACGTTGGGCAGCAGGGCGAAGATGCCGCTGAGGTTCAGGCCGTGGGGTTTGACCAGGCGATGGGACAGCAGGTGCAGCTTCAGGTAGGCCTCGGGGGTGGAGGCGGGCGCGGCGTCTTCGGCCAGCAGGGTGGCCACCAGCGGCTTGGTGCTTTCCGCCAGGCGGGTCAGCAGCGCCGATTGCACGGCATCGATGCCCTTGAGGGCTTCGGCCAGGCCGCGGGCCTGGGCCGGGGCGAAGGCGATGGCCTGGTTGCCGCCCTGGTAGTCCAGCAGCGGCGCGACCGCCTCGACCAGCGCCGCCGGGGGATTCAGCAGGGGCTGTGCATAGAAGACTTCCAGCCAGGCGTCCTGGCGATTCTGGGTGCCGACACCGAAGGCGATACTGAAGAGGGCATTCGACATGAGACTGTTCCTTTGCAGAGGCACCGATCCGGTCGGTGCGAGATGTTCGGTAGTAGGGGCGGTGGCCGCGGGATCAGTTCAGGGCCGCGGCATAGAGCTCGGGCTTGAAGCCCAGCAGGGTACGGTCGCCGAGATCGAGCACGGGTCGCTTGATCATCGAAGGCTGCGCCAGCATCAGGTCGATGGCCCTGGCGGTGTCGAGGTCGGCCTTCTGGGCGTCGTCGAGCTTGCGGAAGGTGGTGCCGGCGCGATTGAGCACCTTGTCCCAGCCATGCTCCGCGCACCAGGCCGCCAGCCGCTCGCGGTCGATGCCGCTCTGCTTGTAGTCATGGAAGTGGTAGGCCTGGCCGTGCTCGTCGAGCCACAGGCGGGCCTTCTTCATGGTGTCACAGGCCTTGATGCCGTAGAGGCTCAGGCCACTGGCCGCTGCGGGCATGGCGTTCTCCTGCGAAAGACTGCAACCGCGGATTATGCCATGACGGGCCGGAAAAGGGCCGGGCGTCGCGCCCTGAGTGCAGAGGGCGGAGGCCGGAAAGCAGAAGGCCGGGGAGTCCCCGGCCTTGGCGATCAACCGCGGCTTTTCACGCCGTAGGTTTCGTCGAGGGTGCCGGGGGTGCCGTCACCCTTGGGCGCGTAGTCCCGCGGCGCTTCGGTCGGGCCGTCGATGCGCTCGCGACTGGAGGGGTAACGCTGCTCGGCGCTGTGCAGCGAGGCCAGCAGGTGCTGACGGGTCAGTTCGTCCTGGGCCAGGCGCTCGGCGCCTTCGGACAGGTGCGACTGCATGTCCTGGTAGGTCTGGGTGAGCTTGCGCACCAGGCCGGCGGTGGTGCTGAAGTGGCTGGTGACCTCGTGCTGGTAGTCGTCGAACTTCTTCTGCAGATCATCCAGCTGGCGCTGCACCCGGCTCGGCGCGGCACCCGGCACCAGGCGTGCCAGCAGAAAACCTATCCCGACCCCGATCAGCAGCGCGACCAGGGGCAACAACCAGGTAGTGAGCGACTGTTCCACGAAACTTCCTCTATGAGCGGCTTTGCTTTACGGTAACGGCAGACCGGCGAGCCTGTACACTGGGTTGCGTCTTCTGCCATTCGCTGGGCGTCATCATACCCCGCACTCAGGCATCGCGCAGGATCGACCCTATCAAAATCAACTCCTTGGATGAGCACTGTTCGTCCGGGATCACGGAGTCAAGCGTGTCAGCCCGTGAACAACCCCTGCTGCTGGAGGGCCCCGCGGGCACTCTGGAGGCGCTGTACCAGAGCCCGGATGCCCCCACCGGCGCGGTATTGCTCTGTCATCCCCATCCGCTCCATGGCGGCGCCATGCAGAACAAGGTGGTCGCCACCCTGCAGCGCATCGCCCGGGATGCCGGCCAGGCCACCCTCAGATTCAATTTTCGCGGCGTTGGTGCCAGCACCGGCGTGCATGCCGGTGGCGAAGGCGAGATCGACGATGCCGCGGCCGCCGTGGCCTGGTTGCGTGAACGCCATCCCGACCTGCCCCTGACCCTCTGCGGCTTCTCCTTCGGCTCCTGCGTCGCCGCCTGCCTCGGCGGGCGCCTGGAAGGCGAGGGCGTGGCGGTGGAACGGCTGTTCATGCTGGCGCCGCCGGTGGAGCGTTTCGCGGTCGACGGCCGCCTGCCCCAGCGGGCGCGCCTCACCGTGATCCAGCCCGAGGCCGACGAGGTGGTGACCCCCGAGCGGGTCTATGCCTGGTCCGCGGCGCTCGAACAGCCGCACGAATTGCTCCGCGTCGCCGACTGCAGCCATTTCTTCCATGGCAAACTCGTCGAACTCAAAGATCTGGTCCTGCCCCGCCTGCAGGCCTGACCCTCGTTAGTCTCTCGGATTTCCAGCGCCTCCATGACCACTCGCATCCTCACTGGCATCACCACCACCGGTACCCCGCACCTGGGCAACTATGCCGGGGCCATCCGTCCCGCCATCCGCGCCAGCCTGGCCGACGATGCCGACTCCTTCTATTTCCTCGCCGACTACCATGCCCTGATCAAGTGCGACGACCCGGCGCGCATCCAGCGTTCGCGCCTGGAGATCGCCGCCACCTGGCTGGCCAGCGGCCTGGATCCGGAGCGGGTGACCTTCTATCGCCAGTCCGACATCCCCGAGATCCCCGAGCTGACCTGGCTGCTCACCTGCGTCGCCGGCAAGGGCCTGCTCAATCGCGCCCATGCCTACAAGGCCGCGGTCGACCGCAACCTGGAGCAGGGCGAGGATCCCGATGCCGGGGTCACCATGGGGCTCTACAGCTATCCGGTGCTGATGGCCGCGGACATCCTGATGTTCAACGCCCTGCGTGTGCCGGTCGGGCGCGACCAGATCCAGCACGTGGAGATGGCCCGCGACATCGGTCAGCGCTTCAACCATCTGTTCGGCAATGGGCGCGACTACTTCGCCCTGCCCGAGGCGGTCATCGAGGAAAGCGTCTCCACCTTGCCCGGCCTCGATGGCCGCAAGATGTCGAAGAGCTACGACAACACCATCCCGCTGTTCGGCAGCGCCAAGCAGCTCAAGGACGCCATCGCCCGCATCGTCACCGACTCGCGCCTGCCCGGCGAGCCCAAGGACCCCGACAGCGCCCACCTCTTCACCCTCTACCAGGCCTTCGCCACCCCCGAGCAGAGCGCGGCCTTCCGCGCGGCCCTGCTGGACGGCCTGGCCTGGGGCGAAGCCAAGGGCCAGCTGTTCGAGCTGCTCGACGCCGAGCTGGGCGAAGCACGCGAGCGCTATGCGGCGCTGATCGCCCGTCCCGATGATCTGGAAGACATCCTGCTGGCCGGTGCCGCCAAGGCCCGCCGCTATGCCACGCCCTTCCTCGGCGAGCTGCGCGAAGCCGTGGGCCTGCGCTCGCTCAAGACCCAGGTCGCCACCGGCGGCGCCAAGAAGAAGGCCAGCAAGACCGCCCGCTTCGTCAGCTTCCGCGAGAGCGACGGCAGCTTCCGCTTCCGCCTGCTCGACGCCGACGGCACCGAACTGGCCCTGTCGATCCCCTTCGCCGAGGCCAAGACCGCCGGCATCACCAGCAAGCAGCTGGTCACCACGCCGGCCAGTGTCGTGGCGGGAGAGGGCAACGGCTTCCAGCTGCTGCTGGCAGATCAGGTGGTGGCCGAGGGCGTCGCCAGCGATTCCCCCGCCGCGCGCGATGCGCTGATCGAGCGGACGCGCACCGCACTCGCGCAATTGGCCGAGGCCTAAAGGGCACCCGCGGTCCCCGGCGTTGTCAACGCCAGGGACCGCCATTACAGTGACCACCCTTTTTTCCCACCCGACCAGAAGCCGCCATGACCCCCCTCGAGCGTTACCAGGCCGACCTCAAGCGCCCGGAGTTTTTCTACGATGCTGCCCAGGAAGAGGCCGTCCGCCATCTGCAACGCCTCTATGACGAATTGCTCGCCGAGCCCGCGTCCAAGGGTGGCCTGTTCGGCAAGCTGCTCGGGCGCAAGACGGTCACGCCGGTCAAGGGTCTGTATTTCTGGGGTGGGGTAGGGCGCGGCAAGACCTATCTGGTCGATACCTTCTATGACGCCCTGCCGTTCAAGCAGAAGATGCGCACCCACTTCCATCGCTTCATGAAGCGGGTCCACGAAGAGCTGCGCACCCTCAAGGGCGAGAAGAATCCGCTGACCATTATCGCCCGGCGTTTCGCCGACGAGGCGCGGGTGATCTGCTTCGACGAATTCTTCGTCTCCGACATTACCGACGCCATGATCCTGGCGACCCTGCTGGAAGAGCTGTTCAAGAACGGCGTCAGTCTGGTCGCCACCTCGAACATCGTGCCCGACGGCCTCTACAAGGACGGTCTGCAGCGCGCGCGCTTCCTGCCAGCCATCGCGCTGCTCAAGGAGCACACCGAGATCGTCAACGTCGACAGCGGCGTGGACTATCGCCTGCGCGCCCTGGAGCAGGCGCAGCTGTTTCACTATCCGCTGAGCGATGAAGTCGAGGCGGCGATGGCCAAGAGCTTCCGTTCGCTCACCGTCGAGTGCAACGACCTTTGCGAAGACGTGCCGCTGATGATCGAGAATCGCGAGATCCGCGCGCGCCGCACCTGCGAAGACGTCGCCTGGTTCGATTTCCGTGCCCTCTGCGACGGTCCGCGCAGCCAGAACGACTACATCGAGCTGGGCAAGATCTTCCAGACGGTGCTGGTCAGCAACGTCGAGCAGATGGACGCGCTCAAGGACGACATGGCGCGGCGCTTCATCAACCTGGTCGACGAATTCTACGATCGCCAGGTCAAGCTGATCCTGTCGGCCGAAGTGGAGCTCAAGGACCTCTATTCCGGTGGCCGCCTGGAGTTCGAATTCCAGCGCACCCTCAGCCGCCTGCTGGAAATGCAGTCCCACGAATACCTGGCCCGTCCGCACAAGCCGTGAACCCCTGCCCGGGTTGAAGGATCAATCCTTTGACCCAGGTTTTTGGGAGGTACGTGTGAATTCCGATCCCTTCGCCGAGTGGGACGGCTCGCCCGCCCAGGCGCGCATCCTGCAGAAGCAACTGGCCACGCAGGTCCTCTTGCACGACGACTTCGGCGCGCCGCGGCGTTACGCCGGGGTCGACGTGGGCTTCGAGGAGGGGGGCGAGATCACCCGCGCGGTGGCCGTCCTGCTGGATGCCGAGACCCTGCAGCCACTGGCCCATGCCGTCGCCCGCATCCCCACCGTGATGCCCTATGTACCGGGCTTGCTGTCCTTTCGCGAATTGCCGGCGCTGCTCCAGGCCCTGGCGGAATTGCCGGAGACGCCCGAGCTGGTGTTCTGCGACGGCCATGGCATCGCTCACCCACGCCGCCTCGGTATCGCCGCCCATCTCGGGGTGGTCACCGGTCTGCCAACGATCGGCGTGGCCAAGAAGATTCTCACCGGTCACCACGGCGAACTCGCCGAGACGCGCGGCAGCCAGGTCGACTTGCGGGATCGCGAGGGTGGGGTGATCGGCACGGTGCTGCGCAGCAAGGACCGGGTCAAGCCGCTGATCGTCTCGCCCGGGCACCGGGTCAGCCTGGCCAGCGCACCGGCGCTGGTCATGGCCTGCGTAAGGCGTCACCGTCTGCCGGAACCGACGCGGCTGGCCGATCACCTGGCCTCCCGTCGCCAGGGTTCGGCGGCGACCCAGGCGCTATTTTCTTTCTAGCTTGCGGTTGCTTTTCTGGCGTGAACGGGTATCATGCCGCAGCTTTCTTGGCGGGGGATGCCTAAGCCTGCCGAGATCGCCGTAGCGGACGCCGACCCGAGCCCCCGAAGAGCGTCTGTTTCCGGCTGCCCCCGACTTGTCTGGGGTTGCACTGTTGTGTAGAATTTGCCGTCTTTTTACCAGGGCGGCCTCTGAGGCCATAGAGAATGAAAACTTTCACCGCAAAACCGGAAACCGTTAAGCGCGACTGGTACGTCGTCGACGCTGCTGGCCAGACTCTGGGTCGTCTGGCTACTGAAATCGCCACTCGCCTGCGTGGCAAGCACAAGCCCGAATACACCCCTCACGTTGACACCGGCGACTACATCGTCGTCATCAACGCCGAGCAGGTTCGTGTGACCGGTGCCAAGACTACCGACAAGATGTACTACCATCACTCCGGTTTCCCGGGTGGCATCAAGTCGATCAACTTCGAAAAGCTGATCGCCCGTGCTCCCGAGCGCGTCATCGAGACCGCCGTCAAGGGTATGCTGCCGAAGAACCCGCTGGGCCGCGACATGTATCGCAAGCTCAAGGTGTACAAGGGTGCGAACCATCCGCACACCGCTCAGCAGCCCCAAGAACTCAAGTTTTAATCGGGATAGTACAACATGTCGGCAACTCAAAATTACGGTACCGGCCGTCGTAAGACTGCCACCGCTCGTGTCTTCCTCCGTCCGGGCACTGGCAAGATCTCCATCAACGATCGCGCTCTGGACACCTTCTTCGGTCGCGAGACCGCGCGCATGGTCGTGCGTCAGCCCCTCGAGCTGACCGAGACCCTGGAGAAGTTCGACGTCTACGTTACCGTCGCTGGCGGTGGTGTGAGCGGTCAGGCCGGTGCTATCCGTCACGGCATCACCCGTGCGCTGATCGAGTACGACGAAGGCTACCGCAGCTCCCTGCGCAAAGCCGGTTACGTCACTCGTGACGCCCGTGAAGTCGAGCGTAAGAAAGTCGGTCTGCGCAAAGCGCGTAAGCGTCCGCAGTACTCCAAGCGTTAATCCTTCGGGATACGCTCGAAAAACCCAGCCAAGCGGCTGGGTTTTTTTATGCCTGGGATTTTTCGGCGAAGGGTGCGCAGGGCCAATGGTGTGGGTTCGCCGCCAAAGGTCGGCAGTCCGGTATCGGCCGAACGTTGGGCTTCGCTACGCTCAGCGCCAACCTGCCTCGATTCCCATGGGTACCGTAGGCTGGGTTGAGGCAGTTCCACCGCCGAAGCCCGGCAATCAGCCCATCTCCCCGTGTTGGGCTTCACTACTCTCAGCGCTAACCTGCGTCGACTCCCTTGGGTCCGTAGGTTGGGTTGAGGCAGCTTCACCGCCGAAGCCCAACAGTCAGGCCATCCTGTCCTTTGTTGAGCTTCGCCACGCTCAGCGCCAACCTACGTCGATTCCCTCGGGCACCGTAGGTTGGGTTGAGGTAACTCCACCGGCGAAGCCCAACAATCAGCCCATCTCCCCGTGTTGGGCTTCGCTACGCTCGGCGCCAACCTACGTCGATTCCCTGGGCCCGTAGATTGGGTTGCGGCAGCTCCACCGCCGAAGCCCAACCAGGCAGGCCTTTATCGCGGGCAGGGCTCCAGTGCGTAGAGGGCTAGCCTGTATCGATCTATCGGGACCGGCTCGTCACCCTCGGTGCGCCATGCCCACTCGAATTCGAGGCATAAAAAAGGGGCGCCTAGGCGCCCCTTTTCATGGCTGGCGGAGATCAGCCGGGATGATTTTCCCGCGACTCCTTGAGCTTGCGATCGAGTTCGGCCTGGGTGGCTTCATCCTCTTTCACCGCATCGGCCTTGGGAGCCTCTGCAGGGGTGTCGGCTTCGCCGGTCAGGGCGACGGTAGCCGCTTCTTCCTGCGCAGGGCTGGGCACGATTTCCACGGGCTCTTCCACCACGATCGGCGCCGATTCGGCTTCGGCTGCAGGCAGCTCTTCAGCGATCGGGGCCGGCTGGGCTTCGGGCGTCTGTTGCGGCTCGACGGTACCTACCGCCGCGGTGGCGAAGGTTTCCTCGGTTTCTGCAATGGCACCCAGGGCAGGGGCCTGAGCGTCCTGCTCGGCCTGCTTGGCGCGTGCCGCTTCGGCTTCACGTGCCAGGCGCTCGCGACGACGGCGCTCACGCGGATCGTTGGAGGCGCGACCGGCAGCCGATTCCGCAGCTTCGGTCTCGACCGGTGCCGCGGGAATGGGCGCGGTGGCCGTTACCGGAGCGGTCTGCTCGACCACCGGAGTGGTGATCTCGACTTCCTGGTGCGGCGCACGCTCGTCCTGCAGCTGGCTCACCTGGGGGGTGAGGATCTCCGGCTGGGCAGGGGCGTCCGCTGCGGGCTGCTCCATTGCAGCCTCCTGGGTGGCTTCGGTGGCGGCCGGGGTTTCGGCGGTGGCTGCCGACTCCTGCTGGCGAACGTCACGAACCTCTTCCTGGGTGGCAATGGCGGTCACGCTTTCGCTGACCACGACGGCGGTACCCAGGGCGACCGCGGCCGGCGCGACAGGGGTGTCGGTGGCTGCAGTACCTTGCTCTTCGTCTTCGATGAAGTTGCCGTTGGCATCACGCTGACGCTCGCGACGGTTGCTGCGACGACGCTGGCCGCGGGAACGGCGACGCGGACGCTCTTCGCCTTCTTCCAGCTCTTCGTTGCCTTCCAGCACCTCTTCTTCGTTCAGCTCTTCGGCGCTGGCCGCTTCCTGGCGCTCTTCGCGGGCCTTGCGTTCTTCGCGCGGCTGACGCTCTTCACGCGGCTTGCGCTCTTCACGCGGCTGACGCTCTTCGCGAGCCGGACGCTCTTCAGCGCTCACGCGCTCTTCGCGGGGTTGACGCTCCTCACGAGGTTGACGCTCTTCGCGGGGCTGACGCTCTTCACGCGGCTGGCGCTCTTCGCGAGTGGCACGCTCCTCGCGGGGCTGACGCTCCTCGCGCGGTTGACGCTCCTCGCGGGGCTGGCGTTCTTCGCGCGGTTGGCGCTCTTCGCGATTGGCGCGCTCTTCGCGGGGCTGGCGCTCCTCGCGAGCCGGGCGGTCTTCACGGGTCTGACGCTCTTCACGCGGCTTGCGCTCTTCGCGGGCCGGGCGTTCGCTGCGTTCGCCACGATCGGCGCGCGGCTGGCGTTCTTCGCGCGGCTTGCGCTCGTCGTCACGGCGGCCTTCACGGCGGCGATTCTGCTGACGACCGTTGCGGCGCTCGTCCTGGCGACGCTGCTCGTCGCTGCTCTTGGGCGCTTCCGGAGTGGCAGCGGTCTTGTCGACCATGGGCTGCTCTTCGGTCTTGCCGGCGAACAGGCTGACCAGGGACTTCACCAGACCCTTGAACAGGTTCGGCTCGGCGGTGGTCTTGGCGGCAGGGGCAGCAGGAGCGACCACTTCGGCGGCGACCGGGGTGGGGGCCGGTGCGCGCTCAGGTGCCACCTTCACGGCCGCTTCCTGGCGCACCAGGGTACGGGTGGAGCTGACCGGCTGCACCTCTTCGGCTTCGGTGTTGGCCATCTCGTAGCTGGACTGGCTGTTCAGCAGCTCGGGATTGTCGTCACGCAGACGCTGCACTTCGAAGTGCGGGGTCTCGATGTGATCGTCCGGCAGGATGATGATGCGCACGCGGGTGCGCAGCTCGATCTTGGTGATGCTGTTGCGCTTCTCGTTGAGCAGGAAGGACGCCACCTGGATGGGTACGTGGGCGCGCACCTCGGCGGTGCGATCCTTGAGGGCTTCTTCCTCGATCAGGCGCAGGATGGCCAGCGACAGGGATTCCACGTCGCGGATGATGCCCTGGCCGTTGCAACGGGGGCAGACGATGCCGCTGGTTTCGCGCAGGGAAGGGCGCAGGCGCTGGCGGGACATTTCCAGCAGACCGAAGCGGGAGATGCGACCGATCTGCACGCGGGCGCGGTCGGCTTCCAGGGCTTCGCGGACGCGATCTTCCACGGCGCGCTGGTTCTTGACCGGGGTCATGTCGATGAAGTCGATGACGATCAGGCCGCCGATGTCGCGCAGACGCAGCTGACGGGCGATTTCCTCGGCCGCTTCCAGGTTGGTCTGCAGGGCGGTTTCTTCGATGTCGCCACCCTTGGTGGCGCGCGCCGAGTTGATGTCGATGGACACCAGGGCCTCGGTGGGATCGATGACGATGGAGCCGCCGGACGGCAGCTTCACTTCACGCTGGAAGGCGGTCTCGATCTGGCTTTCGATCTGGAAGCGATTGAACAGCGGGACACTGTCCTGATAGAGCTTGATCTTGCTGGCGTACTGCGGCATCACCTGACGGATGAAGCTCAGGGCTTCTTCCTGGGCTTCGACGCTGTCGACCAGGACTTCACCGATGTCCTGACGCAGGTAGTCGCGGATGGCGCGGATGATGACGTTGCTTTCCTGATAGATCAGGAAGGGGCCCTTGCGCTCACCCGAGGCTTCGGTGATGGCGGACCAGAGTTGCAGCAGGTAATCGAGGTCCCACTGCAGTTCTTCGGTGCTGCGGCCCAGGCCGGCGGTGCGCACGATCAGGCCCATGTCGCCCGGGGCGTTCAGGCCGTTCAGGGCTTCGCGCAGTTCGTTGCGCTCTTCACCCTCGATGCGACGGGAGATGCCGCCGGCACGGGGATTGTTGGGCATCAGCACCAGGTAGCGACCGGCGAGGCTGATGAAGGTGGTCAGGGCGGCGCCCTTGTTGCCGCGCTCTTCCTTTTCGACCTGGACGACTACTTCCTGGCCTTCGGAGAGCACTTCCTTGATGTTGACGCGGCCTTCCGGGTTCTTCTTGAAGTATTCCCGGGAGATTTCCTTCAGCGGGAGGAAGCCGTGGCGATCGGCGCCGAAGTCGACGAAGGCGGCTTCCAGACTGGGTTCGATGCGGGTGATGCGGCCTTTGTAGATGTTGGCCTTTTTCTGTTCGCGGGCTCCGGACTCGATGTCCAGGTCGAACAGCCGTTGACCGTCGACCAGGGCAACCCGCAATTCCTCGGGCTGGGTCGCGTTGATGAGCATTCTCTTCATGTAATACCACTACGTTCCGGGCTCTCGGCCCGCAGGGTGGCAACAGGATTCAAGAGAAGGGTGCACGGGGTCGTATCGAAGCCGGGCAAAGCCGGCCTTCGTGTCCAGCAGCAGGCCCTGGGGCGTGCCGCGACTACGTCTCCTGCAGGCGCTTGAGCGACTGCCGTTGCAGCTCCACAGGAGGAGGAATCAACCAGGCATGGTGCGGGCGTGACAGCCGAAAGGCTCGGGCAGCCGGGTCGTCGCGGGATTCGTGTCAGGTGTCGCTCGGTTGGAGCATCGGCCGTTGGCCTTGAGGCTTCCACCTGCGATCGTCACCTTGGCCGAAGCTGGGCGCGAAGCGGGCTGCAGGCGTACTGTCAGGCTACGCGATACGCTGGTTGTGCATCTCCATCCTGCACACAATCTTCAGGAATCAGGTGCCGCCCGCAAGGTCCGGAGCGGTTGTCGTTTTACAGCTGGCACCCTGGGTGCCGCTGCCTTGGTTACCAGGCGGATCGCAGATCGCCACTCACCCCCTTGGGCAGAGTCGGCGTTCTGCTGGACGGCCAGACGTCCAGTGACTATTGCATTTGCAGCCTATATTCGCGGGCGGAATCTACGGCCTCGCGAGCGGTGCCATCCAGACAGGACTGATAACCGCCTCCGGACTATAGCAGCAAGCTTTAAGTGCTTCAAATAAGGGAAAATTGCTATCATCTGCCGATGACTAAGCCTCCTTCTCCCAGCACCGGCGTTCAGCTGCTCGACGTGCCCGCCGACTATGCCGGCCAGCGCATCGACAACTTCCTGCGTACCCACCTCAAGGGTGCGCCCAAGACCCTCATCTATCGCATCCTGCGCAAAGGCGAAGTGCGGGTGAACAAGGGCCGCATCAAGCCCGACTACCGCCTGCAGGCCGGCGACCAGATCCGCGTACCGCCCCTGCGTCTGTCCGAGCCCGACGAGCCTGCACCCCTGGCCAGGGGCCTGCTCGAGCGCCTGGAGGATTCCATCGTCCACGAGGACAAGGCCCTCATCGTCATCAACAAGCCGGCCGGTATCGCCGTGCACGGCGGTAGTGGCCTGTCCGGTGGGGTCATCGAGGTCTTTCGCCAACTGCGTCCCGACGCCCGCGACATCGAGCTGGTCCATCGTCTCGACCGGGATACCTCCGGGCTGCTGATGATCGCCAAGAAGCGCAGCATGCTGCGCTTCCTGCACGAGGCCCTGCGCGGCGACGGCGTCGATAAGCGCTATCACGCCCTGGTGCGCGGCCATTGGCCGGCGGCCAAGAAGAAGATCAGCGCGCCCCTGCTTAAGAATACCCTCAGATCCGGTGAGCGCATGGTCGAGGTCAATGACGAAGGCAAGGAGGCGCTCACCGAATTCCGCGTGCTGCGGCGCTATGGCGAATTCGCCACCCTGGTCGAGGCGCGGCCGGTGACCGGGCGTACCCATCAGATCCGCGTCCATGCCCGCCACGCCGGGCACGCCATCGCCGGCGATCCCAAATACGGCGACGAAGACTTCTCCCAGGAGATTCGCGAGCTGGGCGGCAAGCGGCTGTTCCTGCACTCGGCGAGTCTGGTGATTCCGCTGCCCGAAGGCGGCGAGTTGCGACTGGAAGCGCCGGTCGACAGCACCTGGAGTCAGACGCTGGAGCGTCTGGATGCCTGAATACCAGCTGCTGATCTTCGACTGGGACGGCACCCTGGCGGATTCCATCGGCCGGATTGTCGAGGTGATGCACGTGGCGGCCGAGCAGCTGGGCTTGCCACCGCGCAGCGACGTGGCCGTCAAGGGCATCATCGGCCTGGAGCTGGTCGCGGCCATCCAGACGCTCTATCCGCATCTGGTCACTCCGGCGCAGATCGAGGGCTTTCGCGATGCCTACAGCGCCGAATTCGTCCGTCGCGAACAGCAGGCGTCGCCTCTGTTTCCCGAGGTGCTGAGCGGGCTGCAGCGCTTTCGCGCCCTGGGTTACCAGCTGGCCGTGGCGACGGGTAAGAGCCGGCGCGGCCTGGCCCGTTCGCTGCAGCAGCATGGCCTGAGCGAGTTCTTCGACATCACCCGTTGCGCCGACGAGGCCGCCGGCAAGCCCGATCCGCAAATGGTCGAGGAGATTCTCGCCCATTGCCGCGTGGCGCCGGAGCGCGCCCTGCTGATCGGGGATGCGGTGTTCGACCTGGAAATGGCCCGCCGCGCCGGGGTCGCTGCGGTCGGGGTGGCCTATGGTGCCCAGCCGGCCGAGGTGCTGAGGGATTTCGGGCCGCGCCTGGTGATCGAAGCTTTCGCGGACCTGGCGCTATGGCTGGGTGACAACGTTGTGGTCAGGAGTGAGGTTGGGCATGGCTGACGAGTGGAAGGAAGACAGCGGACGTACGCGTCCGGCGGACGACAAGACCTGGGCCCTGATCGAGAAGACCATGCTCGCCAGTGTGCGCGAGCAGCGGCGGGCGCGGCGCTGGGGCATCTTTTTCAAGCTGCTGACCTTCGCCTACCTGATCGTCATGCTGGTGCTGTTCACGCCCCTGCTGTCGCTGGGCAAGAAGGGTGGGGTGACCGAGTCCGGCGCCCATACCGCGCTCATCGAACTCAAGGGCGTGATCGCCGACGACGAGAAGGCCAGTGCCGACAATGTGGTCACGGCTCTGCGCAAGGCCTTCGACGACAGCAACACCCGTGGCGTGGTGCTGCGCATCAACAGTCCGGGCGGCAGTCCGGTGCAATCCGGCTACATCTATGACGAGATCAAGCGCCTGCGCGGTCTGCATCCGGATATCAAGCTGTATGCGGTGATCACCGACCTGGGGGCCTCCGGCGCCTACTATGTGGCCAGCGCGGCCGACGCCATCTATGCCGACAAGGCCAGTCTGGTCGGCTCCATCGGCGTGACGGCGGCTTCCTTCGGTTTCGTCGGCACCATGGAAAAGCTGGGTGTGGAGCGCCGGGTCTACACCTCGGGCGAACACAAGGCCTTCCTCGATCCCTTCCAGCCGCAAAAGCCGGAAGAGACCCGATTCTGGCAGCAGGTGCTGGATACCACCCATCAGCAGTTCATCGACAGCGTCAAGAAGGGGCGTGGCGACCGGCTCAAGGTCGAGGGTCATCCGGAGCTGTTCTCCGGGCTGGTCTGGTCCGGCGAGCAGGCGCTGTCCCTGGGGCTGATCGATGGCCTCGGCAGCGCCAGCTATGTGGCGCGCGATGTGGTCAAGGAAGAGCGCCTGGTCGACTACACCCAGGAAGACTCGCCCTTCGACCGTTTCGCCAAGCGCCTGGGCGCCAGTGTCGCCGAGCGCCTGGCGCTCTACATGGGCTGGCAGGGTCCGGCGTTGCGCTAGGGCGACAGCCTGCAGATCTCAAGGGACCTGCAGGCCAGCCTCCCGCAGCAGTGCGGCGAGGCGGATGAGGGGGAGGCCGATCAGGCTGGTCGGGTCGTCCCCCTGCATGGCCTCGAACAAGGCGATGCCCAGGCCCTCGGCCTTGAAGCTGCCGGCGCAATCGTAGGGCTGTTCCGCCAGCAGGTAGCGGTCGATCGTCGCAGCCTCGAGCGGGCGAAAGCGCACCTGGAAATCCACCACCTCGCTGCGGCACTCCCCGGTGCGGCTGTCCAGCACGGCCAGTCCGGTATGGAACACCAGGGTGCGACCGCTGGCCCGGGCCAGTTGCTGCCGGGCTCGCTCATGGGTCAGGGGCTTGCCGAGGATCTCGCCGTCGATGGCGGTCGCCTGATCCGAGCCGATGATCAGGGTCGGCTCCGGCTGGTCGGCCAGGGCAGCGGCCTTGGCCCGGGCCAGGCGCTCCACCAGCGCCCTCGGGCTTTCGCCAGGCCGTGGCGTTTCGTCGATGTCCGGCGACCGATGAGCGAAGGGCAGCTGGAGTCTTTCCAGCAATTGGCGGCGGTAAGGCGAGCTGGAAGCGAGTAGAATGAGAGGCATCAGTTTGTTCTCGGGCGAGATCGACCAGAGGTCGGTCGAAGTCGCTTCGGGGTTAATTTCCTTTGACAGCCGTAAG
The DNA here is from genome assembly GCF_030175875.1 of Pseudomonas sp. HR1. Lineage (NCBI taxonomy): Bacteria > Pseudomonadati > Pseudomonadota > Gammaproteobacteria > Pseudomonadales > Pseudomonadaceae > Pseudomonas > Pseudomonas sp. HR1. Next base: position 240,177 of record NZ_JASNRF010000004.1, read on the forward strand.
GCCGTCCCTATAATGGCGCGCTTATGTTGAATGGGCCAATTCCACCTCAGGTCGATCCTCGCAAATTGGCGGATCGCGGCGTAACCCTCAAGGGTGAGCTGCCTCTCGCGAACATGCGGCGTGTCGGCGAGCAGCTCGTGAAGTCCGAAGGCGCGGTAGCCGTCGTCCTCGACTTCGGGCGTGATCAACAGCGGCAGTTCGTCATCCACGGTGTCCTCGATACCGCGGTCGAGATGATCTGCCAGCGTTGTCTGGAGCCGGCAGTGCTTCCCATCCACAGCGAATTCGATTTCGCCGTGCTCTGGGAGGGGCAGTCGGCCGATGCCTTGCCACAGGGTTACGATGCCCTGGAGGTTGGCGAAGATCCGCTGGATCTGCATAGCCTGATCGAAGAAGAGCTGTTGCTCGCTCTGCCGATCATCCCTGTGCATCCGGAAGGGGATTGCCAGCATCCGGAAGGTTTCGAGGCGCCCGAAGAGCCGGCGGACGAGGAAAAGCGACCCAACCCGTTCAGTGTACTTGCGCAGTTGAAGCGTGACCCAAACGTTTAGGAGTTAAATCATGGCTGTTCAGCAGAACAAAAAATCCCGTTCCGCTCGCGACATGCGTCGTTCGCACGACGCCCTCGAAGCGAACGCTCTGTCCGTGGAAAAGAGCACCGGTGAAGTTCACCTGCGCCACCACGTGTCGCCCGACGGTTTCTACCGCGGTCGCAAAGTGATCGACAAGGGTTCCGACGAGTAATCCTCGATCGAAATCGTCATCGCGATCGATGCAATGGGCGGGGACTTCGGTCCCCGCTGCATTGTTCCTGCTTCATTCGACGCTCTCGAGCGTTTCCCCGCCCTACATCTTCTCCTCTGTGGTCAGCGCGACGCCCTGTCGGCCTGGTCACCGCCTGCCTCCCTCGCCAATCGCCTGCAGTTCGACTACGTCGATGCCCTTGTCGGGCCCGATGAACGCCCCGCTGCCGTGGTGCGCAGTCGTACCCGGACGTCCATGCATGCTGCGCTCGACGCGGTCCGACAGGGGCGTGCCCAGGGGTGTCTGAGCGCCGGCAATACCGGGGCCTGGATGGCGCTCGCGCGACAGCTGCTGGGAACGCTGCCGGACATCGATCGACCCGCGATGATGTCGGCGTTGCCTGGACGGGGAGAGCACCAGACGCTGCTGCTTGATCTCGGCGCCAATCTCGACAGCTCTGCCGAACAGCTGGTGCAATTCGCCTATCTGGGGGCGGGTGCGGCCCAGGCGCGTGGCCTGGTGCGGCCAAGGGTCGCGCTACTCAATGTCGGGCGCGAACCGGGCAAGGGCACGCCGGTGATCCAGGAGGCGGCACGGCGCCTCGCCCAGAGTCAGGCCTTCGATTTCATCGGCTTCGTCGAGGGCAGCGATCTCTATGCCGCCGTCGCGGACGTGGTGGTCTGCGATGGCTTCACCGGCAATGCGGTGCTCAAGTCCGGCGAGGCGCTGCTGCGCCTGCTGGTCGAGCGCAGCGGCACGGCCTCCTGGCTCGAGCGTCAGTTGCTGCAGCGCTGGCTGGCCCGGCGTTTCCGCCACTGGGATCCGGAGCTGCGCAACGGCGCGAGCTTTCTCGGCCTGAATGCGGTGGTGGTGAAAAGCCATGGCGCGGCAGGCGAAGTCGGTCTCGTTCAGGCCATCGAGCGCGCCCTGCGCGACGTGGAGACTGATCTCCCCGGGCGGATCCGGTTAAACTTGGCGGCTCTGAAAGCGGTGTGACCGACCGGTCGACACCGACATCTCAGTCTGTCAGTGGCGGAACCGCGGTTTCGCCAGCAATGGACCTACAAGAGACCTGCCTATGTCTGCCTCTCTCGCTTTCGTCTTTCCCGGTCAGGGCTCCCAGGCCCTGGGCATGCTGGGTGAGCTGGCCACGCACCACGCACTGATCGGCGAAACCTTCGCCGAGGCCTCCGCCGTCCTCGGCTACGACCTCTGGGCGCTGACCCAGCAGGGCCCGCAGGAGTCGCTCAACCAGACCGACCGTACCCAGCCCGCCATCCTGACCGCCTCCATCGCGCTGTGGCGTCTGTGGCTGGCCGAGGGCGGCGCCAAGCCGGCCTATGTCGCCGGGCACAGCCTGGGCGAATACTCGGCACTGGTCGCCGCGGGCAGCCTGCCGTTCGCCGAGGCGGTCCGCCTGGTGGCGCGCCGGGGTGAGCTGATGCAGCAGGCGGTGCCGGCCGGGCAGGGCGGCATGGCCGCCATCCTCGGTCTGGAAGACGCCCAGGTGCTGGCCGCCTGTGCCGAAGCCGCCCAGGGCGAGGTCGTCAGCGCAGTCAACTTCAATGCTCCCGGTCAGGTGGTGATCGCCGGTGCCGCCGCGGCGGTGGAGCGCGCCATCGAGGCCTGCAAGGCCCTGGGCGCCAAGCGCGCCGTGGCCCTGCCGGTCAGCGTGCCCTCCCATTGCGAACTGATGCGCCCGGCGGCCGAGCGCTTCGCCGAGGACGTGCGTGGCTGCACCTGGAGCCAGCCGCAGATTCCGGTGGTGCAGAACGTCAATGCCGGCGTCAACACCGACCTGGACAGTCTCCAGCAGGACCTGCTGGCCCAGCTGTACAGCCCGGTGCGCTGGGTCGAATCCGTGCAGTACCTGGCAGCCCAGGGCGTTACCCACCTGGTGGAGTGCGGCCCCGGCAAGGTGCTGGCCGGTCTGAACAAGAGATGCGTCAAGGGCGTGGAAACGCTGGCCCTGGACACCCCCGACGCCTTCGCCGCCGCTCGCGCGGCTTTTTGAATCGAGGAAAACGAGATGAGTCTGCAAGGTAAGGTCGCCCTGGTCACGGGCGCTACCCGTGGTATCGGTCAAGCCATCGCCCTGGAACTGGGTCGGCTGGGCGCCACCGTGATCGGCACCGCGACCAGCGAGGCGGGCGCCCAGCGCATCGCCGAGTCGCTCAAGGCCAACGGCATCGAAGGCACCGGCCTGGTGCTCAACGTGTCCGACAACGCCTCCGTCGCGGCCGCCCTCGAGCAGGTCCAGACCCAGTTCGGCGCCCCGTCCATCCTGGTCAACAACGCGGGCATCACCCGCGACAACCTGATGCTGCGGATGAAGGACGATGAGTGGTTCGACGTGATCGATACCAACCTCAACAGCCTGTTCCGCCTGTCCAAGGCCGTGCTCAAGGGCATGACCAAGGGCCGCTGGGGTCGCATCGTCAGCATCGGCTCGGTGGTGGGTGCCATGGGCAATGCCGGCCAGGCCAACTATGCCGCCGCCAAGGCCGGCCTCGAGGGCTTCACCCGGGCACTGGCCCGCGAGGTGGGTTCGCGCAACATCACCGTCAACGCCGTGGCTCCGGGTTTCATCGACACCGACATGACCCGTGAACTGCCGGAAGCCCAGCGCACCGCGCTGCTGACCCAGATCCCGGCCGGTCGCCTCGGCCAGGCCGACGAGATCGCCAAGGTGGTCGGCTTCCTGGCGGGCGAGGGCGCGGCCTATGTGACCGGCGCCACGATCCCCGTCAACGGCGGAATGTACATGAGCTGACCGGCGTTACCCCCCGCGCGGCTATTGCGCTAAGCTGGTAGACTGTCGGACCAGCAATGGCCGCGCATACGTCTTGATGTCGCGTCAGCTTGAAATACGGAAATCCCTTTCTATACACTTACGCGCAATCCGTTGTGCGGATTTTTCCTTTAGGAGTGAGAACACGGTATGAGCACCATCGAAGAACGCGTTAAGAAGATCGTCGCTGAGCAGCTCGGCGTGAAGGAAGAGGAAGTTACCAACAGCGCTTCCTTCGTCGAGGATCTGGGCGCCGACTCCCTTGACACCGTCGAACTGGTGATGGCTCTGGAAGAGGAATTCGAGACCGAAATCCCGGACGAGCAGGCTGAGAAGATCACCACCGTCCAGGAAGCTATCGACTACATCGTTGCTCATCAGCAATAAGTAGTCGCCAGTTTCGGACACAAGAAGCCGCACGTCCTGTAGGGCGTGCGGCTTTTCTTTAGGTCCAAGGTCAAGATTGATGGAATCGGCTTTTTTTAAGAGGGGTGGCCGCCCCGGAAGGACAAGAGGAGTTGGGTGTGTCGCGTAGACGTGTCGTGATCACGGGTATGGGCATGGTATCGCCGCTTGGCGCCGATGTGGCGAGCAGCTGGGAAGGCATCCTGGCCGGTCGCAGCGGTATCGCGCCGATCGAGCATATGGACGTCTCTGCCTTCAGCACGCGGATCGGCGGATCGGTCAAGGGATTCGACGTGGAGCAGTACCTGTCCGCGAAGGAAGCCCGCAAGCTGGATCTGTTCATCCAATACGGTCTCGCTGCCAGCTTCCAGGCCATGCGTGACAGCGGTCTCGAGATCAACGATGGCAATCGCGAGCGCGTGGGTGTCGCCATGGGTTCCGGCATCGGTGGACTGACCAATATCGAGGCGAATTGCCAGTCGCTGCTCGCCCAGGGTCCACGCCGTATTTCCCCCTTTTTCGTACCGGGCTCCATCATCAACATGGTGTCCGGCTTCCTGTCGATCCACCTGGGTCTGCAGGGTCCCAACTATGCCATCGCCACCGCCTGTACCACGGCGACGCACTGCATCGGCATGGCGGCGCGCAACATCGCCTACGGTGAGGCCGATGCCATGGTCGCCGGCGGTTCGGAGATGGCGACCTCGGGTCTGGGTCTGGGCGGCTTCGGCGCGGCGCGTGCCCTGTCGACCCGCAACGACGATCCGACCCGTGCCAGCCGTCCCTGGGATCGCGACCGTGACGGCTTCGTGCTGTCCGATGGCGCAGGCGCCCTGGTGCTGGAAGAGTATGAGCACGCCAAGGCGCGGGGCGCCCGCATCTATGCCGAGCTGATCGGTTTCGGCATGAGCGCGGACGCCTTCCACATGACCGCACCGCCGGAAGACGGCGCAGGTGCCGCGCGCTGCATGAAGGCGACCCTCAAGGACGCCGGTATCGCGCCGGAAGCGGTCGATTACGTCAATGCCCACGGCACCTCCACGCCGGCCGGCGACCTGGCTGAAGTGGCGGCCCTGAAGCAGGTGTTCGGCGAGCAGGCCAAGCGCCTGAGCGTGAGTTCGACCAAGTCCATGACCGGTCACCTGCTGGGTGCCGCCGGCGCGGTGGAGGCCATCTTCACGGTGCTCGCCCTGCGCGATCAGGTGGCGCCGCCCACCATCAATCTGGACAATCCCAGCGACGGCTGCGATCTGGACTTCGTGCCCCACGAGGCGCGGCAGCGGCCCATCGAAGTGGCCCTGTCCAATTCGTTCGGCTTTGGTGGCACCAACGGCAGTCTGGTGTTCCGGCGCTTCGACGCTTGATCCAGGACTGGCTCAATGGCCAACCGCTGGATTCCGGTCTGCAACGCGACCGGGGTCTGGCCTATGGCGATGGGCTGTTCGAGACCATCGCGGTTCGCCGGGGCCAGCCACGTCTGCTGGACCGTCATCTGCAGCGGCTGGTCACCGGTTGCCAGCGGCTGCGCCTTCCCTGCGATGTCGCTCAGCTGGACGCGGAGATCCGCGCCTATGCGGCGCTGCTGGGGGAGGGCGTCGCCAAGCTGCTGCTCACCCGCGGTGACGGACTGCGCGGGTATGCCCCGCCCGCCGAGCCCGAGGTGCGGCGCCTGTTGCTGGGCTCTCCCGTCCCGGCCTATCCGGCGGCCCATGCCATCGAGGGCATCGACCTCTATCCCTGCACCACCCGCCTGGCCCGTCAGCCGTTGCTGGCCGGGCTCAAGCACCTGAATCGACTCGAGCAGGTCCTGGCGCGGGGGGAGTGGAATGACCCCCGCTATGCCGAAGGCCTGATGCTGGATCAGGACGGTAGGCCGATCGAGGGCGTATTCAGCAATCTGTTCCTGGTCCGCGCCGGGCGGCTGCTGACCCCCGCGCTGGACGGCTGTGGCGTGGCCGGCGTGCTGCGCGGTCTGCTGCTCGATGTCGCTGCCCGGGAAGGCATCCAGGCCGAGGTCCGGCCGCTGGCGCTGGACGATCTGCTGGCGGCCGACGAAGTTTTCCTCTGCAACAGCCAGTACGGTATCTGGCCCGTGCGCCGGTACGCAGCCGCGAACTGGTCCGTGGGGCCGGTGACCCGTAAACTGCAAGGTTCGATAAACGAGATTCTGGAATAGCCGATGCGCAAGGCGAGAGCTCTGCTTACGGCGCTGCTGGCCGCTGGCGGCCTGCTGCTGGTCCTGGCCGGTTGGCGCCAGCACCAGGCGCTGACTCAGCCGCTGAAGGTCGACGGCGAGCAACTGATCGAGATCCCCAAGGGCGCGACCCCGGGCGGCAGCCTGCTGCGCCTTGAAGAGCAGGGCGTGCTCGACGGCGCCTTCTGGCTGCGCCTGTACTGGCGCTTCAATCTGGCCGGGCAGACGCTGCACAGCGGTGAATACCGCCTGACCCCCGGCATGACGGTGGAGCAGTTGTTCAGCCTCTGGCGCAAGGGCGAAGTGGTGCAGTACGGCCTTACCCTGGTGGAAGGCTGGAATGTCCATCAGGTACGCGCCGCCCTGGCGCGGCAGCCCAAGCTCGAGCACGACACCGCCGAGCTGGACGATGCCGCCCTGATGAAGCGCCTGGGCCTGGACGGCCAGCACCCCGAAGGGCGTTTCTTTCCCGATACCTATCGCTATGTGAAGGGTCAGCGCGAATCCGACCTGTTGCGCCAGGCCAACCAGCGCCTGCAGGCCGTGCTCGATCAGGAGTGGCAGGCACGCGATCCCGCGGTGCCCTACAAGGATGCCTACCAGGCACTGATCATGGCCTCGCTGGTGGAGAAGGAGACCGGCGTGCCCGAGGAGCGCGACGAGATCGCCGGGGTCTTCGTCCGCCGCCTGGCGGCCGGCATGCTGCTGCAGACCGATCCCACCGTGATCTACGGCATGGGCGAGCGCTACAACGGCCGCATCACCCGCGCCGATCTGCGCGAGCCCTCGCCCTACAACACCTATCTCAACGCGGGACTACCGCCGACGCCGATCGCCATGCCCGGTCGCGAGGCCATCCATGCGGCGCTGCATCCCAAGGACGGCGACAGCCTGTACTTCGTCGCCCGTGGCGACGGCAGCCATGTCTTTTCCAAGGACCTGGAGGCGCACAATCAGGCGGTTCGCGACTTCCAGCTCAAGCGGCGCTCCGACTACCGCTCCAGTCCCGCTCCGCAGACGCCCGACAGCAAGGAAACCCCATGACGGCAAACGGCCTGTTCATCACCCTCGAAGGCCCCGAGGGCGCGGGCAAGAGCACCAACCGCGACTATCTCGCCGAACTCCTCGGCAGCGGTGGGCGCGAGGTGGTGCTGACCCGTGAGCCGGGCGGCACGCCACTGGCCGAGCGCATCCGCGAGATCCTGCTGGCGCCGGCCGCCGAGCCCATGGCGGTGGATACCGAATTGCTGCTGATGTTCGCCGCCCGCGCCCAGCACCTGGCCCAGGTCGTCCGGCCCGCCCTGGCGCGCGGTGCCCTGGTGCTCTGCGATCGTTTCGTCGATGCGACCTATGCCTATCAGGGCGGCGGCCGCGGTGTGCCCGTGGAACGCATCGCCACCCTGGAAGCCTTCGTGCTGGGCGACCTGCAACCCGACCTGACCCTGGTCTTCGACCTGCCGGTGGAGATCGGCCTGGCGCGGGCAGCTCGACGCGGCGCCCTGGATCGTTTCGAACGGGAGCAGCGCGCCTTCTTCGAGGCGGTGCGCCAGACCTACCTGGACCGTGCCCAGGCCGTGCCGGCGCGCTATCGCCTGATCGATGCCTCGCGCAGTCTGGCCGAGGTGCAGGCGGAGCTGCGCGCCCTGGTCGCCACCCTGGAGCCGACGCCAGGTGGCTGACGTCTATCCCTGGCAGGAGGAACTCTGGGCGCGGATCTGGCCCCGGCGACAGCATCCCCATGCCTATCTGCTGCATGGCCCGCGCGGCATCGGCAAGCGCGACCTGGCCGAGCGCCTGGCCGCGCTGCTGCTGTGCCAGGCGCCCCAGGGTGCTGCCGCCTGCGGCCAGTGCAAGGCCTGCGCCCTGCTCAGGGCGGGGACCCATCCCGATTACTGCGTGATCCAGCCGGAAGAGGCCGAAAAGCCCATTCGCGTCGATCAGATCCGCGGCCTGGTGGACTTCGTCTCCCAGACCGCCCAGCTGGGCGGGCGCAAGCTGATCCTGCTGGAGCCGGTCGAGGCGATGAACCTCAATGCCGCCAACGCCCTGCTCAAGAGCCTGGAAGAGCCCTCGGGCGCTACCGTGCTGCTGCTGGTGAGCCACCAGCCGAGTCGCCTGCTGCCCACCGTGCGCAGTCGCTGCGTGCAACAGGCCTGTCCGGTGCCCTCGCGGGCCGAAAGTCTCGCCTGGCTGGGCGAGCGTCTGCCGGACCTCGAGGCGGAGGTCCGTACCCAGTTGCTGGTGCTGGCCGGCGGCTCGCCGCTGGCGGCCCTGCGTCTGCATGGCGAGGACGTGCTGGCCCGCCGGGCCCTGGTGGTGGAGGGGGTCAAGCGCCTGCTCAAGCGCCAGGCGGCGCCCAGTCAGCTGGCCGAGAGCTGGAATGCCGTGCCCCTGCCGCTGCTGCTCGACTGGTTCTGCGAATGGACCCATGGTGTCCTGCGCCAGCAATGGGGTGGCGCCGATGCTGAGGCTGCGCCGGACATGGCCAAGGTGCTGGGTTATCTGGCGGAGAAGAGCGCGCCGCACGAGGTGCTGGCCCTGCAGGAATGGCTGCATGCCGAGCGGCAGAAGGTGCTGGGCAAAGCCAACCTCAACCGCGTATTGTTGCTGGAATCGCTGTTGATCCGCTGGGCCGGTCTGGTGCCCGGACGCTAGCGATCCGCGCGTCCGTCTTGCCTGTGTCGAGAGAATCTCATGAGTTTGCCGCAGAACCTGGGCCCCCGTAATGGCATCCTGTCCCTCACCATCAAGGACAAGTCGGTGCTCTACGCCGCCTACATGCCCTTCATCCGCAACGGTGGCCTGTTCATCCCGACCGGCAAGACCTACAAGCTCGGCGACGAGGTCTTCATGCTGCTCAACCTGATGGACGAGCCGGACAAGATCCCGGTCGCCGGCAAGGTGGTCTGGATCACGCCCAAGGGCGCCCAGGGCAACAGAGCCGCCGGGGTCGGCGTGCAGTTCAACGAAGGCGACAACACCGCGCGCAACAAGATCGAAACCTATCTGGCCGGCTCGCTGAAGTCGGACCGTCCCACCCATACCATGTGACGCCTGTGCCGTCCCGCTCGGGGCGGGGCGTCGCTGCTGATTCAAGGCTATTTCTCGTGCACTTCGTCGACTCCCACTGTCACCTGGATCGACTCGATCTTTCCCTTCATGACGGCTCCCTGGATGCAGCGCTCGATGCCGCGCGCGCCCGGGGTGTCAGCCAGTTCCTCTGCATCGGCGTCGATGCCGGCAATGCCCCCACGGTGCAGGCCCTGGCCGAACGCTATGCCGACGTCCACTGCGCCGTGGGCATCCATCCGCTGGATGCCGCCCAGGGCAGCGCCATCGATCTCGACTGGCTGCTGGCGCGGCTGGCCCATCCGCGCGTCGCCGCCATCGGCGAGACCGGCCTCGACTATCACTATCAGCCCGACACCGCCGGGATCCAGCAGCGCTCCTTCGCCCTGCACCTCGAGGCGGCTCGGCGCACGGGGCTGCCGCTGGTGATCCACACCCGCGAGGCGCGCGCCGATACCCTGGCCATGCTGGGGGCCGCCGACCTGCCGGGCGCCGGGGTGCTGCACTGCTTCACCGAGGACTGGGCAACGGCCAAGGCGGCGCTGGACCTGGGCTTCTACATCTCCTTTTCCGGCATCCTGACCTTTCGCAATGCCGCCGATCTGCGCGACGTCGCGCGCCAGGTACCGGCCGATCGCCTGCTGGTGGAAACCGATTCGCCCTATCTGGCGCCGGTGCCCCACCGCGGCAAGGCCAACCTGCCGCAATTCGTGGTCGAGGTCGCCCAGTGCCTGGCCGACGTGCGCGGGGTGACCTTGGAAACCCTCGCCGAGCAGACCACCGCCAACTTTCGCCGGCTGTTTCCCCGCGCCACCCTGTAGGCAAAAAAATGGCCCGGGTATCCTGGGATACCCGGGCCGGACCAGCGGTTCGCCCAGACGGAGAGCCGCCTCCCTGGCCCGCGCCGCGGGGGTCGACGCGGCCAGTCACTTGAGTATTGGCCAGCTCGGGGAAAGGTCCAGTCGGGATTGGACGTTTTTTAAACAGTTTTGGAATAGCGCTGCCCCGACACTGGCTATCTCGGGCCTTTCAGGCCCTTACCTTAGAAGCGTGCCAGCGCCCCGATCAGATCCAGCGTCTGCTCCAGCACGTGCTCGCTGGTATAGAAATGCGGCGACAGGCGGATGCCCGGACCGCGCTGGGCGCAGACCACGTCGGCGGTCTTGAGTCGCTCGAACAGCTGCCGATTGTCCCAGCCCTCGAGCGAGAAGGTGAGGATGCCCGAGCGGCGCTCGGCAGTGACCGGTGAATGCAGGACGGCACCGGGGAGACCGCGGATATGGCTGTCGAGCAGTTCGATCCGTGCCAGCAGGTCTTTGCCCACCTGTTCCATGCCGGCATCTTCCAGCAGCGACAGACTCGCCTCCAGGGCCACCGCGCCAAGCATGTTCGGGCTGCCGCACTCGAAGCGCATCGCCGTCTTGGCCGGTTGCCATTCGCGCTGGCTGTAGTCGCCGGCGTTGTCCAGCATGTGCCAGCCGTATTCGTGCAGCTTCAGCTGCTCGCGCAGATCGGCGCGGCAATAGAACACCCCCAGGCCTTCCGGGCCGAGCATCCACTTGTGGCCGTCGGCCATGGCGAAGGCGCAGTTGCAGGCCTGGGCATCGAAGGGCAGGGCGCCCAGTTGCTGGATGGCATCGACGCACAGCAGCACGCCCTTGGCGTCGCAGCCCTGGCCCAGCTGGGGCAGGTCCAGGCGCAGGCCGCTGGCGTACTGCACGGCGCTGATGGCCATCAGGCGGGTGCGCGGACCGCAGGCGGCCAACAGATTGGCCTCGGGGGTGTCACCCAGGCCGACTTCCACCACCTCGACGCCAAAGCGCGCCAGGGCTTCCCAGACCACCCGGTTGGAGGGGAACTCCTCGTCGCTGATCACCACCTGGTCGCCGCTCTGCCAGTCGAGGCCGAAGGCGACGAAGGAGAGAGCCTCGGAGGTATTCTTCACCAGGGCGATGTCGCTGCTGGACGGCGCATTGAGCAGGCGGGTCAGGCGCTCGCGCAGGCGCTGTTCCATGACCAGCCAGGTCGGATAGTTGCGCGCACCGTACTGGCAGTTTTCGGCGGCGAATTCGGTGACGGCCTGCGCGGCGCGCTTGGGCCACGGGGCCACGGCCGCGTGGTTGAGGTATCTCATGGCGTAGGCCTGAGGGAATTCGTGCTTCCAGGAAGACATTGACTCGATCCGTACAATCTGGGTGTGATGGGGCATAATAAGGGGCGCGCCCGCGCGGTTCACCGATGCTTTCGGTGCAGCTCGCCCAAGGTGTGACGAAGTGCCGGTATGCCGAGGGGTGACTGGCGATTCGAAGGCCCTATCCCTTTTCAAAACAACAAGTGGGCTGCCATGCAGAAAGAATCCCGCAAAGTCCGCGAGTTCCGTCGCCGCGAACAGGAAATCCTCGATACCGCCCTGCAGCTGTTTCTCTCCGAAGGAGAAGACAGCGTCACCGTCGAGATGATCGCCGAGGCGGTCGGTATCGGCAAAGGCACCATCTACAAGCACTTCAATTCCAAGGCCGAGATCTATCTGCGGCTGATGCTGGATTACGAACGGGACCTGGCCGAGCTGTTCCAGTCGGACAACGTTGCCCGCGACCGCGAGGCGCTCTCCCGCGCCTATTTCGAATTCCGCATGAGCGATCCGCAGCGCTACCGCCTGTTCGATCGCCTCGAGGAGAAGGTGGTCAAGACGCGGCAGGTGCCCGAACTGGTCGAGCAGCTGCACAGCATCCGCACCTCCAACTTCCAGCGGCTGACCAGCCTGATCGAAGGCCGCATCGACGAAGGCAAGCTCGAGGACGTGCCGCCCTATTTCCACTACTGTGCTGCCTGGGCGCTGGTGCACGGCGCCGTGGCCCTTTACCATTCGCCGTTCTGGCGCGACGTGCTGGAGGATCAGGAAGGCTTCTTCCAGTTCCTCATGGAGATCGGCGTTCGCATGGGCAACCGACGCAAGCGAGACGTCGAAACGCCTGTCCGATCCTAGGGTCCGATAGAGGCGAGGGATGCCGCGCCATCCCTTTTCTCTTGTCCCACTGGAGTAACCCCAAAGATGATCGTTGACCGCCAGGGTAGGGCGTTTCGCAACTTGCGGATCAGCCTCACGGCGGCCTGCAACTATGCCTGTACGTACTGCGTGCCCAACGGCAAGCGGCTCGTGGCTGCGCAGGACGAACTCAGTGCCGAAACCATGGCACGGGGCGTGGAATACCTCATCGATGCCGCCGGTATCGAACGGCTGCGCATCACCGGGGGCGAACCCTTGGTCACGCCGCGGCTGGAACCCTTTCTCGCCCGCGTCTCCCAGCTCGGTCTCAAGGACATCAGCCTGACCACCAATGGTCAGCTGCTGCCGCGCAAGCTGGATTTCCTCATCGACCACGGCATCCGCCGGCTCAACGTCTCCCTGGATACCCTCGATGCCGAGGCCTTTCCGCGTCTGGCGCGGGGGGGCGATCTGGCCACAGTGCTGGCCGGACTCGAAGCGGCCCGTGCGGCCGGTCTCAAGATCAAGCTCAATATGGTGCCCCTGCGCGGCCAAAATCTCGATCAGGTGCTGCCGCTGCTGGACTACTGCCTGGAGCGCGGCTTCGAACTCAGATTCATTGAGCTGATGCGCATGGGCCACCTGGCGAAGGATCCGGTCGCGTTCAACAACCAGTTGGTCTCCCTGGCCGAGTTGCTGGAGATCATCGGCTCGCGCCATGCCTATGTGCAGGCCGATGCGCCGGTGGACTCCACGGCGCTGCGCTACCGCGTCGAGTCGGGTGGGCATTTCGGCGTCATCGCCAATGAAAGCGTGCCCTTCTGCCGGACCTGCTCGCGACTGCGGCTGTCGTCCACGGGCTGGCTGCACGGCTGCCTGTCGTCGAGCAACCGCCACTATGTCGGCGATCTCTTGGACAAGCCGCGGCACCTGGCGCTGCCGGCGTTGCAGCGGCTGCTGGTCAAGGCGCTGGGCGACAAGCAGGACGTGGCCTTCTCGGGGGGCGTGACGGTCATGAAGATCATCGGCGGCTGATCTACCCGCTGCGCCCCAAGCTGGCGCGAAAGCTGCTAAGGCCCCTGTATCGACGGCAACTTGGCGCCGGACAGGGGTCTGCTTTCCATGGTCACACTGCGTTTTCTGTTCATTTCCGTGCTGCTGGCCGCTCTGGGTGGCTGCATGAACGTCAGCGACATGGCGTCCGGGGTCGAGTACCACCTGCGCGATGCGGGGCTGCTCGACTACAGCAAGACCCAGCGGCTGAACAACTTTCGGCTGCAGGCCGACTCCTACATCTACATAGCCCAGGGCGCCTTCGTGCCCCTCGGCCATCCCTATGCCCGCCCGAACGTGGTGGCGGAAGAGGCCTTCAAGGGCTTCGTGGAGTATTTCCCCCGGGTGCGTCGGGCGGACAAGCCGGAGGGCTTCGACGAGGCCATGGCCAAGGCCCGCCAGCTTGGGGCCCACTATGTGCTCTACACCCGCTTCGCCGGTGCGGACGATCGCATCGGGACGTGGGAAGAGTGGGAAGACCAGGACGACATCGGCCGGGTAGGGCGCGATCGTAGCGTCGTGCAGATGATGCTGGTGGAGGTCGCCACCTTCCGCCTGGTGGACACGGCGCGGATCCGCAGTCGTGGCGGCTTCCTGACGTTCTATGACGAGCGTCCGGAAGACCTGCTCGGACCGGCGCTCAACCAATACGCTCAACGCCTGCTGGGGTTGGGCAGCCGCTAGAGGAGAGGGACGTGAGCCAGGTCGATGTGACGCGCAACCTGCTGGCGCAATTGCCAGCTGCAGAAGAGGGCCGGCTGCCGCCCGTGGAGCTCTGGCATCCGCCCTTCTGCGGCGACATCGACATGCGCATCGCCCGGGATGGCACCTGGTATCACCAGGGCACCCCCATCACCCGACCGGCCATGGTGCGGCTGTTTTCCACCATCCTGCGCCGCGATCCCGAGCGCTATGTGCTGGTGACGCCGGTGGAATGCGTGGGCATCCAGGTGGAAGACGTGCCCTTTATGGCCGTGGACGTCGAATGGCGTGGCAGTGGCCAGGAGCAGACCCTGGATCTGGTTACGAACGTGGGCGACAGGGTCGCCGTCGATGCCGAACATCCATTGCGCTTCGAGGAGCAGGATGACCAGCCGGCACCCTATGTGCGGGTGCGTGGCGGTCTGGAGGCGCGGCTCAATCGGGCGGTGTTCTACCGGCTGATGGAGAGGGTCGAGGAGAGTGACCACGAGGGCCGTTCCTGGCTCGGTCTCTGGAGCCGTGGCAGCTTCTTTCCCGTAGCGCCCGCTGAATGAAGAAAGGGCCCCTCGGGGCCCTTTTTTACGCTTACATGTTGGGGTAGTTGGGGCCCCCGCTGCCTTCCGGCGCCACCCAGGTGATGTTCTGCGCCGGGTCCTTGATGTCGCAGGTCTTGCAGTGGACGCAGTTCTGGGCATTGATCTGGAAGCGCGGCTCGCCGCCATCGCGGACCACCTCGTAGACGCCGGCCGGGCAGTAGCGCTGGGCGGGTTCGTCATACAGCGGCAGGTTCTGCGCGATGGGAATCGAGGGGTCCCTGAGCTTCAGGTGAACCGGCTGGTCTTCCTCGTGATTGGTGTTGGAGAGGAACACCGAGGACAGCTTGTCGAAGCTCAGCTTGCCATCCGGCTTGGGATAGCTGATGCGTGGCGCCTCGTCGGCCTTCTTCAGGCAGGTGTGGTCCATGCGCCGATCGTGCAGGGTGAAGGGCAGGGCGCCCCCCAGCAGGTTGTGCTCGACGAAGGCGAAGGCCGGGCCGAGCAGCGGACCGAACTTGTGCATGGCCGGACCGAAGTTGCGGCTGGCATGGAGTTCCTCCTGCAGCCAGCTGCCCTTGAAGCCATCGACGTAGCCCTGGAGTTCGTCACCTTCGCGACCGGCCGCCAGCGCGGCGACGATGGCGTCGGCGGCGAGCATGCCGGACTTCATGGCGGTGTGGCTGCCCTTGATCTTGGCCGGGTTCAAGGTGCCCAGGTCGCAGCCGATCAGGGCGCCACCGGGAAAGACCATCTTCGGCAGGGAATTAAGGCCGCCCTTGACCAGGGCGCGGGCGCCGTAGGAGACGCGCTTGCCGCCTTCCAGGTACTGGGCCACCACCGGGTGGTGCTTGTAGCGCTGGAACTCGTCATAGGGCGAGAGGTGCGGATTGCTGTAGGCCAGATCGACGATCAGCCCGACCACCACCTGATTGTCTTCCAGGTGATAGAGGAAGGAACCCCCCGGGTTCTCCTTGTCCAGCGGCCAGCCGGAGGTGTGGATCACCAGGCCCTGCTCGTGCTTGGCCGGGTCGATCTCCCACAGCTCCTTGATGCCGATGCCGTAGTGCTGCGGATCGGCGCCTTCGCCGAGCTTGAATCTCTGGCCCAGCTGCTTGCCCAGATGGCCACGGCAGCCCTCGGCGAACAGGGTGTACTTGCCGCGCAGTTCCATGCCGGGGGTGTAGACCCCCTCCTTGGGCTGGCCTTCGCGATCCACGCCCAGGTCGCCGGTGATGATGCCGCGCACCACGCCCTGCTCATCGATCAGCGGCTCCTGGGCGGCAAAGCCCGGATAGATCTCCACGCCCAGGGCTTCGGCCTGCTGGCCCAGCCAGCGGCAGAGGTTGCCCAGGGAGATGATGTAGTTGCCCTCGTTGTGCATGGGCTTGGGCACGAAGAAATTCGGTACCTTGGTCGCCTGACGCTCGTCCTTGAGCAGGTAGATGTCGTCGCGCTTGACCGGGGTGTTCAGGGGCGCGCCCAGTTCCTTCCAGTTGGGAAAGAGCTCGTCCAGGGCGCGCGGTTCGAAGACCGCACCGGAGAGAATGTGGGCGCCGACCTCGGAGCCTTTCTCGACCACGCAGACGCTGATCTCCTGGCCTTTCTCGGCCGCCTGCTGCTTGAGGCGACAGGCCGCGGACAGGCCCGCGGGGCCGGCCCCGACGATCACCACGTCGAATTCCATGTATTCGCGTTCCACGGCTCACTCTCCTCAGGCAAAGCTCACGATCTGGTTATTTATGTAGGGGTGCAACAAAAGACTTCATTATATCCCGCGTGCTCCCTGGCACCCATTCAAACGTTTGTTTAAATTTTCTGCAAGCCTGTTAGACTCGGGAGTTACTGGCCCCTGACGGACTGTCGCGTTGACCCCTGCTGCCGTGGAGGTCAACATAAGAAGAATTTGCAACAAGGTTGGAGCGGCAGGGGTCGTGTCCAACGCAAGGCCGCCTTGGCGTCCTGTTTATTCACCAGAATAAATCGAGGGATTCATGAAGGTTCTCGTAGCTGTCAAACGCGTGGTGGACTACAACGTCAAGGTCCGCGTCAAGGCCGACCAGACCGGTGTCGACCTGGCCAACGTCAAGATGTCCATGAACCCCTTCTGCGAGATCGCCGTGGAAGAAGCGGTGCGCCTGAAGGAAAAGGGTATCGCCAGCGAGATCGTGGTCGTGACCGCGGGTCCCGCCCAGGCGCAGGAGCAACTGCGTACCGCCCTGGCACTGGGCGCCGATCGCGCCGTGCTGATCGACACCGGCACTGCCGAGCTGTCGTCGCTGACCACCGCCAAGTTGCTCAAGGCCGTGGTGGACAAGGAACAGCCCCAGCTGGTGATCCTGGGCAAGCAGGCCATCGACAGCGACAACAACCAGACCGGCCAGATGCTGGCGGCCCTGACCGGCTTCGCCCAGGGCACCTTTGCCTCCAAGGTGGAGCAGGCCGGTGACGGCCTCAACGTGACCCGCGAGATCGATGGCGGTCTGCAGACCGTGGCGCTCAAGCTGCCGGCGGTGGTGACCACCGACCTGCGTCTCAACGAGCCGCGCTACGCCTCGCTGCCCAACATCATGAAGGCCAAGAAGAAGCCGCTGGAAACCCTGACCCCGGACGCCCTCGGCGTGGCGGTGAAGGCCTCCTACGAGGTGGTCAAGGTGGAAGCCCCGGCCGGTCGTCAGGCGGGCATCAAGGTCAAGTCCGTGGCCGAACTGGTCGAAAAACTCAAGAACGAAGCGAAGGTGATCTGATGGCCATTCTCGTCATTGCCGACCACGACAACGCCAACCTCTTCGGCGCTACCCTGAACACCGTCGCCGCGGCCCAGGCCATCGGTGGCGATATCCATGTGCTGGTCGCCGGCCAGAATGCCCAGCCGGTCGCCGACGCCGCCGCCAAGGTCGCCGGTGTCAGCAAGGTCCTCCTGGCCGACAACGCCGCCTACGCTCACCAGCTGCCGGAAAACGTCGCGCCGCTGGTGGTCGAGCTGGCCGCCAACTACAGCCATGTCCTGGCCGCTGCCAGCACCAATGGCAAGAACTTCCTGCCGCGCGTCGCCGCACTGCTCGACGTCGACCAGATCTCCGAGATCATCGCCGTCGAATCCGCCGACACCTTCAAGCGTCCGATCTACGCCGGCAACGCCATCGCCACCGTGCGCTCCACGGCGCCGATCAAGGTGATCACCGTGCGCGCCACCGGTTTCGATCCGGTCGCCGCCGAGGGCGGTTCCGCCGCCATCGAAGGCGTGAGCCTGGTAAAGGACGCCGGCATCTCCAGCTTCGTCGGCGAAGAGCTGGCCAAGTCCGACCGTCCGGAGCTGGGCGCCGCCAAGGTGGTGGTCTCCGGTGGTCGCGGTCTGCAGAACGGCGACAACTTCAAGATCCTCTACGCCCTGGCGGACAAGCTGGGCGCTGCCGTGGGTGCCTCGCGCGCCGCGGTGGACGCCGGCTTCGTGCCCAACGACATGCAGGTCGGCCAGACCGGCAAGATCGTCGCGCCGCAGCTGTACATCGCGGTGGGCATCTCCGGTGCCATCCAGCACCTGGCGGGCATGAAGGACTCCAAGGTGATCGTCGCCATCAACAAGGACGAGGAGGCGCCGATCTTCCAGGTGGCCGACTACGGCCTGGTGGGTGACCTGTTCGAATTGATCCCCGAGCTGGAAAAGGCCGTCTGAGGCCCACACCCGTGCAAGAGCCCGCCCCTTGGCGGGCTTTTTCATGGGCGCGACAAGCCCTCTGGCAGAGCCCCTGGCGTCAAGGAGAGGTGCGCCGGTTCCTTGTCGTTTTTGGACATTGCCGCCCCGGGAAGGGAAGGGTTAAGGTCAGGCCTAGCTGTACCGGTATACCTTCAGGGTAGCCTGCTACTGTTCCGCTTTCGTCCAGGAAGACGCCATGACCAATCTGTTGCTCTATCAGCGCATCGCCCAGCAACTGGCGAACGACATCCGCACGGGGGTCTACAAGCCCGGCGAACGGGTGCCTTCGGTGCGCAAGCTGAGCCAGCAGCTGGGCGTCAGTCATGCCAGCGTCCTGCAGGCCTATGCCACCCTGGAAGACCAGGGGCTGATCCGCGCCCGGCCGCAGTCGGGCTTCTATGTGCACCAGACCCCGGCGCTGACCGCGCCGACGCCGGACATCGCCACGGTGGAGCGGCCCAGTCTGGTGACCCGTGCCGGCATCATCAACCAGGTGCTGGCGGAATCACGGCGGGAAGGCGTGGTGCCCCTGGGCATGGCGGTGCCCCAGCCCGACTATCTGCCGCTGCGGGCCCTGCACCAGCAGCTGTCCAAGGTCACCCGTTTCCAGGCCCGCGCGGCCTTTTCCTACCTGCACAGTCCGGGCTACGAGCCCCTGCGCCGCCAGGTCGCCATTCGCCTGCGCGATGCGGGGGTGGTGGTGGGGCCGGAAGAGGTGGTGATCACCCATGGCTGCGTGGATGCGCTGCAGATGTCGCTGCGGGTGCTGACCAAGCCGGGCGACCTGATCGCCACCGAATCGCCGTCCTACTACGGGCTGCTGCAACTGGCCGAGGTGCTGGGCCTCAAGGTGATCGAGATCCCCTGCGATCCGGATACCGGGCTCAGCGTGGAGGCGTTGCAGCTGGCCGCGAGCCAGTGGCCGGTCAAGGCCCTGGTGGTGGCCGCCCGCCTGAGCAACCCCCTGGGCGGCAGCATGCCGGAGGCGCGGCAGAAGCAGCTGCTCAGGCTGGCCGCCGAGCGCAACATCGCCATCGTCGAGGACGACATCTATGGCGAGCTGACCTACGACAGTGGTTCCAAGGCACTCAAGGCCCTCGACAAGCAGGGGCGGGTCATCTACTGCTCGAGCTTTTCCAAGACCATCTCGCCGGGCGTCCGCATCGGCTGGGTGGTGGCCGGGCCCTACCAGGAAGACATCTGCCGCCTGCAGACCTTCACCACCCATTCCGCCTGCAGCGTGACCCAGATGGGCGTCTCGGCCTATCTGGAGAACGGCGGCTACGACCGCCACCTGCGCGCCATCCGCCAGGAATACCGGCGCAACATGACCGCCTTCCAGCTGGCGATCCAGGAGCATTTCCCCGAGGGCACCCAGATGAGCCGGCCCAATGGCGGCTTCATCCTTTGGGTCAGCCTGCCGGTGCGGGTGGATACCCGGTTGCTGCACCAGCGTGCCCTGGATCAGGGGGTGAGCATCGCGCCCGGCATGATCTTCAGCAACACCGACCAGTTCAATCACTGCATCCGCCTCAATTGCGGTCTGCCCTGGGGGCGCGATGCCCAGCGGGCTCTGATGACCCTGGGCCTGCTCGCCCGTCAACTCTGCCAGGAAACCCTGGCCGCCTAGCGGCAGGCCTGGAACCCGCCGTGGGGCAGCGGAGTCGGTTGTAGAGACTGACCCCTGTCGCCCCCGATGCTCCGCTCCGGGTGCGATACCCTGAGTGTGGTGAGCCCATGCGTGGATACCTGGCAACGACGGCGCTGGCCGTGACCCTGCTGTTGGCGGGCTGCGATAACGAGTCACCGCCCGCCACGGCCAAGACGCCTCCCGCACCAGCGCCAGCGCCAGTGCCAGAGGCACCGAAGCCGCCAGTGGCCGCCGAGCCCCAGGGCAGCGCCGCCGATCTGCGCGCCTACCGCCTGGATCCACTGCCCGGCAAGGCCTTCGTGTTGCCGGCACCGCCCCCGAAAAAGCAGGACCTGGCGAAGAACAGCCAGGTCAAGAAGCCCGCCGTGCCCAAGCCGGCACCGGCTGCAGCCCATCCCCTCGATCTCAGCGTACCCGGAGAGGCGGCCACGCCCCAGGCGGTGAGCACGCGTCACCTGGGCGCAGGCAAGGCCGACAGCAGCGTCGCCGAGGCGGGTCTGCTGCCGCAGCTGTTTCGCAAGGCGGACGATCCCGGGCGTTTCGAATTGGGCGGGCGGGTGATCAGCCGGGATCGCAGCGACGATTTCGAAGGCGCGGAAGTCGAGTTGCGCTTTCGCCGCTAGCCTGACGCGGGCGCCGTGCCGTCGTTGCACGGCTGTCCGGAACTTCCTGGCCGCAACGCTTGCCGACAGTTCAGGTGGCGGACACGTTGTCTGCCTGGATTCGGGAGCGTTCCATGCCCAGCGCAACAGGCAAGATTCGTTATGCAGTGGTAGCAGGTGGCTGGATTTCCCAGGGCGCCTTCATGCCCGGGGTCGGCCAGACCAGCAATTCCGAGATGACCGCCCTGGTCACCGGCGATCCCATCAAGGCGCGGGACCTGGCCGCCAGGTACGGCCTCAAGAGCTACAGCTACGAAGAATTTCCCAGCTTGCTCACGTCGGGCGAGATCGATGCCATCTACCTGGCCACGCCGAACTTCCGCCATCTGGAGTTCGCGGTGCCGGCGCTGGAGGCCGGTATCCATGTCCTGCTGGAAAAGCCCATGGCCATCAGCGAGGAAGAATGCCAGGCGATCAACGCCGCGGCCGCGCGCTCCGGCGCCAAGTTGATGATCGCCTATCGACTGCACTGCGAGCCGGGCACGGTGGAGATCATCGAGCGGGTGCGCAATGGCGAGATCGGCGATCCGCGTCTGTTCACCTCGACCTTCACCCAGCCGGTCGACACGGCCAACCACCGCGCCCAGAGCGGCTTCTGGGCCGGTCCCGTCACCGACATGGGGCCCTATCCGCTCAATGCCGTGCGGGCGCTCTTCGCTGACGAGCCCATCGAAGTCAGTGCCGTGGGGGTCCAGACGCCTGGGCGTGACGTCACGACCTGGGATGCCGTGACCGTGACCCTGCGCTTTCCTGAAGAACGGCTGGCGAGCTTTACCGTCAGTTTCAGCGGCCCCAATACCGAGCGTTTCCAGCTGATCGGCCGCAAGGGCGAGATCGAAGCCTCGCCGTGCTTTGGCTTCGGTGAAGGCGTCGCCATCGGCTATCGCCTGACCGTGGACGGAGAGACCGAGGAATTCAAGGCGCCGGTGGTGGATCACTTCGGCGGCGAGACGGCCTATTTCTCCGATTGCATCCTGCAGGATCGGCAGCCGGAAATGGACGGGGAGGAGGGCTGGCGCGACGTGCGTGTGCTGGCGGCCATCGAGCGCGCCCTGGAAAGCGGTCAGCCGCAATCCCTGGAACCGCTGCCCAAGCGTCAGGGACCGACCCGTGAGCAGGTGCGCAGCCTGCCACTGGCGGAGGTGCCGGAGTACGTCAATACCAAGGCACCGCTGGAGTCCTGATGCTACAGAGCCCTGCCACCCAGAGGGTGACAGGGCTCTGCCTGGACGCCCGGGGCGCGCGATCAGCGGTCCTGGGCCTCCTTGGCATCCATCTCGGCATTGCGCTGCCGGATCTTGGTTTTCTGTTCGTCGGTCAAGGGCACCTTGCGCGCCGTGTCCTTGAGCATGAGCAGGCTGCCGACCACCGAGCCGATGGCAACCAGCAGGATCAACCAGGCATACCAGGGCATCTGTCTTCTCCTTGAGTGGCTATATCGCTTCGACCACGGACAAGGCTATCAGTGCGCCCGGCAGGTCGCATTCGTGCGCCTGAGCCAGGCGGCGTAACCCAGGTCGTAGAGCCAGTTGAAGGCCAGGGTGTAGGGCAGGAAGAACAGGATCAGTCCCAGGTCCAGCAGCAGCGCCTGCCACAGGCTGATGGACAGCCACCAGGCGGCCAGCGGCACCAGCACCAGGATCAGTCCGCCTTCGAAGCCGAGGGCGTGCAGCAGGCGGACACCCAGGCCACGGGTGAAGCCCAGGCGCTGTTGCAGCCGATCGAAACCCAGGTTGAACACCAGATTCCAGAGCATGGCGATGGCCGAAAAAGCGGCGGTGAGCAGGCCCATGTGCCCCAGGGAGCGATCCAGCAGCCAGGCCAGGGTCGGAGTGGCGAGCAGCACGGCGATCCCCTCGAACAGCAGGGCATGCAGGATGCGGGCACTGGCGGGACGCTGGGTGAGGAGGCCGGACATGAGGTGACTCCACGATGGACAGGCCCTCAGTCTCATCGGTTAAGCTGGGGAGATCAAAGTGGATCCCATAGGCTGAGCCGATATGTATCCCAATGCCGAAGCCCTCGAGGCCTTCGTCGAGGCGGCTGCGGCCGGCTCCTTCAGCGCCGCGGCACGGGTGCTGGGCAAGCGGCAGTCCAGTATCAGCGAGAGCATCGCCCGGCTGGAGGACGACCTGGGGGTGTCGCTGTTCGATCGCCAGGGCCGCTACCCGCTGCTGACGGCGGCCGGCGAGCAACTGCTCGACCAGGCCCGCGCCGTGCTCTCGGCCCACGACCGCCTGGCCAATCGCGCCACCCAGCTGGCGGCCGGGGTGGAGCCGCGCCTGACCCTGGTGATCTCCGATACCTATCAGCCCACCCGTTACGAGGCGCTGCTGACGGAGCTGGACCAGCGCTATCCGGATCTCGAGTTCGAATGCCTGATCGCCGAGGACGCCGATGTGCTCAGCCTGGTGCAGGGACGCGCGGATCTGGGCCTGCTGGCCGGTCAGCCGCCCTATCCGGCGGACATCGAGGCGGCCACCCTGGATGGTCTGGTCACCTTCGGTCTCTATGTCGCCGTCGATCATCCGCTGGCGGCGCTGGAGCGGGTCACACCGGCCGACCTGGCGCCCTATCGGCTGCTGCGCCTGAGCACCGTGACCGAAGCCTCTCCCCAGGTCAGCCGCCTGCCGGACACCCGCGGCCGCTGCTGGTCGGCGCCCGACTACCTGCTGCTGCTGGACATGGCGGTGCAGGGCTTCGGCTGGGCCGAACTGCCGCTGTGGCTGGTGACGACCTTTGGCCAGGGGCGGCTGGTGGAGCTGGCCGTGCCGGGCTGGCCGCAACGGGTGGCGGTGGACGTGGTCTGGTCACGGCGACGGCCACTGGGTCCGGCGGGCAACTGGCTGCGCGAACGCCTGCTCAGGCCGAGCTGACGGACGAGAACGGCCAAGTGCCGGCGCGGCGCTTTTCTGCGAAAATGCCGGCCTTTGCCGTTTTGCCGAGAGCTCCCATGTCCGCCTGCCAGTCTCCCATCATCGTCGCCCTGGATTTCCCTTCGTCGTCCGCCGCCCTGGCGCTGGCCGACCGCCTCGACCCCGCCACCTGCCGGGTCAAGGTCGGCAAGGAGCTGTTCACCGCCAGCGCCGCCGGGGTGGTGGAGGCTCTGCGCACGCGCGGCTTCGAAGTCTTCCTCGACCTGAAATTCCACGACATCCCCAACACCACCGCCATGGCGGTCAAGGCCGCGGCGGAGATGGGCGTCTGGATGGTCAATGTCCACTGCTCGGGCGGCCTGCGCATGATGACCGCCTGTCGCGAGACTCTGGAGGCCTTCCAGGGTCCCAAGCCGCTGCTGATCGGTGTCACCGTGCTGACCAGCATGGAGCGCGAGGACCTGGCGGACATCGGCCTGGACGTGGATCCCCAAGAGCAGGTACTGCGCCTGGCCGGTCTGGCCGCTCGCGCCGGGTTGGACGGCCTGGTCTGCTCGGCCCAGGAGGCCTCCGCGCTCAAGGCCGCGCAACCGGCGCTGCAACTGGTCACCCCCGGCATCCGGCCGGCCGGCAGCGCCCTGGATGACCAGCGCCGCATCCTCACCCCGCGCGAGGCCCTGGACGCCGGCTCCGACTACCTGGTGATCGGCCGGCCCATCGCCCGCGCCGCCGATCCGGCCCGCGCCGTGGAAGAGATCCTCGCTACCCTGAAATAAGCGGTAAAGCTCCAGGGCGGCGGTCGCCGGCAAAAGGTGCTGCTATTCTCGTCTTGCAGGCCGACGCCTTCTCATGTCGGCGCAAGGCGAGAGACCTCAGGGCATGCACGATAGGTTGAACGCCTGTCTCAAGGCGGTAGACGGCGTTTTGTTGGGCAAGGAAACCCAGGTCAGGCTGGCGCTGGCCTGCCTGCTGGCGCGGGGACACCTGCTGATCGAAGACCTGCCCGGCATGGGCAAGACCACCCTCAGCCATGCCCTGGCCAAGGTGCTGGGGCTGTCCTTCCAGCGCATCCAGTTCACCTCCGACCTCCTGCCCGGCGATATCCTCGGCACCTCGGTATTCGATCGCGACAGCGGCCAGTTCGTCTTTCATCCCGGGCCGGTGTTCGCCGAGTTGCTACTGGCCGACGAGATCAACCGCGCCACGCCCAAGAGCCAGAGTGCGCTGCTCGAGGCCATGGAGGAGGGGCAGGTGACCATCGAGGGCGCCACCCGGCCCTTGCCCGATCCCTTCTTTGTCATCGCCACCCAGAATCCCATCTCCCAGGGCGGCACCTTCGCCCTGCCGGAATCCCAACTCGACCGCTTCCTGATGCGCCTGTCGCTCGGCTATCCCGGACGCGCCGCCGAGCGGGCGCTGCTGCTCGGCGGTTCCGGGCGCGAGCAGCTGCCGCGCCTCGAGCCCCTGCTGGATCACGCCCAGCTGCGGCTGATCCAGGCCGAGGTGCCGCGCATCCATGCCAGCGAGGCGGTGGTGGACTACGTGCTGCGCCTGGTGGAGGCCACCCGCACCCAGACGTCCTTCGCCCTCGGCCTGTCGCCGCGCGGCAGTCTGGCGCTGCTGGCCGCGGCGCGCGCCTGGGCGTTGCTGGCGGGGCGCGACCATGTGCTGCCCGAGGATGTCCAGACGGTGCTGCCAGCGGTGGCCGGGCATCGCCTGCGCGACATCGCCGATCCCGCCGGGCATGGCGGCGGCGCCCTGGTGCAGTGGCTGCTGCGCGAAGTCCCGGCGCTGTGACCGGCGGCGCCTGGCAGCGCTATCGAGACGGCTGGCTGGCGCGGCGGATTCCTCCGGCCAATCGCATCATCCTCGATCAGCGGCGCATCTTCATCCTGCCCACCCGCCAGGGGGGCGCCTTCGCCATCGCCCTGCTGCTGATGCTGCTGGCCGGCATCAACTACCAGAACAGCCTGGCCTATGGCCTGACCTTCCTGCTGTTTTCCCTGGCGCTGGTGGCCATGCTGCACACCTATCGCAACCTGGCCGGTCTGCAACTGGTCGGCGGCGGCGCCAGTCCGGTGTTCGCCGGCGAGGCCGCCGGCTTTCGCCTGCGCCTGGAGAGCGAGCGCCGCGCGCACCAGGGCATCGCCCTGGGCTGGCGCAACGAGCCGCTGGTGCTCAGCGACGTGCCGGCGGGGGAGAGCGTCGCCCTGCAGATCTTCCACCCGGCGCCAGATCGCGGCTGGCTCAGACCCGGGCGGCTGCGGGTGGAGAGCCGTTTTCCCCTCGGCCTGTTCGTCGCCTGGAGCTGGCTGGACCTGGACGTGCGCGCCCTGGTCTATCCGCAGCCACTGGCGACCACGACGCCGCTGCGCAGCGGCCAGGATGCCGGCAACGAGGAAGGCCAGCGCCAGACGGGGCAGGGCGCCGACGACTTCCAGGGGTTGCGGTCCTATCAGCCCGGCGATTCGCGCCGGCGGCTGGACTGGAAGGCCTTTTCCCGCGGGCAGGGCCTGCTGGTCAAGGACTTCACCGCTCTGGCCGGCAGCGAACTCTGGCTGGATTTCAGCGTGCTCGATGGTGACACCGAGACGCGGCTGTCCTGGCTGTGCCAGGCGGTGCTGGATTGCAGCGCCCGCCAGCTGCGCTTCGGCCTCAGGGTGCCCGGGGTGGAGCTGGCGCCGGCCAGCGGCGAAAGCCAGCGTGACGCGGCGCTGCAGGCCCTGGCCCTGTTCGGGCGGCCATCATGAGCACCGCCGTGCCGCAAGCCATTCCGCGCATCGCCCTGATCTGGCTGCTGGTGGCCCAGGCGCTGGTGATCCTGCCGCACCTCACCCATCTGCCGCCCTGGGTCGGCCTGCTCTGGGCCTTTTGCGCCGGCTGGCGGGTGCTGCTGTTTCGCATGCGGGTGCGGGCGCCGACGCGGATCGAGAAGGGCGGCCTGCTGCTGCTGACCATGGGCGGCATCTGGCTGTCGCGTGGCTCCTTCATCGGCCTGGATGCCGGTGCCGTGCTGCTGCTGGTGACCTTCGCCCTCAAGCTGATCGAGATGCACAGCCGCCGCGATGCCCTGGTGGTGATCTACCTGGGGTTCTTCGCGGTGGTGATCGCCTACCTGTTCGAGGATGGCCTGCTCGCCGCGCTCTACAGCCTGCTGCCGGTGACCGCCCTGGTGGCGGCGCTGATCGGCCTGCAGCAGAGTGCCCTGGCCAGTCGGCCGCTGGCGACGCTGAAAGTCGCCGGCACCCTGCTGCTGCAGGCGGTGCCGCTGATGCTGCTGCTGTTCCTGGTGTTTCCCCGTATCGGCCCGCTGTGGTCGTTGCCACAACCGGGCGACCAGGCGCGCACCGGACTGGGCGACAGCATGGCGCCGGGGGAGATCGCCCAGCTCTCGCAATCCGCCGAGCGGGTATTTCGCGTCAGTTTCGCCGGCGACCGGCCGGCGCAGCGTGATCTCTACTGGCGGGCCACCACCTACGAGCGCTTCGACGGCGCGCGCTGGTCGGTGGATCCCGACACGGCCTGGAGTCCGGAACCGGCCTGGACGCCGAGCGGTCCCCGACTGGACTACCAGGTGGTCATGGAGCCGAGCGGTCGGCCCTGGCTCTACGGCCTGGACGTGGCGCGCAGCGATCAGCGCGACGTGCGCCTGGCCAGCGACTTCCATCTGCAGCGCCGCCGCCCGGTGGATCAGGCGCTGCTCTATCGGGTATCCAGCTGGCCGCAGGCCACTCGCGAGCCGGAGCGGCTGTCCGCCTCCAGCCAGAGGCGCGCGCTGCAGCTGCCCAGTGGCGGCGAGCCGCGCACCCGTGCCTGGGTAGCCGGGCTCAAGACTCGCGCGCCAACGCCCGAGGCCCTGGCCCAGGCGATCCTGGCCTATTTCCGCCAGCAACCCTTCGTCTACACCCTGCAACCGCCCACGGCAGGCGTCGATGCCATCGACGCCTTTCTCTTCGACAACCATCGCGGCTTCTGCGCCCACTATGCCGGCGCCATGACCTTTGCCCTGCGGGTGGCGGGCATTCCGGCGCGGGTGGTGGCGGGCTACCAGGGCGGTGAATTCAATGCCGCGGGCGGCTATCTGCTGGTGCAGCAATTCGATGCCCATGCCTGGGTGGAATACTGGCTGCCGGGGCGCGGCTGGGTCAGCGTCGACCCTACCGCCCAGGTGGCGCCCGAGCGTATCGAGCGGGGTCTGCAGGAGGCCCTGGCGGCCCAGGGCGCGGCCAACGAATTCCTCGCCGACAATCCCTTCGCCGCCAATCGCTATCGCAACCTGGCCTGGCTCAATGACCTGCGTCTGGGCTGGGACCGCCTCAACTACGGCTGGCAGCGCTGGGTGCTCAACTACCAGGAGGATACCCAGGGCGAACTCTTCAAGCGGCTGCTCGGCGAGGGTTCGCTGCAACGCCTGGGGCTGCTGCTGGCGCTGGTGGTGTTGGGCGTGCTCGGGGTGATGGCCCTGCTGGTGCTCAAGCCCTGGCAGCGGACGCGGGATCCCCTGTTGACGCGTTTCGACCAGTTCGAGCGGCTGCTGGCGCGGCAAGGCGTCAGGCGTCGAAGCGGCGAGGCGGCGGGCAGCTTCGCCGGACGCGCCATGGCCGAGCTGCCGGCGGCGCGCGCAGCGATCTCGGCCTTTTCCCAGGAATTCCAGGCGCAGCGCTATGCCGGTCGGCCGCAGGATCCTGCGGCTCTGACCAGGACGCTGAAGCTATTGAAACGTCAGCTGCGTGGCCGTCAGGCGCGCAGCGACTGAGGCACGGGGAGGGCGTCAGGCTCTTGCAGGGCGAAGGCCACCAGGCAGACGACGGCCGCCAGGATCAGCGGTTGTGGATGGGGGTTGCCGAGCGCCTGGGCGATGCAGCCCAGGCCCAGCAACAACAGCACGGCGGAAGTGAGGGTGGTGACCGAGCGCATGACGGTTCTCCGAAAAACGTGCGGGCATCTTGCCGCCTGTCGGGCAACCGCGCGAATGCGCTCTCGCTATGGAGGCTATAGGCGCAACTGGCGAATCGCCTGATTCAGGGTTCCTGCGAGGGCGGCCAGTTCAGTGCTGGTGCTGGCCGACTCCTGCGTCAGCAGCATGGTCCTTTCCGTGACATCGCGGATGCCTACAACCGACCTGCTCATCTCTTCCGCCACCTGGGCCTGCTGTTCGGCGGCCACGGCGATCTGGGTGTTGCTATCGCGCATCAGGGTCACGGCGGCGGTGATGTCGGCCAGGGCCTGCCCGGCAGCGCCGGCCTGGACCACGCAGTCATCGGCCTTGAGCGAGCTTTCGCGCATGAATTCCACGGCATCGCGGGTGCCGGCCTGAAGGCCGTCGACCATGCGGGTGATCTCGTCGGTGGAACCCTGCACCCGCTTGGCCAGGTTGCGCACCTCGTCGGCCACCACGGCGAAGCCGCGGCCAGCCTCGCCGGCGCGGGCCGCCTCGATGGCAGCGTTGAGCGCCAGCAGGTTGGTCTGTTCGGCGATGCCATGGATGACGTTGACCACGCTGGTGATGCGCTCGCTGTTTTCGGCCAGCTCCTGGATCATCACCGCGGTCTGCTGCACGCCCTGGGAGAGGTCGGCGATGGAATGGCTGACGCGCTCCACCGCCTGCTGGCCGGCGCCGGCCAGGCGGTCGGCTTCCTGGGACTGGTCACGGGTACCGGCGGCGTGCTCGGCGATCTGCTGCACGGTGGCGCTCATCTCGTTGATGGCGGTGGCCGCTTGGTCGGTCTCGTGCTGCTGATCCTGCATGCCGCCCCGCACGCCCTGCATGCCGCTGGCCAGGCGTCCGGCGCCTTCGTCCAGGCGGGCGGCGCTGGCGGCCACGGTACCGACGACGCGGGTGTAGCTGTCCTGCATGGCGTTGAAGGCCTGGGTCATCTGCCCGACCTCGTCGCGCCCGCGCACCTCGACCCGGGCGGTGAGGTCGCCGTCGCGCTCCACCCGCAGCATGGTGTCCTTGAGGCGTTGCAGATTGCCGAGGATGAAGCGGATCAGGAGCTGCGAGGCCACCAGCAGCACCAGCATCAGCACGCCCACGGCCAGGGCGTATTCCGGTGCCCGGGCCAGGAAGATGTCGGTAAAGGTCGGGGCGCTCAGGCTGGCAGCCGCCTCACCCACGACGGCCTTGACCGCCTTGAGCTGCTCGGCGCGGCCGGAGACCTCCAGTTGCATGGCGAACAGCACCAGCAGGAGGCTGGTGACGAAGGCAACGGCGTTGACCGCCCAGAATTTGTACTTGAGGGAAATATCGCGCAGCCAGGCAAACATAGGGGGCATCCAGTCGGCGGGGCCGCACAGCCTGGCAGGCCGGCGCGACCCGGATCTTGACTGGCGTCAATGTCCTGCGAGAAGACGTCTGACGCCGTGGAATAAGCCCAAAGGTTAACGGCTTGCACGGGTCTGACTTTAGCGAAACGGCAACCCTGCCTAGTCGAATTCCTCGATCCGCTCTGGCACGGCGATCTCCGGCAGCCCGAAGAAGGCGCGGGCGGTGGCACTGGTGTGCAGGGCGGTCTGCTCGGGCGTTTCGTTGCGCAGGCGCGCCACGGTGCGCAGGATCTCCGGCAGGAACGCCGGTTCGTTGTGGCCATGGCGCGGCTTGGGTCTGAGGGTGCGCGGCAGCAGGTAGGGGGCATCGGTTTCCAGCATCAGCCGACCGACCGGGATCTGCCCGACCAGCTCATGCAGGTGCAGGCCGCGGCGCTCGTCGCAGATCCAGCCGGTGATGCCCAGGTGCAGGTCGAGATCCAGGTAGCCATAGAGCGCCTTGCGTTCGCCGGTGAAGCAGTGCACCACGGCGGCCGGCAGGTGGTCCCGATAGTCGCGCAGGATCGCCAGCATGCGCTCGCTGGCGTCGCGCTCGTGGAGAAACACCGGGCGGCGCAATTCGGCGGCCAGGGCCAGCTGTTCCTCGAAGCAGCGCTCCTGCTGCGGCCGCGGGGTGAAGTCGCGATTGAAGTCCAGGCCGCATTCGCCCAGGGCTCGTACCTTGGGCTGGCTGGCCAGGTCGCGCAGGGTCCTGGCGGCGGCCGCGTTCCAGGTCGAGGCTTCGTGGGGATGGACGCCCGCGGTGCTGAACAGCGCCTCGCCCGCATCCAGGCGCAGGCAGAGATTGAGGGCGTTCTCGCTGTCTTCGAGGGTGGTGCCGGTCAGCACCAGTTGCATCACACCGGCGGCCTGGGCCCGCTCGATCACCGCGTCCACCCGCTTGAGCAGACTAGGGTGGGTGAGGTTGACGCCGATGTCGATCAATTGCATGGTGCGGACCTTCCACAGATTTTGTCCCTTCATTCTATCCGTAGTCCGGGTGCTATCGGCGCTGTCCCGGCCAGGTCAGGAGTCCTGGATGCCGTTTCGATTCACCCTGGTCCTTGTTGGCTGCCTGCTCGCCTGCTCCGCCCAGGCACGGCTCGGTGCCCTGCCACCCGAAGCACCACGCCATGTCGCGGCGCGCGACCTGACCGCCATCGAGCGGGCCGGCGAGTTGCGCGTCCTGGTCAACCAGAGTCGGCACAGCTCCGGCGAATGGAACGGCCAGGCCCTCGGCATCGAGTATCGGCGCCTGCAGGCCTTCGCCCGCTACCTGCAGCACCAGCCCGGGGGCCGGCCGTTGCGCCTGGTCTTCGTGCCCAAGGCCAAGGACGACCTCCTGGCGGCGCTGCAGCGCGGCGAGGGCGATCTGGTGGCGCCCGGCGAAACCCTGCTGCCACCGCCGCATTCGGCGCTGATCGCCGCGTCGGTGGCGGCGCCCACCAGTCTGGTGGTGGTGGGTGGGCGCGGCCAGCGCCTGCCCCGCCATCTGGAGCAGTTGGCCGGGCGGCGGGTGGTGCTGCCCCAGGGCAGCGCGGCCGGTCCGGCCCTGGCCCGGCTCAACGCCCAGCTGGAGAAGCGCAGGCTGCGGCCGGTGCAGGTCGAGTGGGCCGATCCGACCCTGGCGGTGGAAGACGTCCTGGAGCTGACCCAGGCCGGCATCTATCCGCTCAGCGTCGTCGAGTCCGGGCTGGCCCATCGCTGGGCGCGGGTGCTGCCACGCCTGCGGGTGGCCGATCGGCTGGTGGTGGCCCATGACCAGGCGCAGCTCTGGTATCTGCGCGCCCCGGCGCACCAGCTCGCCGAGCGGATCCGGACCTTCGCCCGGCAACCCCAGGCGCGCGACGACGACCAGGCCTTTCGCCAGGCCTATGCGCGCCGCTACCAGGTGCGCGATCCGCTGCAGGCCCATGACCGCAAGCGCCTGGCCCAGGTGCGGCCGCTGCTGCAGCGCTACGCCAAGGCCTACGACTTCGACTGGCTGACCCTGGCCGCCATGGCCTACAAGGAATCCGGCCTCGATCCCCATGCCCGCGGTGCCGGCCGCGCCGCAGGGCTGCTGCAGATCACCCCGCGGGCGGCGCGCAGCGTCGGGGTGCGCAACCTGCATTCCGCCGAGGACAACGTCAGGGCCGCCACCCGGTATCTGGCGCGCCTGCGCCGCGAATTCTTCTCCAGTCCGCGGCTCGCCGAGCGCGAGCGCCGCGCCTTTACCCTGGCGGCCTACAACCTTGGCCCGGAGCGCGTCCAGGCGCTCCGGGCCAAGGCGCGCAAGCAGGGGCTGGACGGCGATCGCTGGTTCTTCCAGGTCGAGCGCATCGCCGCCGAGGAGGTGGGTATCGGGGTGGTCAACTACGTGGCCAGCGTCAACAAGTACCGGGTGGCCTTCAGTCGCGAACGGGCCCGGCTGGAAGCGCCGGCCGTAGCGGCGACCGGTGCCAGGGAGAACGGCCGCGGGGACGGTTGAAGCCCGCTTGACAGGGCGGTCGAGCCCTCCCTAGGATGATCCCGCGCCGATTTAAACAGCAACTTGCGGGGCGCTCCCAAATACCGCTAAAGCGCTGGACGGAACAGGCCTCGTACTACCGCCCAGCTGGATCTACGAGGCGGAATTTCGTCCATGCTACCGCTCCCGCTACGCCTGACGCCCCTGACCCAGGGCAAACTCGCCAGTCATCCCGCCATCCTCCTCGGCGGTCCCGACCAGCCCACCCTGCTGCGTTACCTCGAAGGCTGGCCCAAGCGCTGGCCGCACAGCCGCACCCTGCAGATTCGCTTCGCCGACCGGGCCGAACAGCTGCGCGCCTTTGGCGACGACAGCTTCGACTTCGCCGTGGTGCAGTCGCCGGGCCAGGCCGGTCTCGAATCCCTGGTGCGGGAACTGACCCGCGTGGCGCGGCAGGGCGTGATCACCCGTCGCCGCTAGCCGTCATTCCTCGGGATAGGCGATCTCGACGATGTACCAGCGCTGTTCGCCGGCCGGCGTCTGCAGGCGGACCTCGGCGTCCAGCGCCTTGCCGACCAGCGCCCGCGCCAGGGGCGAGTCGATGCTGATGAGGTTCTGCCGGAGGTCGAGTTCGTCCGGGCCGACGATGCGATAGCGCTTCTCGGCGCCCTCGTCGTCTTCCAGGGTGACCCAGGCGCCGAAATAGACCTTGGTCGGATCGGCCGGTCGTTCGCGGATCACCTTGAGATTCTCCAGCCGCTTGCGCAGGAAGCGCACCCGGCTGTCGATCTCCCGCAGCATCTTCTTGCCGTAGATGTACTCGGCGTTTTCCGAACGATCGCCCAGCGCGGCCGCCTCGCTCACCGCCTGGGTGACCTGGGGCCGGCGCACGTTCCACAGGTCGTGGAGTTCGGCGCGCAACCGGGCTTCGCCGGCGGCGGTGATCAGGGGCGTGCCGGCGGTGCGCGGCGGACGGTAACGACTCATGGATCAGCTTTCTCTCAGGATCAGTAACGGACTGGCGGTGAGGGCCCGCCGCGTGCCCAGCAGGCCCGCCGCCCCGACCAGCAGGGCGCCCAGCACCGGCAACAGCAGCAGCCAGGGATGGGGTTGCCAGTCCAGGTCGAAGGCCAGCCGGTAGAGCAGGGCGCTGACGATCTCGCAACCGAGCGCCGCGAGCAAGCCACTGGCGCCGCCGAGCAGGATGAATTCGGTGCGCCGCGCCCGTTGCAGCAACTCGCGCCGGGCACCCAGGGCACGCAGCAGGGCGCCCTGGCGGATGCGTTCGTCGAGGGTCGCCTGCAGGCCGGCCAGCAGCACGGCGATGCCGGCGGCCAGCACGAACAGCAGCACGAACTCCACCGCCACGCTGACTTGGCGCAGGATGCTGCGCAGCTGATCGAGCAGGGCGTCGATGGGCAACAGGGTCACCGCCGGGAATTGCCGGGCCAGGGCCAGCAATTCGCGATCGTGCCCGGGCGGCAGGTAGAAGCTGCCCAGGTAGGTGAAGGGCACGTCCTGCAGGGCGCCCGGGGCGAAGATCACGAAGAAGTTCGGCTGGAAGTTGTCCCAGCTGACCTGCCGCAGGCTGGTGACTCGCGCCTCGATCTGGCGATCGCCGATGACGAAGCCCAGGGTGTCGCCCAGGCCGACGCCGAGGCTGCGCGCCAGCTCGCTTTCCAGGGACACCCCGGGCAGGTCGCCGGCGGGCAGCGCGTCCCACCACTGACCGGCTTCCAGGCGGTTGCCGTCCGGCAACCCAGCCGACCAGGTCAGGTTGAGATCGCGCCGGGTGGCGCGGCCACCGCGGGAGTCGTCTTCCAGGCCTTCCTGGGCCGGATGCCCCTTCACGCTGACCAGGCGGCCCTGCACGATGGGATAGAGCGGACTGGCGTGGGGCGAGAGACCGGCCACCGCCGCGGCGAAGGCCTGGCCCTCGTCCGGCAGCACATTGAGGGCGAAGTGATTGGGCGCCTCGGCCGGCAGTTGCGCCTGCCAGCGTTCCAGCAGCTCGCCCCGCAACAGCACCACCAGACTCATGGCCAGCAGGATCAGGCCGAAGGCCAGGGTCTGGCCCACCGCCGCCAGGGGATGCCGGAGCAGCTGACCCAGACCCAGCCGCCAGGCCAGGGGCGCACCCTGCATGGCCCGGCGCAGGCCACGCAGGGCCAGGTAGAGCAGACTGCCGAACAGCAGTCCCGCGACCAGGCCACCCACCAGCAGCGCCAGGGTCAGGCGCAGATCCAGCGACAGGCGCCACATGATCAGCCCGAGGGCGAGCAGGGCGCAGCCATAGACCAGCCAGGTGCGCAGGGGGACGGGCTGCAGATCGCTGCGCAACACCCGCAGCGGCGGGACCCGCCCCAGGGCGGCCAGCGGCGGCAGGGCGAAGCCGACCAAGGCGACCAGGCCGGTGCCCATGCCGGCCAGCGCCGGGCCAATCCCGACCGCTGGAAGGCGCGCTGGTAGGAGGCCATGCAGCAGCTCGAACAGCACCAGCTGCGCCAGCCAGCCGAGCAGGGCGCCGAGCAGACTCGCCGCCAGGCCCAGCAACCCCAGTTGCAGGCCATAGAGCACCAGGGCGTCGCGGCGGGTCAGACCCAGGCAGCGCAGCAGGGCGCTGGCGTCGAAGCGCCGCGCGGCGAAGCGATTGGCCGACAGCGCCACGGCCACGCCGGCCAGCACCACCGCCACCAGGCTGGCCAGCCCCAGATAGCGCTGGGCACGTTCCAGGGCATTGCCCAGCTGGCGATTGCCATCGCCCGGGCCTTCGAAGCGCTGGTTGGCGGCCAGGGCCGGGGTGAGCGCCTGGCGATAGGCGGCCAGGGCCTGGGGCTCGCCGCGCCAGAGTTCGCGATAGCGCACCCGACTGCCGGGTTGGATGACCCCGGTGGCGGCCACGTCGTCGAGATTGATCAGCACCCGCGGCGTCAGGCTGTAGAAGTCACCCGCCCGATCCGGTTCGTAGGTGAGCACCCGGGTGATGGTGAGGGCCTTGCGCCCGATGTCCAGGCGATCACCGACCTTGGCGTCCAGGGCCAGCAGCAGGCGCGGCTCGACCCAGGCCTCCCCGGGCGCCGGAGCGCCGCCCGGCTGGTCGGGCGCGTCCGGCGCCGCCGCGCTGCGCACCTCGCCGCGCAGGGGAAAGTTGGCCTGGACCGCCTTGACGCTGGCCAGCTGCAGGGCCTCGGCACCTGCGGCCATGGTGCTGAAATTGAGCGAGCGGCTGTGTTCGAGGCCCCGCTGCAGGCCGGCGTCCACCTGTTCCGGACGTGGCGGTTCGCTGCCCAGCAGCACCAGGTCGGCGGCGAGGAATTCGCTGGCGCGATTTTCCATGCCCGCGCCCAGGCGGGCGGTGAAGTAGCCGATGGCGACGCTGGCGGCCACGGCCACCACCAGCGCCAGGCAGAGCATGCGGATCTCGCCGGCGCGGAGCTCTCTCAGACTCTGGCGCCAGGCCAGGCCGAACAGCCGGGCGAAGGGCAGACCGGTACGCCTCATGCCGCGACCTGCCGGCCGCCTTCCAGGCGCAGTTGGCGGGCGCAGCGCGCGGCCAGGCGCTCGTCATGGGTCACCAGTACCAGCGTCGTGCCGCGCTCACGATTGAGTTCGAACAGCAGATCGCTGATATGGGCACCGGTACGGCTGTCGAGATTGCCGGTGGGTTCGTCGGCGAAGAGAATGCTCGGGCGCGGCGCGAAGGCGCGCGCCAGGGCGACCCGCTGCTGCTCGCCGCCGGAGAGCTGCCGGGGATAATGGCGCAGCCGCTCGCCCAGGCCGACCCGTTCCAGCAGGGCCATCGCCTGATCGCGGGCCTGGCGCACGCCCTCCAGCTCCAGCGGCAGCATGACGTTTTCCAGCGCCGTGAGGCTGTCCAGCAGCTGAAAGGACTGGAACACGAAGCCCACCCGTTCGGCGCGCAGGCGGGCACGGGCGTCTTCGTCGAGGGTATCCAGGCGCTGACCGGCGAGATGGACCTCGCCGCCGCTGGGCAGGTCGAGACCGGCCAAGAGTCCGAGCAGGGTGGACTTGCCGGAACCCGAGCTGCCGACGATGGCCAAACTGTCGCCGGCCTGCAGTTGCAGATCCAGCGCCTGGAGGATCGGCAGCGCGCCTTCCGCGCCCGTGACGACCTTGCTAAGGTCGCGTGCCAGCAGTATGACTTCGCTCATGAGGTATCCGATGCCGTATTCGAAGGGCCCGCATGCGGGCGGCTGTGGCGAGTTAGAGTCAAAAAAGCGGGCGAAGTCCAGCGCGCCTTTGCGGCAAGGCATTGCCTGGCTGCTGGCGCTGCTCTGCCTGACCCTCACGCCCCTGGCCATGGCGCGCACCCTGCTGGTGGTGGGCGACAGCATCAGCGCCGGCTACGGCCTCGCCGACGGGCAGGGCTGGGTACGCCTGCTGGAGCAGCGCCTGCAGGCGCAGCGGCTCGACTATCAGGTGGTGAATGCCTCTATCAGCGGCGACACCACCGCCGGCGGCCTGGCGCGACTGCCACGGTTGCTGGCCGAGCATCGACCCGACGTGGTGGCCATCGAGCTGGGCGGCAACGACGGCCTGCGCGGCCAGCCGCTGGCGCAGTTCGAGCGCAACCTCACCGCCCTGGTGGAACAGGCCAAGGCCCGAGGCGCGCGCGTCCTGCTGCTGGGCATGCGCCTGCCGCCCAACTACGGACCGCGCTATACCGATGGCTTCGCCCAGGTCTACACGGACGTGGCCAAGGCCCAGCAGGTGGCCCTGGTGCCCTTCCTGCTGGAAGGGGTAGGCGGCGATCCGGCCTATATGCAGCCGGATGGCATCCACCCCCAGGCCAATGCCCAGCAGCGCCTGCTGGACAACGCCTGGCCCCAGTTGCAGCCGCTGC
This sequence comes from Pseudomonas sp. HR1, assembly GCF_030175875.1. Taxonomy (NCBI): domain Bacteria; kingdom Pseudomonadati; phylum Pseudomonadota; class Gammaproteobacteria; order Pseudomonadales; family Pseudomonadaceae; genus Pseudomonas; species Pseudomonas sp. HR1. Next base: position 277,159 of record NZ_JASNRF010000004.1, read on the forward strand.
TGCGCGACTGAACGCCGGACTTTTCCCCGACGGGGCTTTCCGCTAAGGTTGCGCGCCCCGCCGGTCCGGCCAATCGACCGCCCGGCGGAACCGCCCCTGGAGTATCCCGATGTCCCGCCTTTCCCGGTCCATGCACGGCTATCAGCTGATCCAGCCCGATGCCCAGCTCGACCTGTTCGCCTGCCGCGAGGGCCGAGTCCATATCGTCGCCCGGCAGCTGGAGCTGGGCTCGCCGACCGACCGGACGCTGTGCGGTACCCTGCTGCCGGCGCGTCCCCGCCTGCATCCGCTGAATCGCCGGGCGCTCGGCCTCAAGACCCTCTGTCCGGCCTGCATGCAGCGGCTGCAAGGCGCCAAACGGGGCTTGCCGAATCCGTTACAGGTCTTTTGAGGCCCTGCCGGACGCCGATCGAGGCGTGTACAATTCGCGCCGTCACCTTTTTGCTCCTTGCAAGGATTCATCCCATGCCCGCGCGCGTTTCGACCCTGGTCGGTTCCCTCTCGCTGTTTGGTCTGTTGAGCGCGGGTACGGCGCAGGCACTGGAGTTGCCGCTGCCGCCACCCGGTGAAGACGTGGTCGGCGAGGTTCAGGTCATCAAGGCCGCCTACGAAGACACCTTTGCCGATCTCGGCCAGAAGTACGATCTGGGCTACACCGAGATGGTGGCCGCCAACCCGGGCGTCGATGCCTGGCTGCCGGGTGCCGGCACCGAGATCGTGCTGCCCACGCGCTTCATCCTGCCGCCCGGCCCGCGCGAAGGCATCGTCATCAACATCGCCGAATACCGCATGTACTACTACCCCAAGGGTGGTCACACGGTGTTCACCTACCCGCTGGGCATCGGCCGCGAAGGCTGGGGTTCGCCCATCGGCGTGACCAAGGTGGTGGACAAGATCAAGGATCCGTCCTGGTATCCGCCGGAGTCGGTACGCGCCGAGCACGCCGCCGAAGGCGATCCGCTGCCCAAGGTGGTGCCGCCCGGTCCGGACAATCCCCTGGGGCCCTACAAGATCCGCCTGACCCTGCCGGGCTATCTCATCCACGGCTCGGACAAGAAATTCGGCATCGGCATGCAGGTCAGCCATGGCTGCTTCCGCATGTACAACTTCAACGTGACCGAACTGGTCGGCATGCTGCCCGTGGGCACGCCGGTGCGCATCATCGACGAGCCCTACAAGTTCGGCGTGAGCCAGGGCAAGCTCTACCTGGAAGCCCACCAGCCGGTGACCGTGAAGGGCGATCCGACCGAGATCGACCGTCAGGCCGCGGTGGTCAATGCGCTGATCAAGCGTGACGACCTGCTGCAGGCCAATAGCGCGGTGAACTGGAACACGGTGCGTGACGTGGTCCAGGGCCAGGACGGCCTGCCAGTGGAAATCGCCGACCTGCCGGCCGGGATGACGCCGGGTGCGGTGGCCAAGGCGCCTGCCAAGACCCTGTGATCGCGACCGGCTGAGCGCGCTCGGCCGGCCAGACAAACAAAAAGCCCGCCATCTGAGATGGCGGGCTTTTTGTTTGCTCCGGGAAAGACGACTGTTGCCACTCGCCTTTCCAGCCGAGGCGCTTACTTGCGGCTGGCTTTTTCCAGCATACGCAGGGCGCGCTCGTTGGCTTCGTCAGCGGTCTGCTGAGCTTTCTGAGCGGCGGCCAGGGCCTCGTCAGCGTGACGGTAGGCTTCGTCAGCACGAGCCTGAGCGCGGGCAGCGGCGTCTTCGGTAGCGGTCAGGCGAGCTTCGCTTTCCTTGTTAGCGGTGCTGCAACCAGTGGCCAGAGCAGCGGCCAGAGCCAGGGCGGCGAATTTCAGAGCGTTGTTCATCGTAAACCCCTTGAGGTAGACATCCTGTTTTAAGATCAATTTCCCAGGTGGAAAATTGCGGCTACATACTACTCATTACCGGTCGTAAGTAAACTGAGCGAACCCGTTGAAGAAGGATTTTTTGCGGAAAAATCCTTCTCGGCTCCCCGTGTTCGTCCCGGAATCCCTGCGCACCCGGTATCAGCAACTGCTTGGATGGCTGAAAGTCGCGAACGTTTCAAAACGTTAGAGGATGAGCGGAAGTTGTCAAGCGCCGAGCCGCGCCTGCTCCCGCGCAGGCGGCCCTGATATAGTGTGTCTTCTCGGTGCGACGGCTGGTCAGAACCTGCTTCTTCCGGAGGGGTCTGACGCGCTGTGGCTCAGTCCCGCACAGGAAGGGTGCGTTCTCGTCTTCGGGTATCATCGATAACAATGGATAAGGCGGAGCCAAACCGCCAAGGAGTAGTCATGAACGAGTCCCTGCACGTGGAACACGATGAGGCCAATCATCAATTCCACCTTTCTGTCGACGGCCAGCGCGCCTATCTCGCCTACATGGATCTGGGCAAGCAGACCATGGATTTCTATCGCACCTTCGTCCCCGATGCGCTGCGTGGGCGCGGCCTGGCAGCGCGGCTGACCGAGTACGCGCTGAACTACGCCGAGAGCCGCGGCTACAGCGTCATTCCCTCCTGCTCCTATGTGGAGCACTACCTGGAACGTCGTGGCCAGGTGACGCCGCTGGCCTGAATGGCCACGCCAAGAAAAACGCCGGGCTGAGCCCGGCGTTTTCGTATCTGCTGCAGGATCAGCTGCGCGCGCGGCGCGGCAGCACATCCTTGAGCTTGCGGTGCATGTCGAGAATGCTCTTCTCGGTCATGGCCCAGTCGATGCAGGCGTCGGTCACCGAGACGCCATACTGCAGCTGCGACAGATCCGCCGGAATCGGCTGGCTGCCAAAGCCCAGGTGGCTTTCCACCATCAGGCCGACGATGGAGTTGTTGCCCTCGACGATCTGGTTGGCGACGTTGTCCATCACCAGCGGCTGCAGGGCGGCGTCCTTGTTGGAGTTGGCGTGGCTGCAGTCGACCATGATGTTCGGCTTGACCTTGGCCTTGACCAGCGCCTGCTCGCACAGGGTGACGCTGACCGAATCGTAGTTGGGCTTGCCGTTGCCGCCGCGCAGCACCACATGGCCATAGGCGTTGCCCTTGGTCATGACCACGGATACCTGGCCGCGCTGGTCGATACCCAGGAAGCGGTGCGGGCTGGACACCGACTGCAGGGCGTTGATGGCCACGGTCAGGCTGCCGTCGGTGCCGTTCTTGAAGCCGACCGCGGAGGAGAGGCCCGAGGCCATTTCCCGGTGGGTCTGGGATTCGGTGGTGCGGGCACCGATCGCCGACCAGCTGATCAGGTCCTGCAGGTATTGGGGGGAGATGGGGTCCAGCGCCTCGGTGGCGGTGGGCAGGCCCTTTTCCGCCAGGTCCAGCAGCAGCTGGCGACCGATGTGCAGGCCGTCCTGGATCTTGAAGGAGTCGTCCAGGTAGGGATCGTTGATCAGGCCCTTCCAGCCCACGGTGGTGCGGGGCTTCTCGAAGTAGACGCGCATGACCAGATAGAGGCTGTCGCTGACCTGGGCGGCCAGGGCCTTGAGGCGCTCGGCGTATTCGTGGGCGGCCTTGATGTCATGGATGGAGCAGGGGCCGATCACCACGAACAGGCGATGGTCCTTGCCGTCGAGGATGTCGCGGATGACCTGGCGGCCCTGGGCGACGGTGTCGGCGGCGAGATCGCTCAGCGGGATCTCCTGCTTGAGCTGCTCGGGGGTGATGAGCGGCTCGTTGGCTTCGATGTTGAGGTCGTTAAGGCGGGGCTGTGCGGCCATGGTGCTACTCGTCGGTCACGGCGCTGCGACAGGTCAGGGCCCGTGCAGGCAAAATACGATGGAGAGGGTGGGGCACCTTAACGCTTGTACCGCCCGCTCACAATGGCTACGACGCTATCGACGCGCCCGAAGGCGTGCTTTGGCGATGATCGCGACGAGGAAAGCATGGAATTGGACGATGGGACGGCCGATGCCGTCCTGCTGGCGGCGCCGGGGCGCTCCCTGCTGATCTTTACCAGCGCCGGTTGCGCCTCCTGCCGCCTGGCGCGCCAGGTGCTGCCGACGGCGGCGCTGCCGGTCGAGCGGCTGTACTGGGTGGATGCCGAGCGCAGTGGCGGTCTGGTGCAGCGCTATGGAGTCTTTCATCTGCCGGCGCTGTTCCTGATCGGGGATGGCGACTTCTTCGGCCCGGTGCAGGCGCCCCTGCGCGAGCCGGCCCTGGTGGCGGCGATCCAGGCCGCGGCGGCGCGGGAACCCGAGGAAATACCCTGAAAGGCCTCTAACGCGCGCTTCGCAGCGCAAATGTCTTTCCCCTGCTACGCTGGAAAGGGCTATCCCGCATTGCACCGGTCAGGTCGCCTGATCTGGCCAGGAGGAATCGTGATCCGCTCGCTGCTTTATGCCACGGACCTGGGCCTGTGTTCGTCCTATGTCTTTCAGCATGCCTTGAATCTCGCTCGCATCCATCAGGCCCGGCTGTATGTCGTCCATGTGGTGGAGCCGCTCGGCCTGCTGGCCTCCACGCTGCTGCAACAGCATCCGAATGGTGAATCCCTGGATCGCCTGCGCAATGGCGGTCTGGAGCTGGTGCTGGAGACCATCGAGCAGCAGGTGTTCGAGTCGCTGCGCGAGGACCTGCTGGAGATCCCGGCCACCGCGGGTCTGATCCGGGCCGTGCGGGTGGTGCAGGGCGATCCGCCGGCGGCCATTCTCAAGCAGGCCCAGGACTTCGCCGCGGATCTGCTGGTGATCGGCAGTCGCAGCCAGGGCGACGCCCAGGTCGCCCCACTGGGACGTACCGCCAGCCGTCTGCTGCAGACCGCACGCATTCCGGTGTACCTGGTGCCGCTGCGACAGGGCTGATCCGTAAGCGTCAGTCTTGCTCCTCCGCGACTTAATTCGATTTCGGTCTAGAAAAACCTTAAGGCCTGCTTTACTGTTATATGCTTGCGCATGGGTCAGCGAGGAGCCGGCATGAAGCTGCAACAGTTGCGATATATCTGGGAAGTCGCCCACCACGATCTGAACGTTTCCGCCACCGCCCAGAGCCTCTATACCTCGCAGCCTGGCATCAGCAAGCAGATCCGCCTGCTCGAGGACGAGTTGGGGGTCGAGGTCTTTGCCCGCAGCGGCAAGCACCTGACCCGGGTGACCCCGGCCGGCGAACGCATCATCCAGACCGCCGGCGAGATCCTGCGCAAGTGCGAGAGCATCAAGCAGATCGCCCAGGAATTCTCCAACGAGCGCAAGGGCACCCTGTCCATCGCCACCACCCACACCCAGGCGCGCTATGCGCTGCCGGACGTGATCAGCGAATTCATCAAGCAGTATCCGGACGTGGCCCTGCACATGCATCAGGGCTCGCCGACCCAGATCGCCGAGATGGCCGCCGACGGCACCGTCGACTTCGCCATCGCCACCGAGGGTCTGGAACGCTTCAACGATCTGGTGATGATGCCCTGCTATCGCTGGAACCGCTGTGTCATCGTGCCCCAGGGTCACCCCCTGGCCAAGGTGGAGCACCTCACCCTGGAACACCTGGCGGAACAGCCGCTGGTGACCTACGTCTTCGGCTTCACCGGCCGCTCCAAGCTCGACGAGGCCTTTGCCCGCCAGGGTCTTGAGCCCAACGTGGTGCTGACCGCGGCGGACGCCGACGTCATCAAGACCTATGTCCGCCTCGGCCTGGGCGTGGGCATCGTCGCCGACATGGCGGTGGATCACAAAGCCGATGCCGACCTGGTCTGCCTGGACGCCAGCCACCTCTTCGAAGCCAGCGTGACCAAGATCGGCCTGCGCCGCGGCACCTTCCTGCGCGGCTTCATGTGCGACTTCATCGGCCGCTTCGCGCCGCACCTGACCCGCGATGTCCTCACCGAGGCCATGCAGACGCCCTCGCGGCAGGAGCTGGAGACCCTGTTCCATGGGGTGACGCTGCCGACGTATTGAGGGCTTCCTCTCGCTGAAATCATCGCGGCCGCAGCAGCACGTAGCGTGGAAAACGGCGTAGCCTTTTCCACTGGAGACTGCGCTGTAGGGGGCACCCTCACCCCAACCCTCTCCCGAGGGGAGAGGGGGCTATCCAAGCAGGCGTTCAGTCACGTCAGCCTCGGCGAAATCGCAACAAGCCGTCGTGCTTCCATCTGTAGGAGCGGCCGCATCGGCGAACCGCCATGGCCACGATGCGTTACCTCACCCCGCCAACCGCCACTGCTCCAGCAGCAGCTGCGCGGCCGCCGACAATCCCGCGCCCTGACGGACCAGGATCGAATAGGGTTCGTTGCGGGTGCGCTGGACCACCGGCAGGCGGCGCAGCAGGCCGTGTCTTTCGCCGAACTGGGCGATGTCGCTGGGCAGCATGGCCACCTGGTTGGCGTCCTCCTGCAGCAGGCCGAGCAGGGTGAAGGTCGAGGAGGTTTCCACCGGATAGCGGGGAAACTCCAGTTCCGCCGCGCGAAATTCCCGCTCCAGCGTCAGGCGCATGGGCAGGTTGGCCGGATAGACGATCCAGCGGCTGTCGACCAGTTCGGCCAGGCTCAGCGTCTCGGACTCCGCCAGCGGATGGCGGGGATGGCAGACGATTTCCAGCCGCTCTTCGCGCACCTCCAGGCAGTCGTAGGCATCCGGCCGGCGGCTGACGCTGCTGCGGCAGATGGCCAGTTCGATGCGACCGGCGTCGAGCAGGTCGAGCAGGCGCACGCTGGTGTCCTCGATGATCTCGATCCCCAGCTGGGGCTGCGCCGCACCCAGGCGCGACACCGCGGCGGTCAGCCGAGGCACGGCGCCCATGATCACTCCCACCGCCAGCCGACCGCCTTCGCCCTGCAGGATACCGAGCATCTCTTCGCGCAGATGGGCCAGGTCGCTTTCGATCAGCCGCGCATAGCGGATCACGCAGCGGCCCAGGTCATTGGGCTGCAGGCCCTGGTGGGTGCGCAGGAAGAGGGTGGCGCCCAGGGTGCTCTCGATCTCGTGCAGGGCCTTGGTGGCGCCGGGCTGGGAAATGGCGATGCGCTCGGCGGCCTTGTGCAGCGAGCCTTCCTCGTCGAGGGCGATCAGCAGGCGCAGTTGCCGCAGGCGCAGACGGGAGGCGATGGAGCCCAGGGATGGCAGCATGGGAATAACCGTTGGTTATCGCGGGATAGGGAGCTCTCATTAGGCAGGCCCCATGGCGCCGAGTAAAGTCTCCTGCAGGCGATAACCAACAAGGAGAATGCCATGCACCTGATTCAGTTCGAAGACCAACAGGGCCAGCGCCGCGTCGGCGTGGTCGAGCGCGGTGAAGTCCAGCAGGTCCGCGGCGCGACCAGCACCCGGACCCTGGCGCTGCAGGCCATCCGTGCCGGCGTTTCCCTGGAATCTCAGGTGCAGACCCTGGGCCTGGAGCCCGGCCCGGCCTATGCCGAGCTGCTCGAGGCCGGTCGCCTGCTGCCGCCGCTGGACCATGAGGATCCCGCGCACTGCCTGGTCACCGGGACCGGTCTGACCCACCTGGGCAGCGCCGCCACCCGCGACAAGATGCACCAGCAGAACAGCCAGGAAGAGGCCAAGCTGACCGACTCCATGCGCATGTTCAAATGGGGCGTGGAGGGCGGTCGGCCTGCGGCGGGGAGCGCCGGTGCACAGCCGGAATGGTTCTACAAGGGCGACGGCGGCATCCTGGTGCGTCCGGGCGGCGACATCCCGCTGCCGGAATTCGCCGAGGACGCCGGGGAAGAGCCGGAGCTGACCGGTCTCTATGTGATCGGTGACGACGGCAAGCCCTACCGCCTGGGTTATGCGGTGGGCAACGAATTCTCCGACCACGTGATGGAACGCAAGAACTATCTCTACCTAGCCCATTCCAAACTACGCTACTGCAGCTTCGGTCCGGCCTTGCGCACCGGTGAACTGCCGAGCCATCTGGCGGGCACCAGCCGGATCCGTCGCGGCGAGCAGGTGATCTGGGAGAAGGAATTCCTCTCGGGCGAGGACAACATGTGCCACAGCCTGGAGAACCTCGAGTATCACCACTTCAAGTACGCGCAGTTCCTGCGGCCGGGCGATGTCCATGTACATTTCTTCGGCACGGCGACCCTGTCCTTCGCCGATGGGGTGCGGGTCGAGCCGGGCGACAGATTCGAGATCGCGGTGCCGGAATTCGGCGAGCCGCTGAGCAATGGCGTCAAGGCCGGCACGGCAGCTTTCCAGCCCGGGCAGGTCCGTCAGCTCTGATGGTTGTATGATGACTGCTGACTATGCGAATGCTAGAGTGGGTATCGCACAGGCTGGCCCGGCCGCTCGGACACCGAGCGTGCCACCCTTTCGAAGACCTCCCCGTAGCGGGTGGTCTTCCCTGAACCCCTAGGTATAAGGAGTCGAGAACAATGCAGATCCAAGGCAAGAACTACATCGGTGGCGCTCGTAGCGGCGAGGGCGAGGTGCGGGTCTACAGCATCGACGCCACGACCGGCGAAAAGCTGCCCTACGAATTCTTCCAGGCGTCCACGGCCGAGGTCGATGCCGCCGCCCGCGCCGCCGAGCAGGCCGCGCCCCTGTACCGCAAGCTGAGCGCCGAAAAGCGCGCCAGCTTCCTTGATGCCATCGCCGACGAACTGGATGCCCTGGGCGACGACTTCGTCCAGCTGGTCTGCCAGGAAACCGCGCTGCCGGCTGGCCGCATCCAGGGTGAGCGCGGCCGTACCAGCGGCCAGATGCGCCTGTTCGCCAAGGTGCTGCGCCGCGGTGACTTCCACGGTGCGCGCATCGACACCGCGCTACCCGAGCGCAAGCCGCTGCCGCGTCCTGACCTGCGCCAGTACCGTATCGGCCTGGGTCCGGTGGCCGTGTTCGGCGCCAGCAACTTCCCGCTGGCCTTCTCCACCGCCGGTGGCGACACCGCCGCGGCCCTGGCCGCCGGTTGCCCGGTGGTGTTCAAGGCCCACAGCGGCCACATGGTCACCGCCGAATACGTGGCCGACGCCATCATTCGCGCCGCCGAGAAGACCGGCATGCCCAAGGGCGTGTTCAACATGATCTATGGCGGTGGCGTAGGCGAGCAGCTGGTCAAGCACCCGGCCATCCAGGCGGTGGGCTTCACCGGCTCCCTGCGCGGCGGTCGCGCCCTGTGCGACATGGCCGCGGCCCGTCCGCAGCCGATCCCGGTGTTCGCCGAGATGTCCAGCATCAACCCGGTGGTGGTCCTGCCCGAGGCGCTCAAGGCCCGTGGCGACGCCATCACCGGCGAACTCGCGGCCTCCGTGGTCCTGGGTTGCGGCCAGTTCTGCACCAATCCGGGCTTGGTCATCGGCCTGCGTTCGCCCGAATTCAGCGCCTTCCTCGAGCGCCTGGCCGGTGCCATGAACGAGCAGGCGCCCCAGACCATGCTCAATCCGGGCACCCTGAAAAGCTACGAAAAGGGCGTCGCGGCGCTGCTGGCCCATTCCGGCGTGCAACACCTGGCCGGTGCCAGCCAGGAAGGCAACCAGGCGCGTCCGCAGCTGTTCAAGGCTGACGTGAGCCTGCTGCTGGAAAACGACGAGTTGCTGCAGGAAGAAGTCTTCGGCCCCACCACCGTGGTGGTCGAGGTGGCTGACGAGGCCCAGCTGCACCAGGCGCTGCAAGGCCTGCATGGCCAGCTGACCGCCACCCTGCTGGCCGAGCCGGCCGATCTGCAACGCTTCGAGGCCATCATCGGCCTGCTGGAGCAGAAAGCCGGGCGCCTGTTGCTCAACGGCTATCCCACCGGTGTGGAAGTCTGTGACGCCATGGTCCACGGCGGTCCCTATCCGGCGACCTCCGATGCTCGCGGCACCTCGGTCGGCACCCTGGCCATCGACCGCTTCCTGCGCCCGGTGTGCTACCAGAACTATCCGGACGCCTTCCTCCCGGAAGCCCTGCAGAACGCCAACCCGCTGGGCATCCAGCGCCTGGTGAACGGCGAGAACACCAAGGCCGCGATCTGATCGCGCGGTCCTGAGTGGTTGAGAACCCGGCGTCGCGAGACGCCGGTTTTTTTATTGGGTGGTGTATTGGGTGGTGGAAGGGGGGTGGCAGGACAGTGGAAAAGGCTGCGCCGTTTTCCACGCTACTGAAGAGCCAAGCGCGTGCCGGAACAACCCCCTCTCCCTCCGGGAGAGGGTTGGGGTGAGGGAAGCCGCATGCACAATCCCCAAAGAAGAAGGCCGCTCCTGGGAGCGGCCTTGCGTGCATCGGCAATCGCCTTACTTGGCGGCGAACTTGAAGATGGTCGTCTGGGTGTAGGTCTGGCCGGGGTCCAGGCGGGTGGTGGGGAAGTTCGGCTGGTTGGGGGCGTCCGGATAGTGCTGGGTTTCCAGGGTGAAGGCACCCCAGTGGCCGTAGGTCTTGCCGGCCTTGCCCTTGATGTTTCCTTCCAGGAAGTTGCCGGTATAGAACTGCACGCCCGGTTCGGTGGTGTAGAGGGTCAGGGTGCGGCCGGAGCCCGGATCGGTCACCACGGCGGCGGCCTTCTGCAGATCGCCCGCGGTGTTGAGCACCCAGTTGAAGTCATAGCCACCCTGCTTGGGTTCGGCGTACTTCAGCTGCTGGTTGTCGTCGGCGATGTGCTTGCCGATGGCGGTCGGCTTGCGGAAGTCCAGGGGTGTGCCGGCCACGGGCGGCAATTCGCCGGTGGGAATCAGCTTGGCGGTCACCGGCGTGTATGTGTCGGCATTGAGCATCGCCACCTGCTTGAGCACGGTGCCACTGCCGGCGCCCGCCAGGTTGAAGTAGCTGTGGTTGGTCAGGTTGAGCACCGTCGGCTTGTCGGTGGTGGCGCGGTACTTGAGGGTCAGCTGGTTGTGTTCGTCCAGCTGGTAGGTCACCTGGGTGGTCAGGGTGCCGGGAAAGCCCATCTCGCCATCGGGAGACACATAGCTCAGGGTCACGCCGACCCAGCCGTCGCCCTTGGCCGGCTCGGCCTTCCACACCTTGGTGTTGAAGCCCTGGGGACCGCCGTGCAGGGCGTTGGTCTTGTCGTTCTGCGGGATCTGGTAGCTCTTGCCGTCGAGGCTGAAACGACCGTCGGCGATGCGGTTGCCGAAGCGGCCGATGGTGGCGCCAAAGAATACCGTGGGGTTGTCGAGATAACCCTGGACGTCATCGAAGCCCAACACCACGTCTTCGCTGTGGCCCTTGCGGTCGGGCACCTTGAGCGCCTGCAGCACGCCGCCGTAGGTGATGACGGTGGCCTGCATGCCGTGGCTGTTGGTCAGGACGAACTTCTCGATGGGGGTGCCATCGGGCAGCTTGCCAAAGCTCGACTGCTGGCTGCTGAGGCCGGCCGCCTGGGCGGTAAGGGTGCTGATCATGAGTGACAGTCCAAGTCCGGTGAGGGCTAACGTGCGTTTCATCTCGACCACCTTTTCGGTTTGTTGTTGTGCAAGGGTGGGTCAGGCGACCCGGAAGCCGGAGGAGGGGCGGTAAAGCCTCCTCACCCCAACCCTCTCCCGAAGGGAGAGGGGGTAGAAGCGGATCAATGGGAGTGGCGGGGCACCTCGGCGCCGCGGCAGCCGACCAGGAAGTCGAAGTCGCAGCCTTCGTCGGCTTGCAGCACATGGTTGACGTAGAGGCGGCGATAACCGCCGGCCAGCAGCTGATCGGCCGGCGGTTGCCAGTCGGCCAGACGCGCGGCCAGTTCTTCGTCGGGGATATCCAGGTGCAGGCGCCCGGAGGCGCAGTCCAGTTCGATCATGTCGCCTTCGCGCACCACCGCCAGCGGGCCGCCGGCCGAGGCCTCGGGCGCCACGTGCAGCACCACGGTGCCGTAGGCGGTGCCGCTCATGCGGGCGTCGGAGATGCGCACCATGTCGGTGATGCCCTTGGCCAGCAGCTTGGGCGGCAGGCCCATGTTGCCTACCTCGGCCATGCCCGGGTAACCCTTGGGCCCGCAGTTCTTCAGCACCATCACGCAGGTCTCGTCGATGTCCAGATCCGGGTCGACGATGCGCGCCTTGTAGTCTTCGAGGTTCTCGAACACCACGGCGCGACCGCGATGCTGCATGAGCGCCGGGGTCGCGGCCGAGGGCTTGAGCACCGCGCCCTTGGGCGCCAGGTTTCCGCGCAATACGCAGATGCCACCGTCGGAGCGCAGGGGGTTGTCCAGGGCGCGGATGACCTCGTCGTCGCCGTAGATGGGCGCCTCGGCGCAGTTCGCCCAGATTGTCTTGCCGTTGGCGGTCAGGGCCTCGGGATGGGGCAGCAGATTGGCTTCGCCCATGCGGCGGATCACCGCCGGCAGGCCGCCGGAATAATAGAACTCCTCCATCAGGAAGCGTCCGGACGGTTGCAGGTCGACGATGGTGGGGGTGCCGCGGCCGACCCGGGTCCAGTCGTCCAGCTCCAGGTCCACGCCGATGCGGCCGGCGATGGCCTTGAGGTGGATCACCGCGTTGGTGGAACCGCCGATGGCGGCGTTGACGCGGATGGCGTTCTCGAAGGCTTCCTTGGTGAGGATCTTCGACAGCCGGAGGTCTTCTTCCACCATCTCGACGATGCGCATGCCGGACAGGTGGGCCAGCACGTAGCGCCGCGAATCCACCGCCGGGATGGCGGCGTTGTGCGGCAGCGAGGTGCCCAGGGCCTCGGCCATGCAGGCCATGGTCGAGGCGGTGCCCATGGTGTTGCAGGTCCCGGCCGAACGCGACATCCCGGCTTCGGCGGAGAGGAATTCGTTGAGGTCGATGGCACCCGCCTTGTAGGCCTCGTGCATCTGCCAGACGATGGTGCCGGCGCCGATGTCGCGGCCGTGGTGCTTGCCGTTGAGCATGGGGCCACCGGTGACGACGATAGCCGGCACGTCGCAGCTGGCGGCGCCCATCAGCAGCGCCGGCGTGGTCTTGTCGCAGCCGGTGAGCAGCACCACGGCGTCCACCGGGTTGCCGCGAATGGCTTCTTCCACGTCCATGCTGGCCAGGTTGCGGGTCAGCATGGCGGTGGGTCTGAGGTTGGATTCGCCGTTGGAGAACACCGGGAATTCCACCGGGAAGCCGCCGGCTTCGTAGATGCCGCGCTTGACGTGTTCGGCGATCTTCCGGAAGTGGGCGTTGCAGGGGGTCAGCTCGGACCAGGTGTTGCAGATGCCGATGACGGGCTTGCCCTGGAATTCATGGTCCGGGATGCCCTGGTTCTTCATCCAGCTGCGGTACATGAAGCCGTTCTTGTCGTTGCTGCCAAACCACTGGGCGGAGCGGAGCGGGCGTTTGGGCGTGGTCATTGTTTGGTCCTCGGGCATTTCACGGGCAAAGCGGTCCCCGGCACGGCGCGCCTGGCGCCGCGGGGGAGGGCAGAGTCAAGGTTTAGCGCTGCTTGAAGCGGTCGATGACCACGGCCAGCAGCAGGATGGTTCCGCGGATGACGTACTGATAGAAGGTGTCGATGTTCTTCAGGTTCATGGCGTTCTCGATGATCGCCAGGATCAGCACGCCGGCGATCACGTGGCGGATCATGCCGATGCCGCCGGCCAGGGAAACCCCGCCCAGCACGCAGGCGGAGATCACCGTGAGTTCGAAGCCCTGGCCGATCATCGGCTGGCCGGAGGTCATGCGCGAGGCCAGCACCACGCCGGCCAGGGCGCCGATCACCCCGTGCATGGCAAAGATGATGATCTTGGTGCGGTCGACGTGGACGCCGGCCAGCAGCGCGGCTTCCTCGTTGCCGCCGATGGCCATGGTGTTGCGGCCGAAGGTGGTGTAGTTGAGCAGCCAGCCAAAGAACAGGATGCACAGCAGGGTGATGACGATGGGCACCGGCAGGCCGAACAGCTGGCCGTTGCCGAACACGAAGAACTGCTCCTGGGAGACGCCCACGGCCTTGCCGTCGGAGAAGATGTAGCCCAGGCCGCGCACGATCTGCATGGTCGCCAGCGTGGTGATCAGGGCGTTGATCTTGAGCTTGGCGATCACCAGGCCGTTGATCAGACCCACCACCAGGCCCATGGCCAGGGCGGCGGCGACGCCGAGAAAGACGCTGTCGAATTCGCGCATCACCACCGCGGCAACCACCCCGGCACAGGCGATGACCGACCCCACCGAGAGGTCGAAGTGGCCGGAGGCCAGGCAGAACAGCATGGTGCAGGCGGCGATGCCCACGGTGGAGATCGCCAGACCCAGACCGCGCATGTTCAGCGGCGAGAGGAAGTTCTGCACGAACAGCGCGCAGAGGGTGAAGATGACGACGGCGGCCAGCATCATGGCCCAGTCGTCGAGGAAGCGGCGGGTGTCGAAACCGCGGCGCGGCGGGGTCAGGCTGTGGGGTTGGGCGGACATGGACGTGACCTCTTTTCTTGTTTTCATCAGGCCCGGGTACGGGGCAGGGCGAGCTGCAGCAGGCGCTCGTCGTTGAACTCGGCGCGGGCCACCTCGCCGGTGATGGCGCCTTCGCTCATCACCAGGATGCGATCGGCCACGCCCATGACTTCCATCAGGTCGCTGGACACCACCACCACGGCGATGCCGCGGGCGGCGAGGTCATGGATGATGGCGTAGATCTCTGACTTGGCGCCCACGTCGATGCCGCGGGTGGGTTCGTCGAGCAAGAGCACCTGCATGGGCATCGACAGCCAGCGCCCGAGGATGGCCTTCTGCTGGTTGCCGCCGGAGAGATTCTTGATCTTCTGCCCGGCGTGGGGCGTCTTCACGTTCAGCGCGCGAATCTGCTTTTCGGCGTTGGCCTTTTCCCAGCGACCCTGGATCAGGCAGCCGAGGCTGGCGTGGTGGGCGCGGGCGCTGATGTTGATGTTCTCGGCCACGCTGGCCAGGGGCACGATGCCTTCCTTCTTGCGATCTTCCGGGCACAGCAGGATGCCGGCGGCGATGGCGTCACGCGGCGACTTCAGGCTGACCGGGGCGCCCTTGAGACTCAGGCTGCCGGCCTTGTGCTTTTCCAGCCCCGCCAGCAGACGCAAGAGCTCGGTGCGACCGGCACCGACCAGGCCGAACAGGCCGAGGATCTCGCCCTGGCAGACCTCGAAGCCCACCGGCTGCTGCAGACCCTGGCCGAGCAGGCCCTCGACCTTGAGGCAGCCGCCGCCGATCTCGCGCGGGCGGTAGTCGTAGATGTCGGCGAGATCACGGCCGACCATCAGGGTGATCAGCTGGTCGGGGGTGATGTCGGCCAGGCGCTCGATGGTGCGCACGTGGCGGCCGTCCTTGAACACCGTCACCGCGTCGCAGATGCGGAAGACTTCTTCCATGCGGTGGGAGACATAGAGCACCACCCGGCCTTCGTCGCGCAGCCGGGCAATGATGGTCATCAGCCGATCGGTCTCGCGGGCGGACAGCGAGCTGGTCGGCTCGTCGAAGGCGATGACGCGGGCGCCCCGGGAGAGCGCCTTGGCGATCTCCACCAGCTGGCGCTGACCGAGCGACAGGCGCCCGACCTTGGTATTGGGGTCGATTTCTTCGGCCAGGCCCTTGAGCAGGTCCAGGGCCTGGCGGCGCAGGTGGCCGCGATTGACGATGCCGTAGCGCGCCGGCAGGTGCCCGAGAAAGAGATTTTCGGCGACAGTCATTTCCGGCACCAGCTGCAGCTCCTGCTGGATCACGGCGACGCCGGCGCGGATGGCTTCGGCGGTGCTCTTGAACACCAGCTCCTGGCCGTCGATGTTGAGGTGGCCGGTGGTGGGGGCGTGGTAGCCGCTGAGGATCTTCAGCAGGGTCGACTTGCCGGCACCGTTCTCGCCCATGAGGGCGTGCACCGAGCCGGGACGCACGTTGAAGGAGATGTCGGCGAGCGCCTTGACGCCGGGAAAGGTCTTGCCGATGCCGACGAAACCGAGGCTGTCGGCGCTCTGGGCGGTGGTTTGTTCCAGGGCTGCCATGGGGCACTCCTGTCAGACGAAAGAGGAGGGCGGCGCCAGCCGAGGCGCCGCCGGGGTCATCACTTCCAGAGGCCGATCTTTTCCAGCTCTTGCTGGAAATTGGCGCGGGTGATGAGGGTGACCTTGTCCATCGCGGTGTACTTGGGCGGTTCCTTACCGGTGGTGACCCACTCGTACATCATGCTGGCGGTCTGGTAGCCCTCTTCGTGGGGGCTGGGCAGCATGGAGCCGAAGAAGCCGCTGTTGGGTTTCTTCAGTTCGCCGATGGCGTCGGTGCCGTTGATGCCGATGCCGATCACCTGCTCGGCCTTGAAGCCGGCGCTTTCGGTGGCGCGGACGCCGCCCAGCACGGTGTTGTCGTTCATGCCGCCGATGATTAGGTGCTTGGCGCCCGAGGGCAGCTTGACTAGGGCCGAGGTGGTGGAGTCCATGCTGCCGGGCACGTCCAGGGTCTTCTGCGGCGCGAAGATGATGTGATCGGCGGGCAAACCGGCCTTCTTCAGGGCTTCCACCGAACCGTCGGTGCGCTTCTTGCCGGTGTCCAGCTCGTTGTAGGTGTTGATCACCGCATAGGTGTCATCCCACTTCCAGCCACGCTTCTCGGCTTCGGCGGCCATGGCGGCGCCCTGCTGCTGGCCGACCTCGAAGGCGGCCATGCCCAGGTAGGGCACGTCTTCCATGAACTTGCCCTTGGCGTCGACGAAGCGGTCGTCCACGGCCATGACCTTGAGGTCGTTGAGCTTGGCCTTGGCCACGATGGCCGGGCCGAGGGAGACGTCGGGCGGGCAGATTACGAAGCCCTTGGCGCCGTTGGCGGCCAGGCTGTCGATGGCGGCGAGGGTCTTCTCGCCATCCGGCACGGCGATCTTGAGCAGGGTGAAGCCCTTGTCCTTGGCGGCTTTCTCGGCGAAGGCCCACTCGGTCTGGAACCAGGGCTCCTCGGGTTGCTTGACCAGGAAACCGATCTTGACCGGATCGGCAGCGAAAGCGGAGAGAGACAGGCTGACGGCACCGGCGGCGAGGGCGGCACGCAGCAGAGAACGAACTCCCGGAACACGGAACATAGCTGGAACTCCTTGTTTTTATTGGTGTGGCCAGGCAATGCGAGGCGGCGGGCTGCCGTCGTGGAGGTCAGACGACACCGCTCTTCATTGATATTATGATTGGATGGGTGCGGGTGCAAGGAAAAGGTGACGAGATTTTTCGTCACCTGTGTCACCAAGCTGTTACATAGGGGCTGGAACGGAAAGGCGCCGCAGAGGGGCGCCTGGGTCGGTAGGATGAATCAGCCAGCGAACCTGTGGCAGGGCATGCCGGCTACCGGTGCGGTGGCCTTGAGCAGGGCGCCGTCGAGGGCGCCATCGGCGGCGGCGCTGGTGACGTACAGGGTGCGCAGATCCGGTCCGCCGAAGACGCAGCTGGTGGGGCGCTGGACGGGCAGTTCGACGATCTCCAGCAGCTCGCCCTCCGGCGAGAAGCGCAGCAGGCAGTTGCCATCCCAGCGCGCATTCCATACGCAGCCCTCGCTGTCGATGGCCGAGCCGTCCGGCGAGCCGCGCTCGTGGGGGCCGGCCCAGACGGTGGGGGTCCCCAGGTTGCCATTGGCATCCAGCGGATAGCGATAGAGGGTGTCCTTGAGGGTATCGGCGCTGATGACGTGGTTGTCCGCCGCGCTCCAGACCAGGGTGTTGGCGATGCCGAGATCGCTGGCGTGACGACTGACGCTGCCGTCCGGATCGATGCGGAACAGCCCGCCCGAGTGGCGGTCGATGGCCACGTCGCCACCCTGGGCATCGAGATTGTTCTGCATGGTGCCCAGCCAGAGTCGCCCCTGGGCATCGCAGCGGGCTTCGTTGCCGCGATTGCCCGGATCGGGATCGGCGACGCAGAAGAGTTCCAGGGCGGGACGGTCCGGTGGCGAATCCAGGTCAAGACGGAAGACGCCGTCTGGCAGGGTCACCAGGGCGTCGCCGCGCACCGTGGGCACGAAGGCGGAACAGGGCCGATCCAGTTGCCATTCCTGATAGTGCTCGCCGCTCAGGCGGCAGGCCTTGAAGCCGGCGATGTCCACCCAGTAGAGCGCCTGGGTCTCCTGGTCCCAGAAGGGGCCCTCGGCCAGTTTGAAGCGCTGGGGAAGCAGCGGCTGCCAATCCATCGTTCACCTCTCTTGTTGTGGCAGTACGGGAAGTCCAGGCATGGGAACCTGCGGCGACGCCAAGGTTGCCGACCGAAACGTCAGTCCGTATAGCGCGCCAGGGTCACCGCCGCGCTGTCGATCAGCATCATGCAGGCCCAGACGGCGCGCGCCGCATCGCGCGAGGCGATGCCGTCGGCGAGGGTCTTGTGCAGGGGGAGGGTACGTCGCAATTCGGCGGGATCGGCCGACGACAGGGTAAAGGAGGCCGCCAGCAGGGCGCCCAGGGCGGGCACCATCTGCTCGATGAACTGATTGTGGCTGGCCGCCAGGACGCACTCGTGGAAACGCTGGTCGGCGGTGTTGTAGTCGCCGCCCTCGAGGGAGGCTTCCAGATGCTGGTAGGCGACCTGGATCGCCTGCACCTGCTCAGGGGTGGCTCTTTCGCAGGCCCAGCGGACCGCCGCCGGCTCGATGGCGTGGCGCAGATCCAGCAAGTCCTTGACGAAATGGGCAGGCAGACCGCCCGTGGCCAGCCAGCCCACCACCTGGGTATCGAACAGATTCCAGCGACTCAGCGGCAGGACCCGGGTACCGACCTTGGGGCCGACTTCCAGCATGCCCTTGGCCGCCAGGGTCTTGATCGCTTCGCGCAGGATGGTGCGGCTGACGCCCAGCTCCTGGCAGAGATCCGCCTCTACCTTGAGGGCGCTACCGGGCGGAAATTGCCCGGCCGCGAGGCGCTGGCCGAGTTGTTCTACGGTAGAGGCATGGTAGCTGCTGGACATGAGGGCATACCGCGAGTGGGTTCTTGCCCTCAATGATCATACGAAATTTCACCTTCAGACAAGGGCTGCGGCCGGAAGGCCTCGGCGACCATGTCATTGACACCGGCCAGCTGGGCGATGGCGGCGTGGCGAGCGGTCAGCGGGTCGCGGTGCTGGATGGCGGTGAGGATCGCCTTGTGCCGGGAGACCAGCAGGTTGAGGCTGTCGCCGGCGGCGAACAGCGCCGAGGAGCGTTCCAGGTAGTCCCGCACCGGCAGCAACATGATGCTGTAGAGGTGAGTCAGCAATTCGTTGTGGGTGGCCGTGGCGATGGACAGGTGAAAGGCCATGTCCGGTTCGGCCATGTTGGCGATGTCCACGGCCTGCTCCATCCGCTCGTAGGCGTCTTCGATGGCCTTCACGTCTTCGGGCTGGGCATTGGCAGCCGCCATGGCGGCGACCTCCGGCTCGATGATGTTGCGCACCTTGACCAGGGTCTCGTAGAAGCTGTGCCGCGAATCGCTCTCCAGCAGCCAATGCAGGACGTCGGGATCGAGCAGATGCCACTCGTTGCGTGGTTTGACCACGGTTCCGACCTTGGGCTTGGACCTGACCAGGCCCTTGGCCACGAGCACCCGGGTAGCCTCACGCAGGACAGGGCGGCTCACTTGGTACTCTTCGCACAGCTGCGCCTCGGGGGGCAGGCGCTGGTCTGGCAGAAAGTGTCCAGACACGATCTGGGTACCGAGCTCATGAACGATGCGAGCGTGTCTGCTTTTGCGCGGCAGCGGTGTCTTGTAATTCATCGAAAGGCATCCGAAGTCGTCGTGCCATCACTATAACACCATCAGCGCGATAACCGATCTTATCGTGGGCCAGGCGGCTCTGTAATGGGGATCAGCGGAAAGCAAGAGGTAAGATTTCCTACTTCGTAACATTGTTTTAATAGTACCAAATTTACCTTAAGTGCCGATTAATGGCGGCTTATGGCTATTTAACGTCTTAATGATATTACGTTAGACTTTAGGGCGATCTGCGCTTCAACCGCACAAAAACAACAAGTCGGAGAACGCCATGCACCCCGAATCCGTCCTCATTCGCCGGATCACGCACAAGCTGATTCCCTTTCTCGTCCTGCTCTATCTGGTCGCCTACATCGACCGCTCTGCCGTGGGCTTCGCCAAGCTGCACATGGGCGCCGACGTCGGCATCGGCGACGCCGCCTACGGCCTCGGTGCCGGCCTGTTCTTTATCGGTTACTTCCTCTTCGAAGTACCCAGCAATCTGCTGCTGGAGCGCTTCGGTGCCCGGCGCTGGTTCGCCCGCATCCTGATCACCTGGGGCGCCATCACCATGGGCATGGCCTTCGTCCAGGGTCCCACCAGTTTCTATGTCATGCGCTTCCTGCTGGGGGTGGCCGAGGCCGGCTTCTTTCCCGGGGTGCTCTACTACCTCACCCAGTGGTTCCCGGTGCGTCACCGCGGCAAGATCATGGGGCTGTTCATCCTCTCCCAACCCATCGCCATGCTGGTGACGGGGCCGCTGTCGGGCATGCTGCTGCAACTGGATGGCGCGCTCGGCCTGCACGGCTGGCAGTGGCTGTTCCTTTGCATCGGCGCGCCGGCGGTGCTGCTGGCCTGGCCGACCCTGACCCGGCTGCCGGATGGTCCGCAACAGGTCGCCTGGCTGAATGCCGAGGAAAAGCGCTGGCTGGCCACGGAGCTGGAAAAGGACCTGCACCTCTTCGACCAGACCCGCCATGGCAACCCCCTGCATGCGCTCAAGGACCGCCGGGTGCTGCTGCTGGCGCTCTACTATCTGCCGGTGACCCTGAGCATCTATGGCCTGGGGCTGTGGCTGCCGACGCTGATCCACCAGTTCGGCGGCAGCGATCTCACCACCGGCTTCATCTCGGCGATCCCCTATGCCTTCGGCATTCTCGGCCTGCTCATCGTGCCGCGCAGTTCGGATCGCCTGGGCGATCGCTACGGTCACCTGGCGGTGCTCTATGCCGTGGGCGCCCTGGCCATGGCCGGCAGCGCCTGGTTCGGCACCGCCGTGCTGCAACTGGCGGCGCTGTCGGTCGTGGCCTTCTGCCTGTTTTCCCTTACCGCGCTGTTCTGGACCCTGCCCGGACGCTTCTTCGCCGGGGCCAGTGCCGCCGCCGGCATCGCCCTGATCAATTCGGTAGGCAACCTCGGCGGCTATCTCGGCCCCTATGGCATCGGCGCGCTCAAGGCGGCGACCGGGACCCTGGCCTCGGGTCTCTATCTGCTGGCCGCGGTGCTGGTGTTTGGCCTCCTGCTGACCGGCATCGTCTACACCCGCCTGGAGCGCAAGAACCGTCGGGAAGAGGGTTACGCCGCGGAGCGTTCCGCCGGCTGACGCCCCGGGCAGGTCTCGGCGGCAAACCAGGCGGCGCCGAGGCAGACCAGATTGGCCACCAGCAGATAGCCGGCCGGCGCCATGCGATCCCCGGTGGCGCCGATCAGCCAGGTCACCACGATCTGGGCGGTGCCGCCGAAGGCCGCCACCCCCAGCGCATAGACCACCGAGAAGCCGGTGGCCCGTACCCGCTGCGGAAAGCTTTCCACCAGGAGCACGATCAGGGCCGCGCCGCTCATGCCGTGCAGGCCGGAGAGCACGGCCAGGGTCAGCAGGAAGGTGCCCGGGCCGGGTGCCTGGGTGATGAGTTCCAGCGCCGGATAGAGCAACACCAGCAACAGCAGCCGCGGCAGGATCAGCACGATGCGTCGGCCATAGCGATCGCTGAGCACCCCGCCCAGGATCGAGCAGACCGCCATGGCCGCGCCCATCACCAGGGTGGCGAGCATGGCGATCCCGGCCGGCAGCTTGAGCTCCACCAGGGCGAAGGTGGTCATGTAGTTGAGGAAATACTGGGTGATGGTGCTGCCGGAGAGGATCAGCAGTCCCAGCAGCAGTGGCCGCCGCTGGGTGGCCAGCACCTCGCCCAGCACCGCGCCGGTGCCCCGGGTTTCACCGACGTGGGTATCCACCAGGCCGCGACGGATGTAGAGACCGATGGGCAGGATCGCCAGGCCGAGCAGGAAGGGCAGACGCCAGCCCCAGGCCAGCAGTTGCTCCGGTGTCAGCCAGAGGGTCAGGCCATAGCCGATCAGGCCGGCCGCCACCGCGGCCAGGCCCTGGGCCACCACCTGCCAGCAGGCGTAGGTGCCCCTCTTGTGCAGCGGCGCCGCTTCCAGGATGTAGGTGGTGGCCGGGCCGGCTTCGCCACCCCAGGCCAGGCCCTGCAACAGCCGGGTCAGCACCAGCAGGATGGGGGCGGCGATGCCGATCTGCTCGTAGCCCGGCAGCACGGCGATGCCGCCGGTGCCCAGGGCCATCAGCACCATGGTCAGCAGCATCGCCGGCTTGCGCCCGACCCGGTCGGCCCAGGCGCCGATGAGGATGGCGCCCAGCGGGCGGACGACGAAGCCGACGCCAAAGGTGATGACGCTGGCCATGAGGCTGGCGAAGGCGTTCTGCGAGGGAAAGAACACCTGGCCGATCAGCACGGCGAAGGTGGCGTAGACGCCGAAGTCGAAGAACTCCACGGCGTTGCCGAGCACCACGGCAAAGACGCCCTTGCGGGAGTGGATAGGGCGGGAAGCGGTCATGGGCGAGCTATCAGCAGGAGCAGGGCGCGCGCCCGGGAGCGGACGCGCGAAAGGCACGGACTCAGTGGGCGAGGTGCAGGCCGCACTCGCGGTTCTCGTCACCCTTGGTGGGATCGAAGTAGTCGAACTCGTTGGGCAGGTCGTGGGCGGTGAGGTACTGGTAGAGATCCTTGGAGGTCCAGTGCAGCAGCGGCGCAACCTTGATCAGACCGTCCGGATTGACGCTGACCGGGTCCATCTGGGCGCGCACCGCGGTATCGGTGGCGCGCAGGGCGGTGAACCAGACCTCGGGCGCCGTCTCGCGCAGGGCGCGGGCGAAGGGTTCCAGCTTGACCTCTTCGGTGAAGGCGGCGTGGCGCGGATCGTCCAGCCCGGGTACCGGGCCGTCGATGGCCTCGCGGTGGGCGCGCGAGCGCTTGGGCAGGTACGTCACCAGGTTGAGATTCAGCTTGCGCACGATCTCGTCGGCGCAGCGGTAGGTGGCGGGGGTGTTGTAGCCACTGTCCATCCAGACCACCGGGATGTCCGGCTTGACCTGGCTGACCAGGTGCAGGATCACCGCCTCGAAGGGGCGGAAGTTGGTGGTGACGATGGCGCTTTTACCCAGACCCAGGGCCCAGGCGACGAGCTTTTCGGGGTCGCGGCCGAGGTCGGCGTTGATGCGGGCGAGATCGAGAGACATGGCGGACTCCAGCCGGGTAAGGGATGGGGCCATGGTAGCAAAGCCGGATCAGCTGTGGGCTGCCAGCGTCTCCAGCAGCACTCGCACCTTGGCCAGGGATTCGGCGTATTCGTCGGCCCAGTGCGAGTCCATGACGATGCCGCCGCCGCCCCAGCAACTGAGCACGCCGTCTTCGGCGAGCAGGCTGCGGATCAGGATGGAGCTGTCGCTCTCGCCGCGCACGTCCAGATAGAGCAGCGAGCCGCAGTAGGGGCCGCGGCGGGTCTCTTCCAGCTCGTCGATGATCTGCATGGCGCGGATCTTCGGCGCCCCGGTGATGGAGCCACCGGGAAAGCTGCCGGCCAGGAGATCCAGGGCGTCCAGCCCTGCGGCCAGTTCGCCGGTGACGGCGCTGACCAGGTGGTGGACGTTGGGATAGCTCTCCAGGGCGAACAACTCGGGCACCCGTACCGAGCCGATCCGGCAGCTGCGCCCCAGGTCGTTGCGCAGCAGGTCGACGATCATCAGATTCTCGGCGCGATCCTTGGGGCTGGCCAGCAGGGCACGGGCTTCGGCGGCATCGGCACCGGCCTCGGCGCGCCTTGGCCGGGTGCCCTTGATCGGGCGGGTTTCCACCTGACCGCGGCTGACCCGCAGGAAGCGCTCCGGCGAATGACTGAGCAGGGCGCCGCGCTCCAGCGCCAGATAGCCGGAGAAGGGCGTCGGGCATGCCGCGCGCAGCGCCTGGTAGGCGGTCCAGGGCGAACCCTGGAAGGGCGCGCGAAAGCGCTGGGCGAAGTTGACCTGGTAGCAGTCGCCGGCGGCGACATAGGCCTGGATGGCCTCTATGCGCTGGCGATAGGTATCACGGTCTATATCGGCAGTGAAGGGTGCGGTGAGGCTGAAGTCAGAGGTCTCGGGCGTTTCCTCTGCTTCGAACAGGGCGATCAGTCGCTGGCGTTCCTCCGCGTCCAGCGCCGGATGGCAGACCAGCTGGCTGGTCCGCGCCTGGTGATCGCTGATCAGCGCCCAGGCATAGAGGCCCAGGCGGCTATCGGGCAGTTGCAGATCGGCGTGGGCGCCGTCTGGCAGCCGTTCCAAGCGCCGGCCGAAGTCGTAGCCGAGATAGCCCAGCAGGCCACCGGCGAAAGGCAGCTCCACCTCGTCCGGCAATTCCGCCCGGCCCAGTTTGACCAAGGCGGTACGCGCCCGGGCGAAGAAAGCGCGGCCATCTTCTTCGGCTGCCGGTTGCAGCACCGCCAGCGGCCAGGCCGCCATGAGGTCGTAGCGTCCGCGCTCGGCCACTGGCCGCCCCGAATCCAGCAGCACCGCGCCGGGCTCGCCCTGCAGCAGGGCGAAACGCGCCGTGGGATCGGCGTGGTAGGGCAGGGGATGCAGGTGGCAGAGGGGCATGGCGAGGTCGGCTGGGAAGGACGGCGCGCTAGTGTAGCGAACCGCCTCTGGCGGAGCGAGATACAGGGTGTCACAGCTGGATTGTCGACAAAGATTGACGGGAAAGGCGTTCAGGCGTAGTTATTCAGGCCATAAACACAAAAGGTGTCGACAATGATCGATAGCCCCCTCCAGGCCGAAGCGCCCGAGACCGACAGTGGGACCCTCTCCGAGCAGGTGTTCCGCCGGATCCGCGAGGCCATCGTCCGCGGTGACGTGGCGCCGGGCAGCAAGATTTCCGAGCCCGAGCTGGCGCGCACCTATGGCATCAGCCGCGGGCCGCTGCGCGAAGCCATCCACCGCCTGGAAGGCCAGCGGCTGGTGGTGCGGGTGCCCCATGCCGGCGCCCGGGTCGCCGCCCTGAGCCTGGCCGAACTGGTCGAACTCTACGAAATCCGCGAATCCCTCGAAGGCATGGCCTGCCGCCTGGCGGCCGAGCGGCTCACGCCCCAGGGCATCGACGAATTGCGCCAGCTGCTGGATACCCACGAACGCGATCCGGCGTTCCAGGCCGGCACCGGCTACTACCTGCAGGAAGGCGACCACGACTTCCACTACCGCATCATCCAGGCCAGCGGCAACGGCATGCTGGTGCGGCTGCTCTGCGGCGAGCTCTATCACCTGGTGCGCATGTACCGGCTCAAGGTCTCCGCCACCCCCAATCGTCCGCGCCAGGCCTTCGCCGAGCACCACCGCATCCTCGATGCCCTGGCCGAGGGCGACGGCGAACTGGCCGAACTGCTGATGCGCCGCCACATCGCCGCCTCCAAGCGCAATCTGCAGCACCATCCCCTAGTCCAAGCTCAGTCGAGGTAACGCCATGCCTGCCGTCAGTCCCGGCCAGAAATTCCGTGCCGCCGTCGCCGCCGAACGCCCGCTGCAGGTGGTCGGCACCCTCAACGCCAATCATGCGCTGCTGGCCAAGCGCGCCGGCTTCCAGGCCATCTACCTGTCCGGCGGCGGGGTCGCGGCCGGCTCCCTGGGGCTGCCGGACCTGGGCATCAGCGGCCTGGAAGACGTGCTGATCGACGTCCGCCGCATCACCGATGTCTGCGACCTGCCGCTGCTGGTGGACGTCGACACCGGCTTCGGCGCCTCGGCCTTCAACGTGGCCCGCACCACCCGTGCCCTGATCAAGGCCGGCGCGGCGGCCATGCACATCGAGGATCAGGTCGGCGCCAAGCGCTGTGGTCATCGGCCGGGCAAGGAGATCGTCAGCCAGCAGGAGATGGTCGACCGCATCAAGGCCGCGGTGGATGCCCGCACCGATCCCGACTTCGTCATCATGGCCCGCACCGACGCCCTGGCGGTGGAAGGCCTGCAGGCCGCCATCGACCGCGCCTGCGCCTGCGTCGAGGCCGGCGCCGACATGATCTTTCCCGAGGCCATGACCGAATTGCCCATGTACCGCCAGTTCGCCCAGGCGGTGAAGGTGCCGATCCTGGCCAACATCACCGAATTCGGCGCCACGCCGCTGTTCACCACCGAAGAATTGGCCGGGGCCGATGTCGGCCTGGTGCTCTATCCGCTGTCGGCCTTCCGCGCGGCCAATCGCGCCGCCGAAAACGTCTACACGGCGATCCGCCGCGATGGCAGCCAGCAGGCGGTGGTCGACACCATGCAGACCCGCGCCGAACTCTATGACCGCATCGACTATCACCGCTACGAGGACCAGCTGGATCGCCTGTTCCAACAACAGAAACACTGACGCTCCACCCTGAACGCCCGCTTTTTCGCCTAACAAATCCAAGAGGAGCGAGACGATGGCAGACAGCAAAACCCTCGGCGGCGCCGGCCTGCGTGGCCAGGTCGCCGGCCGCACCGCGCTTTGCACCGTCGGCAAGACCGGCGCCGGCCTCACCTACCGGGGCTACGACATCCGTGAATTGGCCGCTCAGGCCGACTTCGAGGAAATCGCCCACCTGCTGCTCTATGGCGAGCTGCCCACGCAAGCGCAACTGGACACCTATCGCCAGCGCCTGGCGGCCCTGCGCGACCTGCCGCAGCCGCTCAAGGAAGGCCTGGAGCGTATCCCCGCCAGCGCCCACCCCATGGACGTGATGCGTACCGGCGCCTCCCTGCTGGGCACCCTGGAGCCGGAGCACAGCTTCGCCGACCAGCAGCAGGTGGCCGATCGCCTGCTCGGCGCCTTTCCGGCGATCCTGCTGTATTGGCACCACTTCAGCCAGAGCGGCACCCGCATCGACTGCACCAGCGACGCCCCGGACATCGCTAGCCACTTCCTCACCCTGCTGCACGGCAAGGCGCCCAGCGAGTTGCATGCCCGGGTGATGAACGTCTCGCTGATCCTCTATGCCGAGCACGAATTCAACGCCTCCACCTTTACCGCCCGGGTCTGCGCCTCGACGCTGTCGGATCTCTATTCCTGCGTCACCGGCGCCATCGGCTCCCTGCGCGGCCCGCTGCATGGCGGCGCCAACGAGGCGGCCATGGCGTTGATCGAGCGCTTCGCCTCGCCCGAGGAGGCGGTCACCGGCCTCAAGCAGATGCTCGAACGCAAGGAAAAGGTGATGGGCTTCGGCCACGCCATCTACCGCGACAGCGATCCGCGCAACGAGGTGATCAAGGACTATGCCCGGCAACTGGCGGCGGAGGTGGGCGACCGGGTGCTGTTCCCGGTCTCGGAAGCCATCGACCGCACCATGAAGGAAGAGAAGGGGCTGTTTCCCAACGCCGACTTCTACCACGCCTCGGCCTATCACTTCCTCGGCATCCCGACGCCGCTGTTCACCCCGATCTTCGTCTGCTCGCGGACGGCCGGCTGGTGCGCCCACGTCTTCGAGCAGCGCGCCGACAACCGCATCATCCGCCCCAGCGCGGATTACATCGGTGTCGAGCAGCGGGCCTTCACGCCCATCGCCAATCGTTGATTGTTTGATCGCGGCCATGGGCCGCTCCTACAAGGGCGGGAGCGTCCTGTAGGAGCGGCCCATGGCCGCGATGAACCTAACCCCGTACAGCGGCCGCATCGGCGGACCGCCATGACCACGATATTTAGGAACCAAAACCCATGAGCGCCAACGTCGATCTCAACAACCGACCCGATTACGACCAGGTCATCCAGGACCTGGCCGATTACGTGCTGAACTACCAGGTCACCTCCCGCGAGGCCCTGGACACCGCCCGCAACTGCTTGATGGACACCCTCGGCTGCGGCCTGCTGTCCCTGCGTTTCCCCGAGTGCACCAAGCTGCTCGGCCCCCAGGTGGAGGGCACCGTGGTGCCCCAGGGCGCGCGGGTGCCGGGCACCAGCTATCGCCTGGACCCGGTCAAGGCGGCCTGGGACATCGGCTGCATCATTCGCTGGCTGGACTACAACGACACCTGGCTGGCCGCCGAGTGGGGCCACCCCTCCGACAACCTAGGCGCCATCCTGGCGGTGGCCGACCACCTCTCCCAGCGCCGCGTGGCCCAGGGCGAAGCGCCCCTGACCATGCGCGAGGTGCTGGAGGCCATGGTCATGGCCCACGAGATCCAGGGCGTCTTCGCCCTGGAGAACTCCTTCAACCGTGTCGGCCTGGACCACGTCTTCCTGGTCAAGCTGGCCTCCACCGCGGTCAGCGCCAAGCTGATGGGCGCCAACCGCGAGCAACTGCTGGCGGCCCTGTCCCACGCCTTCGTCGATGGCCAGGCCCTGCGCACCTATCGCCATGCACCCAATGCCGGCAGCCGCAAGTCCTGGGCCGCCGGTGATGCCTCGAGCCGCGGCGTGCGCCTGGCCGACATCGCTCTGCGTGGCGAGATGGGTATCCCGGGCGTGCTCAGCGCGCCCCAGTGGGGCTTCTACGACGTGCTGTTCAGCCACACCAACAAGGATCTGGCCACCAAGCCGGCGGACCAGCGTCAGTTCAGCTTTCCCCAGGGCTTCGGCAGCTACGTGATGGAAAACGTGCTGTTCAAGATCAGCTTCCCGGCGGAATTCCATGCCCAGACCGCCGCCGAAGCCGCGGTGATCCTGCACCCCCAGGTGCGCGACCGCGTCGATCAGATCGAGAAGATCGTGGTGACCACCCACGAATCGGCCATTCGCATCATCTCCAAGCAGGGCCCCATGGCCAACGCCGCCGACCGCGACCACTGCCTGCAGTACATGATCGCCGTGCCGCTGCTGTTCGGCGACCTGGTCGCCGAGCACTACGAGGACGCCTTCCACCAGGCGCATCCGCGCATCGACCAGCTGCGCGAGAAGATGGAGATCGTCGAGGACGAGCGCTACAGCCGCGAATACCTGGAAGCCGACAAGAGATCCATCGCCAATGCCCTGCAGGTGTTCTTCACCGATGGCAGCAGCACCGAGAAGATCGCCGTGGAATATCCCATCGGCCATCGCCGGCGCCGCGAAGAGGGCATTCCGCTGCTGGAGCGCAAATTCCAGAGCAACCTGGCCACGCGCTTCCCGGCCGGTCGCTGCGCCCAGATCTTCGCGCTGTGCAAGGACCAGGCAGGCCTGGAAGCCACCCCGGTGCATCGCTTCGTGGACCTGTTCGTGCTGTAAACGGAAGAGGCGACTCGCTCGATCCCGGAGGGCCATCCAGGATCAGGCGAGTCGCCTCAGAGGTGGGGCAGGGCGCGCCGGGTGATCAGCTCCCCGCCGCGCCCTTTTTCTTTTAGTAGTAGCGATCCACATAGGCCGGCTGCTGCTGCCGACCGGCCAGGCGCCAGTGCTCCTGCAGGGCGGTGTAGACGCTTCGGATGAAGTTGTCGTCCGCCGCTGCCGACTTGCCGACGTAGCCGCCGCCCTTGTTGTAGGTTTTGAAGCGGATGCGCAGGCTGGGATGGCGCTCTTCGAACTGCTCGGGCGTCTCGCCGCCGGGCAGGCGGTCGACGTGCACCGCGCCGCTCTCGCAGACCCAGAGGATGTGGTTGTGGTTCTTGTCCTTGAGCCGGCCGAACAGCTGCTTGAGATCGTCCAGGCTGGGGTTGTCGTTCAGGTTCATGAGCGTGTCCTCCGCAGTGGCCGTGATCAGTGGAACTGGTTCATGGTGTTGTCCTTGCCCGCCGCCTTGAGCGCGGCTTCCCCGGCAAAGTATTCCTTGTGGTCGTCGCCCATGTCCGAGCCGGCCATGTTCTGGTGCTTGACGCAGGCGATGCCCTGGCGGATCTCCTGGCGCTGCACGCCCTTGACGTAGGCCAGCATGCCTTCCTCGGCGAAGTAGCCCTTGGCCAGGTTGTCGGTGGACAGGGCCGCGGTGTGGTAGGTGGGCAGGGTGATCAGGTGGTGGAAGATGCCTGCCTCGCGCGCCGCATCGCGCTGGAAGCTCTGAATCCGCGCATCGGCCAGGCGCCCCAGTTCGGTGTCGTCGTAGTCCACGTTCATCAGCTTGGCGCGGTCGTAGGCGGAGACGTCCTTGCCCTCGGCCTGCAGGGCGTCGAACACCTGCTGGCGGAAGCTCAGGGTCCAGTTGAAGGAGGGGCTGTTGTTGTAGACCAGCTTGGCATTGGGCACGACCTCGCGGATGCGGTCGACCATGGCCTTGATCTGGCCGACGTGGGGCTTCTCGGTCTCGATCCACAGCAGGTCGGCACCGTTCTGCAGCGAGGTGATGCAGTCCAGCACCACGCGATCCACACCGCTGCCGGCACGGAACTGGAACAGGCCGCTGGCCAGGCGCTTGGGCCGCAGCAGCTTGCCGCCGCGGCTGATCAGCACATCGCCGTTGCCCAGCTGGCTGGCGTCTACCTCGTCGCAGTCGAGGAAGCTGTTGTACTGGTCACCCAGGTCGCCCGGCTGCTTGCTCACGGCGATCTGCTTGGTCAGGCCGGCGCCCAGGGAGTCGGTGCGGGCGACGATGACGCCTTCGTCCACGCCCAGTTCGAGGAAGGCGTAGCGCACGGCGTTGATCTTGGCCAGGAAGTCCTCGTGGGGCACCGTGACCTTGCCGTCCTGGTGGCCGCACTGCTTCTCGTCGGAGACCTGGTTTTCCAGCTGGATGCAGCAGGCGCCGGCCTCGATCATCTTCTTGGCCAGGAGGTAGGTGGCCTCGGCGTTGCCGAACCCGGCGTCGATGTCGGCGATGATCGGCACCACATGGGTTTCATGGCTGTCGATCTTGGCCTGGATAGCGGCGGCCTTGGCGTTCTCGTCGGCGGCGCGGGCGGCGTCCAGCTCGCGGAACAGCATGCCCAGCTCGCGGGCGTCGGCCTGGCGCAGGAAGGTGTAGAGCTCTTCGATCAGTGCCGGCACGCTGGTCTTCTCGTGCATGGACTGATCCGGCAGCGGGCCGAATTCCGAGCGCAGCGCGGCGATCATCCAGCCGGACAGATAGAGGTAGCGGCCTTTCGTGCTGCCCAGGTGCTTCTTGATGGCGATCAGCTTCTGCTGCCCGATGAAGCCGTGCCAGCAGCCCAGCGACTGGGTGTAGGCACTGCTGTCGGCGTCGTAGGCGGCCATGTCCCGGCGCATGATGGCCGCGCAGTGGCGGGCGATGTCGAGACCGGTCTTGAAGCGATTCTGCAGGCGCATCCTCGCTGCGTACTCCGGATTGATGGCGCTCCAGTGATTGCCGGTGCTGTTCTTGAGGGCGGCGATGGCCTGAACGTCGTTCTCGTAAGCGGACATGAGTCGATCCTTCTCGATGAGGTTGGCTTGGGTACCAGTCTTTTCCCAACGTCCGGCAGCGGGATGGCGGTTGCCACCCGGATACCGGTCGCGAAGGCGAAAGGTCAGCCCAGCTGTCGAGTCATGTCGCCGTACGTTCCTGCATGGATCCGGACGTCACCTCTGGCGACGCTGCCTCGAGCAGCGCGGCATTTCAGTCGTCTTCTCTTGTAGTGCCTCTTGAGCATCACTACGCAAGACGGCCCGAGGGTCACCCGGAGCCCAGGCGCGACCCGCATGGATAGGGGGTTCGCGTCCGGTGCAGCTAGAGATTTGCAGGAGATAAGGGCGTCGTCAACTCAGTTTTGTAGTGCTTTCGTATAGTCACTACAAAAGTCGTAGACGCGGCTGGGAGCGGGTTTGGGGCGTCTATTGCTGACCCATGGGTCGCCGATGAGGGCAAAACAGGGCCGCAAGCCACGGCGCTGGCCGTGACCCTGCGGTCACTCAAAGGGTGAGCCGGCGGCCTCCGGTCGCCCCTCCTGGTGAGGGGCGGCGGCGCGGGAAGAGGGCGGGACTTGCCGGTCAGTGCCGACGAACGGTAAGTCCCCTCCTGCCTTAGGACGAGGTAGCGGCGGTGAGACCGGTCAGGGTATCGGCGATGTCCTTGGTGCGGTGGGAGGTCTGGGCGGTGAGGCGACCGGACTCACGCAGGACGGCGAGCAGCTCCTGCAGCGAACCCACGTCCTGGGCCTGGCCGGCGATATGGGCACCGACCTCGCTGATGGCGCGCGACAACTGGTCGATGTCGGCGCCGATCTCGGCGGCGTTCTTGTGGGTGATGGCCGCCAGGTTGCGCACCTCGTCGGCCACCACCGCGAAGCCGCGACCGCTCTCGCCGGCGCGCGCCGCCTCGATGGCCGCGTTGAGCGCCAGCAGGTTGGTCTGGCCGGCGATCTGCTGGATCACCTGGACGATGGACTGGATGCGCAGACTCGACTGGCTCAGCTCGTTGGCGCTGCGCACCACGTCCTCCGCCTGTTCGGTGAGGTGCTGCACGGTGCTGTCGGCCTGGCGGGTGACCTCGCCCTGCTGCAAGATGTTGCCCGCCAGATCGTCCATGCTGCTGTGCAATTCGCCGGAGTAGTGCCGCAACTGCTCGCCGATCTCCTGGCGACTCTGGTGCGCCTGGCGCAGCACCTGGCCGAGGTCGGCGAGGCCGCCGAACACCGCCTGGATGGAGTCGTCGAGGCCCTGGGCATCCACCACACCCGTGAAGTTCTGCCGCTTGAACTCGTTGATCTGGTTGACCACCACCTGGCTTAGCCCGGCCAGCTTCTTGATCTGCCGGCGCAGGAAGAAGGCCTTGAACTCGCCGTAGTGGGCGGCGAAGTTGTCGACGTAGTCGTCGCGGAAGGGCGCGCCCTCCGGGGTACGGAAAAAGAACACCGCGGTGAGCGTCTGGTTGAGGTTCAGGCCGAGGATCTCGCCAAAGGTGGAAAAGCCCACCACCGGCGTCTGGCCGAACACCTCGCCCATGCGCGGCAGCTCGGCGCCGTTGTTGGCGCGGCGCAGGATGCAGTCGTTGAGCACGCCTACCAGCGGGGTGCCGCTCTTGCCCTGCAGGAAGCGGGCGAAGTCCTCGCGGGTGGCGTCCACCAGGGAGGTGCGCTTGACCATCACCAGCTCTTCGCCGGGCGCCACGTCGCAGAACAGGTGGATGCGCTCGCGCTCGTAGTCGATGCGGGCGATGGAGCGGACGAACAGCTCCTCGCCCACGCGGATGGCGAAGGAATAGTCCGCCAGGCGCTGCTCCAGCTGCTCGGCGCGGCAGCTCAGGGCCTCGCAGAGGGCCGCCACCATGCTCTTGATCTGGCCGCGGCTGTCGACCACCTGGCTGATGTAGCGCTCTTCCAGGGAGGCGGTGAGGACACTGAGGCTGAGCGGCGTGGCGCTGAAATTCTGGCTCTTGAACACCCCAAAGCGGGTGTTCCGGGCCATCTTCAGGAAGACTAGCTGGGCATGGTTTTCATAGGCCTTGCGGCCATCGTGCAGCAGCGTCTGGCGGAAGTCGCCCTTGCCGCCGGCGGAGCCGCCGACGAACAGGCAGGGAAAGCGGCCGGACTCGTACAGCGCCTCCATGAAGAAGGATTCCGAGGCGGACAGGCCGTCGAACAGCACGAAGGCCAGGGTATCGCGGTGATCGATGGGCGTGCGCACCTGCAGGCGCTTGAGCGACTCGGTCAGGCGGGCGAGGCGCTCCTTCATGCTGCGCCGCGGTCCGCCACGGCGGATGTCCTCGCTGTCCAGCGGAACGTGCACCACCTCGGCCGAGGCGATGACCGAGGCGTCGAAGAATTGCAGCACCAGCCGGTCCCAGGCGCCATCGGCGGGGCAATACAGGCGCTGCTCGCTGCCGCAGAGTTCGCCGGAGGTGGTGCACAGGCTGATGGATGCGCCGGGAAAGCGCCCCGCCAGCTGCCGGGCGATGGCGTCCAGGTCCAGGTGTGGCGAAACGAAGCCGGCGATATAGGTGGGCTTGAGGGCGACGCCGCCGAGGCGGTCGCCGAGTTCGCGAGCGGAGCAGGTCAGGCTGAACACGCCGCTACCGCCCTGGCGGGCACGCGCGCCGAAGCGTTGCAGAAACCCCATGATTGTTCCTCTTGTCTGGCAGGCTGGGAAAGGGAGCTCACCCAGGCATCGGCGCGTTTGCCAGCGGCTTGATAGGGGTGTGCGTCCAGGCCGCAGGCGACCGGGCGCAACGGATCAGGGGGGCGGCAGAGGCCGGGGCTCTGGCATGAGCCTTGGCGTGATAACGAGCGTGCGCAGGACCCCGAGGTCGCCCGCAGCGAGGCGACCGGTGGTCATGGCTGGCGCCGGAAGGCGACTAGTCCTGTTCGCCGTGCTCGGCGATGGCCTCGGCGCCGGTCAGCTGGCGGGTCTGGTTGGCGAAGCAATACCAGGCCGGCTTTTCTTCGATGAAGATCTCGCTGTCCAGCAACCAGTCGCTGCCCTCGAGCAGGCCCACCGGAATGGCGTAGTAAGGCTCGGCCTTGAGGCGATAGAACAGGTGAGTGCCGCAGTGGCGACAAAAGCCGCGCTCCGCCCAGTCGGACGAGGCATGGACGGCCAGGGCATCGCCACCGCCGATCACCGGTGGCTGAGCACAGTCCACTGCCAGCAGCGGGCCACCGCTCCAGCGGCGACAGGTCCGGCAATGACAGGCCGAGACGGCAAGGCTGTCGAGGCGACAATCCAGCTGGACGGCGCCGCACAGGCACTGACCGTGACGTTCGAGGGGAAGGGACATGGCACTATCCTCGTGAGACAGGAGGTCTGCAGGATAGCCGGTTGGGCGCAGGGAAGGGAGGTGCCCCCGCTGCGAGCGGGAGCACCGGCGCGATCAATCTTCGCGGCTGGTGACTTCCACCAGGTGATAGCCGAACTGGGTCTTTACCGGACCCTGGACCTGATGCAGCGGCGCGCTGAACACCACGGTGTCGAATTCCTTGACCATCTGGCCCGGGCGGAAGGTGCCCAGGTCACCGCCCTGGCGGCTGGAGGGGCAGCTGGAGTTGTCCTTGGCCACCTGGGCGAAATCGGCGCCCCCTTCGATGGCGGCTTTGAGTTCGTTGCACTTGGCTTCGCTGGAAACCAGGATGTGGCGGGCAGAGGCTTTGGCCATGGGAGAGACTCCTGTTGAATGAGCCGGCGAGCCTACTCCAATCACCCTTGCAAGCAAACTGCCATCCGTTCCTCGGCTGGCCACCGGTCTGGCTTGCGCCCCGGATTCAGGCCGGGTACATAGCGCTTCCGTCTTTTCCGGATCCGCTCACGCATGTCCCGTTTCCCTGCCTTGTCCCTGCTGCTGACCACGACCTTGCTGAGCCAGGCCGCCCTGGCGGCGACGCCCGAAGAGGCGCGTCTGGTCAGCCTGATCAACGCCTATCGCGCCGCCCCCCAGGGTTGCCCGGGCACCCGCGCCGCCGCACCGCTCGCCGCCGACAATCGCCTGGCGGCGGTACGCCTGAGCGGCCGCGATCGCCTGCAGAGCGATCTGCGTGCTGCGGGTTATCAGGCGTCAGCGGTGCAGGTGATCATGCTGGCCGGTGCCCCTACCGCCCAGGCGGCCATGGCCGGGCTGCGCCAGCAGTATTGCCGGCCGCTGGCCAGTAGCGACTATGCGCAGATCGGGGTGAGTCAGCAGGGTCCGCGCTGGCAGCTGGTGCTGGCGCGTCCGGTGGTGAGCGCCGGCCTGGGCGACTGGCAGAGCGCCGGCAAGGCGGTGCTGGCCGAGGTCAATCGCGCCCGGGCCCAGGCGCGCACCTGCGGCACCCGGCGTTTTGCCGCGACCACCCCGCTGCGCTGGAATCCGGCGCTGGCCAATGCCGCCCTGGCCCACAGCCAGGACATGGCCGGTCGCGACTACTTCTCCCATACCGCCCCCGGCGGCGGCACCGTGGCCGAGCGGGTGGGCAAACAGGGCTACGGCTGGACCCGCATCGGTGAAAACATCGCCGCGGGCGCCGGTTCGGTCAGCCAGGCCATGCAGGGCTGGCTGGCGAGTCCGGGCCACTGCGCCAATCTGATGAATCCGGAATTCACCGAAATGGGCGCGGCCTATGCCCTGAATCCGCGGAGCACCCACAGCCTCTATTGGACTCAGGTGTTCGGTCGGCCGCGCTAGGCTCTGTACGAAAAGTGCCTGCACTCGGTGATGCGTCGTTGAAAAAGCCTTCGGAATGCTCATTTACCACTCGTAAACTCCGCTTCCTCAGGCTTCTTTTCGCCTCGCCTGACCTTCGCTCGGCGACCTTTCGCGCAGAGCCTAGGTCGGGTACTCGGCGATCTCGATCAGGTTGAGGTCGGGATCGCGGACATAGACCGAGCGAATCGGTCCGGTGGCGCCGGTGCGAGCCACCGGGCCTTCGATGATCGGCCAGCCCTCGCGCTGCAGATGGGCGATCACCTGGTCCAGCGGCTCCTGGGCGATGAAGCAGAGGTCGAGGGCGCCCGGCACCGGCAGGTGCGCCTTGGGTTCGAATTCGTGCCCCCGCTCGTGCAGATTGATCTTCTGGTTGCCATAGCGCAGCGCCTTGCGCCCCGCGCCAAAGGTCTCCAGGCGCATACCCAGCACCCGGGTGTAGAAATCCTCGCAGGCGGCGAGGTCGATGGTGGTCAGGACCAGATGATCCAGATGGTCGATCAGCATGGTGGACTCCGCTTCGGGCCTGGCGTCCCACTGTGCCAGTCCCGGATGCGGTGCGCCATTACTTGCCGTGGGCCTTGATCCAGCGATTGAGCTGGTCGATTTCCTTCTGCTGGGCCTGGATGATGTCCTCGGCCAGCTTGCGCATCTCCGGGTCCTTGCCGTGCTGCAGCTGATAGCGGGCCATGTCGACGGCGCCCTCGTGATGGGCCAGCATGCCCTTGGCGAAGGCCAGGTCCGGGTCCTTGGCCTTGAGGCCTTCTTCCATGCCCTGGTGCATGGTCTCCATGCTCTTCTGCATGTCCTGGTGGGCCGGGTGCTGGGTCTCGGCGGCCTGGGCGACGCCGCCGGCGAGCAGACTGAGGGCGAGCAGGGTGGAGGAGAGGACGATACGCATGGGGGAGGCTCCTGACTGGGCTGGTGACGCCGAGGCTAGAGCTTGCCCCTGGGGTAAGGTCAATCGTCCGGCGCGTTTCGCTCGGAGCTTCGTCCAGGCAAAAGGTTTCGCGATGTTTTGTCGCAGCGCTAGGCGATCGGCGTGCTGCTCCCGGGTAAAAAAGCGCCACCGATCAGGCGGTTGGCCGCTTCGGCCAGGCGATTGCCGCTGTCAGGCGCAACTGCGGGAGGTTGTGATGGTCCGAATCGACAGCGTAGAATTTTTACTACATTCAATTCCAATCCCTACCTACGGCAGACTTCTCGCTCGCGACCCGGCGTCGCAGGCGGGCCAGGCCTTTGCTCGTGGGTTTTTGTCGTCGGCTTTCTGACCGAGAGTCGCCATCCACCCTTTCGCTCTGGAGTAGAAGACCCCCCATGGATGCTACCGCCGAAGCCCGGAAGCCCAGCTGGTCCGGTGTCATCGCCCTGGCCCTGGCCGCCTTCATCTTCAACACCACGGAATTTGTTCCGGTGGCGCTGCTCAGCGACATCGGGCGCAGCTTCGACATGCGCCCCTCGCAGGTCGGCTTGATGCTGACCATCTATGCCTGGGTGGTGGCCCTGATGTCGCTGCCGATGATGCTCGCCACCCGCTCCATCGAGCGGCGCCGGCTGCTGGTGTTCGTCTTCATCGTGTTCATCGCCTGCCACGGCCTCTCCGGGGTGGCCTGGAGCTTCGAGGTGCTGGTGGCCAGCCGCATCGGCATCGCCTTCGCCCATGCGGTGTTCTGGTCGATCACCGCCTCGCTGGCGGTGCGCATCGCCCCGGCCGGCAAGCAGACCCAGGCGCTCGGCCTGCTGGCCACCGGCACCTGCCTGGCCATGGTGCTGGGCATCCCGCTGGGCCGGGTGCTGGGTGAATTGCTGGGCTGGCGCTACACCTTCGTCGCCATCGCGGCGCTGGCGGTGGGCACGGTGCTCTGGCTGGCGCGCAACCTGCCACTGCTGCCCAGCGAGAATTCCGGTTCCCTGGCCAGCCTGCCGGTGCTGTTCAAGCGCCCGGCGCTGCTGTGCATCTACCTGCTCACCACCCTGGTGGTGACCGCCCACTTCACCGGCTACAGCTACATCGAGCCCTTTGCCGTGGAGGTGGCCGGCATGGGTGGTATGCAGATCACCGCCTTGCTGCTGCTGTTCGGCGGCTCCGGCGTCATCGGCTCGCTGCTGTTCAGCCGCTACAGCCTGAGATTCCCCAATGGCTTCCTGATCGCGGCCATCGCTGGCATCGCCCTGTCGCTGCTGTTGCTGCTGCCGTTCGCCTGGAAGAGCTTCATGCTGGAGGGCCTGAGCGTCATCTGGGGCATCGCCATCATGAGTTTCGGCCTGGCGCTGCAATCCAAGGTGCTGGCCCTGGCCAAGGACGCCACCGACGTCGCCATGGCGCTGTTCTCCGGGATCTACAACGTCGGCATCGGCGGCGGCGCCCTGCTCGGCAGCGTGGTGGGGACCCATGTCGGCATGCCCTACGTCGGCCTGGTGGGCGGCAGCCTGGCGGTGGCCGGTCTGCTGTTCGCAGTGTTCATGACCCGGCGCTACGCCGAGCAACTCAACGCCAATCCGCTATAAGGCCCGCGGGCGCCTCTTCGGCGAGGCCCCCCGGCCGCGCGACCCAGGGGTCGCGAACTGTCTACCGGGCCGCGTCCGCCAGCCATGGAGCGGCCCGGGGCGAAGCGCTAAGCTGCGGGCACCTGGCGCTCCGGCCAGGCTGCCGGATGCGCTCGCCATGAATCGACTGCTGTTCAATCTCTTCGTCTGGACCAAGGTGCCCATCGCCAAGATCGCCGGCCTGCGCCTGCGCCACCTGGACGATGCCGGCTGCCAGATGCAGGTCACCCATGGCTGGCTGAACCAGAATCCCTTCAAGAGCATGTTCTGGGCGGTGGAGGGCATGGCGGCGGAATTTTCCACCGGCATCCTCGCCGACCGGCACATCCGCCGTTCCGGCAGCCGCTACGCCATGCTGGTAGTGGCCATGAGCGCGACCTTTAGCAAGAAGGCCGTGGGCACCATCGTCTTTCGTTGCGACCAGGGCGCGGCCATCGCCGCGGCGCTGGTGCGCGCCCGGGAGACCGGCAAGCCGCAGCAGGTCGAGCTGCGCAGCATCGGCACCGACGAAAGCGGTGAGCAGGTGGCGGAATTCTTCTTCACCTGGAGCTTCAAGGCGCGGGCGCCGCTGGGGACGTCCCGGTAGGAGCGACTGTCTTTCTTTATCGTGGCCATGATCGCGGCCATGGCGGTCCGCCGATGCGGCCGTTCTGGCTTGGACTATCGCGGCCATGGGCCGCTCCTACAGGAGCATCATTTCCCTGTAGGAGCGGCCCATGGCCGCGATCGGTAGCGCGACCGCTGGCAACTTTCCGCGCCGCCTAACGCCCGAAGCGCCCACTGCGCCGCTCGCCGCGACCCTGGCGGCGGCCGCCCTTGCCCTGGCCCTTTTCCTGGCCACGCGGCCGGCGTCGACGGGACAACTCCCGGGTGATGGCGTCGTTGAGCAGGTCGCGATGGTCCTGGCCGCGTTCCAGGGCCGGAAACAGCTCGGGCAGGCTGCGGGACAGGTGCAGATAGGTCTCCACCACGTGCAGGGCGCTTTCCAGTCCGGCGAGATCGGTGCCCATGGGGATGCGCGGCAAATCCACCGGCTCGCCCCGCGCGACGATTCTCAGCCAGCGCTGGGCCTGGCTGCTGGCCGGGCCTTCCAGGCCGCCACGGATCGGCGTGCAGGCGAAGATCCAGCGCAGCTGGAAGTCGATGCCGGGCAGGTCGATCAGCTTGATCCACTCGGCCAGCTCGTCGGGCAGTACCGAGACGAAGGCGTCGCCATAGTTGATGTTGCGATTGAAGGTCAGCCAGGTGCGCAGCAGGCTGGGCTCCTCCATGAACTCGGACAGCGCGCGCAGGTGCTCCAGGCTCGGCCGCACCTGGAACTGGTGCAGGTCAACCGGATCGTCCGGGCTGTGGAACAGCCGCTTGATGTTGCGCAGCACATGGGGTTCGAGCGCGGTGATCTCGCCCTCGGCATGATGACCGAACCGTCCGGCGCGCCCACCGATCTGCTTGACCTCCTGCACCCGCAGCGGCCGGTTCTCCACCCCGTCGAATTTCTCGTCGGTGTAGAAGCACAGGGTATGGGCCGGCAGGTTGAGGCCCATGCCCACCGCATCGGTGGCGACCATGATCTCGGTCTCGCCTTCGCGGAAGCGCCGCGCCTGTTCCCGCCGCACCTCCGGCGAGAGGGCGCCATAGACCACCGACACCCGGCGCCCGGCCATCTCCAGCAGGCCCTTGAGTTCCAGCACCACCCGACGGCTGAAGGCCACCAGCAGCGAACCCGGTTCCAGGCGCTCCAGGGTGGTGGCGTGGCGCGCCACCGTGACCGGCGACAGGCGTTTGGTGGGCTTGATCTCCAGGCGGTCCTCGCACAGCTCGCAGAGGGTGCGCAGCGAGGGTTCGATCAGCGCCGGGCCGGTCATCAGCAGGCGCTTGGTGTGGGCGCTGACCAGGGCATCGACCCAGGCCCAGCCGCGCTGCGGATCGGCCAGCATCTGCACCTCGTCGACCACCACCACCTCCCACTGCTGGCGGCGGAAGCGGGCGAATTCCTCCACGGTGCAGCAGAAGTGGGTGGCGCCCGGGCGGATGATCTCCTCCTCGCCGGTGACCAGCGAGCAGGGCACGCCGAGGGACTCCAGGCGCTCCTGGTTTTCCAGGGCCATCAACCGCAGCGGCGAGAGGTAGATGGCATGGGTCACCGCCGCCATGGCCTCGATGGACCTGTGGGTCTTGCCGCTGTTGGTGGGGCCGAGCAGGGCGGTCCAGGTGCGGGTCAGGCGGCGGGCCGGATAATTCTGATGGTACTGGCCGAAGCGCGGATTGTTTTCCAGCAGAACGGCGAAGGCCATCTTCTCGCGCTGCTGGGTCACGGCGTGGCGCAGCGCGCGGCGCAGCTTGTCGGCTTCCAGGCGCATCAGCTCCTGCAGGCGCGGCGTGCCCAGCTGGTGCAGATCGAAGTCCAGGGCATCGGCTTCGCCCACCAGCACGGCGAAACGCTCGCGCAGGTCCGCCTCGGCTTCGGCCCTGAGCGCGGCGACATCGGCGTCACTCAGCAGTCGGCCCTGGTTGGCCGCCAGCCGCCGGGGGATCTCCAGGCGAATGTCCTCGTGGGTCAGCACCACGTTGAATCTCAATTCGTGGCGCGTTTCGTTGAGCACCTCCACCGCCCGCGGCAAAAAGTCGTCCAGGCGGATCAACGCCTGGGGCACCCGCTCCAGCACCCGCTGGCGATCCTCGTCGGCCATCTCGGCGAAGGGCGCCGCCAGAATGCCGAGGCGCTCGCGCACGGCATCGCCCAGACGCTCGCTGACCGCGGCGGCAAAGGCCTCGGCCGAAGCGCTGTCGGCCAGATTCAGCGCCCAGTGGGGTTCGAGTAATTCGCTCGCCGCGCCGCCGGTAAAGAGCTTTTCGCTGCCGAAGACATCCACCGGATAGCCGAAGGTCTTGCCGGCATTGAGCAGCGTCTGGCCCAGCAGGCTGTCGGGATCGGGCGCGCTGCCGACGGCTACCGCGGTGGCTTCGTCGAGACCCAGCCAGAAGGCCTTGGCGATACGACCCAGGTGCGGCAGGGGATAGCCCGAATAGGGTTTGAACCAGAGTTCCTGGTGCTGCTGCTTGGCGACGAAGTCGGGATGGGTGCGGCCGGCCCAGTCGAGGAAGCGCTGCAGGCGTTCGAGGCGGCGTTGCTTGCGGAGGTGGTGATCGCTCATGCGGGTAGAGGCTTTCCTTGGGGACTATAGGGCATGGGACCCCGGCCAGGGCCACGGGGTCACCCGGAGGCGCGCCATTCGGCAGATAGGGGGCACGTGGCTACGTCGGCGCAGTCTCCATCAGAAGGGTGACGTCTGCTACCCGTTCTTCCTTCTCTGTTCTGGATCACGCTACCCACATGACTTTTCTCGTCTGGGTCGGGGTATTGGGATCGCTGTTGATGATCCTCGCCCTGACCTCCGCCTACCTGCGCTGGCTACCGGTCACCACCTCGGTGGTCTGCCTGGCCTTCGGCATGCTCATCAGCCCCATCGGCCTGGGCCTGGCCGAGGTCGACTTCCAGCAATCGGCGACCTGGATCGGCCACCTCACCGAGGTGGCGGTGCTCTTTTCGCTGTTTGTCAGCGGCCTCAAGCTGCGCCTGTCCTTTCATCGCTCTTCCTGGCACGGCGCCTATCTGCTGGCCGGGCCGGTGATGATCTTCAGCATCGCCGGGGTCTGCCTGGTCGCCCACTACCTGCTCGGTCTGCCCTGGGGCGTGGCCCTGCTGATCGGCGCCATCCTCGCGCCCACCGACCCGGTGCTGGCCGGGCTGGTGCAGGTCAACCACGCTCAGGATTTCGACCGGGTGCGCTTCGGTCTCTCCGGCGAGGCGGGCCTCAACGACGGCACCGCCTTTCCCTTCGTGCTGCTCGGTCTGCTGCTCCTGCAGCATGGCGAACTCCAGTGGGGCTGGACCCTGGAGTGGTTTCTCAAGAATGTGGTCTGGGGCGTACCGGCGGGCCTGCTGCTGGGCTATGTCATGGGCAAGGGGGTCGGGCGGCTGATGATCTTCCTGCGCACGCGGCATGGCGACAGCACCATCTCGCCCAACGATTTCCTCGCCCTGGCGCTGATCGCCCTGTCCTATGTGCTGGCCGACGAGATCGGCGCCTTCGGCTTTCTCGCGGTGTTCGCCGCCGGCCTGGGCCTGCGCCAGGCCGAGGTACAGACCTCCGGTAATGCGGAAACGCCTTCCGAGCAACTGGCGCAACCGGTGATCGGGCATCTCACCGGAGCGCCGGAGCGTGCCACGGTGGCCAACGCCGAGGACATCGAGGAGCCGCGCATGGCGGCTGGGGTGATGATGGGCGACATGCTCGCCTTCGGCAGCCTGGTGGAGCGCTCCTTCGAGGTGCTGCTGGTGACCCTGCTCGGGGTGGTGCTGATCACCCATTGGGACAGCCGCGCGCTGCTGCTGGGCGCCTTGCTGTTCGTGGTGATCCGCCCGCTGGGCGTGGCCAGCATGCTGCCCTTCACCCGCATCGATCGCCACCAGGGTGCGCTGATCGGCTGGTTCGGCATCCGTGGCATCGGTAGCCTGTATTATCTGTGCTACGCGCTCACGCATCAGGTCACGGCCGACTGGGCCGGGACCATCGTCGACCTGACCCTGTCGGTGGTGGCCTTGAGCATCGCGGTCCACGGGATTTCCATCCAGCCGCTGCTCGACCGCTACGAGCGCCTCACTGCCCGTCGCGAGGGCTCGGCGAGACCCTGAGCTCGTTTGCGACCTACACCGGAGGACGCATGTACTACGGCGAACGTCTCAATGCCTGGACCCATCTGGTCGGTGCCCTGCTGGCCCTGGCCGGCGCCATTGCCCTGGTGGTACTGGCCAGCCTGCAGGGCGATCCCTGGCGCATCGTCAGCGTGGCCATCTATGGGGTCGCGCTGGTGATCCTCTACAGTGTCTCGACCCTCTACCACAGCGTGAAGGGGCGGGCGAAACGCCTGCTGCAAAAGCTCGATCACCTGTCGATCTACCTGCTCATCGCCGGCAGCTACACGCCGTTCTGCCTGGTGACCCTGCGCGGTCCCTGGGGCTGGACGCTGTTCGGCATCGTCTGGGGCCTGGCGCTGATCGGCATGGCGCAGGAGCTCAAGCCGCGTTCGGAGGCGCGCATCCTGTCGCTGGTGATCTACGCCACCATGGGCTGGATCGTGCTGGTGGCGGTGGGGCCGTTGCTGGACCGCCTGGGCGGCGAGGGCTTCGCCTGGCTGGCGGCCGGCGGGGTGCTCTATACCGTCGGCATCCTCTTCTTCGTCTTCGACGATCGCTTCCGCCACTGGCATGGCATCTGGCACGGCTTCGTCATGGCCGGCAGCGCCCTGCATTTCGTGGCCATCCTCAGGTACGTGCTGCCGGCGCCCTAGGGCGGTCTTGAGGGGCTCGTCACAGATAGGATGGCCGCTGGCCATCCCTGGCGAACCTCCCGGGGGCGCCCGGGTTCAGAGCTAGCTGAATCCACTCCCCGAGCGTTGCTTTCCCGAAAACCAAGAAAAAGAGGAAGGTGAAACGTGTTCATCCGTCCCAGATCCCTCGTGTTGCTTCTGATACTTGCCTGCACCGCCTGCCAGGAAAAGGACGCCAAGACCGTCGCGGCACCGGTCAAGAAGGAAGCCGGCTTCGAACAGCGCGGCAAGGCCTCCTTCTACTCGCGCAAGTTCCACGG
The DNA here is from genome assembly GCF_030175875.1 of Pseudomonas sp. HR1. Classification (NCBI taxonomy): domain Bacteria; kingdom Pseudomonadati; phylum Pseudomonadota; class Gammaproteobacteria; order Pseudomonadales; family Pseudomonadaceae; genus Pseudomonas; species Pseudomonas sp. HR1. Next base: position 320,994 of record NZ_JASNRF010000004.1, read on the forward strand.
CAAGGAAACCGCCAGTGGCGAGACCTTCAACAACAACGAACTGGTCGCCGCCCACAAGACCCTGCCGCTCGGCACCCGGGTCAAGGTGACCAACCTGGAAAATGATCGCGCCGTGGTGGTGCGCATCAACGACCGCGGGCCCTATATCCGCGGCCGCATCATCGATCTCTCCCGCGCCGCTGCCCGGCGGGTGGACATGGTCGACGACGGCACCACCGCAGTAAAGGTGGAAAAGCTGGAGTAGCGCCTTTAGCGCGGCCAGACCACCTGATCCTTGCCCTGGCGCTTGGCCTGATAGAGGCCTTCGTCCGCTCGGCGCAGCAGCTCGTTGAGCGACAGCTCCGGCGCGAGGCGCAGCGCTCCGGCGCTGAAGCGGATGCCCAAGGGGGCTGCCTCGGCCAGGCGCTCGCGCAGGGTTTCCAGCAGGTGGCTGATCCTTGCCTCATCGAGGCCGCGGATCAGCAGGCCGAATTCCTCGCCGCCCAGGCGGCCGCCCTCCAGTCGCGGATCTAGTCGATCGAGTTCCCGCGCCGTGGCGACCAGCACCTCATCGCCCACCTGATGGCCGTGCCGGTCGTTGATCTCCTTGAAGTTGTCGATGTCGAGCATGACGAAATGCCTGGCTTCCCGTCCGCTCTCGCCCCGCGCCGCGTCCAGCTGTTGCAGGAGCTTGCGGCGGTTGGCGATCCGGGTGAGTTCATCGGTTTCCGCGAGAATCCGATAGCGCTCCTTGAGCCTGAAGGTCCGTCGCATCCACTGGCTGTTGGCGTGGTTGTAGGCGATGCCGATTGCCAGGGCGACACTGACCAGCAGCCCGACCAACTGCTCCGGCATCGCGCTGGGTATCAACCGGTCCTGACCGATGAAGAGGATGAAGCCGGCGCCGGCCAGGGTGATGAGGTAGTGGGAGAGGCGGTAGGTCAGGCCGCAGGTGCCCAGGATGATGATGAGGGCGACGGGCAGGTTCCAGTAGTGACCCACGGCGCCGCCATCCTGGATCTGGATGCGGAAGGCGAGGGCGAATGCCCAGATGTTGCCGGTAAAGGTCAGACTCATCATGCGTGCGCTGCGCGCCACGCTGAGCAGGGCGCTGATCGCCAGCAACAGCAGCATCAGCGCGAAATAGCGTCCCTTGTAAGGACTGCCGATCAGCGGATTGCACCACAGGGTCAGCGGCCACATCGCCAGCATCAGCGGCTGCAGCACCAGCAGGGGCGTGCGCAGCACCCGCCGGACGTGCTGTTCATAACGAATCTCGTTGTCCATCGACATCTCGAAAGGGGGTAAGGCCGATGGGCGATGACAAATCGGCCGGTGGCTCGGCCAGGGTGTGTCACTGTAATGGCTAAGTGCCATAGCTTCCAGTGCTCCAGCGTCGTCGTTGCGCGGCTTAGAGCGGTTTGCCGATGATTGGCATGACTGTATGGCCAGCCCGGTGCGGCACTGTATCTGGTCGAACGGCAGAGTCGCGGCCAAGAATCCTTGGATCGACAGCAAGCCCTTGGTAGCTCCCATGCACCTCGCCATCCTCACCTTCGAAGGCTTCAACGAACTGGACTCCCTCATCGCCCTGGGCCTGCTCAATCGCATCAGGCGCCCGGACTGGCGGGTCTCGCTGATGGCGCCGACCCCCTTCATCACGTCCATGAACGGCGTCCGCCTGGAGCGCCAGGCCGGCTTCGACGAACTGACGGACTGCACCGCCGTGCTGGTGGGCAGTGGCAGCCGTACCCGGGAACTGGCGCGAGACGCCGCGCTGCTGGAACAGCTGGCGGTGCTCGATCCCGGGCGCCAGCTGATCGGTGCCCAGTGCTCCGGGACGCTGCTGCTGGCGTGCCTCGGCCTGCTCGACGGCGTACCCGGCTGCACCGATCTCACCACCAAGCCCTGGGTGCAGGAAGCCGGCATCGAGGTGCTGAATCAGCCCTTCTTCGCCCGCGGCAACCTGGCCACCGCTGGCGGCTGCCTGGCTTCCAGCTACCTGGCGGCCTGGGCCATCGCCAGGCTGCTGGGCCGTGACGCGGCGGCCGAGGTGCTGCATTACGTGGCACCGGTGGGCGAGAAGGAGGACTATGTGCAGCGCGCGCTCGGCAATATCGAGCCCTATCTCAGCCATCCATCCCGGGAGGTCGCCTCGGTATGCTGAAGATTCTTGGTCGCGTCTCTTCGATCAACGTACGCAAGGCGCTCTGGTGCCTCGATGAACTGGGCCTGGGCTATGAGCGTGAGGACTGGGGCGCCGGCTTTCGCTCGGCGCAATCCGCCGAGTACCTGCAGTGGAATCCCAACGGCCAGATCCCGGTTCTGCTGGATGGCGACTTCGTGCTCTGGGAGTCCAACAGCATCCTGCGCTACCTGGCCAATGCCCATGGCGGCGAGGCGCTTTATCCTACCGCTCCGCGCGCCCGGGCGCGGGTCGATCAGTGGCTCGACTGGCAGGCCTGCGAACTCAATCCGGCCTGGAGCTATGCCTATCTGGCGCTGGTGAAGCAGCAGCCACCGGAACCCGATCCGCAACGCCTGGCGCAAGGCATCGCCGCCTGGAACGGGCGCATCGCCATTCTGGAGGCGCACCTGGCGCAGCACGGTCCCTATGTGGCCGGCGAGTCCTTCAGCCTGGCCGACATCGCCCTGGGCCTGTCGCTGCACCGCTGGCGCAGCACCCCGATGGAGCGCATCGCCGCGCCGGCCATCATGGCCTATCTCGAACGCCTGGCCACCCGCCCGGCCTGGGCCTGCTATGCGAGCGATGCCACGCCCTGAGGCCTAGAGCCGCGCGGCGACCTCGGTGGTCGCCAGCAGATGCTGGAAGCCTTCCAGCAGTGCGGTTTCCGCCTGGGTCATGCGCTGTTCGCGGTGCCAGAGCAGGTGCACGTCGACATCGGCCACGCCCTCGCTGGGCGGCAGGCGCCAGAGTTCGCCGGCGGCCACCTCGTCGGCCACCACATGCTGGGGCAGACAGCCGATGCCGTAACCGGCGCCGACCAGGCGGCGGATTTCTTCGAGGCTGGGCGAGGAGGCCACGATACGTCCGGTGAAGCCCTGCTGATCGCGAAAGATGGTGAGCGGCGAGAGGCTGCCGCCAATCTGGTCGCTGGTGAAGCTGACGAAGTTTTCGCCCTGCAGATCGGCCAGCGACAGGCCACTGCGCCCGAACAAGGGGTGGCGGCGTCCGCAGAAGAAGGCGTAGCGCTGCTGCAACAGCACGCGCTGCTCCAGCTTGGGCTGAGGAATACGGCAGAGGGCGAGGCCCAGGGTCGCGGTCTTCTGCAGCAGGGAGCTGATGATGTCCGAGCTGCGCATCACGTCGATCTCCAGTTCTACCCGTGGAAAGCGACGGTGGAAGTCGGCGAGGAAGTCGTCGTAGCAGCGCGACTGGATGCGGCTGATGGTGAGCATCCGCACCTTGCCCACCACGGTTTCCGTCGAGCGCTCCAAGGCAGCGCCAAGGCGGGAGACGTTGCCATAGAGGTCGCTGGCGATCCGGGCCACCTCTTCGCCGGCCTCGGTGAGGGCGAAGCGCGGCCCACGGCGAATGATCAGCGCGCGATCGAGTTGTTCCTCCAGCCGCTTGAGGGCCTGGCTCACGGCTGGCTGAGTCAGGTGCAGCCGTGCGGCCGCACGACTCACGCTGCCTTCCTGGACGATCACCAGATAGGTGCGCAGGAGATTCCAGTCCAGCCGATCGTTGAGAAAACGCCGGCCCTCGGGCAAGGGCGCGGGGGAGAGCGGTTCATCCTGATTATTAGCCATGTTTATAGATAAGTATAAGAATTAGAAAATTGACTAATCTTAGCCCGCCAAGGGATAACGACGTCAAGGCGCCCTAGAGCGTCCTCGATCCTTCTTCCTCTCCTGCCCAACAAGAACGATACCCCCAGGAGTGCTGCGTCCATGTCGCCCTGATCGCCCCTGCCCATTGCTCTCCGTGCGTCCGGCCTTCCAATCCGCCGCGCCGCCTCTCTTTCCGGCAGTCGATAGGAGCACCCTGCATGCCGTCCACCTCTCCTCGTCGCCAACCCAGACGCGCCGCCGCCGCTGCCTTCGTGGGCACCACCATCGAGTGGTACGACTACTACATCTTCGCCACGGCCGCCGCGCTGGTCTTCGGCCAGTTGTTCTTTCCTTCCGAAGACCGCTTGCTGAGCACCCTGGCTGCCTTCGGGACCTTCGCCGTAGGCTTCTTCGCCCGACCTCTGGGTGGCCTGGTCTTCGGCCATATCGGCGACCGCATCGGCCGCAAGAAATCCCTGATCGTCACCCTGCTGATGATGGGCGTGGTCACCGTGCTCATCGGCATTCTGCCCACCTATAGCCAGGCTGGCGTCTGGGCGCCGATCCTGCTGATCCTGTTGCGGGTGGTGCAGGGCATTGCCGTGGGGGGTGAATGGGGCGGCGCCGTGCTGATGGCCGGCGAGCATGCACCTGCGGGCCGTCGTACCTTTTTCGCTTCCTTCGCCCAGTGGGGGAGCCCGGCCGGCCTGATCCTGTCGATCATTGCCTTTCGTAGCGTCACCAGCCTGCCGGAAGAGGACCTGCTCAGCTGGGGCTGGCGCCTGCCGTTTCTGGCCAGCGCGCTGCTGCTGGTGGTCGGGCTGGCCATCCGCCTGGGCGTGGATGAATCCCCCGAATTCGCCGAGATGAAGGAGCGCCAGGAAACGGTCAAGGCGCCGGCGGCCGAGGTGCTGCGCAGCGCCTGGCGTCCGTTGCTGCTGTGCATCGGTGCCAATACCCTGGGCATCGCCGGCGTCTATTTCACCAACACCTTCATGCTCAGCTACACCACCCAGGTGCTGGAGTTGTCGCGCTCGCTGATCCTCGATTGCCTGCTGTTCGTCGCCCTCATCCAGTTTCTGGTCCAGCCGCTGGCCGCATTGTTCGCCGAGCGCCTGGGCAGCGCCCGTTTCCTGCTGTTGATCGCGGCCCTTGCCATGGCCTCGCCCTATCCGATGTTCGTGCTGGTCAAGACCGGCTCGGCGCCGCTGATCGTGCTGGGAATCGCCCTGGCGGCGGCCTGCATGGCGTCCTTCTATGCGGTGATCGCCGGTTTCGTCAGTGGTGTCTTCGCTACCCGGGTGCGCTACACCGCCATCTCCATGGCCTACCAGATCTGTGGCGCCATCGCCGGTGGCCTCACACCCATGATCGGCACCTTGCTGGCTCACCGCTTCACGGGCGAGTGGTGGCCATTGGCGGTCTTCTACTCCCTGCTGGCCGGTCTGTCGCTGCTGTGCGTGGCCGCTCTGGCGCGCCGTCGGGAAGCGACCGCCCATGTCTCTCCCGCCTGAACACAAGGAATCCACCATGTATCGAATCGATGGCGAGCGTCTCTGGCAGAGCCTTGCCGCCATGGCCGAGATCGGCCCTGGCGAAGCCGGCGGCAGCAGCCGGCTGGCCCTGAGCGAAGAGGATCGCCAGGGACGGGCACTGTTCAGCCAGTGGTGCGCGGCCGCCGGTCTCAGTCTGACGGTGGACCGCATCGGCAACCTGTTCGCCCGTCGTCCGGGCCGTGATGACCAGGCCGCGCCGGTGGTCATGGGCAGTCATCTGGACACCCAACCCAAGGGTGGGCGCTTCGATGGCGTCTATGGGGTGCTGGCCGGTCTCGAAGTGATGCGCAGTCTGAACGATGCCGACATCCAGACCGACCGCCCCCTGGAAGTCGCCGTCTGGACCAACGAGGAGGGCGCCCGCTTCACCCCGGCCATGCTGGGCTCCGCGGTTTTCACCGGGCAACTGCCGCTGGCCGAGGCCCTGGCGACCTGCGACCGGGATGGCATCTCCGTGGCCACCAGCCTGGAGCGCACCGGCTATGCCGGCGACCAGCCGCTGGGGCGGACCTTCGACGCCTATTTCGAGGCTCATATCGAACAGGGTCCGGTCCTCGAAGACGAAGGCCTGGCCGTGGGGGTGGTGACCGGGGGCCAGGCGATCTGCTGGCTCGACGTGTGCGTCCAGGGCACCGCGGCCCACGCCGGCACCACCCCCATGGCCCGGCGCCGGGATGCCCTGTTCGGCGTCGGCCGGATGCTGGCCGCGCTGGAGGATCTCGCAACTCGCTTCGGCGACGGACTGGTCACCGTGGGTCAACTGGACGTGGCGCGCTCCTCGCGCAACACCATCGCCGGCGAGGTGCACTTCACCCTGGACCTGCGTCATCCCCAGGACCAGACCCTGGCGGCGCTGGAAGCCGCCGCGCGGGAATGCCTGGCCGCCGTGGCCGCCGAGCGCGGCTTGTCGCTGGACGTCCGGCGGCACTGGCTGAGTCCTGCTACCCCCTTCGCCGCCGACTGCGTCGCCGCCGTGCGCGATGCGGTCCAGGCGCTGGGCTATCCCCACCGCGACATCATCAGCGGCGCCGGTCACGACGCCATCCACCTGGCCAAGCACTGCCCCACGGCGATGATCTTCATCCCCTGTGCCGGCGGCCTGAGCCACAACGAGGCCGAGTCGGCCAGCTTCGATGACGTCCGTCGCGGCGCCGACGTCCTGTTCAATGCCGTGCTGGCCCGCGCGGGCCATCAGGAGAGATGACATGAAGACCTTTTTCCATCCCGATCAGCGCCTGCATCATCCGCGCAGCTACCTGTCCCGTGGCCAGATGCGCACCCCCCAGGAGGTGCCGGCCCGCCTCGACGCCTTGCTGGCCGCGGTGGAGCGACTGGGCTATCCCCTCGAACAGCCGGCGGATCACGGTCGCGCGCCGCTGCATGCCGTGCACGGCGAGTCCTATGTGACCTACCTGGAGAATGCCTATCGCGACTGGCACCAGGTACCCGAGGACTGGGGTGACGAGGTGATGTCGAACATCTATATCCGCGAGAACAACCCGCTGCGTGGCATCCTCGGCCAGACCGCCCGCTACCTGGCAGACGGCAGTTGTCCGATCGGCGCCCAGACCTGGGCCGCCGTCTATGGCTCCGCCCAGAGCGCGGTCGCCGCGGCGCGCTGCGTACGAGATGGCGCGCCAGCCGCCTATGCCCTCTGTCGTCCACCCGGGCACCATGCCCGTGCCGAGGCGGCCGGTGGCTTCTGCTACCTGAATGGCGCCGCCATCGCGGCCCAGGAGTTGCGCGCGCGCTTCGCCCGGGTCGCCATCCTCGATACCGACATGCACCACGGCCAGGGCATCCAGGAAATCTTCTACGACCGGGATGACGTCTGCTACCTGTCGATCCATGGCGATCCGACCAACTTCTATCCGGTGGTGGCCGGTTTCGCCGATGAACGCGGCAGCGGGCGGGGCGAGGGCTGCAACCTCAATCTGCCAATGCCCCACGGCGCCTCCGAGGCGGACTTCTTCGCCCGGCTGGATCAGGCCGAGACGGCACTACGTGAATGGGCGCCGGACGTGCTGGTGCTGTCCCTCGGCTTCGACATCTACGAAAACGATCCGCAGTCCAAGGTGGCGGTGAGTCAGGCGGGATTCGGTCTGCTGGGCGGAAGGATCAAGGCCCTGGGGCTGCCCACGGTGATCGTGCAGGAAGGGGGATACGACCTGGAAACCCTGAGCGACAACGCCGAGCGCTTCTTCCGCGGTTTCGACGGTCGGTGACAGCCGGCCCCCGACGCCAGTGCCGGGGGCTCACCTGATCAGGCGAACACGAAATACTTGCGCACCGTCTCGACCACTTCCCAGGTGCCCTTCATGCCGGGTTCGACGACGAAGATGTCGCCGGCTTTCAGGTGGAGGGGCTCCTGGCCATCGGGGGTGATGATGCAGTAGCCCTCCTGGAAGTGGCAGTACTCCCACTTCACGTAGTCGACGCGCCACTTGCCGGGGGTGCAGATCCAGGTGCCCATGATCTTGCTGCCGTCATCGGAGGTGTAGGCATTGAGATTGACGGTATGGGGCTCGCCCTCGATACGCTCCCATTTGCAGGCATCGACCACGGGCAGGGGTTGGGTGTCGCGCAGAACGGTGATGGGCGGGTTGGCCATGGCGGCTCTCCTGGTGATGGAAGCCGCCAAGGGTGAAGGGTCGCCCCGAAGCTGGGTTGTCCAGGGTCGACACCTAACGGTGCATTTGCGCTGTCCGAGCGGCTAGCGCTCCACCTGCCGATTCCAGCGGGCGTTCCACTGCGGCCGCACCTTGTTCACTTCGTCCCAGTCGATGGTCACGGCGGTCTTCAGGTAGTTCTGCATGGCTTCCACCTGGCCGCGGGTCTTGTCGGTGGTGGGGGTGTTGGGGTTGGACGGGATCTGGTCGCCCAGTTCCAGCGCCGGCGCCTGGGCCTCGGGGGTCAGCAGGTATTCCGCCAGTTGCTGGGCCAGCTCGGGCTGGTCGTTGTTGGCGGTCACGCACTCGGCGACGTTGAGCACCACGGCGCCTTCCTTGGGCGGGGCGTATTCCACCGGGATGCCCTTGAGCTTGAGCGCGGTGACCTGGGTGGGCGTGAGCGGGAACAGCGCCGCCTCGTCGGTCTGCACCATCTCCGAGAGCTTGGCCGAGCTGGGTATGTACTCCAGCACATTGGGGCCGACGGTGGTGGACCAGGCCTTGAAGCCGGGGTCGACGTCCTGCTCGGTGCCGCCCTTGAGCCGGTTGAACATCAGGAAACCATGCAGCCCGAAGGTGGACGAGGACAGCGACTGGAACACCACCTTGCCCTTGTACTTGGGATCGGCGAGGTCCGCCCAGGAGGTCGGCGCCGCCCAGCCCTTGTCCTTGAACAGCCGGCTGTTGTAGGCGAGACCGGTCACGCCCAGGCTGACGGCGGCTGCCTGGTCCTTGATCTTGGCCTTTTCGGGGATCTGCGCCAGGGCCGCGCTGGGCTTGAGCGGACTGCACAGATTCATGCCGATGGCGCGGTACATGATGCCGTCGTCGAGAAACATCACATGGATCGGCGGCTTCTGCGGACTGGCCTGGACCTTGGCGAGGATGTCCGCCGAGGTGCCGGGCACGATCACCACCTTGACGTTGTGCGCCTTCTCGAAGGCGGGCAGCACGCTGTCGGCATAGAGGCGCTCCATGGTGCCGCCATTCATGCCGAGGTAGAGCGTCGGTTCGGCCACGGCGGCCAGGGGCAGGCCGGCGAGGGCCACGAGCAGGGCAGGGGTCAGGCGCATGTTTGGGAACTCCTGGGCTGGGATGGGAAACGGGCGATGGAAAAGGCCTGCAGGCTGTGCCGGGGGGCGCCCTGCAGGATGCACTCGGCCAGGGCTTCGCCAGCCGCCGGCCCGATCTGGAAGCCCGCGCCGGCAAAGCCGAAGCCGTGCAGCAGGCCGGGGGTGGTGAGACTGGGGCCGAGCACCGGCTGGTGATCCGGCAGATAGCCCTCGACGCCGCTCCAGGTGCGGATGGCCTGGGCACCGCTGAGGGCCGGATAGAGTTCGGCGGCGTTTCTCAGGATGTCGAGGATGGCCAGCTGGCCGGGGCGGGCGCGGTCGGCGTCGAGGGCGAAACCGCGCCCGCCGCCCAGCACGCAATTGCCCCGCGCCACCTGGCGGGCATAGATGCCGCCGCCTTCTACGCCGGTGCTGGCGGTCATGAACGGCGGCAGCGGTTCGGTCACCAGCATGGCCGGATGGGCCGCGGTGAGAGGGACCGGCTCGCCGAAGCGGGCGGCCAGCTCCGCCGCCCAGGCACCCGCGCAATTGAGCAGCCAGGGCGCGCTCAGGGTCAGGCCGCTGTCGGTGCGGAGCTGGAAGCGCTGGCCGTCGTGCTCGACCGCGGTCACGGCGGTCCGTTCGAGGATGCGGGCGCCGGCGCGGGCAGCCGCCTGGGCGAAGGCCGGGGAGACCAGGCGCGGATTGGCGTGGCCGTCCTCCGGGCAGAAGGAGGCGCCCACGGCGATGTCGCCGACCCAGGGAAAGCGCCGGCGCAATTCGCCCCGGTCGAGCAGTTGCAGATCGAGGTCGAAGCCCTGGCTGGCCTGGGCATAGGCCTGCAGGGAGGCGAAGTCGGTGTCGCTACGGGCCAGTTTGAGGTGGCCGGATCTGAGGTATTCGCCATCGGTACCCAGCAGGTCCCGCAGACCGCCCCAGATCTGATGGGCGCGACTGGACAGCGGCAACTGCACCAGCGGGCGGCCCTGGCGGCGTACCCCGCCGTAGTTGACGCCACTGGCCTGGGCGCCGCAGAAGTTGCGTTCCAGCAGGGCGACGCGCTGGCCGCCCTGGGCCAGGAACAGCGCCGCGCTGCTGCCGACGATGCCACCGCCGATGATCAGGACATCCACGTCCAGCCGGCTCATGGCGCCAGCTCCACGCCAAAGGGCAGCGGCTTGATCGGCGCCTGGGCGCGCAACCGGCCGATCTGGTCCAGCGGGCGACCACTGGCGCAGGCGATCAGCTCGGCCGCGGCGGCGCCGCAGATGCGCCCTTGGCAGCGGCCCATGCCTACCCGGCAGGTGGCCTTGACCCTGTTGATCTCCCAATGGCCTTGGGCCACGGCGGCGCGGATCTCGCCGGCGCTGACCTGTTCGCAGCGACAGACCGTGACTTCGTCCGGCGCCTTGGCCGCCCAGTCCGCGGGGAAGGGAAAGGCCCGCTCCAGGCCCTGACGAAACACCTCGAAGCGCGCCAGGCGTGCTTGCAGGGTCTGGATGCGCGTTCTGTCCACCGGCACGCCGCGATCGTCCAGCAGACTCAGGGCCGCCAGTTCGCCCGCCAGTTCGGCGGCATCGGCGCCCTGGATACCGGCGCCGTCGCCGGCCAGGTAGACCCCGGTCTGACTGCTGCGTCCACCCGGATCCCGCACCGGCAACCAGGCGCGATTGAGGTCACTCCAGGCGAAGTCGCAGCCCAGCAGGTCGGCCAGCTGGGTTTCGCTGCGCAGCGTCTGGCCAAAGCCCAGGGCGTCGCATTCCAGCCGGTGCGCCTCGCCATCAGCGGCGCGCCAGCGCACGGCAGCCACCCGGCGTTCGCCTTCGACGGCGAGGAGTTCGGCCCCCTGATGCACGGGTACGCCGTGCAGCGCCAGCCAGCTGCGGTAATAGAGGCCCTTGGCGAAGGTGGCCGGTTGACCGAGCAGGGCCGGGGTGGCCGCGGCCTGGTCGCGGAAGGGCGCGCTGTCCAGCACCGCCAGCGGCTTGGCCCCGGCCTTGGCGTATTGATAGGCGACCAGATAGAGCAGCGGGCCGGTACCGGCCAGCACCGGGCGGCTGCCGATGGCGCAGCCCTGGAACTTGAGCGCCACCTGGGAGGCCCCCAGGCTGTAGACGCCGGGCAGCGTCCAGCCCGGCACCGGCAGGATGCGGTCGGTGGCGCCGGTGGCGACGATCACCTGGTCGAAGGCCAGGCGATCGACATAGCGGCCCTGGCTCAGGGTATCCAGGGCGCGCGCTTCGGCATTCCACACCAGGGTGTCGGGTCGATAGTCCAGCTGTGCCTGCACGGCTTCCAGCGCGCCGTGCAGCGCCTGGGCCTTGCCGGCTTCGAAGCCGTACAGCGCCTTGCTCGGCCGCCGGAAATTGCCCGGTTGCTGGCGATAGATCTGGCCGCCGCCGCGCGCGCTTTCGTCCAGCAGCACCGGCGCAAGGCCATGGGCGACCAGCGTCTGGGCTGCGCGAATGCCCGCCGGTCCGGCGCCCACCACCACGACGGCGCTCACAGCGGCCGCCCCGGATCGCGGCTGACCTGCTGGCCCGCTTCGAGAAAGGTGGCGCAGGCGCGCACCCGGCGGCCGTCGGCCAGGCGCACCCAGCAATCCTGGCAGGCGCCCATCAGGCAGAAACCGGCGCGGGGTTCGCCGCCGAAATCGCTGCCGCGCAGGTGATCGCTCTGGGTCAGGATGGCGGTGAGCAGGGTGTCGCCCTGCAGGCCCTCGGCCGGCTGGCCGTCGAGGGTGAAGGCCAGGGTCGGGCGGTCGCGTTCGGCCACCCGCTTGAGCAGTGCCATGGAGGGATCTCGGCTGTTCATTGTTTGCCCACCAGCACGCGATCCAGGCCATAGATGCGGTCGAGCAGGATCATGGTGGCCGCGGTGAGGGCGATCACCAGGGCCGACACCGCCGCCATCATCGGGTCGATGGATTCGGTGGCGTAGACGTACATCCGCACCGGCAGGGTCTGGGTCGCCGGGGAGGTGACGAAGATCGACAGGGTCACCTCGTCGAAACTGTTGATGAAGGCCAGCAGCCAGCCGCCGGCCACCCCGGGCAGGATCATCGGCAGGGTGATGCGGCAGAACAGCGTGGTGCGACTGGCGCCCAGGCTCTCGGCGGCCTGCTCGGCGCTGCGGTCGATGCCGATGGCGGCGGCGATCACCAGGCGCAGCACATAGGGGGTGATCACCACCACGTGGGCCAGCACTAGCCAGCTGAAGCTGCCGTTCACCCCCAGCAGGGCGAACAGCCGCAGCATGGCCACGCCCAGCACCAGGTGCGGGATGATGATCGGCGAGAGGAACAGGCCGTTGAGAAAGCCCTGGCCGGGAAAACGGTAGCGGGTGATGGCCAGCCCCGCCGGCACCGCGATCAGCGTCGCCAGGGTGGCCGACAGCGCCGCCAGCTGCAGGCTGTTGTAGAAGGCGGTGAGGAAGTCCGCTCGCTCGAAGACGGCGGCGAACCAGCGCAGCGAGAAGCCGGCGGTGGGCAGGCTGAGAGTGTTCTCCGGGGTGAAGGCCACCAGGCAGACCACCACCAGCGGCGCCAGCATGAAGACCATCACCAGGGTATGGAAGGCGAGCCCGAGCGGGCCGTTGCGGGTCATGAGGTCAGACTCCCAGGGCACGTTTGTAGCGGCGTTCCACCAGGCGATTCCAGCCCAGCATCACCAGCAGGTTGAGCAGCAGCAGGGCCACCGCCAGGGTGGCGCCCATCGGCCAGTTGAGTTCGGCCAGGTACTGGTCGTAGATCAGGGTGGCGACCATCTTCAGCCGGCGTCCGCCGAGCAGGCCGGGGATGGCGAAGGAGCTGGCGGCCAGGCCGAAGACGATCAGGGTTCCGGAGAGCACCCCGGGCATCACCTGGGGCAGCACGATGCGGCGCAGCACCGTCAGGTGACTGGCGCCCAGGGACAGCGCGGCCTGTTCGGCGGCAGGATCGAGTTTCTGCAGCGAGGTCCACACCGGGATGATCATGAAGGGCAGCATCACGTGGACCAGGCCGACGACTACCGCGAAGGGGGTGTAGAGCAGCTTCAGCGGGCGTCCGCCCAGGGCCACGATGGCCTGGTTGACCAGGCCGTCGGCGCCCAGCAGCAGGCTCCAGCCGAAGGCGCGCACCACCACCGAGATCAGCAGCGGCGTCAGCACCAGGATCAGGAAGATCGAGCGCCAGGGCGCGCCCATGCGACTGAGGACGATGGCCTCCGGCACCCCGATCAGCACGCAGAGCAGGGTGACCAGGGCGCTGATCCAGAAGGTGCGCAGGAAGATCTCGTAGAAATAGGGATCGCCCAGCAGGCTCAGGTAGTGCGCCAGGGTGTAGCTGCCTTCCTTGATCCCGGTCTCGTAGTCGAAGACGTTGAAGGACAGCGCCAGGGTTAGCGCCAGGGGCGCCAGCAGCAGTCCGGCAAACAGCACCAGGGCCGGGGCGCTGAGCAGATAGGCGCGACCGGTGCCGCGCAGCAGGGTGCTCATGCCGCGGCCTCCGCGGCTTCCAGGCGGCGCAGCAGACCGTCGTCCCAGTGCAGGCCGACGCGCTGGCCCTCGTCCAGCGGCGGCAGTCCGTCGTTGCTGCGCAGCACCGACACCTCGCCCAGCGCCGTCTCCAGGCGATACAGCCACTGGCTGCCAAGGAAGAAGCGGGTCAGCACCCGTCCTTGCAGGCGACCCTCGCCGGCGGGGCGCAGCTCGATCTTTTCCGGCCGCAGCGAGATCGCCAGAGCGCCACCGGCGGCGATCTGCGGCCGGCCCTGGGCATCCAGGCTGCCCGGCAGCAGGTTGGCCTTGCCGACGAAGTCGGAGATGAACCTGTTGCGCGGATGCTCGTAGAGCCGATAGGGCGCGTCCACCTGGGTGATGCGCCCGGCCTCCATCACCACCACCCGGTCGCTGATGGACAGCGCCTCGGACTGGTCGTGGGTCACCATCAGGGTGGTGATGCCGACCTCGCGCTGGATGCGGCGGATCTCGAACTGCATCTCTTCGCGCAGATGGGCGTCCAGGTTGGACAGCGGTTCGTCCAGCAGCAGCACCGGCGGGGCTATCACCAGCGCTCGCGCCAGGGCCACCCGCTGGCGCTGGCCACCGGAGAGTTCACGCGGATAGCGCTCGGCATGCTGGCCCAGGTGCACCAGGCCCAGGGCCTCGTCGACGCGGCGGGCGAGTTCGGCGCCAGCCACCTTGCGCATGCGCAGGCCGAAGGCGACGTTGTCGCGCACCGTCATGTGCGGAAACAGTGCATAGCTCTGAAAGACCACCCCGAGGCCGCGACTGGCCGGCTTGGCGTGGGTGATGTCCTGGCCGTCGAGCAGGATGCGCCCGCTGCTGACCTCGACGAAGCCGGCGATCATCTGCAGGGTGGTGGTCTTGCCGCAGCCGGAGGGGCCGAGCAGGGAGACGAATTCGCCGCGCTCGATGGCCAGGGTCGAGCCCGCCACCGCATAGCTGTCGCCGTAGCGCTTGCTGAGATTGTCGAGAGTCAGGAAAGCCATGGCCGCAATGCTCCTCCGGTCGCGCCCACGGGGACGGTGGGCAAGGTTTTGGCAGGGCGAAAGACAGCCTGGATCTGGACGTTGGCGCTCGCTCGAATGGCGGCGTCCGGTGATTGTGAGTATCGCCCTATGGACCTGAAGGTAAGGGCGACCTAGGATGCAGGACAAGCGGGTTTTTCACTGAATGAACTCTTTTTTCGGATTTATTCATTCAGTGAAATATTTTGGAGTGCTGTAGATGGAAGATTCCATTGAAAGAAAGGCGGTTGGCGGTGAGGTAGGCGTCGGCGCCATCAGCCGGGTGTTCGCCGTGGTGCGCGCCTTGGGCGAGGGCGATCCCGAAGGGGAAAAGGTCACCCGCCTGGCCGAGCGCGTGGGCCTGTCGCAACCCACCACCCACCGGCTGCTGCGCGGCCTGGTGGAGGAGGGCATGGTCGAGCAGTGCGCCCGCAGCAAGAGATACCGCCTGAGCCTGGACTTCTTTGCCCTGGCGGCCCGGGCCGGCCAGGTCGGCAACCTGCGCGACCTGGCGCGGCCGAGTCTGCTGCGGCTGTCGGCGTCCCTCGGCGATTCGCTGTTCCTGCTGGCGCGCAGCGGCTTCGACGCCATGTGCCTGGATCGTAGCGAAGGGCCCTATCCGATCCGCACCTTCACCGGCGACATCGGCGGTCGCGTGCCCCTGGGCGGCGGCCAGGGCGCCCTGGCGATCCTCGCCTTCCTGCCCGAGGACGAGCGCGAAGAGGTGATCCGCTACAACCTGCCGCGGCTGCGCGACGCCCATCATTACGACGAGGTGCTGCTGCGCGCCGAGATCGACAACGTCCGCCAGCAAGGCTACGCCGCGCGCAACACCGGGGTGCTGGCCGGCATGGCGGGCCTCGCCGTGCCCATCCTCGACCGCAACGGCCGGGCGGTGGCGGCCCTGAGCGTGGGTACCCTGAGCGAGCGCCTCAACGCCCAGCGCCTGCCCACGGTGATCGAGTTGCTCCGCCGAGAAGCCGGGGTGATCGCCGCGCGCATCAACCCCTTCGATCCGGTCTTGCGCCGGCCGACCCAGGGGTTTGGCTAAAACAGCGGACCGGAGCGGGTGTTGTTGCCCTTCGCCAGGCGGTCATAGAGCACCACGTTGACCGTGGCCGCCAGATTCATGCAGCCCTGGGTAGGGATGTACACCACGTCCTCGCACCAGTCGCGCAGCTCCTGGCTCAGGGAGCCGTCCTCGGCGCCGAACAGGTAGAGGGCGCGATCGGGATGGGTGTACTCGGGCAGCGGCCGGGCGCCGTCCACCAGCTCCACCGCCACCGGCACGCAACCCAGCGGCAGGATGCGGCGCAGGTCGTCGATGTTGATCAGCGGGATGTCCTGGTGGACCTTCTTGGTGTCGGTGACGAAGTCCTTGGCGCGGTCGTAGCGGGTGCCGGTATAGAACACCGAGGCCACCCCGTAGCAGCCCGCCGCCCTCATGATGGACCCGACGTTGGACGGCGACTTGGGGTTGCTCAGGCCGATGCAGGCGTATCTCTTGTTGCTCACGTCAGGGGACTCTCGGGAAAACCGCCAGTATAAGGCGTCCATCATCGCGAAAACCGACTAAGATGCGCGCCCGCATCTTCAGCCCCGAGCCCCTGCGATGTCCGCCACCGCCCTCTACACCGACCTGTCGGCCTACTACGACCTGCTCTGCGCCGACATCGACTACCAGGCCCAGAGCCAGGCGGTGCTGCGCCTGCAGCGGCTGTTCGGCAACGGCGGCAGCCGTCACCTGGACCTCGCCTGCGGCACCGGTCCCCATGTGCGGCATTTTCTCGATGCCGGCTTCCAGAGCAGCGGCCTGGACCTCAATCCGCCGATGCTGGCCCAGGCCGCGCTGCGCTGCCCCGAGGCCCAGTTCTCCTGCCAGGACATGTGCGCCTTCGAGCTGGAGCAGCCGGTCGACCTGATCACCTGCTTTCTCTACTCCCTGCATTACAGCGGCAGCCTCGCACGGCTCCAGGCGTGCCTGGCGCGGGTCCAGGCGGCCCTGACCCCCGGCGGCCTGTTCTGCTTCAACACCGTCGACAAGCGCCGCATCGACAATGGCTCCAGCGTCGGCCACAGCGTCGCGCGGGCCGACGGCCACTTCAGCTTCGCCTCCGCCTGGCACTACCCGGGCGAGGGCGAGCACCAGCAACTCCGTCTGCGCATCGAACGCCGTCACGCCGGCCAGCAGCAGACCTGGCAGGACGAACACCCCATGGTGGCGGTGGACTTCCCCGAACTGCTGGCCCTGCTGGAGCCATACTTCGAGGTCCAGGTGCTGGAGCACGACTACCAGCGCATCGAACCCTGGGCCGGCGAGGCGGGCAATGCGCTGTTCGTCTGCGTCAGGCGCTAATGGGCATGGGCATGCATCCCGCCATCCACCGCGATCACATCACCGGTGAGGTAGCGCGCCAGCGGTGAGGCGAGAAAGGCCACCACCTGGCCCACGTCTTCCGGCTCGCCGAAATAGCCGATGGGAATGTGCCGGGCGATAAAGGCCTGGCGCGCCTCGGGCGTCGGGTGCAGCCGCTGCAGGATCTGCTCGGAATTGATCCGCCCCGGGGCGATGGTGTTGACCGTGATGCCCTCGGCCGCCAGCTGACTCGCCAGCCCCTTGGACCAGAACTGGATCGCCGCCTTGGCCGCCCCGGCGCCGTTCACGTCCCGCGGCTCCATGCTGCCGCTGAAATTGACGATGCGTCCCCAGCGTCTTTCGCGCATCCCGCCCAGCAGCGCCTGGGTCAGGCGGCGGGTGGCGGTGAAGTTGAGATTCCAGGCTTCGTCCCAGGCCGCATCGTCCGCCGTTATCGAAAGCGGTCGTGTACCGCCGGCGTTATTGACCAGGATATCCACCCGGCCCAGCCCGTCCTCGGCTTCCCGCGCCAGGCGCTGGACGTCTTCGGCGTCGGTGATATCCGCTGCGATCACCAGCGGCCGGGCATGACCCGCCGCCACGATCTCCTCGGCCAGGGCCTCCAGGGCGTCCCGCCGCCGCGCGGTGATCGCCAGTCGAACGCCTTCGGCCGCCAGGACGCGGGCGATGCCCGTGCCTATGCCCATGCTCGCGCCGGTCACCAGGGCGGTACGGTCGTGCAGTTGCAGATCCATGATCGATTCTCCATTTCAGGGTCGTAGGGTGGAAAACGGCGCAGCCTTTTCCACGGGTTTGGCTGAGTGCAGCGAAGCCCAACACTTCGCCACCTCACCCAAGCCACTAGCCTCAACCACCACCCAGATGAGATAAACACCCTCCCGTTGCGAGGATTCCTTAGCAGGAGTGTGGAATGGATCTGCTCGACAGCATGCAGGTGTTCGTCGCCGTGGTGGAGCGCGGCAGCCTGGCCGCAGCGGCCCAGGCCCAGGGCATCTCGCCGACCATGGCCGGCAATCACCTGCGCAGCCTGGAAAAGCGCCTGGGCCTGCAACTGCTGGTGCGCACCACCCGGCGCCAGCGCCTGACCGCCTTTGGCGAGGGCTACTACGCCCGCTGCCGCGAGATCCTCGCCCTGGTCGCCGACACCGACCGCCAGGCCGAAACCCAGCGCCTGGCACCCGCCGGCATCCTGCGCGTGTCGGCGCCGGTGTCCTTCGGCACCTACGGCCTCACGCCACGGCTGGGCGACTATCTGGCGCGGCATCCCCAGGTCACCCTCGATCTGGTGCTGAGCGACCGGGTCCAGGACTTGGTGGAGGAGGGTATCGACGTCGCCATCCGCATCGGCGAACTGGCCGATTCCTCCCTGGTGGCGCGACCCCTGGCGCCCTATGTGATGTGGTGCTGCGCCGCGCCCGGCTATCTCGCCCAACGCGGCACGCCCGAGCGACTGGCCGATCTGGAGGCCCACGACTGCCTCGGCATGGACCCTCGCGCCCTGAGCCAATGGCGCGCCCAGACCGGCACCCCCTTCGGCCCGCTGCCACCCGGCCGCCTGCACCTCAGCAACGGCCCCGCCCTGCGCCTCGCCGCCCTGCAAGGCCTCGGCGTCATCCTCCAGCCGGCCTTCCTGCTGCAGGACGACGTCGCCGCCGGCAATCTGGTCCGCCTCTTCCAGGGCCAGGAACTCACCCGCCCCCTGACCGCGCTCTATCCCCAGACGAGATGGCGCTCGGTGACGGTGAGAAGCTTCGTGGAATTCCTGTTAACGGAGTTCACCCCGTAGCGTGGAAAACGGCGCAGCCTTTTCCACTGATGCCGCCAAGTCGTGACCCCGCGTGGACAAGCTTCGCGTTGTCCACTCTACGGTATTGACGACGGTCTGATCCCAGGTATGTGGCCGTGAGGCGCTCCATTAGCGGAGTTCACCCGTAGCGTGGAAAACGGCGCAGCCTTTTCCACTGATGTCGCCAAATCGTGACCCCGCGTGGCTATTCCCCCCAACGCCCTGTCTCCGCCATAAAGTCTCCACCCCAATCTTGCGGATAGAGCCCCATCCGCACCGCTCGATGAAAACTCGAATAGGGCCAGTCCTTCACCGCGCCAACGTGCCCATGCTTGACCGGATTGAAGTGGATGTACTCCACATGACGCTGGTAATCCTGCTCGCCTCTTAGCAGATGCTCCCAATACCGCCGCTGCCATATCCCGCGTTCACCCCGGGCCCTTTGCGTCGCCGTACGCCCTTCACCTGCCGGCAGGCGTTTCGAGAAACCGAACTTGATCACCTTCCAGCGCAAGGCGAAATTCGCATCGCCCTCCGGCAGGGTCCAGATGCAATGCAGATGATCGGGGAGGGTGACCCAGGCATCGATATGAAAGGGATGGCGCAACTGCGTTGTCCGCACTGTCTCGCGGAGCAGATCAATATGGCGTGTCAGCAGATCGCTACGCCGATCCGTCAGGACAACGGTGAAAAAATAGGAAGCCCCCGGAACACGGGCACGACGAAATCGAGACATGGCAGCTCTTCCTTGAGCAGAGACAGAAACGATAGCTCACCCGTAGCGTGGAAAACGGCGCAGCCTTTTCCACTGACGCCTCCAGCGCACAGCCCCAAAGCTCCCGGGTGGACCAGCTTCGCGTTGTCCACCCTACAAAACCCGTAGCGTGGAAAACGGCGCAGCCTTTTCCACTGACGCCTCCAGCGCACAGCACCAGAGCTCCCGCGTGGACAAGCTTCGCGTTGTCCACCCTACAAAACCCGTAGCGTGGAAAACGGCGCAGCCTTTTCCACTGACGCCCCCAACGCAAGGCCCCAAAGCTCCCGCATGGACAAGCTTCGCGTTCTCCGCCCTACAAAACCCGTAGCGTGGAAAACGGCGCAGCCTTTTCCACTCATGCCACCAACGCACAACCCCAGAGCTCCCGCGTGGACAAGCTTCGCGTTGTCCACCCTACGCCTCCAGCCGCTTCTCCATGAACACACTCAACGGATCGTCCCGATACGCCCCAAAGGGACCACGCCGCCGGTAACCCGCCGACTCATAAAGCCTCAAGGCCTCCGGCTGATAAGGCCCCGTTTCAAGTCGTGCCAGTTCACACCCGCGGCCTATGGATTTACGCTCCAGCTCAGCCAGCAGGCGACCACCCAGCCCTTGCCCGCGACCCCTGGGGCTCACATACATCCGCTTGATCTCGCCATAGTCGTCCTGCAGCACCATGGCCCCACAGCCCTGGGCAGTGCCGCTGTCATCGCGGGCGACCATAAACAATACGTTCGGCTGCATGAGCGACGTCAGATCCAGGGCATGACGACTCTCGGGCGGATAGAGGCCGTCCTGATAGGCATCCAGTTCGGCGATCAGGGCGATGACCTCGGGTTGATCGGGGGATTCGAGGGCGATGGGCATGGTGGCTCCGGTCAGGCGATCGCCCAAGCCTAAGCCATTAGGGCGGCCTCATCCCAGGCTCATCCGCAATCCATCCCGCCCGCCGCGCTTGGCGGCGTAGAGGGCACCGTCCCCGCGCTCCAGCAGGGCCGCCAGACTTTCCGGCGGTTGATCGAACAGCACGGCGCCGATGCTCAGGGTGACGGGCTCGGGCGTCCGCAGGCGCTGCGCCGCCAGCTGGTTGAAGCGCTGGCGCAAGGTGTCTGCCAGGCGTACGACATCCGCATCAGCTGCTTCACCCAGCAGCACCACGAATTCATCACCTCCCAGCCGAGCGGCCAGCGCCTGGCGGGGTAGGGAGGTGCGCAGCAGGTCGCTCAGGGCGATCAGCAGACCGTCACCCGCCGCATGGCCATGGAGGTCGTTCACCAGCTTGAAGTTGTCCAGATCGATCAGTAGCAGGGCACCGGGTCGAGCCGGTGTCGCCTGGCCGAACAGTCGCGGCGCCTCGGCTTCCAGCGCGCGGCGGTTATGCAGGCCGGTCAGGGGATCGCTGCCGGCCAGGCGCTCGATATGCTGCTCGCGGCGATAGCGCACCGTGCCGGTCATCGACAGGGCGATCAGCATCACCGCCATCACCCCCTCCACCAGGGAGATCTGGATGATGGCGCCGCGATAGACCGCCAGATCGATCAGGGTGCCGGGGGTGAGCGGCGGAATCATCTTGGTCAGGTAGAAGAGACCATGGATCAGCAGCACCGCACGCAGCTGCCGTTCCCCGGCATTGCGCCGCCGCAACAGCAGACTCGCCCGTATCGCCAGGATGCCGATCATGAGCGACTGCACCACCAGCAGTACCTTGGACCACCAGGGCTCATTGGGCAGCAGCAATATCCCCAGCCAGATCGCAGCGATGGCCCACCAGCCCAGGCTCAGGCGCCGCCCGGTAAAGCGCGCCACGCCGAGCAGAAAGAGGCCATGCACGAAGACCAGCAGCCCATTGGCGAACCAGATGCCCACCAGCAGCAGCCCCTGGCTGCGCAACAGCGCCAGGGTGCTACCCACGCAAATCAGGGCGAAACCCGTGCTCCAGTACAGCAGCGCCGACTCGCGCACCGACCGCCACTCGATGGCCAGATAGCCCGCCGCGGCAGCCGCCAGGGCGATAGTGAGGGTTAGCATGGTGGGGGCATCGAGTGCCATGGGCGAATCGGACCTGTCTGGATACGAGAAGGGCGCTCCCTGCCTGGGACGAGCACCCGCCAAAGCGGAGCCGCACCGCAGTCTTATCGACACGGCAGGCGCGGGCTTGAGGCAGAGGATTGCGCGCCATGATGACGGGCCGATAAACCTAATTCAAACCTACGCTTTGGCTAGGGCAGGTGGCCCGCCCGTTACTGGGGTTTCACCAGCGCCCGGATCGCCGATGCCGGCAACCGCGCCATGCTGCTATCCGCCAGCCGCAGCACGAAGGCCTCGCCCAGCGACCAGACCACCTGCACGTCCTTGAGTACGCACTGGTCATCGGTGGGCAGCACCCTGGCCTGGTCCTTGGCGCAATAGGAGGTATCGAGCAGGATCGCCTTGGCCTGGTAGTTACGTGGTGTCATATGGAGTGTTCAGGCGCTGCATACCCGCCCGTCCTCGCAGGCCGAGCCGTCGCGACTCCAGCTTGGAGGCAGTCCTAATAGCACGGTTTGCAGAATTTCGTCTTCCTGAGCAGCAGCTTGCCACGCAATTAGCAGAGCTTGAGGCCATGAAGGAGGATACCGCCATTCAAGCGGAGAGAGCGTTTGAGAGTAGGATACTGCTTCCTATTGAATAACTATGGCTTTAGCCTACGTAATGTGATTAACATCTTGAGCCCCTATGCGCTCAGTCATAAAACAACTCTTTTGGTATCCGAAAAGGCATCGCGCAAACCGCTTGATAAGAAGATCTACAAGCAATCAAAGAGCGGTGAATTGGTCCAGGCCGAGCATGGGGCTGAGACATTAGAGCCCTCGCGTCAGCAATCAAACAGAGGGCTCATTTAGGGCGCTGTTGGGCTTGTAGGCAAGGCTTAAGAAAACGAGTCTGGAAGGTGAGGGTCAGGTTAGTGCACGCAGCATTTAGTAAGTCATTGCAAGCGATTGTCGAGGCAGATGATCTAAAGCTTCAAGAAGTCGTTGATACTTACGATTACGTGTGTCACGGTCATGAGTGCGGGATCCAAGTTTTCCCGCGTTCCTATCGAGCTGAAAATCTGCTGCGTGCACATTATTATGCCAAAGTGGCCCACGCTTCAAACTGTGATGTAAGTGGTGAAGAACAGATCCGCTCGAAGGGTAAGAATCGCAGCGTTGCTGCTGAGCTGGAAACGTCTCCCGGGCTCTCTCCGGCTAGTTTAAGGCTCATAGAAAAACGGGTGATTACTGGTGAGGTTCCAGTTGAAGTGGGCGAGGTCAAAACGATTACAAGTCCTAGGTCAGCTTCAGCAGATAAGGAGTCTGCTCAGAAGCCTGCTGGGCGGCGAGCTGCCAATAGCATTCGACCGATCTGCAGAGCCTTCCTCGAATTTCCTTATGACCGTCATCTTGCTTTACAAATCAGCGGGATTCAAACAAACACGTATCAAACTGTGTTCAAAATACTTCGCTCGGTAGGAATAGAGCGTCTACATCAGCAGCGCATCTTCTATGGAGAATTGTCTTGGACAGCGCCTCAAGATGATGGTGATAAGTTTGTCATTCTGCTCAATGCTGGGGAATGGATAGCAAAAAGGCTGACTCCCTATACTGTTGTGGTGAATTGGAGGAATTGGACCAAGACTGCAAGATTACGGCTTAAAAATGAGTTAGAAATAGCACGCAAGGAAAACATGGCTGCAAAAAAACAAAATCGTTCGCAAAGAACGTTCTTGTTTTTCCTTGGGCCTCAAGATCCGGATAAGCTTTCCCATTTCTCTGTAAATGATCAACGGTTAATCTGTACAATACACGCAGATTTATGCTTCCCGTAGTCAATGGGCACCAGGTTTCTTGTGTTTTAAATAGGTTGAATACATTTGGAGAAATTGAAGATTTTATTGCAGTTGAGGTGTCTGCTTCTACTGCAGAATAATTCGTGTGGGTCTTGATTTTTAGTGTAGTCCACATCATGCGATTCTTGTGTTGAAAAAAGAGAACGTGTTGCTAGGTTGCTGGTTGTGGTAGTCGCTAAGTTGCGGATATTTAGTCAATAATCGACGTTATGTATTGTTTATGATGAGTTGCGTGCTTACGCTCAATCGATATTCAAAGCTTTCTCACTAAATTTATCTTGATAAGCGCATTTCAATAGCTTAGCCGAAAAGAGGGTGGTTTCATGGAGCCAATCGCTGCAGGTGTTTCTTTGGTGAATGCTACGGGAACCCCTAAAAAAATAGCTGAAAGTAAAATAGTATCTGATGTTTTTGATTCGCTGGTGTTGAAGTATAAGCTTTCGTCATTTTCTGACTTTAAAGAAAACTATCTAAAATCTTGTTCTGGAAATTTGCTGGTTAAGACGATCGCATCTCCAGATAGCTATGTTCATGTGGATGAAATTTACGTGCCGTTAGATCTTTCAGGCCATTCAAGGATCGAAGTTGAAAGCGGAACTACTCTAGATAATTCAAGTCGAGCGTCATTGATTGTTGGTCTTGCGGGGCAGGGTAAGTCAACAATTTTACGAAAGCTGCTTTCCAATAATATATCTAAAATCAGTCGTCTGCCTTTTTTTTACGAATTGAAGCATTATGCAGGCGGTGAGATTGAGATCGCTATTTCAAAAAACCTTTCCGCTCAGGGTGTTGAATTTAGCCCAGGTGGTTTGAAGAAAATTTTAAATGATAGCAATGTTCGGCTTTTTCTGGATGCTTTTGATGAGTGTCCCTCAGATCACAAGGCTGCTTTGTTTCATGAGATTGACAAGCTCGTAAGAAAGTATAATTGCAATATAATTTGCACAACCCGCCCAGATACTGAGCTTGATGCGCTGGTTGGCGTTGATATATATCGGGTGGAGTTCTTAAAGCCAAGGCAGATACGAGCAATTATCCACAAGACATGCAGCGATCTGAGCAAGGCGGAGGAATTGTGCGGTGCGCTAGAGCGGAGCCACTTTCATAAGGAGAGTGACAGCATTTTAAGGTCCCCGATTTTAGTAGTCCTTTTCTGTGTAAGTTATAATTTGGGGATATCAATACCTGAGTCACTATCTCAATTTTACAAAAATATATTCGACACCGTTTTTTTGAAGCACGATAATTTAAAGGGTAAAGTTTCTCGGGTCCGCCATTGGAATGATGATAGAAGTATTTATCGTAATGTTTTTGATTATTTTTGCTTTATTTCTCAGCGGAAATCATTAGCTAGTTTCAGTTTTTCAGAACTGGCAGGTTTGATGGCAGAGTCGTTGAGCTATTTCAGCAGGGAGTCGGCCGTTGCTGACGTCATAGCGTCAGAGTTGATCGGAATTACTAATTTAATAATTAAGGATGGCTATGATGAGTACAAGTTCATTCATAAGTCAATACAAGAGTTTTATTGCGCATCTTTCCTAGCTACTGGACTAGCTACGGATAAGAAAAAAGAATTTTACCGCAAGTGCGCTGAAGAAATAGGTTTTTATAACATTTTCTCGAATACATTGCTGTTCATGAGAGAAATTGACTCCTTTGATTATCTGGCATTTTTTGTGGCGTCAGCGGTAAGCAAAATGCTTGGGCTAGAAATGCACTCAATAGACGATAATTATATAGTTGATCGGCAACTTATAGAAAGATATATGACCAGTGTAAAATATGTCTTGCGGTATGAGGAAAGCTTTGATCGACGTGGTGGCGCGACCGTAGTTGCAGAGATTTTTTCAGCTAAGATTAGTTCGGCTGTCAAAAATACCTTTTCGTATAAGCTTTTTTCAACTGCAAGTGACTTTATGCAGATGAAGCATCCTTCGGATAGTGTGATTAAAGCTATTGCTTCTCAGTCCAAGAGTCTTGGTGAGGGCCTCTACGAAACAGACCTTAAGGGAATACTACCTTTCATCGAGGTTGCCGAGGTCGATATTGAGAACAGCCTAATGCTATCTTTAGGGATTTTGTATCGGAGGGAATATAATTCGGCTATTGATCATATCTCTAATAGAGTTACCCAAGTTTCAAAGCAAGGATATTTAGATTTTGATCTGGAATGAAGAATCACATTTTTATGTATTGGTTTTATTCGTGTCTAATTGACCGGCTTTTGGTTTTCGTTATCCAAGGTCGCTAGTCGCTCAGGCAGTTTTCATACAGCCTATACCTGTCTAGATTATTACTCAGAGAAGTGTTCCAGTTTCAGCGCCAATGAAGGCTGCCGTCCGTCATTGATCGGTGTAATCCAGTTGTGAGCGAGTAACTGCTCTAGGCTGTTAGCAGTCAGTCCGGACTGAATGTTTCCGCCAAATCCTTTGGATGTACGAGGAATGGCATGAGCTCTGATAGTGCAGTTGCTCTACTGTGCTAAAGAAAGGACGGTGAGTCGTTGCCTAGAATGGAACAACGACTCACCCGAGAGCGGTGTGCTGGACTTCAGTTAACGTGAAAAATTTCAGCCGCAGGTGAAAACCTACGGGGATGATATCAATCCCAGCTCAACGCCCCACCGGTCTGATACTCGATCACGCGAGTCTCGAAGAAGTTCTTTTCCTTCTTGAGGTCCATGATCTCGCTCATCCAGGGGAAGGGATTGGTGGCGCCCGGGTATTCTTCCTTGAGGCCGATCTGGGTCAGGCGGCGGTTGGCGATGAACTTGAGGTAGTCCTCCATCATCGCCGCGTTCATGCCCAGCACGCCGCGGGGCATGGTGTCGCGGGCGTATTCGATCTCCAGCTGGGTGCCCTGGAGGATCATCTGGGTAGCTTCGTCCTTCATCTGGGCATCCCACAGCTGCGGGTTCTCGATCTTGATCTGGTTGATCATGTCGATGCCGAAGTTCAGGTGCATGGACTCGTCACGCAGGATGTACTGGAACTGCTCGGCGGTGCCGGTCATCTTGTTGCGGCGACCCATGGAGAGGATCTGGGTAAAGCCGCAGTAGAAGAAGATGCCTTCCAGCACGCAGTAGTAGGCGATCAGGTTCTTGAGGAACTGGCGATCGGTCTCCGGGGTGCCGGTCTTGAACTCGGGGTCGGAGATGGAGCGAGTGTACTTCAGGCCCCAGCTCGCCTTTTTCGCGACGCTCGGGATCTCGTGGTACATGTTGAAGATCTCGCCTTCATCCATGCCCAGCGACTCGATGCAGTACTGGTAGGCGTGGGTGTGGATCGCCTCTTCGAAGGCCTGGCGCAGGATGTACTGTCGGCATTCGGGGTTGGTGATCAGGCGGTAGACGGCCAGCACCAGGTTGTTGGCGACCAGGGAGTCGGCGGTGGAGAAGAAGCCGAGGTTGCGCTTGACGATGCGGCGCTCGTCCTCGGTGAGGCCGTCCGCGCTCTTCCAGGTCGCGATATCGGCGTTCATGTTCACTTCCTGGGGCATCCAGTGGTTGGCGCAACCATCCAGATACTTCTGCCAGGCCCAGTCGTACTTGAAGGGCACGAGCTGGTTGAGGTCGGCGCGGGCGTTGATCATCTGCTTGTCGCCGACGTGCACGCGGGCGGAGGAGCCTTCCAGGTCGTCCAGGCCTTCCTGGATGTCCAGCTCGTTCAGCGCGGCCTTGGCGCGGGCCACGGCGTCGGAGTCGTCGGCGGACAGGGCGCGGGCGTCGTGGACCAGGGCGTCGCCCTCGGAATCCAGGCGCTCGGTCTGGGCGGGCGCCTGCTGGCCGGCGGCCTGGGCGGGCTTGGCGGTGGCGGTGTCGTCGTCTTTGTCGAATTCTTCCCAGTTCAGCATGGGGTGTCTCCTGGGTGGCGGTGTGGTGGGGGCGGGGCGGCGGGGGCCACACCCCACCCCCAA